>JALNZE010000038.1 GCA_023229465.1 Chitinophagaceae bacterium
CTGAATTTTGTTCTGTTTAGCGACTACAAACCAGATGCTTTTTTCTTTTGCTATCGCGCTCCCATCAAGCGTTTTGTCAACATGGAATTGTTAATATCGTTTAATTTAAAGTTACCGGAGTATTGTTTAGTGTTATTAAATATAACTTAAGTAAAAACTATGAGCGTATTTTTATTCAATAATTAGTTTTTTCGTTGTAGATACACCTTTAGATTCAATTTTAACAATATACAATCCTTTACCAAGGCCTTTAACTGAAATGTTTCGAGCTGTTTTTGTAATCTTTTTAACAAGTACTCCTGATGTATTAAATATTGATATTTGGTCTATATCAGTACCTGAAACATTAAATGATTTAGATGCGGGATTAGGATAAATTGAAAACGATCCTGCTTTATCTTCTGAACTATTCTCCCCTAATGGCAAAGTAGCCTCCCAAATCGATCCTATTTCCCATACATCAACAGTCCTTACACGGGCAGTACCTCCTTCACTAAAGAGCCTTAGTGACTGATAATTAATATTATAGAGTGGGCGCAAGGTTCCCACTTCCCGTTTATTCACAAATGTTTCTATGATACCACGATCAACAAAGGCATGGATTCTCAATACGTTTTCGCCTTCCAGCAACTCAAATTCCACATCGTAATTCCCGAAATGCAATTTCTTTTGATCAACATCGAAATAGATACGGCTGCTTGTCCTAAAATCGCTGGAACCACGCAAATCCAAACCAACTTTCTTCGCTGTACCCAGCTCTATTTCGGCAATCACCTCGCAGGTGGCACTGGTTGGCGCGAGAACATAGTTTCCATTTAACGCTATATCGACAGCACCCCAGTGATTGCGCCGCAGAGCTTCCATTTCGACAATTGGCTCCTGACTGAGTAACCCATCCGGACGAACACTCAGCACACGTGGCAGGGAAAGATGGGTAGACCAATCTCCCTGGGTGCTGCCACCGATGTTCATACCCCAGTTCAGCCAGCGACCATCAGGAGTTTTCATACTCGTTGTTGCATAGAAGTCATTGGGGTGTCCTACGTCAAGTCTTTTAAAATCTCCAACTTTAAAATTTCCACTACCGGCATAAGGCGCTATGCTATATAATACATTATTACGGGGATTATGATCGGTAAGCTCAAGATTATCGTACAAAGGAGATACAATAAGGACTCCAGTTTTGCCTTCATTAAATGTTAAGAAATTAGGACATTCCCAAGCTGTACAATGCGACTCATTGCCTAAAGCGAAAGGCCCCATGAATTCCCAGTCCATCAGGTTTTCCGAGTGAAAATGCATCGCTGCTCCGCGACTGATCGTATCAGTAATACCGGCACAAGTTATCATCTGCCAGGTGGTACCTTCTCTCCACACAAAAGGATCACGAAAACCACCCCTACTGTAACCTGGATACGCAGGGGCGCGGAGAATCGGATTAGTCGTTTCTTTCTTCCACGCACGCAGGTTTGGATCCTTACTTCGGGCAATACACTGGGTTTGCGGTTCTGCTGCGGTGTAAAAGATAGTCGGAATGCCTTCATCGTCTATCACGGTAGTGCCGGAGGCACAAAAATTCGGATCGTACGAGCCACGCTCAGGCATGAGTGCAATGGGTTCATGTTCCCAGTGAACAAGATCGACACTTGAAACATGTCCCCAACCTGTACCACTATAAGGTAAACCATTTGCCGTGCCACCCTCTTCCCACTGATCCAAAGGTAGGTTTCTTACAAATTCAGGTGCATGCTGAAAAAACATGTGGTACTTTCCATTGGCATAGATGGGTCCATTGGGGTCTCCGGCAGCACCTGCCTCGGGCATGATGTGAAAAATAGGTTTGAAAGGATCCGCATCGACGCCTGCCTTTTTAGCGGCAACGCGCATATCAGCCCTGTAACACCTTTCAAAATGTAATTGAAAAATCATACTAGTATCTAACGGATTTTCAACTGTTTGTGTATTTGTAAGCTCAATCTTATCTATCACAGTCAATGCTCCAAACCAGCTTGTTGCAGGATTTGCCGCTGCTGCACCATTGTGAGGAATTTCGAGGTAGACTGTTTTCATAGTACCTGTATATGTTTCCCCCCAATTGGGATCTAATTTTGCAATATCTATTGAAACTGCATTTTTTTTCGGATCAAGGTCTGCATAAGCATAAACCGGTTTATTATTACTATTTATCATTTCCACAAGAAACTTTTGCGGTGATGATGTCGGCCAATTAAACGTTCTATAAAATATCTCAAGATAGCGATGGGTACTTGCATCAAATACCTTTTCAACCTGGACTGCCGCAAACCATAATTGCGGACCCTGTCCGGGTGAATTCTCGAAATAGGTCATTTTTAGCGAGCCGTCTTCCCAGCTTGCTGTTACATCGCGACCTGCTCCCAGGTCATGCCATCCTTGCATGTCTGTTGCAAAGTCCCAAACAATATCCTGTGCTTTAGTTGTTAAAGACATGAAAAACAGGCACATAATTAACCAAACAATTCCTTTTTTCATTTTAGTGTTATTAATATATTAAACTTAAGTAAAAACTATTAACGTATTTCTATTCAATAATTGGTTTATTATTACCAACAAGTAATTCAAAATTCCATTGGGGAAAGCCTCATTTTAATACACATAAACGACTGGCATATAAGTTATTGCCGGCCTTAATTCGTATTATGTAAATTCCTGCTTTTAATCCCCCGATATCATAACTATGCTTCTGGTTTTTAAATTTCTTTACCATTTCCCCTGTCATGGAATAAATCAACAGCTCGTCAATATTCTCAGAGTTTGTAATAATCAGAAAGCTGCTGGAAATTGGATTGGGATATACTCTGAACAGGTCGGCCTTAAATCCGGGACCTTCAGTTTTATTAGTGGAAGTAATTCCCATTGAACTGAATGTATATTCAAAGCTTTTTGTTTCCCCGGGCTGTAAGGAGATATTATTAACTATAAATCCGTCAGGTATGGCTGACATTTCAAGTCCGTCAACAAAGAGTAATCGTGGAATTTTAATTCGTATCTCTCTGTCCTGAGTGGACCCGGAATTGTTCGTCACGTTCACCGTAACACCCTGAAGATCACGATTTGCAGACACAGAAATTGCTCCTTTAGTAAGCAGGTCGGTAAAAGCAACATTTTTGTATTCCCAGGCATCAGGTATGGCGGGAAAGATGTCGATTACCTGGTCGTCATCCGGGTCTATCAGCATCTGTGATAAATTACAAATGTATGCACCATGGGCACCTATTTCCGGAGTAAAGTTAAACTGGCCCCTGGCCTCGGTAAAACAGGTTTGATCATAGAGAATGTTGTCTGGCATTTGAAATTTCTGTAACCAGGATAAAGCATCGTTACCAAGGTATAATTTTGAGGCAACAACTCCCATCCAGCCGTTATTAAAAACATAATCACCTGTTTTAGATTTTGCTGAATTTTCATAGCTTGGAAGGGCCATAGGATTGTGCTTGCTTACAACTCCGTCCCACCAGATGTGTTGCAACCATGTAGCATCCCCAACTCCTTCCTGGGCGGCTGCTCCTACTCCTCCTGCTATCAGGGGTTCTCCATTCAAAGTAGTTGCAGGAATTAATATTTTACCTTCATATTTTGACCATTCCGGAGCTGCAATTCCTCTTTTAACACATTGGGAATATCCCATAAGAGCAGAAGCTTGTTGAACGGCACTTGGAACGTTTTTATCACGGTAAGCATCGTAGCGGTTATCATACATTAAATCTTCCAGAGAAACTTGTGTAGTTGATTTAAGAATGTCGTAGGCTGGTTCTTTGAATGTAACGTCATCACTGTAATCGAGGTAGGAAAGAGCCATTAAAGCAGAATTTGCTCCGGAAGCATTATAATGCAGTGCTACCGATTCGCCTTCCGTTGGCAGAATCGTTTGTGCTCCGTCATATCCCATTAAGGTAGTATATTTTGCACCCCCTGTGTATTGCTTATAAACATTCCACTGCGATATTCCGCCGGTAGCATAGGCTTTAGTTTTGGGAAGTACACTATAGGTCCAGTCGGCAATATTTTTTGCTTCGTTAAGATGTCCTGTATAAACCAGCGCCAGCTGGCTGAACATTAAATCGTACTCAGGACAGATGGCTCCGGCAAAGCTTTCGATATCTGTAGAATTACACCCTGGTGGAATTGCCGATTCTCCAAAATAAACACCATGATAAAATAACGATTGAGCATAAAGTTTAGCAACCGTATTATCCGGAACGGATATTTTTGAACGGTTTAAATAGTTAGTCCACCAATCAGCAGTTTCCTGCCGCAGTACTTCATATCCTTTTTGTTTGGCTGCAAAGGCCGCATTCCAGGCATGATCCCATGGAACCTCCTGAGTTGCAGGATTAAAAGAAGAAGCCGGGGCTATATAAAAAGTCACTGTTCCATCTGCTTCACTTGTACTGTATACAGTGTTGCTATCTGAGAGTGCAACAGATGATTGTGTCTCTACAGCAACTGCCAATGCTGCAGTACTTGTTCCAGGCCTGGTTGCAGTTACTACACCTCCCTGTATCGCGGATTCAAACTCTCTTAAAGTTGCGGAGCCTGTCCATGGATCATGGGGAACTGCATAAATACCATAATTCTGATATATTCTGACATCTTTCTCTACCAGAACATTCAGCTTTAGGGGAGAAGGAGCCCCTGAGTCTTTTACCCTTATTACCAGGATGCCTTCAGGAGTAACAAGAACATTTCGCTGGGTTGTAAATGAAGTACCATCAACATCCAGTGTTAAATTAATGACAAGTTCACCCGTACGAATGTCAAGACTTTGATTGAAAGAAGTAATGGTACCGGGATTAAAAGAAGCGCCATACCCTGCCTTGAGCCGAAAAGGATTAAACCGGTGCCCCTCCTTATCCCACCAATACTCATACCCAAAATAGGGTTCATGATGATGCCAGGGATCAGTGGCCGCTCCAGGAGCCCGCTGATAACCAAACCCCCATGGATCAACGCGCATTACCGTACCTCCCAAGCCAATAGGCTGATATTGATAATATTGATTGTTTAGCCTGTCCATTCCGGATTTCGTAAAAACACTATTTTCAAGTGTCGTATTCCATGCATCCTCTACAGGAGGCTGAGTATTGTTTAATTCAATTTTCGTGATTTTTACAGAGGCACCAAACCAATCTTCTACCGGAGTGGCAGATGCATTATGTGGGATTTCTAATCTGACGGATGTTATTTTGCCAGAGTATAAGACACCCCATCCCGGATCAGTATTAGGTATATCAACCCGAACAAAGGTTTCTGAAGGATTCAGATCGAAATAAGAATAGGCAATAGAACCATCAGCCTTTGTAAATTCTAATGAGGCTTTAACCGCTGAGCTCACAGGCCAACCAACAGTCTGGTAATAAATATCGCAATAGGGATATAAATCAGCATTAAATCCCGTGTTTACTTCAACCTGTGGAAACCAAAGCTGCGGACCATTATTGGTAGCCTTGTCTGTGTATGTCATTACCATTGTTCCGTCAGCCCATGATAGGGTAACATCTCTGTTGGTCCCATCTGATATTTCATGCCAACCTTGAAGGTCAGTATCGAAAGTCCATGGTGCAACTGTACCTGGCGGAACCAATCCATCCTCAGCGATTTCTTTATCGGAGAGCACGTAATTATAGACGGATAATTCATCTATAATAGCCTTTAGACCGTTAATGCCTATAACCAGGTTACCTGAGCGATCCATAGCTGATTGCATGATGGTCTCACTAATCTTTATTCCGTTTATAAAGCATGACAAGTTGCTTCCATCCACAACCAATGCAACACGTTGCCAAACGTTATTTATCCAGGGAGTTACCAGGTTATACCAGGAACGGTAAGCGCCCAAACTAAGATTGCCCTGATCCAATGCTAATTCAAAATTCCCGCTGCCATAAGAGATAATACGGGATGGAATTGCCGAATCTGCCTGTCCGGCAGCAGGAGTTTTTATCCAGAAAGTATAGGTAATTTTATCGGAAGAAAAAACAGGGTTTGCCGGCAATGTCAGGTAATCGCTGCCGCTTAAAACCAATGCGCCGGACCCTTCTTTTGCAGATGAAGCATCAATTGCAGGGTTGCCACTGGCAATGCCGGTAATATTGCCGGTAGAATCGGCGAAATCCTGATCAAAAGTCCAATGCAAAACTTTATCTGTTGATGGTGGAATGGCCAGTGTGTTGGTCAGTACAACTTTGTCTATCATAGTCCATGCCCCAAACCAATTGGTAGCAGGATTGGCCGCTGCAGCACCAGTGTGAGGAAGTTCGATTTCAACTGATTTCATCATTCCAATATAAGGTGTTCCCCAACCTGGATCTAAAGTAGCAATATCCAGGGATACAAAATTCTTTGCCGGATCAAGATCAGCGTAAGCATAAACAAGTTCGTCGTTACTCTTTTTAATAGTCACAAGGAATTTTATTGGTGAAGTTATAGGCCAGTTAAAAGGCCTGTAAAATATCTCAATATAGCGACAATTATTTGCATCAAATACTTGGTCAACATGAACAGCCGCGAACCATAACTGAGGTCCCTGTCCGGGTGAATTTTCAAAATAAGTCATCTTTAACGAGCCATCCTCCCAGGTTGCCTTTACGTCACGACCCGCACCCAGGTCATGCCAGCCTTCACTGTCATAATTAAAGTCCCACACAATAGAGTTTTGTGCGAATAGCATGGAAGGTAAAAACAATAATAGCAGGAAATATCTTTTCATGTGATCAAGACTTTCGGCTTTTATACTGCACAGTGAAGTTTCAATTTTGACACACTTGTTCTTTTGCAAAAATTCGCCCATAGTTTGCCCTCAGGGCAAACTATGGGCGAATTTTTTTATTTAACTATTAGCTTTTTAATTTCGGTTACACCTTTTGATTCAATTCTAACAAAGTATAAACCTTTGGCAAAGCCTTCAACAGAAATGCTTCGATCCGTTTTTATAACTTTTTTAATGAGTCCTCCTGATGCGTTATAAATTGATATTAGGTCTGCACCAGTACCTGAAACATAAAATGATTTAGATGCAGGATTGGGATATATTGAAAACGATTCACTGATTGCGTTTTTGGTGTCAATGCCGGTTCCGGTTTTTGTTGCAGTGAGAACAACCTTATCAATCATAGTCCAGGCTCCAAACCAACCAGTTGCAGGATTAGATGCAGGATCGCCATTATGAGGCAGTTCGAGTTGAACCGATTTCATCTTACCAACATAAGGTTTT
This sequence comes from Chitinophagaceae bacterium, assembly GCA_023229465.1. Taxonomy (GTDB): domain Bacteria; phylum Bacteroidota; class Bacteroidia; order Chitinophagales; family Chitinophagaceae; genus Sediminibacterium. Next base: position 7,253 of record JALNZE010000038.1, read on the forward strand.
CCCCAGGTAGGATCAAAAGCGGCAATGTCAATAGAAACAAAGTCTTTTGTCGGATCAAGTGTTGCATAAGAATAAACAAGTTCGTTGTTACTGTTTGTAAAGGTTACAAGGACTTTTACCGGTGATGTTGTAGGCCAGTTAAATGGTTTGTAATATATCTCCAGGTAAGGATATTTGCTTGCATCAAATTCATCATATTCAACCTGAACTGCAGCAAACCATAATTGCGGGCCCTGGCCGGGTGAATTTTCAAAATAGGTCATCTTCAATGATCCATTATCCCAACTTGCTGTTACATCACGACCTGCACCCAGGTCATGCCATCCCTGTGCATCTTTCTCAAAATCCCATACAATATCCTGATCTGACAAAGCAGCAAGATCCATTTTCTCAACATTCAGGGATAATATATGCTTCTTAATGGCTTTAGCGTTTTTTTCCCAGATTACCTTTTTTTCAGAGAACCAGTTTAAGTCACCAATAGGCAATCCATCAAGTCCTCCGGTAAGTGCAGCAGAATTGGTATAAGTTCCATCAAACAAGGGCCAGGTTTCATTTTGACCCATCTTACCATCCGGATCCCAATACCAATTCAGACTTGTGAAAGCGGTACCACCATCATAATAACTGGCAAAATAGTCATTCTTGGTTGCAGGTAAAGCCCATGCAGCTAATATGGCAGATAGTGAATCTATACGATGATCTGTAAAGGTGGGATTAATATCGTATTTGTTATTTGCAGCTTTCCAATTAGGATATGCCATATTATTGTATATTTTAGACTGAGGATTCCTTGCCAGTGCAGTATCTAAAATTATACCGCGTGCAGGCGCATCAGGTGTCCAAACAAGCGGTTGAAAGTACATGCTGTTAGCTGCTCCTTTTGATTTGGTCCAGGTATACAGTGCGTCCAGATTGTCAATAAATTGTTGATTTTTAAATTCAATGTTATTAGCAACAAAACTGGTCATATATTGGTAACCAAAAGGTTCCCACACCCCACCAACTTTTACACTATCGTCAGGGGCAGACCACAACAACTCTGACACACCACCGATAGGATAATTGTCCCAGGCACCTCCTACCCAGGCTTTTTCATAAGGGATAACATGACAATCATACATTAAGTTGTTGGTAAAGAAAAACTTCACCTGGTTAGCCATCCAATCTATCTGGCACTTGTGGTGCAGGAAAGTGTTGTGATTTATCCATGTAACATTGCTTTTGGCAGAGAGTCCATCTGAAAAGACTGCAGTACTCAATCCTATAAACGTATTATTCTCTACAAATAAAGTATCGATGCCGTAATCACTATTAGGGAAATGAAAGTTTACAGGGCCATTTACACTGATAGTATTGTTTGTCAGCCTGTTTAGCAGACTATTTGTAATATAGATCTTTGGGCTTCCACCAGTGCAATGAATCGGACTTCCGGCCGGGTCAAGAACACAATTATCAATGATAACTCTGACATCGTTTCCTCCTATTAGCATAAAAAACTGGGGATTAAAGACCCCATCGGCAGTAGCATTGTTAAAATAGATGTCTCTCAGCGTAATATGATCATATGCCGTAAACATATAAGAAAATGGAACCCCGCCTGTACCACTTGTTTGTACAGTAGGCGGCATAGTAGGTTTCGGATCGCCGGCATCTGGAGTCCCCCCCCCTATAATGGTAAGCTTAAAACCGGTGTTATTGATAATCTCATCAAGAACATAATAGCCGTTATAACCGTTTTGCAAGCGGTAAATTTTGTTTCCGCCATTGGCCTTAATAGCAGCATTGAGTGTTCCTGTACCTGGCGCAACATCCAATATGTCTTGCGCTGTTGCTAGTAACGTACATGCTAACATGCACGAAATGAACATTAAGTTAAATTTTTTCATAAGAATTGTTTTTAATGTTAGTACTAAAAAAATTGTTTTACATATAAATTCGGAAAAGCGTAGAACCCGATAAATTATTTTCTATAGTTATCTTTAAAATTTATACCTCACACCAAGGTCTGCCGTCACACCATATTGCTCCACACTAATGGGCCGATACTCTCCTCTATACCTGATTCTGTCCTCACTATTGGTGAAATTAGCTACCTTAAATAAAATTTCCAGTGTGCCTTTGTTTTTTAAATTGAAACCATAGGATGCATTAAAATCAAAACGGCTATATTGTTCTCTGATCACATACAGGCGTAAATCGTTCGGGTGTGTGCTTTGTATCTTTTCTGATGCATATTGATAAGAGAGATAGGCTTCAAACCCTTTTATTTTTGCGCCCAAGGTTACATTTGCCATGTGGTCTGGTATTCCTGTCATTGGCGTTACTACAACAGAGTCTTTTCGTCCCGTTAATTCATAGCGCGAACCAGCAGGTTTATACTTATATAGAGCTGTGTAAGGATTGGGAGACTCACCATGAGTATAAGTATAATTAGCACTCAATGTAAAGAAAGAGAGTGGTTTAGGCAGATACCAAAACGAGGTCTGCCACTCTGCTTCCAATCCACGGAGAATAATGTCGTAAGGATGATTCTCGTAAACAGTCATATTTACCAGGTCATTATCTCTAAACACCGGATTTGGTATGGAGTCCCCTTGTATTCTTTTATATGATCTTGACCATAGTTTGTCCTGTACAGTTTTATTAAATCCTGTAATAGAAAGCAGCCCAATTTTGCTGTTATGAAATGTAAATTGCAAATCATAGCTTCGCCATAACTCTGACTTCAGATTCGGGTTTCCCGCTGTGTATGAGTAAGAAGATGCATCCTGAGCGCTATAATATTCAAATGGCGCCACCTCCGAACCTGGTCGCCTTAGAGTGTGGGTATAGGAGAAATGGGCATAAAACCATTTGGTTGGTTTTATACGAAGGTGCATCATAGGAAGCAAAAACTTATCTTCACGACGAGCGAGTGTATCTATAAGCCCAAAAGCTGACGCCAGATCTTCATATACAGAGTATGTACGCGTAACCGCATGACCCTGGTAGGCTTTCATATCTACTACAAGATATTCATACCTCAGACCGGGCATAAACATGAGCCATTTTCCAATATTAATTTCCGGCATGATATATCCTGCAGCATACTGTTGTGTTTGGTCCAGATCGTTCATTGCTGAAGAGTTTAAATCATAGATAAACCCCGAGTACTGGGGAATATCCTCCAAACCGCCGCTTGATCCTGCGAGGTACTTATCTTTTCCGTGTTGTTGCCATATATCATAAACAAGATTGTTACGATCAAATGAATACGTATCCCCATAAATATAATCGCCCCCCAAAAACTTATTTTCCTGCCCTGTTACTAACAGTTCAACAGCGGGCCTTCCTTTTGACCAGTCAAAAGTCTTGTCTATATAGTCTTCAAAAACGGCATTGCCGCCGGCAGCAGCATTGCCCAAAGTTCTATTAACATAATTATGAGTTAAGCGATATTTTCCTCCTATTTGAATTTTTCCATTGAATAAACCTGACCCAATTTCAAAAGGTATTTCATAATCCAGGCGAGGAGTTAAACTCCAGTTATTAGCTTGAGTTTGATCATAGCTCATACCAATTAACTGTGTATTTACTAAGTTGCTTAATGAATCATCAAAGTGGTCGGCAATCTGTGCAGGTGAATAAACTTTTAAACTATCCCTATATAAGCCATCAGCTCTGGTTTCAGAATTATAATTCCAGGATTTTGTGCCGGGAGTGTTAAGTTTGTTATAAGAATGGCTTATACCATAATGTAAGGATGAATTAAGAAACATAAAGTTGGTTCTTCCACTAAAGTCACTTGTAATCCCATAGTTTCTGTATTCTGGTGTTTCACTCATATTAACACCAATTGGAACAGTAGCAATAGTACCTTCCGGAGCATAAGTTTTTGATTGATTCGCTGTATAGGAATTACTCGCAGATACAAATGAGTGAAAATTAAGGGTAGTAGAGCTACTAGCTGCAAAATCTAACGAAAGCATCGCTGATTGCTTATAATTTATTCTTTCGTTAATATTAAAACCCATATTACTAATATAAAACGGGTCTCCAAGGTTTGTAGAGTAGTTGGTGTTATACCCTACATTCATTAGATTTACACTCCTGTTTGCACGGTCAGCATTCAGCGAAAGTAAGACCCCAAGTTTGTCATTTAAAAAGCGATTACTTACTTGTCCTACAAAATTATAATTGCTAAAATAATTGTTTAGAGCATTATAGCCGGACTGAGCCATAACTCCATAATGAAAACCTTTAGGGGTTTCCCTCAGCGTAAGGTCTATCGTACCTGCTACAGCATTACCTTCTAAGTTAGGTGTCAGAGATTTATATACCTCAACGCCTTGAAGTGCATAGGTTGAAATCACGTTTAATCCTACAGGAAGTGGCTCTCCATTTATAGTAACACTCGAATAACTTTGATCCAAACCTCTTAGCCTGAATCCTGCCCCCTCCCCACCGGAACGGTCAACTGAAATACCCGGGAGTCTTCCAATAGCCTCAATAGCGTTAGCGTCAGGGTTTTGTTGCAGCTTTTCAGCAGATATCACATTTTTTATGGTCAGGGAGTTGATCTGCTGCAGTCTGGCTCCAATTTGTCCTTGTGCCTGAGCAGTGACAACTACTGCACCTAACTCCTCAATTCCGGGATTCAATAAGACGTTAAAATAATAGGGGGGCTTTATTTCAATTTCTTGTTTTTCATACCCGATAAACGATACGGTGAATGATTTTACATCACTGGGTATAATTAAACTAAACTCTCCGCTAATAGTTGTAATCGTACCTATAGTAGTGTTATTTATTATAACAGTAGCTCCTGGTATTGCTTCACCTGATTTTCGATCCGAAATCTTCCCGCTTATTCTAATCTTTTCAGGTTGCCTGATTAAAGCTCGCTCAGTTTTATATTCCGGAGCAGCCTGTTTTTTTTCACGAAGTACAACAATCTGACGGCCGGAAATTTTATACCTTAGATTTGTATTAACTAAAGCCTGTTCCAAAATCTGCTGAACAGTAGCCTTTTCCAACTCAATGTTTAATTTTTTGTTCAGGTCCACGTGGCTATCCTTGTAAAAAAAGATAAACTCACTTTGCTTTTGAATTTCTTCAAAAAGCTGTTTCATCGTCCCGTTTTTCAAATGAATTGAGATTTGCGTCTTCTGCGAATAAGAAGGATTCGCAAAAACACTACCAACGCCAATCAGAAGAAGGAACACTGTTATCTTCATAATTACAAATACACGTGGATAAAATTCCCAAAAACGCTGGGAATAAGCACCATTATAAAAAAATTTCATACTTTTGTTTGTCGTTCATTTAATTAATACCGTGATAAAGCGTTGTTAGTTAAAATCTCAAGCTTGCAGATGGCAGCAACATCTGCAGGCTTTTTTTCTTTCTTAGGATCAAATCTGGTGACAAGCAAGTAATTATTTAGGGTTTATTATAAATTTATTGTTTTCGTATTCATATATGAATGGTGTGGTTTGAGCTATGATATCCAATACTTCGGCAGGAGAATGTTTTAAATCCAGATTTCCTGAGAATGTCTCATTTTGCAATCGGACGTTTTGTAAAAGTATCTCAACATTGTAGTACCGTGTTAATATTTTCAAAATGCTGATCAGTTTTTCACTACAAAAAATAAGATAGCCATCATGCCAGGACATATAATCCCGAGGATTTACCTGTTGCTGTGAAAAAGCATTTTTATCGGGGTCAAAAACTGCCCTCGCCCCTGGCAAAATAGTCAACTTTTTTTTAGTCAAAATTGCATTCCCTTTGTAGCTGAGTTCAACTTTTCCCTGCTTCAACACCGTGCTGGAATATTTATCGTCAGAATAGGCGCTGACATTAAAAACAGTTCCCAAAACTTTTACATCAAAGTCACGTGTTTTTACATAAAAAGGTTTAACTTCGGAATGTGTTACCTCGAAAACAGCTTCGCCGTCGATGTAAATCTCCCTCTTATTTTCAGAAAAAACCGCTGGATAAATCAATTTCGATCCGGAGTTTAACCAAACTTTTGTTCCTTCAGACAGCGTGATGAAAATTCTTTTTCCATAAGTAACAATTACTGTATTGTAGCCTGGTTTTTTTAAAGTTATTTCTTGAACAACTTTCCGAACTGTTCCAATGGTGATGTTCTTTCCATTTTCTGAATAGCGGATTTGTGATTCTTCTTTGCCAATCCGAACTTCCTGGCCATCTTGAAGGATTAACCTGGTGTCATGATCAGGAATGGCCCCTCTTAATGTTTGAGCATACTTAACGATTTCAGATGTGGAATTCATTTGGGAATACCAAATTCCTGTTAAAACACAAATGACCAGTAGTGCTGCTGCTGCTGATATCCGGACGAGTTGTCTTTTCCACTTGAGTTTTCTGACCGAAGCTTTTATCAGGCTTTTTGTTTGCTCCTTTTCGGTTTCCGGGAAGGTACTTTTGTCGGATGTCAGAAATGAATAAATTTGGGATGCAGACTGGATGTTACTTTTGTCAGTATCTTCAATATTCTCACTGGTTTCCAAAAGTGCCGACTGCGCAAAATTTTCATCAATTAAAATATCTTCTGCCTTTAAGCTTGACTTTTTCTTCATTTTGGTTTCCTTTATAAAAAGGGAAAGAAGGATTTAGTCAAACCATAGACAAAAAAAACAACTTTTTTTTCAATTATTTTATATCTAATTATCTATCAGATACATAGCAGTGAATGGAGAATTTATCCTCCTGAATACTTTCCCGAAGTATTTTCAACGCCCTGTAAATGGCGGTACGGGCCGATTCAACCGTCATATCAAGTATTTCGGCAATTTCAGGATAAGTCAGGTTATGCTCAAATTTAAGTGACAAGGCTTCTCGTTGCCGGTCTGTAAGTTTCTCCATGGCTTTCCTCAGTAAGCGGTTATTCTCCTCTTCGGTTTCGGAAGCAATAATCGAATCTTCAAATGCCAGTACCTGATTGTCATTCGATGACATGATATTGTTGTCGTAAATGAGATTAATGGTTTTAATCTGTTCCTGATTGATTTTCCTTCGAAGGGAACGCAGCAAATAAAAACGGATACTATCCGTCATAGAAAGCCTATCCCTGTATTTGTATAAGTCAAGGAAAAGATCATGGATACAATCTTTAATAAAATCTTTGTCTCTGGAAAAATGCATTCCATAACGATAAAGTCCATCAGCGTATTGATCGTACAGCTCACCAAACGAATCATCACTACCTTCTTTGAAACTTTTCCAGAGATAATAGTCCTTATTTAGGTTCTTTTGCTTCAAATCGATCATTTAAGCTACTTTTTAGCTGTTGTTCAAAGATAGCTTTTTTGGACCATCTTCATGCACCTGTCGCGATAGCCTCTATGAAAAAAGGGAAACATGTTGTCACTCATAAGCCAATAGCCAACCGGATGTATGAGGCCAGACTTGCTATTGACACTGCCAAAAAAACAGGTCTGAGCACGCATCTGCTTGCATGGAGTAAAAGACCCGACTATGATACTATTAAGAAGTGGATCAGCGAAGGTCGAATTGGCAAACTGAAGGAGATACATAACTGGTCGAACAGGCCCGTGTGGCCTCAATGGCAAGCCAACCCCACAGATAAACCACCTGTGCCAAAAGGTTTTAACTGGGATCTATGGCTGGGTCCGGTACCTGATCGACCCTATCATCCAAACTATACTCATGCAGTCTTTCGCGGATGGTACGACTTTGGAGCAGGAAGTATTGCCGATATGGGACATTACAGCCTTTTCCCGCTTTTTATGACTTTAGGCATTGATACCCCGGCTAAAAGCGCTGAAACATACGCCGCAACAACTTGTGCACTGCAGGACAATGTGGCTGTAGGTGTTAAAAATGATGTTGCATTCCCCTTATCCTGTATCATCCGTTTTAAATTCGAAGCCCAGGCAGAACTTCCACCCTTTGATCTTTTCTGGTACGACGGAGGCATGAAACCTGTTACCCCTGACGAGCTGGGTGCAGGAGGTGAATCATTGAAAAAGGAAGGAATGATGTTCGTTGGTGATAAAGGAAAAATAATCGGCGACTTCAGGGGTGAAAACCCGGTGCTGTACACTGAAAACACGATGCTGGTAAAAGAATCCGCTCCCGATCCATCAGGACAAGACAGTAACGATATCTGGATCAACTCCTTTAAAAATAACACCCAGTCACCCGGAAGCTTTATTTATGCAGGACCAGTTACGGAGGCCATCCTTCTCGGAGCAGTGGCATTACGAGCAGGGAAAAAGGTCGACTATGATGCTGCTAATATGAAAATTACAAACATTCCGGAAGCCAATAAGTTCCTTGTGAGAGAATATCGGAAAGGATGGGAGCTTTAAGTAATTGGGTGCTCAAGTAGGCCGGAATATCTATACAACACGTCAGGTTAATTTTAATATTCATACCGTAAACAAATTCAGATTGGAAAAGCCGACGGAGGTTTCAATAGCAGCTGCCCCGTTTCTTAATGGAAGTTTACGAACCAGGTGTTTAATTCGATTTGGTTCTTATCTTTGGATGACGCTCAACAAAAATCGAACGCTGGCGCCTTCTGGTAAAGGCCGATATCGGATTCAGGAGGAACCCGGTTCAAATTAAGGTCCATGAAAAAACTCCCGTTACTGATCCTTGCGATATCTGTTCTGGTGCACCTTCCAGTATTCGATCAGGAAGACCTTTCCGGCTATGCCGATCCGATAAATGGCGGGACACTGATCATTGAAACCGGCACAAATGGGCAACCTCGAAGTTATCTGGAACGGGGCTTCCTGAATCCGCCTTCCGAATCCCGCCTCCGATGCTACTGGTGGTGGCTGAACAGCATGGCCACTAAAGAATCAATTACCCGCGATCTCGAACAGATGAAATCAAAAGGTTATGGTGGCGCTTCGATTGTTGATGCCGGAAGTTCGAATTACCAGATAGCCCGGAAAACACCTGCCGGACCTGTCTTCATGAGTCCGGCATGGATGGAGCTTTATAAACATGCGGTAAAAGAGGCCGATCGGGTTGGCATCGAACTGAGTGTTAATGTTCAGAGTGGCTGGAATCCGGGGGCGCCTTCAATTACTCCCGAATTTGCCATGAAAAAGATAGTCTGGTCTGAAGTCGATATTACCGGAGGGAAAAAAATCAGCATGGAGTTGCCTCAACCGGAACAAATATTGCTTTACCAGGATATAATGGTTCAGGCAATCCCGGAAAAGAAGGGCATACCTTTTAACAAGGGTATAAACTGATACCACCCACCGGCGAAAAACGATACCACCTTTTACTGTTTTCCTAAAACGTTACACTTTCGGTTGAAGAAAGCTTAACGTAATGACTCGCACAATAACTTGCCATCACTGTGGTAAAACGGTACCACTTAATCCCCGTCTCAAGAAAAAACAAACGTATTGTTCCGCCCAGGAGTGTCAGCAGACTCGTCGGAGCGCCAGGAAAAAGGAGCGGTACCAAAATGATACAGTCTATCGGAAGAAGCATCTAAAAAGTCAACAGGCATGGCGTCGACGGCGCCCCTCTCATCAATATCAGGGAGAATACCGGGAGTCACATCCGGAGTATGTAGTGCGTAATCGTGAGTTACAATGCGAACGTAACAAAAGGCGTCAAAGGGACCCATCACTATTGATTGTAAATGGGACCTCGTTCTTAGCACACCTGCAGATCCTATCAAAGCAAGAGGCGATTTTGGTTAAAAATAGTGTCTGATTGTAAATGGGACCTCGATTGCACCGGGCTTTTCAGCCGGTTACCTTTACCGGGACTAAAAACAGGATCGGTGAGCCCCAGAATCGAAGAGATACCCTTAAGCGAATTTGACCTGTCACTCTCAGAGATGCGGATCATGAATATGGGCCGGATCCTTCAGGTGGAGAAGTCTATGCGTGAGCATGGCCAGTTACAGTCTGTCGTGGCCAGGGTCCATGCAGGAGGGATCCAGCTGATTGATGGCTTCAAGCGTTATGTACACCAAATGATTATGCAAAGCAATGCTTCTTTACCTCCTTAATGTCAAATAATTAAATCTTATTATTGATAAAATACTTTCCATAATATTTTGGTCTATTATTGTATTGACGGCAATTCCGCTGTCAATCAAGCTATATTTAATTATGGAAAAAGTAAAAGAAACCTATGAACAGGTAATTGCTGAGGTTATCGAGTATCTTGAAGCAAGATTCTCGCGCTCAGACTGCACGCTAAAGCGCTATCAGAACCGTTGGGGAAGAGT
>JALNZE010000057.1 GCA_023229465.1 Chitinophagaceae bacterium
CATCCTGCGCTAACGCGGAAAGGGTAAGGACACATAAAATAATCAAAGACCAGATGTGTTTAGTTGGTTTTGGTTTCATAATATTGGTTTTAGTATGATAAATTGAATATGATTACCGGGTATAGCGGACGTCAAACCTGCCTTCCCTTATTTGTACTTTTTGTCCATTGGCATTCACTGCATCAAACCAAAAAGTACCTGAAACGATTTGGTTAACGGTGTCTAATTTTTTTATCCAGAGTTCACCTCCAAAGTTTGTTTTTTTTGTTTTATAAAACCATTCATTTTGTGATGAACCATTTGCCAAATTTGAATAGTGGGAATATGCTTTGCCCTTTTCTGAGGAGTCCAATAAATATTTGACTCCTTCTTGAATCTTTAAGCTATCTGTAAATAAGCCAACAGCGGTTTGATTGTTACCACTGCCTTTAACTCCAGAAAGTCTAAAATAATAACCTCCATTGGCTCCAGTTCCTAAAAATTGATAATTGCAACCTAGTGAGCCACCACTCAATTGTGCTCCCCCCGGCTTAAACACCTCTCCATCCACCAAACAACCAAAAGTATTAGCACCTGTTTGTGTTTCGGGTGGTAATTGGTCAATAGGATTTACAGGTTTATTTTTTCGGCAACTGCTGATGAGTAAAACAAAGCTTGCAGCAATTATTAAAAAAGATTTCATGGCTAAAACTTTTAGTTGTATAAAGAGATGTAATAGTAGTTTTTTTTATAAAAAATCTTATTGCTACGGCAGTTGTATTAAATTTTTATTACTATCGGTTAGTACACCATTATAGCTTTTAAAATCTGCAAATTCCATGGCATAATCCAAAAGCAAGCCATTAGGTACACGATTTTTCTCCAAAAGTGCGAACACATAGTTCATCCGGTTGATGAACTCAGTGTTTATTTCATCTTGCGCAAAAGATGAAAGAGTAAAGACACATAAAATAATCAAAGACCAGATGTGTTTAGTTAGTTTTGGTTTCATAATGTTTATTTTAGTATGATAAATTGAATATGATTACCGGGTATAGCGGACGTCAAACCTGCCTTCCCTTATTTGTGCTTTTTGTCCATTGGCATTCACTGCATCAAACCAGAAAGTACCTGAAGCGATTTGATTAACAGTATCCAGTTTTTTAATATTTAATTCTCCTGTTACAAAATCATTTGTTGAATATATATCTCCATTAGGATTACTATCATTATAGAAACCTACTTGCCCCCCCCCGTGTCCGTTTCTTCTTACTTTTAACAATAAAAGCCCTATGTTCATTCTTATACTATCAAATCCGAAACCTACAGTAGTGATATTTGTGGGATCTTTTTTGTTTGTTGCACCTAAGGCAAACGTATATCCTGCGGGTGTGCCACTAATAAGATATTGATAGATGCATGCAAGATTGGATCCGGAAAAAATACTACCTCCCGGCTTAAACACCTCTCCATTCACTAAACAACCAAAAGTATTAGCACCTGTTTGTGTTTCGGGTGGTAATTGGTCAATAGGATTTACAGGTTTATTTTTTCGGCAACTGCTGCTGAGTAAAACAAAGCTTGCGGCAATTATTAAAAAAGGTTTCATGTCTGAGACTTTTAGTTGTATAAAGAGATGTAATAGTAATTTTTTCTTATAAAAAACCTTATTGCTACGGCAGTTGTATTAAATTTTTATTGCTGTCGGCATGTGTACAATTATAGTCTTTTACATCAGCAAATTCCATGGCATAATCCAGCAGCAATCCGTTAGGTACACGATTTTTTTCTACTGGTGAAAACACATAGTTTATCCGGTTGATGAATTCAGTGTTTATTTCATCCTGCGCTAACGCGGAAAGGGTAAGGACACATAAAATAATCAAAGACCAGATGTGTTTAGTTGGTTTTGGTTTCATAATGTTTATTTTAGTATGATAAATTGAATATAATTACCGGGTATAGCGTACATCAAACCTTCCTTCCCTTATTTGTACTTTTTGTCCATTGGCATTCACTGCATCAAACCAGAAAGTACCAGAGACAATTTGATTAATAGTGTCTAATTTTTTTAACCAAAGTTCTCCGCTTATAATTGATGTTGTCGAATAACCATCATAGTTCATAGTAGGTTGAGTTTGATAATTTGAATAACCAGCGGAAGCTTTGCCTTTTGTAAGTGGAATTGTTAGCAATAATTTATCGTTTTCTTTAATTGCTAAACCATCTGTATTAATACCAATACTTTTACCACTGCCATTTGTATTGTTTTGATATACTGCTGCTAATCTAAAATAATACCCACCATTTATTCCATTACCTAAAAATTGATAATTGCAACCAAGTGAGCCACCACTCAATTGTGCTCCTCCCGGCTTAAACACCTCTCCATCCACCAAACAACCAAAAGTATTAGCACCTGTTTGTGTTTCGGGTGGTAATTGGTCAATAGGATTTACAGGTTTATTTTTTCGGCAACTGCTGCTGAGTAAAACAAAGCTTGCGGCAATTATTAAAAAAGATT
>JALNZE010000011.1 GCA_023229465.1 Chitinophagaceae bacterium
TAAGTAACAAGAAGAAAGGGGATCATGATGAAGAAGGTGATGGTAAGAGCTTTAAGATACACGGTGGCGATACCCGGGTAACCGCGAACATATACATGCCAGGGGGCAAGCTGAAAGTGAAGGGCGGCTATGGCTATGGTGATTATGGTAAGGGCAAGGGCGATAGCGATAAGGAAGATGATGACGAGAAAGACTATGGTAATGGTAATAGCTATGTATACATGATGGGCCTGTTCATTGCCAAAGAAGTAGAGAGCGAAGGCAAGAATGTGATCTGGAACAGCTTCGATTGTAACGCAACACCAGTACCATTGATAAACACAACTACGGTAGCCCAGTCGGTGAGCATAGAGAAAACAGAACAGCCAACCACGGAAGAAGAGCTGAAAGTAACGGTGATGCCCAACCCAAGTAGTACCTACTTTACCATCAAACTGGAGAGTAAGTATGAAACACCGGTAAACATGCGTGTACTGGATGCGGGTGGCAGGGTAATAGATGCCAAAACGCAGATCGGCTCCAACAGCACGATACAGGTGGGCCATGGTTACAGCAGCGGTACGTACTTTGCTGAACTGCTACAAGGCAGCAGGAGGAAGGTGGTGCAACTGGTGAAAGCAAGAGGCTGATGAATTAAAAATTAATAATTAGGGCGGCGGAGATTGTGGTCACACTAATTGAAATAGAAAGTAAAACAGAAAGGGTCTGCTCAAAACGAGCAGACCCTTTCTGTATATACCCCTGCACTCAGTAATTATTATTTTTTACTTTTTAATTAAATCTCATTTCTGCTTCTTCGCAAGAAAATCCCCCGCCACCCGCATGCCTTCTTCCTGATCCAGTACATGCTTCATTATTTTTTTAAGTCCTTCGGGCAGGATCTTTTTTTCTTCTTCGGTTAAGGGATGGATAATTTCAAAAAATTCATCCTGATCATCATAATAACCAAAATAGAGGTCGTAAAAATCGTTCAGGTGTAACCGTAAAGAGATCTCTTTGTCTTCCTCATAGATATGCATGGATATGATGGCCCACTGGTCCTCATCCAGAAAATCAAACCGGATTTCAACCGGGTCTTTACTGATCACAAAGGCCACTAATTTTTCAATCATGTCGGCAGAGTGGTTCTTTACTAATTCTTCGTAAGTCATAACGCTTAATACTTAAATTTGTCGCAAGGTAGGAATTATCTGATTGTATAAAAATGTATCAGCAAATAACCGGCTACACTAAGGATCAATATAGACAGAATGGCGATAATGAGCCAGTTTTGGTTCTTTAATTTTCTTTTGTTTTTGCGGTTGATCTTTTTGGCAGTTTGTTTTTGTAACTGTTTATTCAGTTGTTCCACATATTCTTTTACCTGGGCGGGGTTCTTAAAATTTTGCAGGCCTTCTATCGCTTCATTCACAAAAGAAGAATCGGCCATTTGTTTTTCAATGGCAAATCGCTCTTCTTCCGAGGCATTACCTTGCAGGTAACGCATCAGTTCATCACTGTGCATATCCTCATTATCTTTCAATATGTCTGTAAGGTCCGTCATTCAGTTGCTTTCATTTTCTTTTCAACCAGTAATTTCAAATTTCGTTTCCCGTTCTGGATAAAACTTTTTACCTGTAATAGGGTATACCCTGTAGTATCAACAATATCCTGGTAGCTTTTTTTTTGCAGGTAAAATAAAGTTACACAGGTTTTCTGCTCCCTATTCAATTCTGATAAGGCTTTCTCAAGAATCGTTAAGGTAGTTTCTTTGTTTATACGCTCTTCCGGACCAGTTTCGGTGGCTATTATTTCTGTTCTTCCCTCAACCGGAATAAAAATGTGCCTGTCACGCAGGTTCATCAGACAATGGTTTTTGGCCACCATGTATAACCAGCTTTTAAGGTAAGTTACCTTGTATTTTCCCAGTTCTACAATTGTTTTCAGGAATATCTGTTGTACCGCGTCTTTGGCTGCTTCCTCATTTTTAAGGTATTTCATGCATACCCCGAGCAGTAAAAAAGTATAGCGCTGTAAAAGGATACCCAACCATTGGGTATCCTTATCACTGTAGAATTTATCTAACAGCTCGCTATCGGTGATATGGTCATATCGCTGCTTACTCACTGCCTGAAAATAAAGCATTTTCTGTATAGATGCGATAGCTGTAAAAATCCATACCTTAACGGTAAATTGTTTGTATGGCTTTTGTAATTTGTATCGTACCCTTTGCTCCTTTACGAAAAGAAGACAATCATCGCTCTGAGATGATCAGCCAGGTATTATTTGGTGAAACAGCCGAACTACTAGAAGAGGGTAAGTCCTTTTCCAGGATCCGTTGTTTATATGATGGATATGAAGGCTGGTGCCAGACCGGCCAGTTAACAGGTATTGAAGATTCAGTGGCAGAAAATAGCCCGGAGGCATTAACTGCCGAATGGGATACTGTGATCCTGTTGAATAACCATCCCATGCACCTCCCACTGGGTAGTTCTTTGGGAATATTGCAGCGGGGTAAAGCTACGCTGGGTAAGTATCGTATCTCTTATAACGGAGAAATGCTGCATCCGGCGGTTGCTTTGTTTTCTGCTGATGCCATTACCTCACTTGCTATGCAATTCCTTAATACACCGTATGTATGGGGTGGCAGATCAGTAATGGGGATTGATTGCAGCGGGTTTGTGCAGCAGTTATTCCGTTTTTTTAACCGAAGATTACCGAGGGATGCTTACCAACAGGCTGAATCGGGTGAACTGGTTGGATTTTTGCAGGAAGTGAGATGTGGCGACCTGGCTTATTTTGATAATGAGGAGGGGAAGATCATTCATGTGGGACTATTATTAAACAGCGATACCATCATTCATGCTTCGGGTAAAGTGCGGATAGATAAGATAGATAATATGGGGATTGTGAATAGCGATACGGGGGAGAGGACGCATCGGCTTCGGATTATTAAGCGGTATTTCCAACATTGAAAAAATGGCACGCGGATAAAGGCGGATTGGTTGTGGGATGATTTGGGATACCTTACCGGCAACAGAAAAAGCAAGCCGGGAGACTTGCTTTTGTATAAGAATGTGTTTAACTATTAAATCATATCCAATGCCTTGGCGAGATAGGTTACTGTGCCGGGTAGTGCCAGCCAAAAAAATTGGCGGTAAAAAATAACCAGGATGATCAGTATGACTAACCAGAAAAAACAAAGCGCCCAATATTTAGCTTTTGATTGTTTTACTTCCATTGTGTTGATTTTTGGCAAAGATAGGGGTAGGGGATGATTTTTTAAAGGGTCAGCTGCCGGATTGTTGAATTTTTGTGGATGATGTCACAGAATCCTTTGTTTGTGCGGGTTTCGGCTTATCAAAAAACAGCATTTTAAGTGAAATCAGTAACAGAATTACCGCGAATGTCTTTTTCACTTTATCATCGCTTATTGAGAGGGCCAGTTTGCTGCCCAGAAAACTTCCCAATACAAAAGCTACGGCTAAAAGGATAACATAGTTCACATTCAGGTAGCCTTGTTTATAATATTGGATTACCCCTAAAATACCTGCAGGCAATAACAACAGGCCTAAAGAGGTGCCCTGCGCCAGTTTCTGTGAGAACCCGGCTAAGAGCACCAGTGCCGGCACAATAATTACCCCGCCACCAATGCCAATCAGGCCGCTTAAAAAGCCGGCGGTTAATCCTATCAATAGTAATAAAACAACAGTTGATGCAGTCATGTGATTGGTTTTTAATACCACAGTATAAACAGAATTTTACAGGTAAGGATTATTTTAAAAAAGTTTCCTTATAAAAGTTGATGGATTCTTCAATAATGGCGAGGGCCTTGGCTTTATCACCAAAATCTTCCACTACCACGGACTTATTCTCTAATTTTTTATACTCTTCAAAGAAATGTCTCAGTTCATCAAAGAAATGCTTGGGCAGTTCTTCAATATTATTATAATGGTTTACACCGGGATCTTTGGCTGCAACGGCAATAATTTTATCATCCGGGTCGCCGCCATCAATCATCTGCATAACCCCCACTACTTTAGCCTCCATCAGTGTTAGTGGCTGAACAGGCAGGGAAGTGATCACCAGTATGTCTAACGGATCTTTATCGCCACCATAGGTTTGTGGAATAAAGCCATAGTTGATAGGGTAGTAAAAAGAGGAAAAAATAACCCTGTCCAGTCTTAACAGACCACTGGGTTTATCAATTTCATATTTACAACGGGATCCCTGTGGTATCTCGATAATGGCATTCACAATCCTGGGCGCATTTTCTCCGTAAGGAACGCCGTGCCAGGGATGAAGTACTGTAGAAAGATGCATAGTATTGATAGTATAATTATTTAATAATCCAATAGCCAAGTGCAACGGCCCCAAGTCCCGCAATCAGGGATGCCCCCGTGTAAAGTACGAAACTTCCATAGCGCTGCTGATAGAGTAACTGCATATTTTCCCAGGCAAAAGCGGAAAAAGTGGTAAATCCCCCGCAAATACCGGTAGCCAGAAACAATCGCCAGTTGGCAAAGCCTTCCTCCCTGGAAGCCACACCCATAATAGCGCCTATCAGTAGGGAGCCAATGATGTTTACCGTTAAAGTGGCATACGGAAAACTTTCATGCCTGATAAAGTGAACAGCCAGGTATCGAAAGGCGGAACCTATTATGCCACCCATACTCACCAGAAAAAGATTCTTTAATAACATAGTTAATAAGATTATTCCTTTTTACCAATATCAACCAGCCAGTCGCCTTTTTGTTTCACTACATAAATCGTATCAGCTAATTTGTCTGATGAATTTTGAAAATAAATAACAGTAATACTGTCATTCAGGTCTTTTACTTCCTGGATATTGATAGAAGCGGTTCTCCATTGCTGACGGCCCTCCCTGTTCATTTTTCTGTAACTGCGTTCCATTTCCTGCAGGATGCCTGTATTTTTTTCGTTGGGGAGAATATAAAAAGTGGCCTTGGAAAAATCGCCCTGTAATTTGCTGTTGATAAATTCCCTGCCCGCGTCCAGTGCATCTTCCGCTTTACGGTAATCCTGCTGCTTGCCACCGCAGGCAACTGATAGAAAGGCCATACACAATAGTAAGTATTTCATATTTCTCATGCGGTTTAAAGGTACGTTGAACAGCTTAACTATGGAAAAATAAACCCTTTTCCATCTTATCTATCGATAGTGTTTTACTTTTCCTCAGGTAATAAAACCAACCTCACCACATTTTGCTCATCAAAGAATTGAGTAGCGATTACCTTACTTCTTTCAACAGTAAATTTCTGTATTTTTTTAGAGGCATCCAGTATGCTTAAGGGGTCCTCATTTCTAAAAAACTGTTGTTCCACCTGGTAACGCCAATAACTGTTTTCCTTGACCTCATTCTCCAGGGATCTGGTTTGTTCAGCTATCACTTTATCTACATTAACCTGCGCCACCCCATTGGCTTTGGTATTTTTAATTTCTTCCATTATCATTGCCACCAGTTTGTTTACATTTTCCGGTGCACAGCCAAACTGTATGCCAATACTATAATTACAAAAAGGCTCACGTGTAATGCCCCCGCTTACCCCAACACCATATACACCGCCCGCGTCTTCGCGTAATAATTCACGCAGTTTAATGCCCAGGGCTTTGCATAGCTGCCCCAGTTGCCGGTTAGCTGTTTCATCATACGTTGTATTGCCGGTGAAATAGAGACGTACACCGGCTTTGTTTTCTTTACCCTTGTATATTATTTTATTTATTTGCCCGATTGGATAGCGTATCCCCACATCTTTATAAGTATCTTTTTGTGTAGTGCCTGGTAAAGAAGCTATGTAGGTTTCTACCAACGGCTTGATACTGTCTGTTTTAAAATTTCCCACAAAAGTAAAAAGGAACTGCCCGGCATTTTTAAATCTTTCTTTATAAATATCAAAGGCACGGTCAAGATTCAATCTTTTTAAATCCGCGGTGGTAAAGGGCCTTCGTCGTGGGTGGTAATTACCCATAATATAACTCACCGAGTCTGCAAATACTGATCTGGGGTCCTTGTCTTTATTCTCCATTTGAGCAGTAAACTGCTGCAGAATAACATTGAACATGTTAGCATCTTTTCTGGGCGCCACAAAACTGCCATGCAATAACTGAAAAGCTGTTTCTAAATCCTTAATGTTGCTATTGCCGTTCATACCCTGCATGGTAGCAGACAAAGAGGGCGCCACATAACAGTTCTTGCCGGTAAGGGCTTTCTGCAATGCCTGCATATCCAGGTTACCCATACCACCAACCGATGCCACTATTGCAGCATTGGCTGCATTAATATAATCGCTGTCGTTATACAGGGAACTGCCCCCCCAACTGATACAGGAGAACTGGATATCATCATTCTTAAAGTCAGTAGGTTTTAAAACTACCCTGGCGCCATTCGAAAGTATCCATTCAGTTGTGCCGATGGCATCATATTTTTTTTCTGATACTACTTTGCCTGCAACTGGTGTAACGGGTAACAGCGGCCCGTTTGATACCTTGTCGGTATATTTTTTTAGTTTCCCCAAAGGCTTATTCAATTGTGCCAATACAACCGCCTTCGAGGGCAAATTCTTTTTTTCTGTTTCCGGCGCGGTAATCACAATGGAACGGTCAGTAGCTTTGGTCCAAAATTTTATCAGGCTGTTTACTTCTGTTAACGCAATGGTTGGCAGAAGCTTTTGATACAGGCTATATTCATATTCAATGCCCGGAATGGCTTCTCCTTTTAAATAATGTTCTATCAGTTCCTGTACAAGTTCGGCGGATTTTGTTTTATCACGCTCATGATAGCTGTTTTCGATTCGTGAAAAGGTATTTTTCACCGCCCTGTCCAGTTCCGTTTGTACAAAACCATATTGTTTTACCCTTTCATTTTCTGTTAATAAAGTTTGTATGGAAGCCGTAATATCTTTTCCTTTTTTGGCTACAGCTAATAAGGTAAAAGCATCTTTATCTCCAATAAATCCGCCATAACTACTGCTGCCAAAAAGAAATGGAGCCGTTGGCTTTTGCGAAATTTCATCTAACCGGCTACTCATCATCTGGTTAAATAATTCGCGAACAATTTCCGCCCTGAAATCTCCCGCCGTTTTTACTGCCGGCACTTCGGGCATAGTATAATAGATCTGTACAATATTATAAGGTTGTTCAGCATCGGTTAAAATAGCCGTTCTTGTTTCGGCATGCGCAGGAATGCTGTACTGAATTCTTTTTCTTGGATCTTTGGTTGCCGGTATCTTTTCGAATTGTTCTTTAATCATTTTTTCCGTTTCAGCCAAATCCACATCACCTACCACAATAATTGCCTGCAAGTCCGGTCGGTACCAGTCTTTGTAATAAGAAGTAAGCATGGTATGATGCGCGGTATCAATATTCGATTTGGTGCCAATGGGTAGCCGTTTGGCATACTGCGAACCCTTCAATAAAATGGGAAAATATTTATCACGCAACCTGGCATCGGCCCCCCGGCCAAGGCGCCATTCTTCTACAATAACTCCACGTTCCTTATCAATTTCTGCCGGTTCAAAACTTACGCCATGTGCCCAGTCTTCCAATATCTGCATGGCCTGTTTATAAACCAATGGGCTATCCGTAGGCACCTGCAGTTCATAAATGGTTTCATCAAATGAAGTGGAAGCATTCAGGTCCGCCCCAAAATTTACACCACTTTTTTCCAGAAAATTCACCAGTTCATTTTTCTTAAAATGCTGTGTGCCATTAAAACTCATGTGTTCTACAAAATGTGCCATTCCTACCTGTTTATCGCTCTCCAGGATCGACCCTGCATTCACTACCAGCCGCAATTCAGCCCGGTTTTTGGGTTCCTGGTTTTTGCGTATATAATAGGTGAGTCCGTTACTGAGTTTACCTGTTTTTACGGCAGGATTAACCGGCAAAGGCAGTGTATTCTTCTGAGCGCTGATAGACAATGAAAAACTGATCAGCATCAGAATAAGCGTAAGCGTTTGTTTCATAACAGGTATATTATGTTACGAAAGTAGGACTTGTTGGGTGTGCAAAGAGAATAAATGTGTTTGCTATACACTTTACTTTCGATAATTTTATACCCTAAACCGATTGTTATGCGTTACAAACATTGTATCCCCCTGTTATTACTGATAGCATTGTTATCTTCCTGTAATATGGGGGCCAATCAGTCATCCCTGGCTGATACTTCCAAAACTGATGGGCATCCTTCATGGATCATGCAGGGCAATATTTACGAAGTAAACGTTCGTCAATACACTCCCGAAGGAACTTTTCAGGCATTTGCCAAACACCTCGACCGCTTAAAGGAAATGGGTGTTCAAACACTTTGGTTTATGCCTGTCAACCCTATCAGTAAAGTTGATCGTAAGGGGTCATTGGGAAGTTATTATGCAGTGTCTGATTATGTAACTGTAAATCCGGAATTTGGAAATATGGACGATTGGAAATCGTTGGTTAAAGAAGCGCATGCAAAAGGGTTTAAAATAGTGATTGATTGGGTGCCCAGCCATACAGGTGCCGATCACCACTGGTTAACAGAGCATCCGGATTTTTATGTGAGGGATAGTGCAACCGGTAAAGCCATTTCTCTGTACGACTGGACAGATACCCGTAAACTAAATTATCATAACCCCGGAACAGTAGACAGTATGCTGTCGGCCATGAAATTCTGGATACGGGAAACGGATATTGACGGATTTCGTTGCGACGTGGCCGGAGAAGTGCTGGACAGCTTTTGGGTGAAATGTATTCCTGAGCTCAGAAAAATGAAAAATATCTTTATGCTGGCCGAAGGTGATAAACCCATACTGCATACAGATGGTTTTGATGCTTCCTATACCTGGAATGATTTTAATATGATCAAATTAATCGCGGCAGGAAAAAGAAAGGCGTCTGATTTTGATAGTACGATTGCTAAAACAGACAGTTCGTTCCCTGCCAATGCTTTGCGCATGTTCTTTACCAGTAACCATGA
The DNA here is from genome assembly GCA_023229465.1 of Chitinophagaceae bacterium. GTDB lineage: Bacteria > Bacteroidota > Bacteroidia > Chitinophagales > Chitinophagaceae > Sediminibacterium. Next base: position 8,954 of record JALNZE010000011.1, read on the forward strand.
TGAAAATAGCTGGAATAAAGCTGATTTTGAAACCACTCCAGGCGCTTCACATGCCCCCTTTGCTGTATTAACGCAAACAATGAAACGAAGCATACCATTGATTTATAGCGGACAGGAGGAACCCATTTTACGGGCTGTTAAATTTTTTGATAAGGACACCATGGCTTTTTCAAAATTTGAACGGGCCGGTTTCTATAAAAAGTTACTGGAACTGCGAAAAACCAATCCTGCACTGAGTGCGAATGCTTCCTTTGCCCGCTTAACTACCGGTGCTGAAGATAAAATTTATGGATATGCGCGTCAATCAGACAAACATAAAATAGTCGTGCTGCTCAATTTATCCAATTCTCCTCAAACATTTTCCGTACAGGACGGCTTGCTTAGCGGTGAAGCAACAGAAATATTTACTGATAAAAAAGAAAAGATGGAGCCAGGTAAAAGCTTTAGTCTGGGTGCATGGGGCTACCTTGTGTATAGATACTAATACTTTCCAACAGACATAATTTTTTCTTATGACACGTAAGCAACTTATTCAACTGATAAAAGAGAAAAAAAGTTATCTCTGCATTGGTCTTGATACAGATGTTTCCAAACTTCCCAAACACCTGCAATCACATCCTGATGCCATATTTGAATTCAATAAAGCTATTATTGATGCAACCAAAGACTATTGTGTAGGCTACAAAATCAATACCGCTTTTTATGAATCGCAGGGGTTAAAAGGGTGGGAGGCCATGGAGAAAACGGTTCAATATATTCCTGATACCCATTTCAAAATTGCTGATGCCAAGCGAGGGGATATCGGAAATACTTCTTCCCAATATGCAAAAGCCTTCTTTGAAGTAATGCCTTTTGATGCGGTTACGGTTGCTCCTTATATGGGGGAAGATAGTGTTCGGCCTTTTCTGGAATATAAAGATAAATGGACCATTGTGCTGGGCCTTACCTCTAATGCGGGAAGCGATGATTTTCAGCAATTGTCATTCGCGCATGGCATCACTGAAAAACGTTTGTACGAAACTGTTCTTGAAAAAGTGGCTACCTGGGGCACGACTTCAAATCTTATGTTTGTAATTGGCGCTACCAGGGCCTGCGACTTTGTTCATATCCGTTCCTTTGTTCCGGATCATTTCTTATTGGTTCCGGGCATTGGGGCACAGGGTGGAAGTTTGAAAGACGTATCAAAATTTGGGTTGACGAAAGACTATGGCTTACTTGTAAATGCCAGTCGCGCTATCATCTTTGCCGGTGGGGGCGAGGATTTTGCTGAAAAAGCAAAGTTTGCCGCTGCGGGATACCAGTCTGAGATGGCCACTTATTTCTAATCTGTTTCCGGCACAATAATAGGGTAACACTATAAAAAGACAGAAGGCACCAAGCGATTAAAAATTTGCTTTGATCGTCTCCATAACCATATTTGAACAGTTTTCATTATTTTCATTGCACCCAAAACCATAAACTATCTGCTATGAGAAGTATTCAGCTTATCCTTTTATTTACTTTTTTTTCATTCCTGTCTTTCGCGCAGAATGAACCCATAACCAAAGCCAATTATGCCACGGCTGCCCGCTTCTCTCCCAAAAAACTGGAGAAACTCATTTTAACCACCAGTGTAGATCCACATTGGCTGAAAAAGAGCGATAGATTTTGGTATGTATATGAGACTACAGAAGGTAAAAAATGGTATATCATTGATCCGGTTAAGGGAGAGAAGAAATTACTGTTTGATAATGCTGACCTGGCTGCAAAAATTACGCGACTGATTCAGGATCCATTTGATGCCCAGCACCTGGGACTGGATAGTATGCGTTTCATAAAAGATGAAAACTGGATTCAGTTTGAAGTAAAGAGCACAAAAGAATTGGAGAAAAAAGATACTGCCGTTAAAAAAGATACTGCTGCTAAAAAAGGGACACCTCCGGTAAAAGAGAAGAAGACATTTTACTTTGAATACAACCTGTTAACCGGTGAACTTACAGAGCTTGCTGATTTTAAGAAACCCAAAAGAAAACCCATTTGGGCAGCTATCTCACCCGATGGTAATAGGGTGCTTTTTGGGCGGGATTTCAATCTGTATTGGATGGATAAAGTGAATTATGATAAGGCGCTTAAGAATGAAGATGATTCCACTATCGTTGATCACGCGTTAACATCGGATGGTATTGAAAACTTTAGTTATTTCTCTGAAGGAAATTTATCAGGAACAGGCGATAATAATATTGACAAAGAAAAAAATAAACATAAACGAAAATCAGTTTTCGCCTATTGGTCGGCCGATTCAAAACATTTTGTTTTAGGAAGAACGGATAACCGGCAAGTAAAGGATCTCTGGGTTATTAACAGCGTTGCCAATCCGCGCCCTACCCTGGAAACCTATAAATACTCGATGCCGGGCGAAAAAGAATCACCGGTAGATCATTTGTATCTTTTTGATCTCACTTTGCAAAGTGGTAAGGAACTGAATTTGTCGTTGTTTAAGGACCAGGATATTGCTGTCTGGACAGAACAGGGCAAACTGAATACCCGTGATGATGATTTCAGGCCTTTGCAATGGTTGGGAACCAATGATAAATTTTATTTTACCCGTACCAGCCGCGATCTGAAGAAAGTAGATATATGTGTTGCCGATATTGCGACGGGCTCTTTCAAAACTTTGATTGAAGAGCGTTTTAATACTTATATAGAAACCAGGAGATTGGGATTGGTAAATGATGGGAAAGAATTAATTCAGTGGAGTGAACGCGATGGGTATGCGCATTTTTATCTCTACGATGAGAATGGTAAACTTAAAAATCAAATTACATCCGGCACTTATCATGTTGAAAATATTTTGGGTATTGATGAGGCTAAAAGGATACTGTATTTCTCTGCTAATGGAAAAGAAACCGGCGAAGACCCTTATTACCTGCACGCCTACAAAGTAAATTTTGATGGTAGCGGATTAAAACTGCTCAATCCCGGAGAGTTTGAACACGCGATGATCTTAAATGATGGCAAAAGTTTCTTTGTAGACAACTATTCACGCGTAAATACCGTTCCTAAATCAACACTGTATGCGGCAGATGGCAGAAAAATCATGGATCTTGAAACGGCCGATCTGAGTTCACTATTTAGTGCCGGCTATCAATTTCCGCAGGTGTTTAAAGTGAAGGCAGATGATGGCATCACTGATATATATGGTGTGATGTACAAACCTTTTAATTTTGATTCTGCCAAAAAATACCCGGTGATCGAATATGTATATCCCGGCCCGCAAACAGAAGCGGTAAACAAAGCATTCAGTCGTGGTATGGACAGAACAGATCGCCTTTCTCAATTAGGGTTTGTGGTTATTACGATGGGTAACCGTGGCGGCCATCCCTCCCGAAGTAAATGGTACCATAATTATGGATATGGTAACCTGCGCGATTATGGATTGGCCGATAAAAAAGCCTGTGCAGAACAACTGGCAGACCATTACCCCTACATAGATATCAATCGGGTAGGCATTCACGGTCATTCCGGGGGTGGATTTATGAGTACAGCCGCCATGCTGGTATATCCCGACTTTTTTAAAGTAGCCGTTTCGTCTTCCGGTAATCACGACAACTCCGTTTACAATCGTTGGTGGAGTGAACAGCACCATGGCGTAAAAGAAGTAATAGGAGAAAAAGGAGATACCAGTTTTGTGTATAATATTGAAAAAAATCAGGACCTGGTAAAAAATCTGAAGGGACATCTGTTATTATCTACCGGTGATATAGATAATAATGTACACCCCGCGGGAACTATCAGGGTGGCCAATGCACTAATCAAAGCCAATAAGCGTTTCGACCTGCTGATACTTCCCGGTCAGCGGCATGGCTATGGTGATATGGCAGAATACTTTTTCTGGCGGATGGCTGATTATTTTACAGAATATTTGATGGGTGATACAACAGAAAGAAAGGTTGATATCGAAGAAATCAATAAAGAAACACCCCAAACAAAAAGCCCTTAACTCATACCTTATCTTTAATTTCGAAAAAAAAAGTCAAAACTCCAAACTCCAAACTCATCACATGTCTTCCAGACCAGATCTATTTCAATCTCCCGATTACTACCTACTAGACGAACTCCTGACCGAAGAGCATAAACTCATCCGGGAAACAGTACGTACTTATGTGAAGAAAGAAATTTCTCCCATTATTGAGGACTATGCGCAAAGGGCTGAGTTTCCTGCGCAGATTGTAAAACAGTTAGGCGAATTGGGCTGTTTTGGTCCAACCGTACCTGAACAATATGGCGGTGGCGGATTAGACTATATCAGCTATGGACTGATGATGCAGGAACTTGAACGCGGTGATAGCGGTGTACGCAGTACAGCCAGTGTGCAGGGTAGCCTGGTAATGTTTCCTATTTACGCATATGGAAATGAAGCGCAGCGAAATAAATATTTGCCCAAACTGGCGAGTGGTGAATGGCTGGGTTGTTTTGGATTAACAGAACCTAATCATGGAAGTAATCCTGCGGGTATGCTTACCAAAATCAAAGACGCCGGAGATCATGTGATACTGAATGGCGCTAAAATGTGGATCAGCAATGCCCCTTTCGCTCAGGTTGCCGTAGTGTGGGCGCGTAATGAACAGGGTGAGATACAGGGTGTGATTGTAGAACGAGGAATGGAAGGATTTTCAACGCCTGCCACACATGGCAAATGGAGCCTGCGTGCCAGCGCTACCGGCGAACTGGTTTTTGATCATGTAAAAGTTCCTAAAGAAAATATTCTCCCTAATGTAAAAGGACTAAAGGGGCCACTGGGCTGCTTATCCAAGGCCCGCTATGGTATTGCCTGGGGCGCATTGGGTGCGGCCATGGATTGTTATGATACAGCCTTGCGTTACAGTAAAGAGCGTGTGCAATTCGATAGGCCCATTGGAGGGTTTCAGCTACAACAGAAAAAGTTGGCCGAGATGATTACCGAAATCACCAAAGCACAATTACTGGTATGGCGTTTAGGTGTATTGATGAATGAAGGCAAGGCCACAGCGCAACAGATTAGTATGGCTAAAAGAAATAGCTGTGAAATAGCCACCAATATTGCCCGCGATGCCCGCCAGATGCTCGGCGGTATGGGTATCACCGGAGAATACAGCATCATGCGCCACATGATGAACCTCGAAAGTGTGATCACCTACGAAGGAACCCATGATATACATTTGCTGATTACCGGAATGGATGTAACAGGGTTGAATGCATTTAAGTGAATTAATAATATGAAACTCTTCCTCATAGGCATGATGGGCTCTGGCAAAAGCTACTGGACAAAAAAGCTTTCCAAAAAACTAAAACTGGAAGGGTATGATCTTGATTTTCTGGTTGAATCGCAGGAAGAAAAAACCATCGCCGAAATATTTGCGGCGGATGGGGAAGTTTATTTTAGAAAATCGGAAGCGAAAATATTGAGATGCTTTGGTGAGAAAAAATCTTTTGTATTAGCCACCGGTGGCGGAACGCCCTGTTTTAATGATAATATGGCATGGATGAATCAGCAGGGTATTACTGTGTGGATTGATGAACCTATTGCGTTATTGGCAGAACGCCTGCAACCGGAAAAAGCCCATCGCCCCTTAATTAAACATTTAGCTGATAAGGAACTCGAAGCATTCCTGACCAATAAATTAAAAGAACGATCTCCCTTTTACAAACAGGCAACCTATCACTTGCAGGGCGATGCCATCAGCGATGCCGGGTTCGCTAAAATCATCAAAAAACATGGATAAAAAATTGCTTGTTATAGCAGCGTGGCTCGGCGCCTTTTCTGTGGCCCTGGGCGCTTTTGGGGCGCATATTTTGAAAGGATATTTAAGTCCACAGTCTTTAATAACCTACGAAACGGCTGTCCGTTATCAGTTCTATCATGTATTTGCTATCGCATTGGCAGGATTATTGTATCAAACCTATTCCAATAAAAGAATTCGTTTGGCGGGTAACCTGTTTATTGCCGGAATCATCTTTTTTAGCGGGTCTCTCTATTGCTTATCCATTCTCAAGTCGGATCATTTTAAATGGATCGGTGCCATTACACCCATGGGTGGTATTTTTTTTATGGCCGGCTGGGTACTGCTTGCCCTCGGTATCAGGCAGGGCAAAGCTGCATAAGTGGAAAACTGTTCTGTACTTTATCAGTTTTGCACATAGCCCCCTGTAGCTGCATCCGCTTTATCGCTTAGCTTATATTTGTTTCCATGGCCAACAGTCTCAAAAAGAAAACGCCACCTCCGCCGGATCCGGAAGTACTAACGCCTGATAAAGAAGCACAGGTAACTGTTACGGAAGTAGTAAAAGATGAACGTACCACTAAAATAGCCGGCGCGGTAAGCCTGTTGGTTACCGCCTTCCTTTTTGTATCCCTCACTTCGTATTTATTTACCTGGCAGGAAGACCAGGATAAAGTACACCAGTTTGGTATTAAAATATTTGCTACTGATGATGTAAAAGTAACCAATCTGCTTGGTGTATTGGGCGCTTATGTGGCGCATACCCTCATCTATAAAGGCTTTGGCATTGCCTCATTCCTGTTCTGTACTTTTTTCTTTGTGCTGGGGATGAATCTGCTTTTTGGTAAAAAAATATTTAACCTGTTTCGCAATGCCAGGTATGTATTAATCGGATTGGTGGTAATAAGTACCACCGTTTCATTTGCAACAGCAGGGTTCAGCTTTTCATGGGGTGGGGCCGTTGGTGAATTATCATCGGCATGGCTGGTAAAATGGGTAGGAAGGATAGGCACTGGCGCGATCATATTTCTGGCTGCATTCAGTTGTATCATCTGGCGCTTTAATCCTATTTTCAAATGGCCGGTATGGACAGTTAGCAGGCAGAAAAAAAACAGCAACGAAATACTGCCCCTCACAGAAGATGATGAAATGCCGGTTAAGAAAGAGTGGAATAAAGAGGGAGAAGAGGCAATGGGAATAGCCCCTTTGGCAGATACTGAGCCTGAAGAACCCGTTAGCTTGAATACGATGAAACAGGATAGCAAAGGGGTAGTGGTAATGATGCCTGATGGCGCCGATGCTGCTAACCCTATGAATGATTTTGGCGTTGTAGAAAAAGAAGATGAGTTGGCTGCCGCGATTGAAATAGCGCCGGAAGAAAATTTTTCGCGGACTGCCAATGTACGGACCTCATCAAAAGCATCTCATCCTGACCTGGAACTTGAAATAAATGAATTACCCGAAACGGAAGCAATACCCATGGCTGCCGTTGCCGGTAAACTCACTACAAAATATGATGCAACACTTGATCTGAAAGATTATAAATACCCAACACTGGACCTGCTCGAAACACATGGCAGTGAAAAAATCGTTCACGATCCCCAGGAACTCGAAACGCATAAGAACCAGATCATCGCAACACTGAAGAATTATGATATCGCTATTCAGCGAATTGCCGCTACGGTAGGGCCCACCGTTACACTGTATGAAATTGTTCCGGCGCCCGGTGTACGTATCAGCCGTATTAAAAATCTGGAAGATGATATCGCGCTGAGCCTGGCAGCGCTCGGCATCCGTATTATTGCACCCATACCGGGCAAAGGAACCATTGGTATTGAAGTACCCAATGTTCGCAAGTCGGTGGTAAGCATGCGAACCTTGCTGGCTTCAGAAAAATTTCAAAACAATAGCTTTTCCCTTCCTATCGCCATTGGAAAAAAAATTGATAATGAAAATTTTATTGTTGATCTGGCCAATATGCCACACCTCCTGATGGCAGGCGCCACAGGGCAGGGTAAATCTGTTGGATTGAATGCGATACTTGTTTCACTCCTGTATAAAAAACATCCCTCTCAGTTAAAATTCGTATTGGTAGATCCTAAAAAAGTAGAACTGAGTTTGTATCGCAGGATAGAGAAACATTTCCTTGCCAAATTACCCGGCGAAGAAGAATCCATCATTACAGACACCAAAAAAGTAGTTCATACCCTCAATGCGCTTTGTATTGAAATGGATAACCGTTATGATCTGCTGAAAGAGGCACATTGCCGTAATATCAAGGAATACAACGAAAAATTTACGTCACGCAAACTCAATCCGGAAAAAGGCCACCAATATTTGCCCTTTATTGTATTGGTGGTGGATGAGTTTGCCGACCTGATTATGACTGCCGGTAAAGAAGTAGAAATGCCTATTGCACGTTTGGCTCAATTAGCCCGTGCCATTGGGATACACCTTATCATTGCTACCCAGCGTCCATCTGTAAATATTATCACCGGTACCATTAAGGCTAATTTCCCCGCACGCATTGGATTTAAAGTTTCCAGTAAAATTGATAGCAGAACTATTTTAGATGCAGGTGGTGCTGAACAACTGATTGGAAAAGGGGATATGCTGGTTAGTTATAATGGAGAGATCACCCGTTTGCAATGTGCCTTTGTAGATACACCCGAAGTAGAAAGGGTATGTGAATTTATTGGTGACCAGCGCGGGTACCCGCAGGCATTCCTGTTACCTGAATATGTGGATGAAAAAGATTTAGATGGCAGAGACTTCGATTCCAGCGATCGTGATCCTCTTTTTGAAGATGCGGCCCGTTTGATTGTTCAAAGCCAGATGGGATCAACCTCCCTGATACAACGCAGAATGAAACTGGGCTATAACCGTGCCGGAAGGTTAATGGACCAGTTGGAAGCAGCCGGTGTGGTAGGCCCAAACCAGGGTAGCAAAACACGCGATGTAATTTTCAAAACGGATATGGAACTCCAGGCATTTCTGGATACTTTTGTTTAATCATTGGGCCATCTTTAAACTTAACAGATTCAATAAGGTCTTACAAATAGCGAAAACCTATATTTGCGCCCAATAATCACAGACTGATGAAGAAATTTTATGCTTGCCTGTTAACCATATTAATAAGTTATGTACCTGCGTACCCACAAAATGATCCCGCCGCTAAAAAAGTGCTGGAAGCAGTAGGGAATAAGGTGAAATTAGCTAAAGGAATTACTGCCAGTTGTTTGCTAAGCTCTTTTACCAGCAAAGGAAAACCTAATGGAAGCCAGACGATTTCTCTACTGATGAAAGGGGATAAATACCTGCTCAAACAGGGTAAAACAGAAATTATTTGCGATGGAATAAATGTCTATCGCTTTGATGGAGAAAAAACAATTACCAAGTCTTCCCTCGCAGAAAGCAACCAAACACTTAGTCCCCAAAAATTATTATCGGGAGCCTATGATAAAGACTTTACCTATAAACTACTTCCTTCCAAAGGCAGTTTTAATGAAATTGAAATGAAACCTATTGATAACAGGAAAAATTTTCAGAAAGTAAACCTCTTCATCGACAAGGCCAGGTCCACCTTTTCCAGAGCAAGAATACTTGATAAGAGCAATAATATTACTGAAGTCAAAATTGCCAACCTAAACCTGAATATAGCGATTGCTGAAAATAAGTTTGTATTCAATAGGGCTAAATACCCAAAAGATGTTGAAATATTAGATTAACAGCCTTCAAAAAAATTAACAGGCCGGACTGAATATAGTCCGGCTTTTTTATAACCTGGTGGGGAATTTACAGTATAAAAGTAACCCCTTCCACTGCCAGCTCTGTATTGGGGAATACTGTTTGTGTTTCTGCTAAAAAATCATGCAGGTTTTCATATTTACTGCTGAAATGGCCAATCAATAACCGCTCTGTTTCGGCTTTGACAGCAATAAAAGCCGCCTGCTCTGTTGTAGCATGAAAACGCGATTCGGCCCTGTCTGACTGGGCTTTCAGATAGGTAGTTTCGTGATAGAGAACGGTTACTTTTTTTGTTTTTTCGGCAATACTTTCATCAAAAACAGTATCTGCGCAAAAAGCATAACTTCTTGGAAGCTTATTTGGAATGGTTACCAACTCATTCCTGATAACCTCACCGTGTTTTGTTGTATAATCTTCCCCCTCTTTCAATTGTTCATAAAAATTAGCCGGGATACCAAATGCCAGTACTTTTTCCTTATTAATTTTACGGGGCTTCTTTTTTTCGCGAATGATAAACCCCCAGCAGGGAATCCGGTGCCGGGTAGCAAAACAGGCAACACTAAATTTTGGGTTATCAATAAGTGGTCCATCCTTCTCCAATGGATGAAATACCAACGCAAAAGGCAGGGTAGTGGCTGCCACTTCCAATTGTAGTGTAAGGATGTTTTGCAGTGCAGAAGGCGCATAAATATGCAATTCCTGTTCCCTGCCCAGTAGGCCCATGCTGGTAACCAGCCCTATCAACCCAAAATAATGGTCGCCATGAAGGTGTGAAATGAAAATATGGTGAATTTTACTTCTTCTGATTTTATACCTGGACATCTGTATCTGCGTGCCTTCGCCGCAATCTATCAGGAATAGCTGATCATTTAAGGTAATCACCTGCGCAGTGGGATGCCTGTCATAGGCAGGTAAAGCTGAATTATTGCCGAGTATGGTAACACCAAACATTCGTAGCGGTGAGCAGTTTAAGGAGTGAGCAATGACATATTCTACAACAATAGACAAATAATTAATTTGCCCGCTGCATTTCTTCCGGTAATTCTTGGTATTATCTCTCTTAGTTTCAATTTTGGACTCAGGAATTTAATGGAAATTAGCCATAAAATCCGGAAGAAAATGCTGGTTTTCCCATTATTATCCCTACTTTTGCACCCGATAAAAAAATAGAAGAAAATATTCAGGAGTCTTTTTAAACATTTTGAAATGCCTTATTTAACAATTGAAAAAAAAGCAAATATTTTTGCTGAATTTGGTGGGAAAGCCGCTAACACAGGCTCTATTGAAGGCCAGGTTGCCTTATTGACTGTGCGTATTGCCGAAATTTCCAAGCATTTACAAGCAAACAAACATGATCATTCTACCCAGCGTGGGTTGATGCAAATGGTGGGTAAACGTAAACGTTTACTAACTTATCTGCAGAAACACAACCTTCAGGTCTATCGTGCCCTGATTGAGAAATTGGGTCTGAGAAAATAATTATTCCGGTATGACACAAAAGCTATTCCCAACTGTCGGTATTAAAGCGGTTGGGAATAGTTATTTCTGTTAGTGCCTGTTTTTCCCCGCATTCCTTAACAGGGATACGATTTCCTCAGTTACCTTACCAGGTTATTCGTTTCCCATATTATAAAAAGAGAGTATGTTATCACAACCAAATAGTGTGAATTTCGACCTTGGTGGAGGCCGCCAGGTATTCATTGAAACAGGAAAATTAGCCCGCCAGGCCGATGGTGCTGTAACTGTACGTCAGGGCAATTGCGTTATTTTAGCCACTGTAGTAGCCAATAAAGATCCGAAAGAGGGACAAGATTTCTTCCCGTTAAGTGTTGATTATCAAGAAAAATTCGCTTCTGCCGGCCGTGTACCCGGCTCTTTCTTCAAAAGAGAAGCCAGGCTGAACGACTACGAAATATTAACGAGTCGTTTAATAGACCGCGCATTGAGACCCTTATTTCCGGAAGATTATTTGTGCGATGTGCAGGTATTGATAAGCCTGATATCAAGCGATGCAGAGGTTTTACCGGATTCGCTGGCCTGCCTCGCGGCATCCGCGGCATTAGCTGTATCAGATATTCCAATTAAAGAGATCATTAGTGAAGTAAGAATTGCCCGCGTAAATGGTCAGTTCATTGTAAATCCTACCCGTTCTGAATTAAAGGCATCTGATCTGGAATTCCTGATCGCTGCTACCGAAAAGAACCTGATGATGGTGGAAGGTGAAGCTAAAGAATGTGCTGAGGCTGATCTGGTAAAAGCGTTACAACTGGCTCATGCAGCGATTCGTATTCAGATAAAAGCTCAAGCGGATTTAAGGGCTTTGAAAGGTGTTACCACTAAAAGAGAGTACAAAAAACCGGCACAGGATGAAGCCATACTTGAAAAAGTAAACGCTTTTGCCAAAGACAGGGTATATGAAATTTCTAAAAAAGGGTCTTCTAAAAATGAGCGCACCGAAGCATATAGCGCACTGAAAGACGAATTGATAGCTAGTCTTGGGGAAGAAGCCACAGACCTGGAAAAGAAACTGGCTAAAAAATATTATGAAGATCTGAAATGGGAAGTGGTAAGGAATATGATGCTTGACGACAGAATCCGTTTGGATGGCCGTGAGCTCGATCAGGTTCGTCCATTGGCCATGGAAGTAGAGCCATTACCAACTCCACACGGTTCCGCTTTATTCACAAGAGGTGAAACTCAATCACTTACAACGGTTACTTTCGGAACTAAATTAGATGAATTGTTGGTAGAATCCGCCGCAAAATCAGAATATACCAAGTTTATTCTGCACTATAATTTCCCTCCATTTTCTACAGGAGAAGTTAAGATGATGAGAGGAGCGGGACGTAGAGAGATAGGTCATGGTAACCTTGCTATGCGTAGTTTAAAACAAATGATGCCTGGCAGCGAATATGCTTACACAGTTCGTATTGTAAGTGATATCCTGGAAAGCAATGGTTCATCTTCAATGGCTACCGTTTGTGCCGGTTCACTGGCATTGATGGATGCGGGTGTTCCTTTTCCAAAACACGTGAGTGGTGTGGCAATGGGCCTGATTACCAGGGAGGATGGCAAATATGCAATCCTGACCGATATCCTGGGCGATGAAGATCATTTAGGTGATATGGACTTTAAAGTAACCGGTACCCGCGATGGTATTTGCGGCGTACAGATGGATATCAAAGTGGATGGTTTGAGCATGGAAGTTATGATGGAAGCGCTGGAACAGGCAAAAAAAGGACGTTTACACATCCTGGATGCCATGTACGAATGTATGCCGGCGCCAAGATCAGAAGTAAAACCACATGCACCAAGAATGGTTAAACTGATCATTGATAAAGAATTCATTGGCGCGGTAATCGGACCAGGTGGTAAAGTGATACAGGAAATTCAGAGAGAAACGGGCGCTACTGTTAATATTGAGGAAGTAGGTAATACAGGAGAAGTAAGTATTTTCTCGGCCTCTAAAGAAAGCCTGGATAAGGCCGTAACCTGGATAAAAGGAATTACAGCTATGCCTGAAATTGGGGATGTGTATGAAGGTCCTGTAAAAGGTATCAAAGAATTCGGCGCTTTTGTTGAGTTCATGCCTGGTAAACAGGGTTTATTGCATATCAGCGAAATTAGCTGGAAGCGACTTGAATCCATGGAGGGCCTGTTTAAAGAAGGCGATATGGTGAAAGTGAAACTGGTAGGATTGGATCCTAAAACAGGTAAGTTTAAATTGAGCCGTAAAGCTTTGATGCCAAAACCTGAGTTTAAACCCAGGGAAGGCACTGAAAGCAATGAAGGATAAGATAACCTGAATGGCCCCGATTTATCGGGGCCATTCTCTTTTAGTTACCCTAACTATGTGCAATTATTGTGAACTAAGTATTCCATCGGCTAAATCACTACAGGAGGTATTGATTGCAGAGCTGTCGGCCATTGGTTTTGATGGTTTTGAAGAATCGGCCGGTTTACTCAAAGCCTATATTCCGGAAGCTGATTTTATAGAAGAAGAATTAAATATTTTATTAAATAAATATGATGTAAAGTATTCAAAATCAGTCATTAAAAAACAAAATTGGAACAAATTATGGGAGTCCAATTTTAAACCGGTTCAGGTGGCTGATTTTGTTGGAGTACGGGCAGCATTCCATCCACCCTTTACCGGTGTTGCACATGAGATTATTATAACGCCTAAAATGAGTTTTGGAACCGGGCACCACGCTACTACCTATTCGGTGATGCAGTTGATGCGCGAATTGGATTTTAGAGGCGCTTCTGTATTTGACTTCGGAACAGGTACAGGCATTCTATCTATCCTGGCCGAAAAACTGGGCGCCAGCAGGGTATGGGCAGTGGACAATGATGACTGGTGTATAGAAAATGCTTCAGAAAATAGTTTAATTAATCATTGTAAGTATATTGATATACAAAAAGTTGATACTGTAAATACGACTGAAAAATTTCAAATCATTCTGGCTAATATCAATAAAAACATTATAATGGATAATATCCATTTCCTGAAACAAAGTCTTATAGAGGGGGGGCAGCTAATTCTTAGCGGACTGTTAAAAGAAGATGAGGCGGATATTAGGGCTACCTGTCTTTTATTGGGATTAGCGCATAAAACTACCGTTGAAAGAAATGGTTGGATTGCCTGCTGGTTTGGTAGTGAAAATTTGTAAAAGTTGGATGTTAATTTATCATTAACTTCATTTCGTTATCTTTGCATCCCCCAACTTCAACTAGAGCGGAATGAACGAATTGTTACTGATAGTAATGGCTTATTGTATAGGATCTGTGCCAACGGCTGTATGGATTAGTAAATCCCTATTCGGAATTGATATACGTGACTATGGTAGCGGCAATGCCGGCGCTACCAATACCTTTCGTGTGCTGGGCTCAAAATGGGGTACCGTTGTAATGATGGTTGATATACTAAAAGGGGTGGTGGCTACCTCCCTTTATATTTTACTTCCCGGTTATCTTTCGGATGAACTGCATAGAACAAACCTGATGATTGGTTTGGGGTTGTCCGCTGTTATTGGTCATATATTTCCCATCTGGGCCGGTTTTAAAGGTGGAAAGGGGGTGGCTACCTTATTGGGTATGGCTGTAGCCATACAGCCTGTGGTGGCTATCTGCTGTGTTGGCGTATTCCTGCTTGTGTTGTACTTAACCCGTTTTGTATCCCTTAGTTCTATTTTGTCTGGGGTATCCTTTATGATATTCATTCTGTTTATTTTCAATGAAAGGGAAACCCTGTACCGCATCTTTGCGGTTTTGGTGGCCTTGATGGTGGTATTAACCCATCAAAAAAATATCGGGCGGATATTGAAGGGAACAGAGGGTAAAATACCCATCCTGAAACACCGCGATCGCCGAAGGCAAAGGCGAGAGGATTAGTATTCACTTTCCGACGAGACCTGGTTTGCTTTATTTTTCCGGATTCTCCAGTGCCTGCGCTTTCTTCCGTTATCCTTCGCGAAAGTGATAATCATGTAACTAATCCATACCATTTTGTAATTCGGTACTGATATTGGTATCTATTTTTACGCGTAATATATAAATGGATTTTAAAATCACGCAAATGAAAAGAATCGCGGCCGTTCTCCTGTTATTGATAGTGTTTAATACATCCTGTACAACAAATGCCATCACGGGCAGAAGCCAGCTAAACCTGGTATCTGATGCGGATCTTGAGGCTATGGCGCTGGTTCAGTATAAAGAATTTCTTACAACCAATACAGTATTACCCAACAGTAATAGTAGTACTGAAATGGTAAAACGGGTGGGTAACCGGGTGGCAGTTGCCGTTAAGCAGTATTACAAAAACAAAGGATTACCGAATGCATTGGATACCTATAATTGGGAATTTAACCTGGTTGATAATAAAGAGATCAATGCCTGGTGTATGCCGGGAGGCAAAGTAGTGGTTTACACAGGTCTTTTGCCGGTTACCCAGAATGAAACGGCACTGGCAATTGTATTGGGGCATGAGATTACACACGCGGTTTTGGGACATGGTAAGGAAAGGATGAGTCAGCAACTGGCTGCTCAGGGTTTGGGGGCATTGGGTGGTATTGCCCTGGGAACCAATACCAGGGCCATCAATATTTTTAACCAGGTTTACGGCGTAGGGGGCACAATACGGGGCCTTATTACCTAACTCACATAAACAGGAACTGGAGGCCGACCGTTTTGGATTGATTTTTGCCGCTTCGGCCGGCTATAATCCACAGGTGGCGGTTGAATTCTGGACAAGGATGGCCGCTATGGGAAATGGACAGAATATACCTGTTTTCATGAGTACTCATCCGGGTGATGAGGAAAGAATCCGGAAGATTAGGGAAGTGATGCCTGAAGCTTTACGATATTATCGCCCTGAATAAGAAAAATAGGGAACCTGTATGGCTTTATATGGTTAATGTTGTTGAAATATGTGGAGAACAGTCATCCTCATTTGTTTATTAATTGTAAATCCTTTTGCCGGATTCCACCTGCCGGATGTGTCCCGGGGGGATGGTATGGCCTACCCTCAAAAAGTAGCCGATATTCAATCTATCTCTTATGAAATGTACCGGCAATTTTTGTCAACACATACGGTACTAACTGCTAAGGAAAATGAAGCGGTGAATATGGTAAACCACATAGGCAACCGGGTTTTTAATGAAGTAAAGAACTATTACGCTTCAAATAGATCGTCCAAAGAATTGAATGGTTTTTCCTGGGAAATTAAACTGGTACAGGAAAATAAAGTGGATGCCTGGTGTTTACCAGGTGGTAAAATAGTGGTCTATTCATCCCTTATACCCGTTACCCAAAGGGATGCTTCACTGGTAGTTTTACTAACGCACGAATTGGCTCATATCCTGCTAAAACATGGTGAGAAAAGGATGAAACAGTATCTCAAAGAATACTTAGACTCCAAAGATTTAGCAACGGCCTTTGTTTCCAAACCAGTGGAAACCAGGGCATTTTTTAAAATGGCTTTTGGAACAGGCGACTATGTTGGGGTGATACGGGGATTTAGTGAAGAAGATGAAATGGAGGCAGATAAATTAGGATTGATATTTTGCGCAATGGCGGGATTTAACCCCTCAGATGCAATTGTTTTTTGGGAACGAATGTTCAAATTGAAAGGCACTGCCAGGCAACCTGAATTGGTAAGCACTCATCCGGTATCTGAAAAGCGGATAGCTAATCTGGAAGAAATAGTGGAAGATATTTCAAAGAAATACTACAAGCCTATTAGTAAATATTAATATACCAAACTGAAAATCGCCCTATTTCATGGAAATTAACGCTTACGGCACAAATTAGGCTTCATTTGTTTACCAACTTTGGTAACAATTTTTTAACTTTGCCCGCCTTTATTACATCACCTAAATCCCCTTTTAGGCATGTCAAACCCAACTTTGTTAGAAAAATTACAGTTAAAAGATGAGAAGAACCTGTTAATTCAGGGTTTGCCTTCCTCTATTGAAAAGCAGTTTGCCAAGATCAACTACGCAAAAAACGTAACCCCTTTGCTGAAAGCCAAGAAATTGGACTTCGCCCTTGTGTTCGCGCTTAGCCAGAACCAGTTAAACAATGTATTGAATGAGGTTTTCCCGGCCTTGCATGACGATACCAAGCTTTGGGTTGCCTATCCAAAAACAGCTAGTAAAATTGTAAGTGATCTTAACCGCGATTGCAGCTGGGAGTTGCTAAAACGCAAAGAATATGAATGTGTGCGCCAGGTAACACTGGATCATGTTTGGACTGCCATGCGTTTTAAGAAATTAGATAAAATACCCAACCGAACACGTGCTTTTTCAACTGAACTGAAAGCGGGTGAAATCAATAGCATTGATTTTGAAAAAAAACTGGTGGTACCTCCTGTTGAACTGGGAAGACTGTTTACCAAACACAAGGATGCACAGGAATTCTTCAGTTCACTTTCTTTTACAAACCAAAAGGAATACGTAAGCTGGATAGAAGCTGCCAAAAAAGAAGAAACCCGTAAGCGCCGTTTGGAAACAGCACTAGAAAAATTACTGGCAGGCAAAAAAAATCCTTCAGAAAAATAACAAATGAGTCATATTAATATTGAGATAAAAGCTAAATGCTTTCACCCCGAAAAAGTGGAAGCATTTTTGCTTTCAAAGAATGCCCGGTTTATTGGGCTTGATCACCAGAAAGATACTTACTTCCTGGTGCCCAGGGGCCGGTTGAAATTAAGACAGGGAAATATAGAAAAGAGCCTTATTTACTATGATCGCCCTGATCAGGAAGGACCGAAACAATCTGATTTCTCTTTAAGCCGGATAAGCGATGGGCCGGCAGTTGAACAGGTGTTGACGAAAGCGCTGGGGGTAAAAGTGGTGGTTGATAAACACCGGAAAATTTTCTTCATCGATAATGTCAAATTTCACCTGGATGAAGTACCCGGTCTGGGTTCCTTTGTTGAGATAGAAGCCGGCAATAAAACTGATCCATCCCTTACCATCGAAACCCTGCGGGAACAATGCAATTTTTATATGAAAGCATTCGATATTGCCGAAAGGGATCTGATTCACCATAGCTACAGTGATATGTTGCTTTTATTGTAATTTCCTGGTAGCAATATCCTCTGTGAAACTCATTACCTCAGTAGGCTGTGTTGAAAAAAGAATTTTGATGCGGCATGGTAATTTTTTCAACACGGAGGGCACAGGGGAACTGAGCTGCACAGAGAAGCGTTATTTGATGATGACTGTTCCTAATTGTTTGGTAAGTTCCCTTTCAATTTCTTTGAGTTGTTTGTGTACTTCAATCAACCTCATTTGTTCGTCAAGTGGTGCATGCTCCATATCGTTTTGGTTCTGATCAAACATTTTTTTGATCTTCCGGAGTTTGTAAAAATTTACACTCATCAATACATCATGGATACTGGTATCCCTGTTCACAATATTCATCGTTTCCATTACCTCATCCCACTTCTGGCTCAGTTCAAACGGGAACATGCTGATACTGACTACCAGGTTACGGATATGCTCATTCTCATGGTATAGCAGTGTTTTAGTAGTAGGCTCCAGGCCCTGTTGGTAGCAGGTTCTGTATTCTTCAAATAGTTTTTCAAGGTCTGCGTTATCAAAATGAAACTGCTCCAGTTCTTCAAAAATAAAATCAGCCATATTCCGGTTCTCATCCCATACACGTAATCCGTATTCAAGCAGCACTCGGAGTATGTTTCGTTCATGCGCCTCATCCTGGTTAAACAGTAACTGGGTATCATCCAGCACATCTTCTGGCTGTTGTGCCTGTTGCAGCAGGAAATTGGATTCTTCAATGGATAATTTCTTTTCGTCTTTAGAAATTTTATCCCGCTTATATTTATTAACCAGGTTGGTTAGTCCTGTTTCATCTATCCGCAATAAACCGGAACATTGCCTGATATAATCCTGTTGTTTGGTAAAATCTTCGGCCCGGTTTATCTTACTTAATGTTTCCGCAATCTGGTTTACTACGCTGCTCTTTTTAGTAACATCATTCCCTGCTTCTTTCAACATCACTTCCAATTGAAAAATGATGAAGTCTTTTTTAGAGGCGGCCACAAATTCATTAAATGCCTTGGCGCCTACTTTATTTACATAGCTGTCGGGATCCTCGTTATCGGGTATGAGTACCAATCGTACATTCAGGCTTTCTTCCAATGCCATATCGAGTCCACGCAGCGCCGCTTTTACACCGGCGCTGTCGCCATCATAAATAATGGTGAGGTTATGGGTATATTTTTTGATTAGCCTTAACTGGTCAGTAGTAAGTGAAGTGCCGCCACTGGCCACTACATTCTCAATACCGGCCTGGTGCAGGCTCACCACATCTGTATAGCCTTCCACCAATAAACATTCATCAGCTTTATCAATGGCAGTACGCGCAAAGTAAGCGCCATATAAGATTTTACTCTTGCTGTACACCTCATTCTCCGGGGTGTTGATGTATTTTGGTCCGCGGTCGCTTTTGCCAATTACCCTTGCGCCAAACCCAATTACTTTTCCGGTATTGCCATGTATGGGAAATATGATACGGCCCCGGTAGTTGTCTACCAGTTCCTCATTATTGCGTAGCGATACTAATCCGGTTTTAGGAAGAATTTCTTTGTTGAATTGATTAGACAATAAAGCCCTGGTTAAGGTATCCCTTGCATCCGGATTGTAGCCTACCTGAAATTTTTTCAACACATCTTCTCTAAATCCACGTTCTTTTAAATAGGAGAGAGCGATGGATTGTCCCTCATCCGTTTCAAACAACTGTTCTGAGAAGAATTGCTGCGCAAAACTATTGATGATATATAAACTGTCGGCAGTCTGGACGAGTTGTTTTTGCTCAGGACTGGATGCTGTTTCTTCTACTTCAATATGATACCTTGCTGCCAGCCATTTGAGCGCCTCTACATAACTGTATTTCTCATGTTCCATCAAAAAAGTGATGGTATTACCACTTTTACCACAACCGAAGCATTTATATATTTCTTTGGCCGGAGATACGGTAAAGGAGGGGGTCTTCTCATTATGAAAAGGGCAAACCCCGAGGTAATTGGTACCTCTTTTCTTCAGTTTCACAAATTCACCCACCACATCAATAATGTCTATGCGACTGGTAATTTGCTGTATGGTGTTGGGGGAGATCAAGGGATAAAGTGGAATTAATAATTGATGGGTACGAAGATACTGTAATGAGACATATGCAGTAAACAATAACCAGGTATCTCAACCTGGTATCCGCAGTATACAACCTCCCCATAAACCAATAAACCAATAAATCTGTAACCCTGAAAAACATTTTCTTCAAAATCTGCGGTTTTTTGCGGGTTTAAGGGTGTCTGGAAAATTGCACTTTAGGCGAAAATTGGGGTGTATAAATAAATTCGGTTATGTGAGATACTATTTTTAACATTGCCTTATGAAACCTGGCTTACAAGGCAGATTTTCATTTTTGCAGCTTTTTGCGTAAAAAAAACGGATAAATGGTGCAATGTTTTGCAGGGTTAACATGTCCTATGAAAATCAGAATCGCCATAATCGGTTTCTGAAACGAGTACAAACGAATAAAACCAAAAAACTAGTTATGAGAAAAATTGCTTCTTTAATGAAAGTAGTAGTGTTGCTGCTACTCATTTTCTCGTTGCCTTCTTACGGGCAGAGTCAAACTGTATCGGGTACCATTCTGGATGCCGACAAAAAAACACCACTGGCAGGGGCCACCGTTCGGGTAGCAGGATCCACCACGGTTGCCCAGTCAAACGACAGAGGCGTTTACACCATTAAAGCTTCTAATGGACAAACTTTACTGATATCCTCAGTAGGCTTTGAAACCAAAAGAGTGGTTGTCAATGGTCCGCAGATTAATATATCTCTGAGATCTGAGGTAACTGAACTTGAGGAAGTAGTGGTGGCCATGGATATTAAAAGAAAGCCCCGCGAACTGGGTTACTCAGTTCAAAAAGTAATGGGTAAAGAGATCGCTGAAAGTCAGCGGGAGAATTTTGTCAACAGCCTTCAGGGTCGGGTAGCCGGTGTAACCATATCACCTACAGGTGGCCAGGCGGGCGCCTCCTCTACTATTGTATTAAGAGGCTTTAACTCAATGGCCTTAAGTAACCAGCCATTATTTGTGATAGATGGTATTATTGTAGATAACCAAACAGTGAATGAAACCAGTAATGGCGGCTCTCAGTTAGGACTGGCTTCTGATAAACCAAACAGAACCAATGACTATACCAACCGTATCGCTGATATTAATCCAAATGATATTGAATCCGTAACCGTACTAAAAGGGCCGGAAGCCACAGCATTATATGGTAGCCAGGCTAGTTCAGGGGCCATCGTGATTACGTCTAAAAAGTCAAAATCAGACGGTAAAATTGGGGTTGTATATGATAATAGTTTCCGTTGGCAGATATTAAACCGTTTTCCAAGCTATTCTACCAAATATGGCCCGGGAAATTTTGGGATTAGTGACAATAATTTGTTTACTTATTTCGGACCAGCCTACCCGGCTGATACCAAAATATATGATAACGTAAAGAATTTCTTCCAAACAGGATTTGCTCAAACGCATAATATTAGTATGGAGTATGGCAGGAAAAATGTTTCCTGGCGTTTATCCGGGTCTGCTTTTGATCAAAAAGGGGTAGTGCCGAATAATAATTTTACCAAATATAATTTCCGCTTAGCCAATACCACTAAAATAGGAAAGTATGTAGATGTGTCATCTTCCCTTTCTTATATCAGGAGTACGAATGACAAACCTTTGCGTGGTGCAGGCTCTTATTTATTGAATTTGATGGTTTGGCCGGTCGACAATGATATTCGTAATTATGTGGATGAGAGCGCCTTAAAAATTAAATTCGGTAATAACGAGTATGATAACCCTGTGTTTAATACTGTTTTCAACCGTAGTGGTGATATTACGGACCGTTTTATCGCAACGCTGGGGATTAATATTAACCCAACACCCTGGTTAACCATTGCGGGCCGGTTTGGATATGATACGTATAAATCAAGCGGATACTCCCTGATTGATACGGCTTCTTCTCTGGCTCTTTCTACCAAAGGGTCTCAGGATAATTATTATCGTAATTATTTTGGCTATAACCACACCGTAACGGCTACCGCAAAGAAAACTATTGGTGATTTCTCCGGAAGGGTCATGGTGGGAAATATGTGGCAGGATTACAGAACTGAAATGTACTCGGTTTCAGGTACTTTCTTAAATGGTAATTACGCTTTTGGTTCGGACAGTAACAATACCCGTGTTGCCGGAAGAAGACGTTTAAGTAACGCGCAACGTAACGGTGGCTATAATTATAGTTTGAGCAGACAGGCTGCTTACTTTGGAGAAGTATCAGTGAGTTATAAAAACCTTGCATTTATCTCTTATTCGCACAGGTTTGAAAATTCATCCATCTTCCCTGCCGATTTCAGAAACTATAATTACCCGGCAGGAAGTATGAGCCTGATTATGTCTGATATCTTTCCTTTTATCAAAAAAGGAAATGTGCTGAGTTATCTAAAACTGAGGGGATCAATGGCGCAAACAGCCAGATCAAGCGCCCCTTATGCCAACCAGTCTGTATTCAATTTTGTACAATCCAGTGGGGGTGGATATTCTTACGCGTTTAATAACAATAACTTCTTCCTTGAACCGGAGCGCCAGAAAACCTATGAACTGGGTGCGGAATTTAAGTTCTTTAATAGTAAAATCAATCTTGATGTTACCTATTATAATACCCTGAATGAAAAACAGATTGCAGAAAATTTCCGTGCCAGCTATGCTACCGGTTATGTGTTAAATACCTTGAATGTAGGTTCTACCCGTAATAAAGGTATCGAGATCAGTATGGATGGATCACCTGTTCAAACGAAAGACTTTACATGGAATGTGAGGCTGAATTTCAACAGAATGAGAAATGAAGTATTGACATTGCCTAATAACGTACCTGAATTTTATATTTCCGATACCTGGTTATATGGTAATGCGAGAGGCGGATTAGTGAGAGGCGGACCCAGTACCAGTATTACAGGGTATGGCTATAGAAGAAATGATGCAGGAGCTATCCTGATTGATCCGGCCAATGGCTTGCCGCTGGTAGATGCTACTTTTAAAGTGAGAGGCGACCGTAATCCGGATTTTAGCCTGGGTATCAACAATAATTTCCGGTATAAAAACTGGAGTTTATCAATGCTCTGGGATTGGAAATCAGGAGGAGATATTTATAATGCTACAGATATGTATCTAACTATCAGAGGTAAGAGTACCAGAACAGATGACAGGAAAACGCCAAGAGTAGTGCAGGGTGTTTTAAGTGATGGATATCAGAATACCGCCACCCCAACCAAAAATACAATCGTTATTACGCCTTATGATTTGCAGGCTTATTACCAGTCAAGAATGCCGGAAGAGGAATTTATTGAAAAGAATGTGAGCTGGTTACGATTAAGGGATGTTACCCTTAATTATACCTTACCTCCTGCTGCGATCCGGAAATATACCTTCCTGAAATCGCTTGGCTTTTTTGTAACGGGGAATGACCTGCTCCTGATTACGAAATATACAGGGGCTGATCCCGCGGTGAGTGGTAATACATCCGGTACCCGCGGTGTAGGTGGATTTGGTTTTGATTATGGAAACATTGCCACACCAATTAGCATTAACGTTGGTCTGAGAGCAAATTTTTAATTTAACCAATCAAACCCGTTTGCTAATTTTTAAAGTATATACAATGAAAAATACATTTTTTAAAATATCATTACTTGTAGCGGCGATTACTACCATCGTAGCCTGCACCAAGAAAATTGATCAGGCATATCAAAACCCCAATGCAGATGTAAAAGTTCCTGTTGAACAATTGCTGCCGGGTATTCTTGCCAGTATGGTGGGTAATACCGCTTTTCATGGCACTGCCAATGATATGCGGTTTATAGGCCGTTATATTCAGAACTGGCAATGGGTTTCTTCCGGTGACCTGTACGACCAGATGGGTGGTGTTCAAACAGATGCCGCTGCTTCAACCTGGCGTACCCACTACTATGATCTTGGCCAGAATCTTAATAATATGATTAAGTGGGCAGGAGAGGAAAAGAAATGGGATTATGTAGGAGTAGGACAGGCCATTTTTGCCTGGAGCTGGTTAACCATGAGTGATTATCATGGCGAGATTATCCTGAAAGAAGCCTTTAATACCAGCCAGCTTACTTTTAAGTATGATACAGAGGAAGAAGTGTACGCTTATGTAAGACAGCTTTGTTTTACGGCATTAGGGAACTTAAATAAAACAGGCGATGGGGTTAGCCAGGCCAACCTGGCCAAAGGGGATGCCTATTTTTATGGAGGAGATGTTGCTAAATGGAAAAAATTTGTTTATGGAATATTGGCAAGATCTTATAACCATTTAAGTAATAAGTCAACTTACAAATCTGACTCAGTTATTTATTATGCCAATTTATCTGTTAATAGTAATGCAGATAATGCCACATTGAAATACGCGAATACCGGAAGTAACAGGAGTGCGAATTTTAATGGACCTTTTAGTAATAACGGTATTGGCTCTTTGCGCCAGAGTGAGTATTCCGTTAAACTTTTAACAGGCGGTAACTCCGCTTTAACGGGCGTTCTTGATCCAAGAAGATTTTATTTCCTCAAAACCAACCCTAACGGCACTTTTGTGGGTGTGGTACCTAATAAAGGTGTTGCAGCTATTGCCAACGTTAGCGACAGGCCCAATAATTTTTATGGAGCTACCAACCTGGCAACTGTGGCCCCGTCAAACGATAATGGTTGTACGTATATTTTTAAAAACTACGCGGAATCGCCGGTATTAACGGCCAGTGAGGTACAGTTTATGAAAGCAGAAGCTGCTTTACGCAAAGGGGATAATGCAACGGCTCTTGCCGCTTACACACAAGGGATCAGTTTGAATTTTGACATGCTGGGTACTTTGTACAGTGCCGGTATCGCTGCCGGTGATGTAATTACTCCTGCCAGTAAAGCTGCTTATTTAGCCAATCCACTGGTGGTTCCTGCCACCCTTACCTTAACCCATATCATGCTGCAGAAATACATTTCTTTATGGGGGCATGGTATTCTGGAAACCTGGGTTGATATGCGCAGATTTCATTACACAGACAAAGATCCGGTTACCACCAAGCAGGTATATGCTGATTTTACCATACCTACCGGTACTAACCTATATGTAGAAAATGGCGGGTTACCTGTATACAGAGTGCGACCAAGATTTAATTCTGAGTATGTTTGGAATTTAAATGAACTGATAAGAATTGGCGCGGATAAAACCAATTATCACACTAAAGAAGGCTGGTTCTCTTCTAAATAATCACACTCAAAACTTATAAGATGAAAAAGATGCTATCCTATACCACATTACTCGCAGCAGGGTTGATGCTTTTAGCTGCCTGCAAAAAACAGTCGGATGTAAAGGCGGATTTTGTTACCACCGGTGATAATGCCTTCGTACGGCTTATTCATGTATCTCCTTCTTTGCGGCAGGTATTCAATGCGCCGGATTCCATCAATATATTTATCAATAATGCCAAAGTGAATGGCCCGCTTATTACATATGCCGGTCTTTTCCCGGCTGCCGGTACTAACTATGGTTATTTTGCGGTACCAACCGGCTTGATAAACATAAAATTAACAGTGGCGGGAATAGTGAATACGGATTCGATTCCTTTAACATTGTTTACCAAGGTGTTTACCAAGGGTCAGTTTTACTCAATTATTCTAACAGATAATATTAAAGTTGCCAATGATTCTTCAAAGATGATACTGCAGGATATTTATACAAAACCCAATCCGGGTAATTATAGTATTCGTTTTGTGCATGCAGTGCTAAATGATACGGCGGACAAAAATATTGACGTGTATTCTGCCAGAAGGAATGCCAATATCTATAATAATATCAAACCCGGTCAGATTGTAAATTTTCAGACCTATCCTTACAATTCCCAGTTGAATGATACACTGTATGTGAGGAGGGCAGGCACTCTTCAAAACCTGGCTACCGTAAATGGCGCCTCATTCGGTAACCAGCGGGCCTATACGCTTATTTACAGAGGGAATGGCGACCTTACTTCCGGCGTCAAAGCAAGAGCGCTGGCCAGCTACCTTCATCAGTAAGTTTATCGACTTTTATACGAAAGAGGGGCCGTTTTATTAACGGTCCCTCTTTTATTCACGGGTACCGAATCCCATATCATCACCATCCAATAATTCACGCTCAATTTCTTCCATTTGTACAATATCCCAGGCTTCCGATTCGCTTGGGGTAATATTCAATACTTCCAGTAATTCCAGTTTGTTGAGCGCCCCTTCTACAGGGGCCTGTAAGGAGCAGATTACAAATGATGCATGATTCTCATAGAATGCCTGTTGTATCGCTGTAAGGGTTTGAGCCGCTTTTTCCTCCATTTTTGATACCGATTGCAGGTTCAGAATCACATTTTTTACCTCTTTTTGCAGTTGTAAACTGCAGGTTTCAGCTATTTCCGCTGCTATAATGTCAGTAAGTTCCGGATTAAGAGGCGTTAACACCGTAAATTTTTCCTTGGTATCAATTTTGACTTCCATACAATAAGTTAATTACATTAACACTGTGTGCATAAGTGCATCACAACTTCGCTCAAAAATATTCGTTATAATTGTATAAATCCAAATTTCACCATGGATAATAATTTTTCAGCCCAGGTTAAAGAGATCATTTCCTTCAGCAGGGAAGAAGCGCTCAGGTTAGGCAATGACTTTATAGGTACCGAACATTTGTTGCTGGGCCTTATCCGCGATGGCGATAATACCGCTATTAAGGTATTGAAGCAATTGAATGTTGACCTCTATGAACTTCGTAAAGAAGTAGAACTTGCCGTAAAAGACAAAACAGGTAAAAATATTGCCAATATCAACAGCCTGCCCCTAACCAAACAGGCAGAAAAAGTGATACGCGTAACGGTACTGGAAGCCAAGGCGCTGAAAAGCCCTTTGGTTGAAACAGAACACCTGATGCTAAGCATTCTCAAAAACAAAGAAAATATTGCCACCCAGATATTGAACCAGTTTGATGTGGATTATGACCTGTTCCGCAATGAACTGGGTATGGTAGGCACCGGCGCCCCACCGACGCCCCGCAGTGAATTTAGTGATGAAGAAAATGATGAATTTGAAGAAGAAAAGCGTGGAGCGGGCTATCAGCAGCAACGAGCAGGCAAACAGGCAGGCGCCGCGAAAAGTAAAACACCGGTACTGGATAATTTTGGGCGTGATATTACTAAATTGGCAGAGTCGGGTACACTGGATCCTATTATTGGCCGTGAAGAAGAGATTGAACGCGTAAGTCAAATATTAAGTCGCCGTAAAAAGAACAACCCTATATTAATTGGCGAGCCGGGTGTAGGTAAAACCGCCATAGTAGAAGGATTGGCATTGCGTATTGTACAAAGAAAAGTTAGCCGTGTTCTATTTGATAAAAGGGTGATCTCACTTGATCTGGCGGCGCTGGTTGCCGGTACCAAGTACCGTGGCCAGTTTGAAGAAAGAATGAAAGCAATCATGAATGAACTGGAAAAGAACAGGGATGTGATCCTGTTCATTGATGAAATACATACCATTGTTGGCGCCGGTGGTGCCAGTGGTTCATTGGATGCATCGAATATATTTAAACCGGCATTGGCCAGGGGAGAACTGCAATGTATTGGTGCATCTACCCTGGATGAATACAGAATGTATATTGAAAAAGACGGCGCACTGGATCGTCGTTTCCAGAAAGTCTTGATTGAGCCGCCAAGTGTAGAGGAAACCATACTTATCCTGACTAATATCAAATCAAAATACGAAGACTTTCATAACGTAACCTATTCAGATGACGCGATTGATGCCTGTGTAAAACTGAGCGACCGGTATATGACCGACAGGTTACTGCCGGATAAGGCCATTGATGTTTTGGATGAAGTAGGGGCCAGGGTACACTTGAAAAACATTAATGTTCCGCAGGATATTATTGAACTGGAGAAGAAAATTGAAGACGTTAAGAACGAAAAGAATAAAGTGGTCAAGAGCCAGCGTTTTGAAGAAGCCGCTTCTTTACGTGATACAGAAAAACGCTTAGGTGAAGAGTTGGAGAAAGCAAAAGGCCAGTGGGAAGAAGAAAGCAAAAACAAACGTTATCCCATTACCGAGGAAAATATAGCGGAAGTGGTGAGTATGATGACGGGTATACCCGTAAAACGTATGGTGCAGGCTGAAACAGACAAATTGCGCCGCATGAGTGAGGAAATGAAAGATATGGTGATCGGGCAGGATGAGGCCATAGGAAAGGTGGTAAAAGCCATACAGCGTAACCGTGTTGGATTGAAGGATCCAAGAAAGCCGATTGGTTCCTTTATTTTCTTAGGTCCAACGGGTGTTGGTAAAACGGAAATGGCAAGGGCATTATCGAAATACATGTTCGACTCTGAAGATTCGCTGATACGAATTGATATGAGTGAGTACATGGAAAAATTTTCAGTAAGCCGTTTGATTGGCGCGCCTCCCGGTTATGTGGGTTATGAAGAAGGCGGACAATTGACGGAAAAAGTACGCCGTAAACCTTATTGTGTGATTTTACTGGATGAGATTGAAAAGGCCCATCCGGATATCTATAATATTCTCCTGCAGGTTTTAGATAACGGACAATTAACAGATGGCCTGGGCAGGAAAGTTGATTTCAAGAATACGATGATCATTATGACTTCTAATATTGGCGTGCGCCAGTTGAAAGAGTTTGGTGATGGAGTAGGATTTGCTACAGCTACCAGGATGCAGAATGCGGAAGAGAACAACAAGGCGGTGATTGAAAAGGCATTGAAACGCACCTTCTCTCCGGAATTTCTGAATCGTATTGATGATGTCGTGGTATTTAATGCTTTGAATAAAGAGAATATCTTCAACATTATTGATATCCTGATGAAGGGGGTAGCTAAGCGTTTGCAAAATTTAGGGTTTTCGTTAGAGCTTACCGCGGAGGCAAAAGAATTTATTGGAGACAAAGGATATGATATTCAGTATGGGGCAAGGCCATTGCACAGGGCCATACAAAAATATCTCGAAGATCCTTTGGCCGAAGAGATACTGAACATGACCATCAAAGAAGGAGATACGCTGATCGCGGATCTGGATAAAGAATCGGGGAAGTTGACATTCAGTTTCCGGAAAAAGGTAGAAGAAGGAGCCAATGTATAAAGTAAATACAGTTTAAATAAAAAGCCCTGCGATTGCGGGGCTTTTGAATATTCCGTGCTCCCTATTCAATATTCTTTATTTCCTCCCCAACGAAAGGTAGTAACATCAATCCCTGCAAGGTCTAATACACGATCAACCACCGTTGCAGCAAGTTCTTCAATAGTCTTTGGGTTACTGTAGAATGAGGGTGTGGCGGGGCAAATAATACCGCCTGCCAGGGTTACCGTTTCCATATTTTTTATGTGAATGAGATTGTATGGGGTATCTCTCACCATTACAATTAATTTTCGCCTTTCTTTTAATACCACATCCGCGGCACGGGTAACCAGGTCGTTGCTAACGCCACTGGCAATCCTGCCAAGTGTACCCATACTGCAGGGGGCAACGATTAGTATATTGTATTTTGCCGAACCGGAAGCAAAAGGCGCGGAGAAATCATATTTGTCAAAATAGGGGAAAGGGTAGTCTTTGTAGGCCTCATTACCCAGTTCTGCTTTCCATATTTCTTTGGCATTCGAACTCATCACTATTCCCAGTTCATCATATTGATCCTTTAGCAAAACCAGCTTATCCAGCAATACTTTTGCATAGACAGATCCACTGGCCCCGGTTATTGCAACGGCAATTTTATTGCTCATACAGGCTGTTTGATGGAATAACAAAGGTAAGTTCAAAAAGTTATCGCAGCACTCAGATATCCTTGTACATTATCTCATAGTATTCATGTGCCATCCGGTTACTGTCGAACTGGAAGCGAACATCTCTCATGCCATTCTTCTGTATCTGTCTCCAGGTATCAAAGTTATCATAGTAAATAGGCAGGATCTGCTGTTCCAGGATTTCATATAGTTTGTTCAGGTCATATTCATCCTGTTCATGAACGGTCATGTTTTCATAATCCGCTTTCGGTACCACGAAGCCATTGTTTCCATGGTTAACAAATTCCGGTATCCATCCATCATCGGTAGAAAAGTTTACGGCGCCATTCATGGCCGCTGTCATACCGCTGGTTCCGGATGCTTCCCTTGGTACGCGGGGATTATTCAACCAGATATCCGATGCCTGTTTTAAACGTTTACTGAGGGCCAGTTCATACCCAATCAGCACAGCTACATTTTTATAATTTTTGCTCAGGTGAACCAGGTTATTAAACTGTGAAATGGCCGGATAATCAGCGGGATATGGTTTGCCTGCCCAGATAATCTGCACCGGGTAACGGGTACTGCTGAGCAACTTTTCAAAACGCTCCATATCATAGGACAGCATATCCGCTCGCTTGTATCCTGCAAACCTTCTGGCCCATACAATTGTTAGTACATTCGGATCAAATATTTTTCCTGTTTGGTCGGCAACAATTTCGAATGCCCTTTTCTTCAGGTATTTTTTTCTGTCGTCAAATGCATGGTCATTATTTTCTTCCATGGCATGGTGCATCTGTTTATCAGACCAGTAGCGCCAGTTCTGCGCGTTGGTGATAGAAGTTATCGGGCAGATACCTTCGTATTTTTTCCACATCTCCCTGCTCACCACCCCATGTAGGGCGGAAACACCATTGGCTTTCCTGGCAAAATGAAGAGCGGCTAATGAGTGGCTGAACTGATCACCAGTAACACCGGTAATTTTGCGAACCTCATCGATACTGAGGCCACAGAAATAACTCATTTTATGACAAAGATACATATCATGTTTTTCGTTACCTGCTTCTTCCGGCGTATGCGTTGTAAATACGAGATGCTCCTTAACTTTTTCAAGGCTCTTGAATTTATTTAAGAGATAGAAAGCAGCGGATATACCATGTGCCTCATTAAGGTGGTATACAGCAGGATTAAATCCTAGTTCATCAATTAATTTAGCGCCACCTACGCCCAATAAAATAAACTGCGCCACTTTGGTAGCCACATTGGCATCGTATAAACGATGTGTGATGGTTTGAGAAACATAATCGTTTTCAGGTAAATCGGTGCTTAACAAAAACAGCGGGGCGCTGTTAAACGTTTCCGGGTTCAGGTAATAGGCTTTTACCCAAACCGGGTGTTCATGAATCAGTATCTGAAATTTTATATTGGTGTCTTCCAGGAAACTAAAATTTTTTTCCATGAAAGTAACCTGCAGTGTTTGATCCTGGTTACGGGCCTGGTCGTAATAACCATGTTTCCATAAAATACCAATACCTACCATATTCTGGCGTAATTCATATGCGCTTCGTAAATGAGAACCTGCCAGGAAACCTAAGCCACCACTATATATTTTTAAAGGTTGGTGAATGGCAAATTCCATTGAGAAGTAAGCGGCTTTTTTAGCATAGAGCTCATTGATCTGGTAAGGTACCTGGTAGTTACGAAAAGTCATTGTGTACTTGTTTGGTTAAAAATTGCGGCTGCAAGATAGGGGTATTTCAACAAAATGTATTTTATACACAGTTAGATATACTAATCCATTTTCCACAAAAAACAGTGGCCGGAAGGCAGGTTTATTTTGCTTTTTTTGGTATGCGGGGTTCTTTCTTTTTGATAAAGCTATCATCGAAGAAACATTTAATGCCCCTGTGATTTCCACAACTGCCCTGTTCTTTAAAGCTTACTTCCCTCGCTTCAAACCTGAAATCAATCACGCAGGGATCACCGTTGGCTTTGTATTGCGCCTTACCGGAACTATTAATGGTCAATTCTCCTTTTAGCTCCCCCTTACAACTGCCCCCATTCTTTTCAAAGTGAATGAAAAATAAATAGGTATTCGCTTTTTTTGTATCACGGATAGACAGATAATTTTTTTTATCCTGTACATAATCCCCGCTATATTTATTTTTCTTCGGTAATGTGTCAATGGGGTTGATAATACCTGTTTTCTTTGGGTCCTCATTCGAATCATTAATCACCACTATGAATAGGCCGGCACTGTTGTAAACCCATCCTGTTCTTGAAAATTGCAATGTATTTTCTTTGCCGAATTTTTCCTGGCTGATAAGAAAAGTAGGTTCTCTGTTGATTGATACAAAATGTACATAGCCGTCTTCATTATCTGTGCGTAAGAGTTCTTTAGATGCCAGGTAGTTATTTTTTTTATCTGTTACAAAAACCCCAAGCCTGCTATTTTTTTTAGGTACCGAAAAACGCAGCAAATAGTAATTTTCTTTTTCTTTTTCAATTTTTCCTACCGGGTGAATAATCAGTTTGCGTGTTTTACCAACAATCGTTGTTAGAGAACTGTCTGGAAAGAATTGCAGTAAGGCTTTCGTTCCTATCAAAATGGTATCTCCTGATTTGCTCAGGTTAGTATCGGCCACAATAAAGGGTGGAGTGATAGTAGGGAAGACAGCCACAAAATCATTGATTTTTATCGGGACCTCTCCGGAGAGATCTAATTTTTGCTCTTTGCAGCCAAGTATCATAAGCAGCAACAGTACCGGCAAACATCTTTTCATACCCCAATATTTGCATAAAAATAGGCCTTTCGGGGCAAGTAGCGGATTGAATATAGTTTAATTGGATAATTAATTTTAGATTTGTCTAAAAATAATTTTTAGCGCTTATGAGTTT
Source organism: Chitinophagaceae bacterium (assembly GCA_023229465.1). Lineage (GTDB taxonomy): Bacteria > Bacteroidota > Bacteroidia > Chitinophagales > Chitinophagaceae > Sediminibacterium. Next base: position 41,715 of record JALNZE010000011.1, read on the forward strand.
CACAATCACGGAAGAAAATTATATCAAAGCTATTTTCCATTTACAGCAGGAGGATGGGAATGTATCTACGAATGCACTTGCCGCAGAATTACATACCAAGGCTGCTTCCGTTACAGACATGCTCAAAAAATTAAAACTAAAGAAGTTGCTGAGTTATGAAAAGTACCAGGGTGCCCGTTTGAGTATCGAGGGCAAGAAACTGGCCCTGGCTATTGTTCGCAAGCACCGTTTATGGGAGTACTTCCTGGTAGATACCCTTCAGTTTGGTTGGGATGAAGTGCATGAAGTAGCCGAGGAACTGGAGCATATCAGCAGTAAAAAGCTGGTAGAAAAACTCGACGCTTTTCTTGGTTTCCCCAGGTTTGATCCACATGGGGATCCTATCCCTGACAGCCATGGTAAAATGGCGATACAACAACAAGTCAACCTCATTGATCTGCCACTCAATAAACCGGCGGAAGTTTGTGGGGTAGGCAGTCAATCCACCCAACTACTCGAACTGCTGAAGCATAAACATATTGGTATCGGAACCCGGCTTGAAGTAAAGAAAACCTTCAGTTTCGATCATTCCATCGAGATCAAAATCAGGAACCAGAATTCTTTCACCATAAGTCAGCAACTTGCCCAGGCTTTGTTTGTTAAACCAGTATAATCCATGCAACGGTTTCATAGTGATCAATCTTTGAGTGAAGTTCATGAGTCTGTTGATACCACCGCGCCAAGAAAAGGCTGGCGAAGGATACTTGCCTATATTGGTCCTGCTTACCTGGTAAGTGTTGGATATATGGATCCGGGTAACTGGGCCACTGATCTGCAAGGGGGCGCTCAATTTGGGTACCAGTTAATCTGGGTGCTGCTGATGAGTAACCTGATGGCGCTTTTACTGCAAAGTCTGAGTGCCCGTTTGGGCATTGTAAGAAGACGGGATCTGGCACAGGCCAACAGGGAGGTATATCCACCACTGGTTAATTTCTGCCTGTACATTTTAGCCGAATTGGCCATAGCAGCCTGCGACCTGGCAGAAGTATTGGGTATGGCTATCGGCATTCACCTGTTAACCGGTCTTCCGCTTGTATGGGGTACCGTTATCACCGTATTGGATACTTTTCTTTTTCTGTTCCTGCAACGTTATGGCATCCGCAAAATGGAAGCATTTATTATTTGCCTGGTATTGATTATCGGCTGTTCTTTTTTAATTGAAATCATCATCGCAAAACCCGCTATTGGAGAAGTGGTGAAAGGGTTCATACCCACCGCTTTGAACAATCGATCTTTATACATCGCCATAGGTATTATTGGCGCTACCGTTATGCCTCATAATTTATACCTGCACTCCGCATTGGTACAGACCAGAAAAATAAGTAGTGATGATAAGGGCATCAGAAAGGCTATCAAGTATAACATTATCGATAGTACCATTGCACTTAACGCGGCATTTTTTGTAAATGCCGCCATATTAATACTGGCTGCAAGCGTGTTTTTTAGCTCGGGTAATACAGAGGTTGCACGCATTCAGGATGCTCACAAGTTATTGCAACCCTTATTGGGTAGCCAATTGGCCCCCATTTTATTTGCGGTTGCCTTAATTGCAGCCGGACAAAGCTCCACATTAACAGGAACACTGGCCGGTCAAATTGTAATGGAAGGCTACCTGCAATTGCGTATCAATCCATGGCTAAGAAGATTGTTAACCAGGCTTATTGCCATCGTACCTGCCGTATTGGTGATTATGTTATATGGCGATGAAAAGGTAGATGATTTGCTAATATTCAGCCAGGTGATTTTGAGTTTACAATTGGGTTTTGCAGTGATACCGCTGATTCATTTTGTGAGTGATAAATCAACCATGGGCAAATTCGCTATACGAACTTATGTAAAAGTACTGGCATGGTTAGTAGCCCTGGTATTGGTTTTTCTGAATGTGAAACTGGTAGGCACGGAAGCCCTGGGGGTATTTGAATCGGGTACGGCCTGGTACTGGAAACTATTGCTGACATTGGCTATACTGGCTTTTGTGTGGCTCTTTCTTACCATGACATTTTTACCCATGATTCATAAACGCCGAAAAAAACAAACGGCTACCCTGCATGGGAATACCATCACGCTGAAAAATTTAGTGGTTAAAAAAACGAACAGGATCGCCATTGCACTGGATTTTTCAAAATCTGATGAAAAACTGATCGCGTATGCTGTTGCACAGGGGCATAACGAGGTAACCTATATTTTACTCCATGTAGTGGAAAGCGCCTCGGCTAAATATTTGGGCCCCGCCAGTGATGATGATGAAACCAGAAAGGACAGGCAACGACTGGATAACTATGGTTTTCAGTTGATAGAAATGGGCTATCGCGTTGAAGCATTTATTGGCTATCGAAATCGGGTAAATGAGATTATCAGGATCGTTAAAGAATCGGAAGCTGATATGCTGGTTATGGGCGCGCACAGGCACTCGGGGTTGAAAGACTATATTTTTGGTGAAACAATCGAAGATGTAAGGCATGCATTATCCATTCCGGTATTGATCGTGAATGTATGACCCTGCAATCGATAATGTATTACCTTTGCTTCCGTTTTTTACCTTAACCAAAAGTTTATTTCTATGGCACAAAAGATTAAAGTGGCCAATCCGGTAGTAGAGCTGGATGGTGATGAGATGACCAGGATCATCTGGAAGTTTATCAAAGACAAACTAATCCTTCCTTACCTGGAAGTGGATATCAAATATTACGACCTGGGGATGGAATACCGGGACGAAACCAATGACCAGGTTACTGTTGATGCAGCCAATGCTATTAAACAATATGGTGTGGGAATTAAATGTGCCACCATTACGCCTGATGAACAGCGTGTTGAAGAATTTAAGCTGAAACAAATGTGGAAGAGCCCGAATGGAACTATCCGTAATATCCTGGATGGTACTGTATTTCGTGAGCCGATCGTTTGTGCAAATATACCAAGACTGGTTCCTAACTGGACAGCACCGATCTGTATTGGACGTCATGCATTTGGCGACCAGTATCGCGCTACTGATTTTGTAACCAAGGGTAAGGGCAAGCTTACCATTAAGTTTGAAGGAGAAGATGGAACGTTGCAGGAATATGAAGTGTTTAATTACAAAGGCGATGGTGTAGCCATGGCCATGTATAATACAGATGAAAGTATTCAAGGTTTTGCCAGAAGCTGTTTCAATACGGCACTGGCCAAAAAATGGCCGTTGTACCTGTCTACCAAGAATACCATTTTGAAAAAATATGATGGCCGCTTCAAAGACATCTTCGAAGAGATTTATCAAAATGAATTCAAAGCGGCTTATGTTGCTGCCGGCATCACTTACGAACACCGTTTAATTGATGATATGGTGGCCAGCGCGTTGAAATGGAACGGTAATTTTGTATGGGCCTGTAAAAATTATGATGGTGATGTACAAAGTGATACCGTGGCGCAGGGCTTTGGATCATTAGGATTAATGACATCTACTTTGATTACACCCGATGGTAAGGTTATGGAAGCCGAAGCCGCGCATGGTACCGTTACACGCCACTATCGCGAACACCAGAAAGGAAGACCAACCTCAACCAATCCGATCGCGTCTATTTTTGCCTGGACAAGAGGGTTGGATTTCCGCGGTAAATTAGATGGCAACCAGGAACTGATCAATTTTTGTAAGGCATTGGAAACTGTTTGCGTAGAAACCGTTGAAAGTGGCAAGATGACTAAAGACTTAGCCATTTGTGTGCATGGAAATAAAGTGAATCATGGGGAGCATTATTTATATACGGAAGAATTCCTGGACGCGTTGGATCAGAATCTGCAACTAAAACTAAAGCGCTGATTTTGATATGATTTCATTGAATAAAAAAAATCCCGCAGATGCGGGTTTTTTTTTATTATTTAATTACTTCTTCTATCACCTTACCTACAGAGCCGCTTGGCATTTGTATATTAAGTAATGCGGCAAGGGTAGGGGCTATGTCTGTCATATAAGTTTCCCTGTTTGTTTTTCCTTTTTTAATGCCCCATCCATACCACACCAATGGAATATGCGCATCGTAAGGATACCATTGGCCATGTGTGGTGCCGGTAGCGCCACCTTCAAAATAGCCGGGTTTCAATATAATCTGAACATCACCGCTTCGTTGGGGGTAGTATCCATTTGCCAGCATTTCACGCAGGGTTTTATTAAGTGGGGTGGTCATGATAGCAGATGTGGCAAAAGCATTAGCCACTGCATCATTCTTCTTTACATATTGAATAATCCATTCTATAATAGAGTCGCTTTCAATTTTAGCAGAATCAATCTTTGGGTGATTAAGGTATGCCTGGTAATTGTGCATGCTTACGATGGTATTCTCTATGCCGAATTTTTCTTTCAGTTTGGTATTCATGTCTCTCATCATACCCGCATCATCCATCAAACCGCCGGGCAGTTTATTTTCTTTCATGAAACCAGGTATATGTGCCACTGCATGGTCGGCAGTTAAAAAAACGGTGTATTGATCCTTCCCGATAGTAGTGTCCAGGAAAGAAAATAGTTTTCCTAATTCATCATCAAAGCGAACGTAAGTATCCACTGTTTCCCATGAATTGGGACCGAATGAATGGCCGATATAATCGGGTGATGAAAAACTAACTGCCAGGAAATCAGTGGCCGTGCCTTTCCCTAATTTTTCAGCCAGTACGGCAGCTTTAGCCATCTCGATCGTTAACGTATTACCAAAAGGTGTAGAAGCAATTTTGCCATAGTCTTTGCCTGTAAATCTGGAAAGATCATAGGGGAAACCGATGGCATCTTTACCAAAGGGTTTGCTTTCATAGTCTTTTACATCAGCCGTTGCATATTGTGGATACACATCTTTGGATAGCGAAGTGTTCCATCCAATGGTATACAGAGAATCTACCAGTTTCCGGTTATTGAAATGATTAACCCAATCGGGTAACGCGTTCATATAATAGCTGCTGGTAATAAAATTGCCTGATTTGCCTTCATACCAATAAGCTGCATTGGCTGAATGCCCGGCTGGTAAAATAGACCCCCGGTCTTTTATGGCAACGCCTATCACTTTGCTCTGAAAGTTATTCGACAGCCTCAATTCATCACAGATAGAAGTGGTAAGCATATTTCGGGGACTCATTTGTCCCTCTTCCATGGTTGTACCCCCCACACCTTTTACCGTTTTGTCTTCACTGCAATACACGCTTTTCATCGTTTTATTATCCCACCAGTTATTGCCGGTTATCCCATGAATAGCGGGTACCGATCCTGTGTACACAGCGGTATGCCCGCAGGCAGTAACAGTAGGCGTATAGGGGATCAGGGTATTGTTACACGTGAATCCATCCCCCATCATTCTTTTAAAACCGCCGGTTGCTTTATACAACGGGTTAAAGCGGTACAGGTAATCCCAGCGCATCTGGTCTATCATGATACCGACTACTAATTTTGGGCCCTTACTTGCTAAGCGGGCTGGGGTAACTGTTTTTTGGGCATTGGCTGCGAGTGCCATTGCCATTACAAGAATTGGTAAAATTGTTTTCTTCATAGGGCTGATCATTGAGTTTGGCAGGACAATTTTTTTGTAAAAAAGTATACAGAAGGTGGTGAAGATACGCTATGATCAATAATTGCGCTTGTCCTTTAGGGGCTAAAAGTTTACCTTCGCCCAGATTTTTTACGAAAATAATCATTTGATAATATGGCAGACATCTTTGAAAAGCTAATTAAGAATTCCGGCCCCCTTGGTCAACATCGTGAAAGGGCCCATGGATATTTTGCTTTTCCTAAACTGGAAGGAGCGATCGGCGCCCGTATGGGTTTCCGCGGTAAGCAGATGGTGGTTTGGAGCCTGAATAATTACCTGGGCCTGGCCAATCACCCGGAAGTGAGAAAAACTGATGCAGAGGCCGCAGCTAAATTTGGCCTCGCTTTACCGATGGGCGCCCGTATGATGAGTGGAAACAGTGATTATCATGAACAGTTAGAAAAAGAGTTGGCCGCATTTGAACATAAAGAAGATGCCATACTGATGAACTATGGGTACCAGGGTATTATGAGCGCCATTGACGCCATTTGTAACCGTCATGATATAATTGTGTATGACGCGGAAAGTCATGCTTGTATTATAGATGGGTTGCGTTTACATACAGGTCACCGTTATGTGTTCAAACACAATGATATGGCTGATTTTGATAAGCAGATGGAACGTGCAACGGCTTTGATCGCGAAACAACAAAGTGGGGGTATACTGGTGATTACGGAAGGGGTGTTTGGAATGGCCGGTGACCAGGGAAAGTTGAAAGAGATTATCGCGCTGAAAGCTACCTATGATTTTCGTTTACTGGTAGATGATGCACATGGGTTTGGCACACTGGGTAAAACCGGCGCCGGAGTGGGTGAGGAGCAGGGTTGCCAGGATGGGATTGACCTGTATTTTTCAACTTTTGCCAAATCGATGGCTTCCATTGGGGCATTTATGGCCGGTGAAAAACCGATTATTGATTTTATACGGTATAATATCCGCTCACAGATCTTTGCCAAGAGTTTGCCTATGCCAATTGTGATTGGTAACCTGAAACGACTGGAATTGCTGCAAACCCAGCCGGCGCTGAAAGAAAAATTATGGAACAATGCCTTGAAATTGCAGAAAGGTTTGAAAGAAAGGGGTTTTGATATCGGCAATACCAATACCATGGTTACGCCGGTATACATGAAAGGTGGTGTAGAAGAAGCAACCGCGATGGTAATGGACCTGAGAGAGAACTATCATATTTTCTGCTCAATCGTTCTGTATCCGGTAATACCCAAAGGGCATATCATTTACCGCTTAATACCTACCGCCGATCATACTGATGCAGACATTGAAGAAACCCTGAAAGCATTTAGTGAAACCAAGGCCAAACTGGATGCCGGCGCTTATAAGTCGGAGATGATTCCGGATATGGCGGAGGGGAAGTAGTTTATCTTAGTTTAATGGTTTACCGGAATAGTAAACCATTAAACTAAGGGGGTACCAGCATCTATAAATTCTTAATCAAATCCCCACCCTGTTTCACATAATCATCATTTTTAGCGGCAGTTGCTAATTCAATACATTTTTCCGCACTGGCTTTGGCGCTTACTTTATCGCCCAGGTCTCTCTGAATTTTGGCCTGTAACAGAAACAACCAGTAGGCTTTTCCATTGGCTTCGGTGGCTTTTGTAATAGCTGTTAAAGCCTTTGGCAGGTCCTTATCCCACTCATAATAAAAATTGGCGGCAGACTGGTAAGCATTTGGATTTACTTTTTCGGCCGACAATGCTTTTTCTACCTGGGCACGGATCTTGTCTTTTACATTTACACTCATGGGTATGTGAACGGCGGTATTACCCCACATCAGGTGTAACTCACAGCTTTCAGCCATTACATTTGCGAATTGCATGGTAAAAGTTTCAGTCTCGCTACCCATTTTATGGGCTTTCACTTTAAAGCGGTTCACGTCTTCACTTTCTTTGTAGCCATCGGTACCCCAATTGCTCAAACCTTTGTTGATAATAATCTCCCAGTAGTCTTTACCCGGGATGGTGTACAAAACATAAGCTCCTGTATCCAGTAATTTACCACCCATCATCACTTTATCAGTAAATACCAGGCGGGTAGCGGCATTGGCACCTGTACGCCATAATGTTCCGAGGGGGGCAAGGTCGCTGTTTTCTTTCAGCAGGCTTCTTCCTTTGATACTTGGGCGTGAATACGTTAATTCAATGGAAGCGACACCAAATTCCTGTGTAATTTTTTGATTAGGACTGGGCGCGGGCATTTTAATTTGTGCAAAGCTTATCAGGCTGCAAAGGGTTGCAGCAAGCATCATGATTTTTTTCATATTGGTATTTTTGTTTTAGAGAAACAAACCTACTGTTTATTTTTTGTAATTTACGGGTAGATGATAGAGGGCATTTCGCCGGCGGTGGATGGTGGATGACGGATGGCAGCGGGCGGTTGATGCGATACCTGGCTGTAAATAAGCTGTAAATAACAGGGATAGGTTACGGATGATTAGCAAGCCGGGTGATCCTAAGGGACGGAATAAGCGGATGTATTCGCGAAAGTTTATTTAGTACATACAATAATTCTAATGGGTTGATTATCAACAAGGGGAGGAAAAATCCGCAAGTGCCCTGCAAAAGCCCACCTCTTTATTATTTTTTTGCAACCCTGCAACGAAACAAAGATTCATAGTGTCAGTACTATAAAATCGATTTATGAAAAAAATTATTTTATTCACCTTTTTTTCTTTTAATATCAATAAAGGATTCTCACAATCAATGCTTAAGGAAATTGAAATTGAACCCTACATACGGTTCGATAAATATCCGCAATTCACCAACCGAATAAATAACATTGCCGTATATGATTTACAAATTAAAGGGAATAGTTGGGGGATAAATGGCTCATATAAAATCCCATTAAAAGATAATTGGAGGATAAAAATCGGCGCAGGCTATTACAGATACTCTTTTAGTAAAATAACAAGCATGCATAGAACATTTGGTGAAGGACACCGAAGAATAATTGATTACCCTACAACTCTTGATATAATCTTAGGCACAGATAACTATTGGTATAATACTGTCAATATAATGCTTGGGTTGGAGAAGCAGTTTGCTTTAAATAAAAAAATACAAATTTTTACTGGTATAAATTTTAATAATCATTTTACCTTTTCACAATATTACCACATGCCGTATGATAATACCTATATTCCTCAGCCTTCATTGCAAATTAAAAATGATTATAAAACATATGACAAGCGTTATTTTGGATTGTCATCCGAGTTTCATTTCGTGGTTCTAAAAAAAATAAATAAAGTTGCTATTGGGCCATCTATAATAACTCCGGTATTTGATTTGTGGAGGCAAGACGATATATTTCCCACAGAAATTAGCACTACCAATAGACAAAAATGGTTCGGCGGAATAGGAGTAGGCTTCGTTATTAATTACACACTAAAAAAATAAAAGTTATGCAAGCCAAAATTTTATTCTCCGCAGATTCTGTGTTAAATACCAAGTAATTCTAATTAATTATTTTTGTTCTTTAAGCGATAAAAAGGTAAGCTTCCCCTAAGTTCAGACAGCCCCGAACGTTACAAAGCGCTTGCTTTCGGGTATTACGGTTTAAAAGCCGGATGAAACCTTTGTAAGGTATCCCGGAGGAAATCTCTGTTCAGGTGTGTGTATATCTCGGTGGTGGTAATACTTTCATGGCCCAGCATTTCCTGTACCGCCCGCAGGTCGGCGCCACCCTCTACCAGGTGCGTGGCAAAGGAATGACGAAAAGTATGGGGTGAGATATTCTTAGTGATACCGGCTAGTTTGGCCGCCTGCTTTATAATATAAAAGATCATGACCCTGCTGAGGTTTTTTCCACGGTTATTCAGAAAGAGGATGTCTTCAAAGCCCGGCTGTATGGTTTGATGAACGCGGATATTGTCTTTATATATTTTGATATACTTTACCGCATCACGGCCAATGGGTACCAGCCTTTCTTTGTCGCCTTTACCAATAACACGTATAAACCCAACATCAAGATACAGGCCGGATATTTTCAGGTTCACTACTTCACTAACCCGCAAGCCACAACTATACATGGTTTCCAGAATGGCTTTATTGCGGCCACCATCCGGGGTGCTTTGATCCAGTTGGGCAATCACCAGTTCAATTTCCTCAAAACTCAGGGTGTCTGGCAGTTTTCTGCTTGTCTTGGGCGCTTCCAGCAAAGTAGAAGGATCAGTTTGGGTAATCTGCTCTATCAAACAATATTTATAAAAACTCCGTATGCCGGATAGGATCCTTGCCTGTGAAGTAGCCGTCATACCCAATCCGTCCACCCATTTTACAAATTGCTGCAGGTCTGTCAAATCAATCTCAGCAGGCGATTTAAGGGTTTGGCAGATCTGTAAATAGGCTGTCAGCTTCTCTACATCATGCAGGTAAGCTTCCACTGAGTGATCACTCAGAGATTTTTCTAAGCGGAGATAAGCTTTGTATCCTTTTTTATAAGCGTCCCACATAGCCATTTTGAAATTTGGTTATGAAGGTAAGCTACCCGATATTGCAATTTCAAAAAATAAGGACTGCCTTTTGGTGTTTGTGTTCCAAAATCTAAAAATTTTTAATCGATCTAATGCAAGTTAATCTCCGTTCGTTCAAACAAAAAGTCCGTTATCACCAGAAAGCATTCAAACGTTATTTAGGAAAAATTGAAAAGAACCCGCCCCGTGGTTTGGATACCATTGCTGCAACTATTGACGCTGAAGTATGGAAAGAAATAGATTGTTTAAGTTGTGCGAACTGCTGTAAAAGCATGACGCCCACGTTTACCGGTAAAGACATCAAACGGATAGCCGCTCATTTTGAGATAAAACCACAGGAACTCAAAGACAAATGGCTTGCATTTGATAAAAAAGGGGATGACTGGGTAAATGTAAAACAGCCCTGCCAGTTCCTGAACATGGAAAATAATATGTGCAGCATCTATGAAGTGCGCCCGGAGGATTGTGCCGGTTTTCCGCACCTGAAGAAAAAGAAAATGGTGGAGTATATACATGTGCACCGGCAGAATATTGAACATTGCCCGGCAACGTATAGGATGGTGGAGAAGATGATGGAAAGAGTATAGGTTTAAAAGTATACATCATCAATCATTAATATTTCTTTGGCTGTTTCATTCACCAATGTTATGGCTATTACATCGAACTGAATATATTTCCATTTGGGATGCTGGTACTGATAATTTTCGGCGGCATTTTTCAGGTTTTTCATTTTGTCTTTGGTAATGCTTTCTTCCGGGAAACCAAACCGCAGAGAGTACCTTGTTTTTACTTCAATGAAATGAAGGAACTGATCTTTTGAGGCAATGATATCCACCTCCCAATGATGTTTTCGCCAGTTCCTTTCCAGCAGGGTATACCCATTTTTGGTAAGATAGTCCGCAGCGATATCTTCGCCCTTTTTGCCGGTAATCAGGTTATTACTCATGTATTTGCTAAGCTTACCTTAAAAATAGTAATCTATACAAGATATTTCGGAACTTCACGTTATAGGATAATACCCGTAAATAATACCCTAATGGAACTAAATAATAATCTTTATAAGCTCAAAGGCAGAGTGATGCATTATGCATGGGGAGGGCATGAATTTATACCAGACCTGTTAGGTATTAACAATGAAAGTCGCCAACCCTTTGCAGAATACTGGATGGGCGCTCATCCGCTGGCGCCTTCTGAGCTATTGACGCCTGAAGGACCTGTATCCCTCTACACGGCTATACAGGAAGAACCAGGGAGGATAATTTCCGAAAAAGTGTACGATGCGTTTGGGAGACTTCCGTACCTGTTTAAGGTGCAGGATGTAAAAAATATTCTTTCTATCCAGGTTCACCCGGGAAAAGAAGAAGCGGAAAAAGGATTCGACAGGGAAGAGACAGCAGGTATTCCACTGAATGCCCCCTACCGTAATTACAGAGACAGAAATCATAAACCTGAAATGCTGGTGGCTTTAACGGAGTTCTGGTTATTGCATGGGTTCAGGCAGTTGGCTGAAATTGAGCAAATACTTATTGATGTTCCGGAGTTTACTGTACTGCTGCCTTATTATAGAAGAGAAGGATTAAAGCCTTTGTACCAGTTTATTATGGAAATAGAGCAGCCGGAGATAAATGCCTTATTGGAAAACCTGATTAAGCGGAATATCCGGATGAAAAAAGAGGGTGAACTGACTAGAGAAATGCCCGGTTGGTGGATAGCTAAAATTTTTGAAGGGAAGGAAGGCATGGGTGATATAGACAGGGCCATTTTTTCGATTTATTTTTTCAATATCGTAAACCTGAAGCCGGGTGAGGGCCTTTTTCAGGGAGCAGGCATGCCGCATGCATATTTGGAAGGACAGTGTATTGAGTTGATGGCCAATAGTGATAATGTATTAAGAGCAGGCCTGACCCCGAAACATATTGATGTGCCGGAATTAATGAAGCACATATTGTTTGAAACAGTGGTACCTAATATTATGAAAGGGATTACAGTGCTTACCGGTGAAAAAATTTACCCTTGCCCGGTACCGGATTTTGGCATTGCCAAAATTGAATTGACCGCTAACCTGGCTTATACCACCACCACTACCTCTTTAGAAATACTGCTGGTTACAGAAGGAGGCGCCGTAGTTAATAACTCAATCGTATTGAAAAGGGGAGAAGCCGTTGCTGTTTTTGCCGGTGAAACATATACCCTCCAGGCATCGGGTGATACCGTATTGTTCAAGGCATTTGTACCTGCTTAAAAGGGCTTATACACATCATGAGGAAAATTGCCGTGGCAGAAATGCCAGTAACGCCTATTTTTGCTCAGAAACTTAGAAACAAATGAAAATTAACAGACCGCTTATCTTATCTCTTTTACTGATGGTTTTGGTTAGCGCCTTATACAGAATTCTGCCCAATCGTCCGATGGGTTTCGCTCCCCAGATAGCGCTGGGTCTTTTCAGCGGTGCTTTATTTGTAAAAAATAAAAAATGGGCATTTATCCTGCCATTGGTATCTATGTTTTTGTCTGACCTGTTATACCAGGTTTTATATAATAACGGATTAACGGCTATCCAGGGTTTTTATGATGGACAGTGGATTAACTATTTGTTGTTTGCCGGCATGACCTGTTTCGGATTTCTTATTAAAACGAATAAGATCGGTAATATGATTGTTGCTGCTTTGTCTGCCCCTACTGCATATTTTCTGGTGTCTAATTTCTTTGTATGGGCCAGTAGTCGTGGGTTTGGATTGAATAGACCCAAAACATTTAGCGGGTTATTGCTTTGCTACAATGATGGGCTTCCTTTTTATAAGAATAGTGTAATGGCCACTGTTATTTTTTCCGCAGTCTTATTTGGCACTTATTATTTAGCTAAGAACCGCTTTGTAACAAAAGAACCAGCTTAGTGGAAAGCCGGCTAACGATTCTCCTTTTCATACCATGCATCCACCAATAAATGTTTACCATCCGCCGCGGTGGTAGCCAATTCATCACAACGGTTATTCATCGCGTTATCCGCATGTCCCTTCACCCATACAAAGCGAAGTTTGAAATGCCCGGCTAATGCATGGAATTGCAGCCAGAGGTCTTTGTTTTTTTTACCGCCTTTGAAATCCGTTTGTATCCAGTTATCCAACCATTTTTTTTCAACGGTATTTACTATGTACTGACTGTCTGTATAGATAGTAACCGGAATATTTTTTTTAGTCAGGGAGGCTAAGGCTACAATTACTGCCAGCAATTCCATCCGGTTATTGGTGGTGAGCCGGTAACCGGCTGAAAGTTCTTTCTTCACATCCCCCCATATCAATACCACCCCATAGCCCCCGGCCCCCGGATTGCCCCTTGCAGAGCCGTCGGTGTATATCTTTAGGTGGTGGGATTGTTGCATTTATATAAAATATTCCCCCTTCATATACAAAACCGCCTTGCCCGCAATGGTTACACGGTCTCCCAGATCACTGCACCAGAGATGTCCTTTTCTTTTGGATAATTGTATAGAAGTTAAAGAGGTTTTATTTAATTCTTTTGCCCAATAGGGAATCAGGGTGGCATGTGCTGAACCGGTAACAGGATCTTCGCCAATGACAGAATTGGGGACTAAAAAGCGACAAACAAAATCTGACTGATTACCTCTGGCAGTAACAATGATGCCAAGTGTTTCTACGGTATTTAAATAGGCAAAATCAGCCACTAATTGTTCTACTTGCTCCTGGGTATCATAGATTAAAAAATAGTCTCTGGACCGTAATACTTTGTTGGGTGCGATGTTAAATCCCTTTAAAAGATTTTCTGGTGGTACACAGTCTATAGGCATGCGTGCAGGGAAATTCATTTCGAGCAGGTTGCCCTTTTTTTTAACGGTCAGTTCACCACTTTTACTGTGAAAGGTAATGGTATCAGAACCATGCGTTAATTCATTAAAAATAACATGTGCAGTGGCAAGGGTTGGATGACCGGCCAGGTCTATCTCAACTTCGGGAGTGAACCATCTGATATCATAACTATCATCATTTCTCTTAACAAAAAATGCCGTTTCTGATAAGTTATTTTCATTAGCCAGTTGTTGCATGGTTTCGGTTGGAAGAAAAGTAGTTAACGGACAGCAGGCTGCCGGATTTCCGCCAAAAATAGTATCAGTAAAGGCATCAACGGTGTAGATGTGGTAAGGCATGTATGAATGGGTTTACTAATTTTTGAAGTTAAAAATCAAAATTTAAAAGTCAAAACTGAATAACCAAAAACAGTAGCAAAGTAAAGGGAATTGGTTGATTAGCGGATGGCTATACCTGAAACACGCCCATTTTAAAATCGTCTATCTGTGGATTTTGGTTCGCGGCGGCAATACCTTCCGCAATTACCTCTCTGGTGCTAATGGGATCAATAATAGTATCTATCCATAATCGGGCGGCAGCATAGAAGGGGGAGGTCTGTTTTTCGTAACTGTTTTTAATGTTATCCAGTAATGTTTTTTCTTCTTCGGCGCTTACTTCTTTTCCTTTAGCTTTCATAGTGGCCACCTGGATCTGTAATAAGGTTTTAGCTGCCTGGTCGCCACCCATTACCGCAATTTTGGCTGAGGGCCATGCGTAAATAAAGCGGGGGTCGTAGGCTTTACCACACATGGCATAGTTGCCGGCGCCATAGCTGTTGCCTATAATGATCGTAATCTTTGGTACCACAGAATTAGCAACGGCATTCACCATTTTGGCGCCGTCTTTTATAATACCACTATGCTCACTTCGGCTGCCAACCATGAAGCCGGTAACATCCTGCAGAAAAACAAGGGGAATTTTTTTCTGGTTACAATTCATGATAAAGCGGGCTGCTTTGTCGGCGCTATCATTATAGATAACCCCCCCAATCTGCATTTCGCCTTTTTTGTTTTTGCTTACCAATCGCTGGTTGGCAACAATACCTACTGCCCATCCTTCTATTCTGGCATAGCCGCATAAAATTGTTTTGCCGTAATCGGCTTTATATTGATCGAAGGCGCTGTTATCAACTATGCGTTCAATAATATCCAGCATATCATAAGGTTTCAGATTGCCTTCATGAATGATACCATATAATTCATTGGGATCTTTTTTGGGAGCGGTGGGCTGTATCCTGTTAAAGCCGGCTTTGGAAGGCTCTCCCAGTTTGTTCATGATCTTTTTGATATGATCCAGGCAGTCATATTCTGTTTTGAATTTATAATCAGCAATCCCGCTGATTGCGGTATGTGTTTCCGCACCGCCTAATGTTTCATTGTCAATCTCTTCTCCAATAGCCGCTTTTACGAGATAAGAACCCGCTAAGAAAATACTGCCATTGCCTTCTACCATCAGCGTTTCATCACTCATAATGGGTAAGTAAGCGCCCCCCGCCACACAGGCGCCCATTACTGCTGAAATCTGTGTAATACCCATCGCACTCATTCTGGCATTGTTACGGAAGATGCGCCCAAAATGTTCTTTATCCGGAAAAATTTCATCCTGCATGGGAAGGAATACACCGGCGCTATCCACCAGGTAGATTACCGGTAACCTGTTTTCCATGGCAATCTCCTGCATGCGGAGATTTTTCTTACCCGTAATAGGAAACCAGGCGCCTGCTTTCACGGTTTGATCATTTGCTACAATAATACATTGCCTGCCACTTACATAACCCAAACCCGCTACTGTTCCCCCACAGGGGCAACCGCCTTCCTCCTCATACATGCCAAACCCCGCAAAAGCACCGATTTCTGTGAAGGGCTTTTGCTTATCACATAAATAATCAATCCGCTCCCTGGCAGTTAATTTGTTTCTTTCTTTTTGTTTGTCTAATGATTTTCTGCCACCACCCAGTTTTATTTTTTCAAAGTGTTGGGTTGCTTTACTCACAGACAACTTCATCCAGTCTTCATTACGGTTAAACTCCGGGCTCATATACGAACAATTGTTAGTATGGCAAATATAGTGTGTAACTTTATTCATTATTCTTTTTGTATTACATTTAGCCAATGCCATACGATTATATCATAATTGGTGCAGGATCCGCGGGTTGCGTATTAGCCAACAGATTATCTGAAGATGCCGGGTGCACAGTCTTGCTACTGGAAGCGGGCTCACCGGCTACCAAACCGGAAATTCGGGTTCCGGGCGCTTATACCAAACTAAACCGTACATCTGTTGACTGGGCATTCTGGACAGAGCCGCAGAAGCAAGTGGATAACCGGAAAATTTTTATTCCGCGTGGAAAAACACTTGGTGGCAGTAGTGCAACCAATGCGATGGCGTATGTACGTGGCAATAGAGAAGATTTTAATGAATGGGAAGCACTGGGTAATACAGGTTGGGGGTATGATGATGTATTACCTTATTTTAAAAAGTCGGAAACAAATGAACAGTTTGGTGAGCCTTTTCATGGTGAAAATGGGCCATTGCATGTTACCCTTTCCAGGCAGCCCAGTGAACTAGCCAGTATTTTTGTTGACGCCTGTGAAGAATCTGGCATTCCGCGAAATACCGATTACAATGGCGCCGAGCAGGAAGGTGCCAGTATGCTACAGTTTACAATCAAAAAAAACAAGCGGCATAGTGCTGCAGACGCTTTTTTAAAACCAGCTATGCGCCGTTCTAATCTTACAGTTAGAACAAATACCCATGTGAAATCTATTTTAATAGAAGATGGAAGAGCCGTTGGAGTAGAAGTAATGACGGCCTATTCCGATTCTGAACGGATCAACTGTACCCGTGAAGTACTACTGTCTGCCGGCGCTATCCAATCGCCACAGTTGTTAATGTTATCCGGTATTGGTGATCCGGTTGAATTAAGCAAGCAGGGCATTGATATTAAATTTCCGCTGCCAGGGGTAGGTAAGAACCTGCAGGATCATATCTGGACAGGGGTAAGTAGCTGGAGTACCATACCTACTTTTAATTCCTTACTGAAGCCATTCAATATGGCTAAAGCTGCCTTGCAACACCTGTTATTTTCAAGTGGGCCACTCAGTAATAGTCCCATTGAAGCGAATGCTTTCTTAAAGTCAGATGCTTCCTTAACAAGGCCGGATATTCAGTTTCATTTTGTGCCATTGGGCATCGCGGATGATTATTCTACCGATATCCATGATATCAAAACTTTCTCTAAAAAGGATGGTTTTGGTATTCTTGCTATTTTAATTAGACCGGAAAGCAGGGGTTATATTGGATTAAAAAGTTCCAAACCAAAAGATGCTCCAATCATTCAGCCTAATTTACTTTCGGAGCCAAAAGACAGGCAGGTTTTGCTGGCAGCCCTCAAAAAGTCGATGGAGGTTATGAATGCCCAATCGCTTGCAGGGTTTTCTTTAAACGGACTCTCTTTTCCCCATGAGCCTTATACGGATGCGGCGCTGATGGCTCATATCCGTAAAACAGCGGAAACCCTTTACCATCCCGTTGGTACCTGTAAAATGGGTAAGGATAGCCTGGCAGTGGTGGATAGTCAATTAAGGGTACACGGGGTAAAGAATTTGCGGGTAATTGATGCCTCAGTGATGCCAACTATTGTATCAGGCAATACGAATGCGGCCACTATAATGATAGGGGAGAAAGGCGCTGATCTCATCAAATCAGGAAACTGATTCCTGTAAAGGTTTTTCTTACCTGAATTGGCCTTTTTGGCAGACTTTTATTTAAATGTGTTTGATTTACACATTGTTTTAATTATTTTAGCGTTTCTAAAACATTGCATCTTGGCCAACGAGAAAAGAACGATTGCTACTTTACAAAAAATCATTTTTCAGATTCGCTTCAAAACTACCTATGGACAGGAGATGTTTATCACGGGTAATCATCCTGTAATGGGTAGTAATAAGCTGGAAAATGCACTTCCTCTTCAATGTTTTAATGAGGAATATTGGATGCTCGAATTGGATATTAGCGCGTTACCCCTTATTGATACCAATATTACCTACCACTATATTCTTAAGCATCCGGATGGTACCATCAGTTATGACTGGGGTAATGATAAAATAGTTAATCCATCTAAATATCAAACAGCGGAATTAGTAATCATTGATGCCTGGAATTATGCGGGTTATTTTGAAAATAGTTTTTATACCGAACCTTTTACAAAGGTTTTACTGAAAGATAATTTTACGCCGGTAATATCACCTGCTCCCAAAAATATTTCACATACACTGAAGGTAAAAGCGCCATTGGTTTTAAAGGGGCAGACCTTATGTGTTACAGGAAGTACTGAAGTCTTGGGCAACTGGGATACCGCACATGTTTTACTGATGACCAAGGCTGAGGGGGATGATTTTTATACATTGTCTTTAGATCTCTCCAATGAAACATTTCCTATCGCGTATAAATATGGTGTATATGATGCAGTGAACCACCAGTTCATGCGCTTTGAAGACGGCAATAACCGTGTTTTGCATGATGCCGGTAAAACAAACCGGCAAACAATGGTCAATGATGGGTTTGCTGTATTGCCCAATAATACCTGGAAAGGGGCCGGAACCGCTATTCCTGTGTTTAGTTTAAGATCTGAAAAAAGTTTTGGCACAGGTGAATTTACAGACCTTGCCTTATTGGTGGATTGGGCCAAACGGGTGGGGTTGAAAATGATACAGATCCTGCCCATCAATGATACTACTGCAACGCATACCTGGGTAGACTCCTATCCTTATGCAGCCATCTCTGCCTTTGCCTTACATCCGCTATATCTTAACCTTGCAAAATTAGCGGATTCGCCCAATGCAAGCAAACGTTTACTAAAATTGGAAGCGGAACGCTTACGGTTGAATGCATTACAGGTAGTGGATTATGAGGCAGTTTCACTGATTAAAAATGATTTTACGAAACTACTGTTTGCGGAATCAGGTAAAACAGTTTTTGAATCAAAAGAGTACAAGCAGTTTTTTGAACAGAATAAACATTGGCTGGTTCCATATGCCGCTTTCTGTTATCTGAGAGATCAATACGCAACGGTTGATTTTAGCAAATGGCCGGCTTACAAACAATACAATGCTGTTGATATTGCAGCGTTGGCTGATAAAGATTCCATTGCCTTCCGGGAAATAGCTTTTTATTATTTTATTCAATTCCATTTACACCTGCAACTGAAAGAAGCAACCGCGTATGCACACGCCAATGGAATTATTATGAAAGGTGATATAGCCATCGGCGTATATCGCCATGGGGCAGATGCCTGGCAAAACCCCGAACTCTTTCACCTGGATTTCCAGGCTGGGGCCCCGCCCGATGGCTTTGCAGTAAAAGGGCAGAACTGGGGCTTCCCCACCTATAACTGGCAACAAATGCTTGCAGATGGATTTGCCTGGTGGAAGCATCGGTTTGGGCAAATGAGTTACTATTTTGATGCATTCCGGATAGATCATATACTTGGGTTCTTCCGGATTTGGAGTATTCCAATGGATGCGGTAGAGGGTATTATGGGGCATTTTGTTCCGTCAATACCGGTGCATGTAACTGAATTTAACAGCAATGGAATATGGTTTGATTATGATCGGTATACCAGGCCTTATATCACCGAGAATGTGTTATGGGAAGTATTTGGCTATGATAATGAACTAGTAAAAAGCCTTTTTCTGAAATATGATGGATATGGAACCTATACATTAAAGCCTGAGTATGTAACGCAGCGGCTGGTTGAGCAACATTTTGCTTTCCTGGAACAGGATACACACCATACAAAGATCCGTCAGGGTTTATATGATCTTATTAGTAATATAATTTTATTTGAAGCTGAAAATGGAAATGGCCAGCAATTTCATTTCCGTTTTGGTATGGAAAATACTTCTTCTTTCCGTAACTTGGAATATGCTACACAACAACAGTTACGCGATTTGTATGTCAATTATTTCTTCCGGCGACAGGATGATTACTGGATGAAGGAAGCCTTACAAAAATTACCGGCCTTAAAAAGGGTAACCAATATGCTGGTATGTGGTGAGGATCTTGGATTGGTTCCAGCCTGTGTGCCTGAAGTGATGAGGCAATTGGGTTTGCTGAGCCTGGAAATACAGCGGATGCCGAAGGATGTAAACAGTGAATTCTTTCATCCCAATGATGCACCCTATCTGAGTGTAGTAACCCCATCTACCCACGACATGAGTACCATACGCGGCTGGTGGGAAGAAGACAGGGCAGGCATACAGCGATTTTATAATCACCAGTTGGGCCAGTTGGGTGATGCACCTCAATATTGTGAAGCCTGGATCAACCGGGCAATCGTAGTGCAGCACCTGTATTCTCCGGCTATGTGGTGCGTGTTTCAATTACAGGATATAGTAGGTATTAGTGAAAGTTTGCGTAGGGAAAATCCTTCTGATGAAAGAATCAATATTCCCGCCAATGCCCAACATTATTGGCAATACCGGATGCATATTACACTCGAGGCATTGCTGCAAGCCGGTTCGTTTAATGAAGAATTAAAAGGGTTTATTGTAGCAAGCGGGCGATGAAAGAATATCAATATTCCCTTTCCCTACTTACCTTTGCGGCTTACTAATCACAAAGTTTTGAAACTCAGTTACCGCCGGCAAAACCTTCCATTCGTTTATCCATTTACTATTTCAAACGGTCGAACCAAAACGCACCAGCCTGCATTGGTGGTGGCGCTTGAACTGGGCCCGTTTATGGGGATTGGGGAAGCTCCCGCCATTGTTTATTATCATGTTACGGTTGAAAAAATGATAGCCGATCTGGAAAATAAAAGAACGCTGGTTGAAAAATTTGCGTTCACTGATCCGGAACGATACTGGCATTACCTGCATCATTTATTTCCGGATAATCCATTTTTAGTAGCTGCCTTAGATATGGCTGCCTGGGATCTTTTTGGAAAGATGAAGGGCCGGCCTTTGTATAAACTCTGGAATACCCAATGGGAGCACACACCGGAAACAGACTATACCATTGGTATTGATACGATAGATAAAATGGTTGCTAAGATGAAGGCTACACCATGGCCCTTGTATAAAATAAAATTAGGAACCGGGGAAGACATAGCGATTGTTGAAGCTTTACGTAAACATACCAATGCTTTGTTGCGCATAGATGCCAATGCAGGCTGGACAACAGCAGAGGCGCTTGAGAAAATACCACAACTGGCTGCCCTGGGTATTGAGTTTATTGAACAGCCCCTGGCAAAAGATAACTGGGATGGGATGAAAATCTTATATGAAAAATCTACACTTCCTTTAATGGCTGATGAGAGTTGTGTGTTTGAACAGGATGTAAAAAAATGTGTCGGATACTTTCATGGTATTAACATCAAACTAACAAAATGCAGTGGTATCACACCGGCTTTGCGTATGATACAGGAAGCAAGGGACTTACATTTAAAGGTGATGATGGGCAGCATGAATGAGTGTACCATCGGTTCTGCCGCCATCGCCCATTTTCTACCTCAGCTTGATTATGTTGATATGGACGGGCCACTGCTACTGGCCGAAGATGCGGCAACCGGATTGCAATTTGATTTCGGTAAAATTAGCCTGTCTGGTAAACCCGGATTGGGTATCATGCTCATTTAGTATGGTTGATTCATTAACGAAACGCTAACAGCTTTTTGCAGATCCGCCTGAGATGGGTGAGCTGGTTAAAATCAATTTTGTTATACTCAGCAGTGTTGTCGAATTTCGTCTTCATATCTGATTATCATGACTCCGGAGAGATGGAAAAAATTAACAAGTGTGCTTAGTAAGAGACAGGCTGATTTAACGGTAGTGATGGAGAATGTTCACGATCCGCATAATATATCCGCCGTTATGCGAACCTGTGAATCGGTGGGTATACAGGATGTTTATGTACTCACCACCATTATGCCCCGGCACAAAAGATTTGGTATAAAAAGCAGCAGCAGTGCCGCCAAATGGCTTACCATTCATCAGTATACGGATGCTGTGGCTTGTTTTACTGAACTTAGAAAAAACTATGATATCATTCTAACCACCCATCTTGCCACAGATTCCATTGATCTTTATGAGATCGATTTTACCAAACGAATCGCGCTGGTTTTTGGCAATGAACACGATGGGGTTAGCCATGAAATACGGGCCATGGCTGATGGCAATTTTATTATTCCGCAAATGGGCATTATTCAAAGCCTGAACATTTCTGTTGCCTGCGCGGTTGCTGTTTATGAAGCGTTACGGCAAAAGAAAGTAGCCGGCCATTATGAAGAAACTTCCTTGTCGGCAGACAGGGTAAACCTTTTGCTGAAAGAATGGGGGGGTACTGATAATGACCTGAAATAAACTGTACAGCCATTACTTTTTTTCTGCTTCCTTCTCTTCCTGTGCATCCGCTAACTTCCGCTCCTCTACCTTTTTGGTTAAGTAGGTGATACTTACATTCAACTCAAATCCCACAAGTAGTATCCATGAATTGATATAGACTAATAGCATGATAATCAGCACCGTTCCGATAGACCCATATATTTTATTGTAGCTGTCGAAATTGTTTACCCAGTAAGAAAAAAGAATAGTGGTGATTAGGGTAAGTGCTGTAGCCAGGATAGAACCCGGCGATAAAAGTGCCCAGCGCTTTTTTACGGAAGGGGCAAACTTATAAATGAAAGCGATGCCATAAAACAAAAGGCTGAGGATAATACCCCATCTGATGCCGCTCCACCAGGATAACCGGGTATCTTTCTTTACATGAAAGACCGTTTTTAAAACAAAAACCATTTGCTCCTTTCCCAGGAATAAGGCAAGTGAAGACAGCAGAACCAATACAATCAGTAAAAAAGTTAGGCGAATGGCCCTCCCTCGCTGGTGCAGAAAAATAACTTTTTTTTCCTTAATGGATTTATCAAATGTCCGGATAATACCGATCATTGCATTGGAGGAATAAAATATCAGTAAAAAAAAACCAAAGGAGAAAATACCTACGTGCTGGTTCTCTAATAGATCGTTTAAGATATTCGCGATAAAATGGTAAGTGTCTGAATTGGGTGTTATGTCTTTGAACAGGTTCAGAATTTCTTTCTTAAAACTATCCGGTTTGGGAAATAGGGGTATTAATGAAAAAAGAAAGAGGATGCCGGCAGGAAGGGCCATGATCAGGTTAAATGCGATGGCTGCTGCCCGCTCATTCAATCCTACTTTATTAATCTGTTTCAGAAAAAAATTGCCAACATCAAATACAGGTAACCCGTTAAAGCCGGGTATTATCCATCCTTTGCTCTTGCGAAGCAAAAAGGAAAGAGGCCCCCATCTTAATAGTATACGTTCAAATCTGGTCAATATCTTCCGGATTAGTTATTTTGTTTTTTTTGTCATATAAATATCCAACACTTTTTGGTATTCCTGGGCGTACTTGTTATGTTCTGTATAACTATTGCTGAAATGGTGGTAACCACTAAAATCACTTTTTGCGACAAAAAAAAGATAATCTGTTCTGGGGGCATTTAATACCAGATCGATTGTTTTAGCGGCGGGTGTGCAGATTGGTCCGGGTGGTAGTCCCGTTTTTCGATACGTATTATAAGGAGAGGGGTTGAATAGATATTTTTCATAGATGCGTGTGATACTAAAGTCTCTCATGGCGAATTTGATGGTTGGACAAGCCTGCAAGGGCATGCTTTTATTCAGCCTGTTAATATACACACTGGCAATCTTTATTTTATCGCTGTCGTAGTTGGTTTCTTCTTCTACTATAGAAGCCAGTGTGTATACTTCTTCCGGACTAAGTTTGATGGCTTTTGCCTTTTCCAGGCGTCCCTGGTTTTGCCAAAAAGTGTTTTTAGTATCAGCCAGCTTTCTAAGTATTTTTCGCAGTGGGGTATTCCAGTAAAAAGCATAGGTATCCGGAATAATCAACGTAAATAACCTATTTGTATCTACGCCTAATCCTTTCAATGAATCATTGGAGCTGAGGTATTTCATGACAGCGGTTGAGTCTGTCGAGAAATTTTTCCCTATCAATTTGGCAAGATCCTCTTTGGTGCGAAGGCGGTTAATGACCAGTTTAATTTCAGCCAAACGGCCATTCTTCAATATGCGGGAAATGGTTAGCAGGCTTTGGCCTTTTTTTATTTCATATTTTCCGGGCTTCACTTTATCCCATACTCCCATGCCGGTAGCTAAAAATGAAAAAGTAAATGTATCCCCAATAATGCCTTTTGCCTTCAGCTCATGCAGAATACTGGTTTTGTCTTTTTTGTTTTCCGCAATAATGATAAAAGCAGATTTTCCTTCAAATGAGGTGGCAGATGAAAGAAAGAGCCAGTAAAATACAAGGGCAAGGAAAAAGAGGAAAAGGATCAGTCGGGAAAGAATCTTGTTCATTGGTTCAAGTTAAATAAAAAACCCTGTCTGAAGCTACAGACAGGGCAGTTAATTCGGTAGAAATGGATTATTTTTTGCCTGAATCAGGTTTTGCGGTTATGGTGTTGGCCGGAACAGTAGCTGCCGGGGCAGGGGCTGTTTGGGTAGTATTCACTTTTTGCAGCAAATTTTCAGTACCTGTGGAGGTGGCGCCTCCTTTCAGGAATAAAGTAGAAAATATGGCTAAAGTGGCAATGATGCCGGCAAACAGCCAGGTGCCTTTTTCCAGCACATCAGTAGTTTGCTTAACACCCATCAGTTGGTTGCTGAACCCGCCAACGTTGGCAGATAAACCGCCGCCCTTAGGGTTCTGAATTAATACCATAAAACCTAAGGCCGCAGAGGCAATCGCAATCAGAATCAAAAACAAGATGATCATATTATATTCCTTTTAGTTGTTCTATTTTGGCAGCAAAATAACTGGATTTTTCAGGATTTAAGAAACTTAATTTGATCAGCAGTTGTATGGCTTTCTCTTTCTGGCCTTGTTTAATGAATACTTCTGCCATGGTTTCTGTAAGAATTTCCCTTGTTTCATTGGAGTTTTTGGCTGTTTCTGCTACTGCTTTCTCCATTTCAATGTTGGATATCAGCTCTGCCGGGTTCACCTGTTTGATCTGTTTAAGCCAATCCGTAAATTTTAACAGGTTCCTGGTAAGTTTATCCTGCGGAATAGACGAAAGGTCTATTTTAATCCCCTGAGAGGCAAAATAGTCGATCGTATGGAGGCGTTGCTTCTCTAATTCAATATCTAATAATTCGTTTGGGTCAATGGGTTTATTAAAAGCAGCCAGTTGGCCGGAAAGTATATCTGCAATCCGACTTTCCGTTTCTGTTGAAAAATCTATTTTTGTATTATCAGTTTTTTGTTCGCCCGCCGGATCAATTTTCCGCAGGATATCTTTCACCGCTTCAACTGTTGGAACGGCCATAACCTCCGGTTTTTTACTAAGTGGAGGGGTGGTAGCTGTTGACAGGGTATGCAGGTTTTTTTCACTATGCTCCAGTTGATACCACAACCAATGGGGATTGGTAAAGTACAGGTTAGCTTTTTGTGCTAAAACAAGGGGTCCTTTATTGGTTGATGCCCGCTCTTTGGCTGCCAGAAAAAACCTGGCAGGAATAAAATAGGGGTATAAGTCGGTCATCTTTTGAAGGCTCTCTGTTGAAAGATCCGCCAGCTTAAGTTTTCCGGATAGTTGAAATAATGCTTTTTCCTGTGTCAAACTCATTTTGAATTCGGTTTCACTGTTTACCAGTTAGAAAAGATACGGTTAAAAATATCATCTGTTAATGATCTCACCACTTCATCCAGCAATTGCCCTTCTGCCTGTTGAAGGGAAAGGTTGGCAGAATAATCGAAACTCCTGCTCACATCGAATTCATCCGTTTTATTTTCCAGTGTTTTTTTCAATGTCATGTGCAAGGTAACGGTTAATCGGTTGGTACTAGCCTGTTGCGCGCTTACGCCTACTGTTTGACTGGGGTCATATACAGTAATGGTTCCATTAATCACATAATGAGCGTCATCACTATTGGTTCTGGTTAATTTGGTTTGCCCGGTAATCTTTTGTAAAATTTTGTCAGTAAATTTCTGACTCAATTGTGGGTTAATATACCGCGCCTGGTTCAATATATACCCAACCTTAACCGTTTTTACATCAGGCGGTATCGTAGCGTCTCTGAATTTATAGATGCCACAGGAAGTAAGTAAAATACCGGCAAAACAAAATAGTAAAAAAGAAGGCAGCCCCCTTGTCTTTCGCACGACTGTTATCACATTTTCCCGCATGACCTTAATTTTAATTATTATTTTTTTAATTCTTAATTATTCATTGTCATTCATCAATATCATACTCCTTCAGCTTCCTGTAAAGTGTTCTCTCACTAATGCCCAAATCAAGTGAAGCATCTTTCCTTTTTCCCTTATGTTTTTTCAAAGCTTTGATGATGAGTTCTTTTTCCTTATCCACAATATTTAATGATTCTTCTACTTCTTCATGCTGGTGAATGCCATCGTCATGCAGCAGCACGGGTTGTGATGAATGGCTGCCTGATGGCAGGAAAGAAGGTTGTGTATTTCCTGATGTTGGTATCGTGGCAGGAGCAAGCATTGATTGATGGTCATTAATATTTTGGTAATCATTGCTTAGTGAGTCTCTGGTAAAGTTCGCAGCGTTTCCGGCAAGTGAAGGGTTCTGCAAAATTTCCAGGAACATTTTCTTTAATTCTGTTACATCTTTTTTCATGTCGAAAAAAAGTTTGTACAGAATTTCTCTTTCATTGGAAAAATCACCGGAAGCAGTGGGCTGTCCTGTAATCATTGGTAAACGGTTGCCTATACTTTCAGGCAGGAATCTTCTCATTTCATTGCCACCGATTTGTGTACTGGTGCTTAACACGGAAATCTGTTCTGCAATATTCTTCAACTCCCTTACATTACCCTGCCAGCGATGGTTAATTAACAGGTTTTTAGCTTCCTCATCTAACTGAACGGGAGAGGTTTTATAGCGTTCAGAGAAGTCAACCACGAACTTTCTGAATAAAAGCAGAATATCTTCTTTTCTGTCTCTTAGCGAAGGCACTCTGATGGGTACCGTACTTAGCCTGTAGTAAAGATCTTCTCTAAAGCGTCCTTTCTGTGTAAACTCCAGCAATTCTCTGTTTGTGGCGGCAATTACCCGTACGTCTGTTTTCTGTACTTTGGATGATCCAACGCGGATGAATTCGCCTGTTTCCAATACACGTAGCAGCCGGGCCTGGGTGCCCAACGGCATTTCACCAATTTCGTCCATAAAGATGGTACCACCACTTACTGTTTCAAAATAACCTTTCCGGCTATCAACGGCGCCCGTAAAGGATCCTTTTTCATGCCCAAATAATTCAGAGTCGATCGTGCCTTCCGGTATGGCCCCGCAGTTAACGGCAATAAATGGGTTATGCTTGCGAGAGGAGAGTGCATGTATGATCTGAGAAAATGCTTCTTTTCCTACGCCGCTTTCTCCTACGATTAAAACAGTAAGATCAGTGGCAGATACCTGTACGGCTGTATTAAGTGCATAGTTCAATGCAGGTGAGTTACCTATAATACCAAACCGGTTCTTTATACTTTGTAAATCCATTGTAATATGATTGCTAATTAATAACGATCCCTCAATTATTAATTGTTCATTGTTAATTATTAATTATGATCTCTCCCATTAAAGTGCCTGCTGTACAGCTATGTATTTGTACCATAACATAATCACCCTTTTTCAGGGGATAGGCTTCTTTGGAAAATATGACTACTTTATTGTGATCAGTTCTTCCCTGCCAATGGGCCTCACTTTTTTTAGAATTTGCCTCAATTAAAACTTTAAACTTTTTGTTTACATCGCGTTGCATACTTTCCAATGAATGAATGCGGTGAAGGGCTATCATTTCCTGTAATCTCCTTTTTTTCACTTCTTCCGGTATATCATCTTCATACCTTTTTTCAGCCAGTGTACCGGGTCTTTCACTATAGAAATACATATAAGCAAGATCATATTTACAATAGTCCATTAAAGCATAGGATGCCTGATGATCTTCTTCTGTTTCGGTACAAAAACCGGTAATCATATCGGTACTCAGCCCACAGAAAGGCAATATTTCACGAATGCGTTTTACTTTGGCGATATACCATTCCCTGGTATAGGTACGGTTCATTAATTGTAAAATACGGTTACTGCCACTTTGTACCGGAAGGTGAATGTAGTTACAGATATTTTCGTATCTGGCTATGGTAAACAATACTTCATCTGTAATATCTTTGGGATGGGAGGTACTGAAACGAACCCTGAGTAAGGGGGATACCAAGGCAACTTTCTCCAATAGTTTTGCAAACGTAATGGTTTCATTTAGTTCCTCATCTATCCAATAATAGCTATCCACATTCTGGCCGAGCAGGGTTATTTCGCGATAGCCGGTTTCAAATAGTTGCACCACTTCTGCTACAATCGAATGCGCATCCCGGCTTCGCTCCCTTCCACGGGTAAAGGGTACCACACAAAAGCTGCACATATTATTACATCCCCGCGTAATCGAAACAAAAGCACATACGCCGTTACTGTCTAAACGTACCGGGGCAATATCTCCATAAGTTTCATCGCGGCTGAGTAATACATTAACTGCTTTCTGTCCGGTTTCTGCCTCAACTACCAGGGCAGGTAAGCTTCTGTAGGCATCCGGGCCTACCACCATGTCTACCAGTTTTTCTTCTTCCAATAATCTGGCTTTCAGCCGCTCAGCCATACAGCCCAGTATACCTATCAGCATACCCGGCTTTTTTTTCTTCAGCGACCTGAATTCAGTTAATCTTTTTCTAACGGTAAGCTCCGCTTTTTCACGAATCGAACAGGTATTGATCAGCACCAGGTCCGCTTCTTCCGGGTTACGGGTGGCGCCAAATCCTTCCGCATTCAAAATAGAAGCCACTACCTCACTGTCCGCAAAATTCATAGCACAGCCATAACTCTCTATGTAAAAGCGTTTTTTGAAAAACTGAACATCTTTACCTAATGGATTGAAGGCTTCTCCCTGACGGCACTCGTCATGTATTTTGCCCGCTAATTCCAATATTTCCATTCTTCCTGAAATTTTAAGTAGCAAAAGTACAGAAAGGAAGCGGTTAATGCCAGATTGGCAGCACTACTTTCTCAAAAATTCGTAAGAACCATTAGATTTGCCAGCAAAATTTTAACGGTAATGCGAAAAATTGTTGTGCTGTTCATGGCCTTATTTTGTGTTCACGCGGGAATTACACAAGGTATCCTGGTAAATAAGTTAAGAAATGAAACCTCCCGTACCATTAAAAAAGAGGCAGATACCAGTCGGTGGAACTGGAAAAGAGGGGGGTTAATGAGTTTTAACCTTGCACAGGGTTCTTTAAGCAACTGGGCCTCTGGTGGGGATAATTTTTCTTTAACAGTGAACGGTTATTTCAATTATTTCTTTTTCTTCAGAAAAGACAGGCATAGTTGGGATAATAACGTAGATATAAACCTGGGCTTTGTTCAGTCTACCAGCCTGGGAAGCCGTAAAAACGATGATCGATTTGACTATCTGAGCAAATATGGCTATAAGATGGATACATTGGGTAAGTGGTATTTATCAACCCTATTTAATTTCCGTTCCCAGTTTTTTGATGGCTATACATTCTCAAAGAATGTAGGTGATTTTTCTTCTTCTTTTTTGTCGCCGGCCTATTTCATTTTATCTGTTGGATTTGATTATAAACCTACGGGAAATTTGTCGTTGTTCATATCTCCACTCACCTCCCGTTCAACAGTCATTTCCAATAAAAAATTATCTGATAAAGGAGTGTATGGTGTGCCGGCAGGCAGCCATTCATTAAACGAGATCGGCGCGTTTGTTACGCTGAATTACAGTAACAGTATCGCTAAAAACATACTATATAAAGGCAGGATTGACCTGTTTTCCAATTATCAGAACCATCCCAAAAATGTTGATATTTTTATGACTAATCTGTTCTCTTTCAAGATCAATCGTTTTTTTTCCGCTACCTACAGCCTCGATATGATCTATGATGATGATATTCGGTTATTTGGTCCAAATAATACCTCACCCGGTATGCAAACCAAAAGTTTGATTGGTATCGGATTTTTAAAACCCTTAAATGTTCGGAAAGTAAAGTATAATTAAGCAATGACTTTCAGCAGGTGTTTAATTTTATTTGCCTGGTAAGTAAGTTCAGTATAATCTTTGTGCAGGATGGTAACATGCCCCATTTTTCTGCCGGGTTTTGTTTCAGTTTTGCCATACAGATGTACGAATGTATTATCCATTTTTAATACTTCTGTAAGACCCTCATAGCGGGCTTTGCCGGTAAAACCTTCTGCACCCAGGATATTTACGATGGCCGAGGGGAGAATCGCATTCGTATTACCCAAAGGGTAGCCCTGTATGATGCGCCATAACACATCATACTGGCTTACATAATTGGCTTCAATGGTATGGTGCCCGCTGTTGTGGACACGCGGAGCCGATTCATTTACCGATACATCATCATTCATATCAATAAATAACTCAATGGCAAACAGCCCGGGACTCGCTAATGCTTCAACCACTTTAGAGGCGATGGCTTCGGCTTTCCATACTATTTTATCAGCAAGCCTGGCAGGGCTTAGCTGGTAATCCAACAGGTTCCAAATGGGGTCAAATATCATTTCGGCCGGGGGAAAGATTACGGTTTCTCCTGCCTCATTTCGGCCAATGATGATGGCAATTTCTTTTTTGATAGCTACTTTTTTTTCTAAAACAGCAGGCGCGTCAAAGCCATTGCGCAAATCTTTTTCGGTTTCTAAAACCTGTACACCCTTGCCATCATAGCCGCCCTGGCCTATCTTGTGAACAGCAGGCAGAAAGGAGGCATGCTCCTGTAAGGCTGCCAGGTTACCGGTTACCACAAATGCTGCAGTGGGTACCTGGTGTGTACTGTAAAATTCTTTCTGAAGGATTTTGTTCTTGATGATACGGATAGCAGAAGGTTTCGGATAAATTTTTACACCCTCGGATTCCAGTTTTTCCAATGCTTCTACATTAACTGATTCTATTTCAATGGTAATGGCATCCAACCCTTGTCCGAACCGGTAAACAGTATCATAATCCCTGATATCCCCCTCGGTAAAATGATGACAAAGGTGAGCCGCCGGACAATGAGGGTCATTTTCCAATACATAAGTCTCAACCGTATAATTGGCGGCTGCCTGTAGCAACATCCTTCCCAATTGTCCGCCTCCGAGTATCCCAACTTTCATATTTTTAAATTGATGTTGACGAAGATAGGTAAGAGTTGCAAGGATAGCTTATTTTTGAGCTGATGAAATCATTCCTGGTCATACTTTTCCTGTTCACAGGCAAGCTGCAGATTACTGCGCAATCGTCTTTTATCAGTAGCCAGAAGCAGTATCCTAAGGTTGCATTAGCGTTGAAGCTGCAAGGAGACTCCCTGAAAAAACAATTGGCGGCCCTGCATATTTCCTGGCCGCTTAAACAGCTATATGTCAGAAGCTTTAAATACGATAGTCAGTTAGAGGTTTGGGTTCGCAATCAGAAAAATGAGCCGTTTATACTGTTTAAAACCTATCAGGTTTGTGCTTTATCAGGGGCACTCGGACCAAAACGGATAGAGGGCGATTACCAGGTGCCGGAAGGTTTTTATTATATCAATCAGTTCAATCCTAAAAGTAATTATCAGTTGGCACTGGGATTAAATTATCCGAATGCATCGGATAGACTGTTGAGCGATTCTGCCAGGCCGGGTAATGATATTTTTATTCATGGCAGTTGCGTTACAGTAGGCTGTATCCCCCTTAATAGCCAGATAGAGGAACTATACCTTTTAGCTTCTTTTGCACATGACCAGGGAGAAGATTTTATCCCGGTACATATTTTCCCCATCAGGTACAGTATTGAAAAAAGCCGGGAATTCCTGGTGAAAAGCAGTAAAGATGATGCCGACTACCAACGTTTTTCAGGCAGGCTGAAAGAAGTATATGATTATTTTGAAAAGAACAAAAAATTGCCCCTGATAACCATCAATAAAAAGGGTGAATACCTCCCGCTATTATAATTCAGGCCTCCCGTTTCAAGTCTCACCCCTCACTACCTATACAATAGCTGAATAGTTTCTTCTGTTCGTTGTGTAAGGATGATATTTTTACCCTTACTCATTTCTTCTACAATAGCAGCATGATAATGCCTGATGGTAAGCAGGTTTAAATCTTTTTCTACCTGTACATCAAAAATGGCGGATGCATCGGCTGCCAGGTGGTCTAACTTATCAGTCCGGTTATCTAAACAAACCTGTACATTGATGGCGCCTGTTTGAATCAGGTTAGGCCTGAGTTTTACTTTGCTGAAAATTTGGTACAACCTGCTCATCGGTTCTTCGCCTACAAATGAAAAGTCCTGGCTATTCAGATGCAGCAATGCCTGGTTATTTTTGATAACAATAATCGGAGGCAGGTTTTTACTGTTTTTTTGATGTATCACAGTACCTGGTAAAGAAGGATCCAGAAAACATTTTACATAAAGCGGTATCTGCTTGTTCTGTAAGGGTTTGATCGTTTTCGGATGAATTACCTGCGCGCCATAATAGGCCATTTCTATCACTTCGGTATAACTCAGTTCACTGATCAGTTGTGCATCCGGAAACTGTTTTGGATCGGCATTCATTACGCCCTCCACATCTTTCCATATACTCAGGCTTTCTGCATTGAGCATATTAGCAAACAAGGCTGCTGTATAATCACTGCCTTCACGCCCCAGCGTTGTGCTCTCATTCTCATCTGTACAACCAATAAATCCTTGTGTAACAAAAATATTGGCTCTTTGAACAGGATGCACAGAAAGCTTCCCTTCTGCCCTCTGCTCTCCGTTATCTGTCATCTGCCATCTGTCATCTCTCAAAATAGCCCCCCTGATTTTCTCTGTCGTTTCTTCCCACTCAACCTCTGCATCCCTGAAATTATTGTCTGTTTTTACCAGGTCCCTCACATCCAGCCATTCGTTGATTATCCCGGTTTCATTCAGGTAATGACTAATAATGCAGGTGCTTAATAATTCGCCGGTACAAACCACCTGGTCATAATAATAATCAAATTCACGAACAGGTTTATCGTGCAGCAACCATTCTACTTCCGTAAAAAAATCGGATAATTGAGTCAAACATTCATTAAACCTGGTTACCAGTAAATATTTTGATAGGTTGATATGATATTGTTTCACCACTTCAAACAACTTAAGCGCTTCCTCTTTTCTTCCTCCATAAAATGATTCCACTACTTTTTCAAGTCCATTCGTGGTTTTACCCATGGCGGATATAATAATCACCAGTGGCCCATCTTCATTCCGTTTTACTATAGCTGCCAGTGTTTGTATCCGTTCTATACTGTTTACGCTGGCGCCTCCGAATTTAAATACTTTCATTTTATACCGGCAATACTATTTTAACACTTAAGCATGAGTTTGTCTAAAAGAAAATTTATTCTGAATAGTGATTTAGTGAACTCAAATTGTAAAAATTTACCTTTAAGGGTTTAATCGATTAATTTCCTGTGATATTTCATCAATTACTTCTGTATTGATTATCTGCTTTTTATCGCCAACTTTAGCTGAATAAACATAAAATACTTTTCCGCCAAATACTTCAGTAAATTTTTTATGTGTATCTTCTTGCAATGCATATTCCTTAAAAATTTCCTGCAATTGGAAACCTGTTTTTTCAGGCTTTATTTGTAAACCTATATATTTTTCACCCATTTTAATGAAAAAGTCAACATTAAAAAGCCTATCCCATTCGTCTGGTGCTGATTCTATTTTAACTCCAAGTTTCTTTTCAAGTTGCCCATAAACCGTTTGAATTTCAGTAGTGTACCCATCATATGTTCGGTCAATAACAAGTTGTACCATATAATCAATACAGTCTTGTTCTGTTAAATCAGATACTTCTAATTGAATGATTTCAGTAATTTTTATAAAAAGTTTTTTTCCTAATTCAATAATATGTTCTTCGGATCTAACTTGTGAGAAATAATATTCACGCCATTCGTCAATATTCTTAGGATGACAATTTCTAATTGATTCAGAGGTTGGCCCAACATTTCTTTTAAAATTAAGTTGAAAACGATTCATTGCACTATTTAAAATCCACTCCTTAGCCATTATATTTTATTTTTTTTGATCGTTGTATTTTGAATGGAGGAAAGCAGCACGTTTATTTCGACAGGTTTAAATATCATTAGTTAAGAGTTTTAAGAATTTATCTTTGTATTTGAACTCAATATTGCTGTCCACTTGCACCAGGCCACTTTTTATAAGGTGTGCATTGATAAAGGTTTTATTCTCTAAATAAAGATAGCAAAGTAAGTTATTTTCATTATCGTACTTAATATTATCGTATTTAAGGTAAACCCTTTTGCCTTTTGTTTTTCCAATTAGGAATTCAGTTGCTTTTCCATTAATTACCGGATCTTCTTTTATACCCAAAAGTTTTATGGTAAGGTCATTGCTCAACCTTATTTTTTCAGGACTAATTACCTCTTTGACAGTAAAAAATTCTTCTCTTTCAGTACTACTCTCCTTGTCAATTTTAGAACCAAACTGTAATTTCTTGGGGTCTAATTTTTTGTCAAGAGTATGTGGATCTTTGAAAATATAAGGCAGTTTCTGAATTTTTTTCTCAAAATCCAAAGTAGTTATCTGTGTTAAAAATTCAAAAGAAGTTCCATGAATATCCTTTTGATTCGTATTTAATTTTTGTGATATTATAGGAATGAAGTCTGGATTAATTTCATATCCAATTGAGTTCCTGCCGAGGTTTTTCGCGGCAAGATTAGTAGTTCCGCTACCGGCAAAAGGATCAAGTACAGTATCTTCAACAAAGGCAAACATTTTAATCAATCGTTTAGGTAATTCCTCTGGGAACATGGCAATATGATTATCTTGTCTTGCACCTGCAAAATTCCAATGCCCTGCGAAATAGGTATTCCATTCTTCGGCAGTCATTTTAGATAATTCTTTATTCACTTTTGACGGTTTCGGACCATCTCCTAATTTTTTGAAGGTTAATACAAATTCATAATCAAGCTTAAGAATTCCGTTTCGGGGATAGGGGTATGAGCCCATCTGTACGCCGCCACCAGTTGTATTGGAAGTAGTTACTTTTCGCCAAATAATTGCACCCATATAATCAAAACCGGCATTCTCGCAGAATTTGATAATTTCTTCTCTAATGGGGATTACTTTATAGCGACCATAATATACAGCACGGGCAAACTGATCTCCAATGTTAACGCAAAGCCTGCAACCATTATGAAGTACCCTGTAACATTCTTCCCAAACCAGATTCAGATTATTAATGTATTCCTCATAGGTATGATGATAGCCGATTTGGGTATCTGTTCCATAATCTTTAAGCTGCCAATAAGGAGGGGAAGTAATAACCAAATGAACTGAATTGTCAGCTAATTCACTCATTTGTCTACTATCGCCATTAATTATTTTGTGATGTGTTTTCAATTGTTTAAATAGATTTGCATCAAATTTAGTAAACTAATTGTTAAGCTAAGGGGATATATACCTAAGGTTTGGTGTATTATCACGGTAATTTTTAGTTGGTATGGTTGTAAAGGGGTGATTAAATAGTCCGTGACATAAAAAAAATATAGAAGGCAATTCCACAGTAACCGGTATTTGGGTGTATACCTGTAAATTTTTCGCCGGGATTACGAGCCACTCCCTAACTTTATCTACGCATCTTTGGGATCACTGTTTACAGGAACTTTAATATTTACTAATGCCAAGAGTTATTTTTCTGCTGCTGCTAAGCTTTGCCGGTTTTTCTGCCCATGCCCAACAACGGATTGACCCGGATGGGATGAATTATTTGGCGAATCCAAAACCCAACACCATCATTTACCACGATTCCATTTTTACGGGTAAAAAACAGTTTGAGCAATTGTTCTACAGAACCCGCAACCAGCGCCTGATCTCTCTTCTTGATAAGCATCAATCCAATAAAGTAGCCGGGCAGCTGTTAGGCGTTGCGGGTACCATTGCTGCTATAATGGGGGTTAGCCGGATAACTTCTTCGCAAAATGAAAAGTCGCTTGGCTGGGTTTTATTAGGGGGAGGTTTTGCAGCAACTATTACAGGTGGGTACCTGTTGCTTATGGGACAAAGAAATCTACAGATGGCTGTAACTTTATTCAATCAACCAGATCATAAAACCGCATTTGGGATTGGGGTTTCTGATAATAGGGCCGGACTGGTCTATAAATTTTGATTATGAGCAGGATTATCATCAGTGTGAAAGAGTTGCACAAACAATATGGCGATTTTGAAGCAGTGAAGGGGATTAGTTTTGACGTGATGGAGGGGGAAATATTTGGACTTCTCGGACCGAATGGCGCAGGTAAGTCAACTACCCTTGAAATTATTGAAACCCTGCGGCAAAAATCCGGAGGAAAGGTACTGGTGGATGGATTTGATCTGGACAAATCTCCTAATGAAATAAAAAAAATCATAGGGGTGCAATTACAAACTTCCGGCTTTTATCCCAGCCTCAACCTGGTAGAGCTCATCACGCTTTTTGCGGGATTGTATAATGAAGAAGTTGATCCGCTACTATTACTGGATAAAGTAAATCTCCGCGATAAGGCGAAAGCCAAATTTAAAGAAATGAGTGGCGGACAGAAACAACGCTTTTCAATAGCGACCACTTTAATTAATCATCCAAAAATTATTTTTCTGGATGAGCCCACTACCGGATTAGATCCACAGGCAAGAAGAAATTTATGGGATTTGATACGGGATATCAGAAGCAAGGGAACAACGGTGATTATCACCACACATTATATGGATGAGGCCGAAGTATTGTGTGATAGGGTAGCTATCATTGATAGTGGAAAAATTATCGCGCTGAATTCTCCCGATAAATTAATTGATGAATTGGTAGCAACCGGTTTTGAAAGACCCAAAGAAGTGAAAAGAGCCAACCTGGAAGATGTATTTATTCAATTAACCGGGCATGCTTTACGGGAGGCATAATTTTAAAGATAATCAATCAATCAATCAATCAATCAATTAATCATGACCATTGATCCACGTTACCCCATCGGCAAGTTTGAGCCACAACCATTTTCGACTGAGCAAAAAGAGAAATGGTTATTTGATATTAAATTCTTACCAGAGGAATTGGAACGTTCTATCGTAAACCTGGATGCCATCCAGATACATAGCCCTTATCGTGAGGGGGGATGGACATTGCAGCAGGTAATACATCATGTGGCGGATAGCCATATGAATGCGTATATACGTTTTAAATTGGGCCTCACAGAAGACAGTCCGACGATAAAGCCTTATGAAGAAAAAAAGTGGGCGCAATTGCCCGATGTTGAGGCGGTGCCTGTCAATGTTTCCTTAACTCTTTTACATGCATTGCACCAGCGTTGGTATCAAACAATAAAGGATCTTACCGATGCTGATTGGAACCGAACGGTTATTCATCCGCAACATGGAAAAGAAATGAGTTTATGGTTTTTGCTGGGCATGTATGCCTGGCATGGCAAACACCATACCTCTCATATTACTTCACTCAGGGACGGTAAGGGTTGGTAATGGCTATTACACAGAAATCAGACGAAATGAATTCAATGAGAGATTTGAAATGGAAGATGCTGTCTTCAGAATATATTTTTGCCGACAGATGGTTTAAGGCGCGTGCTGACCGTTGTGAATTTCCTGATGGCAGAATAATTGACCCTTATTATGTAGTGGAGCTTCCGGATTGGTGTAATATGATTGTAATTACAAAAGAGGAACGGATTATCCTGGTTCGTCAATACCGTTATCCGGTTGATCAAACAACCTATGAATTGCCCGGAGGCATTATAGAAATAAATGAACAGCCTCTTGAAGCCGCTAAAAGAGAAATGGAAGAAGAAACGGGTTATACATCGGATGATATCGAGTTCTTATTACAGACGGCCCCTAATCCGGCTATCAATAATAATACTGCCTATTTTTTTCTTGCCAGGAATGCAGTGCCAACTGTTTCAGAAAATCCGGACCTCTTTGAAGACATTGATGTAGTCTCATTTTCAAGAGAGGAAGTATGGCAATTGCTCAAAGAAAACAAAATACAACATGGTGTACAGGTGGGGCCGTTGTATGAGGCTTTTGTAAAACTGGGCTGGTTGCGATTCGTTTAAAAAAAAGGTAGTTTACCGGTACCTATAAAGCAACTTCTCCCACCAGAAACACACTCCCGCAAACTAAAATCATATCATCTTTATGTGCCTGCATCAGTGCATTTTGTAAGGCAGCATTCACATCACTGAATGCATGTCCGTTTAATCCAAAGCTTTTTGCTTTTAGCTGCAGGCTTTCCGCATCCAATGCCCTCGGTATCTGTGCCTGTGCAAAATAATAAGAGGCTTCTTTGGGCAATAAAGACAGCACCGCATTGATCTCTTTATCTTTTACCATCCCTATAATTATATGCAAGTGATGATAGTCGGAAAGTTCAAGCTGTTTTTTTATTTCTGCCATTCCATCCGCATTATGGCCCACATCAAGTATCACTACCGGATGATGGTGTACAACCTCCCATCTTCCGTGTAAACCGGTCAGGTGTTTTACGCTGGATAATGCTTTCAGAATGTTGTCGTTGTCTGTTCGCCAACCCTGCAAATGCAACTGATGCGCCGCTTCTAAAACAGTAAGCAGGTTTTTGGTTTGATAAATTCCCGGAAGATCAAGCTTGTACTGTTGATGATGGTCCCGTTTGGTATCAGCTACCTCTACGGTTAATTGATCATGTTCATAGTTCCATCCTGCTATATATCTTTTTTCCCCCGCATACAATAGTTTCGATTCATCTTTGCCACCATTCAGGTTCGCGGAAACGGTTTCAAAAACACTACGGATATCATTAGTTACTTCGCCAATCACCACCGGTATTCCTCTTTTTATAATACCCGCTTTTTCAAAAGCGATCTTTTCCAATGTATCACCCAGTATATTCATGTGATCCCATCCGATATTAGTAATGATGCTTAGTTCAGGTGTGATGATATTGGTGCTGTCTAACCGGCCACCCAGTCCTACTTCTATGACTGCGATATCTATCTGCTTTTTCGCGAAATAATCAAAAGCCATGGCAACCGTGATCTCGAAGAAGGAAGGCGCCAACTCATCAATAAGGGGTTGAATTCTTTGGGTAAAATCAATCACATATTGTTCATCACACCATTGGCCATTCACTTTTATTCGTTCCCTGAAATCTTTTAAATGCGGTGAAGTATATAAACCTGTTTTATAGCCCGCTGTTTGCAGAATGGCAGCCAGCATATGGCTGGTAGAACCCTTTCCATTGGTTCCTGCTATATGAATAGATTTAAAGCTATCCTGGGGGTTCCCTAAGGCCTCACATAACTGTATGGTATTGGTAAGGTCTTTTTTATACGCGGAAGCACCCAGGCGACTGAACATGGGCAACTTATTAAAAAGATAGTCGATGGTTTGCTGGTATGTCATAAGCTGTTGCAAAGATGCAACAATAATTAACCGCGAAGTTTGAAATTGAATACCAATGTACCGGTTTGTGCTTCTTCGTTGCCACTGTTTAATTTTAAACCGCGTGCTTTACGCAAGGCAATATTGCGCACCTGTTGGTTGGTGGTGGTGGTACCGTGCTGGTTAACGATTGCCTGGATTACATTTCCGGCTTTGTCAACGGTTATGTCAACGGCTACTTTTGCATTCTCATTAAAATCATCTTCAAAAGAAGGCAGTTTGGTTATTCTTCTGCCATCCAAACCACTTCGGATACTTACACCGCCATTTCCGCCGGTACCACTGGCCGCATTTCCTTTATAACTGTCTGAATTTGGATTCCCATTTGGGTTACCCTGGTCGCCCTTGCCACCTGCTATTCCCTGGTTTTTTGCCCCATTGTAAGAATCGGCCCTGTTACCACTGGATGTGGTGCTGGTTCCACCTTTAAAGAGCGCTTTTGGTTTTGGCGGAGCAGGTATTGGATGGGTTACTGTTGCCGTACTTATTTTTTTAACTGCCGCGGGTGAGCTTATGACGGCTTTGGTAACAGGTTTATTTTTAGCGTTATTTACTGATGGGGCATCGCCATCCGCATATTCATCGGGTTGTATTTTGGGCAGTGGGGTAGTTTCCTGTATTGATTGGGGAGGAGCCGTTTTGCTATCCTCCGTAACAGAAGGATCGCCTGGTATTTGTGGGGCAATATCCCCCATACCTGTTTCACTGTTACCCAGATTCACTTCTATGCCGTCCCCAAAATCCGGAACCGGTATTTGGGGTAATGTCCACTGCAATGAAAAAAAAAGTAAAAACAATGATCCACAGATCACCCCTGTATAAGCGGATGCCTTGATGTTTTTGTCTCTTTCAAAATTCGCTGACATGGATGTGTAATTACTCATATCAAATGTACATTCATTATAACCCATTCACTCAGATGTTGAAAATTACATGCTAATGCATTGGGTAATCCACTTTTGGGGTATAAAGAAAGGTTAAGATTAGTTCCTGAAAAATACGTCATACCCGAATCTCAGTAACGTAGCGCTGATAATGAGCAGGAAAAAAATCCGGATGAATTTGTTCCCTTTCTTAATCGCCAGCCTGGCACCCAGTATGCCACCAAGGCCGTTGCAGATGGCCATTGGAATGGCAATATGCCAGAGAATCGTACCTTTTAACAGAAACAAAACAATTGAGCCAAAATTGGTAGACAGATTGATGATTTTTGCATTGGCACTGGCATGTAAAAAATCAAATCCCAACAAACTGATAAAAGCCAATACTAAAAAGCTACCGGCACCCGGACCGATAAAGCCATCATAAAATCCTATTCCGATACTGATGATTAAAGCATAGCTGATTTCCTGTTGTGCCGAAAGTTTTGTATGGGTATGCTGTCCAAAATTCTTTTTGGTATAGGTATACAGGGCTACTATGATTAATACAAGGAAGATGATGGGTTTCATGTATTGGTTACTCACCAATGTGAGTATTTCTGAACCGGCAAATGCTGCCAGGAATGCAGTCATACACATAATGGATGCCAGTGACCATTTGATCTTTACCTGTTTAACATATTGCCAGGCGGCAAATGCGGTTCCGGTAAACGCGGGAACTTTTAAAGAACCAATTACAGTAGCTACCGGTAACTGGGGTAGTAATATTAGCGCGGCGGGTGTTTGAATAAGTCCGCCACCACCTGCAATGGCATCAACAAATCCGGCGCTGAAAGCAAACAGGCAAAGTAATACAAGTGTGAGGGTATCCATACAATGCTGCAAGATAAGTAGGGAACTAATTAGGCTGATTTGTTTTTGTGCCTGGTATTCGCGAGGATTAAACCGGTGATTACCAGCACGCCACTAATGATATGAATAGTTGAAACCTGTTCTCCTAAAAATAGTACCGCTTCCCAGGTACTGAAGAGGGGGATGAGGTTGCCGAATAAAACCGTTCTTCCCGCACCCAATCTATGTATGGCCAGGTTCCAGCAAAGAAAGGCAATCACAGAAGTACCTGCACCCAGGTAAAGGATGGCGCTAAACAGGGATAGACTCCAATCTGTTGGGCCACTATACAATAATTCAACAAGGTAAAAGGGGAATAGCATCATGGTTCCGGCAGCAAAAATGACAAACAGAAAATTTAGTGAAGAGATCGTTTGTGGTTTTTTTCTAACGAGGATATTATACACGGCAAACGCGAAAGCGCCTGTTAAAACCCAAAGATCACCGGTTGAAAAATGGAAAGAAGCCAGTGCCTGTATGCTTCCTTTTGAGATTAGTACCAGTATGCCAATAATGCAGATAACGATACCTGTTATGCGAAAGGGGCTAAGCTTTTCCTTAAGGAATATCACTGCCATAACAGTAGCGAAAATGGGTGAGGAGGTAGTGCCAATCAGTGCCATATTAATGGCTGTGGTAGAATGCCCCGCTATATAGATGAAGGTATTAAAAAGGGCAATGCCGGTTAGGGCCACCCAGCCCAGGTACCGGATATTTTGAACGATAATTTTTTTTTCGGCTTTACATTTTTGCCAGGCAAAAGGAGCAATGATAAGGGTAGCGGTGAGCCACCTGTAAAAGGCAAGACTAACCGGCCCGATTTGTTTCGTAACGCCTCTTGAAATAATAAAATTACCCGACCATAAAATGGTGGCCAGCACTGCTAATGCGATGCCCAGGTAAATATCTTTTTTTGAGTGGGTAGCATTCATTGGTTGGCTATACATACTTTTCTCCACCTGCAAAATGATGTTCATAATCTCCCTTGATTCTTTCCATTGAGGGGTTGAAATAGCCGAATCGTACTTTGGGAAATTCATCCTGTATCAGTTCCATTAATTGTTTTACACCAAGCCTTTCACCGGTTTCATTTATCCCTATTTTTCCCATATACCAATCGGGGTCTATGTTAAAATTGCGCCATTGTATCATGTTCAAATCCGTATCAATAATCAGCTTTCGCAATGCTTCATATTCTTCTATGCTATCCGTCATGCCGGGGAATACAAAATAATTAATACTCGTCCAACCCCCAAAACCACGAACAACTTTGAGGCTCTCCATAATGTCTTCAAATTGATAATTATTGGGCCGGTAATAAGGTTCGTAAATATGTTTTCTGGCAGAGTTGGTACTAACCCGGATGCTGTTCAAACCGGCCTCGCATAAAGCTTTAACCGCATCGGGTTTGGAGCCATTGGTATTAATATTGATATTCCCTTTATCCGTATGTTTCCTGATCTGAATAATAGATTCCCTGATCGTCTCCCACATCAATAATGGCTCTCCTTCACAACCCTGTCCAAAACTGATGATGGGGAATGGCGCATTCAATAAATGGGGCACTGTAAATTCTACAATTTCTTCGGTGAGGGGTTTAAAAGTAAGCCTGTCCTGCGTTGATACAATCGTTTCTTCTTCCGGCTGAAAAGAAATACAGCCGATGCAATTGGCATTACAGGCTGGTGAAGTGGGAACCGGACATTCCCATCGCCCTAATGCAAAATTCCTGGCTGCCGGACAATTGTAGGTAAGGCAACAATTTTCCATGAGGTGTTTTACCAAACGGTTTTGAGGATAAGCTGCTAAAAGTTGTTGTGTGCCCTTTTTAATTTTTTCGTCATCATATCCAGTGCATTCCTGCCGGATATCTTTTTCTATCCTAACTGCCGGCACATAATTTTTATCATCCAACCAACCTACTGCTGTATAACAGAATAAAGGCAAGGTTGGCGCATCCGGTAATGTTTCATAGGCAGCCAGGTAAAGCCCGGTATGTGCAGGTGGAATAAATGCCGCCACGGCCCATCCCTTTTCACAAAGACGCATATTGCCTGTTTGTACATCTATGCCAATGCCTCTTCTGCCCGGTAATTCATACAGGTTACCTCCTTCAGGTAATTCTATCCATTCTTCATCCGGAACGGGAAAGGCATCCCATCCCGCACGACCGGTAGTATACAAACTGGTATCCTCAAATATATTTCCATTACCATCAGAATACAATAGGTAAGGCGATTGTTGTAAAGCCATATAAAATACATGTAATTAAAAAAAAGAAGCGATCAGCAAAACACTTCCACTTTCCGCTATCTGCGTTATGCGTTCAGCTTACTACGACAAAACTCGTTAAATTCCAGTTCTTCTTTAGCAGAACTTTGCGATTCAATGGCTTTCTGGATGAGTTTATTATTCTTGAAGTCGATCGTTAGTAACCCATCTTTCAAAACCACATTGGCAATTTGCGACCATGAATAAGATTTTTTTGGCAAAGAGTTAATCAGGATGCCTGAATTATCAAAAGCTACTTCCTGTGGAAATTTCACCTGCTTTTCAAGAATCACTCCCAGGAAATAAAGGATGGTTATAATGCCCGGTCCCGACATTACTCCCCAGCCAATAGTAGCCAGCAGCAGCCCGAACCGGTAAAAAGGCATATGCCCTTTTTTTTGCCTGTAATAACAATACACCCACCACCCAAGCATACCTATAATGAGTACTATAAAGAGGTAGTTATAACGGTTGAAATCCTTAAAACCATGGTTGGAAATCGTGTAAGAAAGGGAATAGCCTAAAGTTGCTATAGAAAACATCAGCATCAGGCGGCTGATCAAATCTACGAGCGCATAATCCGGACTTTTAAAAACGATGATATAATCGTATACTTTCATGTTGGGAAAAAAAATTAAGAATGGTTATTTACCAGCAAATTACATAATCGCCACAAAACCCTGGCACCTACATTACTGTCCCAATCGTTTTGTCCAACACCAATTTCAACCAGGTCGAAACCCAGCAGTTCGCGTCCGCTGCCACTGATTCTTTTAATGAGATAACAGATCTCTTCTATTTCAAAACCACCCGGAACCGGTGTACCTGTATTGG
This sequence comes from Chitinophagaceae bacterium, assembly GCA_023229465.1. Taxonomy (GTDB): domain Bacteria; phylum Bacteroidota; class Bacteroidia; order Chitinophagales; family Chitinophagaceae; genus Sediminibacterium. The sequence goes on from JALNZE010000011.1 coordinate 86,079, forward strand.
GGCAAAGCTTCCTGTCTAAACCGTCAATATCAAAACTGATATATACTTTATTTGGCAACTTATTTACGATTTCATCGGTAATATGTTTCCAGGTTTCACCTTCATATTTTCTTTCCCTGATTTCTTTATCAAAATAGGTGATTACCCTGTAATTACTATTGCAAACCAGGTTCCATTCTTCTTCGCTGTAATCCCTGACACCTACCTGCACCAGTTTTTCCAGCGCCGGTATCTCGTTTAAGGCATTATACATAACAGAAGCATGCGAATAGGTAAAGTATTCATAGCTTTTTCGAAGGTCGCAGTGTGCATCTATCTGTAAAACCCCAAAAGCGCCATGCTTTTCACCAAGCGCCTTCATATAACCAAGTGAAGTGCTATGATCGCCACCTAAAAGTCCTACGAGTTTATCTCTATCCAATAATTCTTTGCACTGTTCATAAACCCATTGGTTAAGTTTTGCGCTGCCTTCGTTTATTTCTTTAAGGCTTTTGCACATGAATTTGTTCTTTTCCACGGGTTCTCCTTTCGAAATATAATCGATATACAGCTCTGCTTCTTTGCGCAGGTAATCACTTTTCATCAAAATCCGCTTGTCAATCTCTCTCATAAAGAAGCCCTGTTTCCAGCCTTCTTTACCGTCAGTATCCAGTATATCTACCTGCTTGCTTGATTTGTATACGTGTTCTGCTGCCCTTGAGGTACTGGCGCCATAACTAACGGTTACCTCCCAGGGTACCGGAAGAATAACTAAACGGGCCTCATCCTCTGTAAAGGGTAAACCGAAGATGTTGTTATTGGGATTGCCCACGGCATTGTGGTCGAACTTAGATAGATCTGGCATGGTGATTGCTTGAAGTTGCAACGGGCGCAAATTTAAATGAAAGTTTGGAGTTTGTGGATTGAAGTTTATAAAACCTTGTTACTAAGTTGATAAACTTCTCCTAAAATGTTGTTTTTGGGCTACTTTTGCATTGAAAAATGTATAAAATGAAGAAGTCGCATATTATTATTCTTGTTTGTATCGCTGCTGCCATTGTGGTATTGATTAGTTATACCGGCGATCTTACCACTTATGAAACCATTGCCTCTGCCAGGCAAAAAGAAGGCAGATTTGTGAACCTGATCGTAAAAATGGATAAACAACACCCGCTGGAATATGATGCCGTAAAAAATCCCAATTACCTCAGTTTTACCGCTATAGACTCTCTCGGAAATAATATTAAAGTGGTATATCACAACAATAAACCTACCGATATGGAAAAAAGTGAGCGGCTGGTATTAAAGGGCAGGGTTCAGGGAGATCATTTTGAATGTAAAGATATTTTATTGAAATGCCCCTCTAAATACAAAGATGATCCTAAGGCTCAAAAGAACAACTTACAGAACTCTTAATCATGGTGGCTTTCTTTGCACCAGTACTCATTATCCGGCATTTGAATACAATCAATTGAAATAAGTCTACATGAATTATATTGGGGAACATTTACTTCCGGGACAAATAGGCCATTTTTTTGCCATCCTTTCTTTATTGGCTTCCCTGCTGGCAACCATCGCGTATATACAGGCCGGCCGGGTAAAAGAATTATCCGATAAATCATCCTGGATACGCCTGGCACGTTGGGCCTTCCTGGTAGAAACCATCAGTGTGGTTGCTGTATTTGCCACTTTGTATTATATTATTTCGCAACACCTCTTCGAATACAAATATGCTTACACCCATAGCGATAAAAGCCTTCAGGTAGAATACCTTTTTGCCTGTTTCTGGGAAGGACAGGAGGGTAGTTTTATGTTGTGGAGTTTCTGGCATTGTGTGCTGGGCTGGATATTGATCTGGAAGTCGAAAGACTGGGAAGCAGGGGTGATGAGTGTGATTAGTTTTGCCCAATTCTGCCTGGCTACTATGTTGCTGGGGATCTATTTTTTTAATACCAAAATTGGAAGCAGTCCTTTTATTTTATCCCGTACCGAAGGATTTTTTGATATGGCTCCTATGTTCAAGGATTTAACTACCGGGGGTTTACGGTTAGATTATCTTACTTTAATTAAAGATGGTTCCGGGCTGAATACTTTGTTGCAGAATTACTGGATGGTAATACACCCACCCATCTTGTTTTTAGGGTTTGCTTCTACTATTGTGCCTTTTGCCTATGCCATAACAGGGTTGGTACGAAAAGATCATAGCTGGATAAAACCGGCTTTGCCCTGGGCTTCATTTTCGGCTGCCGTTCTGGGTGCCGGTGTAATGATGGGTGCAGCCTGGGCCTACGAAAGTTTGTCTTTTGGCGGCTATTGGGCATGGGATCCCGTTGAGAATGCTTCGCTGGTACCCTGGCTAACTTTGGTAGCAGGTTTGCATGTAAACCTGATCTACCGGAATACCGGATATTCACTGAGGCCAACTTATTTTTTTTATATTATCACTTTTTCACTGATACTATACTCTACCTTCTTAACCAGGAGCGGAATACTGGGCGATACTTCCGTGCATGCATTTACCGATCTGGGAATGAATGTTCAGTTATTATTATTCCTGTTGGTATTTTTTCTGCCGGCTTTGTTTTTGTTTTTCTGGAATTATAAAAAAATACCCAGTATACAGAAAGAGGAGAGTACCTATAGCCGTGAGTTCTGGATGTTTATAGGATCATTGGTTCTTTTTTTAGCAGGTATCGTAATCATTGCCAAAACCTCTACACCGGTTATTAATAAATTATTCGGAACTAATATCGCGCCACCGGAAGATGCTGAGTTTTCTTATAACCAGATACAGATTTTTGTAGCGATTATTATCGGCTTATTAACGGCGCTCACCCAATATTTCAAATATAAAGATACCCCAAAGGCTTTCTTTGGAAAAAAGATATGGATACCCACCCTGGTTGCTGTTTTAATCAGTGTTAGTATCAGTATGTTTGGTCATGTCCGGTATGATAAAATGGGAGCGGGTTTCCTGTTTGCCATACATATTGCCATTTTCGCCGCGGTATATTCCGTAGTGGCCAATATTGCTTATATCTGGTTGGGCCTGAAAGGAAAAATTAAAGCTGCAGGAGCCTCAGTGGCCCATATTGGATTTGGGCTGGTATTGGTAGGTATTTTGATCTCATCCAGTAAAAAAGAAGTCCTGAGTTGGAACACAACCGGCATTAGTCCATTGCAGGCAGATGCCGGAGAAAAGGGCAATCCCACAGGCGACCCCGCAGAGAATATCACTTTGTTCAAAGCGCTCCCTACAGATATGGGAAAGTTTATGGTAACTTATGTAAAAGATACCCTGAACCCCAAGGATCGGAAAAGGTATTTTGAAATTGATTTTAAAGCGAAGGATGGCAGCAAAGGTTTCAAACTGTATCCTGATGTAATTAAGCAAAACAAAGGCGGGGAGGGGTTTTCAGCCAATCCGGCTGCACGTCATTACTGGTACAAAGATATTTTTGTGTATATAACCTCCTTCCAGGAAAATGATCATGAAGACACCACCAGTTTTAGGAACAGAGAGGTTAAGGCGGGAGATACCCTGTTTTATGGTAATGGATTGATTGTATTGAATAAAGTATCTGTAAATCCGGTAGCATTAAAAAGTAAATACAGGGATGATGAAACTGCCTTGTTCCTTGATATGACTGTGATTTCCAGAGATGGCCGCCGTTACCCGGTAAATCCGGGTATCGCGCTGAAAGGGATGGATATTAGAATAATCACTGATACGGTTCAATCACAAAGCCTGGTATTGAAATTTAATAAAGTGCTGGATCAGGAGAAAGGCATACTGGAACTGGGTATTAAAGAAAGTTCAGCCATTACCAACCTGGTAACGCTGAAAGTATATGAGTTTCCAATGATCAATATTCTTTGGCTGGGGGTGCTTGTTATGGTCATTGGTTTTGTTATGTCTGTTATTCAGCGTATCAAACCCTTAAAAAGAGGTGGGTTGAAGGTATCTTAACAATTGATAGGGTTACTTTTTTGGCCGTACAGCATTAATAGGGAAAGAACTGTCTAACTAATCATTCACTTGAAAAGGGTTTATAAACATATCATCTTATCTCTTTGCCTGCTGGGCCCTGTTTTGGTTTCGACCAAAACAAAGGCTCAGGTACATGGAATATATGATACACTGAAGGTATTCGCGTATGTTAGTCCGGAAGGTGATACCATTCCCTCCAGTAACCTGCCGCCTGTGCTGGTGAATGGCAGGCTCACCAGGCAGTGGAGGAATTACTGGGCCGACTGGACAAGGCTACGCAATGCTGTGTATGTTACGTATCCCTATGCAAAAGCGGCCAGCCGTATTATGAATGAGATCAATACAAAACTGGTAAATGTTTCGGACCGGAAAGAAAGAAAAATTATCATTAAATCCCGTGAGAAGGAGTTAAAAAAAGAATTCACGGATAAGCTTACCAAATTATCTGTTTACCAGGGAAAGGTATTGATGAAGCTGATTAACAGGGAAACAGGAAACAATTGTTACGAAATCATTGATGAATACAAAGGCTTTATCAGCGCTGCTTTCTGGCAAGCTGTTGCCGTGGTATTTGGGAGCAATCTTAAACAGGGGTATGATCCCCGGGAAAAGGATATTGATATGGAAAAGATTGTAAGGGATGTAGAAAAAATGTATGGCTACTACCGAAACGGTTAAATATATTTCTGTAATATTTCCTTGAAGTGATTTCTCTGTATCATTTTTGCCCCTAAGCTTTCCAGGTGTGCCGTGTAAACCTGGCAATCCACCAAAAACACATCTTCCTTTATTAATTCTTTTACTAATTGTGTGAATGCAAATTTACTGGCATTGTTGTGGAGGCTAAACATGCTTTCGCCAAAAAATAGTTTGCCCATCTTTATGCCGTATAATCCACCCGCCAGTTCACCATCAAGCCAGGCTTCGGCGCTATGGGCAAATCCCAGTTTATGCAATTCAATAAAAGCCCATTCCAGTTCGTCTGTTATCCAGGTACCTTCCTGACCCTTTCGTTGCAATTTTTTACAGGAACGGATTACTTCAGCAAATGAGGTATCGGTTGTAAAATCAAATATTCCTTTTTTGATCACGGCTTCCATGCTTTTGCTAATTTTCAGTTCTCCGGGATACAAAACAAAACGGGGATCCGGGCACCACCACAAAGGTGTATCCCCCTCATACCAGGGGAAAATGCCTCTTTTGTAGGCGAGTAATAGCCGGTCAACTGAAATGTCACCACCCATCGCAAGAAGACCATCTTCATTTGCTTCCTCTACCGGTGGAAACCATAGGGATTGATCCAAAGCATAAACGGGCATGCTCAAATTTAGTCAGAAAGTCTGAGAATCAAAAAGTCAAATAACTTTTTAAAAACAAACTCCCTCATTCTATCATTCGATGGTGGCCCCAATTCCTCTATTTGTAATTCCATCACACATGGTCTTCAGCTTTTCGTATTCCCCTTTTTTTACGGCGTATTTTCCTTTGCTATGAATGAACATGGCACATTGTTCAGCCTGCTCCGTAGTGTGTCCGCAAATTTTTATCAGTGTTTCGATTACCCACTCAAAGGTATTCACCTCATCGTTCCATACGATCAGGCTATAAGAAGGGGTGATTTCGGTAACCACATCCTGTTCCACCTCTTTCCAGGGATTGGCGGCTTCATTGAAAAGGTGCTTCCTCATGCCTGCAAAGTTATGACAGGAAAGGGCAGAATAAAAAGGGTTTCAGATGAATGTGATGCTTGATTAGTAAGTGGGAGGGGAGGGTAAGTGTTCGAAACGCGGGTAGCATCCCTGTATGGAAGAAAAAAATAGATAAATATTACTTAACTACCTGAGTATAATTTTATTAGTTATCGAAATTAATAAAATACATATCTATATCGCCAACATTCTTTGCATGAATTTTTCCTCTGTGAGAACATTGATATTGATCTTTTATCAATTCATAGGTTGATGAGGAAATATTTACTTTACCGGGTTCTCCATTACTTTCCATACGGCTGGCAATGTTTACGGTACTCCCCCAAATGTCGTAGGCATACTTCTTTTTACCAACGACACCTGCCACGATTGGTCCAACATGAATGCCAATTCTCAACTCCCAGGAGGCTAATCCATATTCATTTCTATTTGAATTATATTCTTTTATCCATACCTGCATTTCCAAACTGGCTTTAACCATATTTAAAACATGATCTTCTGTTTCTATTGGAATGCCGCCTGCACACATATAAGCATCCCCTATGGTTTTTATTTTCTCTAAACTGTATTTATCCACGATATTATCAAAAGCGATAAAACAGGTATTTAATTGTTCAACCAATTCTTCAGGGGTCATCTTTTCCGCATGACTGGTAAAGCCCTTAAAATCGCTGAACAAAACCGAAACTTTATCATAATGCTTGGGTGAGGCATAGCCGGTTGTTTGTAATTCTTTTGCGATTTCCGACGGAAGAATATTTAATAATAAGCCTTCAATTTCTTCTTTTTGTTTATCTAATATTACATTCGTTTTTACTTTTCGTAAATAGCTACGATAAGTAATAACGGCAATGATTAAAACAAGAAACAACCCAACTAAAAATGCATACTTGGCAAACTTCTGACGCTTTAAATCTGCTTTCTGCAATGCAGAGTATACGGTAAGTAAATTAATTTCTCCTTGTTTTTTTTGTATATCAAAATCAAATTGAAGCCTGCCTAATTTTTTATCGGTTTCGGTATTATATAAAGTGTCTTTAATGCCAGAAAATTTTGATTGGTATGCAAATGCATTCTTAAAATCGTTCAGTTTGTTGTATACATGCGAAAAATTTTCGTAAGCATTCTTTAATTCAATAGAAAAATTATACTGCAATGAGATGTTTTCTGCTCTTTTTAAATAAGCTAACGCGGTTCTATAATCACCTTTCTTACTATGCGTTTTAGCCAACCCCAGTAATGACTGAACAATATCTAAGTTGCCATTGAGTTTTTCGGCTATGGCTAATGCCTTGTTATGATAAGAAATGGCTAAAACATAATTCCCTTGTCGGTTGTAAACCTTTCCAATCGCGTTGTAAGGGTAAGGACTGTTTTCAGAATTATTAAACGCGTTTACCGATTTATTAAAATAGAATAGCGCTGATTTATCATTATTTCCTTCATAATAAATCTCACCAAGGTTAACGGCAGTTGTGCCAATGGCTTCTTTGTCGTTTAGCTCCTCACTGAGTGGCAGGGCTTTTAAAAAATATACGAGGGCTTTATCGTGTGTGGCAGGTTTATTAAAATAAACACCGCCAATATTATTCATCGCCGTTAGTATGCGAAGTTTATCTTTTGTTTTTTCGGCCAGTTTTAACGATTCTAAATAATTTCCCAATGCATTAACATCATCACCCTGGTTAAAATAAATGCCTCCGATATTATTTAAAATATTCGCTTCACCTACTTCGTCCTTAATTGATTTGAAAATTTTTAAGGATTGTTTCCAATTATCTAAAGCTTCAATATATTTTCCCTGGTAATAATAGGCAATCCCTTTATTTTTGAAAGCCAGGGCAACCCCTTCATAAAACTGAACAGACTCTGCCATCGTTTTTGCCTGCTCGGCATATAAAATGGCTTTTTCCGGGTCTTCACTAAAATTGCTTTTACTTAATTGTAATAACCGGTTTACTTTGGCCGTATCGGCGCTTGTAAATGTTTTAACCTTTTCCTGTGTGAAAACAGTTACGGAATTGCAAAATAAAAGAAAACAGAAAATGGGTTTATTCCACATTGTTTAAAAAAATTATAACCTAACTTTTAAAAACCAAAGAGGCCGGAGCCTCTTTGGTTTTTATAGCTTAATGAATCGTAAAATCTCCGAACCCTTATCACCAATTATTTTTACAAAATGAACGCCTCTTTGTATTTTTGAAATATCTATTTCTACCGCATTTTTAGAAATAAACCGGGCATTGATAACCGGTTGAATTTTACCATTTGCCTCCATCAACATAATTTGGCTGGTTGATTTTATTTCATTGACGGTTTCAACAATTATTTTGTTGGATGCAGGGTTGGGATAAATGGTTGATGTAGTGATTGTTTTATTTTCCTCTGGTGTAGCTGATATAGCCTTATTGTTAATAAATTCAGCCGCAGTAACAGGACTTACAATAGTTAAGGTACCATTATTTGTAATTATATTATACTTGCTATCCGTGGTTCCTGTAACGGTAACTGTTATTGGGTAAGTACCAGCTGTTGAGGCTTGTGTTGAAGTGGTAGTTAAAGTAATAGAGGCCCCCACTCCCTGAACAATTACTACTGCAATAGCGGTATTTGGGTCATTTACCGCAACTCCAGTTCCATGGTCAAAGCAATTGTATTCCCAACTTGCCGTTTGACTTAGATAATATACGCCAGGAGTAGTTGGCGCATTGAATGTTTTATTTAAAACTCCCGAACCATATCCTGCATTATGACATTCTGAAAATACGCCTATCATGCCGATATAATGTTGTGTTATACAACCAGGGCAATATAAGTAACCCCCTGAATTATAATCAATCCTACTGTACCAGTTCGCGTATAAAGTTACCTGAGCGCCAGGTTGAACAAATAGCACGTTACCTCCCGCATTTAAGGAAACATTTGAGTAAGTGGAAACCCTGCCTAACTGTTCAATTGATATAGGACTTGCAGGAGTATTAAAAGAAATGGTATTTAATACATCTCCCGGAACCAAGCCATTGGTAATAGCAGTTAATGGGGGATTCGGATTTCCCTGAACTTTTGTTTTATTTTCCGCGGTAATCGTTAAGTTTATTTTAGAAACCGTTAAGGTTCCATTATTTAGGATAACATTATAATTTCCATCTGTACAGCCTGTAATTGTAATTGTAATTGGGTAAACTCCCACTGTTGAAGTTTGTGTGGCAGTTGTACTTAAAGTGAAGGTTGTGGCTACAAAAGCTGGAAGACAAAGATTAGTTTCATTGTCGCCATTTACAAAGCCTGTATATGTCGCTGTTAATAACGGGTTTACATCCCCATATATTTTTGTTTTATTATCCGCCGTTACAATTAAATCCTTTTTATTATGAACAATGCTTCCATTCTCAACGGTTAAAATATAGTTTGCCGGTGTGGCTGGATCTGCCACTATAATATCATCAGTACCCAAGTCTCCAACTATAAAGTCTGGAGTAGGCGGTACTAATAATTGCAGGTTATTTTCAATAGTATAACGGCCATAACCAATAGATTGCGGTGATACAATGGTTCCGGTAACGGCATCTTTTATCAGATAAGCTGGTGTGCCGGTTAAAACAGTTGCTTCATTATCGGCATATTGAAATCCGGTAATCGTTTGGCTTGGAGTAATTATAGTGCCATCACCATAAGTAGCTGTGATATTTGGAGACTGAATGGTTAAATTAGCAGGTGTAATTGTTAAATCACCCACACCATAACTCATTTCATAATTTTCTGCAAGTAAAGCGCCCGGAACAATAAAATGTGAACCAACATGCAACCCTGTAACCATTACCACTGATTTATAATCTGTAATATTCGGATTGGGTAGGCTCAAATCTGCTTCAAAATCTTTCTCATCAATAATAACGGCTATATTATTATTACTTGGTTCAGCATCCGTTCCTGCCGAAGAGGTTGCGTTTACAATTACAGATCCATTAACCAATGCCCTGCTATTTGACAAAGGCTCTCCATTAACTAAAGCCCTGCTGTTAACCAAGGCCCTGCTGTTAACCAAGGCCCTGCTGTTAACCAAAGCCCTGCTGTTTACGAGAGCCCTGCTGCTTGTTAAGGTAGATGTTTCAGGATTGGTCTTGTAGCCAAAAATTAAGGCTGTAGGAATGTCAATAATATTTGATGTTTCAGTAACTAAGGGGCCTCCGTTTACTAAAGCCCTGCTGTTTACCAGCGCCCTGCTATTAACCAAAGCCCTGCTGCTAACCAATATACTCATATTAGTTAAATCAGTATTTACCAAAGCCCTGCTATTTACCAGCGCCCTGCTATTTACCAATGCCCTGGAATCTGTTAAGGCAATTGCGTTTGGTTCTAAAGTGGATTGATAATTCAATTGAATGGCGTTTGTTAAATCCGCTCTTTCCGTTGCTGATAAATTAGCGGTGGCATCTAATTCATAATCAAACTGAACATTAGCCACTTTAGCGCCATACACCAATGTTTTGCTTCGAGGCGTAATTTTTAAAGGGAGTTTATGAATGGCTAATAACCCATTAACAAATTCATAATTATACAGTTCTAATAACGATACATCGCTTGCTGATAAATTATTTTGATCAAAAGGAGATACTGGTTGAATAAAATATTGTCCAACATTACTTAAACTGTTTACCGGCGTATTGAATTGTAAATGATCCAGCTTTAAATCAGTCAGTGTCAATCCCGATGTAGCCAATGGTTGATCATTAACAAGAACAGTATAGGTAAATGCAGGTAAAACTTCTCCATACTTCTTGGCTTTATTTTCTGCGATTATCTTAATATCCTTTTTGGGAATATCGAAGAATTTAAGGGCTTCGGAAGTGCCGCCGTCTAATGCACTGCTACTGATCGCTAAAGTTGACAATTGAATAGACGGATTTCCCCCTATATAACCGGGAATGATTGCAGAAGCTGAAAATTCATCAGTTACCGTAGTGGGTATTTCAGTTCCTCTAAATAATATTTTTGTTTCGGGAGAAAGGTTTTCCCCATTTACTTTTAAAGTAGATCCGGCAACAAATAAAGCATTGTTTACAGATTCCAATGAAACGATTTTTGGTTTTGGTTTTGCAAATGTTTTTAATAGGGCATCTGCCTGAATCAGTCCGGATCCTGATTTTTCATCTAACCCGGAAATTTCCATGTCTATGGCAGTACCCTGGATGATAGATTTTATTTGTCCTGGGGTTAACTGTTCATTGGAAAACTTCTGTTTAGCTTCAATTAATAAAGCTGCCGCGGCAGCTACGTGCGGCGCCGCTGCAGATGTTCCAAAGAAATTAGGAAAAGCGTCTCCATCAATATTTTTACCTCCCATGTTAACAGTTGTATTATTAATGAGAGCATAATTTAGTGATACATTAAAATTTATTTTGTATCTTTATGAGATGATAATGATAAAAAAGCGAGGCAGCAAAGACAGCCAGGAAACAAAAAGGAAGTTGGCGGTAGATTT
>JALNZE010000001.1 GCA_023229465.1 Chitinophagaceae bacterium
CATAAATATTTTGACCGCTAAAATCCCGTAGTTTAGTTGATTCGCTTTTCATATGTTTTCGTTTCTTTGAATTTAGCAAACTCAATTCGCGAATTCAAACATATAAACTGCGCCGAATTTCCTGTTTAGCCGGACAATCTGCGAAGAATGAAAAGCAGAAGGAAGTTAGTTGGCTACAAATTGTAGTCAACTGAAGATGCAGCGGTCTATTAAGTTGTGGGGCTACTTTGGTTAGGCCATATTGCCCATCCACTCCTAACTCCCAACTCCTAACTAAAGCAAAGCAACAATAGCCTTCTGCACTTCTTTCAACTCTTCATTAGTTAACGTAAGCTTGGGGCGGTTAAAATTTAAATCATCCGCACTGTTAATAGGGATCAGGTGCAGATGTGCATGGGGCACTTCAAGTCCCATTACACTGATGCCACAACGATTACAGGGGAAAGCCTTTTCAATGGCTTTGGCAATAGGTTTTGCAAAACTTAGTATACCAGTTAAATACTCATCCGGTAAATCAAAGAAATTATCTGCTTCCATTTTAGGCACTACCAATACATGCCCCTTTACCATTGGAAAAATATCGAGGAAGGCAAAGAATTTGTCGTTCTCCGCTATTTTATAGGAAGGAATTTCTCCGGCAATTATTTTAGAAAAAAGGGTCATACAGTTATCTCATCTACTCTGAACTTCATTACACCATTGGGGGCCTGAATTTCTGCCACCTCTCCTCTTTTCTTACCCATTAAACCTTTACCAATAGGTGAACCGGCGGATATCTTACCCAATTTAAGGTCGGCCTCTTTTTCACCAACTATCTGATAGGTGATGGTTTTTTTGGTGGCGATATTGGTGATGGTAACTTTTGTCAGGATCATAACCTTACTCGTATCAATAGAACTGGTATCTACGATCTTCGCATTGGCTATGGCCCCTTCCAGTTGTTTAATCTTGGCTTCGAGCATGCCCTGCGCTTCTTTCGCTGCATCATATTCCGCATTTTCCTTTAAATCGCCTTTCTCACGCGCTTCACCAATGGCCCGCGATGAAGCCGGCCTGTCAACAGATTTCATCTTATGCAGCTCTACACGCATCTTCTCAAATGTCTCTTTCGTTACGTACATATTAGCATCACTCATAATCTTTCTGTTTAAAAGAGTCAAAAAAAATACAACGCCACATTTGATTGCAGCGTTGCAGGGCGTCAAAAGTAAGGAATCAATCTATAATATATCTATCAAATGGCCAATTTTTCAAGTAAAACTTTGGCCATCCTATAGAAAGCTTCCTTGCTTAACCCGGAAATATGGGGTGTAATGATCACATTTGGCTGTGCCAGCAACCAGTCAAGGTCAGCTTTTTCTTCAGAAGAATAGGTCGCTAACTTTTCATTCTCCAATACATCCAGTCCGGCTGCTTTGATCTTGCCGCTTTGCAGCGCCCGAATCAGCGCTTTGGTATCCGTTACTTTACCACGGCAGGTATTCAGAAAATAAGGCTGTTTTTTGAGGGAATTGAAAAAAATATCATTGGCCAGGTACCGGGTTTCCGCCGTTAAAGGCAGGTGCAGGCTTATAACATCCGCCTGGCTGGCAATTTGTTCAATACCCGCTTCCCTGATATAGGATTTGGCAAAACCAACCTTGTATTTATCATTCGCCAACACCGTAACTGTAAAAGAAGAAAGAATGCTTGCAAAGGAACTGCCCGTATTGCCAAAACCAATAATGCCTACTGTTTTGCCCGTCAGTTCATCCCCACGGTTCGGTTCCCGCAACCATTTGCCTTCCCTGATCTCCTGGTTACTGCTGCCGATCCGGTTCATCAGGCTTAATAACATGCCCAAAGCATGTTCGGCTACCGCGTTACAGTTGCCTTCCGGACTGCTTACACAAAGAATACCCTTAGTAGCTGCATAATCAGTATCTATCAGTTCCATACCACTTCCCAAACGACCTATCCACTTTAGCTTTGAGGCTTTTTCTATGATTTTTTTATCGATACCCAGGCGGGTGGTTACAATAAGCCCCGTGTAATCATTCATTACCTCGCTCAGTTCTTCATAACTGATGGCTGGCCGATAGCTTACTTCATACCCTTTTGCTTCCAGCGTTTGCAGGAGGTATTCATGTGCTTTTGCTGTAATAATTACTTTCTGTTTCACTTTTACTAAATAGGTTACCTCATTTGAAAGGTAAGGGCCGCAAATTGTTCTATGCTTAGTTGTTCCGCTCTTTTTGTAAATAGTTCATCCTTCAATACCGATTCTTCAAATTGCCCCTTAACCGCGTTACGCAGCATTTTTCTGCGTTGGTTAAAAGCGGCTTTTACCAGCACAAACAGATCGCGTTCACTTTTGATGGCAACAGGATTTGGTTTTCTTCTTAACCTGATTACGCCACTCACTACCTTGGGTGGCGGGTTAAAACTTTCCGGCGGCACATCAAATAAATAGTCCACTTCATAAAATGCCTGTACCAATACACTCAATATACCATACACTTTACTACCCGGTTGCGAAACAATACGCTGTGCCACTTCTTTCTGAAACATCCCAATCATAACCGGCACCCGCGCTTTCCATTCCAATACCCTGAATAATATCTGAGAAGAAATATTATAGGGAAAATTTCCTACTACTGTAAAATCTTCACTAAACGGCGCGTCAATATCCAGTATACTCCGGTGAATAATTTTTCCTTTGATAGAAGGATAGGTATTCTCGAGGTAAACTACTTTTTCATCATCCAGTTCCACTGCTTTAAACTCAATCCCGGGTATGGCTAACAAATATTTGGTTAATGCCCCACCGCCCGGACCAACCTCCACCAACCGTTCAAAGGCATTCTCCTGCAAGGCATCTACTATCTTTTTACATATCTGTTCATCTTTCAAAAAATGCTGCCCAAGAGATTTTTTTAAGGTGTATTGCATGGATAGCAAAAATAAGGCTTTACTTCGGCAGAAGTGCATTGCAGCTTTCATCTGCATATTTGCCATTTCCTGCTCCAATCTTCATATTTTTACAGCCTAAACAACAAAAATGAGTAACGAACTGCAAAAGCCGGTCATTGGATTCACCTGCGGCGATCTGAATGGTATAGGAATTGAACTGATTATAAAGACTCTATCCGATCATCGGTTGCTCGATTTTTGCATACCCGTTGTTTTTGCCAGTAATAAGTGTCTGAACTTTTATAAGAAGGGACTGGCCGATTATAATTTTAGTTATGCCAATACCCGTGAGCTGAACCGCCTGAATCCTAAACAAGTGAATGTGGTGAATTGCTGGGAAGAAGAAGTGGCCATTACGCCGGGACAGTTAACTGATATTGGCGGAAAATACGCGCTCATCTCTTTACAACAGGCCACAAAGGCTTTGAAAGATGGACATATACAGGGATTGGTAACGGCCCCCATCCATAAAAAAAATATACAATCAGCCGAATTTGATTTTACCGGGCATACGCCTTATTTCAAAGCATTTTTTGGTGTGAATGATGTGGTGATGCTGATGGTAGCAGAAAATATGCGCGTGGGTTTAGTTACAGAACATGTACCTGTAACAGAAATAGCACAACATATTACCCGCGAAAATATACTGAGCAAATTAAAAATCATTCACAGCAGTTTACAGAAAGATTTTGGAGTGGATAAACCGCGGATTGCGGTATTAGGACTGAACCCTCATGCGGGTGATGAGGGTTTAATTGGTAATGAAGAAGAGACCATCATCAAACCGGGTATTAAAGATGCCAGGCACAACAATATGATGGTATTTGGCCCTTATAGCGCTGATGCTTTCTTTGCACGCGGACAGTTTGAACGTTTTGATGCGGTGCTGGCCATGTACCACGACCAGGGCCTGATACCTTTTAAATCATTGGCCCTGGGCGAAGGCACCAATTATACAGCAGGCTTACCCGTAATCAGAACCAGTCCTGACCATGGAACGGCTTTCGATATTGCCGGTAAAGGCAAAGCCGATAACAGTTCATTCCTTGCCGCCGCTTTTGAATGTATTGAAATTATCCGCAAAAGATTCGGCTATGCTGATATGCGCCGTAACCCTTTAAAGAAAATAAGCGCCAGGCTTATTGCCAATTCGGTGGATGAAAGAATTGAAGAAACGGAATAATGCAAATATTATTCATTGGGAGCCATGGGTTTGCCGGAGAAAAAAATTTACAGTAACTGAACAATCGTAGACTATTTAATTGAACACTGAATCGCTAACGCCCTTATTGATCAAATAATTGGTATACCTAATCTCTACCCTGCCCTTTTTATTCTTTAACTTCTCGGCATCGGTCAGTTGTTTTTCATTATCATCAAACTCCAGCGTAATTCCCCTGGGTAATTTATAATCTTTGGTATTAAATGCAAACACTACTTTATCCGGTAAGGCATACCGGGCAAACTTACCATAGGTCATTTCAATTTCATACGTACCATTTTCCCTGGTTGTAGTAACCATTTTTTTTACCAGCAGGTTAGCTTCATCAATATACATGGTTGTTAATACAATATCACTGGTTTCATTGGTAGGCAAAAGTTTCACCACACGGGTTTTAATGCCATCCACTACCGCTTCTCCTGAGGCCAGGGACACAAAATCGGTGGTAGCAAAAACCGTATTCATATTAACAGATACACCACCTTTGGGTAATAAGGAAATACCCCCATCCTTCTTCAACCGAAACTGATTGGGTTTCTTATAATACACCCTCACCTTACCAATGGGCGCCTTAATAAAGGCCACATCCGTTTTCATCCGTCCTTCCGCTTCATAATCACTGATGAGATCAAGCTTAGCTTTCACTTTCATCACCAGGGCCGTCATGTCCTGGGAGTAAGTGAAAAGTGAAAAGTGAAAAGTGAAAAGAAACAATAATACCTTGCGCATCAGAAAAATTATTTTGAATTTTGAATTTTGAATTTTGAATTTTGAATTTTGAATTTTGAATTTTGAATTTTGAATTAATAATTATTAATCAACTCAATATATCCTTCCGCCTGAATATCACAATCGAAGCAGTAACAAACCCCGCAATATGTAACACCAGTACCAGTGCGGAGTGGAGTATCTTTTGCGGATTCTGTATACTTCCTATAATCGCCTCATTGGCATCATTCACCCTGATATCAAAAAATTCTTTCCAGCCAATCATATGTGTGGTAAAAAGAAAAGGTTTTATTTTATTGAACACCGGGATATTTAATGTACTAAGAATGGTAAAAAATATAATCACACTCATCGTAGCGACAATGTGTCCGATTGAATTTTCGGCGAACAAAGAAAATAAAAACCCCAGCGCCGCCACGGTGGTCATGGCCAACGCGGCAAATCCGAATGCCCATAGATAACGCCAGAAAATATCATCCTTCTTTAATAATACAACGTATTGCGATTTTAAGAGAAAGAGATCATCGGTACCGAACAGGAGCATATTCACAAATAATGCCAGTATGGCCAGCCATACCAATAACATAAGTGTATAGGCAACGGTAGCCATGAATTTGGCCAGCAAAAATTTCGTTCTGCTGATTGGCCTGGTGAGCATCATACGCAGTGTTCCCATATTGGCTTCTCCCGATATCATATCTGCCGCTACTAAGGCAATAAGTAAGGGTACATGCACCAATAATATCTGCAGTACAATGTAACAGACCTGGTAACCATTCAGTATTTTACCTTCAACGGTTATTGATGAATTGATATCCCGCATCATAAAATCAACATAGGAATCTCCATCCAGTTTTAAACCGAATTGAATAATGCCTATCAGGCCCGTTATCGCCGCAAACGCGATATAGGTTCTTGGCCTGCGGAAAATTTTAAATAATTCAATTTGAATAAGTGTCCACATGTTGATTTCCTGAGGTTACCTGTAAAAAATAATCTTCCAGTGAATGCCTGGGTTGCAAGGATAATACCTGTATGTCCATATCTACCAGGCTGCGGTGTAATTGTGGTATTAATTGCCTGTCCAGCCTGATTAATATAGCCGTATCCCGTTGTGCCTGCAGATGAGCCTTCCAGGAACTTAGCTGCAATTGTTGTAAGGCAAATACATTATTAAAAGTCTGTAATTCAACAATGGTTTGTGAGGGATCAAATAATTCGGCTGCATTTCCCTCAATAATTTTACCGCCTTTATCAATAATCAGTACCCGGGTGGCCACCTGCTCTATCTCACTTAATAAATGGGATGAAATAATCAGCGTCTTTTTCAGGTCCTTACTCAGGTGAAGAACCAGGTTCCTGATATCCGCGATACCCTGGGGATCGAGCCCGTTGGTGGGTTCATCCAGGATAATCAATTTCGGGTTGTGCACGAGCGCGATGGCGATACCCAGTCTTTGTTTCATCCCCTGCGAAAAAGTTTTAACGGTATCTTTCGCGCGGGAAGCCAATCCCACCTGGTATAGTTGGCTCATTAGTTTTTCGTTGGTTATTTTCACCCCGCTCAGCCTGGCAAAGAGTTTCAGGTTTTCGTATGCGGATAAATATTTATATACATCCGGTTTTTCTATAACGGCGCCCACTTCGCGGAGGATTTCGTTGCGATGGGTTCTTAATTTTTTACCAAAAATCTCTACTTCACCCGCTGAAGGTTCAATCAGGCTAACCAACATACGGAGGGTAGTACTTTTACCTGCCCCATTCTGGCCCAGAAAACCATACACATCTCCTTCATTTACAGAAAAAGAAAGATCCCTTACGGCAGTGAGGTTTTTGAATTGTTTGGTAAGGCCCGTAACATTAACGATTGCTTGCATGAGACATAATAACGGCAAAGTTACGCAAGTGGTTCATGTGTGAGGAAATTAATCGGGGAAATTACTGCTTCCACCATTCGCGCGCCCTCCTCACTCCAAACTCCTAACTACCTCTCCCTTCCCGCATGCAAATACTCCTGCAACGCCTTCACATACGATTCAAATGCATCAATGCCAACAGTAGTTATTTTGCAGGTGGTTAGGGGGTAATTGTCTCTAAATTGTTTAACTACATCAATATACCCGGCTTCTTTTAGTTTTTGTACCTGAACACTGAGGTTGCCTGCCGTTGCATGTGTTTTTTCTTTGATATAGGTAAATTCAGCCTCTTTTACCGCAATGAGCAAGCTCATTACAGCAAGCCGTAATTGTGAATGTAATATTGGGTCCAGCTCTTTAAACATGCTTCAGTTTCAGGTATCTTCTGCGCAAAATAATTCCGGGAATTAGCCATGCAGTGGTAGCTGATAATGCCATCAGCAATAATCCATTGGCAAGTGAAGTATAATAACTGGTAATACTGCATAACCAACAAATGATCCCACCAAGAAGCATAGGTTTAAACTTTTGTATGCCCCCGGTTATAAATGTAGGCACCCCATAGATTAACATAAACAAGGCAATGCTATTGGCAGGTGCTACCTTATAATTATAAAAAGAGACCATGAATATCGTTATGGCAAAAGTTGACCACACATAGTTCATGGCAATTTCATTATGCGAGATAAATTTTTTTTGTTTTCTGGATCGCCATCCAAAATAAGCCTGGGGTACAATCGCAAGAATGGTGAGTAGCCATACATCAAACCCAAGATCAAAATTGAATTTTATTTTTGCATAGGAAACCAAACTACAAAACGTAATTAAGGTTCCCCAAAGCAGTGGACCAAATCCAGATTCGATATACGAATTTTTAACCTTATTAATCATTGAGGTAATTAAGGCAAGGCTTTCTGCTTCTGTTAGTTTTTTTTCTTCTGGCATATATTATTTTTTTTGTTTTCAACATTGAAAACCAAAGCTGAGCTGAATGCTATCAGCTATTTATACAAACATAGCAGTAGTTTCTCAACCACTGCCAGATTGGATGCACCTATTACTGACAGGCTGCTAATAATTTTTCCGCATCTTCTTTGCCCCAGCCAGGATGGAAAGAAGAGGCCGGTGTAAATGTCTTGTATAATTCAACGGCTTTTTCGAATAATTTTTTAGCCACTGCTTTGCCCCCACCAAAAGCCTCGGGTGTATTCATGAGTGTTTGTCCGTTCAGATAATAAATCCTTGGATTATTGGGATCGGCCCTGGTTGCACTTTCTAAAGCGTTATTAGCTTCAGCGCCATAGGTTTGCCAACGTGCCATTGGATCAACCGTCATTTGCTGGATAGCTACCATTTGGCGCAGGCAGAAGATTTCTGAATTATTCTGTTCAAGTACTTCCGCTTTTGCAATCAGGTCCTTGCTTTTTTCAGCCACTTTATCCTTATCTGCTTTCGGGTTCATCCAGCCGGTTAAATGATTGGCATAGGCTGCATAATAATAAGGGAGCCATTTGTCTTTTTCAGCATCGGCCACTCTTTCAAAAAATGCGGCAGTGGCGCCCATATCGTCAGCGCTTTTAACTGCCTGTAACTGTTCTAATCCTTTGGCCATAGCGCCTTCATATTTAGATTGTGCAGCCACCATGCCAAAGAAGAACATACTAATGATTACCAGTAATTGTTTCATGATGTTTAGTTTGTTGATTTTTTTAGATTGTTGATTTATTGGTTTGCGTAAACTGTTTAGCGTTATAAATTATTATTAATCGCATCTTGTCTCCTATCCACTCCCCAGCTTAAAAACACGCCTATAAAATAAAACCTGGGCGCTGCGGGGGTGATGGCTTCTTTTCTCAGTCCATCGTACGAATAATTGTACCCAAATACCTGGTTACTATTAAACATATTGGTTACTGATGCTACCACCACTGCATACGCTTTACCCAATGATAACAGGTAGTTCATGCTAAATCCTAATGAGTGATAATCGATAGTGGTTCCTCTGTCTGCAATATCATATTTACTGCCATTCTTTACCAGGTTATAATAAGGTCGGCCTGTTGCATAAGAGTAGGTGAAATTAAAACCAGTGTTCCAACTGGGCACGAATCTTTTTACCACCAAAGAACTCGTATGTTTCGCTGCGAAATTGGGCGTTAGTTGGTTTGGATAATTTAAGTAATCGCGTTTGGTATCGAGATAAGAATAACTGACCCAGTAATCCAGCCCCTGTATCGTCTTCTTATCGCGCCAGTATAATTCAACCCCTTTGGCATAACCGGTTCCATCATTTGTATATGCTGGAAATGTTTTAACCAGGCCGGAATACTTTTTATAAAATGCCTCCACCCGAAAAGTTTGTAAACTCGTATTCTTAATATAATTGATGATATAATGCGTTGCTTTTGCATATCCAAAATTAGTAGTCGTAAACAGATAATTATTTTCGGGCTTTTGATAAAATATCCCAAACGCGATACTCATTTGTGCACCCTTACCTGTTTTATAGGCAAGTGATAATCTTGGTGCCAGATTGGTTTTATTAATCAGGGAAGAATGTTCAAACCGTACACCCAATTTTGCAGCCAATGCATTAGTGATATACAAATCAGCCTCACTAAAAACGGCTTTGAAATGATCGGGTAACACAGCAGCATACTGATTATAGATGGTCTTATTATAACTATACTGGTACTCGCCACCAAAACGCAATACACTAATGCCACTTAATCGTTTATCGAATACGGCTTTTACCTGACTAAGATCGCCGCGTGTAATTAAATTAAAATTGGTGCTATCGATCCAGCTTGGGCCTGTATATACCGGAAAATTTTGTTGGTTCTGAATTTGATTTGTGATGTCATTGTGATCTGTGCTGAAACTCAGTCCCAGATTCATTTTCCAGCCCTGTCCTAAGTTTTCTCTCCAGCTTAGATTCTGATACCAATTGGTATTTTTTAATCCAAATGCATTTTTTAATGTGGGGTCATCAATATTGGGTCTGCGGATGCCTAACTGGTTGGCAGAAAAAGTAGTATAGTATTTTAGGATGCCGCCTTTTTTTGTCTTGACACGAAAATTAGCATCAGCAGCATGATAGGCAGGCACAGTAAAATAATCAACCAGTTGGGGTACGAGTGAAAAATATACAGCAAGATTAGTATAACCGTAATTAATACCCCATGATGATTTTTTTTCTTTATTCACTTTTTGCAATCCCGCCCCTAAGAATATGGGAGAGAGGGAAGCAGACGCTTCTGAACGTACGGGAATATCAACGCTTTCTAATATCAAGGCAGAAGATAATGCCTGACCATATAATGCAGAATAGCCACCCGTACTGAACACGGTACCTTTAAATAAGAAAGGAGAAAAACGGCCACGCTGCGCCAGATCTGGCACGCTGCTGAAATAAGGATTGTTTACCAGGGTGCCGTCAATAAATTGTTTGGTTTCGTAGCCCGCCCCACCTCTCACAAAAAGACCTTCCTGTTCTCCCACTTGTTGTGCACCGGGTAATGTTTTAACAACTGTAGAAATATCGGCATTGGCACCGCCTGTGGTAACCACATCTAAAGAGCTCAGTACGGTTGCCGCTCTTTTTTTATCGCCGGCTTCAAAACTCCCGGCAGTAACGGTAACCGCTTTCAGTTCATTTATTTCTTCTTTTAACCCAAATACCAGACCGGCAATATCTTTATCAATCATTACTATCTGTTCTGCCGGTTTATAGCCAACATTGGCAACTATAATAATCTGCTCACCCTTTTCAAAAGTTTTGAAAGTAAAATATCCGGCAGAATCACTTACCCCGCCGTCATAAGACCCCTTTACCGCAATACTGGCCCCGGCCATAATATGCCCACGATTATCTTTTACAGATCCGCTTATCCTCGTTTGGGCATTTACCCAGCCTGCTGTTAAGATGATTATGAGCAGGATTGTTAGCTTTTTCATCAATATTTTAGTTTGACAACACAAACGTAGAGTAGTTTATTTTATAAACCAAATAATTATAGACTATTTTTTACTGAATTTTTACTACTGAACAGTCATTGATAATAAATAAAATAAATTTTTGGAGACAAGGAAAACCTAAGTAGGCCTCTATACAAGCATAACAGCTTAAAAAAATGACTTTATTGGCATACCAAAGAAAAGGGGCAATATTATGAAAATAGTGAGCCGGGTTGTTTAAATTAAATTATTTAATAATTTCAATACCATTTAACTGAAGGTATTTATAAGTTCCTATCCAATTGCCTGCACCTGAATTGCCCTCAAAACAATTGACAACTTTTATATTATTTACAGACCCAATTGACCTGAATCCATATCCATTAGAATTTGTAGCCGTACAATTGGTAAACGTAATATTAGAGCCGCCATCAATATCATAGCAAGCACGTATGTTTGAATCACCCTGGCCCTCTGAGGCGCAATCTTGTATAGAAACATTGTCAACAAGACCATTATTTTGGTATACCAACACACATGCCACACCTCCATACGTACTATGCACATTTTGAACAGTTACGTTGCGCGTGATACTTGCCGGGTCAGCATAGGAGGTTATCATGACCGCGCCACCCCGGTTATAGGCATCGTTCGGGTCACCTTTAATGAAAACATGGTTTATAGAAACATTTTCGGTAAGGATATTATCTCCTTGGTCTGATTTCACTACAATTGAGGTAAACCCGCAATTATAGGCATATACGCTATCAATACTTACATTACTACTGCGAATAGCAATCCCATGATAAAACAAAGACACGGTAACATTCCTGATAATAATATCTGAACCCACTGAGCATAACAGGCCGTGTTTAAACGCCATATACCCATCCCCAATCATGCTGATATTTTTAAATTGCTGGTGCAAAACAAGTGAGTTAGCATAAACTCCCGAAGTCAAGGCAGCATCATCTGTGGCACGTAATTGACCTCTGGAATCGATGCCGATATTTTCGACAGAGACATATTTTTTATAATTGCAATCAATCAGTCCAAGAACGATGGAGCCGGAAGTTACATCAGCGCCCGGCTGACGTTGGCCAATAATTCTTAAACTGTCATGTGACAATTGTACGCGAGCCTTATAGATTCCAACCGGAACATACACGGGTAATTTAAGAGAATCAGCTATATCCATTGCCAATTCAAATGCGTGAGTATCGTCAGCTAATCCGTTGCCAACAGCACCAAAGTCTTTTATATTAACACAGGGGAAATACACATCCGGTTCAGATGCCAGCGGTGGGGTGGATTTGCTGCAACCCCAAAAAAGTAATAGTATAAGATATTGATGCCTCATCTAATTCAAAAGTACAAAATCTATGAAGATGAGTACCTACATTTCCATAATGGAAATGTAGGTACTAGTAAAAAAATTACCAGCTCAAATTATCTCTTTGCGTTGGTGAAATTGCAGAACTAAAAAATCCACTTAAATTCACCCCCAGCTTCCCAATGAAACGGCCCCAAAAAAATTGGGGCCGTTGTCTTTCATAAAAATCATAAATCCGAATCAGCACACTCCGCCATCCTATTTATACTGAGCAGTTAATCCTTTAGCCAGTAATTCCATCCTGGCTATGCTCTCATCATTCAATTGTCCTTTCTTAAACTCGGCCAGTACATCAGGTAATTTGTTTTCCATTTCTACCAGAAAATGTGCTTCAAATTCTTTTACTTTTCTAACAGCTACTTCTTTCAATAAACCTTGTGTACCCAGGTAAATAATGGCTACCTGCTTTTCAACAGACATAGGTGAATATTGCAATTGCTTCAATATTTCTACGTTACGTGCACCCTTATCAATTACATTTTTAGTAGCCGCGTCCAGGTCACCACCAAATTTTGAGAAGGCTTCCAACTCACGGTATAAAGCCTGGTCAAGTTTTAAAGTACCCGCCACTTTTTTCATGGATTTGATCTGCGCATTACCACCTACACGGCTTACAGAGATACCCACGTTAATAGCCGGACGGATACCCGCGTTGAACAGGTTACCTTCTAAGAATATCTGTCCGTCAGTAATAGAAATTACGTTGGTTGGAATATAAGCGGATACATCACCGGCCTGTGTTTCAATAATCGGCAAAGCCGTTAAGGATCCACCACCTTTTACAAGGTGCTTGATAGAAGCAGGAAGGTCATTCATATTCTTAGCCACATCATCATTCGAAATTACTTTCGCGGCTCTTTCCAGTAAACGGCTATGCAGATAGAATACATCACCGGGATAGGCTTCACGTCCGGGTGGCCTTCTCAATAATAAGGAAACCTCACGATAAGCTACAGCCTGCTTAGACAGATCATCATAAATAATCAGGGCAGGGCGACCGGTATCGCGGAAGAATTCGCCGATAGCAGCTCCGGCAAATGGCGCATAGAACTGTAAAGGAGCCGGATCAGAGGCGGAAGCGCACACAATGGTTGAATAAGCCATGGCGCCACTATCGCTCAATGTTTTCATCACACCCGCAACAGTAGAAGCTTTCTGACCAATGGCAACATATATGCAGTATACAGGTTTTCCTGCATCGTAAAATTCTTTTTGGTTGATGATGGTATCCAGGCAGATGGCAGTTTTACCTGTCTGGCGATCACCAATAACCAACTCACGTTGTCCACGACCTATGGGAATCATCGCGTCAATGGCCTTGATACCCGTTTGTAAGGGTTCTTTAACCGGCTCACGATAAATAACACCCGGCGCTTTACGCTCCAATGGCATTTCATATAATTCACCTGTTAACGGGCCCTTACCATCAATGGGTTCTCCCAGCGTATTAATAACACGGCCCACTACACCCTCCCCTACTTTAATAGAAGCGATCTGTCCGGTTCTTTTTACTTTGGCGCCTTCTTTAATAGAACCGCTTTCGCCCATCAATACCACACCCACATTGTCTTCTTCAAGATTTAGTGCAATGGCTTTTACGCCGTTCTCAAACTCTACCAGCTCACCACTGCGTACGCCATTCAGGCCATACACGCGCGCGATACCATCTCCCACCTGCAATACGGTACCCACTTCTTCCAGGTCAGCGGCGGTGTTGAAGTTACTGAGTTGTTGCCTCAGTATCGCTGATATTTCATCGGGTTTAATATTTACCATGATCTATATTCTTTTAAAATTTATCGTTATTAATATTTGTCTGTTTATCGAAGCTGTTGTACAAAAAGGTTTTCTGAGAATTGTTTTTTAATATCCTTCAGGTCGCGCAGAATACTCGCATCTACCAGCTTATTATTAAATTCCAATACAAATCCTCCTATCAATTTTTCATCAACTACCGCTTCCAGTTCTATAGATCCGAATTGTTGACCTTCCTGAACTTTTGATTCAATTGATTTTTTTACCTCTTCACTTACCGCTACCGCTGTTGTTAACTTAACCCTGTGTATTCCTTTGAGTTCATTATACTGATCAATAAAAGCGAAAGCTATTTCGGGCAAATCGCTTTCGCGGCCTTTCTTTACCAATAGTGTATTAAAAGCGGCGGTTAACCCGCCCACTTTCCCTTTGGTTACAGCCGTTACAATGGTATTTTTTTGATCGTTATTAATAATGGGACTTCTCAATAGTGCCACAAATTCTTTACTGGCCTTACATACGGCCTGTAAATATTTCATGTCGGCGTACACCGCTTCTAATTCACCTCTCTCGGTAGAAAGGTCAATCAGGCTTTTGGCATACCGGTTTGCTAAACGTGGATTCGGCATTTAATTCAATTTGAAAATTAGTTCAGTTTCACTTCTTCCGCTAACTGATTGATATATTTTTCCTGCTCGGCTTTATTGCTGAGTTCACGGCGTAATATTTTTTCACTAACTTCTATTACTAAAGCGCCCACCTGGTTTTTTACTTCAGTTAAGGCCGCATTTTTTTGCTGTGAGATGGCAACCTGCGCATCCGCCACAATGCGATCGTATTCACCCTTCGCTTTGTCTTTCGCTTCACCGATCATTTTAAGCGTTTGTTCCCTGGCTTCTTTGATCATGATGCTGCGTTCTTCACGTGCCTGGGCCATCAGGGCCTCATTCTCATTTTTCAGAGCCGCCATTTCTATTTTCACTTTCCCGGCAGTAGCAATAGCATCAGTGATACTTTGTTCCCTTTCTTTCAATCCTTTCAGGATAGCGGGCCATGCCATTTTCTTCAGTATAAAGAAAACGATTAAGAAAGCAAGCAGGGTCCATAATAATAACCCCGGGTCTGGTGTAAGCAATTTCATAAGTCTATTCTCCTATGTCCGCTTAGTAACGGAATTTTAAACGATTTTTTTTGTTCCTGTCAACTCCCTGCTACCTCACCAATAAAAAGCTAATTGGTAAAAGAAAAGGAAGTAAAAAACTGCACCCTCCGTCCTGTACTTCAGGTGCAGTATTCTCTTTGGGGAATGGTTTATTTTAAAACCATAGCCATAAAGCCTACGATGATTCCGAACAATGCGGCGCCTTCTACAAGGGCTGCAGCCAGGATCATATTAGCACGGATATCGTTCATGGCTTCAGGCTGGCGCGCGATGCTTTCTACAGCGCCTTTACCAATCTGGCCAATACCCAAACCTGCACCGATGGCAGCTAAACCCGCACCGATGGCGCCGCCTGCATTTGCAGTACCATCCAATAAAATTGCAACTAAACTCATGATCGTTTTATTTACAGTTAAAAAAAACTAATTAATGATGCGCCGCTTCTTTAGGATGTTCCCCTTCAAAAGCCGCGCCGATAAATACCGCTGTCAGGTTGGTAAAAATGAATGCCTGCAAAAAGGCAACCAATATCTCAATCAAATAAATGAATACCGTAAACCCAATCGCAACGGGGGTTGTACCCCATCCAACATACGTATTCATCTGACCAAATATAAAAATCAAAGAAATCAGGCAGATAATAATAATATGCCCTGCCACCATATTCGCGAACAAACGAATAATCAAAGCGAAGGGTTTGATGAACACGCCTAAAAACTCTACCAATACCAAAATGGGTTTCACAAATTTAGGAACGCCCGGGGGGTTAAAAATATGTCCCCAAAAATGTTTGTTGGTGCTGAATATGATTACTACAAAAGAGATCAGTCCTAATACAACCGTAAAAGCGATATTACCCGTAACATTAGCGGTACCCGGCAGCAACCCAAAAACATTGTTGATGAGTATAAAGAAAAAAGTGGTTAACAGGTAAGGCAGGTATTTTTCGTGTTTATGTCCCAGATTAGGTTTAGCTACCTCATCACGTACAAAAGTAATCACAGGTTCCAGCAGGCTTTGTTTGCCTTTAGGCGCGGAGGTTACGCCTTCCCCTCTCTTGTAAGCAGCGGCGATAGATAACATTAGCCAGGTTAAGATGGCCAGTGCAATCATCATTTGTACCACATTGCGGGTTAAAGAAAAATCGTACACATGAATACTTTCCTCAACGGTACCATCTTCTTTTACCGCTACAATTTTTTCTTCTTCTATTTTATATCCGTTATGGGTGGCTTCACCGTGTTCAAATTTAGATGACATGAACGCTGTTACCCCCCTTTCTTTTGAATAAAGAATAATGGGTAAGGGCAGGGAAACATGGTGCAATTTTCCTTCGCTATCGTGGAACGCTGTAAAATGAAATTCGTGGTTATCGAGTATATGGCCGAAAATCACTTCTGCCGCGTTAAATGCTTCTTTTTTCTCTTCCCCGGCCCCATGCCCCTCCGTGGCTTCCCGGTGCAAGCTATCCTGGGCAGGCAAAGGAGCAGAAAATACAAAAGTAAAAAGGCTGAGAGTCGCTACCAGTAATAATTTCACAGTTCTAGGGGCCATACCTGTTTCTAAGATTTGCGGCAAAGATAGGGGTAAGGGGGTGAAAACCCTACATGAAAAGGGAGAAAAAAGAGAAAAATCCGGGCTCTACGGGCGCCTATTTCTTATCAAACTGCAACTCATATAATTTTGCATAAAATCCACCCGATGCCAGCAGCTCTTCATGGGTACCCATTTCTTTAACTTCCCCTTTATCCAACAGGATAATTTTATCCGCTTTACGGATGGTAGAGAGCCTATGGGCAATGATGATGGATGTTCGTCCCGAGATCAGGGTATCAGTAGCTTTTTCTATCAGCAGCTCACTTTCTGTATCGATAGAAGAAGTGGCTTCATCCAGTATCAAAATGGCCGGATTATACAATAGCGCCCTGATGAAGGATAATAGCTGTCTTTGACCCAAACTGAGCGTACTGCCTCTTTCCATTACATCATAGTCATACCCACCGGGTAATTTCATGATAAATTCATGAACCCCTATCATTTTGGCGGCATCTATCACCTGTTGACGCGAGATATCGGGGTTACGCAGTGTAATATTATCCATAACCGAACCTGAAAACAAGAAAACATCCTGCAATACCACCCCGATTCCTTTGCGTAACCTATCCAGCCGGTAACGCTCAATATTCACCCCGTCAATCTGAATTTCCCCTTCCCGTATAGGATACAGCCTGTTTAGCAGACTGATAATGGAGGTTTTACCGCTTCCGGTATGTCCCACCAGGGCTACTGTTTCCCCGGCTTTTACGCTGAAACTGATATCCTTCAACACATCATTCTTCCCTGTATAGGCAAAAAACACCCGCTTAAAATCGATGCTGCCATTAATATAATGCGGGTTATACGCATCGGGCAGGGAGGGAGGGGTAATATCTGCATTATCTAAAACCCTGAATACCCTTTCCGCGGCAATCATGCCCATCTGCAATACATTGAACTTATCGGCAATTACCCTGAGCGGGCGAAATATCTGGTTCAGGTATAAAATAAATGCCACTAATAATCCCGCGTGTAAGGTCCGGCCGGCAACCCACCATACCAGTAAACCGGTACTGATGGCCAGCACTACTTCTACCAGTGGGAAGAATATGGAATAAGCGAAAATGGCTTTTACATTGGCATTCCGGTGCTCTCCATTGATGGTTTTGAACTTGTTGAACTCCCTGTCTTCCGCGGCAAAAGCCTGAACAACCTGCATGCCGGTTATGTGTTCCTGAACAAAAGCATTCAATGCAGCCACGGCATTCCTTACCCTGATAAAACTTTTATTTACATTTTCTTTAAAATAATAAGTAGCCAGTATCATCAGGGGGAAAGGCACCAGGCTTATCAGCGTTAACCGCCAGTCAATCCAGAACATCGTTACCAAAGTGATGATGATCGTGAGCAGGTCGGCAATAATGGGTATTAATCCATCTGAGAAAATATCATTAATACTTTCGATATCATTAATGGTTCTGGTAGTGAGTGTACCGATGGGTGTTTTATCAAACTGGCTAAGGTTAAGGTTGAGTATTTTACTGTAAACCGCATTGCGCATGTCTTTGACCACACTTTGCCCCATTGAGGCGGTGATAAAAGTAAACAGGAAACGGATGGTGGTTTCTACCAATAAAAAAATGACCTGAAAAAGACTAACGGCGATAATGAATTTTGTGGCATCCGACAGATCTGTTTTGAATAATACGGCTTTTAACCAACCAGGTATCAGCACTGTTCTACCCGTTGCAGCATCAAGCGTTAACTGGATCAGGTAGGGCCGTATGGGCGCAAAGGCCGCCATCAGTATGGCCAGCATCAGGCTCAGATAAAAGAGTGAACGATAAGGCTTCACAAAACGAAAAACCCTTACTAACAATGATATATCAAATATTTTTTTTTGTGGCGACTGACTCATGGTATTGGCCAAAGATAAGGAGTCTCCTAACAGTCTATTTTACCGATTGTAGAAAATGACGGTACAAACCCCCAACCCATCTCTCATTTTGCTGAACCCATTCCTTCGTATATTCGCTACAGATATGGAGCAAGCAACGGATAGTTTGTATGATCCTGTTTTACCTAAATATAATTTAACGGAAGAACAGGAAAAGAATGAGATCATCAGGCACTATCGTGCCCTGTTGCGCGGTCTCAGGCCCAAGCTGAAAAAAGGCGATAAGGAATTGATCAGACAGGCATTTGAGATGGCCGCCGAATCGCATAAAACCATGCGCCGCAAAAGTGGTGAGCCCTATATCATACACCCCCTGGCTGTTGCCATGATCTGTGTGGAAGAGATAGGTCTTGGGGTAAGAAGTACCATCTGTGCCTTATTACACGACACAGTAGAAGATACTGATATTACACTGGAAGATGTTGACAGGGAATTTGGCCACGAAATTTCAAAGATTGTAGATGGATTAACCAAAATTTCCAGTGTTATTGATACCAATACCAGTCAGCAGGCCGAAAATTTTAAAAAAATATTACTTACCCTCACCGATGATCCGCGGGTAATATTAATAAAGCTGGCCGACAGGTTACACAATATGCGAACGCTTGATCACATGAAGCGTGAGAAGCAATTGAAGATTGCCTCCGAAACCGTTTGGGTATACGCACCACTGGCCCATAGGATGGGCTTGTACATTATCAAAACAGAACTGGAAGATCTGGCCATGAAGTATATGGAGCCCGATGCATACAGGGAAATTGCCAGAAAACTTTCCGAAACAAAAAGAGAGAGAACCCGCTATATCAATGAATTTATCCGTCCGTTAAAAGAGAAATTAATGGCCGGTGATTTTGAATTCGAAATTTATGGCCGGCCCAAGAGTATTCACTCTATCTGGAACAAGATTAAAAAGAAAGGGGTTGCCTTTGAAGAAGTATATGACCTGTTTGCCATCCGCGTAATACTGGATTCGGCTCCGGAAAAAGAGAAAGAAGATTGCTGGAAAGTATATTCCATGATCACCGATGAATATACTCCCTCACCGGAACGTTTGAGAGACTGGCTGAGTAATCCAAAGAATAATGGGTATGAAGCGCTGCATACCACGGTAATGGGACCACAGGGCAAATGGGTAGAAGTACAGATACGTTCCAAAAGGATGAATGAAATTGCTGAGAAAGGTTTGGCCGCCCATTATAAATACAAAGAAGGCAACCAGGATGAGGACAGGTTTGACAAATGGTTTGGCCAGATACGTGAAGTATTAAGTACACAGGATACGGATAGCGTTGATTTTCTGCAGGATTTTAAAACCTCCTTCCTGGCAGAAGAAATTTATGTGTACACCCCCAAAGGAGAAGTAAAAATGTTGCCTACGGGCAGTACGGCGCTTGACTTCGCATTCTCTATTCACTCTGCCATCGGAACTAAATGTATCGGCGCCAAAGTGCACCATAAACTGGTGCCCATCAGTCATAAACTCCGTAGTGGGGATCAGGTGGAGATTATCACCAGCAACAAACAAAAGCCATCCGAGGATTGGCTGAATATGGTGGTTACTGCCAAAGCAAAAAGCAAGATCAAGGATGCCCTTCGGGAAGAAAAAAGAAAAATTGCGGAAGATGGCAAATATACGCTGCAACGTAAACTGGAAGCCATGGGCGCGGCTTACAGCCATTATAATATTGATGAACTGGTTCAGTTTTACAAATTACCTTCTCCGCTCGACCTTAATTATAAAATAGCCACCAGGGCCATTGACCTGAAAGAACTGAAAGAATTTCAGGTATTGGGCGATAAAATAGATATCCCCAGGCCCAAACCGGTTGTTCAGGAAGTTCATATAGATACCACGCATCAAAAACAGGCAAACAGGAAAGACGCTGAACTGATCATTTTTGGAGAAAGCAGCGACAAAATTATGTATGCACTCGCCAAATGTTGTCATCCTATACCCGGAGATGATGTGTTTGGTTTTGTAAGTACCGGCAAGGGATTGATCATACACCGCACCAATTGCCCCAATGCGGCGCAATTGATGGCTAATTACGGGCACAGGGTTGTAAAAACAAAATGGGCAAAAAACAAAGAGATTTCATTCCTCACCGGGTTAAAAATAATTGGGTTGGATGATGTGGGCGTCATCAACAAGATAACCAATGTGATTAGTGGCGATCTTCGCATCAATATCGCCGGCCTTACCATCGAATCAAAAGAAGGTATGTTTAACGGCACAATCAAAGTATTTGTGCACGATAAGGAAGAACTGGAATTACTGGTATCCCGCTTAAAATCTTTGAACGGAATACAAACAGTTGATCGTTTTGATACAGAAGGGTAACCGCCGGTTTTTGTGCATTGTTCGCGGCAGTTTCCAATAATTAAAAAATAAACAACAAGCAACAAACCGCAAACAACAAACTAACCCCTATTTTTGTCGCGATTCAAACAAATTTTATGGTTGACGTAATTTTAGGTTTACAATGGGGAGATGAAGGCAAAGGCAAAATTGTTGATTACTTCGCGCCCAATTATGATATCATTGCCCGTTTTCAGGGCGGTCCGAATGCGGGGCATACTTTATATGTTGACGGGAAAAAAATGGTATTACACCAGATACCTTCGGGCATCTTCCACCAGAATAAAGTGAATGTGATTGGTAATGGAGTGGTACTGGATCCGGTTACACTGAAAAGAGAATGTGATGCGGTAGCTGCCTATGGTATTGATGTAAAGAAGAATTTATTTATTTCTGAAAGAACCAATATTATTATTCCCACGCACCGGGCCCTGGATAAGGCATCTGAGTTAGCCAAAGGAGAAAGCAAGATTGGTTCTACCTTAAAAGGAATTGGTCCGGCTTACATGGATAAAACCGGTAGAAATGCACTGCGGGTAGGTGATCTGCTTGATAAAAATTTCACATCACAATATATCAAGCTCAGGCTCAAGCACCAGAAACTGCTCGATAATTTTCATTTTATTGAAGATATCACCGCATGGGAAGAAGAATTTTTTGAAGCATTGGAGTTTCTGAAAACACTTAATGTGATCAATTGTGAATATTATATCAATAACCAGATAACCGCCGGCAAAAAAGTATTGGCTGAAGGAGCCCAGGGAAGTATGCTGGATATAGATTTTGGCACTTTCCCTTTTGTAACATCCTCCAACACTATTTCGGCGGGTGTGTGCACTGGATTAGGTGTTTCGCCTAAACAGATCAATGAGGTAATGGGTGTTACCAAAGCCTATTGTACAAGGGTTGGTAGCGGCCCCTTCCCCAGTGAACTGGAAGACGCTACCGGAGAAGAACTAAGAAAAATTGGCAATGAGTTTGGCGCCACTACAGGCAGACCACGCCGTTGCGGCTGGATTGACCTGGTTGCTTTACGCTTTGCCTGCATGATTAATGGGGTAACCCAGGTAATTATGACCAAGGCTGATGTATTGGATTCCTTTAAAGAATTGGCCGTTTGTACCGCCTATAGTATCAACGGGAAAGAAACCCGGGAGGTTCCTTTCCAAATGTCGCGTATGAAGATTGATCCGGTATTGCAAAAATTTGCCGGCTGGAACCAGGATACTACCGGCATTAAAGAAGCTGCCGCTTTACCTGAGGTTATGAATACTTATATTAACTTTATCAATAACTATATTGGGGCCCCGGTTAAATTTGTTTCAAACGGACCGGGCAGGGACCAGATAGTTCATGTATAGCAGGAATTGGCATTGCATTTGTGTTTGAAAACTTTTTTTGGTTAATTATAAATTGCGTTTAAATTTTACGCAAACAATCTTATTAGAAATATGGTACCGAAATCTGATAAGGATATTAAATCCACTACACCAAAAGGCACACCGGCAAAGAATGCCGATGCGAAGCCGTCTTCTAAAAATAAAAAACAATTAGAGGAAGAGACGGAGGATTTAGATGATGCTACTTTTGATGATGAAACAACTATAAAACCATCAGCGAAACCATCAGCGAAAAAATCAGCTTCTAAAAAATCGAAAGCAGCGGAAGATGAGGAAGAGGAAGAGGAAGCTGAAGAGGTAGCGGATGATTGGGAAAAGCCCGAAGAAGAGGATGATTGGGATCCAGACTTTGACGAATTTGATATTCCAAAAAGTAAAGGGAAGAAAGCTTCAGGCGGAACAGGAAAAACAAAAGCTGCCGGGGATGATGATTTTAAATTAGATGACGACTTTAAAGAGTTCGATCTCTTCAATGATAAAGCTGGTGGATTTGATGATGATGAAGACGATGATTTTTGATTATCCCGCTATACTAAGGTGAAAAGAATTACTTACTCTTTCCCGGTAAAGGATGCAACGCTATGTAAACAACAAATGTTGAACTGGGCCAACCAATTCAACATTTGTTGTTTCCTGGATAACCATCATTACCCATCCCACTACCAAACTATTGAATGTATTGCGGCAGTGGGAGCCGTAAAGATATTTACCGCGCAAAACAATATCCTCGAACAACTGAATGAGTTCTGTACAAATAATCACGACTGGCTATTCGGTCACCTCAGTTACGATCTGAAAAATGAAATAGCCCACCTGCAGTCCGCCCATCCCGACCCTATTGGTTTTCCTGATGTCTTTTTTTTTCAACCGGAAATAGTGGTTCAACTGAAAGATGCGCGATGCATCATCTCATCATTAACAAAAAATCCGGAAACTGTTTTCAATGAGATCATAAACACTTCAGTTATCGCGGATGGCGCATCCTACACCGTATCCATCCAGCCACGCATCACCAAACAGGAATACCTACAAACCATTGAGCGGCTATTAAAACATATTCTGCGTGGTGATTGCTATGAGATCAATTTATGCCAGGAGTTTTATGCAGAGAATGCATTGATTAATCCGGTTACTGTTTATACCCGATTAACCGCTGTTTCACCTACACCCTTTGCTGCTTTTTATAAACTCGATAATACCTATTTACTCTGTGCCAGTCCGGAAAGATATATCCAGCGAAAAGGAAACCAACTCATTTCACAACCCATTAAGGGTACCTGTAAAAGAGAGCTATCCGATGCGGCGGCAGATGCCGTATTAAAGGCTCAATTACAACAAAGTGAAAAAGACAGAAGTGAGAATGTAATGATTGTAGACCTGGTAAGAAATGACCTGAGCCGTGTTTGCAAGGAAGGTACGGTTAAAGTAGCTGAGCTTTTTGGCATTTACAGTTTTCCACAGGTACACCAGCTAATATCAACCATTAGTGGCGAACTCGATGAAGGAACAGGTTTCGCAGACATCATCAAAGCTACTTTTCCGATGGGTAGTATGACAGGCGCCCCCAAACTAAAAGTGATGCAGTTGATAGAACAGTATGAGAAAACAAAAAGGGGTATTTATTCAGGAGCCGTTGGCTATATAAACCCTGATAATGATTTTGATTTTAATGTGGTGATCAGAAGTATTTTATACAATGCCGCGGACAGGTATCTATGCTATTTAGTGGGAGGTGGTATTACTTTTCAAAGCGATCCTGAAAAAGAGTATGCAGAATGTTTATTAAAAGCCGCCGCAATACAAACGGCCTTGCGGGGTTATGATAGATTACCGGTTATTTAGCAACCACCGTGCCTTCCAGCAAAGCCCTAACCGACTCCATCAATAAGCCTGCTTTAGATGCTTCAAACAGAATGGCTTTTTCTTTTGGTAAACGCATCGGGTATTTTTTACCGGAGGCCAGTATTCTGTCGAAGCCCGGGTTCCATTTATTAAACTGATTAATATCTATAGCCAGGTTATTGGTTACGATTAATGAATTATACCGTCCACCAATTTCCATAACCGTAGTATTCGCAACCTCATCAGCATTCAGTATTACTTCTTCGGGTTTACCGGCATTTGCTTTTTGCACAAGGGTTTCACCGGCTGTCATCGTTGTCCAGCCGCCCGTTCCCTCAAATACATAATGCGTTGCAATGAATTTTTTTACATGGTTACGCGTTTCTTCGGGCAAATAATATTGCAGGCTCCAGAAATCTCTGCTGCCTGCTTTACGAATAGCCTGCTTTACCCTGCCGGGACCGGCATTGTAGGCAGCAACTACCAATAACCAATCTCCAAATTCATCATATAATTCCTTCATCAGTTTAGCGGCGGCATGGGTACTTTTATAATAATCTGATCTGTCATCAATTCTGCCGGTTCGCAGTCCAAACCTTTTGGCTTCATAAGGCATCAATTGCCATGGCCCCACAGCGCCTGCCCAGGAAACCAGTCCTGCACTAAGATGGCTCTCTATCACACTCAGGTATTTCATTTCCCTGGGTAATCCATACAGCACAAGAATATTGTCATACAGATCAAGGTATGGTTTGCCCCAGCTTTTCATCCTTTCCAGTTCCTTACCCTGCTTGCGGATATATTCCTGTACAAATGAAACCGCCCTTGGGTTTAACTGTGCCGCATAGGGTTTGGATGCATCAAAACTGTTATTGCCGAAAAGACTTTTGAAACCGCTCTTATCCGATATAGTAGAATCTGCATCCTGAAATGCCTGAAAGCCCAAACGATCCGTGAACGACATAGTGCCAATGCCACCCAATGCAAAGGCAAAGCCCACCAGGGTTATTTTGGTGATAGATATACGATTATTGATATTGAGCCCAAACCATTGCATCATTGTCGAATCTTTTAAAAGTGGGTAAGCGCCAAACGCGCTCTGCCGATGAAAATTCAGGCCTTGTAAGAACCCATTTAGCCTTTCGGGGTTATTTGGAAATGTCCATCAGCTGTTTTGAAAGGCGCAGCAAAGATACCTCATCAAAATGAGAAGTCATCACCTGCAGCCCAAAGGGCAGTCCATTAGGGTGTTGGAACAGGGGTATAGAAATAGCGGGTATACCAACCAGGTTGGCAAATACGGTATAGATGTCTGCAAGGAACATTTCAACCGGGTCATTACTCTTCTCTCCTAATTTAAAAGCAGTGGAAGGTACCGTAGGTGAAATGATCGCATCAAACTCAGCAAAGATAGCGCGGGTACGATCACTCAAAAGCCTTCTAACCTGTTGAGCCTTAGTAAAATAAGCATCAAAATATCCTGCACTCAGTACAAAGGTTCCCAGCATAATCCTGCGCTGCACTTCCTTACCAAAACCCTGGCTTCTGGACGCTTTATACAGTTCTGTGAGATCAATACCAGTTAGCGGTGCACGGTAGCCGTATTTGACCCCGTCGAACCTTGAAAGGTTACTGGATGCCTCTGCAGTGGTTAAAACATAGTATGTTGGAACAACATACTCAAGTAATTCAAAATCAACTGATTGAACGGTATGCCCGGCATTTGTTAGTTTTTTGATAAAATAGTTAGTTTGCTGTCTGATAGCAGGGTCAAGGCCGGGATGTTCGAGAGCTTCTTTAAAATAAGCCAGTTTATACTTTTTGGGTGCAGCAGCTAATTCTTCAGAATAGGCCGGTACTTCCTTCGCTGATACGGTACTGTCAAAATCATCTGTACCGGCAATTACTTCTAAAACCAATGCGGCATCATCCACAGATCCTGCAAATATGCCTATCTGGTCAAAAGAAGAGGCATACGCTACCAGGCCATAACGCGATATCCTGCCATAAGTGGGTTTCAGTCCTACTACCCCACAGAAATCAGCGGGTTGCCTTACAGAGCCCCCTGTATCGCTTCCCAAACTAACCATACACAAACCGGCCTGCACACTTACGGCCGAACCACCCGAAGAGCCACCGGGTACCCTTGTTTCATCTACTGCATTTTTAACGGAACCGTATGCAGAGTTCTCATTGCTGCTGCCCATTGCAAATTCATCACAGTTCTGACGGCCAATAATGATGGCGCCTGCGGCCAGTAATTTATCAACTGCCGTTGCGTTATAGATAGCTGTAAAATTTTCAAGAATATGTGAGCCCGCGGAAAGATGGTGTGCTTTATAACTAATCACATCTTTTAATCCAACTACCACACCATGCAGGGGAGCCAGTTGCGTTCCGGTAGTTCTTTGTGCATCCAATAATGCTGCATACTGCAAGGCTTCTGCCGCATACACTTCAAGAAATGCATTGAGAGAGGAACGATCATGGATCGCCTGTATATAACTATGAACGGCCTCCACACAGGTGGTTTGGCCGTTCTGCAATGCTATATGATAGTCTTTGATTGTGCTGTAGCGAAACAAAGGCTAAAATGCTTTAGTGGGATGTTAATTACGGTTGCGTTGTAGTAGACTGGTCTTTCTCTTTCATTCCTTCTTCCAGTTCTTTTTTCACATTGTTCTTGGCATCATTAAATTCCCGTATACCTTTTCCTAAACCGCGCATAAATTCCGGAATTTTTCTTCCGCCAAATAATACCAATACTACCACAGCGATAAGCGCTATTTCCTGAAATCCTAAGTTGCCCATAAAAATTGTTTTAAGAGAATCAAAGTTAAGGCAAAACAAATGTCTTGTCCTAAAAATATATATTGCCCACTATGTTAAAAATCATAAAAAAGGCGGAAGGCCTTAGTCATCACTAAGGGTCTTCCGCCTTTACCTATTTTGTAAACCGGGGTTCTTAGAAGCGTTTTTCCTTGATACGGGCGCTTTTACCACTGCGCTCACGCAGGTAGTACAATTTGGCACGACGAACTTTACCCGTTTTATTCAGTAAGATAGAATCAATATTGGGAGAAAGGATAGGGAAAAGACGTTCCACGCCCACCCCATCAGATATTTTACGAACAGTAAATGAAGCGGTAGCGCCATTTCCCTGTTTTTTTATCACATCTCCGCGAAAACTCTGGATACGCTCTTTACCACCCTCAACAATTTTATAGTTAACGGTAATATTATCTCCTGCCTTAAAGGCGGGATGGGTTTTTTGGGTTGTTAACTGGTCGTGTACAAACTGAACTGCTGCGTTCATAATTTTTATTTTTCGGACGGCAAAGGTAGGGAAATAATTAATAATTAATAACTTAGTAATTAGTAATTTTTTTATCTCGCTACGTTTATCGCCCTCTTTTCTCTGATGACGGTTACTTTAATCTGACCGGGATAGGTCATTTCTGTCTGTATTTTCTGGGCTATTTCAAAGCTTAATTTATCGCTGTCCACGTCACTAACCTTATCTGCCTCAACAATTACCCTCAATTCACGTCCAGCCTGGATAGCATAGGCTTTCTCAACACCGGGATAGGCCATGGCCAGGTTTTCCAGGTCCTTGATACGTTGCAGGTATTGTTGCATAATCTCACGGCGGGCACCCGGGCGGGCACCACTAATGGCATCGCAGGCCTGCACAATAGGAGAAATCACATATTGCATCTCCATCTCATCATGGTGTGCGCCAATAGCATTCACTACTGCCGGATTTTCGCCATATTTCTCTGCTAATTTAGCTCCTAACAGCGCGTGAGTCAGTTCAGTTTCTTCATCGGGCACTTTTCCAATATCGTGCAAAAGACCGGCACGTTTGGCCAATTTGGGGTTCATACCCAATTCTGCGGCCATTATAGCGCATAAATTGGCAGTTTCTCTGCTATGCATTAAGAGGTTCTGCCCGTAAGAAGAGCGGAAACGCATCTTACCCACCAGTCTTACCAGTTCTTTATGCAAACCATGAATACCCATTTCGATCACGGTTCTTTCACCAATTTCCATAATCTGCTCTTCCAGCTGGCGGCGTGTTTTCTCCACTACTTCCTCAATCCTTGCGGGGTGGATACGTCCATCAGATACCAGTCTTTGCAAACTCAAACGGGCTATTTCCCTGCGTAATGGATCGAATGAAGAAAGAATAATCGCTTCAGGTGTATCATCCACAATCAGGTCTACCCCGGTGGCCGCTTC
The DNA here is from genome assembly GCA_023229465.1 of Chitinophagaceae bacterium. Taxonomy (GTDB): domain Bacteria; phylum Bacteroidota; class Bacteroidia; order Chitinophagales; family Chitinophagaceae; genus Sediminibacterium. The sequence goes on from JALNZE010000001.1 coordinate 28,423, forward strand.
AATGGCCCGGATATTCCGTCCCTCACGACCAATAATCTGACCTTTAATCTCGTCGGTTTCCAGGTTAAATACGGTAACGGTATTCTCAATGGTTACCTCTGCGGCAGTACGCTGGATAGATTGTATAACAATCTTACGTGCTTCTTTATTTGCTTTCAGCTTAGCATCTTCAATAATTTCCTGCTGAAGGGTCAAAGCCTGCGAATGGGCCTCTGCTTTCAGGCTTTCCACCAATTGAGATTTGGCTTCTTCCGCGCTTAACCCGGCAATTTTTTCCAGGCGTCGGATATGCTCTTCCTGGTGCTTCTCCAGTTCAGTACGCTTCATATTAACCACTTCAATCTGGCGATTGAGGTTGTCTTTGATTACCTCATTTTCCTTAAACTGCTTATCTAATGAGGCCTCTTTCTGGTTAATCGAGATTTCTTTTTGTTTGATCTTGTTCTCGATTTCACCCAGTTTGCGGTTTCTGTCAAGTACATCACGGTCGTAGTCAGATTTTAACTGAACATACTTCTCTTTAGCTTCAAGTTGTTTCTCCTTCTTGATGGTTTCAGCCCTGAGTTCGGCTTCCTTCAGAATGTTTTTAGCCTGGTATTCAGCTTCTTCTATCTGTTTTTTGGTGTTTTTAGAGAAGATTAGCCTACCCGCTATAATCCCCACAATTAGTGCACTTACACCAATTATAATCAATTGTACTGTTGGTTCCATTTTTTTGGCAAGTTTTAAAATAGTTCACAATATGTCTTTTTTCACATACCATATTACTGTAATAAGTAAATGATAGGGAACGAAGATAATTAAATAAGTAAGAAGTATGGGATAAGAAGTTTGAACTTATCGGGGATTGACGGCTTACTTACTTTCCTGAAGGGCTTTATCAACTAATTTTTCGAGGGAGCTTAGTTTTTCTGCGGCAATAGTAAGGGCTAACTGATCCGTACCGGTTCGGTTTTGTTCAGTAGCGAACCAGAGGAGAACCATAGAAACATAGTCCTGCATATCCTTTCCGGCAAACTGCGTCTTGAATTCGCCGATTTTATCATTGATGAGCGTGGCCGTTTTACGAACCATTTCTTCATCGGCCACTTCAATTTTCAGGCGGTAACTTCTATCGGCTATCAGGATATTTACGGGTATCAGTTCAGGCATGTAGTTAGGTATTTAGCATGGCCAGGCATTTATCAATCTCTTTCAAATAAATATCAATCCGTTTGCCCAAAGCGCTTTTATCCTCCTCATTAAGATGCAGGGAACCTATCTTCAAAGTATCCACTTGCTGTTGTAACGACTGAATCTGCCGGTCCTTCCCGGCATCAATACCTTCGGTTTTTTCCAGTTCTTTTTTTAAACGCTGGTTGTCCCGCTGCAATACAGCCTGCTGCCGCAACAGTTGCTGCAGCTTATCCTGTATGTTTTTTATTTGAAGATCAAGGTCAACCATCTGTCTAAGATAACTGCAATACAGAAGAATCGTGCATTTTTACCGCACTTATTATTAACGGTAAATATGGCAATTTATTTCCTGATCTCTGCCAACAATTCATTTTCAAAACCTTCTACCAGTTTAGCCATCATGCTATCTACTTCCACATCTGTTAGTGTTTTACCTTCATCGGCAAAAGTAAAGCTGATGGCCATCGACTTTTTACCGGACCCTATTTTTTCACTTTCAAAAACGTCAAATAAACGCATTCCTTTCAGCTTGGTTAGTTTTACTTTTTTTACGGTCTGCTCAATTAATTCGTAGGTAGTGGCCCGGCTTACCACCATGGCAAGATCACGCTGCATGCCGGGGAACTTATTTACTTCCCTGTAACGGATCTTATTATTTGTAACCGCATCCAACAATACTGCAAACTGAATGTCAAGGATACATACAGGTTGCTTAATATCAAAAGTCTGTAGTTTATGCCGGCTCACTTCTGCCAGATTTCCTATCAATTGTTTTCCCTGGTAAATATCCAATGTTGCGCCTGCCTGTTCAGTTGCTGCAAACCGAATAGCGTCTAACCCACACAAAGTAAAAAGGGCGGTAGCCAGGCCTTTGATCCGGTAAAAATCCAGTTGCTTTCCTTTCTCATTCCATGTATCCGCATGAGCAGAACCGGTTATATACAAACAGAGGTGTTCTTCTTCCAGGTATTCACCAATGCCCTTTGTGGTATATGTTTTACCAAATTCAAATAACTGCAGATCATTGTTTCTGCGGTTAAGATTATAGGCGATGGATTCCAGCCCGGTTTCCAACATAGACGGCCTCAGTACATTCAGTTCTTCGCTCAGGTTATTCAGCATCTTCACCGTTGTAGCCAATACTTCTTCCTCAAAATATTTACTATTGGTAATGGAGTTGGTGAGTATCTCAACAAACCCCTGCCCCACCAGGTAATTCGCAATCTTATCTTTCAGTGATTCTTTCAGTCCCAGTTCTTCTACTGCCGGACTAATGGTAATGGTAGACGGAATGTCAATACTATCGAGACCGTCAATCCTGAGAATTTCTTCCACAATATCAGCAGGTAAACTGATATCAGGTTTGCTGTAAGGCACCGCCACACGCAATTCATCCTGTCTTTCCCGCACAATTTCGAATCCCAGGCCGGTCAATATTTTTTTAATTTTATCGGAATGATAATTTTTACCGCTTAATTTTTTTAAGTAATGATTTTTTAAGGCTACTTCGGTTTTTGGTTTGGGGTCTGGATAGATATCCACTACCTCACTGCTTATTAAACCACCTGCTGTTTCTTTCATTAACAGGGCCGCTCTTTTCAGCACATTCACTGTGTTTGAAATATCAACTCCTTTTTCAAACCTGGTAGCCGCATCCGTTCTCAGATCATGAAGAACAGATGTTTTACGGATACTGATGGGATTGAACCAGGCGCTCTCCAGAAAAATGCGGGTTGTATTGGCAGTTACACCACTATCCAGTCCGCCAAATACGCCTGCCATACACATACCCTCTGCCGCATTACAGATCATCAGGTCTTCACCGCTTACTTTTCTTTCCTTCCCATCCAATGAAATAAACTTAGTGGCTTCCGGCAGGTTTTGTATGATAATGGTATTACCGGTAATCTTATCGGCATCAAAAGCATGCAGGGGCTGCCCCGTTTCATGTAATATAAAATTGGTGATATCTACAATATTGTTGATCGTCCGCTGCCCAATAGCTGTTAACCTGTCTTTTAACCATTGAGGTGATTCTGCCACAGATAATCCACTAATGGTTACCCCTGCATACCGCTGACAAGCTTCTTTATTTTCAATGATTACTTTAATAGTAAGAAGGGTATTATCTGCTTTGAATGCATGGCTGAACGGGTATCTTGCTTTGGCTTCCTGCTGGTGAAAATTGATATAGGCACATACGTCTCTGGCTACTCCTAAATGACTCATTGCATCCATCCGGTTAGGGGTCAGGCCTATTTCGTAAATCCAGTCGGAATAGGGTTTAAAATAGTCGGCGGCAGGTGACCCCACTACTGCATTTGCAGGTAATACAATAATCCCATCATGACTATGGCCAATGCCAATTTCATCCTCGGCACAGATCATTCCATAACTTTCAATACCCCGTATTTTTGCAACCTTCATGGTAAGAGGCTCTCCTGTTAAGGGATAAATAGTTGTTCCGGTGACTGCTACCACTACTTTCTGGCCCGCTGCCACATTTGCTGCCCCACATACTATCTGCAAAGGATCAGCAGACCCTACAGCTACTTTTGTGCGTTTTAATTTATCGGCACCAGGATGCGGAAGACATTCAAGTACTTCACCTATTACCAATCCTGCCAGTCCCCCTTTAATACTTTCAAATTTTTCCAGGCTTTCTACCTCTAATCCAATAGAAGTAAGGATTTTTGAAAGCTTTTCGGGTTCAATTATTTCGGGGAGGTAATCACTTAACCAGTTATAACTAATCGTCATAGTTGCTTGCTCTTTACTGGAATCAAAAATAGGTGATAAAGTTGATTGACGATTTGAGTGCCTGAAATTCAGCATTTTACCCTCATCAGTTACAGCTTTTCATGCTATTTAACCCTGTTTTTTCTGAAAATCTTTCTTCACAGCAAATTGTTAATTAATCCGTTTACAGGTCGAAAAACTTTTGAATTTGGTGGATAAGCATAGTAAATTGTGTGAATAGGGCAGCAAAGGTTGTGAACAGAGCTCGGAAAACCTGTGGATGAATAATGAAAGAAAAAATTTTTTCGCACCCCCTTCTAACACATATATTCGCTCCCCTTATCTGGCTGGTAACAATTTCGTAACATTGAACTGAAACCTGCAAAGAAGAACTGAATAAGGTTTACTAACCCTAATTGAATTGAACTGACAATGGATTTAACCAGCCTGAATAAAGACCGAAAAAGAAGGAAGACCTCGCTAGATATGAGTACGATGATGTATGGCAAAGTACCGCCACAGGCCAAAGAACTGGAAGAAGCGGTACTGGGTGCCATTATGCTTGAAAAAAGCGCTTTTGACACCGTTACGGAAATTGTAAAACCAGAATGTTTTTATGTTGAAGCCCACCAACTAATTTATAAAGCCATGCAGGGCCTGCAGCAGAAAAGTATGCCCATAGATATTCTTACTGTTGTAGAAGAATTGAAAATGCGTGAACAACTGGATGCCGTTGGAGGCCCCTATTATGTAACCAAGCTTACCAATTCGGTTGTTTCCACTGCTAATATTGATGCACATGCCAGGATAGTACTCCAAAAATTTATTCAGCGTGAACTGATTCGTATTAGTGGTGAGATCATCGGAGATGCGTATGAAGACAGTACCGATGTATTTGACCTGTTGGATGAAAGTGAAACGAAGATGTTCAATATCACCAACAACTACCTGAAGAAAAACTTCGAAGATATTGGGAATATACTCGCTAAAACCATCAACCGGATTGATGAATTAAGAACCAAAACAGAAGATATATCAGGTGTGCCAAGTGGTTTTGCCACACTCGACAGGGTTACCTATGGCTGGCAACCTACTGATTTGATTATTTTGGCAGCCAGGCCATCTGTGGGTAAAACCGCCTTCGCATTAAACCTGGCCCGTAATGCAGCCTTACATCCTACCAAACCTATTCCTGTTGGCTTCTTCTCCCTTGAGATGAGCGCCTCACAATTGGTGCAACGTATTCTGAGTGCTGAGAGTGAAATCAAGATGGAAAAGATCAGCCGGGGAAAATTAGAAAACCACGAATATGAGCAATTGCTCAGCAAAGGCATCAAGAGACTGGAAGTGGCTCCTATCTATATTGATGATACTGCTGCCCTGAATATTTTTGAATTCCGTGCCAAAGCAAGACGCCTGGTAAACAAACACAATGTTGGTGTGATCATCATAGATTACCTGCAACTGATGAGTGGCACCGGCGACAGAGGAAGCAATCGTGAACAGGAGATCAGTAATATCTCCCGAAACCTGAAAGCACTTGCGAAAGAATTAAATGTTCCCATCATTGCACTGAGCCAGTTAAGCCGTGCTGTGGAAACCAGAAAAGAGAGTAAGATGCCGCAATTGAGCGACCTGCGGGAATCAGGTGCCATTGAGCAGGATGCTGATATGGTTATGTTTATTTATCGGCCGGAGTACTATGAGGTAATGAGTAACGAAAATGGAGAAAGCACCCATGGTGAAACCCATATACGTATTGCCAAGCATAGAAATGGCTCGCTGGAAACCATTAAACTAAGGGCTAAACTGGATATCCAGAAATTTGAAGAATGGGATGGAGACGGCGGTATTGCCGGCTTGGGCAGTAACTGGAAACCCGTTGGCCCTTCTACCACGCCATCGGCCGGGGGAACAGGTGATGCCGGCAAACTCTACATTCAGAAAGGCAGTAAAATGAATGGCGGAGATTTTGATGAAGGTTTTGAAAACGATGCTCCCTTTTAATGCTCGCTATGGCCCTCCCTTTTTTTTATGAACGGCTGATCCCTGAAACGCTTTCGCACTTTACACTAAGTGAAGAAACCAGTAAACATTGTACACAGGTATTGCGGATGAAAACAGGTGATGCTTTACAGCTTACCAATGGAATGGGTAGGTTGCTCAGGGCGGGTATTGTTAGTGAAGACAAAAGAAAAACAGTTGTGTTGATTGAAGAAAAAACGCAAATTCCCTGTGCCTCAAAAAAAATAAATATAGCTATCTCCTTATTAAAAAACGCCACCCGACTGGAATGGTTTTTAGAAAAAGCGGCTGAGATAGGCGTTACCGGGATACAACCCATTATCTGCAGCCGCACCGAACACCAACGCTTTCGCCACGAGAGAATGAACGGCATATTAATTGCCGCCATGTTACAGAGTCAGCAAGTATGGTTACCACTTTTACATGAGCCTGTTCCGTTTAATAATTTAGTGCGGCAATCTGTTTGTTCGCAAAAATTAATTGCCCATTGCGAAGCGGATAAAAAACAATTCATACATCAGCTATCCGCCTCCTCCGATACACAAATATTAATTGGCCCGGAAGGAGATTTTAGTCCTGAAGAAATTCAACTTGCCCTTACTAACCACTACCTGCCTGTAACCCTGGGCGAAACACGTTTACGTACAGAAACCGCAGGGATAGTTGCCGCAACATTATTAGCTAACCGCTAAAGATTTATATCATTTGCATATTCCTTACATTCGTGACTATAATTTATTCGGATAATTTTTTGCCATGCAAGTGATTGAAGTAAATACCACCCCTGATGCCAAAGATTTTTTAAAAGTAAATGCTTTATTAAATCAGTCAAACCCCGTTTATATTCGTCCACTGGATAATGAAGTGAATGATGTATTTAATCCTTCAAAAAATAAAAATTACAAATACGGGGCAACAAAACGCTGGATAGCAAAAGACGATAACGGGAACCTGGTTGGGCGTATTGCCGCATTTACGAATACAAAGTATGTTAACAAGGGTACCGGGTTCAAAACAGGCGGTGTTGGTTTTTTTGACAGTATCAATGACCAATCAGTTGCAAATACTTTATTTGATACTGCAAAAGACTGGCTGCAAAGCAAGGGTATGGAAGCAATGGACGGGCCCATCAATTTCGGGGACCGTGATAAATGGTGGGGGCTGATGGTAGAAGGCTTTGATAGCGAACCCATGTATGGCATGTCATTCAACCCATCCTACTACGAGGCGCTTTTTAATAGCTATGGTTTTCAGAATTATTATAACCAGTATTATTATTACTTGAATGTAGATGATCCGTTTCCTGCAAGGTTTCCGGAACGTCATGCTAAATTCAAGGGTAAAGCAGGGTATGAGGCAAAACATGTGAAGTTGGCAGAGCTGGATAAATATGCGGGAGACTTTGCAACCGTATACAATGCGGCATGGGCACAACACGGAGAAGCCAAAGAAATTACCAGGGAGCAGGTTGCTAAACTTTTCAAAACCATGAAGCCCATCATGGATGAGCGTACGGTCTGGTTTGCCTATTACAAAGAAGAGCCGATTGCCATGTTCGTAAATATTCCGGATCTGAACCAATACTTCAAACACTTTAATGGAAAGTTCGGCTGGATACAAAAGCTTCATTTAGTATGGATGAAAAAAACAGGGTATAATAAACGCCTCACCGGGCTTGCTTTTGGTGTGGTACCCAAATACCAGTCATTGGGTATTGATAGTTTTATCATTTACGAATCTGCCCTATTTATTCAGAATAAAGGCTGGTACAGCCAATATGAAATGGGATGGGCCGGAGACTGGAATCCCAAGATGATCAATATTTATAAAAGCCTGGGGGGTAAACAGAGCCGACACATGATCACCTTCCGATATTTATTCGACCGCGACCAGGCATTTGAACGGCATCCGGAGATGGAGTATAAATAGGATTGTGCAAAAATTCTATTCCATTTTCGCATCTTAACTTTGTCCCTTCTCACTATCTTGCAACCCAGCTATGGATAAGTTCATCGTTTCAGCCAGGAAGTACAGACCCCAGAATTTTAATACTGTGGTAGGGCAGTCGCATATTACTACTACCTTAAAAAATGCCATCAAAAATAATCAACTGGCACATGCCTTTCTTTTTTGTGGGCCAAGAGGTGTGGGGAAAACTACCTGCGCGCGCATACTGGCTAAAACAATCAACTGTACCAATCACACTGCTAATGGCGAAGCATGTAATACCTGCAATAGCTGTATATCTTTCGATGCCGGCACATCGCTAAATATTCATGAGCTGGATGCCGCCAGTAATAATTCAGTAGATGATATCCGCTCACTGGTTGAACAGGTAAGGTTTGCACCCCAGGCCGGAAAATACAAAGTGTATATTGTAGATGAGGTACACATGCTGAGCGCCAGCGCTTTTAATGCTTTCCTGAAAACACTGGAAGAGCCACCCCCCTATGCCATTTTTATCCTGGCTACTACAGAGAAACATAAAATCATACCTACCATTTTAAGCCGTTGTCAAATATTCGATTTTAAGCGGATTACGAATAATGATACTGTTACGCATTTGCAGGAAATTGTTGATAAAGAAGAGATCAAAGCAGAAAAAGCAGCCTTGCAGGTAATCGCGCAAAAGAGTGAAGGTTGCATGCGCGACGCGCTCAGTATCCTGGATAAGATAGTGAGTTTTACCAATGGAGCCGTTACCTACCAGAATACACTGGAGCACTTGAATATACTGGATGAAGATTATTATTTCCGTATGATCGATTTCATGCAGGAACAGGATATGGCCGGAGCAATGTTATTGTTTGATGAAATAAACCGCAAAGGTTTTGAAGGCGATCTGGTGCTGAATGGTCTGGCTGAATTCATCCGAAACCTGCTGGTATGCAAGGATGAAAAATCTGCCGCGTTGCTGGAAGTGGTAGAAGGCATGCAGCAAAAATATATTACAGCCGCAGCCAAAACAGGCATGTCTTATTTGGTGAGTGCACTGAATATTTTGAATGATGCCGAGATCAATTATAAAATGGCACGTAACAAAAGATTACATGTTGAACTAACCCTTATCAAACTCAACTTTTTGCAACAAGCCATCGAACTGGCCAGTGAAAACGGAACTGTGGTTAAAAAAAAACAACTTGATGCACCCATTGCCTTCAAAACAAAATTATTAGTCCCTCTTCAAATTAAACCCGCGGCAATTGGTATTCCCCAATCAAAACTGTACATAGAACAAAAACCGATAAGCCGGCAGGTTGCTGATCAAACCAACCAAATAGTAACTACACCGGCAATCTCAAATAAACCGGCACCAAGGCCCGCTAATCCTGGCAATGGTTCTAAAAAGAATTTATTAGATACTTTACGAGCCAAATATGGCGACCAGTATGCGATTGAAGAAGTAAAAGAGGCAGAACTATTAACGATGGAAAAGTTACGGCAGTGTTGGGATGTATATACAACCCAGTTGGAGAAACAGCTAAAACATTCATCAGCAGGCACTTTTAAGTTAGCCAGGCTGGCCATAGAAACTGACATTCGTTTTACAGTTACTGTTTCAGCGCTTACCTCACAAAAATTTGTTGAGCAGGAACGGACGATGTTGGTTGATCACCTGCACAAAGAATTTAATAACCGTTCCATCGTATTTGAAGTGTTGGTTGAAGCAGGAGAAAAAGAAGATATCCCTTTACATATGCGCCTGAACAGTAAACAGAAATTTGAACATATCGCGGCCCAATACCCGTTAGTGAAAGAACTGAAAGACAGGTTGAAACTGGAAATTGACTACTAAATCCGTTTCGTATCACGGTAGCCATTTTTCAGCAACCATTGCAATACTTTGTCACGCTGATCACCCTGTATCATTATTTCTCCGTCTTTTACACTTCCGCCGGTTCCACAAAAATTTTTCAACTGTTTACCCAGTATAGCAAGGTCATCCCTTTTCCCTGTAAATCCTGTAACCAGTGTTACTGCCTTGCCGGCTCTTTGTTTGGTATCTAAACGGATACGCAGTTTCTGGTGGGCAGCGCTGATCGTTTCCGGCTCAGGCTGATCAGCTGCTTCAAATTGAAAAGAAGGATCTGTGCTGAATACAAATCCACTTAGATCTGGTTTATTTTTTTTACGCATACGTTTTCTTAGTAAGTGTTATAGAAAATACCAGCCGGTACCCATCAGCGCTAAACCGCTTTCAAACTTAAATCAACACTTTGTGCCTGGTGAATCAATCCGCCTACACTAACATAGTCAACGCCTGTTCTGGCAAAAGATGCTATGGTAGTAAGGTTAATACCGCCGCTTGCTTCTGTTTCAAATGAACCGTTGATAATTTGTAAAGCCTCCGCAATCATCGTGGGTTGAAAATTATCCATCATAATGCGAAAAACCTTCCCTTTTCCAAAGGAACAGACCATTTGCACATCATCCAGGCTTCTTGTTTCCACTTCAATTTTCAAGGGCAGTTGTAACCTTTGTACATAGTCAAAAGCAGCTTCAATAGCGGGTTTCAGTCCACCGCAATAATCAATGTGATTGTCTTTCAGCATAATCATATCATATAAACCAAACCGATGATTGATACCTCCCCCAATACGAACCGCTTCCTTCTCGAGTAACCGGAAATTAGGTGTTGTTTTACGTGTATCAAGTAATTTTGTATGATGGCCCTTCAGTATGTCTGTGTATTTCCGGGTAAGTGTTGCAATACCACTCATCCGCTGCATGCAGTTAAGTACCAGGCGTTCACATTTTAAAATAGTATGCACTGAAGCGGCTACCTCAAATGCGGTTTCTCCACCTGTCATGGTATCCCCATCCTGTTTAAAGGCGGTAAAACGGCTATCCGGTTCAACAAATGAGAATATTTTTTCGGCCACAACCACTCCGGCCAGTATGCCATCCTGTTTAATGTTGAGAACTGCCTTCCCTTTTTTGTCAGCAGGAATACAACTGAGTGTTGAATGATCACCATCACCGATATCTTCCAGTAAGGCATTTTCCAGTAAAATGTGTAATGATTCATCAAATGAGGCCATAAGACAAAACTAATCAGTAAAACAAAGAACCCCGCAAAAAGCAGGGTTCTTTATAAAAATAGTTAGTGATTTCTTAACTGATACGCAGGGTAATAATTTGCTTTCGGCCATCTTTCACCCGCAACATGATTGTTATATTGTTACCCTTGCCATTATTCAACAGCTTACCTGCCAGGTACATCGTATTACCCAGTTCTCTTTCCGATAGTTTTTCAAAGCCTTTTACGCCTGTTTCAGCAAAAAAAGCTTTCAGAGCCAGCGTGGCCTGGTTCCGGCCCATACTTTTTACCTCGTCTTTATCGAGCAACTTAATATCTACATAATTGTCAAAATATTTGCCCGTCTGCTGTGCATCAGCGCTTTTGAGCGCAGAAATAATTGCTTCCGTATCGCTTTGAAAACGGAAGGAACTCAGCACTAATCCTGCTATTGCCAGTAAAAATAATCTTTTCATAAAATAGGTTTAAGGAGATAATCCCTGATATTCTTACGTTGAAATTGCGAAAAACATGCCAACTTTGAACCTGGCACAGTTTTTAGCTAAAGTTACTGTTAATTGATCAAATATAAATATTGTTAAATCTTATGAGTAAGAAAGTTATTTTGGTAATTATGGACGGATGGGGTCTTGGAAAAATAAAGTCTGCCGATGCCATTCAAAATGCAAGCGCTCCTTTTGTAAGTTCTTTATATGGCAAATATGCAAATACTACTTTGGTTACCTGCGGAGAAGAGGTGGGATTACCAGAAGGGCAAATGGGTAACAGCGAAGTAGGACACCTGAACATTGGTGCGGGCCGGATTGTTTACCAGGAACTTCAAAGGATTAATGTTGCCATACGTACCGGCGAATTTGCTGCAAACGAACAATTACTGGCTTCCATCCGTTTTGCAAAAGCACAACAGAAACCATTACACTTACTTGGACTGGTTAGTGAGGGGGGGGTGCATTCGCACCTAACCCATATCAAGGCGATTACTGATGTATGTAAAAGAGAAGGATTAACAGAAGTATATATACATGCCTTTACCGACGGACGTGATACAGACCCTAAAAGTGGGTTGGGATTTATTACTGATCTGCAAAAACACCTGAATGTATCCGTAGGAAAAATAGCCACTGTTAGTGGAAGGTATTTTGCGATGGACAGAGACAAACGCTGGGAGAGAGTAAAATTAGCTTACGACTGTCTGGTAAAAGGCGAAGGACTGAAAGCCACGGATGCACTGGCTGCCATTGAAAAATCATATGCAGCCAATGTGACAGATGAATTTATTAAACCAACGGTAATTGTTGACGAGGTACAACAACCACTTACCCTGATTAAAGATGGTGATGTAGCTATCTGTTTCAATTTCAGAACAGACCGTTGCCGCGAGATTTCAGATGTATTAACACAGCATGATCATGCCGGTTTTGATATGCACAAACTGGATCTGCATTATACCACCATGACCATGTACGATCAGACTTTTAAAAATGTACACGTGATTTTTGAGAATGACAATCTCATTAATACTTTAGGAGAAGTACTGGCAGCCAATCAAAAAAAACAGATACGCATTGCTGAAACAGAAAAATATCCGCATGTTACTTTTTTCTTTAGTGGGGGACGTGAAAAACCTTTTCAGGGAGAGAGCCGTATTATGGTGCCTTCTCCAAAAGTTGCCACCTACGATCTACAGCCGGAAATGAGCGCTATTGAAGTAACGGATAAACTCATTCCTGAAATTGAAAATGAAACTGCCGATTTTATTTGTTTAAATTATGCCAATGCGGATATGGTGGGCCATACAGGTATTTTCAGCGCTGCTATTATTGCCGCACAAACCGTAGATGCCTGCGTAAAAAAGGTAATAAATGCCGCACTGGAACATGATTATACAATTTTCTTAACTGCCGATCATGGCAATGCAGATTTTATGATTAATGAAGATGGCTCTCCAAATACGGCTCATACTTTAAATCCTGTTCCGTTATTTATTATTGATAAAGAGTGGAAAGGGAAAGTTAAAAGCGGTAAATTGGGTGATATTGCCCCCACTATTCTAACAGTAATGGGTTTACCGATACCTAAAGAGATGACTGGAAATATTTTAATCTAAACATACAATACTACTTCGATGAAAATCGTAAAAAAAATCCTGATCGGCTTACTACTTGTACTGGTTGTATTGCAGGCATTCAGACCTGCCAAAAATACTTCCGCAGATACAACGAATGACATTTCCAAATCATACCCGGTACCGGAAGAAGTAAAAACAATTTTAACAAAATCCTGTTTTGATTGCCACAGCAATAACACTGTCTATCCCTGGTATGCAGAAATACAACCTGTTGCCTGGTGGTTAAACGATCATGTTAAAGAAGGTAAGCGTGAAATAAATTTTAATGAGTTCTCCACGTATCGTATTGGCAGACAATACAAAAAATTAGAGGAATGCCTAAAGCTGGTAAAAGAGAACGAAATGCCATTGGAATCATATACCATCATTCACAAAAATGCTGTCTTATCTGATACAGAAAAACAAACCCTATCTACCTGGTTTACCTCTGTAAGGGACAGCATCAAAGCAAAATATCCGGCAGATAGTCTCATACTTAAGAAGAAGAAATAGTTCTCGATGCAAATCAAATCTGCCAAATACGTTATCTCGTCCGCGCTGATAACCCAATGTCCCAAACCAGATAAACCTGAATATGCCTTTATTGGCAGGAGTAATGTGGGCAAGTCTTCGCTGATTAATATGGTTACGAATATGAAAGGATTGGCTAAAACATCAGCCACTCCCGGCAAGACGCAACTGATTAATCATTTTGAAATAGAAAGCAGTATTGGTGAAAAAGGACCAAAACAAAAATGGTACCTGGTTGATTTACCCGGCTACGGTTATGCCAAACGCTCTCAAACTGAAAGGAAAAGGTGGGAGGAAATGATTAACGGGTATCTGCGTAAAAGAGAGAACCTGGTACAGGTATTTGTATTGATTGACAGCAGGCATACCCCTCAGAAAAATGATCTTGAATTTGTGAGTCAACTAGATCATTGGGGCGTAAAATTTAGTTTGGTATTTACCAAAACCGATAAAGAAAAACCTGCAGTGGTAGAACGAAATGTAAAAGCATTCTTAGATACCCTCAGGGAAACCTGGCAATTCTTACCCCGGCATTTTATAACCAGTGCCGAAAAAAAATTGGGAAGGGAAGAACTCCAGCAATACATTGAAGGATGCAACAAAGAAAACTCCTAACTCCTAACTCACACTCTCAGTTCACCGCCTTATCCGCACAGCAACTACTCGCAAAGGCTTCCGGCTTGGCTTTAAAAGCAAATCCCATACCCAGTATATATCCCATCGCTTCACGCAAAGCATCATTGCTTTTAAATTGCGGGTTGGTATTTATGTCGGCATGAACCTCCATATCAACCTGGTATTTAATGAAAAGATTGCATAGTTCATACGCAACTTCAATACTCTTGGCTACTTCTACCAGCATCCGTTCTTTTATATGGAATTTTTGTTTAGTCCTTTCATTGTGGATATACATGAAGCCCCCATTGTGTTCACGCAAAAATACAATCACAGTGGCAAACTCAGTATCCAGCCCTTTAACCTGGCTATCCGTTCCTATGCATACTTTCAGTTTAGTACCCATGGCCGTTTCTCTGGTAATCGCTTCTTCAACAGCTTCTATAATCGGAAGATTGATTGGCTCACCATTAAATTTTCTCCAAAGCATAAGTTTGAGTGTTTCTGTAATTTACTAATAAAAGGCAAGCCAACTGGTAAATCAGTATGGTCTTATTATTAACAGCCGTGGAAAACCTGGCTAAGCTCCCGATCTAAGGCATTCTTTGGTATCTTCGGCACAAAAATGAATGAGAATTACATTCATATAAACGATACCCCTAATTCAAAATTTTTAATTCAAACAGTACATGAAAATACTATTACATTACCTGAAACCCTATAAATGGCTGATTGCATTGGCTTTATTGCTGGCCGCAATCAATCAGACCTTTTCTATGTTTGATCCGATGATATTTGGTAAACTCATAGATTATTACGCCAAAAATCCAAAACTGGCCCCGGATGGCACACTTCGAAATGAGAACGACTATATCAATGGCATCATGGGTATGTTACTATTATTGGTAGGTACCGCAATGGTGAGCCGGATTGCTAAGGCATTTCAGGACTATACAGTAAATGTGGTGATCCAGAAATTTGGCGCCAAAATATTTACAGATGGTTTAAAACACTCAATGCGTTTACCTTACCAGGAATTTGAGGACCAACGCAGCGGGGAAACCTTATCCATACTTTCTAAGGTTAGAACTGATACAGAAAAATTTATAGGCTATGTAATTAATGTACTTTTTGGAATTATAGTAAGTGTGGTATTTGTATCTGTCTATGCCACCCGCCTGCATTGGTCCATTGTACCCACTTACCTGGGTGGCGCTTTACTGATCGCTTTTGTAACCAATCTGCTCAGTAAAAAAATAAAGATTATCCAGAAAAATATTGTGAGAGAGACTACTTCCCTGGCAGGAACTACCACAGAGAGTTTACGCAACATTGAGCTGGTGAAAAGCCTGGGACTAACCAATCAGGAAGTGAACCGGTTAAATAATAATACCTATAAGATATTAGACCTGGAACTACGCAAAGTGAAAAATATCCGTTCCCTGAGTTTTATACAGGGAACGATGGTTAATTTTCTGAGGCAGGTAATCACATTTACTTTAATGTGGCTGATATTCAAAGAAGTACTTACGGTTGGTCAATTGATTTCTCTACAGTTTTATAGCTTCTTTATTTTCGGTCCCTTGCAGGAAATAGGCAGTATCATTATGAGTTATCGTGAAGCGGAAGCTTCCCTTAACAATTTTCATCTATTAATGGAAAAGAAAGTAGAACCCAATCCTGATGTGCCAAAACATGTAGGATTGATTGAGGAACTTGAGTTTAAAAATGTAATATTCAAGCACCAGACAGCACAATACCGTGCACTGGATGGCATTTCATTCGATGTAAAGAAAGGTGAAACAGTTGCATTTGTTGGACCTTCAGGTGCCGGCAAAAGCACCCTGGTAAAATTACTGGTAGGCTTGTACCGTCCACAGGAAGGCGCCATCTATTATAATGGTATTGACGGAAACGATATGAAATTTGATGAGCTGCGGAACCAGATCGGTTTTGTTACGCAGGATACACAATTATTTGCAGGCACCATTCGGGAAAACCTTCAATTCGTTCATCCGGAAGCTACTGAAGATGATATTAAGGAAGCCTTGCATAAAGCAAGCTGCGATAACCTCTTATTCAGAGCAGAAAAAGGACTTGATACGATGATAGGGGAAGGCGGACTGAAATTAAGCGGCGGTGAGAAACAGCGTTTATCCATTGCCCGTGCCCTTTTACGACATCCGCATTTGTTGATATTTGATGAAGCTACTTCGGCACTCGACAGTATTACCGAAGAAGAGATTACCAGTACTATCAGAAGAATTTCTAAAGAAAAAGAACAGATAACCGTGATGATTGCACACCGGTTAAGTACCATCATGCACGCCGACCGGATTTATGTTCTTGAAAAAGGGCAGGTAGTGGAAACCGGCAGTCACCAGGAACTGTTAATTGAAAAAGGTTTATACTATGCCATGTGGAGGCAACAGATTGGGGAGAGAAAAGTGATGGCTGTGGTGGGGGTGACTAATGTAACCTAATCCTTTTCAAACTTTTTCTTCAAATAGTCTATCACCGAAGGATCTTCCAGTCCTTCCATATCACTCAACTCCAATTCAAGCGCTTTGGTACTGAGTTGAATTTCGAGTAGGGATAAAGCCAGGGAGGCGGAGAAAGTAACCAGGCTGATGGCGAATACTATATGTGCAAAGGGCATGGCCTCCACATAAATTAGATACATGCAAAGTATGCAACTCAGAAAAGTGAGTACGCCCAGTGCCTGCATATTCTTTATCAACTTTAAACGATAACGCAGGTTCTTAATCTGTCCGTGGATGATGAGTTTCTGTTCATGGTTCTGGTATTTATCGTGCAGGCTGCGAACCCTGTTAGACAAGGCCAGAAAGCGGTTGGTATACGCCAACATGATTAGGCTGATGGCAGGAAAAAGTAAGGCTGGCGTATTAATTGAAATATCCATTCAGGCAAATTACAATATTTTCTATAGTACTGTGTAAAAGGCTCCGGAACAAGCTGATTCTAAAAACCGGTCTTGTTCCGGCAACCTGCTTAAATAACCTTCCATTCCAATGGAACAGTCAGTTTTAAACTAAGATTACGACCCATATTAAACACGCCGGTTCTGCCGGTAGCTGCATTTACAGCCGCATATTTTAGCCGGCTCAAATGGTTCTGATAGGCAACATCTGTTATATTATTAAATGATAGATGGATGCCGGCAATCGTTTTCCCTTTTTCATTGGTCAGATCTGTTCCAGCCCCGATACTAAATAAAGTATAGCCGGCAGTAGGGGTTTCTGTATGATAGGCCGTGAATACCCTGTTTTGCGAACTAATCCTGTCCATATCAATTTTAAAATAAAGATTTCGAATTCCTTTCCCGGTTTTTTTTAAATCTGCCCTCAACTCAGTTTCCAATCTTGGAGACGGGATAAAAGGCAATTTGTCGGCTCCCTCGATACTTTCATTAAAATGCCCGGCCACCAAAGAAAAGCTGTTTTCAAAATGCAGCCAGTCAAATGGATGCGGATGAATATCTAATTTTACCTCAAACCCAACCAGGGTAGCAGAAGATTGCCTGAATTTAAAAGCCGGAATATCCGTTCCACCCACATTCACCAACGAATCTCCACCGGCCAACGCTTCGAGCTTGCTGTAAAAAATGTAGTTACTAATATTATTATAAAACACATTTAGGATCAGACCGGCATGGGGCGTATTCAATTCCAACCCCGCATCTGCCTGAAAGGATGTTTCTGTTTTTAAATGATTATCACCAAATTCATAGCGGTTGGTTCCTTCATGAGCGCCATTGCTCGAAAGTTCACTTACACTGGGTGCCCGGTAACCACGTGCCAGATTAAGTTTAAGTGTTACAGCTTCACTGGCATAATAACTAAGCCCAACGCTGCCACTGATATTACTGAATGATTTGTCAAATGCCATAAATTTAACATCACCATTTTCGATGTATTGCTTTCCGCTAACCTGTCTGTTATCGCCACGCAATCCGCCACTTACCGTAAGATTACTATGAAATGTTTTTTTTGTGTATACAAAAAAGCCTGCATCAAACTGGTTATAGGCAGGTATCAGTACTTCTTCAGCCAAATTTCTGTTCTGTTGATACATGCCTGTGGCGCCCAGCGATGTTCTCCATCCATTTTTTTCTTCCAGGTTATATTGCACACTATAATTAATCGTTTGAAGATCAAAGTGCAGGCCGGGTGTGTTCGGCGCAGTATGATCGCCTAACTCGCGACGCTGATTTCGCTGGTAACCTATATTAAAGGCAAGCCTGTTTTTTCCAATCGAAAAATTATTATCACTGGCAATCTTAAAATGCGAAATGTGTTGAGCCGGATTAAATAATTTTCTGCTATTGAGTTCGTCAATCGTAACTAAATGCGAATCCGGTGTTTCGGCATACACCAGAAAAGCACCGGTTACAGGATCACGAACACCTTCAATAACACCCAGTTGCTGATTAAAATTACTAATCAGTAAATGACTATACCCCCAGGCCTTATTGATGCCGATATAGCCCCCGAAATTTTTCTCATAGAAACGGCTGTTAAAGACTTTACCATCGAACTTATTCTGATAATCGGCAGCGGATTTAGAAGTGCCATACAGGTTCCAGTTAAATCCATTAGTCAGGTGCCCGGCTATATTGCCATTGGCACCAAGCAAGCCATTATTATCTGCAAACGTGCCAAACAGGTTGGCTTTGATCGTACCCTGCTCAACAGGCACATTTGTAATCAGGTGAACTACCCCTGCCATCGCATCACTTCCATAAAATAACGAAGCTGGCCCCTTTAGTACTTCTATTTTCTGAATACTGTACTCATCAATTTCTATTCCGTGTTCATCACCCCATTGTTGTCCCTCCTGCCTTACACCATCATGTACAGTTACTACTCTGTTATATCCTAACCCACGTATTACCGGTTTGGAAATGGCAGGACCTGTTGATAAACTTGCTACTCCCGGAACTATTTTGCTCAAAGCATCAATTACATTCATTGAACTGGAATGTAGTAAATCGCTTCGCTTAACAATAGAAACCGGTTGGGCAGACTGCCTCACTTTGGTTGCAGAAGCAACCCCTGTAACTGTTACTGCTTCACTCTCAATAAAGGTTTCTTTTAAAGCAAAATTCTTTACGGGATTACCTGTTACATCAATTACTTCCAATACAGAAGAATATCCCTGGAATGAAATTTCTACCAGGTACTTTCCTGCTGGTATGGAAGCGGTGCGATAATTGCCCGCAACATCTGAAATAGCTCCGGTTTTAAGCTCATGTAAATAAATAACTGCACCAACCAAAGGCAACCCTGTTTTTGAATCGGTAACCTTACCACTTAAAAAAGTGGCACCCTTTCCGTCATCATTCTCAAAAGATGCCGCAAATGAAGTAGAATGCCATACACCGGGAATCAATAATATGATAAAAAATTTATAGATAGTAAATAGCTTCATAAATATCGAATGAGGTAGGCAGCAGAAAAAATCCGGCCAATACACTTCGTATACGTGATTTTTGGGTCACTAAATAATTGTTACGTTGTTGCAAATATAGTCATTTTTAAATTCAGCCGGATGCCGCTCATCAAATTTTGAAGATTTTTTGCCAACCAATATTTGAAGCGGGAATGCCTACCGCATTTTAAGCATACTACGTACCTGTTGCGTGGCCATATTCTGCAAACGGGCATAATAAACGCCGGGGGGAAGTAATCCACTCTCAAAAACAACTGAATAAGTGCCAGCGGTATATTCTTTATCGGCGAGATTGGCGATTACCTTTCCCATCGTGTCGATGATTTGAATAAGTGTGTGGCCCCCTTCTGTTTTAAAAGTTATCACAGTTGAACTGGCAAATGGATTGGGATAATTACTTATCAGGAGTTCTCCCGACAGATTAATAGGTTTTTTACATCCGCTGGCATTTACTAAAGGCAACACCTGAAAATTTTTCAGCATAATCTGCTGCAGGTCTTCCTCATTTACGCATAACCAATTAGATAAAATGGTTGCATAAATACTTCTGAAATCATATTGAAAAGGGAGGTTATCATTTACTGTTGCATTTGCCGGAATAGAAGGCGTATCACCCAAAACACCCCCCATTACATTCTTGCCAAAAACAAAAAGCGGCGCTGCAGCCCCATGATCTGTGCCAACACTTCCATTGCTTTTAATTCTTCTTCCGAATTCAGAGAAGGTCATGCCTACTACTCTGTCGTCCACACCTAAAAATTTCAGGTCATCCTGAAAAGCTTTAATAGCATCACTCACATTTTGCAGTAGCCTGGCATGGGCGCCTGTTGCCGTATCGGTGCTGTTTACCTGGCCGGAATGGGTATCAAAGCCACCGTAATTAACCATATAAATTCTGGTTTGAAGACCACCTCTTATTAGCCTGGCAACAATCTTTAACTGGTCGCCCAATGAATTATTGGTAGGATAGCTTACCTGTTGTACTGTTTGAACAGCCGCTGCTTTAATTACCGTTCCATATTGCTGAGTTTGCTCAGCAACCGTTCTGATATAAGTTAGTTCTTTACCTGCCGGTGTATCCGGTGCAGGATCTTGTATTCCATTGATTAAATTATAAAAATTACTGGTACTGCTGATACTCATACCCATACTAACAGCCGGCCCCTGAACAGTTAAAGAAGTGGCCGATCCTATCTGTATAGCCAAAGGATCTTTCATGGTGGCGTTTGGATAACCATTGGGAAAGTTAGGATATTCATAATTCAGATATCGTCCTGCCCAGCCACTGTTTACTACTTTGTTACTGTCGCTCGCACTCATCCAGATATCAGTTGCCCTGAAATGTGAATAGCTGGGCTGGGGATAGCCAACGGATTGTATCACCCTCAACATGCCGTTAGTATACATTGCATGTAAGCCTGTCATAGAAGGATGCAGACCCGCTTTACCATTCAGTTGTAAAACTTTATTTTCGGGAATATAAATATTGGGTCTTGCATTTACATAATTACTAAAGTTCTCGATCGGCACAACCATATTCAATCCGTCATTTCCACCATTCAACTGTATGATTACAAAAACATGATCTGTTTCTGTTACAGGCAGCAGCAATGACTGCATAATGGAAGAGTTGGCACTGAATGCCCTGAAAGAAAAGCCGCCCACCAAAGATGGCAGGATTACGCCGGCAGGTACTGTATTGCGTAAAAAATCTCTTCTTTTCATCATTCGGTTTTAAGCTAATTGATACTCTGACAAATCCATGAAATATTTGATAAGGTCTCGCAATCTGTTTTTAACTGTTGCCGTATTAGCCATATCTCCCGGGGAGCTTACATATAAATTCCAGGCATCTGTCCAATAATGATCAAGAGACTGACCACCTAATAATATATCGGTCTTGAGTTGGTTTTTAGAGGCAGGAGAGATGTCAATCCGGTAGATGGCCTTCAACAAATCATCTATTAACCTGTTGGGATCACCAGGATTGGGCAATGTTTTTGCAAAGGATACCGCATCTATCTGTAATTTTTTTCCGTTAAACGTATACCCATTCACAATCATAGTATCCGTAAACTGATTACGCTTGGGTAATGTATCGCTGTTAATCCATATCTCATAAAACTGGGGTACCTGGTAATACGCCTTCCATCCACTTACATCCGGTGGATCACCAATGCTTTGCTGCATATTGGATGTCCAGTTAACCAGGTAATGATACATTCCGTAATTAGTGAGATAATCGCTCGCGGGTTGAAAGCGAACTTCAAATTCCCTACATAAGCCAACTACCAGATCAACCGGACTCTTTATCTGGCAACCCTTTGCCAATATGTCGAAAAAATGTTCACTCTTTAATAAAGTATCCAGTACCGGTTTAATCTCATAATTATTTGTACGAAAAATAGCTGCCAGGGGTGCGATAATGGTTGATTCAATTGTATCATCTATATCATAATAAACAAACCAACGGTAAATACGCCTGCAGATATATTTGGCAACTTCCTGCGTTGCAAATACCATATCCAGCATGGCATCTAATTCCTTATCACCCCCTGTTGAACCCGTTTGGCCCTGAACGATGGTATTATTATAAAAAGCAGAAAACTGTTTGTTTCCCGTATCATGACGCTTCTCATCAAAATAAGAGGAAATAGTTGCCTGGTCATTTCTCCACCCGGTTAATACCCTGGCTGAAGCCATCACATCCGCTTCTGTATAGAGTGACCCGGGGCCTTTACCGCAACAAAATAACTCCTGCAACTCCCGCCCGTAATTTTCATCCGGGGCCTTAACCGTATTGCGGTCTCCATTGAGGTATACC
Source organism: Chitinophagaceae bacterium (assembly GCA_023229465.1). GTDB lineage: Bacteria > Bacteroidota > Bacteroidia > Chitinophagales > Chitinophagaceae > Sediminibacterium. The sequence continues at coordinate 50,953 of JALNZE010000001.1, forward strand.
AACATGGCGGGATCGATTGTGATTGCCCTGGTCAGCGCTTTAAAATTACCCAACGAATAGGTACGTAATGCCAAATGATGTTTATAAACATATTGGGCATTTTCTATTGTAATGGTTTCAGTGGCAAAGTGATTATGCCAGAAAAGTGTCATTTTCTCCCGAATACTCCTGTCCTGGTTAATCATAACCCCCATCCACCATTTTTTAAAAGAAGTCCTTCTTAAACTATTCACCGCTCCATCTGTATTGGGGTCCAATACCCAGGTAGTACCCTGACTGATATTGTTATCCGGAATGGTGGCAGTTACTGGGGTTGTATATTCTTTTACCGGGGAATCCGGAAGTCCTGCTGTTGGATTCAGCATTTCGTCAACAGACTGAAGAAAGGTTTTAGACACAAAATAATCGACATCAGCCTTTCGGACACCAAACATCGTTCTTTTGAGTAAGTGGATTACTTCATTTTCCGTCCAGGCCCCCGTATACAAGCCAAGCCCGCCTGAGGGAGGTGGTGGTGCAGATTCAACCACCACTTCCTCAGGAACAGCGGGGATACTGGATGATAAAAAAGTCCTTCGATCCATTATACTATGTTATCTGGTTAACAAATGATACATTTATTTTAATTTTTGTTGCCTAATCAACTGTAAAACAGAACAAATATTGCAAAAAAAACTACTTCCCCCCATTAAATAAATTAAATTTCTCTAATGGTAATGCAGCATTAGAAACTCTAAAATGTCTTATATTTAGGGTAAACATTGCCCCTTCATGACGGAACAAGCCATTATTACAGGCTGTTTACATAATGACGCATCAGCACAGCGTGAATTGTATAACCGCTATAGTCCTAAAATGCTAAGCGTTTGTTACCGCTTCGGGCAGAGCCGCGAGGATGCAGAAGATATGTTACAGGAAGGGTTCATCAAAATTTTTACCCAGATACATACTTTTCAGAATAAAGGCGCCTTTGAAGGATGGATAAGGCGGATTGTTGTGCATACCTGTATCAATTTCTTGAAGAAGCATAAGAAATTCAACGAAAGTGTTGATCTGGCTTATGCCAATTATATTCAGGTTAGAGAGGAAACCGTACCATCCATTATGCAGGCCAGGCAAATTATTGAATGTATCAGGTTATTACCCGTAGGGTATCGAACGGTCTTGAACCTGTACGCACTGGAAGGTTACAGTCATAAAGAAATTGGAGAAATGCTTGATATAGAAGAAAGTACGAGCAGAAGCCAGTATACCCGTTCAAAAGCCATGCTGGAAACGATATTGATCAGAAAAAAGATCATCGAGAAACCGAGAGAAGCGTTCAACTGGCTGGCGGCTTTTAAAAATAAGTAGTGTTGATTATGTTAGTATATGGATAATAAGATGTACCAGGACGAATTTGAGCAGTTTTTACAAGAAGAGGTAAAACAGCACCGTATGTATCCTTCCGACCATATATGGAAGAATATCCGTACGGAAATTCATGGGTATACCGCATGGCCCGCACTTACTTTTATTTCTTTGTTTGTGATAACCGCATTAACCATCTCTACGCTGCTTATCCATCATCCAGACAAGCCTGTATCAAAGCTACCCGGCAGATCAATTACTAATACAGTAGCCGTTCACCAGCGTAACCCTGTAGTGGCGCCCGCGGTTGCGGCAGAGGATGATTATTTTCAACAGATTGCTCCGGAACAGATTACGGCAGAAACATTTTCTAACCGGAACGAAATTAGCGCTGTACTCATTTCAACCGAAAGTAGCAGTGGCATTGATGCATTTATTGAAAGGCCCCTTTTAACTGAAATAATACCCGGCACCTATATACCCACTGGAAAAGTAGTTATCAAAGAATTGCCAGCTACCACAAAGCCTGAAATACGAAATACCCTGCTGGCTGCAGTAGTTCTGGAGAATGCAGAAAATAGGCTGTATGAGACAAATAAATCAACAGGCAGTAAAATAGCTAATGTACCTGTATTTGCTGAACAGGCAACTACCGGTGATGTACATGCTTCCGCTGATGATTTCTTAAAAGATTTTTCGCCGGTTATCTATAGTGGCCCTCAAAAAAGAAATTCAAAATTTGGCTTTCAATTCTATATCACTCCCTCTACCAGTTACAGAAAGTTATCAGATGCGAAAGTAAAAGAGATCATTCAGCCTGCCACAGCAGCTGCAGCTTCGCCCTCTCAAAATATTCCTTTGAGTCCTAACTATGCCGCAGATGTCAATAATGTTGTCAGGCATAAACCAGCCATGGGGCTCGAACTCGGATTCGCCTTTCTCTATAATATTTCGGGAAAATTAAAATTCAAAACAGGCGTTCAACTGAATATCAGACAATATTATATTGAAACATTCCAATCAACCAATGACCTTTCCTCTCTCTCACTGATCAATAACCGGGGCATTGAAACCATTAGTTTCTATTCTCCTTATAATAACAACACAGGTTACAAAAAAACACGGCTTGATAATAAAGTTTACCAGGTTTCTGTGCCAATTGGTATTCAGTGGGAAATCATTCAGGGCAAACACTTTGGTATCAGCACAGAAGCTTCTATACAACCTACCCTTACGCTTAATAATAACACATACCTGCTCTCAACAGATTACCAGCATTATGCGGATGGGAATAACCTGATGCGCAAATGGAATATTAACAGCAGTGCAGGATTAAATATCAGTTATAAATCAGGTTCTGTTACCTGGCAATTAGGACCACAGGTGAGGTACCAGCATTTGCCAACTTATTCTAATGTTTACCCTATTAAGGAATACCTGATGGATTACGGAGTTCGTTTAGGGTTTACCAAACAAATCAATTAAGCTAACTTTTATACATTGGTAAAGCCGCTGAATTAACTGTTCGGGCGGCTTTATTATTGCGGTGATTAAATTTTTGATACACGATGCGAACGATAACTCCCACCTTTCTTTTTTTATTGCTGCAAACCATAGCCTGTCATTCCAATCAAACGGATACAGGAAAAAAAATACCTGTCTCAGATACCGGGAAATTTTACCCAACCGGCCTATTTATAAAGGAACAGATACAATATGTTGACCTTCGTAATTTTTATATTTATAAAGTCACTGTTACAAACGGAGAAAAAGATTCTACAGCAATTACCAAAGATCAGTTTATTGAATGGGCCACTATTTTTTTGGATAAGGACATTTCCTTACCTGGCAGAAAAGGCCTTTATAAGGAAGATGTATTTCAGGATCTGAGTACCGGTAGCCTTACTTTAAATTATACCCCCGTTAACCCGGATGCCCCCATACAAAACATGGCAGTATTACTGGCGGAAGAAACCAACCTCGTAAAACGTATCTTCATCAAAACAATCTATACCCGTGGAGACACCCTTGTTACAGAACAATGCAACTGGAAAGCCAATAAGAGCTTTCAGGTGAATAGGATATTCACTACCATGAATGGATACAGGCGAACAGAATTAAATTTTATTAACTGGAACGATAAGCCATAAACGGCAAGCACCATGACCGCCCGGCAATTTCAGCAACTGGCACATACCATCCCCCTACAACCCGGCATCTATAAATATTATGATGCCGATGGGAAACTTATTTATGTAGGGAAGGCTAAAGAATTGCGAAAAAGAGTTAGCTCCTATTTCTCAAAAACATTCACCACCTATAAAACCCATGAACTGGTTCAGCGGATTAACCGGATAGAATTTACTATTGTAGATTCGGAACATGATGCATTTTTACTCGAGAATGCATTGATAAAAGAATACCAGCCCCGGTATAATATTAACCTGAAGGATGACAAGACATACCCTTATATAGTAATTAAAAAAGAGGCCTACCCGCGGATACTTTTTACCAGAAAGAAAATAAACGATGGGGCTGAATACCTGGGACCTTTCACTTCGGCAGGTAAAGTAAGAGAACTGTTAGATTTTATTAAACAATATGTACCCCTAAGAAGCTGTAAACTTAATTTATCTGAACAGCATATACAGAAAGGAAAGTTTAAAATTTGCCTGGAATATCATCTCGGAAATTGCAAAGGCCCATGTGAAGGTTTGCAATCTGCCGCTGAATATGATGAAGGGCTTCAATTGGTTAGGAATATACTGAAGGGTAATCTTGCCTCGGTAATCAATCATTTTAAAGCAGAGATGCGGGAACACGCTAAGAATCTTTCTTTTGAAAAAGCAAATGAAGTAAGAAAAAAAATTGAACACCTTGAGAACTACCGGTCAAAATCGGTTATCGTAAGCAGCCATCTTTCCAATATTGATGTATTCTCAATCTTAAAAGAAGATAACCTGGCTTATGTGAATTACCTGATGGTACAGAACGGCACCATAGTACAAACACATACCGTACCGCTTGAAACCAAGCTGGAAGAAACAGAAGAAGAGGTACTTAGCTTTGCCATTGCTAACCTGAGAAGCGATTTTAACAGCCTTGCCAATGAACTGATTGTTCCTTTTTTTATTGAGTACCCTGATAAAAATATCATTCTCACCATTCCAAAAGCCGGCGATAAAAAGAAACTGCTTGACCTCTCAGTAAAAAATGTTTCTTATTTCAGAGAGGAGTTAAAAAAGAAAAGAATCCTTCATCTCGAAGGTAAAACCGATATAGAAAAAAAGAAAGTGCTGTACGAATTGCAGTCTTATTTACAATTACCTGAATTACCGGATCATATTGAGTGCTTTGATAATTCCAATTTTCAGGGTAGCTATCCTGTTTCTGCGATGGTTTGTTTTAAGGATGGTATGCCCAGCAAAAATGATTACCGCCATTTTAATGTAAAAACGGTAGAAGGCATCAATGATTTTGCAACGATGAAAGAAGTGGTCTTTCGAAGATATAAGCGGCTGCTGGCAGAAGAACTTCCTTTACCCAAACTGGTAATCATTGATGGCGGTAAGGGCCAGCTAAGTTCCGCAATGGAAAGTATCAGGGAATTGAATCTGGCAGGTAAGTTAACGGTAATCGGTTTGGCTAAGAATGAAGAGGAATTATTCTTCCCCGGCGACAGTGAATCCATTAAACTACCCTGGAACAGCGATAGCTTAAAACTGCTGCGCCGCATACGGGATGAAGTGCATAGATATGGGATTACCTTTCATCGCAATAAAAGGTCAAAAGGAACGTTTAAAAATGAGCTCGAAATAATCAACGGCATTGGCGCTGAAACCACCCGTCGGTTATTAAAAGAATTCAAGTCGGTAAAAAAAATAAAAGAGGTAACAGAAGCGGAATTAGTGAAAGTGGTAGGACTGTCTAAAGCAAAATCCTTACTAGATCATTTTAATAAGGCCCCCGATCTGAAATAAAAAAGGGGCCAGGATAAAAATCCAGCCCCGTTTTAAAATCCAATATCCTATGAAAAACCGTAACAAACTTACGGATTGTAATGGATTATCCAATAGTTTATGTAAATAAATTACTGCCTCTTGTAGTTATTTTATAGAAAAAGAGGCCAAATGGCCTCTTTTTCATTATTATATCTACTATTTTAAGCCTATTTTAATATTGCCATAGATCCTGTTCGTAGTTAAAAATCCGCTGTTTAATATTTTCTCCTTCCAATAAACGGAACAGGGGATCTTTGATCATGGCATTCAGGAACCGGTCACCAGGATTATTAGCGCTCGATTTGATAATATAACTACTGAAGAACCGACTTTCAAAAAGTTCTTCCCACGTCATACGGCTGGCAAAATTCTTAGGATTGTATACATCCACTTTAGCAAGCGTTTTCCTTAGATCAGGGTAGTATATCCAGAACAAAATACGAGGCTGTGATTTTCCGCCAATTACCTGTTTAGCTATTGGGGCAATACCAATGATTCTGGTAAATAACCTGCTGGCCTCTTTATCAAAAATCAACTGCTCTTTAATACGGAACGTATATACAGAATCGGAACTGAATTTGGGTTTTTTGGTGATAATACGCTCTACCGTACCAGTTACGGGATCAGTAACATCAACTGTATCATTAGCTCCCGCAGTCATGTTCGATACCTGATCAAAAGTAAGTGGGATAGTGAACCTGTCATTATCAGCAGAGAAGGCGGTAACGGTATCATTCTTGATCGCATTCAACATAATAGAGAAAAAACGTTGATCTCCATTATCATCTTTACCAGGGTACATGAATGATTGATTCAGTTTCTCTCTTGCATCGATCTCTCTCCAGATAAATTCACTCCACAGATTATCGTCATCCCGCAGGTTTTCGTATTCGAGTGGCTTTCTGTCTTTTACCTGACTCCTGTCTACCGCAAAATTATTACGCAACGAAATCTCAGGTTTTGCATCAAACCCACCCGGATTGGTGGTATCGAATTTTACGGTTACAGTAGCCGCACCTGAACTATTGGTAGTGGTTGGTGTTATAGCCGGCGCATTTACAATACCCCTCGTATTGTTATTCGCTCCCCCAGGCACCTGCCTGGTAGTGTCGGCTTTTTTAACAATAGCCGCTGGATTGTTTGCAGGTGTTGTTTTTCTTCTGTATCCGGATTGCGCATTAACCTGCTCAACAGAAACAGCCAGTATAAACAAACATCCGCCAATAAAAAACTTTTTCATGTGATTCTATTTTATTTTTTTTGGCCACACCTAATTCACCCGATACGCATGCCGGTTGGTGACCCGCATTTGATTCTGGCTCATTTCATATACTTTTATTGAAGCGTAAATGAAATATTCTGATCTAACATTCTGGTACCACCCGGACCTTGTACTTTAATTTCATCAATAACTACTGTTGAACCCGGCTGGCATCTTTTAATCAGTGCTTGTGCCTCAGCATTAAAGTAAGGCCCAATTACTTCTGCCAGTCCTATATTTTCTTCAAACCCTTTTCCGGTACAATACAATGTAAAGGAGATCACGTCATATTTAACACCTTCAAAAACAAAATCTCTCAGTTCTGCTGCCACACCCTTCTGCACCCTGAACACATTAGCGGCAATCGGGCCACCCGCTTTACTACCAATAGTCGCCAAAGGATTGGGAACACGTTTAATAGGGATGATAATTTTTTGATTGCTCTTGCCATCAGAGGCAGTAACAGTAGCCGATCCAGTATTGGCACATTTTACTATGTATTGGCCCGGGCCCGCTTTACTACTGGTTACGCCGGCGCCTTCAACATTTACAGATACCTTTTCATCTCCTCCGCCCCCTGTAATACTAAGGGGATTATCGAGGCCCTGGTAAAATACCCTTGTTTTATCGGTAGACACTACCAATCCTGAGGGAACACCCACGGTATACTTCACTTCTTTTTCTACTGTGGCCGTGGTACCATCCGGTTTCAGAAAAGATATCTTTACTTTTTTGGCAAATGAACCGGATGCACCCACATTCATTTTATATTCCGCGGAACCATCTTCTTTGAGGGGTACATTTGCACCATCAATCGTAATGGTTGGCCTGGCAGCTTTACTAAAGGCGCCGATGCCGGCAGTAATGATCAATTGTTCACCAGGCATGGCATATTGCGTACTGGATTGAGCAAAAGCCTGAAATTCATCATAAATGATCTCTACTTCACCGATTTCTTTATGACAGTATTCAACAACCTGGGCTTCACTGTTTCTGATATCATTTTGAAACTTGCTTAGCATAGTAATACCGGCAACGGTTGGCGTCATATGAAAATATCCATAGGCCCAATCTTCCTTGCTCTTTTCATCCTTTGGATCAACATTCATTTTGGGCACACGAAGATCAAGTGGTAACGTAGGGCCAATTTCTTTAGCCAGGGTTTCATCAATAGCCAGTAACTGGTCTTTAAAATTTTTCAGCTTATTAAACAATTCTTTTCCTTTGGCTTTACCTGTTGGTGGGGCAGAAATAAATAAACGGGTACCTGCCTCCAGGTCATCTTCTCTGAACTCTTCTATACCACCTACTACCTTCAGATTAGATTCTTTTTTTAATTCGACTTTTAGTGCCTCAATATAAGTATACACTTCATCGGCAAGTAACTTGGCTTTCTGTGCCTTTGGCAACCATATCTCTGCTTTCTCTTTAGTTTTCGGATCTTCTATTTTTCTCTGGAAAGATTTAAATATATCCGAATTTTTCTGTTCAGCAATTCCACTGGCTGTCATTAAACTCCGATCTACTGTTTTGAACGCATTCAGAATTTCTGATGATACATTCAGTGCCAGTAGTGCAGTAAGCACCAGGTACATGATGTTGATCATCTTCTGCCGCGGCTCCTTAGGTAATGACATTCTTAATTATTTTGATAGATACATTTTATACAAATAGTTTTATCCTCATTGCGCTTTTAAATTACCTGCCCTGCATGGCGGTAAGCATATTACCATACAATTGATTTAATTTACCCAGGTTGGTAGCTAATACAGCAATTTGTTCCTTTGCTTTAATGGCATCATCTGCACTACTGGCCATTGCAGTAGACGCCTGTGTAAGTTTACCATAAAACTGGTTCAGGGCTTTCAGGTGATTATTACCTTCCTGTAATTCCAATTCATATATAGTATTCAGAGAGGCGAGATTCTTATTCAATGACTGCATCTGAATATGAAATTGTTTGGAACTTTCAGAAGCGCCATGAAAACCAGACAAGGAATGGGAGGCGTTATTCACTGCATCTTTAATACCAGCCAGGGCAATGGTTGCCTCCTTGGTTTTAGCAGAGAAATCACCCGTAGACTTTACCACATCGCCAAGCTCTCCGATGTTCTGAACAGTTGTATTCAATTTCTGAAAACTTTGTCCCAATGTTGCCAGATTTACCGGGGTAATATTGGCTTCCTGCATCATCATTTCCAAAGTCTTTAGCGCAGGATTACCTTTATCAACTTTACCTGGTAAGTGTACCTCATGATCATCGATGGCTGGATAAATAAGGTATAAAACGCCATAGCCCATGAAAATGACGGCCTCTACCGATAACCCGATTTTTAGCATAGTATCCGCAATAGAAGTATGCAATAATTTCTGTAACGCACCGTAAATAACTACCGCGGCAGCTATAGAAACGAATACATCAAACCATTTGGAAACTTGGGGGGGGATTGCAGCTGCCATTTTAGTACGTTTTTAGTTTTTTAAGCCGGTTCATCATTTGATAACCGGTAGCATTTATTTCAGAAATAATGAACTGAAAAATTATTTTTTCATTTTAGGCGCAAGGTCAATTACACAACGGAAACCAATATACGATTTTGCAGTATCCTGGTATTCATAGTTGCGGGTACTAACCTGAAGGAAATAAGCGATGTCTTTCCAACTGCCTCCTCTAACCACTTTCCTTTTTTCTCTTGGCCTGTCAGAATCTTTTGCCTCATACCTGATATCAGGACTCATATCGGCCATAAAATTGTAGGCCCCTTCATAAAAATAAGAACCGGTCCACTCGGATACATTACCGGCCATATTAAACAGTCCGTATTGGTTGGGCCAGTAAGCATTAGATGGTACAGTATAAAAACCACCATCTTCTGCATAATTACCACGACCCGGTTTAAAGTTAGCCAGTAAACAGCCTTTTTTGTTTCTCAGGTAAGGACTTCCCCATGGAAACATGGAATTAGTAAGACCACCACGTGCGGCATATTCCCATTCAGCTTCGCTGGGTAAACGGTAATCACCGTCTATCGCCATTTTCTTTTTTTCAAGATAGGAATTCTGTATATGTGTTCTCCAATGGCAGAAAGCCACAGCCTGTTTCCAATTTACACCTACCACAGGATAATTTCCATAAGAGGGATGAGAGAAATACCTTTTGGTCATTGGCTCATTATACGAATAAGAAAAATCTCTCATCCAAACCAATGTATCAGGATACACTTTCTGATCGCCTTTTCTGATAAAATTATTCCTGGGAATACCTGCATTTTCCCGTTTAGCCGCTGCAGCCAGATCAAAATATTCTATTCGGTAAACAATTTTTTCCGGGTCAATTTCCGGTTTGCCATAAATACGATTATCCGGGGCCAGGTTAAGTTCATTCAGCTTTTCAATGGTACTTCTGTCCCATTTAATGGCAGCCATTTTCTTAGAATCCACTGCCATGGTATCATCGGCTTTATTAATGCCTTGTCCAAACAGAATTTTAAACGCGAGAGAATCACGTACCCAATTTACAAACTGGCGATAGTCATTATTAGTGATTTCTTTTGCATCCATCCAGAACCCGGGGATAGAAACCTGCCGGTTACGGCTTGTATAATTATAGCTGATATCCTCATCACTCGGGCCCATGTGAAAGGTTCCCGGTGGGATGTATACCATGTTACGCGGGGGACTCATGCTTTTGTTAGCAGTAGGCGCTACGCCATGTAGCTGTCCATCATCGGGCAATCCTTTAGACTTCGCATTTTTTTTCAAAAAGCAGGATCCCAGGCTTAAACAGAAAGCAACCAGAATAATATTACTTAAATAACCTCTCATTATGAAACTGATTTATGACAGTGACAAATATAAGTTTTCCATCGGCAGTTGTGTCGATTTTGCGATTTTGTTGCCAATAAATTTATGATCTGGGTAAAGATGATGTCAGATACTACAAGATTAAAGTTGGGTTACTACAAATAATTTGATTTTTTTTCATGTGGGCCTGAGGCCGCTGTCATAAAAGGCAAATTACTTTAAACTATGTTACACATTTGCTAAAAGAGCTTCTACCGTAAAAAAAGGCGCCTTACAGCTATATTCTTTACATAAATAAAATGCGACACCTCCCCCTTCGGCTCCTTCTTTTCCTGCTAATAACGGAAAAAAATGAGAAATAGTTTCCTGGGACTGAAGAATTTTATTAGGTAGATACTTTCGTAATACAGGACACAGGAAATTAGCAGACTGCTGCCCAACCACCGCTATTTCCAACATCCCCCTGGTTATTGATTGAATAGACAGGGCCCATACCCCAAATGAACCCGGATATTGCAGAATCGCTTTCCCCATCGACCTGAGAAGATCCCGGCATTGTTGGGCCCATACCGGTTGATCAAAAGCAATAGACAGGTAAAGTAGATTGTATACCATTACCGAGTTACCGCTTGGCACTGCCCCGTCATACACTTCTTTTTTCCTGAGAATTACATCCTTTTGATCAACGTGTGTATAAAAAAAGAAGCCCGTATCCACCTCTCCAAATTTTTCCACCACCCATTCTGTAAGTGCTTTTGCTTTCAGTAAATAGGCGCCTACCCCTGTCATTTCCTGCAAATAGATATAAGCCTGGATCAGATAGGCATAGTCATCCAGAAAAGCAGGTATCCTTGCCTGGCCATTCTTATAGGTATGCAGCCAACCATTTTTTACACCGGAAAAGGTTGCTTCAAGAAACTGCATATGCTGTATTGACCTATCCCTGTATGCGCTTTTACCCAGTGCGGCATAGGCTTTGGCATAAGCCGTATTCATCAGGGCATTCCAGCCAAGCAGTATTTTATCATCTGATTGCGGGCGAATTCTTCTGTTGCGGTACTGCATCAGCTTTTCCCTGCAATCACTTAATTTCCCGGCAAGTAACTGTTTTGAAAGGCCATTTTGTACTGCAAAATTTTCCGCTACTTCCTTTTTCCAGAGAATATTGGTATGCTCCCAGTTACCTTTTTCTGTTATATTGTAAAAATTACAAAATAGCCCGGCATCTGCACCCAGAATAGCCGTAACCTCCTCTTTTGACCAGGTATAGAATTTACCTTCCACGCCTTCACTGTCTGCATCAATAGCGCTGTAAAATCCTCCTTCAGTACCCAGCATTTCTCTTTCAATAAAAGCGATGGTTTGCTCAATCTTTTCCGCATAACGGTCATTGCCGGTAATCTGATAGGCTTCAGACAGCACACCAACCAATAACGCATTATCGTATAACATTTTCTCAAAATGCGGGGCCAGCCATTCATTGTCGGTACTATACCTGGCAAAACCTCCGCCCAGTTGATCGTAAATTCCTCCATCCATCATTTTATCCAGGCTCAGTAAAGCCTGTTGCAATGCTGCCGGTTCTTTTGTAAAATGATAGTGTCTAAGCAGGTATTGGATAGAAAATGTTTGGGGAAATTTTGGCGCTTTGCCAAATCCCCCCCATTCGGTATCTGCATTGGCAAGCAGGTTATCGGCGATAGTTTGCAAGGTTATATCAGAAAAAAAAAGGTTGTCTGCTGTTCCGGGTTGCTGAATTCCGAAACCATTGGCAGACAATAAGTGTACCGTCAGATTCTCTGCCTGCGAGAAAATTTCATCTTTTTTTACAAGATAGTTTTTATGAATGCCGGTTAGTACTTCTTTCCAACTGGCCCGGTTAAAGGCCCTTTCCGGAGGGAAATAAGTTCCGCCAAAAAAAGGTTTGGCATCCGGGGTTAGAAATACATTGAGTGGCCATCCGCCACTGCCCGTTATAGCCTGAACAGCATCCATATAAATATGATCAAGATCAGGGCGTTCTTCTCTGTCAATTTTAATATTGATAAAGTATTCATTCATCAATGCAGCAGTAGCCATATCTTCAAAGCTTTCCCTTTCCATAACATGACACCAATGGCAGGCCGCATAACCAATACTTATTAATATGGGTTTGTCTGCTGCTTTTGCTTTTTGTAAAGCTTCTTCCCCCCATGGATACCAGTTAACAGGGTTATGCGCATGTTGTAACAGGTAGGGACTGGTTTCAGTAATGAGGTGATTGGTATATAGATGGGCCATAAAATTTTCTGTCAGGTTGTTTAAAATGCAACCAATAATTGATTAGCTATATTACGACAAATAAAAAGCCCCTGTTACAGGGGCTTTTTATTTGTCGTAAATCGAAATTATTTTTTTATTACCTTTTCACCGCATAAAAACTGGTCCAGTGCGGCGCACATACTGGGCTTTTGGGGAGAAGGTACTTTTATCTCCAGTTGTAAACCGGCTTCTTCTACGGCTTTGGATGTATTACTGCCAAAAGCGCCAATCACTGTTCCGTTCTGTTTAAACCCGGGAAAATTATCGTACAAACTTTTTACACCACTTGGTGTAAAAAAACAGATCACATCAAAATCTTTGGCGCCTAATACTTCTTTAATGTCATTGCTGATTGACCTGTACATGAACCCGAGCTGATATTCACACTTGTTAGTCTTGAGCCAGTTCACAATTTCATTATCCTGTTGGTTCTCACTGCATACATATAGGAATTTTTCATTTTCCTTATGCTTGTTAATCACATCAAACATGCTTTTATTGGTGCCATCGGCACCATAAAACACTTTTCGCTTTCTATACAGGATAAATTTCTGAAGGTAAAGAGCTACCGCTTCGGTTATGCAGAAATATTTGGTATCCTGTCCAATGATTACTTTCATTTCTTCACACATACGGAAAAAATGATCAATCGCATTTCGGCTGGTAAACATAACGGCCGAGTAGTACATGATATCAATTTTTTGCTTTCGGAAATCCCGTGCCGCAATACCTTCCAGTTTGATGAAAGGCTTGAAGATCAGCTCCACATTGTATTTTCTTTCCAGATCAAAATAGGGAGACTTTTCACTTTCCGGTCTTGGTTGGGAAATCAAAATTCTCTTTGTTGCTTTGGCAGTAACTGATTTTTTTGGACCGTTCTTTAACATACTGCTGATCTAAGATTATACAAAATTAAAAACTTCCGGCAAAATAATTGATTAATCCCTTATAAATCAATACCAGCGGAAGCAATTCAACGGCGCAAAGGTAGAGAAAAAAATGTAACGCATTCACTTTCAGTTTATTCCGAATGGTATGATAAGATACCCAATAGCGGTAAGCCAGTAATATTGCCAGCAGTACGACAGACAGGTTAATGGCCACTTCCACTACCTGCTTTTCAGCAAAAGCCAATATAAGTAAGAAGGGGATCAACATAACCCCAAGCACTTTATTTACCATAAAAACCACAAAAATATATAGTCCCGCTGCCTCTTTTGTATTAAAAACCCATCCGGCAAAAAGGAGGAAAAGGTACTTAAGAAGATAGGTAAGCAGTAAAACAGCGGCACAGCCTGCTGCCAGCCACCAGAACGAAAGGTCTATCCAGTTTTTGTATTGTATAAGCAGGCTGATATATAAACCGGCACTGATGATAAATAGCAGGTTTGCCAGCAAGGAAGCCAGGTTATCCTGCAAAAGTTGGTCGCGGGTTTGTTTTTGACGAAGGGAGGATTGAAAGAAAAGTAAAAAAAGGTTACTGAAATATTTTGGAAAAGCTGCCCGAAAGAACGCAAGAATAAAAATTACGCCCGCCACCAGGTAAAAAAGCTCATCCTTTATGATTTGTTTATGGTAATCTATGATCATAAACATGGCAGGCTTGTTCAGCGGCAGCAATGGATGCGTTGCAAATTTTTGATAGGTTGATGTATCATATCTCTCTACCGCTGGCATAAGTAAAGCTGCTTTGCTTATTGAATCGGCCCTCAGACTATCTACATACTTTCTGACAATCAGTAAACGGTTGTTTTTAATAAACCTATCCGGGTGCTTACTTTCAGCGGTATCAATCATTTTTTTCTTCAAGGGCAAGGGTGCAGACCGCGAAATAGTGGGGGGGGCTTTGCGTGTAGACTCAGGACGGTTCATTGAATCTGCCTGGCAAAAAGCGGTACAGGCAAAACAAATCATGAAACATATCAGGGAAACTCTCTTCAAACCGGTGATTTGTGGCAAAAATATGGAGGCAGCGGCATTAATCGCAGAACAAATACCGATAACATTACTTTTGTATTGATTTATTAAATAAATTTTCGATGGCAGGCATCTATATTCATATCCCTTTTTGCAGGAAAGCCTGCCATTACTGTAATTTTCATTTCTCTACTTCCCGGCAAAGAATCCCTGAAATGGTTAGGGCAATCAATAAAGAGGCTGAAATACAACGCTTTTACCTCTCAGAAAAAATAGATACCATTTATTTTGGAGGAGGAACGCCCTCACTCTTATCTACCTGCGAAATACAAAGTATCCTGTCTGTAATCAGAAGCTTGTTTACAGTAGAGGAAGGGGCAGAGATAAGTTTAGAAGCCAACCCGGATGACATTACAGAAGAAACCGTTGCAGGCTGGAAAGAATCAGGGATCAACCGTTTAAGTATCGGCATCCAGTCTTTTGTTGAATCGGACCTACAGTGGATGAACCGCGCTCATACGGTTACCCAGGCAAAAGCAGCAATTTTATTAGCACAAAAACAGGGAATCACAACTATTTCTATTGACCTGATCTATGGAACACCTTTATTAACGGATGCTGCCTGGAAAGAGAATGTAACCACTGCCATTTCATTAAACATTCCACACCTCTCCTGTTATGCATTAACGGTTGAGCCCAGAACTGCATTGGCAAAGATGATCCACACAAAACGCTTACCAGATGTGGATCCGGAAAAACAGGCCAGGCATTTTACGTTACTTACAGAGTGGATGGCAGAAGCAGGTTTTGAGCATTACGAAATTTCAAATTTTGCCTTGCCCGGTTTTCGCAGTAAGCATAATAGCAGCTATTGGCAGGGTAAGCCCTACCTCGGACTGGGACCTTCTGCCCATTCATTCAATGGTAAAAGCAGGCAATGGAATATTGCCAATAATAGTCTGTATCTGAAAAGTATCGAAAATGCTGCCGTTCCTTTTGAAATTGAACTATTGAGTGAGGGGCAGCAATTGAATGAATTTATTATGACGCGTTTGCGAACCATGGAAGGCATACCACTGAAACAGGTTACAACAGGTTGGGGGGAAGGAAAAGCGATGGAAATAATTGAGACGGCACAAAAACATATCCTTCTTGGGCACTTAGTTCATGTAAATGATTTTGTAAAACTTACCGGAACCGGCCAATTTCTGGCAGACGGGATAGCGGCTGATCTTTTTTCCAATGAAACTCAACAAACTTTTTAACCGCCAATAATTGTATCGAAATAAATTTGAAGTGAGTGCGGGTAAAACGGTTTTCCTGGTTACTATATAAGAAATGTTTCGATCCGCTTAAATCCTTCCGCAGCAGGAAGTTGTTCCCACAAAATTTCATAGATAGTTTCCGCGATAGGCATTGCTGCTTTTACCGACTTGTTTAAGGTTAGTATACACTTACTGGCATTGTACCCTTCTGCCACCATATTTAATTCTAACTGAGCTGCTTTTACGGAATAGCCCTTGCCTATCATGTTCCCAAATGTTCTGTTCCGGCTAAATAAAGAATAACAGGTAACCAGCAAATCACCCAGGTAAACAGAACTGGCAAAATTAGGTGATGCTGTTCGCTGATTATTATTGAGCTGTGTGAGAAAAGTCACTACTTCATTGGCCCCATTGGCTATGTAAACACTTAAAAAATTATCGCCATATTCCAGTCCGTGTGCAATTCCTGCCCCTAACGCATAAATATTTTTAAGTACCGCGGCATATTGCACACCCCAAACATCATTATTCACCAGTGTATTAAGATACTCCGTTTTGAAATGTGAGGCAATCACTGAGGCAGTAGCTGCATCCATCCCGGAAAAAGTGAGATAAGATAATTTTTCTGATGCTACTTCTTCCGCGTGGCAGGGACCTAATACAGCAAAATAATCTGCTATGTCCACCTCAAAATTATTTGCTACATATTGATTAACCAATTGGTTACCGGAGGGTAGCATTCCTTTTACTGCAGAAATTATTTTTTTTCCATGCAGCGCATCCGCCGGTAATTGCCGGAGGGCCTTTTCTACAAAGGCGGAGGGTACTGCAATAACCAGCGCATCAGATTGTGCTACCACAGTCTGAATATCATCACTTAATCGTATTTGTGAAAGATTAAAATAGACACTGCTCAGGTAATGTGGATTATGCCTGCGCTTCTCCATGGTATGAATGGTATCCGAATTGCGAACCCACCAATGGATAGTATTGCCATTATCTGTCAATATTTTAGCCAGTGCCGTGGCCCAACTTCCGCTACCTATTATTCCAAACTGCATTACTAAAATGAATATTTATGCAAACATACGAAATGAGTCCCTATCCGAATAATCACCAACAAGGTTATTAAAAACAAAACGGCAGGTAAAACCTGCCGTTGTATAGATCATTCTTTAAGAGAGGGGGAAGGGGATCAATTCGATTTCTTTTCTTCAAATAATTTGTCTTTCGGTACAACTTTAACTAAAGTTCCCTCTTTCAGCGTCTTACTTACAATGGAATAGGGCCCGGTAATCACTTCATCGCCTTCCTGTAATCCTTCAACAATCTCAATATAATTAAGGTCCTGAATAGCTGTTTTTACCTTAACCTTTTTTACTTTATTGTCTTTTTGTAATACAAAAACAACTTCTTCAATATCATCATCCGAGCTGGTAGATTTTGCCTTCTCCTGCTCAGGTTTTTTATCCTCCTTATTTTCTTCTCCCGGTGCAATATCGCTTTTCTTATCCCTGGTAGTAACGGCGTTTAACGCTACTGACAAAACATTCTCCCTGGTTCTGGTCTGTATATCTGCGCTGGCAGTCATACCCGGACGGAAAGGGAAACCTTTGCCAGTTGCAACCAGGTCACTATAAGATTCTGGCAACAAACGGATATGAACTTTATAATTAGTTACATCAGTATTGGAAGAAGCGCCGGATGACCCTGTATTTGGGTTGGCTATTTTGTATACCAGCCCTTTAAATTTACGATTAGTATACGCATCAACTTCAACAATGGCAGTATCACCAAGTTTTACTTTTGGTATATCATTTTCGCCAACATCCACCCGAACTTCAATACTGCGCATATCAGCAACCCGCATCATTTCTGTACCAACATTAAAACTGTTACCCGCTACACGTTCTCCCTTTTTCACATTCATCAAACTAACCATACCATCCATGGGTGATATAATTACTGTACGGGAAAGGTCTTTATCTGCTTTGGATAACTGTGCCTCGGCGCTCTGTATAGAGGCTTCCCCGCTTTTCAGCCCTTCTCTTGCAGCAGTATAATTAGCCTGTGCCGTTAAATAATTTTGTTCTGCCTGTTCAAACTCGGCAAGGGAAACTACTTTATCGTTGAATAACTTCTTTTGACGGTCGTAAATATTTTTATGGTTATCAAAAGTAGCTTTCAATCCGGCCAGGCTGGCAGTTGAGTTAGATAACTGGGCTTTAGTCTGGTTTACGCCTGCTTCTACCTGATCGCGCTGGGTAAGGTAGATATCTGCATAAATTCTTGCCAGTATTTGCCCACGCTTTACGCTATCCCCTTCATTCACATTCAATTCAACAATTTCTCCACTAATATCCGGGCTTACTTTTACTTCAATCTCTGGATACACTTTACCGCTGGCATTTACTGTTTCAATGATGGTTCTTGTGGTAACTTTTTCAGATGATACTTTTAAACCTTCTTCTTTGCCAATCACCCCGGCTTTCTTCAGGCCTATCAAAGCACCTATCACAACAACCAACGCTACAATGATCCAAATCAATTTCTTATTCATAAAACAGTTTTTCTTTTAACGCTTTTTGCTATTTGCAAAAGGCTGTTGGTAGATTTATAATTTCAGGCCCCTCCCTTTGTAGAATTCAAGCAACTTCATTTTAAAAACATAATCATATTGATTACTGAGTTGCTGCACTTTTGCTTTCAGCAGGTTATTTTGATTTGTAATGAGGTCAAGTGAGCTGAGTAAACCCACTTCATAACGCTTAATGGCAAAATCATACGCTTTCTGTGCACTGGTTACTAACTTTTTGCCTGCATTAAATTTTTGCAGTGCGGTGATGGCATTGGTATACGCTGCATAAATATTCTGCCTGAGCGTAAGGTCACTTTGTTGTTTTTGCAATTCGGCAGATTTAAGATTCAATTTGGCTTGCTGGATATTGATTTTCGCCTGGTGATTATTATAAATGGGAATACTTAAACTAATACCCAGGTTTTGTCCGAAATTATTATCCAGTTGCCTGGACCAACCATCCCATAACTGATCAAATCCGCGGCTGGTCTGCGTTAGTTTATATATGGGATTCTGCACATAATAATTTACGTTACTCAAAGTAATGATTGGTTCAGAACCTGTAATCGGGCTATATCCTAAAAATGATCCGCCGGTTATTTTTTTAAATGAACTAGAAAAGTTGGTTGAAAGATTACCTCCCAAACTTATGGTAGGATACATGAGCGCTTTTGATACCAAAATACTTTTCTGTGCAGACTTAATCCTGAACTCATTGGCTTTTTGCAATGGTTGATATTGCAGGGCCAGATCGTAAACCATTTCAGGCTGGAGTTCGGCAAATGATTCAATCGGAATTTGATCAACTGCCGGTGTTTCAATGCCAAATAGAACATCAGTTTCCAGGTTCAGTAATGCGCGAAGATTTAATAAACTTTGCTCATAATTTCCTTTTGAAGCATAATAGTTACTGCTGTCTGTAGCCAATTGCGCCTCTACTTCGGCAAGGTTCAGTTCAGGCAATACGCCTGCTTCAACCCTTTTCCTTGTAATATCAAATTGATTCTGTGTTTGAGATATCTGTACCTCACTAATTTTTAATTGCTCTTTGGAAGACAATACCTGCAGGTAGTAGGTAGCCACATTAAAAGATACATCATTGGCCGCTCTGGCTACATCCGCAAGGGCCGCCTCGGCATTAAATTTTGCTACCAGGGTTGTATTTTTTAACCGGCCAAAATTATACAATTGGGCCCCTGCATTAATACCAAAATTCTGGTATAAAAACTGTGATGTTGAGAAACTATTGGTGGTAGGGTCAATGGATCGCCCAAAACGAACGCCGGTTGAAGAACTTCCATTCAGGCTGGGATAAATATTATTCTTTGCCTGTTTTGCCTGTAAAGCGGCAATCCTTGCCTGTATATCTGCCTGCTTGATAGATATATTATATTCAAGCGCATGCTCGATACAATGACGAAGATCCCAGTTATCCGAGGCCCTTTGCGCAAATGCCTGGGAAATACATACGCAACAAATAAGGGTCAAATACTTCTTCATATTAAACAAAAATAACGGTTTCCTTGCCAGTTCCCTAAATTTTAGACAGGCGGAAAGGAACTGCACTAAACAGTTTAAAAACTGTTATGAAAGGCTGGCAATGCTTTCAAAGGCCCCCAAAAGGTCTGCTATCAGATAAGCAGGCTCCTCCAGTCCTATATATAACCGCAAGGAACGGTGATCCTGATTTTTAGGGTCAAAGTTCTCAGGTTTCATTCCTGCACATTTGGGCAGGATCAGCGATTCATGCCCCCCCCAGCTAACTGCCATTAAGATATGCTTAAGCGATTCACAGAACAATTCAATGGTTTGGGCAGATTCCGCTTTCAGAAAAATGGTGACCAGTCCACAGGCCCCTGTCATTTGCTTTTGGGCAAGTTCATACTGGGGAAACGATGGATCCATTGGAAAAAGCACTTTCTCAACCCGGGGATGTGCCTTTAAAAACCCAACTATTTCGTACGTACTGCGGGTGATGCGTTCAAGTCGTACCGGCAAAGTGCGTAATCCCCTAATTAACAGCCATGCATTGAATGGTTGAATACCCGAGCCGATATTCATATACTCACTGTTAAAAATACGTTCAATCATTTGTCTCTTACCGCACAGTACACCCGCCACCGTATCGCTATGACCCGCAATGTATTTTGTGCCAGATTGTAAAACAAGGTCGATCCCGAATGCGATAGGTTGCTGATAAATAGGTGTGCAATAACTGTTATCACAAATAGTAATGATGTTGTGTTGTTTTGCCAATAAGGCAATAGCCGAAAGATCCTGTAACTCAAAGAACCAGCTATTAGGTGATTCCAGGTATATTACTTTGGTAGTTGGCTGAATAGCCAGCGCAAAATTTTCTGTTGAACAGCCATCAACATAGGTAACCGTAACATTAAATCGTGGAAGGATTACTTCAAACATGCGCTGTGCCCAGGTATATGGGCTTTTCACACTAACAATATGATCACCGCTTTTGATATTGGCAAGCACAGCGGCGAATATGGCAGCGGCGCCACTATTAAAAACCAGGCAATCTTCTGCTCCATCCAGTGCAGCCAGTTTTTTTCTGAGTATCTCTACCGTTGGATTTAATCCTCTGCTATACAACCAGGTGGAATACTCATCTTCAAATGATTTACGAAGATCGTCTACTTTTTTAAAAGCAAAATTGCTGGTTTGAATGATGGGTGGCGCAATGGCCCTAAAATAATCTTCCCGCTCCTCCCCCAATTCATTTATGATATAAGAAATATCCATACAATTATTCCTCCTTGCCTGCGGTAATGGTCAGGCTTTTGTCATTAATTTTTTTTGCGACAAAATAGATCAACATGAATGCCGCCAATACTAACAGCCCAACCAGCGCCGTATCCGGTGTTTGTATAGCGATACTCACCCCGACAAAAAGATAGGAACCCATAAAAATCAATGGCATTGCCGGATAGAACCTCATTTTATAAATACCCGTACCATCCAGGTGTTTGGTTCGCTTTCGTAAAACAAAAATGGTTGCACTCGAAGCTACCATACCAAAACAGTCCAGGAATATGGTAAAATTGAGAATTTTCTCAAAAGTCTGCGCAAAGAAAAGTATAACAAAACACATGGCTGCAAAAACGGTTAATGAAACGGTCAATACGCCGTTAGAAGGATTTTGTTTTGAGAATACTTTTGGTAAAACACCTTCTTCACTCATCGCATACATTACCCTTGGATTACTCATCAGTAATGCATTTACATAAGCCAATACACCAAAAAATAGAAAGAAAGAAAACAAATCCGCACCGCTTTTTCCGAATGTTTTATTAATCACAACGTACGCTATTTCACGCTCGCCTTTCATACTGTCAAACCCAACAATGGTATAGTAACTAAGGTTGGCTAACAGGTATAGTCCAATGATGAGTGCAATACCGATAAATATACCCCTGGGTATATTTTTTGCCGGCTTATCCACTTCATTTCCAAAATTGATGGTTTGCTGATAGCCACCATAGGTAAATGATACGGCAATCAGACTAACACCCAAACTTTGTATCCAGCTCATATTAGCTACTACCGGAGCGGTTACGATGGACGCTGTTTGTACAACATCCTGATGAGGAAAGAAAAGTGCCAGTATCAGCACAACGATCATTCCAATCTTTATCAGCATTAAAATATTTTGTGCCCTTGAACTCATCCGCAGTCCACGTAAATTGATCAGGTAAAAAATAATGATTGCGCCACAACTGATCAGGGCCTTATCTATATCTGTCCAGGCAATCTGTGGAAATAATTTGGTAATATATCCGCTACCAATCAAAGCTACACCGCTTAAACTGGCAGCATTACTGATGAGTATGATACAATTGATCGCAAAAGCGATACTGGGATGATAGGCATAAGAGAATATTTTATAATAGCCGCCGGTAACCGGATAACGGCTTCCAATTTCGGCATAGGTAAGCGCCCCACATAAGGCAAAGAATCCGCCCAACAACCAGGCTGTAAAATAAACAGATGGCTCAATGGCATCTTTGGCACTGGTTGCCGCCGTTCTAAAAATACCCATCCCTATCACCAATCCCACAACGATCATGGTGAAACTGAACAGATTTAATTTTTGTTTTTCCCGCATAGCGTTAGTAGTATGGGATTAAATGTAGGAAACTTAATGGAAAGTCAAAGGTGAATCGTGAGACGTGAGAGACAGGAAATTGCTTTTGAGGTTTTCTTGACACAATTTCTTTAAGTTTTCAACGTGGCGTGTACAACTTAACCGGTACAAAATTTTGTTATTTGATTCGCACCGTTACATTTGTTGCGTATTTGGTTCCTGCCGTAAGGAGGGATTAAAAGGGAAGTCCGGTGTGATTCCGGCGCTATCCCCGTAGCTGTAAGCGTTTTCGTGAGACGTGAATCATCAGTCGTGAGTAATTTTTCATGATCGCTAATTCACCAATCATGCCGGTTGAATCTTCAAACCACTGTTCTGTAATGGAATGGGAAGGTGATCAACTGAGAGCGAGCCAGAAGACCTGCCAAATGCCAATCAACCATTCACGGCTTTCGGGTGAAAAGCATGGAATGTAAAGGGCTGCCACGGCAACCATTTATATTTCTCCGTTTTTTTATTTTCCTGAAAGCTCATTGTTCCATTTAAAACAACAAAACAATGAGCAAAAAAGTAACGCTCCTCTTTACGCTGCTTGCGGGCAGTGCAGTTTACGCACAAAATGACAGTTTACCCATCAGAACACTTGATGAAGTAGTAGTTACCGCCAATAAAATAGAACAGAAACAAAGTTCTACAGGCAAAGTAATTACCGTTATCACGCATGCACAAATCGAAAAAAGCAATGGTAAAACCATTGCGCAGTTATTGAATGAACAGGCGGGGATTACTGTAAATGGGGCGCTGAATAATGCAGGCTCTGTGCAAACAGTTTATATGCGCGGCGCCTCTGCCGGGCGAACACTGATACTGATGGATGGTATTCCCCTGAACGACCCTTCTACCATTACCAACGACTTTGATCTGAATTTATTTTCCATCAATGATGTGGAGCGGATAGAAGTTTGCAAAGGCGCGCAGTCTACCTTATATGGCAGCGATGCCATTGCCGGGGTAATCAATATTATCACTGTAAAAAAAGACGTGCAAAAAGCTTTCAATATCAAGGGCACGGTTAGCCAGGGAAGCATGGGCACATCCAAAAATAATTTGCAGGTATTTGGCAAAAAAAATAAGCTAACCTATACTGCCAGATTTGCAAGGCTTGCTACGAAAGGCTTTTCATCTGCCTATGACAGCAGCGGTACCAGGAATTTTGATAATGATGCCTATAACGGCACAGTTACCAATGCACAGTTACTCTACCAGGTATCACCTGCCCTTTCGCTGAAAACATTTGCTATGTACAGTCAATACACCGCAGGCATTGATGCAGGTGTTTTTTCTGACGACAGGGATTATAACATCCATCATACCTCATTTATTACCGGTACAGGATTCCTGTATAAAAAAGGACCTGTTACCATTACTGGAACCTACCAGTTTAGTGAAATCTCCAGAAACTACCGGAATGACAGTGTACATAAAACCGGTACCATTTTTGAAGACAATGCTTATTTTGGCAAATCGCAGTTCGTAGAATTATATGCAGGAACCTGGCTGGGTAAGGGATTTACCCTTTTAACGGGCCTCGACTATCGCTATCATTCCTATAACCAGCATTATTATTCGGTAAGCAGCTACGGCCCTTACAGTAGTAGTTTCAGCGATACATCCATGAACCAGAAAGCAATGTATGCTTCACTCATTTATAACAGTCCTGATAAAAAAATAAATATTGAGGGGGGGGTGAGATACAATCGTCATTCACGTTATGGCAATAACAGCACCTATACTTTTAATCCTTCTTACAGCATTACAAACCAGGTAAAGTTATTTGCCAGTATTTCGAGTGGCTTTAAGGCCCCTTCCTTATACCAGTTAAGTATCAATGATAAACTGGAGGCCGAAAAATCGGTTAACTATGAAACAGGCATCAGCTTTCAGCAAAAAAAAATAAGTACAAGGTTGGTGTATTTTAACAGGCAAATCAAAAACGGAATTGATTATAATTATATTACCTATAAGTATTTCAACTACTTAAAACAAACGGTTAATGGAGTAGAATTAGAATTGTCTCTCACACCCGTTGAAAAATTAACCATTACCGCTAATTACACTTTTCTTGGCACGGAAGAGATTACACAGAATCGTGTTACAGTAAAAGATACGATAACCTATAACTATCTGTTGAGAAGGCCAAAACACAGCTTCCATCTTACTGCAGGCCTGGATCTGGCGAAAGGCCTTTATGTATCAGTTAGCGGCAAATATGCCGGCAAACGATTTGATATAGGGGGCTATAAAAAAGCCGATGTTTCTTTAAACAGTTATTTCATACTGGGCGCCAATGCCAGTTATACGGTTAACCCACATGTGATATTCTTCGCAGATGCACAGAATATCACAAATCAAAAATTCTTTGAAGTACGTGGGTTTAACAGTATCCCGTCATTTTTTAATGCAGGTGTCACTTTTAACTGGTAATTACTATGCCGCTACATGAAACCAAAAAATGTCCACGCTGTTCACAAGCGTTTGAATGTAAATTGGGGAATATAAGCGAGTGCCAGTGTACACAGGTTCAGCTTACGTATGAAGAGCAATTATTCATAGAAGAAAAGTATACAGACTGCCTGTGCGGGCAATGCCTGCAGGCTTTGCAATTCCAGTACCGGCTTCACAGGAATCATATTTTTCGGTTTTAATTTATTGCCACAGATGATCAGCTTAGCGGATTTTCATTGCTAATCTGCCATCTGTGGCAATTATTTTTCAGATCTTTTTCGATAATTCGTATTAATTCGTGTAATTCGTGTAATGGAGATTTATTTGATCAGACATACCACCCCTAAAATTGAAAAAGGTATTTGTTATGGACAATCTGATCTGGATGTAACAGAAACCTTTAATGAGGAAGTGGCCAGTATTCAGCCTTTTATTCCCCGAAATATAGAAACTGTTTACAGCAGTCCATTACAAAGATGCCGGAAACTGGCCGAAGCTTTATTTCCACAGCAGGCTGTTCAGCTTCATGGCGATCTCATGGAACTGAATTGTGGCAGTTGGGAAATGCAGCCATGGAGCGAAATACCAAAAGCGGAGATACAACCCTGGATGGACGATTTCATTAATATCCAGACACCGGGAGGGGAAAGTTATTTACAAATGCATAGCAGGGTAATTAACCGCTTTAATGACATCAGCCTGCAACCTAAACCTGCAGTGATTGTGGCACATGGTGGCGTATTAAGAAGCATCCTTGCACATATCACACATACCCCTCTGAAAGAATCTTTTGATGTTTTTACCTGCCACTATGGTTGCGTTGTAAAACTGGTTATAGAAAATGATGCCTATACACATGAAATGCTGTATAACATTTCATTGGCAGGCAAGGAATGGCATAGACCGAGGGAAACGTGAGGCATGAGGCGTGAGTATCAGATATTCATTAAATTATCTTATTACTTGCCACTTATTATTTGTTTACATTACAACTTATTACTTTTACAAAAAATATTTCATGAACTTCCACCCCGAAGAACTGCTAACGGTAACTTTTACTTTGTTTGCGGTGATAGATGTTGTGGGTTCCATCCCACTGTTAATTTCTTTGAAAGAAAAGATGGGAGCCATCCGTTCTTTCCAGGTAACCATTGTTTCAGGTGGATTAATGATACTTTTTTTATACCTGGGAAAGCCTTTTTTAAACATGTTAGGCCTGGATATCAGGTCCTTTGCCGTTGGCGGATCGGTTGTTATATTTTTACTGGGTTTAGAAATGGTACTGGGGCATGAAATATTCAAGGGGGATAAAAATGCGCGGTCAGGAACTGTGGTACCCATTGCTTTTCCAATTATTGCAGGGAGTGGTACCCTAACCACCATTATGTCGCTAAAGGCGAACTATGATCAAATGTATATCCTGGCAGGTATTTTAATCAATTTAGTGGTCGTATATATCGTATTAAAGTCATTAAAAGTAATTGAACGATTCCTGGGGCCCGGTGGATTATTGGCAGTTAGAAAATTCTTTGGGGTAATACTCCTGGCCATCGCGGTAAAAATATTCAGCAGTAATATCGGGGCATTCGGAAAGTAGCTTACCGCGAATCCCCGGTTAATAATCTGCCAGTTTGTAAAGATTTTTTAAATTACTACTCAGATGAATTTATCCAGGCATCTATTTCCCCGCTTATTTAAATGGATTCAGACCCATTTAGAACCGCTTTTCTGGGTAACAGCGCTCACAGTTTTATTCTTTCTGCCCGAAAATAAATCCGAAACCTCTTTATGCCTGTTTAGCCTGTTTGGTTTTGGCTATTGCCCGGGATGTGGTATGGGGCATGCCATTCATTACGCGCTTCATTTAAAAATAGCCGCGTCATTTCAGCATCACCCATTGGGAATCTTCGGACTAATGATTATATTTATCAGGATTAAACAACTGCTTTCTCCCGTAAAACCTTACTATGCAACCAAACCTCATTAACATGGTGCCTTCCATTGAAGGCGAAGAACTCATTTATCTGCAAATGATTACCAAAGAACTGGGTGAAGAGCAATTGGTAAACTTTATTGCCCTATACAATGGCAAACGGAGAAAATCGGACCAGGTTTTACTGGGTTGTGTATTGGGATTCATTTGTGTTGGGGGTATTCAACGTTTTATGGTGGGCCAGAATGGCATGGGCCTTTTGTACCTTTTTACAGGCGGACTATGTTTGATAGGTACCATAGTAGACACTATTAACCATAAGCAATTGACTTTCGAATATAATCAGCGGATGGCCAGAGAAAGTATGGCAATGATCTATTCATACCGGTAAGAGATGGCAAAAGCGATGATCAAAGCTACCTGTTGCATATGAAAAAAAGCTATTACACTGTTGGCCTGATAATGTTAACATTCTTCGTCATCTCTTTTTTAACGAATGTTATTGGCCCGCTAATACCCGATATGATAAAGGGGTTCAACCTTAGCCTTACACTGGTTGCATTACTACCTTTTGCCTTTTTTATAGCTTATGGTGTAATGTCTATTCCTTCGGGTATGCTCATTGAACGTTATAGAGAAAAAAAAGTCATGATAGCCGCTTTTATCGTTGCCTTAGCAGGCTCATTGCTGCTGGCTCTTTTCCCCAATTATTTATCAGCGGTATTTTCTTTATTTTTGATAGGCTGTGGAATGGCCATGTTGCAGGTTGTAATCAATCCGCTTTTACGCACCGCCGGCGGCGAAGAAAATTATGCGTTTTATTCAGTACTGGCGCAGCTTATTTTCGGTTTTGCCTCTTTTGTTAGCCCTTTGGTTTATTCCGGGCTTGTATTCCGGCTACATCAAAATACCCGCAATAACCAACTCTTTTCCGCTTTAAATAAGCTTGTCCCTGTTCAATTACCATGGATTTCACTTTACTTCCTTTTTGTTATTATCTGTGTTGCAATGATCCTCGTTATTCTGTTTTCACGGTTTCCAAAAGTAGCGTTAAACAAAGATGAAAAGGGTGGCCCTTTATCAATACATATTGAGTTATTTAAAAATCGAAAAGTGATTTTATTTTTTATTGCTATGCTTAGTTATGTGGGTACGGAACAGGGCGTTGCCAATTGGATATCTCAATTCTTATTTACCTATCATGATTACGATCCGCAAAAAAAAGGCGCAGAAACAGTAGCCTATTTTTGGGGGCTTATGACTGCCGGGGGCCTGTTGGGCTTGTTATTGATAAAACTAATTGATAGCCGTATTGTTCTGATTCTGTTTACCGCCTTAGCCATTGTTTGCCTCAGCGCCGGATTGTTTGGTTCTTCCCCGGTGGCATTAATCGCATTTCCCATGGTAGGATTTTTTGCCTCTGTAATTTACCCGGTCATATTTTCGCTGGCGCTAAATTCCGTGGAAGAACACCATGGATCTTTTTCAGGCATTCTTGTTACAGGTATCATTGGCGGCGCTATCATTCCATTGGTGATTGGTTGGCTGGGAGATCATTTGGGGTTAAGGGCAGGTATGTGTTTTTTATACCTGACTATGGGATACATACTCAGTATTGGCTTTTGGGCAAAACCGATTGTAACTAATAAAACCATCCGGCTTTTTGGAAAGTAAAAAACAGCGCAGCCGGTATAAAACATTAGTATGAATGATAAAAAAATTATAGGGGTTGATTTTGGCGCTACCAATATTCGTGCGGGTATTGTTCATGGATCTCAACTTTCAGAAATTAAATCCAAACGCATCAACAGTTCCGGTTCGGTAGAAGAGGTGTTAAGAGATTTATTTTTAATTGCAGATCCCCTAATGGATAAAGAAGTAAATGCCATTGGCATCGGGGTACCGAGTGTAGTGGATACAGGGAAAGGCATCGTATATGATGTACAAAATATCCCTTCCTGGAAAGAAGTGCATTTAAAAAAAATAATGGAAGAAAGGTACAGTGTTCCTGTTTTAGTTAATAATGATGCGAATTGTTTTGCACTCGGTGAATATTATTTTGGAAAAGGCATAGGTAAAAATAATATGATCGGCCTTACCATCGGCACAGGGTTAGGCGCGGGTGTCATTATCAATAATCATTTATTTTCGGGTACCAATTGTGGCGCAGGTGAATTTGGTATGGTGGAATACCTGGATCACTACTATGAATATTATGCCAGCGGGCAGTTCTTTACCAATGTTTATAATACCGATGGAGTAGAAGTGTTTGATAAAGCAAAAGCCGGAGATTTACAGGCGCGGCAATGGTATGCTGAAATGGGTACACACCTCGGCAATGCCATCAAACTGATCATGTACACTTATGACCCATCCTTAATTATTTTAGGAGGATCCGTTCGTTTTGCTTATCCCTATTTTCAGGAAAAGATGTGGCAGCGCATTAATACCTTCGCTTTTACAAAATCAATCAGTAAGCTTACCATTGAATTATCCGAACTGGAAAATACGGCAATTCTTGGAGCTGCGGGGTTATACTATGACCATTTTCAATAAACCGGAAATAGTTGCCTTATCCGGGATTATTTGATGGCTAACCATTTTTGTGTTCAAGTAATTTCGCGGCTTCGGTATCTAAGTAAACCATTAAGCCCGGATGGTTTCTCAATAAGCTGCCAGGAACTTCTTCCGAGATATCGCCTTCCAGTATTTTCTTAACTATTGCAGATTTATGAGCCCCACTAACTAATAATAAAATGTATTTGGATTCCATTAATGTTGCCAATCCCAGTGTAATACCTTCCTTAAGTTGTTGTTGTTCTTTAAAGTATTTCTGACCGGTTTGCTGTGTTATCAAATCGAGCGTTGTTATATGCGAACGTGCTGTTAGTGGAGTTCCCGGCTCATTCATTCCTACATGGCCATTCAATCCGAGGCCTACAATAGCTACATCAATACCGCCTTGTTGCAAGATGGAAGTTTCTATATCATTACATTCTTTGGCTAAGTCTTTATCTCTTCCATCAAAAAAAGATATTTTATCATTCGGCACCCGTAGCGGATTGAATAATTGATTATTTAAATGAAACCTGCAGCTCCCTTCATCATTTCCGTTCATACCTACCCATTCATCCAGGCCCAAAAAATGCCAGTTCGAAATAGCCAGTTCGTTTTTATTAAATTTATCTGCAAGGTTTTTGTAGAGGCCCGATGGCGAATCCCCTGAGGCAACACAGACAAGCGGATCTTTCCACATTTGCATCAATTCGATCAGGTCGGCAGCGGCTTGTCCTGACATGTCTTTATAATCATGAGAAATAAAAAGTTTCATTATTTATTTTTAAAATCAGCTCACAAAATGATAAAATATCAGCTACTAATTTCAGTCGAACTATTTTTTGCTAAATTTATAGGATTCCCTCTACTGACCCCATAAAATAAAAAAACTTTATTAATAACTGATAAATCAATCATTATAAAGTTAAACTGTGGCCTCGCCGGGAATCGAACCTGGGTCTGGAGCTTCGGAAACTCTTATACTATCCATTGTACTACGAGGCCAATCATCTTCTTCACCTGTAACGAAAGGTGCAAGCATGGTTTCAACCGTGCCTTTCTGCGCAGAGGAAGGCTGCAAAAATAATAGAACCCGGCTATTGTTGCTTCAATTCTTTAAATAATCGCTCAGTATCCTCTTTTTTACACAGTTCCGTGCCCGGATTCAGCGTTGCCGCCGTACCGGCAGCTACCCCATAACACAATACATCTGCCAGGCTCCAGCTTTTCGATAAAGCCAATACCATTCCTCCTACCATACTATCTCCTGCACCCACGGTACTGTGTATCGTAACATCCGGCGGCTTAACCTGCAATGCTATGTCCTTTGTTACCAGCACTGCGCCTTCTGCTCCCAGGGATACTACAATTATTTCACTCCCGCCACTGGCTATAATGCTTCTGGCTGCGCTTACTACTTCTTCTTTGGCAAGCTTTTCTTTACCATATAAAGTACTCAGCTCACCCAGGTTGGGTTTAATCAGGAACAGTCCCCCTTGCACCGCATGCTGCAAGGCTTCTCCTGAAGTATCTACCACCAGCTTCGCTTTTTTTTGTTTCGAAATCATGGCCAGTCTGCCAAAAAAATTAGCAGGTACCCCAGGCGGTAAACTGCCGCTGGCAACGATAAAGTCAATGTTATTTTGTTCTTTAATATATTCCAATGCCTGTTGCCATTCCTGTTCACATAGTTCCGGGCCACGCATACCAAAACGGTATTGAAGATTAGCGGAAGCATCCAATACCACAAAGTTTTCACGGGTAGACCCTTTCATAGGCAGTACTACCGATTCAATATGTTCTGCAGCCATTAACGCATCAAACTCTTTTCCGGTATAGCCCCCCGACGGATAGATGGCTATACTGCTGCCCCCTAATTTATGAATGGCTCTTGAAACATTGATGCCCCCACCGCCCGGTTCTACTTTCGCGTCTGTACACAGTAATTTTTTTTCAGGAACCAGCTTAGGTACCGAAATACTTTTATCCAGGGCAGGGTTCAGGGTAAGGGTGATAATCTTTTTCATAACCAGGGATAGGTTGTCATCATCTGTTACTATTATACCAGTTCAACATTTTTGGAAAAGCGATATGAAACCAAACAGTAAAGAATTCGGGGTGATCTGCCATCCGTTTCCTGATTTTTTGCATGGGCTCGTAAACAAAATTACACACCTCGCTTTTATCCGGCTCGATCTTTCCATCATAATATCCCACAAAAACATGATCAAACTCGTGTTCGGTAAGTCCGTTTTCGAAAGGAACCTGATACACAAAATCGAATATTTTTTTTATGGGTGTGGTAAAACCCATCTCTTCCTTTAACCTTCTGGTAGCGGCCTGCAGGGTATCTTCACCCGGATGCGGGTGACTGCAACAACTATTTGTCCATAACCCACCACTATGATATTTAGTTAATGCCCTTTGCTGCAATAGCATTTCTCCTTTTGAGTTGAAAATAAAAACACTAAAAGCCCTGTGGAGGATGCCTTTCGCATGTGCCTCCATTTTTTCCATGGTTCCAATGGAAACATCTTGTTCATCTACCAGGATCACTTTTCCCATCAGCTTCCGATAATAATGCTTTCATTTCTCGATTTACAAATATCGGAATTTTAAATGAATGGATTCAATAACGCTCTATATGAGACTTCAACAATTTCCTTGCAAAGTGAATACGGCTTTTAATAGTTCCCAGGGGCTCTCCCAACATACTGGCTATTTCGTGGTACTTATACCCGTCAAAATATAAAAGAAAGGGGTTACAGAATATATCTGGCAAATTATGAATTGCTTGCTGAATTTCTTTCAGATTAATACCTGCTATGGCAGAATTAACAACCGCGCCCTGGTACTGATTGATCAGGTATTCATTGGGTGTACTGTCCAGAATAGTTGCCTGCTTTACTTTTCTCCTGTAATCATTTATGAAAATATTACGCATGATGGTATACAACCAGGCTTTGATATTTGTACCCACATGGTATTTATCCTGGTTGGCCAAAGCACGATAAAGGGTTTCCTGCAGCAGGTCCTTAGCCATCTCATTATCATGTGTAAGCGTAAAGGCAAAGGGTTTCAAAAACTCGGTATTGTTTAATAATACCTGGTTGAATGCTTTTGCGGACATACAATTTTGTTTACTATTTAATTCTTCTAAGATATTCCCCATACCCGCTTTTGGCATATTTATCGGCCAGGATTAACAACTTCTCCCGATTAATATAGCCCATGCGGAAGGCAACCTCTTCAATACAACCCACTTTTTGGCTTTGTCGTTTTTCAATTACCCGTACAAATTCACAAGCGTCGGCAAATGAATCGAAAGTGCCGGTATCCAGCCAGGCAGTACCCCGGTTCATGATGCCAACTTTCAGCTTACCCGATCTCAGGTATTCTTTATTTATATCGGTAATCTCATATTCGCCACGGGCAGAGGGTTGCATATTTTTTGCAATCTCTACTACACTGTTATCATAAAAATAAAGTCCGGGTACTGCATAATTTGATTTTGGCTGTTTAGGTTTTTCTTCGATAGAAACTGCTTTCTGGTTAGCATCAAATTCAACAACGCCATATCTTTCAGGGTCATGTACTTCATAGGCAAAAACAGCTGCCCCCTCCACATCATTGAAAGATTGAACCAGTTTACTGAAGCCGGCCCCATAAAAAATATTATCTCCCAGAATCAGGGCCACTTTGTCTTTGCCAACAAATTTTTCGCCAATCACAAATGCCTGAGCAAGCCCATTGGGCACTTCCTGTACCGCATATTCGAAGCGGCACCCTAGTTCAGAGCCATCACCCAATAATCGCTGAAACTGCGGAGAGTCTTCCGGGGTAGTAATAATTAAAACCTCATGAATACCTGCCAGCATCAAAACCGATAATGGATAATACACCATGGGTTTATCATATACCGGCATTAATTGTTTGCTGATTCCTTTTGTGATTGGGTAGAGCCTGGTACCGGATCCTCCGGCGAGTATTATACCTTTCATGTAACTATTTTAAAACTTTTTACTACTCAGAATTGTAAAGTATCAGTTACTTCTTTCAGTGTGGGGAGCTTCGTATCTTTTTCAGATAATAATAACTCGCCGGGGGCTAATTGCCAGTCAACACCCAAATCAGCATCATTATAAATAATTCCTCTTTCTGAGGCTTTGTTATAATAATTATCACACTTATAAAAGAAAACGGCCTGCTCACTTAATACCACGAATCCATGGGCAAATCCACGGGGAATAAAAAACTGTGTATGGCTGTCTTCCGACAATTCTACGCTGATATGCTTACCAAATGTGGCAGACTCTTTTCGCAGATCCACCGCCACATCAAGTACCCTTCCTTTTAAAACCCTTACCAGTTTTGCCTGGGCAAATTCGCCATGTTGAAAATGCAAACCACGAAGTACCCCTTTTTGCGAACCGGACTGGTTGTCTTGTACAAACGTAACATCCACACCTGTTTGTTCAAGAAAAGTTTTCTGATTAAAACTTTCAAAAAAATAACCCCGGTGATCCCCGAAAAAAGTATCGTGAATCAGATAACATCCTTCTAAAATTGTTCTTTCAATTCGCATAACTATCTATTGGTATACATTGACTGATAATAATTCTGATAATTTCCACTGGTTACATTCTGAAGCCAGGTGGCATTGCCCAGGTACCAATCAATCGTTTCACTAAGTCCTTCTTCAAAAGTTACGGTTGGTTTCCAGCCCAGTTCTTTATTAATCTTGCCGGCATCAATGGCATAACGCCTGTCGTGCCCCGGCCTGTCTTTTACATAAGTGATCAGTTTCTCGCTATACCCTGGCTCTCTTCCCAGTTTTTGGTCCATTAATGTACAGAGTAATTTTACAAGATCTATATTTCTCCACTCATTAAATCCGCCAATATTGTAGGTTTCACCGTTAACCCCTTTATGAAAAATAAGGTCGATGGCTAATGCATGGTCTTTCACATACAGCCAGTCACGGGTATACAATCCATCCCCATACACCGGCAAGGGTTTTTCGGTGATGATATTATTGATAAATAGCGGGATAAGTTTTTCCGGAAAATGATAAGGCCCATAGTTATTGGAACAATTAGAAACAATTGTTTCCATATGATAGGTTTCCCTGTATGCCCTTACAAAATGGTCAGAAGCCGCCTTGCTTGCAGAATAGGGCGAATTAGGATCATAAGCGGTTGTTTCAGTAAAGAAACCGGTATCACCCAAACTTCCATACACTTCATCCGTTGAAATATGATAGAAGAGATGTTTGGAATAATCTTCTTTCCATTTTTTTCTGGCGGTGTTTAACAGGTTTACTGTTCCGATAATATTCGTGTACACAAAATCCAAAGGGGAAATAATGGACCGGTCTACATGCGACTCAGCCGCAAGATGAATAACATCGGTTACCCCGAATTGATCAAAAGTACTGTCTATCGCTTCCGCGTCAAGAATATTCACTTTAGCAAACCTGTAATTGGGTTTCTGGTCAATATCAACCAGGTTCTCCAGGTTTCCCGCGTAAGTGAGCGCATCCAGATTGATAATGGTATCCTGGGGATATTTGTTTACAAAAAGTCTTACCACATGCGATCCGATAAAGCCGGCTCCCCCGGTAATCAGTATATTCCTACTCATAATTCCTGCAATTAAAATAAAGGATAAAGATAATTTTCAGCGTAAACAAGGTGCACAGGCAGTGTACAAATTTAAGCATAAAAGAAGCCAAATCATAGAAACATCAGGAATAATAAATGTTAAGACAACAGTTGGGCGATATCCTGGTTTCTTTACTATCTTCATCGCAGAAATAACCTGCCATGAACCAACGCTATTACTCTTTAGACGTTTTCCGCGGAGCTACCGTGGCCCTGATGATTCTGGTGAATAACCCGGGTAGCTGGGCAACTATTTTTCCACCTTTAAAACACGCCCCCTGGCATGGAATAACCCCTACAGATCTTGTTTTTCCCTTTTTCCTGTTCGCAGTAGGTAATGCGATGGCATTTGTAATGCCCCGTTTTGAACAGGCAGGGCCCTCCTTTTTCTGGAAAAAGGTAATCAAACGTACAGTCCTGATCTTCGCAATAGGCCTGTTTCTAAACTGGAGCCCTTTTGTACGTTGGGAGGGAGAAGAAATTATCTGGAAAGGTTGGCAAAACATTCGCATCCTGGGCGTATTGCAACGGATAGCCCTCTGTTATTTTTTCGCTTCCATAATCGTTTATTACGCTAAAACAAGGGGCGCTTTTGTTATTAGCGGAATACTGTTGCTTGCCTATTGGGTTATCAGTTTATTGCTGGGCAATGCAGGAGATCCGTATAGTTTAGCCGGCTGGTTTGGAACAGAAATTGATATTAATATACTGGGGGTTACCCATATTTATAAAGGCGAAGGGGTTCCTTTCGACCCGGAAGGTTTATCCAGCACACCCGCTGCTATTGTACAGGTTATATTTGGTTTTTTTGTTGGGCAGTATATTCAGCAGAAGGGGAAGAATTATGAGATGCTGTCAAATCTTTTGATAGCCGGACTTGTTTTATTCTTTACAGGTTACTGCTGGGATATGGTTTTCCCGGTAAATAAGAAAATCTGGACCAGCAGCTATGTACTATATACCACGGGCCTGGCCATTCTTTCATTGGGTACTTTGATTTACCTGATTGAATTCAAGGGAGCTAAGGGGGCATGGAGCCGGTTCTTTGACGTTTTTGGAAAAAATCCTTTATTCATTTTTGTATTAAGCGGCTTTTTACCAAGGGTACTGGCCATGTTCAGGTGGGTTGATCATGTTACGCCTGAAGGGAAAAATGCATACACTTCATTTTTCCCCTGGTTTTACGAACATGTCTGTAAAAATATAGCTACTGATCTTAGGGTAGGATCCCTTTTATATGCACTATGCATGATAGCTTTCTACTGGTTGATTGTGTATGTACTTGACAAGAAGAAAATTTATATTAAGGTGTGATAACCCTTAAGCAAAAATAGCCTCGGCTTTTAAAATACTTTCCGGTTTACCTACATCAATCATATGCGTACCCGTATGATCATAGGATAAAATGATATGGTCTTTTGCCAGATCAAGGTAAACAGCTACCATTGAAAATTTACCTTCCTCTTTTATCAGGGAAAGAAGAGAACTGTTGATCACCTGTATGCCGCTAAATGCTTTTTGTATAAGTATATCCGCATTTCGCACAATCTTTTCCTCACCATTGATTACATTTCGCCAGCCTGATAAAACAGCCTCTTTATCAAACAAAAAATACCGGGAAGTATTGCGGTCACTAACAGCCAAGGTGGCAAGGGAATGTAGTTGCCGCTGCTGACGGATCATGGCAGAAAGATCCATATCTGTAAGTATATCCACATTCATTACTACAAAATCAGCTTCGCCTTCAAAATACCAGGATGCTTTTTGCAGGCCCCCGCCTGTTTCCAGTACAGCATCCGTTTCATCAGAAATAGTAATGGCAGATCCCCATCCATTATTTTTTTCAACCGCATCCACTATCTGATCAGCAAAATGATGCACATTAATAATTACTTCAAAGATGCCATGATTTTGCAGATACCTGATATTTCGCTGGAGCAAAGATTTACCATTCACCAATACCAGCGCTTTGGGGTGAGCATCTGTCCAGGGTTTGAGTCTTGAACCGAGGCCTGCAGCGAAGATCATAGCTTTCATGTGACTATATATTATCGTAACCAGTTTTTACTATTGATATGTTCCAGTTTCACTTTTACCTTATACTTATTTCGCAGATGCCTTGCCGTTTGTTCAGCCGCATAAACACTCCTATGTTGGCCACCGGTGCATCCGAAATTAATCATCAAATGACTAAACCCTCTATTCAAATAATCTTCTACGGTGATGTCAATCAAATCCCAAACACTGTTCAGATATTTGTTCATCCTGGTACGCTGTTCCAGAAAGTCCTGAACATGTTTATCTTTTCCTGTGGAAGTTTTATAATCATCAAATCTTCCCGGATTCAGAATTCCACGCATATCAAATACAAAGCCGCCGCCATTGTCACTTGCATCCGGTGGTATCCCTTTTTTATAGCTGAAGCTATTAACCTCAATTACCAGGGGGGTATGTTCATTGGCCTGGGTGGATTCAAACCGTTTAATCATATCATCCGCAACCACTAAATGAAGTACCCTATCAAATTCCGGGGTTACTATCCCCACTTCTTTATGATCAATAAAAAATTTCAGGTTACGTAAAGCAAGCGGAATGCTTGCCAAAAAATGCGCCTTTCGTTCAAATAATCCACGAAACCCATAGGCCCCCATTACCTGCAATAAACGGATTAATACATAGCCGTTATACTGACTTACAAAACTATTCCTGTTTACCGGCTTCTCTAATAAGAGATCAATACGATCCATATAATAATCGAGCAGCGTGTTTTTCCAATCCTCGCTCAATTCTGCTTTTGCCTGCCATAATAGGGAAGCCACATCATATTGTAACGCGCCTTTCATACCACCCTGGTAGTCGATAAAACTAACTTCGTCATTTTTTACAATGATGTTCCGGCTCTGGAAATCGCGGAACATAAAATAGGTGTTCCCGGTTCTTGTGAGGTAAGCACTTAGTGCATCAAAATCGTCCAGCATAGCCTGCTTATCATA
Organism: Chitinophagaceae bacterium; assembly: GCA_023229465.1. Classification (GTDB taxonomy): domain Bacteria; phylum Bacteroidota; class Bacteroidia; order Chitinophagales; family Chitinophagaceae; genus Sediminibacterium. The sequence goes on from JALNZE010000001.1 coordinate 89,179, forward strand.
GGGTAGCTGAAGCGTATCAAGGAAATAATATTTAAAATACAACAGATCGCTCATGATTGCCTGCTTACCAAACTCTTTAGCGGTAATACAATAATCGTAGTTCAGCTCTTTATCACCCAATATCTGTACACGGGCCAGCGCAGCTAAACTTTTTTGAAACAGGCTATATACATACCCGTCATGCCCGTTTTTTTCCAGTTTATTAAGTAATGATTCTGTACCAAGATCCTCCTGGATATAAATGGTATCCTCTTCATTCACCGCAAGGATAGCGGGTACAGGTAACCCTGCCTGAATAAAATGGCGGCTGAAATAAATAAATGTTTTTGTCTCCTGCCTGTTCAGGTTATAGGTGGCAATACAGGTTTCATTTCCGGAATAAATTCGAAAATAAATACGGTCGCTACCACTCTGGGGTAGTTTTTCAATCCTGCCGGCTTTGGGTCTGCCCGTTGATTCATATAATCTGCCAATGGCTTCAATCACTCCCTCCATATAACTATTATGTTTGAAGCGAAAATAAAGCTTCGCATCGAAAGCACACTATCCTTTTCTTTTCCTGGAAAAGAAGTATATAGGAATACCGATACAGGCAATTAATGCCCCTAATAAAGCATTGATTACCGGTGCGGTACCATTTTGATAATTATGAATATCCTTATACAAAGTAGAACACAGAAAGAAAGCAGTAAAACCAATAAAAACAAGGGGTACATATGGGTACCCCCATACCTTGTAAAAACGGGGGGCGTCTTTCATGCGTTTTCGCAGAATTAATACACCGAGTGCGCTCATCCCATAAAAAAACCAGCTTACAAAAATCAACATATCAGTAAGCATGTCAAATGATCCGCTGATGATGAGTATTACCGCCCAAACTGCATTTAACCATAATGCATTACCCGGAGTTTGATAATTGGGATGCACTTTCCCTGCCCAATGAAACCAACGGTTTTCTTCGCCCATGGCAAAAGTAACCCGGGCGGTTGCCAACACATTTGAATTAGTGGTTCCAAAAGTAGAAATGATCACTATCAAAGCAATCACACTACCCCCGATGGCACCCCAGGTAGCTTTTGCAGCATCAGAAGCAACAAATGAGGAAGCGGCCAACTGATCAATCGGTAACACATAGATATAAGCCAGGTTAATCAGCACATAGATGAGGATACAAAAGGAAAGTCCTGCAAACAAACTTTTGGGAATATTCCGCTGCGGATCTCTCACTTCACCTGCTACAAACGTGATGTTATTCCATCCATCATAGGCCCAAAAAGCGCCGGCTATGGCGGCTACATAGGCGCCGAGTAAATCCCATCCCTGTGGAGCGGCCGGCAGAACAGCAACCATATTATGCATCGAACCCTTACCAGATCCCAATACCCCGCCGATTAACAAAATTATAGCGATCACTTTCAATAAAGTAAAAACACGCTGCAAAGCGCCCCCGTATTGTACGCTTCGGTAGCTGATAAATGATAGCAGGAGAATGATACAGATGGTAAGCGCTTTTACACCAATATTTTCCAAAGGAAATATATTACCTACCCATGGAATATGCCATAAAAAAGCATGTTCTGTAGCTGCGCTGAACCTGGGCAGTTCAATAAAATAGTTGGTATACTGCGAACAAACATAAGCGATAGAAGCATTGCCCCCGGTATTAAAAACAGCAAAAGCGGCCCAGCCATACAGAAAGGCAAAGCCATTCCCATATATTTTTTTGAAGAACACATACTGACCACCCGTTTCAGGGAACATAGCAGCCAGTTCAGCATTAGATAATGCCCCGAATAAAGTGATCAATCCTGCAACCACCCAAACACTTAACAATAAAATCGGGGAACCCAACTGTGATGCCATCAGGGCAGGTTTCATAAAAATGCCCGAGCCGATAACACCGCCAACTACAATGGCAATGGTAGTTTGTAATGAGAGGCTTCTTTTAAATTGACCCATGTAAAAAGGATAGTGTTTTAAAGATAATGTTATTTGCTGAGGCAAATATTCATTATTTCAACACAAAATTAACAGAGTAGATAATCACTTTAGCCGCATTTACCCCACCCAATCTTTCATTTACCATTTGATTGAGAAACTTATAATATTCTACGGTAGATAACCAGGATATGCCGCCGATAATGCCGATTGTTTTCATTGAATGAAGATATGAAATCGGCAGTAAGATTAACTTCAGATTTTAATAAGTATCTGAAAATGATTTAAGATGCAAAAAAGTGATATTAAAAATTTAGTATTGACAACCTGTTGAAAAACAGTGAACCTTTTTTTAAAACAACCTCCCCTGTTCCCCCGGCCTTCTAAACTGAGTGCAATCCGGCTCCCATCGTTCCGCATTCAGTTTGTATATTTTATTATACTTCTTAAACTGCTGCCCTACCAAATCAGAGATCGGACCTTCACCGCGCATACGAACGCCGTAGCGGCTATCGTTCACTTTGCCGCCGTGGCCATGCTCTATCATATGCCAAACCTTATCTGCCCGGTCGGGGAAATTCTTATATAGCCAGTCGTGGAAGATGAGTTTGATGGCGCCGTTCAAACGGATAAAAGTATACGCGCTGAATGTTGCGCCATTTTTACTTGCCGCTTCCATAATGCGTTGCATCTCATGCTCATTCAGTCCCGGTATCATCGGGCCCAGCATTACACCTGCCCGTACACCCACATCGCTTAATTCTTTAATTACGCGTAACCTTTGCTGGGCAGTGGTAGTGCGGGGTTCCATGGCCCTTCGAAGATCTTCATTGAACGATGTGATACTTACCAGTACACTCACTAATTTTTTCTTCGCCATTTCCTGCAACAGTTTCCTGTCGCGCAATATCCCCGCATTCTTGGTAATTATGCCAACGGGTTGGTTAAATTCATTGCATACTTCCAATATCCGTTTTGTTACTTCAAATTTTTTCTCTGCCGGCTGGTAACAATCTGTATTACCGCTTAAGCTGATAGGTACACACTCCCAGTTCTTATTCATCAAAAATTTACGCAGCAGTTCGGGAGCATTTTTCTTTACAATGATTTTTCTTTCAAAATCAAGTCCGGCGCTGTAACCCCAGTATTCATGGGCATTGCGGGCATAGCAATAAATACAGCCATGCTCACAACCCTGGTATGGGTTCATGCTGTACCACATGCCCACATCCGGACTGTCTACTTTGTTAACGAGGCTTTTGGCATGGTCTTCCAGGTAAACAGTGGCGGAGTTAGGTTCGGTCCAGTCGTCAATGCTTTCAATCTGCTCCCTGATTTTTTCATTTTTCAGGAAGCGGTTTTTAGGATTGAACTGGGCGCCGCGGCCTTTCAGATACGTGTTTTCCTTTTGTATTTCGTCTTCCATAGTAAACTTTTTTACTCATCAATGACCTGTTACCCGTTACGCCTGTTTTCATAAATAAAATTACTAAATTATTTAGCATAATAAAATTTAATTTATTATGCTATGCGCAATGATGTATTAAAGTTCATATCCTCCGGCGCTACCCCCCCCGCAACCGGAAAATCCGGCAGGAACTATGTAGTCTGCAGTACACCACCCGCTGGGAAGAATTATATAAAATAAAATGATCATTTGACAAAATGACCTGATAAAATAAGGGCGGATTGATATAAACATTCCTATTCGGCAAAAATCGGTGCAAACCCGGTGTCTGCCAAAGGATGTTGCCAAGAATCCAAAAAAAAACTTTCAAAATTCCCCTGTACCCCTAATTTTGCGCAATCCTTCACAGAAATGAACCCTACACTTAACTCCAACGAATCGATACCCTCGCAGAAGAAAAAAATCATTGTTTTAGGCAGTGGCCCGAACAGGATTGGCCAGGGAATTGAGTTTGATTACTGTTGCGTACACGGCTTACTGGCTATCAAAGAATGCGGTTATGAAGCCATTATGGTGAACTGTAACCCCGAAACGGTTTCGACCGATTTTGACATGGCCGATAAACTCTATTTTGAGCCGGTATATTGGGAGCATCTATGGGAAATAGTTGAACTGGAAAAACCCGATGGTGTAATTGTACAACTGGGCGGGCAAACCGCCTTAAAATTAGCCAAACGCCTGCACGAGAATGATATTAAAATCATCGGCACTTCCTTCGACAGTATGGATGTGGCGGAAGACCGTGGCCGTTTCAGCGATCTGCTGAAAGAACTGAGTATCCCTTATCCTGAATATGGTACCGCGTTAAATGCAGATGAAGCCATTGAAGTGGCCAACCGCGTAGGTTACCCTGTATTGGTAAGACCGAGTTATGTAATTGGCGGTCAAAGAATGCGTATTGTGATCAATGATGAAGAGGTAGAAAAAGCGGTTATCAGTTTGCTGAAACATTTACCCGGCAATAAAATATTAATCGATCATTTCCTCGACCGCTGCCAGGAAGCTGAAGTAGATGCCATTTTTGATGGCGAAACTTTTCACATCATGGGCGTAATGGAACATATTGAGCCCGCGGGTATCCATAGCGGAGACAGTAATGCCGTATTACCCGCATTCAACCTCACACCCCTGGTAGTGGAAACCATGGAATATTATTCCGAAAAAATTGCAAGGGCGCTAACTATCAAAGGCCTGATCAATATCCAGTTTGCCATAAAGAATGATAAGGTATTTGTGATAGAAGCCAACCCCAGGGCTTCGCGTACCACACCTTTCATTGCCAAAGCTTACCAGATACCTTACCTGAATATCGCTACCAAAATAATGTTGGGCGAAGCAAAACTGACCGATTTTACCATGGAGAAAAAATTAGACGGTTATGCCATTAAAGAACCGGTTTTTAGTTTTGATAAGTTTCCCGGTGTAAATAAAGAACTGGGCCCGGAAATGAAAAGTACCGGCGAAGCTATCCGTTTCATCAAAGACCTGAGAGATCCCTACTTCCGCACTTTGTATAAGGAAAGAAGTATGAACCTGAGTAAATAAGGTTTGTACTATCGGTTTCTAACAAGTATTTATACCTGATTTAATAAGCTACATCGTAATAGGTAGCTTTTTTTATTAGGTTTAAATCATGAGGCAGTATGGAAAACAATTCTGGAGAACGGTTCCTTTTGTCCGTTTATTAATTCCTTTAACGGCGGGTATTCTTTTGGAGCAATATTTTGATTACCCGCTGCTTCCTGTCATCTCAATAGCTGCCGCCTGTTTTAGCATATACTGTATTGTAACACTCCTGCCGGTTATACAAAAATATAAACTAAGATGGATAACCGGTTTATGCATACAACTGTTCATTCTCTGCGCCGGTTCTGCAAACATCCATCTTCAGAATATTGAAAAAAAACCTGATTGGATCGGGCATCAGCTAAAAAACCAGACATCTTTGTATGCAACCATTCAGGAACCACTCACCAGCAAACCCAATTCATATAAAACCATTGCAAAAGCTGAATGGGTGAAGACTGCTGATGGGTGGAAGCGGGTAAAAGGAAATGTGCTGGTCTACTTCAAGAAAGATAGTACGGCTCCCGCTGTTGACTATGGCACACAACTGATCATCAGAAAACCATTACAGCCCATTACCAACTCAGGTAACCCGGGAAGTTTTGATTACAAACGATATGCTGCCTTTCAGGATATTCATCACCAGACCTATCTTACCAAAAACGATTACCAGGTTATAGCAGGACTGAAGAAAAAGCTACTTTCTGAATCATTGATACAATCCCGCAACTATATACTTTCCATTCTTAGAAAATGGATACCGGGCCAGAAAGAAACCGGTGTTGCAGAAGCCTTATTAATCGGATACCGGAACGACCTTGATAAAGAACTTGTTCAGTCGTACAGTAATACAGGCGTAGTACATATCATTGCCATCAGTGGTTTACACCTTGGTATGATCTATGGATTACTGGTGTTCTTACTCAAGCCCTTTAAAAAACGTAATTGGATAGCATGGGCAAGGCCCTTGATTATTTTAATTATTTTATGGGGGTTCAGTTTATTGGCCGGTGCGGTTGCCTCTATTTTACGTTCAGCCGTCATGTTTTCATTTATTGTTATTGGTGAAAGCCTTAGCCGCAGAACAAATATCTATAATACACTGGCAGCCTCTGCCTTTTGCCTGTTGGTATATGACCCCCATTTTTTTTGGGATGTGGGTTTTCAATTATCGTATGCGGCGGTACTGAGTATTGTACTTTTTATGAAGCCTCTTTATAAACAGCTATACTTTACCAACAAAATTTTAAATGGCATCTGGCAGCTAAACGCGGTTACGATAGCGGCACAAATACTCACATTGCCGCTAATCCTGTATTATTTTCACCAGTTCCCGAATCTCTTCCTGTTTACTAATTTTGTAGCAGTTCCGCTATCCGGATTTATTTTGTATGGCGAACTATTACTGATGGTCTTAGCCAGGATACCTGTTTTGAATGTTTACATTGGTAAATTAATTTCCTTTCTCATCACAGAAATGAATGGAGTGATTGAAAGAACCGACAGCCTGCCCTTTGCTGTTACCGACCATATTCAGGTAAGCCTGCTACAAACCATTCTACTGTTTTTGGCTATAGGCTATCTTGCCTGGTGGTTAATGCTTAAGAAAGTTAAGGGCCTCGTAACCGGCCTGGTTTTTATTACCGGATTTATTTTTCTGGGCAGCCTTACCAACATTCGGCAACAACAACAACATAAATTAATTGTATACAATATTCCCAATCATACCGCCATTGATATGATAGATGGCAAAAAATATCAATATACAGGTGACCAACTGTTAGCGAAAAAAGGCCCTCTCCAACGCTTTCATTTAACCCCTTCAAGGGTAGCACATGGGGTTAGAGAATGGGAGTCGCTGCCTAATACAGTCATTACCGGGCAAATAATACTTTCTGCCGGCAAATCGGTTCTTATCATTAACAAATCCACTCATTTCCCTCCGGTACAGGAAAAGATTCCGGTGGATATCATCATCCTCAGCGGTAACCCGGGTATCTACCTGAGCCAACTGGCGGCAGTGTTTGACTGCAAGCAATACCTGTTTGACAGCAGTAATCCAATGTGGAAAATACGGTACTGGAAAAAAGACGCCGACAACTTACATTTGCGCCATCATACCATTTCAGAGCAAGGCGCTTTTGAAGTGGATCTTTGATAATTTTATTGTTCCGTTACATTTCAATCAACCTGCAACAGGTTAAAGCCATCAATCATGCAAAAGAAAATTCAATCTGCCCTTATTTCCGTTTTTTATAAAGACGGCCTGGAACCTATTGCCAAAAAATTAGAAGAGCTGGGTATTACCATTTACTCAACCGGTGGCACACAAAAATTTCTGGAAGACCTCGGGGTTAACTGTGTTGCGGTAGAAAATTTAACTACTTATCCATCCATACTGGGAGGAAGGGTTAAAACATTACACCCCACGGTATTTGGCGGAATCTTAGGCAGAAGATATGAGCCGCAGGACCTGGTAGAAATGAAGCAATTTAATATTCCGGAGATCGACCTTGTGATGGTTGATCTTTATCCCTTTGAAGAAACCTTACGCGCAACAACTGAAGAAAAACTAATCATCGAAAAAATAGATATCGGCGGTCCCGCAATGATACGTGCGGCAGCTAAAAATTTCAGGGACGTTACCGTTATAGCAGCCAAAGATGATTATGCTGCGCTTGAAAAATTACTAACCAACCAGCAGGGCGAAACAACCCTCGATCAACGTAAAGCTTTTGCAGCCAAAGCTTTTGAAGTGGTTATGCAGTATGATATCGCTATCAGCAGCTATTTCAATCCGGGGCAGCAGCAGGTACTTCGTTACGGCGAAAATCCACACCAGCAAGCGGTTTTTCATGGCAACCTTACTGAATTGTTTAACCAGCTAAATGGCAAAGAACTTTCCTATAATAACCTGGTTGATGTAGACGCTGCTGTTCAGTTAATTAAAGAGTTTTCACCCTCAATAGCAGGCGATGATGACGTAGTATTTGCGATCATCAAACACACCAATGTATGCGGCATTGCTGCCCGCCGCTCTGTAAAGGAAAGCTGGGATGCGGCTTTGGCAGGCGATCCGGAAAGCGCTTTTGGCGGGGTATTGGTTTGTAATAAAGCCATTGATAAAGCTACCTCGCTTGCTATCAATGAAATATTTTTTGAGGTACTGATTGCACCTTCATTTGAAGCGGATGCTTTGGCAGTATTAAAAAGCAAAAAAAACAGGATATTACTTCAACTGACGGCTAACAGTAAGGCGTTGAAAACGCCCTCCAGATCAATTTTAAATGGCGTATTAGAACAGGGTTCCGATATAGGCAATTACACCAAATGGGAAGAAGTTGGCGGCAGAGAAACCACCGAAGCTGAGAAAGCGGACCTGGTATTCGCTAACCTGGTTTGCAAACATTTAAAAAGTAATGCAATAGCCCTAATCAGGCATAAACAACTGGTTGGAAAAGGCTGTGGCCAAACAAGCCGTATTGATTCTTTACGCCAGGCTATTGAGAAAGCAAAACAATTTAATTTTGATCTGCATGGCGCCGTACTGGCTTCAGATGCTTTCTTTCCTTTTAATGATTGTGTGCAGATAGCACATGCTGCCGGAATTGAAGCATATATTCAGCCGGGAGGTTCTGTGAGAGACAAAGACAGCATTGATTACACTGTTGAAAATAAACTGGCCATGGTTATGACAGGCATGCGTCATTTCAAACACTAGTAATAGAAAATATTGACAACTAAACAGAAAGCATATCTCGCCTTAAGTGCAACCAGTATTGTATGGGGTACCACCTGGGTAGCCAGTAAGATTGGCGTTCAAAAAGCGCCGGCTCTTGAAGTGGCAAGTATCCGTCAATTCGTTGCAGGCATCATTTACGTACTTTTCTTTTTCTTGGTTAAAAAATTACCAATACCTACACTTAAACAAATGGGATGGTTAACCATCATGGGCATACTCATGTTTGTTTCTTCCAATGGCGTTGCTACTATGGCATTGAAATATGTGACCAGTGGTTTAGCGGCGCTTATTGCGGCCTTATACCCGCTTTGTGTGGTACTGATTGAAATGATATTTTTTAAAAATAAAAATATCAATCTCCTCACCTTCTCCGGAATACTTATTGGCATAGGGGGCATAGGCGTAGTATTTTACGATAATGCCTTCCACAATCATACAGAAGGTTTTGGTTGGGGTATCTTTTTATCACTCATTGCAATGATTACCTGGAGCGTTGCCACTATTTTCATTGCCAGAAAAAAAGCTGTCATTAATCCATACTATGCAACCGGCTGGCAAATGTTAATCAGCTCAGTCATCCTTTTTGGGATGGTATTGATTTCAGGGGACCATATTCCTCTCTCAAAGATTCCGGCAGAAACATGGGGTGCATTGGCCTATTTAATTATTGCGGGTTCTATTTTTACTTTTGTGGCATTTATCTACTCAATGAAGCACCTGGAACCTTCAATAGCCTCATTATATGCCTACATCAATCCAATAGTAGCTGTACTGGTTGGTTCATTAGTTGCGAATGAAAAACTAACCTTCAACATTCTTGCCGGCTCAGTAATAACCCTGGCAGGTGTATGGCTTGTAAATAAAAGTATGAAACAAAAAAAAGGGCGTATGGAAATGTCGGATGCAGACGCCATGTAATGACCCCAATGCTATTGCCTGATTTATTGCGCCTCTTGTTGCCTGCCATTCAGGATCGATTACCGTCTCTCCACATTTCATTAAAAGTTTTCTGACTAAAATCCAGGTCGCCCCTATGTGTGGTCCATCCTTTAAAAACCTTATTTACAACCCAGTTCTTCATTTTTCCATTACCCATATTCATCATAGTACGGTTGAGGCAGGCTGTTTTCCATAGTTTCCAGGCAATACGTTCTGCCAATGAACTTGAGCCCTGCATTACCGCTTCGTGCCGATTATCCAATAATAGCTCATGTAGATTTATACGAACCGGACATACTTCTGTACAATTACCACATAAAGAAGAAGCATAACTCAAATGCTTATATTCATTCATGCCACTCAGGTAAGGGGTAATTACTTTACCAATCGGACCGCTATACGTTGTTTCATAAGCATGGCCCCCAATATTTTTATATACAGGGCAGGCATTTAAACAGGCGCCACAACGGATACAGTACAAAGCCTCTCTTGCTGTAGTATTGGCCAGAAGATTGGTACGGCCATTATCCAGTAATATCACATACATTTCTTCGGGGCCATCGGTTTCATTGGCCTGGCGCGGACCTGAAACAATCGTATTATATACGGTAATTTTTTGACCGGTGCCATAGGTTGCCAGTAATGGCCAGAATAAAGAAAGATCTTCCATTGAGGGAATCATTTTTTCAATCCCTACCACTACAATATGTGTTTTAGGCCAGGAGCAACTAAGTCTTGCATTTCCCTCATTTTCCGTAACGGCAATTCCTCCCACATCGGCAATAATAAAATTAGCACCGGTAATACCCACCTCAGCTTCTACATATTTATCACGTAAAATTTTACGGGCCACTAATGTCAGCTCCTCAGGAGATAATCCCGAAGGTGTTCCCAGTTTATCTGCAAATAACCTGGCTACATCTTCCTTGCTCTTGTGCATGGCGGGGGTTACAATATGATAGGGCGCTTCCCCATCCAGTTGCTGAATATATTCACCAAGATCTGTTTCAACACTGTCTACCCCAATGGATGAAAGATACTGGTTAAGATGAATTTCTTCTGTAACCATGCTCTTACTTTTCACCAGTGTTTTACAATCCTTTTCCTTACATATTTTACCAATTGCTTCCAAAGCCTCCTGCGCATTCTCTGCCCATATTACCCGGGCTCCGCGCGCAGTAATTTTCTGTTCAAATTCTTCGAGATATCTATCCAGGTGTTCAATCGCATCCCACTTCCGGTTCTTTGCTTTTTCACGGGCGAGCATCACCTGGTTACCAAACTGTTGCTTGCCTTGCGGCACTACCGCATTGTACTTATTGATATTAAAATTAATCTTGCGCCTGTGCTCCAGGTCTGCCGCCTTAATGGTACTCTTTGCAATAAAGGAAGCCGCACTATCTTTCCTACTCATACAATTAAGATTTGATCAGGTGTTTGTCAATTTTATGGATACCTCATTACTATTCAGTCTTCCGTTTATTCACTATTCAATTGAATATGTGCTGCTGTAGCAGCCAGTGTCTGGTAAAATTCTTCGCCATATTTTCTGATGAGTGAATCTTTCAGAAAAATATATACAGGCATCTTCAGTTTTTTACCCAAACTGCAGGCGGCCTGGCAAAGGTCCTCTCTTGGCTCATAATTTACATGTTCCACATCCGGGTCTCTTTTGCTTTTTTGAATTCGAATGGGGAAAAGATGACAGCTCAGGGGCTTTTGCCAGTCCAGTTTGCCATCAATAAAAGCCTGCTCAATGCTACATTTAATAATACCCCATTTATCGCGGTACCCATACGCGCAAATCGCCCCGGCAATGGTGGGGGTTACCCAGCCAAATTCACGATCAAAAAGATATTTACCCTGACGTTCCACCTCTTTAATACCTTCTTCCGTCATATAAGGTTTGATCACCTCAAAGTATGTTTTCAGCTTTTCCAACTCCCATTTTTCCATGGGCGCGCCTGCATCGCCGTCTTCGCAACAGCCTCCTTTACATTTGTTCAGATCACAAACAAACTGCTCCTCAATTACCTGGTCGCTGATCAATACATTGTCTATTGCTATCATAGTTCCTGGTTCTCTTATTGATGGTTTCAAAGTTAACTTACTATCACAGTCATTTTTCGGAACCTGCTGTCAAATGCTTATCCCGGGTTTCAAAAAAAATTAATCCCGCCATTTAAAGGTATTTACCAGGTGCCGCATATCCTCCAGTAAAAAAGAATTCACAATACCCAATGAATCGGCGTTTGGCGCAGCATTAAAATACAGGGCGCCCCGGAGAAAATGTTTGGTAGAATCACTTAAAAAAAACTGGCTGGCAGTTGCCACATCTCCACCAACAGTAAAGAATACCCCATGTACCCCATTTGCCGTGGCAATAGCGGTATCTTCAATTGAATAGGCCTTTGAAGTATGCTTCCCTGTTAAATCAAAGGATTGTTTTACCAGTGTATCAAATTTATTTTTACCGATCGCTTTATAGCTCACATAAATCCTTCCGCTAAACTGTGGAAAATCAATATTGATCCACCAGGGATTTTCAGTAGTCTCCCCAAAAAAAGTACTGTCCTTTACTACCTGCGCATATACTGGAAATTCAAAAGAATAGGGATATCCTTCCTGGTTAAATACCTGGTATTTTTTTTCCGGAAAAGGAATGGAATAATACCCTTTAGGCTTAGGAGTATAACTGCTGTTGCAGGCAAAGAACATGGTACAAAGACTAAAGGCAATCGCTGTAACTACCCACAAAGAATTAAGCCTGCACTTAAATAACAAGGAACTTTCTTTCTTACTCATATTGCTGACTTTGGCTTAATTGTAACCTTAATTTTTTGTATGCGGTTTTTAGTTACTTCCAATACAGTAAATTCAAAGTTACCTGTATTCAAAATTTTTTCGGTTTGTGGAATTTCGCCAGCCAGTTCCAATACCAGTCCGGCCAATGAATCGCTCTCTCCCTTTACCCGGTCGAAGCTGTCTTTGGGCAGATCCATAATTTTACAAACATCATTGATCATGAAGCGACCTTCAAAAATATAATTGTACTCATCCACTTTTTTGTACCCGGTTTCTTCTTCATCAAACTCATCTTTTATTTCACCAATCACTTCTTCCAGTATATCCTCCAGGGTTACTATACCGCTGGTTCCACCAAACTCATCAACCACTATGGCAAAGTGTATGCGCCTGGATTGAAATTCTTTGAGCAGGTCCTCAATAAATTTTTGTTCATGCACAAAGAAAGGCTGACGCATTAATCCATGCCAGTTAAAGTTATCTGGTTCATTTAAAAAAACAATCAGGTCCTTTGTATGTATTATTCCCGCCACATTATCAAGGTCGTCTTTGTATACAGGCAAACGGCTGTAATGTAAATCTCTTACGGTAGCAATCAATTCCCCAAATGATATATTATGATCTATTCCATGAACATCAACCCTTGTTTGCATGATCTGTTTAACGGTGATATTCCGAAACTTGACAATTCCCTTTAAAATATTTTTTTCATTCTCTGAAGCAGTGAGTTTAGTTGTCAGGTCAATTGCATGGTCCAGTTCTTCTAAACTATACGAGCCATTGGGCCGGTTGGCCAATTTCTTTTCAATAATGTTGGAATATTTTACCAGGCGTTTACTTAACCCGGCACAGGCATAGGATATAGCCTGAACAATACCTCCAAAGTCTTTGGCAAATCGCACATTATTCTGGGTGGCCAGCACTTTAGGCATAACCTCACCAAACAAAACCAATAAAAACGAAACAGCGATTACTTTAATTACAAACTCAACCCATACCGCATCAAACTGTTCAAAGTTGAACATGTTATCAATCAATAAATTTGAAATGATGATGATGGATATATTAATAAAACTGTTTGCGATTAACAAAGAGGCAAGCAGCAATTTGGGCTCTTCCAGCAGGTCTACTATGCGTTTATAAGGCGGCTGTTGCTTTGCTTTCAATACATTAATATCCTTGTAAGTAAGAGAGAAAAAAGCAACTTCCGAACCCGACAAAACAAATGAAAGAAATAGTAAAATAAATAAGACTACTACCAAAGCCGTAGTACCCTGTGCCGGAATGGCTGATAATAAAGCAGGGCCAGTCAATAGCTGTAAAACCGGGTGATAATCCAAAGCAAGTTTTTTAATTGAGAGATCAGATGCATCCGATAGCGTATTTCCCGGATTATCTGTTTATACAAAAGTATGGTTTCTGTTCGTGTAAGATCAGAATGGTAAAGTTTCTCCGGAATCGCCTAATGGTGGTATATCATCAGTTGTATATCCATCAGGTGCATCACCTGTACCATGGCCACCATGCCCCTCACCCTTCTTATCTAACATAATCAGGTTATCGCCCACTACTTCAGTAGCAAATTTTTTATTGCCTTCTTTATCTTCCCAACTGCGGGTACGTAACCGGCCCTCCACATAAATCAGGCTGCCTTTATGAAGGTATTTCTGCGCCAGCTCAGCCAAACCCCTCCATAACACAACCGTATGCCATTCCGTTTGCGATACCAGTTTCCCCGTCCTGTCTTTATAGGTTTCAGTAGTAGCCAATGGAAACTTTGCTACCGCAATATTTCCTTCGAGGTGCTGCACGTCAGGATCTTTTCCTAAATTGCCAATCAGCATTACTCTGTTAACTCCTCTCATAGAATAGATTTTTAGGTTGACGCGGTTTGAATCTCTCTTAAAAATAACTTTTTTTAATAAATAAAAGAATAGCTGCTTAAAATTTAGCTGAACCTTTTATTTTCTAAACCCGGTTTCAAGGTACTGAGTGATAAACTTAGGAAAAGGAAGCCTGCGCAGGCTATTTAGCGGCTGCCATTGGTATTTTTGCAGGAAAGCCGGTATGCTTTTTAAATGAATCTGTATAAACTGCCCTTTAATCTGCTGATGGGTTAACTGCTGAACACCTACGGGTGATACCTGGGATACAGAAGCTTTCTGAATGCCTAATTGCTCCTTCAGCCAAACAGTAACCATGGCTTCATCCCAGTTTACCAACTCATCGGTTTCCAGCAAATAAAACTCGTAAAGGTTTTGCCAGATATCTTTGGCTTTTCGCTGGTGAACGAGGAGTTTACCTTCATGCTCAAATAAAAAGTAATAAAACCACCTATGCTTTCGAAGTAGGGTTTTTTCTTTTATGGGTAGTTGGTTTACTTTCCCCTCCCCAAAGGCTGTACAATTTTTTAGCAGGGGGCAAGTACTGCAAACGGGTGCAAATGGTTTGCATACGGTGGCTCCAAAATCCATAATAGCCTGGTTAAAGATACCGGGATCTTTTTTTGACAGTACCTGGGTAGCCAATTCAGTAAACAGTTGTTTCCCTTTAGTTGAATCGATTGGTTCAGCCATTCCAAAAAAACGCGACAACACCCTGAATACATTTCCATCCACCACGGCATAGGGTAAATTATAGGCGAAGGAGGCTATGGCAGCAGCGGTATATGGACCAACTCCCTTTAAAGCAAGAATGGCTTCGTAGTTATCCGGAAATTTTCCATTTTGCGCTGAATTAATCTGCCGGGCAGTAAATAATAGGTTTTTACACCGGTTATAATAGCCCAGCCCTTCCCATAATTTAAACACTTCCTGATCGCTGGCTCCGGCTAATTTCTGTATGCTGGGGTATTTTCTGATAAAACGATTGTAATATGCCCAACCTTGCGATACCCTGGTTTGCTGAAGTATTACCTCACTCAGCCAGATTTTATAGGGATCTTTCTCCCCTTTCCATGGCATTTCCCGGGTATTTGTTTGCTTATGCCAGTTCAAGAGGGTATTGGAAAAATATTTTTTCATCGGTTTGGGCAAATATTCGATAAAAGAACAGCAAATCGTACTTATTGGTTGGTTATTTCACGAAGAAAATAAAATAGCTATATGTCGGATATAAAAAGGTTACCAGATTGAACCATTTATTTATCAATAAGTAACGTCTATAAAATTTACACTATCTTTCTTGCATTATTCATTTTTTTTAGCTTATTTTAATGCCTAATACCCTTTATAAAAATCTATAAAATGAGAAAATCAGATCTCATCAATCAAATTTCAGACAAAACAGGTATTCCCAAAGTAGATGTATTGGTTACTTTGGAAACCATGTTTAAAGAAGTTAAAGAGAGCCTCTCAAACGGCCAAAACATATACATACGCGGGTTTGGCAGCTTTATTACCAAGAAAAGAGCGGCAAAAATTGGCCGTAATATTAAAAAGAATGTGGCAGTGGAAATTCCGGAACATTTTATTCCGGCATTTAAACCCGCAAAAGAATTTGTGAGCGAAGTAAAAAGCAAACGCAAGCCTGGCTAACTTTGCCAAAAGCGTTACTAAGTGAAAAAACAGCAGGTTTTATTGATTTCCGGTGCCCTGGCACTGATGATTGGATTATACTTTTTGGGTAAAACCACCCCTCCTCCAAAAGCTGCCCAACCCAATAATGCGCAGCAATCTACTGAGCATCAAGCAATTGCATTTGACGACCTTTTATTAAAAGCCAAGCAAAAAATAAGTCCGGATCAGGTTCAGCGTCTGTTGAAACTAGAAAATTCGGTAACCAGGGGCAATGTAAAAGACCAGCAAATACACGTATATCATCAATTGGCCCGATTCTGGGCTGATTCTGCACATCTTTTCGAACCCTATGCATTTTACACCGGGGAAGCCGCGAAGTTGGAAAATTCTGAAAAAAGCCTCACCTTTGCCGCCCGCCTGTTCTTAGATAACCTAATTACAGAGAGTCAGCCGGCCATGCAAAACTGGTTAGCTACTAATGCGAAAGTTCTTTTTGAAAAAGCATTAGCCATTAACCCGGTGAATGATTCCAGCAAAATAGGCCTTGGTGCCTGCTACCTGTTCGGAAACATTTCAGACAATCCAATGCAGGGCCTGTTACCCATCAGGGAGATTGCACAAAAGGACCCGGGCAATGTGTATGCGCAGATGATTTTAGGACTTGGCGGGAAGAGAAGCGGACAATTTGATAAGGCCATTGAAAGATTTCTGGTGGTAGTACAAAAACAACCGGATAATATTGAAGCGGTTTTTAACCTTGCGGAATGTTATGAATCAAAAGGTGATAAAGCCAATGCGGTAAAGTGGTATGAAGTAGTAAAAAAGCTGGTAAAAGTACCCGAAGCTCAAATAGAACTGGATAAGCGGATTACAGAATTGAAAAAATAAATCTATTAATTAACAACATAAAATTACTTAGTGTATGCCTTGTGGTAAGAAGAGAAAGCGTCATAAAATTGCGACACACAAACGTAAAAAACGTTTAAGAAAGAATCGTCATAAGAAAAAGAATAAATAATTCTTTACTCAGACCGTTATTAAACAAGCAGTCATGCCAGTCGTGTCTGCTTGTTACACTTTCCTGAATTTAGCCACTACCTTTCTACGCTGCAACTTATCCTTTTCCTTCCTTTTCCGGTGGCGGGTATTCCGGAGATAAGTGTGTATATGATAGCCGCGTACCGGCCGTGATTTTGTATTTAAAAGTTGCCATTTTGTGAACAAAGAACTAATCATAAATGCAGGCCCTACAGGAGTTGAGATCGCTTTTCTGGAAGATAAAAAGCTGGTAGAGCTGCATAACGAAAAAACGGATGCAAATTTTGCAGTAGGAGATCTATACCTCGGAAAAGTAAAAAAATTAATCCCGGGATTGAATGCCGCATTCGTAGATGTAGGATTTGAGAAGGATGCCTTTCTGCACTATACTGACCTGAGTCCGTATGTGAAGTCTATTCTTAAATTTACCCAATTGGCTATGCACAATAAAGAGCCGGGTGGAGTTGACTTTGCTAAATTTCAATCTGAGCCGGAGATAGTTAAAACCGGAAAGATTAATGAAGTACTGAATGGCAAACCCAATGTACTGGTTCAGATTCTTAAAGAACCCATTGCCGCTAAAGGCCCAAGATTAAGTTGCGAAATATCTTTGCCCGGCAGGTTTGTAGTAGTTACCCCTTTTAATGAAATAGTAGCGGTATCTAAAAAAATTCATTCATCGGAAGAAAGAAAAAGGCTGCACAAAATAGTAGAAGCCATTCGCCCAAAGAATTTTGGCGTCATTGTACGTACAGCCGCTGAAGGAAAAAGTACGGCAGAACTTCACCAGGACCTGCTTGCCCTGATAGAAACCTGGAAAAGTATTCAGTCAAACCTGAAGGGCGCTGTGGCCCCCATCAGAATTCTGAGCGAAGAAAATAAAACCACCAGTATACTCAGGGATCTGCTCAGCGCGGATTTTAATAAAGTAGTGGTAAATGATAAAAATCTTTTCGCCGTTACCCAAAGTTATATTCAGCGAATAGCCCCGGATAAAACAGATATCGTTAGCCTCTACCAAAATGGGGGGTTAACCATTTTTGATCAGTTTGGTGTTACCAAGCAGGTAAAATCATCATTTGGTAAAACGGTAAATCTTCCAAGCGGCGCCTACCTCATTATTGAACACACAGAAGCATTACATGTAGTTGATGTAAACAGTGGTTACAAAAGTGTAAGTAATAACCAGGAAGAAAATGCACTCGAAACAAACCTGGAAGCCGCGGAAGAAATTGCCCGTCAGCTTAGGCTAAGAGATTTAGGGGGTATTATCGTGGTTGACTTTATTGATATGAAGCTGCCCGATAACAAACGTAAGGTACAGGATGCGATGGAATTATTTATGAAAACAGACCGTGCCAAACATTCCGTATTACCTGTTTCAAAGTTTGGATTATTACAAATTACCAGGCAGCGTATGCGACCAGAAGTAAATATCAATACTTCTGAAAATTGTCCGGCCTGCAATGGAACAGGTAAAATTACCTCTACGCTCTTACTGGAAGACGAAATAGAAAAACGCTTATCTTATCTGGTTACGCACGGGCACAAGAACCTGACGATATCGGTACATCCGATTGTATATTCTTATTTAACCAAGGGACTTTTCAGCTCTATCATTAAAAAATGGAGAAGAAAATTTAAAACTAACCTCAAGGCACTGTCAAATACAAATTATCATTTGATCGAGTTCCGTTTTTTTAATGAGCACGAGGAAGAAATAAAATTTTAGAGAGAATTGTAATATTTCAACAGTTTAATAACCTGTTCTGCATTCTTACCATTTATTTTATTAGACAGGATAAACTGATTAACCTCTGTTTGCCTGTCTGATAATTCACTAAGAAAAAAGTTTGTATCCTTTTTCCACTTTTTCATATTGCCATTAATAAACAAATAGTAATTTTCTCTGGTTTCGTAGTCTTTGTTTTTTTCGTCTAACAAATCATTCTTACGCTCAGACACTATTTTGATGATAGATTTAATAAAGCTACAGCGTCCCTCTGCCAGGATCAGATAAAAATGATTACCGTTTTGCCTGTCAATAGCCGGAAATCCCGTTTGAAATTTATAAGGAATAACACCCTCTGTGGTGGTATCCGAAAATGAAATCTCATTCACCATACCCATTTCAATCAACCCCTCAAAACCATTAGAAGATAAAAATAGGATCTCCTGTGAATACAGGTTAATTTTAGCTCTCACGCCAACAAAAGATCTCCCCTTTTTTAATTTGATGTCGGCATATTTATAGTCATCCATAAAATAGGGCGAGCCATTAATTCCCGGGCGTATGTTTTCAAAAAGCCAGCTATTTGTCGCTGTCATCATCGCATGACTGGGCCCTTTATCATTGAAGATTTCTCCATTGTATTGTGCCAGTGAAGTACTGGTACAATACAGCGTGATAAGTATCTGAACTAAATACCTCAAAATTTTGGATTATTTGATTACTTAAAGTTACTACAATCAAATCCTTATTTTTTTGTATAAAAAATACGGTAAACAGTTCCGCGTTGGTCATCTGTTACAAATAATGAACCATCCGGCCCCTGGGCCAAACCACAAGGGCGGTGTTGCACACCATTAAACCCGTTTACTTCTTTCATTCCGGAAAAACCATCTGCAAAAACCTCCCATTTCCCCGTTGGTTTCCCATTTTCAAAAGGAACAAACACTACAAAATAACCTTTCTGAGGTAAAGGTGCACGGTTCCAGGAGCCATGAAAAGCGATGAAAGCCCCATTCTTGTATTTAGCGGGAAACAAATCACCCGTATAAAACAATAATCCATTGGGTGCCATATGTGCCGGAAAAGCCATTACCGGATCAATGGCGTCTTTCCCACCTTCTTTTTTACCATCACCTCCATATTCCGGTGATACTATTTTTTTATTCAGCATAGGATCATAGTATATATAGGGCCACCCCGCATCGTCTCCTTTCTTTAATGCATACATGGTTTCTGCCGGCAACTCCGCATTTTCCTGTTCAGTATAGATTTCAGGAAAAAGCCTGTACAGATCATCCCGGCCATGCATCATTACAAATAATTGATTCAACTGGGTATTCCAATCCAATCCTACCACATTGCGTAACCCTGTGGCATAGCGTACCCCATTCGCATAGGTCTGATTCAGTTTATCGGCCCTGAACTGCCAAATACCCCCCGCAGAGTCCAGCATAGAGCAGGGCATCCTTCCTTTTGATCCCGGTGTGCGATCCTGTTCCTGGCAGGAATTTGAATAAGCGCCAATATTTACATAAATATTACCATCATTATCCAGTGTGATGGATTTTGAAGCATGCTGGTTCTCACTTTTCAGGCCCGTAATAATTTTATCGGGTTGTATTGTATTAACTACCTCCCCTTTGTTGTCTAGTTTATATCGAAATACTTCCTCATCAGATGACGCATAGAGATACCCATTTTTAATTGCCAGGCCGGTACCCCCATAATTACCTAAGCCGGCAACTTCATCAGATTTGCCATCTCCATTGGTATCCTTTAGCCTGATTATTCCTTTCCCGTCTGCTACTTTACCCATAATCTTCAGGTAGATCAGGCCTGTTGAGGTAACGGCAATATGGCGGGTACCACCCAGGTTCTCTGCCACTTTACAGGCGCCAAAACCAGGTGGCAGGGTAAGCCCGGCACCATCGGCATCAGCAACTACTTTTTCCTGCAATGCTACTTTGGGTGGAACTGGCGAACAGGAAGGGGCCAGGCTTAACAGGCTAACAACCATAGACAAACCATACAATGTCTTTATCATAAAGGATAAGATTGAAAATGAAAATTACAACAGTTGCCGTATGAACACTCAGCGGCAAATAAGTATTTTATGTATATTGAACGGATAAAATTTTGCTTACATGAATAGACCACGAATTTTTTTGATCAGTGCATGCGGTGCTATATATTTTTTTATAGCCTGCCATCAGCCATCCTCTACCTCTTCAAACCCTAATTTAACTGAATCCGATTCAGTAGTAAACAACGCCAATGCCGATGCCAAACAAATAAAAATAGGCAACCAGCTCTGGGCAACGGCAAACCTGTCTGTTACCCATTTCAGTAATGGCGATCTGATACCGGAAGCCAATTCATCGGCTCAATGGGAGAAAGCGGGTGTAGAGGGAAAACCAGCCTGGTGCTATTATAACCAGGACCCTGTTTTAGGAAAAAAATATGGTATGCTGTTCAATTGGTATGCCGTAACCGACAAGAGAAATATAGCCCCCAGGGGTTGGCATATACCGGATGATGATGAGTGGAAAATATTGACAGAATTTTTGGGTGAAGAGGATGCGGGTACAAAAATGAAAAGCCCTGTTGAATGGAAAGAGGAGGGTAGTGGCGCCAACAAGAATGGTTTTAATGGATTACCGGGTGGATATCGTTATAACAATGGGAACTTTAATGGCCTATATGCATACGGTAGCTTTTGGAGCAATACCTCCTTCGATTCCAGTGGTGCCTGGTACCGTTACCTGGGTGAATCAACAAAAAAATTAACCAGAAATTATTCCGATAAGCGGGATGGATTTTCTGTACGTTGCATCAGAGATTAATTAACTTAGTCTATCACCTGAAACATCCAAACAAAGCCTATTTAACCAATGAAATTCAACCCTTTTATAACCATCCCTTTATTCATTTCCGCCATACTATTCGAATCCTGTAATAATTCTGACAGTATCCGGGAGAATCCAATCCGGCCCACAACAGATTCGGCCATAAACAATTTCCCGGCAGGAAATGAACCGGTAGAAATCAGGATAGGTAATCAAATATGGTCAACAAAAAACCTGCGCATAACCCATTTCAGCAATGGCGATCTGATACCGGAAGCCGCGTCAGCAAACGATTGGAAGAAAGCCGGAGAAGCCGGCAAACCTGCCTGGTGTTATTATAATAATGATACCACTAATGGAGAAAAGTATGGCAGGCTGTATAATTGGTTTGCAGTAAATGACAAAAGAGGTTTGGCTCCTAAAGGCTGGCATGTGGCCAGCGATGCAGAATGGAAAAAATTAGTTGAACAGTTGGGAGGAATGGAAGTGGCCGGAACTAAACTAAAAAGTACCCATGGATGGAAAGAAAATGGGAATGGCAATAATATGAGTGGCTTTTCGGCTGTTCCCGGGGGATACCGTTATAAGAATGGCGAATTTAACGCGATAGATTATTTCACCTGCTTCTGGACTTCTTCTGAAAGTTATACCTATAGCGCCTGGTTTCGTTCTATACGATACGATGACGGAGGTGTATACAGAAGTAACTTTGGAAAACAGGATGGCTATTCTGTTAGGTGCCTGAAAGAGTAAAGGAATGAGTCAACATAAAAAAAACCTCCCGATCAGGAGGTTTTTTTTATCAATTCATTTGTAAAATCACTGCTTTTGTAAAATCAAGGCCATTGGACCATAATCAGTTGAACCGTATTTTAATCCAATTTTCAAACCAATATAGCCGGTACAGGAAAATACATACCCCAATGTACCCGAACTGGGAACATAGGCGCTTGTTAATTGACCATAATCCGCGAATATTACATTATTGGTTGCTAATGTAGCTGCCCCGGTTGCCGGATCAACTTTAACTACCAAAGGATCTTTGGGATCACCATAAGCAGGATTCGGCCAAACCTTTGTCAAATTTATTTGGTTGACCGCAGGACCATCTGTAACTGTTACCAGGTCGCCAACGGCCCAGTCTGCCCAATCATCCTGTATTACTTTATAGGTACCTGTCATACCACCGGTAAACGGACAAACCACATAAGCGGTCCATCTAAAGCTGGCATTATAGTTAGAACTGGATTCCAACGCGCCGGGGGTATTAGACAGATCAAAAGTCCGGCCATCTTCAGTAACCACCTGGTTATAGAAAGTATAAAACTGACCCGGGCTGAATAATGCCCCGGTAGTTGTGCCATAAGCGGTAGCTATTTCAGAACCGGTGGCGCTTAACTCTGTGGTACCATTGTAAGGAACGGTTTTAATATACTTCCATGCTTTAGGGTCTGCAGAAGATCCTTTATATACATAAAGCTTGATTTCTTTGATCTTGATACCATTATCATACGCATCTACTTTTACACCCACTTTAGAAGTGCCGATGGCAGCGAAATTCAAATTGTAATTGATGGCAGAATTAAAGGTTATGTAAGCTCCCTTCCCCAGGTTATTTACATCCACGAACGGGTTATTTAAAGCCAGGTCCGCTTTTTTACAAGAGACCGCGATGACGGTAAAGGCGATCGCGACTATTAATTTATTGATGATTTTTTTCATTGTTTCAAATTTATTATTTGATGAAATTATCAGGATTATTATCCCAGAATACTTTACTAACCGTTGAGCCCAAAGTCCTTTGTGCAGGAGCATTCAGGTTGCGGTTAACGTATACAGACGGATAGAAGAAAGAGCGTACAAAGAATCCGGGATTGGGAGAGGTAAGCACCGGCTGCATACCTGCAGGGTACCCGGTTAAGCGATAATTATTATATGCCTCTATACCATTACCCCAGGTTGCGATATAATATTCTTTCATGATAACCTGCAATTTTGCCTCATCAGTCGCGGCTGCATCATATTGAGCTAGAACTAAACTAACATAGGTTTCTATGGTAGCAGAAGTGGCGGCATAGGTAGTGCTTGGCGTAACACCTACAGTAGCGGGGAACCCGGTTACTTTAGCCATAGAAGCACGCAAAGCCAGATTTAATGCGGCCCTTGCAGAAGTAGCACCCCCGGTAATTACACCGGTAATTGCTGCTTCTGCTTCAAGGAAGGAAGTAAATTCGGAGTTCCATATTGGCAGGATACCTGCTCCTTTTCCACCCATTTCGAGAGAAACTGATTTAGCCTGGTTACCGTCAAAATCACCACCGGCAGGATACACACCCCAGGTAGTACGATAGCTACCATCCGGAGGAGTACCACTATTATCACCGTGGTCACGACCCCAATAACCGGCGCCCAGGTAACAGAAAGGCATAGTTACATCGTAATGTGCCGGCTTAGCAGCGGTTATACAAAACAGGGTTATTTCATTTACATTAACGCCACTGGTATTTTGTCTGTAGAAATAATAACGTTGCCTGGGATCCAATGTGGTTCCTTTGGGTCCACTCACTGTACCGCCATTTTTTTCGGCAGCCACTACCCACATAAACCAGTCTCCCATATATTCTCCCACACTACGGGAAGAGGTATAGTTAGAAGCATAATCCGGATGACGGCTATCGGGTGAAGTTCTGTTGGTACCATATTTGAAATTAAAATCCTGCGCAATGGTTCTGATCACATTATTAGCTGTGAATATTGTCTGAATTTTTGCTTTGGCAGTGGCGTCTACTTTACGTGTCTGCATTAAAAATTTCAACTTCAGTGTATTAGCTGCCCTAATCCAACTGGCCGCATTACCGCCATAATACAGGTCACTGGCAGGCTTAGCGCCAGTTTTACCAAAATCAACAATGGCATCATCCAGCAAAGCCAGCACCGCTGCATAAATAGTTGCACCAGCATCTACTTTCGGGTTTGCATTTTCGATACCCAAAATCGCTTCGCTGTAAGGAATATCCCCAAAATTATCTACCAAAGTACCTATTGTATAGGCTTTTAACACTTTTGCAATACCGGAAGAAATATACCTTTTCTGTGCCTGTGCCAGAGGTATCAGGGCATTCGCATTTTTAATGATGGCAGTATAGCCGGTACCCCATAATCCATCAAATGAATTAGGGCTAAAACCGTTGGTGTATAAAGGACCAAACCAGGTTTGCTGTCTTGTTAACTGCCCCCCAGTATTGGAAGCATCATCAAAAAAACCGGTGAAACTAAGCTGAACTGTATTTAACAACAGGTCTACGTCTGCGGTAGAAGCAGAGGGTGCATTGGGGTTGTCTAACAGACTATCCAATTGCTTGTTACAGGCAACCGAAGTTGAAAATAACGCGAGGATTAATATTATTTTTAAATGTCTCATATACGTTTCTTTTTACGTTAAATAGAATTAAAAGGTTACTCGTACACTCACACCCAATCTGCGTGCGGAAGGTCCGGTGATAAATTCCAATCCCTTACCATTGCTTACACCCAAACCATTGGTTTCAGGATCGAAGTGCATGTATTTAGGGAAATTAGGCGCATAATACCAAAGATTGCTTCCGTTCGCAGAAATGGATACATTACCTATTGGTGTTTTAGCTAACCATTTTTCCGGTAAGTTATAAGATAACGACAAGTCTCTTAATCTAACGACTGTTCCATCAAAAACGCCCGCCTGATCCGGACCAAACACATTGTTAAAGTAACCCTGTGTGGCGCTGATCTGCATATCGTTTGGTGTTTTACCATCTTCTTTTACACCAGGTAAAATAAAGGGCGCGGCACGGTCAAATTCAGTATCTTTTGTTACACCACGTGCCAGCAATGACCGGGCTGTTGAAGAATAAATATCTCCACCATGTGTGTAATCAATCTGAAATTTAAGACTTAACGATTTATAGGTTAACGTTGAGATACCAGATACCTTGTATTTAGGGTTAGGATCTCCAATAATACCAATCGCATTGGAAGAAAGATAATCACCGGCGGAACCAACAATCAATTGGCCATCGGCACTACGTTTAAAGTAATAGCCTTTCATTATACCGAGAGGCTGACCATTGATGGCAAAATTACCCAGCGTAGTATAACCCGCGTATGCAATTTCTTTTAAATCAGCCGGAATATCTGATACCAAAGAGGTATTTTTTGTATAAATACCTGTTAATTCCCAAACCCAGTTTTTATTTCTGATTACTTTATAACTAACCATTGCTTCGACACCCTTATTGGTTACGGTACCGGCATTAATTTGTTGTGCGGTATACCCAGTTGAAGGATCCAGGTCCCTGTTCAGGATTTGGTTCTTTGATACCCTGTTATACAGCGTGATATCAACACCTAACCTGCTTTGGATAAACTTACCTTCCACACCAAATTCAGTTTCTGAAAGCAACTCAGGCTTCAGGTTAGCATTGGGCAGGAAATTAGGAATGGCATTGGTATTAACTACCGAGCCGGTATTTGTTACAAAATTCCTGGTAGAAATAGATAAGGCCGACCTGGTTTGATAAGCGCTACCAAAGTTCGCGGCGGTTGAATAGCCTATACGCAGCTTTAAGTAATTGATATTTTTCTTGCCTTTCAGAAAGCTGAGTGCCTCTGTAGGAACATAAGACAAACTTACATTGGGGTAGAAAATACTTCGGTTATCTTTTTCCAAAGTAGAGGTCCAGCTATTTCTGCCGCCCACATTTAAGAAAGCGTATTGCCTGTAATCCAGGGTTGCCTGTGCAAAAGCGCCCATAGATTTTGATTCGGTTTTATAATCAAGATCTCCTCCTCCTTCGTTCAAAATATCATGGGTTACAAAGTTGGTATGATCTAAAAGACCAAATACCAACTGCTCTTTACTGGTGGTACCCATTTGATTGTATTTAATGCCCCTGGAGTTAACCCCTGCCAATACATCTAAATTAAGCTCATTGCCAATATCCGATTTATAAGTAGCCGTAAATGTATGATCCAGGATTTCATTGAACCCGGTTGAGGTTCTCATAAATCCGGTTGGGAAATAAGTACCTCCTTTGTTTTGAGCATATAACTGGTAGTTGGAATAATCATCATATCCAAAACGATACATTAATTTAATCTTGGCATTTACATCAAATAAAGCGGAAATATTTCCAAAGTTTCTGCTGATTTTATCCTGTGTAAATGAGTTATGCAGGGTCCAGATAGGATTCTGAATATCATTACCATTCCGATAATATACATGGGAGTGGTCAATGGGATTCTCCCAGGCAAGACCAATCAGGTCAACCGCGGTAGGTGTATACATTACATCACCATATAAGGATGGTGCTGAGGCTGTACTACCAAATGAGGTAGAGGTAGGTGGCGCTTTCACATCGGTATTAACGTGATTGAAGGTACCACTCACTGTAATTTTATTGGATAGTTTAGCCGTTCCACCCATACCGATATTGGTTTTAACTGTACCGTTACCCAGTACAAATCCTTCATCATTGGTATGACCAAAATTGACATTGTAATTTACTTTATCGCCAGAACCTGCAAAGTTAACCGAGGTAACTTTAGAGTTACCGTCTCTGAAGAAACGGGGAACACTGTTATAATATTTGAACTCATACTCTTTATTACCTATAAATTCAGGGAAAGCGGCATTTAAACCGGGCCTACTGTAAGGGTGAGCCACTTTTGCCGGAGGATCAGTGAATTTTGCCCCCCAGTTACTAAAGAAAGCCAACCCTAAACTAAGGTCAAAACCACCGCCATACATAGTGGTATATTCCGGAAGGTTAGCAATCTGGTTAACAAAGTATGACTGAGAAACAGTTACTTCATTTTTCTTTCTTGTTTTTTGGGTGGACCCATTTTTAGTAGTTACCAGGATAACACCATTTCTACCCAACTCACCATATAGTGTGGTGGCGCTCAAACCTTTCAGAACGTCGATTGTCTCAATGTTGTTGGCATCAAGGTCAAGAAAACGGCTGGGGGTAGAGTTGCTATAGGTAAATGAAGTTTGCTGGTTATTACCACCATCAAAAGGAACGCCATCTACCACCCATAGTGGCTGAGCGTTACCGGAGATAGTACTAACGGCCCTGATAACCACATTGGTACCTGAACCGGACAAACCACTTGTATTCAGAATGTTCACACCAGGCGCTTTACCACTCAGAATACGGGCAATATCGATTTCTGGTTTTAATTCAAGGTCTTTTTTGCCTATGGAAGAAACCGCATAGCCAAGCGCCTTTTTTTCTTTACGAATACCGAGGGCAGTAACAACTACCTCACTTAAATCTTCGCTAAGCGTTTTTAGTACTACCGTAACATTAGTAGATTCTTTAACTACTAATTCCTGTTTGGCAAAACCAACACTGGAAATTACAATAGTGGTTCCTGCTTTGGCAGAAATACGAAAAACACCATTCGCGTCTGTAATGCTTCCTTTAAGGGATTTTTTCTCAACAACCGATGCACCTTCGATCGGTTTGCCTTTGTCATCAGTAACCTTTCCGGTTACTGTTGGTACTTGTGCCAGTATGCTTGCAGTAGTTAGCATCAGGACACAAAAACTCAGAAGTAGTTTTTTTCTCATGTTGTTAGTTTTGGTAAAAAGAACCGGTTATCATTATTTCCAGCCGTTAAAATAACATAAAAAAATTTAAATGTTAAAAAATAATTAACAATTTTTATATTAAAATAAATAAATATATTAATGACGATCCCATAAATGTCAAAATTGTATCAGAAAAGCATCCATTATCAAAATTGCCTGCCAGCCAGGAGCCTATTATATAATTAGCCGGGATTTACCCCATTTTGGAAAATAAGCTGATACTATTCACTCCATTTTTACGAGTAGGGAAAATATTTAAAATACCCATTAACGGTAAGTGACCATAACAGGCTGGCATAGAAAATTTATATACCATTATAATTAGTTTTATTACTAATTGATTAACAATATATTAAAATTGATACCTTTTTTATTTATTACCAAGCTGCCTAAAATAGCCCTTAAAATAGCTGGTTAAGACAGGTTTGCCAACCTGCGAAAAAGGGCCAGGCATCCAGGCTTTGGGGGGTGTTATTTATCCACAGAACAAAAAAATAATTTTGGAATCTGCCCCATTATTGTAATTTAGTCTTAGAATTTAATGGGTTAGTAAGTAAACAGGGTCAACAGCGATGTTGGCCCTTTTACATGCCATCAACACTACGTTTCAGCGGAATAATTTTTTTTCTGAACCGCCTTTTTCGTTTGTTTTACCTGCTGATTAATCAAATGCACAAAAGGGTACCCTTCTTTTCATTTCGATTTTGCCTTCTTTCTTTTCTACTACTACCTTTAGGTCATGAGCAAACTCAAAACAGCTTTTTTTTGCAGTAACTGTGGTCATGAAAGCGCCAAGTGGTTAGGCAAGTGTCCGGCATGTAATGAGTGGAACAGTTTTACACAGGAGATCATACACAAAGACAAAGCAACTGAAGAAAGCTGGGAAACCTATTCGCCCGAAAAAAGAAATACCAAAACGATAGCCCTTAGTGAAGTGGTCAGCAACAAAGAAAAAAGAATCATCACAAAAGATACTGAACTAAACAGGGTATTAGGTGGGGGAATCGTTCCCGGCAGTATTGTGTTGGTTGCAGGTGAACCCGGTATCGGCAAAAGCACTTTATTTCTGCAGAATGGATTACTGATCAATCAACTACGGGTACTGTACATTAGTGGAGAAGAAAGTGAGCAACAGATAAAAATGCGTGCCGACCGTTTGAAGATCGACAACGAAAATTTTTACCTGTTAACTGAAACGGGAACGCAAACTATTTTTCAGGAGATCAAAAAACTGAAACCACAAATAGTAATTGTTGATTCAATACAAACACTGCAATCTAACTTAATCGATTCTTCTGCCGGCAGTGTTTCACAGATAAGAGAATGTGCCGCAGAGTTTCAAAGATTTGCCAAAGAAACCAACACTCCTGTCTTTCTTATCGGACATATTACAAAAGATGGCGCGATAGCAGGACCTAAGATTCTGGAACATATGGTTGACACTGTTTTACAATTTGAGGGCGACAGACATTATGCCTATCGCATTCTTAGAACAGTGAAGAATCGTTTTGGCAGTACTTCCGAACTGGGTATCTATGAAATGACAGGCGAGGGGATGCGGATTGTTTCCAATCCATCTGAAATTCTGATCGCGCAAAGAGAAGAACAACTGAGCGGAAGTGCCATTGCCGCTACATTAGAGGGCATGCGCCCCCTTTTAATAGAAGTGCAGGCACTGGTAACACAGAGTGTATACGGCACACCACAAAGAACGGTAAGCGGGTTTGATTTAAGACGTTTACAATTATTATTAGCTGTTCTGGAAAAGCGCGGAGGTTTTCAATTCGGGATGAAAGATGTATTCATCAATCTTGCAGGAGGCATTAAAGTTGAGGACCCTTCCATAGACCTGGCAGTTATTTGCGCATTACTTTCTTCTTATGAAGATGTACCGCTACCGGCACATATTTGTTTTGCCGGCGAAGTAGGATTGAATGGAGAGATAAGAGCCGTAAACAGAATTGAACAACGCATCGCGGAAGCCGAAAAATTAGGCTTCGAAAAAATCATCGTATCCCGATACAATAAAAAAAGCTTTGACCCCAAAGCCTATAAGATTGAGGTTACAGCGCTGAGCAGGGTGGATGAAGTGTATTCACTATTATTTTAAGCACACTGTTTTATTAATAATTAAGAATTAAAAATTAATAATATAGGGTAAAGCAGTAAGCATAAAGCCTAAGTAATTAATAATTATTAATTGCCCCCTCCCTCTGCGGTTAATACCTAATGCAAAATCCATACGCATTCCGAAATTTGTGTAATGCCTGTTTTGTCAAAAAAATACCTGACTGCTTTTTCACACCTGTTCTATCCACATAATTGTGAAGGGTGCGGTACGGATATATTGCGGGATGACTATTTTCTTTGCGCGTGCTGTTTACACAAATTACCTGAAACCGGGTTCTTTGGCAAAGAAGCTAATCCTGTTGAAAAACTATTTTATGGGCGATTGAATATTACCAATGCGGCAGCCGCGTTTTATTTTACCAAAAACTCATTACTGCAGCATGTACTGGTTCAGTTAAAATATAAAAGCAATAAAGAGTCTGGCTATTTTTTGGGAAGAATGATGGGTTATGCGTTATTAAAAACAAAGAGGTTTAATCAGACAGATATGCTGGTGCCTTTACCACTGAATCCAAAAAAAGAATATATGCGTGGTTATAACCAGGCAGCCCTGATTTGTGAGGGTATTAGTGAGGTTTGGCATAGGCCGGTTTGTACAGATGCCGTAACCCGAATCCGGTTTACAGAAACCCAAACACACCAAAACAGGGTAAGTCGCTGGCAAAATATGGAGGGTGTTTTTAGGGTTAGCCGGCCCGAAGCGCTTAAAAACAAGCATATTTTGCTGATTGATGACGTAATAACAACCGGAGCAACCCTGGAAGCCTGCGGATCATCCCTACTCAACATGGAAGCTGCCTCGGTAAGTATTGCCACAGCAGCCTATACGGTTTAGCCTGGGATCCCCCATCCATCAAAAACTTTATAACCTTTTCGGCATTTTGTTGTTCTTTACTAAAAATACCTGTTATGAAATATTTTTTATCCATTACCCTCCTTGCCATACTAAGCGCATTCAGCTTACCGGGCGACCCCTCCATTCACAGTTTTAAAGTAAAATCCATTGAAGGAAAGACCATCGACTTTGCCCAATTTAAAGGCAAAAAGATATTGGTGGTTAACACGGCTTCGAAATGTGGGTATACACCTCAATATGAAGCGCTTGAGAAAGTGTATGAGCAATACAAAGACAAACTGGTGATTGTGGGATTTCCGGCTAATAATTTTGGTGGGCAGGAGCCCGGTGCAGACAGTGAGATACAGGAATTCTGTAAAGCCAGATATGGCGTTACCTTCCCTATGGCCAGTAAAGTGAGTGTAAAAGGCGATGATACGGCCCCTATTTATAAATGGCTGACCAGTAAAACGGCCAACGGCGTACTGGATGCTGAAATCAAATGGAACTTTACTAAATTTTTACTGGATGAGAATGGCAAACTAATCGCTTATTTCCCAAGTAATGTGAAACCGGATAGTGAGGAGATTTTGAAATACCTTAAATAGATTGCTGAATTCGCAGATTTTTATATGATTGATACCCGTTACTTTTGGCTCTCCGGTATTTTCCTTTATTCATATAAAAATCTGTGTATTCAACGATGCTTTTTAGAGAAGTAATTGGCCAGCAGGCAGTAAAACAACACTTAGCTGAAATGGTTGAACAGAACCGCTTGAGCCATGCTTTGCTTTTTTTAGGCAAGGAAGGTAGCGGTTCATTGCCAATGGCACTGGCTTTTGCCCAATATGTGGTATCGCTTCCTGCACCCTCTCCTGTTGTAGAAGACCTGTTTGGCGGCATGACAGCCTTGGAGCCCAAGCCTTCTTTTATTCATCCGGATGATATAGCCTCCCAACCCGCTTTTCAACGGGCAGAACAATTGATACATCCGGATCTTCATTTTTCTTTTCCAGTCATCCCCAAAAAATCTGGCGATAAACCTACCAGCGCCGGGTATATCGCTGAATGGCGCGAATTCATCAAATCATATCCCTATGGGAATGTGTACGACTGGTTGCAATTTATTGGCGCCGAAAATAAACAGGGAAACATTACATCGGATGAGTGTAATGACATTATCCGGAAACTAAGCCTGAAAAGTTTTGAGAGTGACTACAAAGTATTGTTACTATGGATGCCTGAATATTTAGGCAAGGAAGGCAATAAACTATTAAAGCTGATAGAAGAACCACCACCCAATACCTTGTTTATACTGGTAGCAGAAAATGAAGATCAGATATTAGCTACCATTTTAAGCCGGTGCCAATTGGTAAAGATTCCCTCTCTGGAAACCAGTGAAGTGGAACAGGCCCTGGTAACAAGAGCCAAAGCAAACCCTGAAACTGCCCGCCAGGTAGCAGGTATATGCGAAGGAAATTACAGAGAAGCCTTACAATTGCTGCAACACGCGGATGAAGACTGGCAAAGCCTGCTGAGAGAATGGTTAAACGCTACCCTGAAGGGAGGGCCCATTGCCCAGGTAAAATTTGTGGAAGAACTGAGCAAACTGGGGCGCGAAAAGCAAAAACAGTTCCTCCGCTATTTTACCCACCTGCTGGAACAAAGTATCCGCATTAAAGTGTTGGGGGCAGACCAGCTGATTATTGGTGATAAAGAGAGGGATTTTGCCCGGAGATTAAATAAAATCGCCTCGGTTAGTCAGCAACAGGCCATTATCGAAGAACTGGACAAAGCCTCCTACTATATAGAAAGAAATGCCAATGCCAAAATGCTGTTCCAGGCAGTAACCATTAAACTCTATCATATCATTCAGGACAAAACCTTAATTTTGATGGCATAAGCCATCGTCAGTCGTCAGTCGTCAGTCGTCAGTCGTCAGTTGATAGATGATAGTGGTTTGTGGAGGGAGATTTTTGAGAAGAGGGTATTGTGTTATTGGTTTGCCATATGAAACAGGCCAATCATCACTTGAACTGTTACATGCTTATCAATATATTTTGTAGGCAATGATGCTGGTTAATTAGTAGCAATAGGTATATCAAATGCTCCTCAGTGAACAGAAAGCTGCAGTGAGTGACACAACCAAAGCATCCTATCAGTTCTAAGAAGCCCACCCAAACATCCTCCTGTTTTTATTATTAACCAACACTTATTCAGTAAGATATGGGATGTGGATCATGTAGCTCCTCTAAAGAGGGAGGAAAACCGGGCGGATGTAAAAGTAATGGGGGCTGTAGCACAGGCGGATGTAACCGCTTGAATGTGCACGACTGGCTATTAAACCTGCCCTTCAGCGACCCCGAGAGCAACTGCAAAGTAATAGAAGTTAGCTTTAAGCAGGGTAGTCGCAAAGAATTCTTTCGCAATGCCAGTTTACAATATTTTGAGAAAGGCGACTATGTAACCGTTGAAGGCGTTAGCGGCTTTGATGTAGGAGAAGTAAGTCTTACGGGTGAACTGGTTAGGTTACAACTAAAGAAAAAAGGCGTTGAAGAGCAAAGTGTTGAGATGAAGAAAATATTACGCCGTAGTAGTGAGAGAGATATTGAAACCTATCAAATAAGCAAAAGCAGGGAAAAAGAAATTCTGGCCAGAAGTCGCGCCATTGCCCGCCAGTTGAATGTTCAAATGAAACTGAGCGAAGTAGAGATACAGGCAGACGGGAAAAAAGGTACTTTTTTTTATACCGCCGACGACAGAGTGGATTTTCGTGAACTGATTAAGATGTATGCCGGTGACTTTAAAGTAAAGGTAGAAATGCGCCAGATAGGTATACGCCAGGAAGCCGCGAAAGTAGGGGGCATTGGTAGTTGCGGTCGCGAATTATGTTGCAGCACCTGGCTGAATGATTTTAAAAGCGTTAACACCACGGCTGCCCGTTACCAGAACCTGTCTATCAACCAAACCAAACTCAGTGGCCAATGTGGTCGTTTGAAATGTTGTTTGAATTATGAGCTGGATACCTATTTAGACGCTTTACAGCAGTTTCCTGATTATGCAGAAACACTGGATACGGCCATGGGTACCGCTCAATTGATTAAGAAAGATATTTTCAAGAACCTGATGTGGTATATCCTGCCTAATAATACCAAGCATTATCCATTAACCATTGTACGGGTAAAAGAAATTAAAAGACTGAACCAGCAGGGACAAAAAGTTGACGAATTACAGGCGGTAGATATTTTGAGCGGCAAACAAAAAGAAGCAGAACCTGCTTTTGTTGATCTGGTGGGTCAGATCAGTTTGAAAACGCTGGAGAAAAACGACAGGCGCCGCCGGGATCAGGAACGCTCTAACAGGGGACCACAACAGGGTGGACAGGGGCCAAGACCACAAGGACCAAGGGAGCAAGGACCCAGGCCACCACAACAAAATCGTGGGCCGCAACAGGGACCAAGAAATCAAGGTCCAAGGGAGCAGGGGCCGAGACAACAGGGGCCCAGGCCACAACAAAATCGTGGGCCGCAACAGGAACCAAGAAACCAAGGTCCAAGACCACCACAGGGGCCAGCACCAGATACTTCAAAAGAAAATTAATTATATAAAAAAAGCTATTCATGAGTAGCTTTTTTATTTGACATTAGTCCTGAACAACCAGATCAAAATGATTAGTTGAGTTTTTCCATTTCTTTAGCTGTAAACTCCATAAGGGTTTTAATATGTTCGGGAGACAGATCAAATTTTAATCCTGCAGCAGCATATAATGCCGGAAGTGTTTGGGTTCCTCCCAGGCTTAGTGCATTAATATAATTTTGTAAAGCCTTCTGCGGATTTTGCTGGTACTGCATCCATAAACCAATGGCCCCTAATTGGGCAATGCCATATTCTATATAATAGAAAGGCACTTCAAATAAATGCAACTGTCGCTGCCAGCCTATTTGACGATAGGCATCGAGCCCTGTAAAATCGATACTACTGGTAGAAAATTCAGTTAGAATCTCCATCCATTTGCTCGTTCTCTCTTCAACAGTATGTTGTGGGTGCTCATACACCCAATGTTGAAATTTATCAATGATGGCGATCCAGGGAAAAATGGTGATGGTTCTTTCTAATTGGTGTTCTTTGGCCCGTTTCAGGTCATCTGCATTCTCAAAAAAAGCTTCCCAATGATTCATGCTAAACAATTCCATAGACATACTGGCCACTTCCGCTATCTCCATCGGATATTCTTTAAAGGCGCTTAACGATAATGTATGTGCCAGGAAAGAATGAATGGCATGACCACCCTCGTGCACCATGGTAGTAACATCACTCATTTGCGAAGCGGCATTCATAAAAATGAATGGGGCGCCACTTTCTGTTAAAGGGCAATTGTACCCCCCCGGCGCTTTGCCTTTGCGACTTTCGAGGTCGAAATGTTTTAACTCATTCATCTTACGAAGGCAGTCTGCAAAAAAAGGATTGAGCTGTTCAAAACAGGCAACTGATTTTTCATACAAATCATTCCCATCCGTAAACGGTTTCAAGGGTTCTGTTCCTTCGGCCTCAGCTTCTGTATCCCATGGACGCAATGTTTCCAGCGCTAATTTTTCTTTTTTCCGCTGGTTTATTTTTTCAATCAGCGGCATCACATGCAGTTTTACGGCCTCATGAAACTGAAAACAATCTTCTTTGGTATAATCGAAACGGCCCAGCTCAACAAACTTATAATCACGGTAATTTGCGAAGCCGGCGTTTTTAGCTACCGCATCTCTTTTTTGAATGAGCCCAGTGTATAGATCATGCATGGCCCGTTGATCCTGCAACCTTCGATCCTGAATTTTACGATATACCTGTTCGCGTAAATTTCTGTCGTGGCTTTCCAGAAATTTGGCCGCCTGTTGCAGGGTATATTCGTGGCCATTCACCTCAATCATCATCTTACCGGCAATGGCGCCGTATTGCTGTTGCATCACACTTAGCTCTGCCTGTAAAGGGATATTGGCTTCGCGGAAGAGATCAATATTTTTTTTTACACTGCGTAGATAGGTGAAATATGTCTGCTCATCCAATTCATTGGTAAGAGGGCAATCCACCAGTTTACGATTCAGCAGATCGGCATAAGGTTGCAGTTTGGGTTGAATTTCCAAACAGAAATAAGTAAAAGCATCTTCCAGCGCTTTATTGGTTGTATCACAGGTCATTTTAATCTGCCGCCAGCAGGCATCTTCGCTTACTACGGCTTCCATTTCGCTCATATCTTTCAGCCATTGTTCCAGATCGGAAGCTGAGTTCAGGGGCCTGTCTGAAAGATTTTTAAAAAATGGCTCTAAAGATTCCCAATTGGTAACTAAAAAATCAAGGGGTACAAAATGACGTTCTAATTTTTTGATATCCGCGCTTAATGACATTTATAGCTGTTTAAGGTGCGAATTTAGCGTAAGGGGCTAACTTTTGAAAAGTTTTAAAACTTTTTAAAAGTTAGCAGAGAGTGGTATTTTTACAAACTTCATTAAAAAAGGCATTGTAGTGGCGGATATCATACAGTTATTACCGGATAATATAGCAAATCAGATAGCCGCGGGTGAGGTAATCCAGCGGCCTGCCAGCGCCGTGAAAGAACTATTAGAAAATGCGGCCGATGCCGGTGCCACTGAAATAAGCCTGGTAATTACGGATGCCGGTAAAGCATTGATACAAGTGATAGATAATGGCAAGGGCATGAGTGAAACGGATGCAAGAATGGCTTTTGAACGGCATGCCACCAGTAAGATCAGGAATATTGAGGACCTTTTTCGCATAAAGACTATGGGCTTTCGGGGAGAAGCCCTGGCATCTATAGCGGCTGTTGCCCAGGTAGCCATGAAAACACGCAGAGCGGAGGATGAATTAGGCACCTATATTGAAATTGAGAATAGTTTTGCTATTAAACAGGAAGTCTGTGCCGGTACCCCCGGTACCAGCATCAGTATGAAGAACCTGTTCTTTAATGTTCCGGCACGCAGGAATTTTTTAAAGAGCAATGCGGCAGAAACGCGGCATATAGTAGAAGAGTTTATTCGTGTTGCGATGGCATTTCCTTCTGTATTCTTTTCGATGAAAAGTAATGGGCAAGAAGTTTTTCACCTGGAAGCGGGCAGTTTAAAACAACGGATTGTACAGATACTCGGCAGTTCTTACAATGCCAAACTGGTAAGTGTACATGAAGAAACAGATTACATGAATATTTACGGTTTTGTAGGAAAACCGGAAACAGCCAGGAAAACCAGAGGAGATCAGTATTTTTTTGTGAACAACCGTTTCATCAAAAGCGCCTATTTAAATCATGCTGTAAATACTGCCTTCGATGAGATGATTGCCAAAGACAGTTTTCCGAGTTATGTGTTGTATATAGACCTTGATCCATCGCAGATAGATATCAACGTACATCCAACCAAACAGGAAATCAAGTTTGAAGATGAAAAAATAATTTATGCATTTGTGCAGGCTGCTGTTAAGCATGCACTGGCACAATTCAGCATTGCACCTTCACTCGACTTTACGTTGAATGCAGAGATACAGGGACTGGATGCAGTTAGCAAACCTTTTACTACAGATAAGAGAGATGCTGCTGTTGCTTCCAGTCTTTTTCAAACCTTTACCCAAAAGAATCAGGCGCATTTTATTGAGAAGTCTGATAAGAGTGAACTTAAGCACTGGAAAGAATTTTATGAAGGCGCTAAGCCTGGAGTTGGGAATCCGGAGCCGGGGAACCGGCAACAACTTCAGACTCTTCACATTCTTCCCGATACTGCATTATTACAACTCCACCATACCTATATCATTGCTTCTACCAATAGTGGCTTCTTACTGGTTCACCAGCAATTGGCGCATGAAAGGGTATTGTATGAACGATTTAGTATTGCAGGACATGGCCAACAAATGGCCACACAAAAAAGCTTATTTCCGGCCACACTGG
Organism: Chitinophagaceae bacterium; assembly: GCA_023229465.1. Taxonomy (GTDB): domain Bacteria; phylum Bacteroidota; class Bacteroidia; order Chitinophagales; family Chitinophagaceae; genus Sediminibacterium. Next base: position 127,310 of record JALNZE010000001.1, read on the forward strand.
AGCTGGCAGGGGCTGATGCTTCTTTACTAACGGATTTATTACCGGATCTGCAAACTATCGGTTACCAGGTAGAGCCCTTTGGCAATAACAGTTTTGTAATACAGGGCATCCCCGCTGATGTGTTACCTGGCAATGAAAAACATTCCATTGAATTATTGATTGAACAGTTTAAACATTTCAGCAGCGATATCAAATTTAGCAAGCGGGAAAAACTGGTGAGGTGTATGGCAAGACAACAGGCCATTAAAGCCGGACAAACCTTATCACAAAAAGAAATGCTGGTATTGGTAGAAGATTTATTCACCTGCAGCAGTCCGAATATTACCCCAACAGGAAGCCCAACTTATCTTGAGTTTAAGGAAGATTACCTGGACAGGATGTTTGGAAGGTAAGGGTGAACTATTCAATACTTGTCCATCACCGCGGATAAAAACTTCTCCACTCCTTTCCGGATAGTAGAGGCCGGGGTTTGATGTGCGTTGACCAGTACCGAAAAAATAATTTGTTTGCCTTTGTGTGTGGTGATATAACCGCTTAGCGCTACATGATTACTGAGTGTGCCTGTTTTGGCATGGATACGGCCTCCATAATTTTTATATAAGCTGCTTAAAGTTCCTTCTCCTCCTGTTGGAAAAATTTCTTTGATACGCTCCCATTTAAATTCATTCTTCATTTGTGTAAGTACCCAAACAAAATCCTGTGGCGTAAAGAGGTTATACCGGCTGAGCCCGGAGCCATCTACCCATTTTGGTTTTTGCGGCAGATTTTGCAGATCGGATTTTAATAAAGTATCAATAATTTTTGCAGTGTTCATCATGGCTAACTTTTCATTACTAACCATGAGTAAGGTTTGTTCTGCAAAGAAGTTATCACTACGATGCATCATTAGTTTGAGTAATGAATCCGTTGGCTGGGAATAGATTTTACCAAGATCGGGGTGTTGGTTAATTTTATAATGAATGGGTGTTACTTTGTTTTTCAGTGTATCATTCAACAATTGAATCGTTGCCAGGTTACCCGCGGTATAAAATGGTATCGTAGTAGATGAAAATTTATTGACAGCAGCGGTAACAAAAAACAAATCAGATCCATACGCCCTGTTAATCAGGAAGGCTCCATTTGAATGGGCAATGGCTTCTTCCAAAGGTTTTTGAAAATAAGAAGGCACTGCCCTGAATCCGCCCTTCATGGTAAAACCAGCAAGGTTGCCATACGCGGGCATGGCAGATCTTTCGGCCATATAGTCGCTTTTATAATCATCCCAGGCCCAACCGGCGCCCAGCGCCTCCTCTTTCCAGTTTTCATCGGTTAATAAAATTCTTTTTTGTTTTGCAAGAAAATCAAAAACGGGTTGGTTTTTAAAATCAGGGTGTAAGAAACTGGCATCTGCATTGCCCTCCACTTCGATGGTTCCATCTCCTTTATCAACATACCTGATGCCTGCCAGGCTATCCCCTAAATTTTTCATGGCGGCATAGCAGGTGAAAATTTTTGTATTACTTGCAGGAACAAAAAATTTATCGCCCTGGTAATTATAGAGGTATTGACCTGTTAACGGATCATAGAGGCTGATACCCACATGGGCAGGAGCAAAATCGGCATTATTCAGTATATCATTTTGCGCTTCTCTGGCAATTTTTTTTTGTATGCTGCAGGAAGGGAGGATTACTAAAAAGTAAGTGGTAACAAGTAGAAAAAAGAAATTTTGCTTCATTCGGTACTATTTTATGAGAGAGCCCGTCATATTTATCTAACCAAACCAACTCCAGGCTCCTAACTTCTAACTCCTCTCCACCGCCCTAAGCCATCTTTCAGGAATATCGTTTTTACCCGCTATCAGATAATCCTGGTAACTGCAAGCTACATATTTACCATCATGCAATTGCATCCACCAGCGTCCGGTACGTTTACTACGAAGGAAAACAGTTTCTACTTCAGCAAATGCCATAGTAAATTCATCAAATTCAGCGCGGTTATCGAGTGTAGCTTCGTTTTTGCCTTTATGAATACCATCCATTACATACCAAAGCATATGTGATAGCTGTTTAGCGGTTAGGCTATGATGGTCCTGTTCAGGGATATAGCCATAGATACCAATACTGCTGCAGGTATGGCTCATACCTGCATATTGCATGAGAGTGCAGGCTTCTTCCCCATTAAAACCGTTGGGAGTAATATGATTGGCCGGAGCATGTGCATGCTGGATAGCGGCTATATCAAAACTAAATAATTCGCTGTTACGGATAGAAGGTTCCATTTCTTCCAGCGCTTCCTTTACTTTACCTACCCTGTAACAATCAAACCCCAGTTTATGAATGGTTTCAAGCATTTGCGGGTGCATGAAATAACTCTGAAAACCAATATGGGTATAATGTTTCAGGTAATTGGGAACACCGGTAAACATCTCCACCAGAAAATTATCAGCTGCCAGTACGCTATCCATATCCAGGTCGATACGGGAATCTACTGAAGCCACATCGATAATTTTATATAATGACCCATAGGCCTGGTATTGTGCCAGGGTATTATCGTGCGAGCCGCCGATAATGATTATTTTTTTGCCCATCTCTATCAGTACACTTACTACTACACGAAGTGCCGCATAACTATCCTGTAAACTGGCGCCACATTTTACATTACCCAGATCGGCTACCCTAACCTCGGTATGCCAATGAAATAAAGCATAAAATTCGGCCCTGATAGCATCCGGCGAACCGGTATTGGTATGTTGTAATCCGCCCCCCCTCATTTCACCGCAACCCACCAGTACCATATCTGCATCAGAAATGTCAGGGAAAGACGCATCATATACGGCAATATGTTTGCCGAGCTGGGTGTCTTTGAAACCTTCATCATTAGAAAGACGGGCAATGTTTACCGGTTCGAGAAAATCAATCAATGTTTGTAGCGACATGTGGATATTATTAGCAATCTTGAAACGTAAAACAGGGTAAAATATTGTTTACACGATCCGCTAGTCTGCATATTTATAGCCTACACCGCGAACAGAATAGAAGTGTTTGGGGTTGCGGCTGTCTGCTTCAAAATATTTTCTAAAACTGAGTATAAAATTATCAATCGTACGGGTGGTGGGATACACATTATACCCCCAAACTACCTGCAATATTTTTTCCCGTGTTACCACATCCCCTTTGTTTTCGATGAGTAACTTCAACAACATAGCCTCTTTTTTGCTCAATTCAATTTGCTGACCGTTCCAGGTGCTTGCATGCTGTGCATTAAAATCAATTGTATTTTCACCAAAAGTATACACATCTCCAATACCTTCTTTTACCTGAATCTTCTTATTCTTCCTGATAAGTTTATCTACCCGAAGCAATAGTTCTTCCAGGTTAAAAGGTTTTGAGAGGTAATCATCCGCCCCTTTTTTTAAACCCAATACCCTGTCTGCACCACTATTGCGGGCGCTAAGCATTAATATGGGAACGTCATTATTATTTACCCGAACACTCTCTGTTACGCTGATACCATCTATTTCAGGTAGCATGATATCCATAATGATCAGATCAAAATATTCATTACTTATCTTTCGCAAAGCTTCCGCTCCATCATAGGCCGAAGTAACCTCATAACCCTCCATCTCAAGGTTCAGTTTAAGCGCCTCATGAAGGTTTTCCTCATCTTCTACTACTAATATATTGGCTTTGCCGTTATTCATATGGTTCGTAATACGACTGTAAATTTACAGCCTGTGGGTTGGTTGTCTGTTACAGTAATGTAACCATTATGGGTTTCTAATATTTTTTTACAAAGGTATAAACCCAGTCCGGTTCCTTTGGTTCTACGGGTATTTTCGTTGCCACTCCTGTAGAATTTATCAAATATCTTTTTCTTCTCACTATCATCAATACCTTGTCCTTCATCACTTACGATCAGTTTTATCTGTTTTTCTGCTTCCCCCAGAGATACCGTAACAGGGGCTTCTTTGGGTGAATATTTCAACGCGTTTTCCAGCAGGTTATTAACCAGCATCTGCAATAAAAGGGTTTCTCCGTGCAAATAAATACCCTCCGCAATTTGTTCAAGTATTACCCGGGAGGGGAATCTATTCTTAAAATCATCTATACAACTTTCAACAATATCTGTAAGATGAACTTGTTGTTTGGAGGAAGTATAAGCCCCCGCATCCAGTTGAGAGGCAAAAAGCACATTATTACAAAGTGTGTTCAACCGGTTAGCTTCCTGTAATGTATTACTGATAAGCTTTTGTTGTGTTTCCTCATCCAGTTTTCTTTTTTGCAGGGTTTCAAGGTTTAATTGTGTGATAGCTATAGGCGTTTTTAATTCATGCGTAATTGCCATCATAAAATTCTGCTGTTGCTGTGACAATTTTAATTGACGCCGGGTTGCCCTGAATACAAATACGGTACCTAATACAATTAACGCCAGAAAGGTGAACCCCTCTCCAATATATTGGGTTGTTTTTCTTTTCCGGGCTTCTTCTATAGCAAGCGTAGCTGAATAATAGGCGGGATCATCTTTGCGCAACTCACTTAACCGGATATTGGTAATATCCTTGTTTTGTTTTTCCAGTTCAATAAACCACCATCCGAGAGCAGCCACCATATACAGGAATAATACCCAATAGGCCAGTGTAACCATGACTAATTTCTGCTGCTTAAACATTTTCATGGCTCTTTATATGGTATAACTTTTTCAACACGTATGCCGGCATTCAAAACAAACTGGAGTGGTTCTTCCCGCATTTGATGTTGGAGAGTAAAAGTATAGATCCCCTTTTTTAGTTTTACAGGGGAGCGGGTAATACGGGCACGATGATCAAATACATCGTCCATACCTGTTCCTAACCAGCCTTTGGTATTATTGGCAAGGGTAATATTAACCAACTGTATTTTAGCAGTATCCCTGGGGGCCAGCGTAGTTATATTCAGCCAAATATTATTAAAATGATAGGCATCTTCATGCCGCAGAATCACAAAGATATTATAAGAAGCCGCGGTATCTTCTATCAAAAATGTAAAAGAAGGGGTATCGCTGTTTTTCCATTGATGTTCAGGAAAGGCCGTCATTTCTTCAAACACATCCAATGTGCCGCAGCCTGGTAACAACAACGCGAAACAGATGAATCCAATCAATTTTTTCACGGAAGACAATTTGTGCAAAGATAAAGAAAGCAATTATAGTACATTCAATATCTGCTCCTTCGCTTTTTCCAGTTCATCTTTCATCAAAATAACACATTTTTGAATAGTGGCGTCATATGCTTTAGAGCCGGTTGTATTGATCTCCCGGCCAAACTCCTGCAGAATGAAGGATAATTTTTTTCCTTTACTGTTTTCTTTTTCAGAGAGAATTGACCTGAAATAGTTGCAATGGTTTTTTAAACGAACCTGTTCTTCACTAATATCAATTTTTTCTATATAGTAAATCAGTTCCTGCTCCATCCGGTTTGCATCATAATTCTCTTTGCCAACATTTTCTTCGAGCACTTTCACCAGTCCTTCCTTAATCTTGGTTCTACGCAAAGGTTCCAGAACGGTAATCTGATCCTGGTAAGATTCAATATTGCTGATACGGAGAAGCAAGTCAGTTTCAATGGATTTACCCTCGTCCATTCTATGTGCATTCAACTGGTGAATGGCATCTTTCAATACTGTTTCAAAAAAAATCCATTCTACATCACTGAGCATTTCAGTAGAAGGCGTAATTACATCGGGAAGTTTAAGAATGGTGCTGAGTATATCTCCTGTTTCTAATTTCAAATCTTCGGCCAGTCTGGCAACGGGTTCAAAATATGCTTTTGCCAGATCCGTATTGATAGATACTGGTTTGCTGGCGCCATTTTGTTTAATATTAATATTACATTCTACACTTCCGCGCTGTAACCCTTCATTCAGAATACTTCTTATTTCAAATTCAAAGGGTTTGAGTAATGCCGGAATATTGAGGCGAAGGTCGAACTGCTTACCATTGAGTGAACGGACTTCAGCCAAATACGTTTTATCCGCTAATGTTTGTTCTGCTCTACCGTAACCTGTCATGGAATGTAACATAATCTGAATCGTTATTGCGTAAAAGTAGTTGAACGAAAGGAGAATTGCTAAAAATCAATCCCTACCCATTTTCTCTTATTCTTCTCATACTTTTCAAAATTAAATTTGTAGAGCTTCCCGGGTCTGTGTGGTACATCCTGTTCCATCTCGTCTATGTCTATCAACAGATCCATCGAAGCAAATTTTTTACGGAAGTTACGCCGGTCAAGTGTTACACCTAATATGGCTTCATAAAGATTCTGCAATTCGCGAAGAGAAAATTTTTCAGGTAATAAATTAAACCCAAGAGGGTGTTCCTGAATTCTTTTTTGTAACCAGGCATAACAATAATCCACAATCTCCATATGATCGAAAGCCATTTCATTCAGATTGGCTACCGTATGCCAGTTCAATTCATTGTCATGTATCTTTAATTCATGGTGATTAATGTTAAGCAATGAACAGTAGGCTACCGTAATTACCCTTCCACCCGGGTGGCGGTTAGGGTGACCGAATGCCCTAACCTGGTCGAGGAACACATCATTCATACCCGTTCTTTCTTTCAATATCCGGTAGGCAGCAGCATCCAGTTCTTCATTATCACGCACCATATCTCCCAGCAGGGTATACCTTCCCTCAAATACTTCCAGGTCACTTTTAATGAGCAAAATCTTTAACTTACTTTCTTCAAAGCCAAAAATGGCACAGTCAACCGTAAGGGGCACTTTAGGATAAGACTGAACCAGTTCCACCGCATCTTTGATCAGATGTGCTTCATGTAAAACCGGGTGTACATACTTTTTTGTCATGGGCAATATTAAACAAATCGTTAGACAGGGGGCACAATGATATCGGCGCCGAAAAGATACAAAGTTTAGCTATTGTATGATAAATTTCATGCCGGTTTCTCTTTGATGATGTAAGCGCTTAACTTTATCCGGCAATTTCAAACTATGTACAGCACCAAACAGATACAAGATTTACAACAACAATCTATCCATTTTTTATCGAAAATAAACGGACATGCCATAACCGTAGCGCCCGATAAGATTGCCATTCTCAGAGAAATTCTCCAATTTCATGAATACCGGTATTATGTAGTAAGCGAACCGCTTGTGTCTGATTATGAGTATGACCTTTTATACCAGTTACTACTAAGAACCGAACAGGCATATCCTGACCTGGTAACCCCCGATTCACCTACACAACGTGTGGGCAGTAGTCTCAATCAGCATTTTGTAACCGTTCAGCACCTGGTTCCCATGCTGAGCCTGGATAATAGTTACAATGCCGCGGACCTGATAGATTTTGACAGGAAAGCCAGGGAGCTCAGTGGCATTCATGATATAGCATACTGCATTGAACCCAAATTTGATGGGGCAGGTATTTCCTTGATCTATGAAAACGATTTACTGATAAGGGCTGCCACCAGGGGTGATGGTGTAGAAGGGGAAGATATCACAACTAATATCAAACAGGTTCGATCTATCCCCTTAACTGCCGCATTTTCAAAATATGGTATCAGGCAGATAGAGATACGGGGTGAAATCATTATGAGTAAGCAGTCTTTTGAAAAATACAATGCCCAACTTGCTGTTCAGGGTCTGCCATCATTAGCCAACCCAAGAAACGCCGCATCCGGAAGTCTCAGAATGAAAGACCCCAAAGAAGTGGCTCAAAGAAATTTAGACGCCTTTTTGTATCATATCAGCTATTATTTAAAAGATGATAGCGGGGAGAACAACTTGCTTTCCTCTCACAGTGGATCGCTCGAACTCTTATGGAACCTGGGTTTTCGCTCACCACAAAAAGAAAAAAGGGTAGTAAAAGGTATCCAGGCCGTGATAGACTATTGTTTGGCTTTTGAAGCAGGAAGGGATACGCTTCCTTATGAAATTGATGGGATGGTGGTTAAGGTGAATGATACCGCCTTGCAGGATAAGCTGGGAATGACATCACACCACCCACGCTGGGCGATTGCTTTTAAATTCAAAGCGAGGCAGGCAACTACCCAATTAAACGGAATTGAGTTTCAGGTGGGTAGAACAGGCGCCGTAACTCCGGTTGCCAAATTAGAACCGGTATTTCTGGGAGGTGTAACAGTATCCAGTATCTCTGTTCATAATGAAGAATATATAAAAGAGAAAGATCTGAAAATCGGGGACACTGTTTTGATAGAAAGAGCGGGGGATGTGATACCGCAAATTGTAAAATCATTACCCGAGCTGCGAAATGGACATGAGCAGGATATTATTTTTCCGAAAGAGTGCCCGGTTTGTAAAAGTGAATTATACAAAGAAGAAACCGAAGCCGTGTGGCGTTGCATCAATATTGAGTGTGAGGCACAGGTAGTAGAAAAAATGATCCATTTTGTAAGCAAGGATGCCATGGACATCAAAAGTTTTGGCGAGGCCAATGTTAGGAAGTTTTATGAATTGGGCCTGCTGAAAGATATTCCGGGTATTTACAAATTAAACTATCAACGGATTAGTGAGCTGGAAGGCTTTGGTAAAAAGAGTTTAGCTAATCTTAAGTCTGCGATTGAAGCGTCTAAAAAACAACCACTGCATAGATTGGTCTTTGGCCTGGGTATCCGTTTTGTTGGAGAAACCACTGCTAAAACCCTGGCCAATGCAGTAGCGCATATTTTTGATTTTACCGGTAAAACCGAAGATGAATTAATTCAATTGGAAGATGTGGGTGTAAAAGTAGCCGGCAGTATTCACCAGTTTTTTAAGAATGAACAAAATATTCATATGCTGAAACAATTGGAAAAATCAGGATTACAATTGAGAAATGAGAAAAGAAATATAGTTACAGCAGGCTCCCTGTCAGGACAAACTTTTCTCTTCACCGGTACATTGGCAAAACTAAAACGAAGTGAAGCGGAAGCCATGGTTGAAGGAAAGGGTGGAATCATTGTTGGCGGGGTAAGCGCCAAATTAAATTACCTGGTTGTTGGAGAAGATGCAGGCAGTAAATTAGAAAAAGCAAAAAAAATTAATACCGTTAAGATTATTTCGGAAGATGAATTCATAAAACTTGCGAACGAATAAGCTTAAATTATCGTAATGTGGTTTTTGAAAATAGTAAGAGGTGCGGGGTAATCTCAATAATTAAACAGCGATACTATCTACTGTGTCATGCAACACTTTACGAAATGCCTTTCCAATCATTTCAATAATATCGGTGGCCAGCAAACTTTCCATTGACTGCTCTTCTATAGCAATATCCGCGGCCAGTCCATGCAGGTAAACGCCTATCAATGCAGCATGCAGCGGAGAATATTGTTGTGCCAGTAAAGCGGTTAACATGCCCGTTAACACATCACCCGACCCACCTTTTGCCAGTCCGGCATTTCCGGTAAGGTTGTACCAGCCGCGTCCATCGGCGGCAATTAAACTGTGGTGCCCTTTTAAAATAATAATAAAAGGATATTTTTTAGATAAAGCCATTGCTTTATCTGCCCTTTCATAATCATTCTCACAACTTCCAAATAGCCTGTCGAACTCTTTGGGGTGAGGAGATAATATGGAACCCCTGGGTACAGAGGTAAGCCAATCTTTGTGTAATGAGAGAATGGTTATCGCATCTGCATCAATTACCATTGGGGCGGAAAAGCCTGAGAGTATTAAGGCAAGTATTCTTTCAGAATCGCCGTCCATACCGAATCCCGGGCCAATGCCGATACTCTTGTAAACATTCAGAAATTGAATATTTTCTTCCCTGGCTATTAAAATAGCTTCTGGTATGGAGCCATGTATGATTGATGAGAATGCAAAAGGAACATTTACCGTTAACATTCCAGCACCAGAGCGTAAACAGGCTTTCGCAGCAATTACGGCGGCGCCCATCTTGCCTTTGTTACCGGCCAGTAGTAAAGCATGGCCATGGTTACCCTTGTGTGAAAAAGGTTTTCTTGGCTGTAGCATTGAATGAACAAGTGGCCCGGAAATACAGGTAAAGAGTGTTTCAACAGTTTCTAAAAACCGGTTGTCGGGTTCAATATCCAGCACCGAAATTTTTCCAAAAAAGTCTGCATTTTCGGCGATTAGAAAACAGCGTTTCAGGTTTTGAAAAGTTACGGTATGATTTGCGCGGATAACCGATTTATTTTTGCAACTAAAATCAATACCCATTCCACCAGGTATATCAATCGAAATAATTTTTGATCCGGATTGATTGATATGCTGAACCAGCTCTGCACTAACCGCGTGCAAAGGACGATTCAGTCCCGACCCAAATAAGGCATCGATCACCCATTCTGTATCTTCTATGAAAGGAAAGTCATCAACAGATTTAATAAAGTGAATATCATCGGTATACTCTGTTAAAAATTGCAGGTTGGCTTCAAAATCAACAGTACCTTTATTTTCCGATTCGAGTATATAAATGGTTGGTGAGTGACCTTTTTGAATTAATAACCGGGCAATGGCTAATCCATCTCCTCCATTATTGCCTTTGCCACAAAAAATTTTACTGATACAGCGCTCAATTCCCTTATCATTCATCCATGTCATGCAAGCCAATGCGGCTTTCTCCATAAGATTAATGGAAGGAATGGGTTTATTCGCAATCGTATATTGATCCCATTCACGAATCTGCTGTGCGGAAAGTAGCTTCATGGTAAAGAAATAAAGGTATAAAGTAATTATATAATTCCTTTGGCCAAAAGATATTCTGCAATCTGAACTGCATTGGTAGCGGCCCCTTTGCGGAGGTTATCGCTTACGATCCACATATTCAGGGTATTAGGCTGTGTTTCATCTCTGCGCAAGCGGCCTACAAACACTTCATCTTTTTCGTGAGCCCATAAAGGCATAGGATATAAAGCCTGGGAGGGTTCATCCTGCACAATAATGCCGGCTGATTTGCTCAAAAGGTTTTTCAGTTCAGCCAGGTCAAAATCATTTTCAAATTCTACATTCACGCTTTCGCTATGCCCACCTACCACCGGGATGCGCACGGTAGTTGCCGTAATACGGATCGAATCATCCTGCATGATCTTGTTGGTTTCTTTAACCATTTTCATTTCCTCTTTGGTATAGCCATTATCAAGGAATACATCTATCTGGGGAATAACATTAAGATCAATCGGATACTTATAGGCCATCTCTCCCACTACTCCTTTTCTTTCATTAAATAACTGGTCAACCGCTTTTTTACCCGTGCCGGTAACACTCTGGTAAGTACTTACCACAATTCTTTTGATTGTATATTTCAGATGCAGGGGTTGCAAAGCCACTACCATTTGAATAGTGGAACAGTTTGGATTGGCAATAATCAAATCATCTTTGGTTAACACAGCTGCATTCACTTCCGGTACCACTAATTTTTTAGTGGGGTCCATGCGCCAGGCTGAGGAATTATCAATTACCCTAATTCCGGCTTCCGCAAATTTGGGGGCCCACTCTAAGGAGGTACCTCCCCCTGCAGAAAAAATAGCCACAGCGGGTTTGGCGGCAATACAATCCTGCATACTAACTACCTTATACTTCTTTCCTTTAAATTCCACTTCCTTACCTACCGATTTTTCTGAAGCAACAGGAATCAATTCTGTTACGGGGAAATTTCGCTCCGCTAATACCTGCAACATTTTAGTGCCTACCAGTCCGGTGGAACCTACAACAGCTACTTTCATTGGTTTATTGGTTTATTGGTAAATAAAAAGCCTCCCCGGATTGGGAAGGCTTCTAAGTATATTGATTCATACACAAACAATCAGCACTTCCCGTTAGAGAGGTTTCTTAATACGTTTTGTATGTTTTATTGTCATCATTACGGTACGAAAATACGGATTTTATGGATCACCTGCTCTATCAAACCAACGAAATATCAAAATTCACCAACTGAACAAACTCGGCGAGCCTGGCATCAATCTCTGTTTTATCAACGGCCCTGATTCTTTCGGTACCAAATTTTTCAACACAGAAAGAAGCCATGGCACTACCTACTATGATGGCTGTTTTCATGTTTTCAAAAGAGATATCGTTTGTTTTGGCAATATGTCCCATAAAACCTCCGGCAAAAGTATCTCCCGCGCCTGTTGGATCGAATACATCTTCCAAAGGCAAAGCCGGGGCAAAAAATACCTTGTCTTCATGAAACAATAAAGCGCCGTGTTCTCCTTTCTTAATGATGAGATATTTTGGGCCCATTTTCATGATGGTGCCTGCTGCTCTTACCAATGAAAAATCACCACTCAATTGCCTTGCTTCACTATCATTTACCATCAGCACATCAACCATAGAAATCGTTTTCTTCAGATCATCCATGGCAATCTCCATCCAGAAGTTCATGGTATCCATCACAATCAGCTTAGGGCGTGTTTTTAATTGTGTAATCACACTTGTCTGAACTGCCGGAACCAGGTTACCCAACATTAAATATTCACAGTCCTGGTAACTATCCGGAACAACGGGCTGAAAATTCTCCAGTACATTTAATTGCGTTTCCAGTGTATCCCGTGTATTCATATCCATATGATAACGGCCGCTCCAGAAGAATGTCTTCTCGTTTTTTTTGATCTGTACCCCTTCCAGGTTTACATTACGGGCAGTAAGGGCATCCAGTTCTGACTGGGGGAAGTCACCCCCCACTATAGAAATTTGCTTAACGGGTGTAAAATTAGACGCGCACCAGGCGATATAAGTACCTGCACCACCCACAATTTTATCACTCTTACCAAATGGGGTTTCGATAGCATCAAATGCCATGGATCCTACAACTACTAGAGACATACTGTTGGTTTTGTTATCGGGTGGCGAAATTAGGGCATTGGGGGGGAAAAGGGAATAAACAGCGGGTTTATTTGTTTGGCGGATACGGATATAAACTAACAGAAAAATATTTCAGGCTAAAAACTTGTGCTAACACACGTTAGCTTCTTATCTTCGCGGCATGGCCAGAATTAAAACAGACAAGAACATCTCACGCAAAGAGGTGATTGTAAGCAAGGCAGCCATCCTTTTTCGCGAAAAAGGTTTTAAGGCTGCCAGTATGCGTGACCTTGCAGAATTGGTAGGGGTAGAAGCAGCCAGTCTGTATAATCATATCAAATCAAAAACTGATCTTTTACATGAGCTATGTTTTAGTGTGGCCAACCGTTTCACGCATAAAATTGATGAAATAGAGTCTGATCCTGCTTCTTCAATTGGCAAAGTGGAAAAATTACTTCGGTTTCACATCAATGAAATGATCAGTCATTATGAAGAAGTATATGTATGCGACAGGGAATGGAAACATTTAGCCGACCCTTACCTTTCAAACTTTCAGAACCAGCGCCGCATTTACCGCAAACGTTTCGCGGCTATCATAGAAACAGGCATCCGCAATAAAGAGATTAAAAAAATTGATGCCCCAACCGCAGTATTAATTATGTTACATGCCATCAGTGGTATTGAAAGCTGGCATCGTTCTGTTCAAAAAATAAGTGCAGAAGAGCTGGAAGAGAATATGGTTACTATTCTTGTTGGAGGACTCATAAACAAGTAATCCCTATGCCCGTTTGAAGGGCAGTTATAACATCAGCATCATGTCTATCCATTTTGAAAAATTACAGGTGGCTGATATAAGAATGGAAACCGCCGATTGCGTCTCCATTTCATTTTCGGTTCCAGAGGATCTGAAAGAATCCTTTAACTTTAAACAGGGACAGTACCTGACCATTCGAACAAGAATAAATGGGGAAGACGTTCGTCGCTCCTACTCTATCTGCAGTAGCCCACTGGAAAAGGAACTTCGCATTGCCATAAAAAAAATGCCGGGAGGTATTTTCTCCGGTTTTGCAAACGATCTGCTAAAAAAGGGTGATTGGCTGGATGTGATGCCACCTATAGGAAAATTTTATACGGAACTGCACCCTGAAGATTCAAAAGAATATATGGGGTTTGTATCCGGAAGTGGTATTACACCACTTATGTCTATCATCAAAACCACTTTACAAACAGAGCTTACCAGTAGTTTTACCCTGGTATATGGCAACCGCAACCGGCAATCCATCATTTTTAAAGAAGAACTGGAAGCTTTGAAGAACCGGTATATGAATCGCTTTCGGGTAATCTATCTTTTATCAAGAGAAAAAACAGATGCAACTATACATTCCGGAAGGATTGATGCACAAAAATGCAGTTTACTTTTTGATAAGTACATTATGATCAAACATACGGATGCTTTTTTCTTATGCGGTCCGGAGGATATGATTTTTTCGGTGAAAGAAGCATTAGAAATGAGAGGAATTGATCAAAAAAAAATACACTTTGAACTATTTACTATACCGGGAAAGGGGAGAAAAGCGCTTACTGATGACAAACAACAGACGACAGTAAAAAAGAATACACAAAGCAGGATTACTGTTAAGATAGATGGGATAAGTATTGATTTTAATTTGGGTTTTGATGGTGATGCCATTCTTGATGCTGCCATAAACCAGGGCGCCGACTTGCCTTATGCCTGCAAAGGAGGGGTTTGCTGCACCTGCCGCGCCAAACTGGTAGAAGGTGAGGTGGACATGGACGTAAACTATGGCCTGGAGCAGGATGAAATAGAACAGGGCTTTATTTTAACCTGTCAGTCGCATCCACGAACAGAGAAAGTAGTTGTAGACTTTGATATCAAATAGCTTCATGCGCTACCTGTTAGTAAAAGAAAATTTTAAACTGATTTTACAGGCTAACATTTGTTAGCATTGTTATTCTTTACCTATTTTTGGGATTAATCAATTTACCATGGAAAAAGGTCTTACTGATATATTCCGGGATAAGATTCAAAAGGAAATCAGGATTGAGCCAAAGGATTGGATGCCGGAAAAATATCGCCAGACATTAATCAGGCAAATCAGTCAGCATGCGCATAGTGAAATTGTGGGCATGTTACCTGAGGGGAACTGGATAACCCGTGCCCCTACTCTGCGGCGTAAAGCCATTCTGATAGCTAAAGTTCAGGATGAAGCAGGGCATGGCCTCTATTTATATTCAGCGGCAGAAACACTGGGTATTACCCGTGATGAAATGTATGACCAGTTACACAGTGGTAAGGCAAAATATTCTTCCATCTTTAATTATCCAACTTTAACCTGGGCAGATATTGGCGCTATCGGCTGGCTGGTAGATGGTGCAGCCATTATGAACCAGGTACCTTTATGCCGGAGCAGTTTTGGTCCGTATGCCAGGGCCATGGTAAGGGTTTGTAAAGAAGAGAGTTTTCACCAGAGACAGGGTTTTGAAATTTTATTAACCTTAGGTAAAGGCAGCCCCGAACAACGCCGCATGGCACAGGATGCGCTTAACCGTTGGTGGTGGCCAAGTATCATGATGTTTGGACCTAAAGATGATGAAAGCCCGAATACCATTCAAAGTATGCAATGGAAAATCAAACGTTTTACCAATGATGAACTCAGGCAGAAATTTATTGATGTGTGTGCGGAACAGGTAAAATTATTAGGACTTGTTATACCAGATAAGGATCTTACATGGAATGAAGCAACAGGGCATTATGATTTCGGGCCGATTAACTGGGATGAATTCTGGCAGGTAATAAAAGGCAATGGCCCCTGCAATAAAGAAAGACTGGAAACAAGAAAAAAAGCATGGGAAGAAGGCGCCTGGGTTAGAGAAGCGGCTTCTGCGTATGCAGAAAAGATTGAAAGGAAGAAAGCCTTACTGGTTTATTAGTTTACCGGTTAACCGGTAGTTAAGGAAATTTATAGATACGTTACTACTAAAAGAATCCATTAATAAACTAAAAGAAATGTCATCACAACCCAAGCAAGAATGGCCCCTCTGGGAAATATTTATCCGGAGCAAGCAGGGCCTTGATCACAAACACGTGGGCAGTTTGCATGCAGCAGATGCACAAATGGCCATAGAGAATGCCCGGGACGTTTATACCAGAAGAATGGAAGGCATTAGTATATGGGCCGTAGAAAGTAAATATATCCATGCGAGTAACCCATCTGATGCTGAATCATTGTATGATCCTGCAAATGATAAAGCATACCGGCATCCAACTTTTTATACATTACCAGATGAGGTAAAACACATGTAATAGTCCGCTTTCCTAAACGGAAAATATTTTTATGCATAACAAAACCCTAATTGACTATACCCTGCATCTGGCCGATAACGCTTTGATTATCGGGCATCGCAACAGTGAATGGTGCGGGCATGGGCCGGTATTGGAACAGGATATTGCCATTTCCAATATCGCACTGGATTTGATTGGCCAGGCAAGAAATTTTTACCAGTATGCAGCAACCGTTTCCGGTAATGGTGCAACAGAAGACACATTGGCCTATTTACGGGACGCCATTGATTTTAAAAATATCTTACTGGTAGAATTGCCGAATGGCGATTGGGCACAAACTATTTTAAAACAGTTTTTTTTTAGTACCTATCAATATTTTCTTTACCAACAATTGCAAAATAGTAAAGATGCGCAATTGGCAGCTATTGCAGAGAAGGCCCTGAAAGAGGTTACCTATCATGTTCGCTGGAGCAGCGAATGGGTGATACGCCTGGGCGATGGAACCCTGGAGAGTAAAAATAGAATGCTACGGGCTATTGATGAAATATGGAGTTATACAGGAGAAATGTTTCTGGCTGCAAGCTATGAGCTGCAGGGTATACGTGAAGAATACGCGGTTGACCTTTCTGAGATACAAAAAAATTGGGTTCAAAAAATAACATCCGTATGTATAGAAGCAACACTTCCCTTACCGGCTGATACCTGGATGCAATCCGGCGGAAAAGAAGGCAAACATACAGAATACCTGGGTTTTATTTTAGCGGATATGCAGTTTTTACAACGAGCCTATCCGGATGCTGACTGGTAAAAGATCGAACACCTAAGAAATGGAGATACCGAACAAACATAGGATAGTTACTACTACTTCAGAAGAAGTAAAACAAGCGGTACTGTTCCTGCTGGAAAGCGTTACTGATCCTGAAGTACCCGTACTTTCTGTGATTGATTTAGGGGTTGTAAGAGATATCATAGTAAACCCGAATCCCGAATCAGGTGGCTGGAGCATTATAGTACAAGTAACCCCTACTTACACCGGCTGCCCGGCTATGGATGTAATGAAAACAACTATCCGGATGGCATTGTTACAGGCCGGCTTTACAGATATCAGCATCACATCAGTCTTATCACCAGCCTGGACAACCGATTGGATGAGTGAACATGGAAAAGAAAAACTAAAAGCATATGGTATTGCGCCACCGCAATATAAACAGGCAGTCTGCACACCAGATTCATTCCAGGAAGAAGAAGCCATACAGTGCCCACTTTGCCATTCCTATCATACAAGACTGGTTTCGCAATTTGGCAGTACTGCCTGTAAAGCGCTCTATCAATGCCATGATTGCAAGGAGCCCTTTGACTATTTCAAATGCCACTAAGGATTCTCTGTGTAGAGGGTAGATAGGGGAACAGGGCGGAATTAGTATATTCGTTTAAATCAGCAGCATATGTCATCTATACTTTTATCTGTCGAAGATAGTATTGCAACCATCACACTCAACCGGCCCGGGAAACTCAATTCATTCAACCGTGAAATGGCGCTCAGGCTTCAATCAATATTAGATGAATGTGCAGCGCTTGATGAAGTAAGATGTATTTATATAACCGGTGCCGGGAAGGGTTTTAGCGCCGGACAGGACCTTGCAGAAGTGGCTGATCCCAATGGACCGGGTATGCAAAAAATTTTGAGTGAGCATTACAATCCAATCATAACCCGTTTAAGAAATGTGCCCAAACCCATTGTGGCTGCGGTGAATGGAGTTGCCGCGGGAGCAGGCGCTAATATTGCATTGGCCTGCGACATTGTACTAGCTACAGAATCCGCTTCATTCATACAGGCATTTTCGAAAATTGGTTTAATCCCCGATAGCGGTGGCACATTTCAGTTACCCCGACTGGTTGGTTTTCAGAGAGCCGGTGCATTGATGATGCTGGGCGATAAAGTTGCCGCGAATGACGCACTGGCAATGGGTATGATTTATAAAGTATTCAGCGATGAAACATTTACGGTAGAAACAAAAAAGATTGCCGCAACACTTTCTCAAATGCCCACCAGGGCTTTGGCATATATTAAACATGCTTTAAATAATTCAACCGGAAATACCTTGGAAGAACAATTATTACTGGAAGATACTTATCAGCAAAAAGCGGCTGACACAAATGATTTTAAAGAAGGGGTACAGGCATTTCTGGAAAAACGTTTACCTAAATTTAAAGGAGACTAACTATGAATGAGAGAGATATGCAAGCACAACAAGTGGTTAC
The DNA here is from genome assembly GCA_023229465.1 of Chitinophagaceae bacterium. Taxonomy (GTDB): domain Bacteria; phylum Bacteroidota; class Bacteroidia; order Chitinophagales; family Chitinophagaceae; genus Sediminibacterium. The sequence goes on from JALNZE010000001.1 coordinate 145,609, forward strand.
CCATATGATGGAACATGACAAATTTTCTCAATGGCTGGGCATTACTGTATTGGAAATAAAAGAAGGTTATAGCAAAATACAAATGCCGATCAGAGATGAAATGGTGAACGGATTTGGTATCGCGCATGGCGGTATCGCTTTTTCGATGGCTGATAGCGCTTTTGCTTTTGCCTGCAATAACCGCAACAATCTTTCCGTGGCGCTGGATACTTCCATCAACTTTACCAAAGCTGTTCAGGTGGGTGACACACTTATTGCTGAGGCAAAAGAAATCCATAATGGAAGAAGCACCGGACTGTATCAGATTACGATCACTAACCAACATAATGAACAGGTGGCACATTTTAAGGGCACCTGTTTCAGAACCGGAAAAGCATTGTTACCGTTATAATTTGGGATAGGAAGTATTATTGAAATACCTGCCCGCTGCCAAAACAGGAAACCATGAATTAAGCCTGCAATAAATTAAGAGAACCGGCTAACAAATAACATTGGCGTACATTTGCCATTAATTCGTGCAATTAGCCTAATTCGTGTAATTCGTGTCAGAAAGAAACAACTTCATAGATTATATCCGCATTTTTGCCCGCAGTGGTCATGGTGGCCAGGGCATTACACATTTAATGCGCAACAAACTAACCGCCATGGGCGGCCCGGATGGTGGTGATGGTGGACGGGGGGGGCATATTATTCTTCGCGGCAACAGTAATTTGTGGACCTTGCTTCACCTGAGATATTTTAAAAATGTTTTGGCAGATAATGGCGAGAACGGGAGTAAAAATAATTGTACCGGAAAAGACGGCAAAGACATCATCATTGATGTTCCCTTAGGTACCGTGGCCCGGGATGAAGAAACGGGCAATAAAGAAATTGAAATACTGGAAGATGGGCAGGAGGTTATCTGGCTCAGAGGTGGCCGTGGTGGTTTAGGTAACAGCAATTTTGCTACCCCTACCAACCAGGTACCGGAACATTCACAACCGGGAGAACCCGGTGTGGAAGGCTGGAAAAATCTTGAACTGAAAGTATTGGCAGATGTTGGTTTAGTGGGTTTCCCTAATGCCGGTAAATCAACTTTATTATCTGTGATCACCGCGGCAAAACCAAAAATTGCCAACTACGCATTTACAACAATTATACCTCAATTAGGAATGGTGGAATACCGCGATCAGCAATCATTTTGTATTGCAGATCTGCCAGGCATTATTGAAGGCGCCGCGGAAGGAAAGGGTTTGGGACATCGTTTCTTAAGACATATTGAACGTAATTCAATTCTACTTTTTTTAATTCCCGCAGACAGCAATGATCATCGCAAAGAATTTGAGATTCTCCGAAATGAACTGGAAGAATACAATCCGGAAATGTTGCAAAAAGATTTTATCATCGCCATCAGTAAAAGTGATATGCTGGATGATGAGTTGAAGGAAGCCATCAGCAAAGAATTACCCGCGGGTATCCCACACCTCTTTATATCCTCTATCACCAATAAGGGACTAACCGAATTAAAGGATCTTCTCTGGCATACCCTGAATAAACCTGTTGTATAAATTTTCTCTGTGCAACTCAGTGTACCCTGTGCCCTCCGTGTTGAAAAAAAACACTAAAGCATCTGTATGTTTTTTTTCAACACGGAGGGCACGGAGGAACAGAGGTTCACAGAGAAAGAACTAACGTTAGTTAACTAATCACGTAACATTCTATTAACATTGGGCAGAAGGTTACCTTTCTGCGATGCGGGTATTAAAGGTATACATACGGGTTTTGATGTACATCTAAATTTGAATTCGCAATTCAATCCAACCGCTACGGTACCTGTATAACTCTTCTGATTGTTACCATGTAAAAATTTTCTTTTGCAAGTCTGTAAGGCGGTAGTATGCCCAATCAATTATTATTTTAACACAAACAACACACATTATTATGAAAAAACAATCTATCCAAACAATCGCTAAAAGATTTTTCTTAGGCAACCTGTTAGCCGCGGCATTATTTCTTTCTGCCAATGCCGCTACACCCGCTTCTGTTAGCAAACCGTACTCATTCGATGCTAATAAAGTAGAATTTAATTATATCGGTGTTGATCACCTCAACCAGTTATCGTTCAATGTAAAATACAATAACCTTCCGGGAAATACTTTTAGCCTGGTGGTACTTGACGAGAATGGTGAGCAGCTTTTTAAAAGCTTTTACTCCGATAAACAATTCAATAAAACCTTCAAACTTCCTAAATCAGAAGTTAGTAAAGTAACCTTCCTTATTGAAGACATAAAAGGTTCTGTTAAAGAAAAATTTGAAGTTAACGTTAAAACAAGTTCATACGATGCTGTGATTGTTAGCAAAGGATAATATCCAAACAACCTTTTTTTACCGCACCGCTATTGATATTTCAATAGCGGTGTTTTTGTGTCTGCACCTAAACGTACAAACCTGAAAGCCTGGCAAGAAAAAAGCCATCCCGTTAAGCGGGATGGCTTTCTAACTATTTAAAAAACAGGCTTATCCTACCGCTTCACTTTGCATGCTCTTACTGCTCTTCTTTCTGTCATCTTCATTCAATACCACTTTACGCATACGAATGTTCTTTGGAGTAACCTCTATACATTCATCCTGCTGAATATATTCCATACATTCTTCCAGTGTGAACTGCAATTTAGGAACGATCCTTACCGCATCGTCACTACCACTGGCGCGGTGATTGGTTAATTTTTTCATTTCCACCGCATTCACGTTCAGGTCACCCGGTTTAATATGCTCAGCTATTATCTGCCCAACATACACTTCATCTCCCGGATCTACAAAGAAGCTTCCGCGATCCTGTAGTTTATCAATGGAATAAGCAGTAGTGATACCCATAAACTTGGCAATCAATACACCATTGCTTCTGCCGGGTATCGGTCCTTTCCATGGTTTATAATCAATAAAACGGTGCGCCATTACGGCTTCACCTGCTGTATTAGTCAACATCTGCGAACGCAAGCCTATCAAACCTCTTGAAGGAATTTCAAATTCAAGGTGCTGCATCTGGCCCTTGCTTTCCATGATCTGCATTTCTCCTTTACGTTGTGTAACCAGGTCAATAACCTTTCCACTGAAATCAGCGGGAACATCTACAACCAGGTTCTCATATGGTTCATGCTTTTTCCCATCGATGGTTTTTACCAACACCTGTGGGTTACCAACAGTCAATTCGTATCCTTCACGACGCATGGTCTCCACCAATATTCCCAAATGCAGGATACCCCGTCCAAATACAAGGAAGCTATCTGCACTGTCGGTATCTTCTACACGCAGGGCAAGGTTCTTTTCAGTTTCCTTCATCAAACGGTCACGCAGGTGGCGTGAGGTTACAAACTTACCATCCCTGCCAAAGAATGGTGAGTTATTGATGCTGAAAGTCATGCTCATAGTAGGTTCATCCACACTGATAATTGGTAACCCTTCCGGATTTTCCGTATCAGCAATGGTATCTCCAATATTGAAATCATCAAGTCCTACCACAGCGCAAAGGTCACCGGCAATTACTTCCGTTACTTTACGTTTACCCATCCCTTCAAATACATACAATTCTTTAACCCGGCACTTTTTGATAGAACCATCCCCCTGTACCAACGCAATTTGCTGGCTATCTTTAATTACCCCTCTGGTTACTTTACCAATGGCAATACGGCCCAGGAAAGAAGAATAGTCAAGTGAGGTAATCTGCATTTGCAGCGGGCCTTCATTTACTTTAGGAGCAGGAACATATTTAATGATACCATCCATTAAAGGAATGATATCTTCTGTTTGTGTTAACGTATCATTGAACCAACCGTTCTTTCCGCTACCATAAAAAGTAGGGAAGTTCAGTTGCTCTTCTGTAGCATCCAGGTTAAAGAAGAGCTCAAATACCGCATCGTGTACTTCATCAGGACGGCAGTTAGGTTTATCTACTTTGTTAATTACCACAATTGGGTGCAGGTTAAGGTGCAAGGCTTTCTGCAGTACAAAACGGGTTTGCGGCATAGGTCCTTCAAAAGCATCTACGAGCAAAATTACCCCATCGGCCATTTTCAAAACGCGTTCCACTTCACCGCCAAAATCACTGTGTCCCGGTGTATCGATCACATTTATTTTGTAGTCTTTGTAAATTACCGCAGCGTTCTTACTAAAGATGGTAATACCCCGTTCTTTTTCCAGGTCATTGCTATCCATAATCAATTCACCCGCATCCTGGTTATCCCTGAATACTTTGGTAGTCTGCAAAATCCTGTCTACCAATGTTGTTTTGCCATGGTCAACGTGTGCAATAATGGCAATATTTCTTATTTCCATGTAAAATTTTAAGGCTGCAAAGGTAGGTCTTTACAGCCGGAGGGCAAGGGGAGAAGCTAAACTTAACAGGAAAATGATATAACTAACTGATAATCTGCTTCTTAAATGATTGCTTACTTACAATAAATCATCCATTTATCCAATAAGTACTCATGACAACCTGGATATATGAAAAAAAAGTTAGTTTTAAATAAATCAATTGCTATGCGTTTTATAAAAAGATTTTTTGCTGTTTTAGGGATCTTACTGGTCCTATATCTTCTTGGGCCAAATCCAACAACACCAGTTTACAATACTACCCTTCCAACTATTCCGGCAACGGCCACTACTTTAGAAAATTATATTAAGGAACAGGAATCCCATTATACCATCAAGCCCGATAATGAAGCAAGGATTATTTGGGCCAATGATTCCGTAAAACAAAAAACAGCCTATGCCATTGTTTACCTGCATGGTTTTAGCGCCAGCCAGGAAGAAGGCAATCCTGTTCACCGCGACCTTGCCAGACAATTTGGATCTAACCTATACCTCTCCCGGCTTTCACAACACGGTATTGATACCATAGATGCGCTTGCAAATTTGTCGGCTGAAAATCTTTGGGAATCGGCCAAACAGGCCTATGCTATTGGAAAACAATTGGGCGATAAAGTAATCCTGATGGGTACATCAACCGGTGGTACCCTGGCTATTCAACTGGCAGCAGCCTATCCGGAAGTAGCGGGACTGGTTTTACTTTCTCCTAATATAGCCATCAACGACCCCAATGCCTGGCTGGTTAATAATCCATGGGGGTTACAAATTGCCAGGCTGGTTAAAGGATCTAAACTTAATACAGCGGGCTCAAATACGCCCGAATATAATCAATACTGGAACCATCAATATCGGTTGGAAGCCACGGTACAGTTAGAGGAGTTACTGGAAACCACTATGACCAAAGCTACTTTTGCGAGGGTAAAACAACCTGTACTCGTTTTGTATTATTATAAAGACGAGCAACACCAGGACCCGGTAGTAAAAGTATCGGCCATGAAAACGATGATGGCAAATCTGGGTACACCGCCATCCCGGAAAAAAATGGTTGCCATACCGGAAGCGGGCAACCATGTACTTGGATCACCAATTCAATCAAAAGATATTATAACGGTTGAAAGAGAAGCAGGGCTATTTATGAAAGAAACGCTGCATATCCCAACAAAACAGCAGTAAAGGGGCTATAGTTTGCTGGTGATTTATCGTTTTAAGCCATTTTTCTTTATCTATGAAACCACCAACATCAAACAACAAACTTCTTTACCTTCACCCTGGTCAAACTAAAACGATTGTCTATGCCCCGCAGTAAAATAGCCGGTATTGGTATGTATGTGCCCAAAAACGTAGTAACCAATCAGGACCTCACCCAGTATATGGACACCAATGATGAATGGATCCAGGAACGTACCGGCATTAAAGAGCGCCACTATGCACACCGGACAGAAGAAACCACCACTACCATGGCTGTTGAGGCAGCCAAAATAGCCATAGAAAGAGCCGGAACCACCGCGCAGGATATCGATTTTATAGTCTTTGCCACCCTGTCACCCGATTATTATTTTCCGGGTTGTGGGGTATTATTACAACGTGCCCTGAAAATGAAAGAAATAGGTGCACTGGATGTTCGTAACCAGTGCAGTGGTTTTTTATATGCATTAAGTGTTGCTGATCAGTTTATCAAAACAGGCATGTATAAAAACATTTTAGTGGTGGGTAGTGAGAAACATTCCTTCGGACTGGATTTAACCACAAGGGGCAGAAATATCTCTGTAATTTTTGGAGATGGTTCCGGCGCCGTGGTATTGCAACCTACTGAAGAGGATGACCGCGGCATTTTAAGTACACATTTACATAGCGATGGCGGGTCGGCCGAAATATTGGCCATGTATAATCCCGGTACCCATGCCAATCATTGGGGTACACAGGATTATGCCGATTTTGATGATGCCCCCATAGCAAATATGTTTATGAGTCATGCCATGATTGATCACGCCCAGAATTTTCCATATATGGACGGGCAATTGGTATTTAAAAAAGCCATCATCAAATTTCCGGAAGTAATCATGGAAGCCTTGCAGGCAAATGGGTACCAGGCTTCTGATATCAAAATGCTCATCCCCCACCAGGCTAACCTGCGCATCAGCCAGTTTGTACAGCATACATTAAAACTGAGCGATAACCAGGTTTACAACAATATTCAACAATATGGTAACACTACCGCTGCATCCGTTCCCATAGCTTTGTGTGAAGCCTGGGAAAAGGGCATGATAAAGAATGGAGACCTGGTTTGTCTGGCAGCATTTGGCAGCGGTTTTACCTGGGCCAGCGCTTTGATTAAATGGTGATCGCGGATTTTTATATGTTGTAAAATGTATGATCTCTATTCTTTGCTTATGAACGTATGTATGTAAATATGGTTCTCACCATAAAACAGGATTATTAAAGTGATGAGTGACAGAAAAATAATTTATCTCATAAACCCTATTTCAGGAACTTCAAAAAAAGAAGGTCTCAGGAAATTGATTGAAAGGGAAACAACCGCGCAGGGAATACCTTTCGAGATTCAGAGTACCAATGCTGATGGCGACTATGATCTGCTGAAAGATAAGATACTAAAGGAAGGCATTACTGATGTGGTTGTTACAGGTGGCGATGGCACTGTAAACCAGGTTACCAGTGCATTACGTGGCATTTCTATACGCATTGGAATTATACCGGTTGGTTCAGGCAATGGGCTGGCAAGAACCGCGGGGATACCTACCAAGCCGCAGCAGGCCCTGGCATTAATTTTTACAGGCAAAACACAAAAAGTAGATGCCTTCCTGATTAATAACCAATATGCCTGTACGCTCAGCGGTATTGGATTTGATGCACAGGTAGCACACGATTTTGCCACCAAGGCATCCAGGGGTTTACTTACCTATACACAGCAGAGCATTATTAATTTTTTTAAAGCGCAACCTTATCAGTTTGAAATTATCATAGATGGCTTTTCTTTTTTTACTGATGCATTTTTTATCAGCATTGCCAACAGTAACCAGTTTGGAAATAATTTCACCATTGCCCCGCAGGCTAATTTACATGACGGCCTACTGGATATTGTAATTGTTCAAAAAATGAATAAGGCTAAACTGCCGTTTGTAATGCTTAAGCATATCCGCAGCAATAATAAGATACAGGAGCTGGTAGAATCAATGAGCCAGAAAAACATTATCTATTTCCAAACCACGTCACTTATCATCAGGAATTTAAAATACGCGCCATTGCATATTGATGGAGAGCCAAGAGAAACAGCGGAAGAATTCAGGATAGAAATTTTGAAAGATTGTTTTGAGTTGATACAGGTATAAGGAAAAGTTTATAAATTTATTTCGAATATTTCGTAAGAAGGTTTTTAAATTTTCGGGTATGTTTTTATCTTATGGTTAGTTCCCATATACCACTGTTTACCTCTTTAAACGCCGTATCAAGCGAATAATGGTTGTAAACAATCGTTTTATTGAACGACCAAATCTTAATTTCTTTAATCAAAGAATGATCCGGAGTAACTCCACGTCCACCCACATTATGATCCACTCTAAGATTCTTGTTAACCGGAAGAATATAATTACTTATGAGTGTAATTGTGTCAAGATTGTAAGGAAGTCCCGACTCTTCATTCAGGTTTTTAAGATATATTAAATAACTTTCTCTATTATAATTATAAAGACTATCCAACTTGTCCCTGTTATATACAATTGATATGTTGACCTGGTGAGATGAGATGTTCTTAATTTGAGAAGAACAACTGTAATCCATGGCACAAGCGGGGATCAGTATAATTAAAAAAAATAAAATAAATAATTTCATTTTAGGTTCATTTTGGATAATTATTATCGTTTGCAATTGCCGTGAAAACACCCATTGTTATTTCGATTATTTTCTATATGAATTAATCCGCTTGAGCTTCTCAAACTGCTCCTTATTCGCCGGATTATCCAAAGCCAACGCAATATTTTTTTTCTCCGCAGCCGTTAAGTGAAAACTTAAACTGGCGGGTTCCTCATTTTTGGAAGGAACATATTGAAAACATACCCTGTAAAAGTTGGGGCCATAGGCATCTGACATATACTGCAACTGGTCGTGCTGGTAATAATCCTGCAACTTAAACCAGTTATGCTGCAATACTAAAAAGGGTTTCGTAAGCAGGCTGATAAAGTCGTTGCTCTCAAAAGGTTTATCCCAGTTGCCCAGGCTGCGGTCGCGAATCTGCAACAATACTACTTTACTGGTATTTGCCTGTAACCAGTCTTTAAATACATCCATAAAACGGAGACAGGCTTCCTGCCCGAAGTTATCGCGCAGTCCGGCATCCATCACATCAATAATTGGTTCTGTTGGTAACCATACATTCGGTAATACATACGGGAAAGTAGCATTCATGCGTAAGGCAGAAAGTATATTCAAATTCATCCCATCCTGCTTACTGAAGAACGAATTAAAATCTACCGCATCAGCATCTACCGACATACTATTTGCTGTATGAAGTGTCGGCCGCATGAGAAACCTAACAGGGTGAGTGCTGATAATCATCTTGCGCCCATCCCGGTTAATCATCGAATTAAAAAACATGGTGGGTATTTCTGCATTGGCCTCTGGTACCAGATACTCTTTTAATGTTTTACGCAGTAACCCATCGGTATTCTCATTTAATTTTTGTTCAAATGCATACCCCCGGTCCTTCGCATATTGGAAGCCGTTCATTTCAAATTTTTGAACAGGCCCTATAATATCCCTGGAAACAAAAGAAGAGAAGAGCGGACTGAGCAGGTCGCGTGAAATTTTTTCGGTATACTGCTTATCCTGCAGATTGATATTAGCTCCTTTTAACTTCTCATAATACAGTTCCCTGAAATAAGCGGCGCCCAGCAGACCGCCAGAGGCGCCATTGATTAAAATAGTTTGCCGCAATAGTTGCCCACCAAATATACTGTCCAGCTTTTGTAAAGTATGCATAGTAAATGCCGTACTGCGAAGCCCACCACCACTGGTATTGATCATATACAATATGGGTTTCTCTTCTGCCTGGCGAGACTTCCAGCGATTCAATATTTGTAAGAAATATTTTTTATCGGATTCAATATTGGCCTCACTGGCCAATTGACTGATATTTTCCCTGGTATACGCCGGTCGTTCATTCTTATTAAGATAATTCAGGCCATAGGCTTTATTACGCGGATCAATGATTTCATGCTGATACAGGAAATTAGAAATCAGGTATACCAATAGCAGCAGGGGAATACCCCAGGTGTGGAGAAAAAGAGACAGGGCCCCGGCCACTGCTATCAGAATGGCAAAAAGTATGGTAATACTTGCCGCGGCAGGTATTTGAAAGAGCCGTGAATCAGAAATATATCCCACAAGTATCAGGAAAACAAAAGCGATGGTAATGGCCAGTACCGCGGCCACATGGTGTCGCTTTAAAACAGTCGCGAGAAACTCATCACTATAATGGCGTACATCTCTCGGTTTCCGCAAACGAAAGCCGGCGCTCAAAAACCAGTCTACCCGTAATTCAGTCTTTTCTTTAGGCAAATGCTTTTTCAGCAAAGAAACCTCATATTGGGTATTGGCCGATTTAATAACGGATCCCATCGTATAAAAAATGGTTTTGTCGGCGCCAAAAAAATAGACAAAAGACAGGAGGATCGAAAGGATAAGTCCGCCGGAGAATCCACCTATTAATAAAAGCACTTCAGTACCCTGTAATAGTTGCTGGTAATAACCATAATCTACCGCTTTAACCAGGTAGAATACCAGAAATACCAGCGGTATCACCGCGTTGTTGATACAATACTTTAAAAAAGGTTGCGAATTGGTAGCCAGAAACAATAAGTTCTTATTATGCAGGATAAAAGTGGTGATGTTCCAGCTCATCACAAATATACCAAATGCGAATCCTGCAATACCCGTACTCAGCAGGGTTACCTCACCAAAATATTCAGGGGCCAGGAAAAGTGAATTGGCGCCAAATGGGTACATAAAATTGCCGGCAACAGTCGCGAATAAGATATACCAGAAAATTAAAAGCACCTGGTAACGGCGAAAGTGCAACAAAAAAAGCTGCACCGGTAACGAATACCACAAACCCACCAGGTATTTCTTCATATAATTAAGAGTATTATTTTAGGCAGGTTGCTGCACCCCTTATCCATTTCTCTCTGTGTACCCCTGTTCCCCTCTTAGTACAAACAACATCCAAACCAAAGACAACAACAAAAGCATCCCGGTTAACTGATGCAGTTGTGCCATCCATTCAAATACACCCCAATTACCCGGGATAATATCGTTGCTGGTTAGCACACTTGCTATACCTAAAATCAATTGCAGTAATACAATAGCCAATGGCCACCAACGGGTTTTCTTAAACAGATCAGATCCATTTGTCTTAAAAAGTTTCAGCGACCATATCAATACCAGCACAAATAACAGGTAAGCTAATCCCCGGTGAATGAAATGAATAAGTACGGTATTATTAACCAGGTTAAGGAATAGCGACTGATCATTCCATAATTTTTCCGGCACCCATTCGCCATTAATGGTGGGCCAGGTTGGCGCAGTAGCGGCAGCTTTATGTCCGGCCATTAATGCGCCATACAATAACTGAACAATCAGCAACGTCAAAAGTACCCCGTTCCATTGCCTGAGAGAATTATTTTGTATTCTTTGTTCATCCTTAACCAATAACCGCAGGGAAAACCAAAACGTATAACAAAGCAGTCCTAATGCGAAAATAAAATGCAATGCCAGCCGCGTAGGCTTCACATATACGGCATCACCGATGAGTCCGCTGGCCACCATAATCCAACCAATGGCCCCTTGCAACGCCCCCAGAAAAAAAAGAATAAGTAAAGGCTGAACCATTTCTTTTTTAAATTGTTTTTTTACCATAAACCAAACAAAACCGATGGCGAATACCAAACCGATGGTTCTTGCCCATAAGCGGTGGAACCACTCCCAGAAAAAAATGAATTTGAAATCTGAAACTGTAAAATCGAAATTTAATAATTGATATTGGGGAGTTTGTTTGTATTTAGCGAATTCAGTTAACCATTGTTGTTCATTTAGTGGTGGCAATGAACCGGTGATCACATCCCACTGTGTTATGGATAGACCACTACCCGTTAAACGGGTAATTCCCCCTAAGGCAATTTGTATAACCGTCATGGCTACCCCAATTAAAAGCCAGGTGGCTACCAGCCTGGAAGAACGATTCGTTGAATGCATATATCAGTTGTTTCGGAACAGGCACAAAGTTACAGGTATAAAATGCCCTGCCGGAATTTTGACAAATGAATTTGGGAAGTATTGCCGGTATGCATGAATTTTACCAAAATGTTAGAACCCTTTTATCAAACAGCACTAAAGGAAGCAGGCGCTGATGAAGCCGGAAGGGGTTGTTATGCGGGACCGGTTTTTGCCGCATCTGTTATTTTACCAAAGCATTTTTACCACCCGCTGTTAAATGATAGTAAGCTGGTAGCCGCCAGAGATAGGGAGCTACTGAAAGAAGTGATACAATCATCTGCCATTAGCTGGGCAGTGGCCAGTATAGATAATACTGAGATAGACAGGACCAATATTTTAAAAGCCTCTTTCAAAGCCATGCACCTGGCTATTGACCAGCTCAAACCCGGGCCAGGTTTATTATTAATTGATGGGAATCGCTTCATCCGGTACAAAAAAATTCCACATCACTGTATTATTAAAGGGGATGGCAAATATGCCTGTATTGCCGCTGCCAGCATTTTGGCTAAAACATTTAGGGATGCCTATATGCGGCAATTACACGAAGAATTTCCGATGTATGGATGGAATAATAACAAGGGCTATGGAACATGGGAGCACCGGAAAGCGATTGAAAAGTACGGGTTATGTAAATACCATCGGATGAGTTATCGTATTCTACCAGGAGAGGGAGAGATTAAATTTGGATAACTACCTCAACGCTTCATTCTCCCATACTCCCGCCCCCTCTCTGATTACCTCGTAAGTATCTTTTGTGCAGTCTATAACGGTAGAAGGTATCATACCACCTATCCCACCATCAATAACAATATCAACCAGCTTATGAAAATTTTCATACATCAATTCAGGATCGGTATATTCTTCCACCATTTCTCCGGGTAAGGAGGCGGAAAGAAGCGGATGGCCCAACTCCCTAACAATGGTGCGGGCAATGGTATTATCCGGAACCCGAAGACCGATGGTATTTTTTTTACTATGCAATATTTTGGGTACTTCTTTACTTGCCGGTAAAATAAATGTATACGCACCGGGCAGGTGCTCTTTTAATAACCGGTATAATGGCGTTGAAATACTCTTGGTGTATTTGCTCAGGTCGCTCAGGTCATAACATACAAAACTGAGTTGCGCTTTTGCAGGATCAATATTTTTTATCCGGGCAATCCGTTCGATAGCTTTATGCTGAAAAATATCGCACCCCAATCCATAAATGGTATCGGTAGGATAGATAATAATGCCCCCGTCAAGTAAACATTCGATAACGGTTTTAATATGCCGCGGGTTGGGATTATCAGGATGGATTGTTAAAAACATACTGCAAATTACAAACTAAAAATTGTAAAGCCCTGTTTGGTATAAAACAAAAAGGCGGCCTTGTGCCGCCTTCTGTTTGTTTGTAACCCCCTGTGAAAACTGAAAAATAAAAGTAGCTACCGCCCGCAAACAGTACAACCCGGTTTGTACGCAATTAATTGGGTGTTTTAACGGTTTATTATTTCGTAAAAACTACCGAAATTGTATTTCTGTTAATTCAGAACTTAGGGCATTTTGCCAATAGTTGGCGCATACCCTATTAATGATTTTACTATGATACAGGTAGCCATGGTTGATGATCATATTTTATTACGGCAGGGATTGGCCTCCGTAATCAATTCCTTTGCAGGATATAAGGTTATATATGAGGCCAATAACGGAAAACAATTCACAGAATGGCTCAACCCTGCTAACCTGCCCGACCTGGTTTTGATGGATATTAATATGCCGGAAATGAACGGTCATGAAACCGCTTTATGGCTCCATACCCATTATCCACAGGTAAAGTTTATAGCACTCAGCATGATGAATGATGAGCGTTCTATCATCAAAATGCTGCAGAATGGAGCCCGCGGATATTTATTGAAAGATGCCGAAATTGAAGATCTGAAAAAGGCTTTGCACGATGTAACGCATAAGGGTATTTACATCAATCATATTCTCTATAAACATATCGTTGATTCCATTCATGGTATCCCGGCAGAAGAAGAAACAGAACAGGAAAAACTAAAAGCCATGAGTGAGCGGGAAAAAGAATTTCTTCGCTGGCTCTGTACAGATAAATCCTATAAAGAAATAGCCGCTGCCATGTACCTGAGCCCCAGAACCATTGATGGCTACAGGGATGCCCTGTTTACTAAACTGAAAGTAGTTTCAAGAATTGGGCTGGTGCTGTTTGCTATCAGAAATGAGATAGCAAAAGTTTAAGTAGCTGTCATAAAAAAACCCCGCACAAGCAAGGGTTTTTATTGAATATATTTGTGTCTTTTACAAAATTTCCCACACTTCCTTACCCCTGAGTAATTTATCCAGATCACCCTTGCCTTTAGTGGCAATGGTTTCATCAATCTGCATAGTCATGATGTCTTCATAACAGGGTCTGTCGGTTTCAAAAAATACGCCAAACGGGCGTGGAAAATGAACCGTTTCTTTGGTTGGATCATCGAATAACCTGATTAATATCTGAGCTTTATAAAAATCCTTTTCGTCATGTATCCAGAGGTCATCAGCGCTTACTCCGTTACCCAGTTCCGCCACTACCGGTTTCAACCCATCTAACTTAATCCCTTTATTTTGTGCGGCGCCAAATACCAATGGTTTGCCCTGCTCAAGAAACAGGGTTTCTTCCGGTTTACTTGACTTCTCTGTAAATATTTCAAAAGCACCATCATTAAAGATGTTACAGTTCTGGTATATTTCCAGGAAGGAGGAACCTTTGTGCTGGTAAGACCTGGTGAGCATGCTTTGCAGGTGTTTCGGATCGCGATCCATACTACGCGCAATAAGGCTGGCATCGGCCCCCATGGCCAAAGCCAATGGATTGAAGGGATGGTCAATGCTACCAATCGGGGAACTCTTGGTAACCTTATGTACTTCTGAGGTTGGTGAATATTGCCCTTTGGTTAAACCATATATCTGGTTATTGAAAACCAGCATATTTACATCAAAATTTCTTCTCAGTAAATGAATGGTGTGGTTACCCCCAATACTTAAACTGTCTCCATCACCAGATACAATCCAGACACTTAATTCCGGGCGGGCGGCTTTTAACCCACTGGCTACCGCTGCGGCACGGCCATGGATTGAGTGCATACCATAGGTATTCATATAATACGGAAAACGGCTGCTGCAGCCGATACCGCTGATGATTACAATATTTTCTTTGGGAATACCCATACCCGGCATAATCTTTTGAACCTGGGCAAGAATGGAATAATCACCACAACCCGGGCACCAGCGAACCTCCTGGTCCGTTACAAAATCCTTAGCTGTTAATTGAGGCGCCGCTTGTGTTAACGTTTCTGACATAGCTGTTTAATTAATAATTAGTAATTAATAATTAATAATTGATTTAGAGAAGATAAAGCGCAAATATCCTGATTAATTAGTAATTAATAATTACTAATTATTAATCATGCAGAGTTCCTCCCAGTATTCTGCGGCCCGGCGCGTATGGGGTATCACTATCGTACCACCCACAATATTCGCTACCGCAAAGATCTCGTAGATTTCCTGCGTATTCATCCCCAGTTCATGACTCTTCCCCAGATGGTATTTGATGCAGTCATCGCAACGCAATACCATACTGGCTACCAGGCCCAGCATTTCTTTGGTTTTTTTGTCCAGGGCCCCGGCCTCATAGGTATTGGTATCCAGATTCCATAAACGCTTCATCACCAGGTTATCCTTACTTAGGATCACATCATTCATTTTTTCCCGGTATTCATTAAACGCAGCAACTAATTGGCTCATATGTTAATTTTTAGGATGTAAAAATACAATCCATCCCCCAAGAACTTGCCATTTCTTTGTACTTTACCCTTTCATTTCAAAACTTATGAAAAAGTTATTCCTGTTACTTGCCCTTGGTGCTGCACAGCCACTGTTTGCACAAACTAAAACGGAACTAATGAAAGTAACCGATATGCTAAAAATAACGCAGCTTACCGGTGTTACGATTAGTCCGGATGGCAGCAAAGCCGCTTTTGTAGCTACCCGTATTGAGCCCGATGCAGACAATAAATGGGAGGCTGACTATATGAACCAGATTTACATTGTGCCGGTTGATGGCTCTTCGGCGCCCAGGCAGCTTACGGCAAGGGAAACGGCCTCGCAACCCGCCTGGGCCCCGGATGGTAAACAACTGGCTTTTATCAGAACAGTAGATGGCAAACCACAAATATTTCTGCTCTCATTAGATGGCGGCGAACCCGTTCAATTAACAAAATTCAAATACGGAGCAGGATCTCCCAAATGGAGTTCAGACGGCAAGAAAATTCTTTTTTCTACCAGCATCCCTTTGCAGGCATTATTGAAAGACAGCATACTGAATCCCAAAAAAGAAATACCCAAATGGCCCTATGAAAAACCAGGATTTGAGCATAACAGCCAGTTGCAAACCCAAACAGCCAAACCGGATCCGGATGGTAACCTGGAAGAAATCAGGGCCTATTTAGAGAATAATGCCAATGACAAAAAAGCCAAAGTAATTACTAAACTTAATTTTCAGGAAGAAAAAACCACCAGTTCAGAAATTTCTTTTAACCATTTTTTTATCGTGAATGTGGAACCCGGCTCACAGCCCGTTGCGGTAACACATGGTTTTTATCGCTTTACCGCCGCCGAGTTCACACCGGATGGCAAACAACTGCTCATTACCGGTGATATGGATGATACACAACACCCCGACCGATCGCTGGAAAGTGAAATATTTTTGGCAGATACGGATGGCAGTAATTTGAAATTGCTATTAGGCGAGGAAGGAAAAACCTATACCAGCGCCAGGATATCTCCTTCAGGCAAATGGCTGGCTTTTCAATATGGCAATACTTCGTTTGTAGATGTTCCGGCCCTGGCCATTATGCCCGTTAATGGAAGTAATAAAGACATGATCACCATTCCATTCGACAGAAGCAAAGGAAATATCACCTGGAGTGCCGATGAAAAATATCTTTATTTCGCGGCACAAAGCAATGGAGGGGCGCCTGTATACCGCGCAGATATGACAACTAAAAAAGTAGAAGCTTTGTCTGATGTAAACGCGGGTATCAGCAGTTTTGATATAAAAAATAATAACATCGTTTTTGTAAAAACCGAAGTGGCTAATCCATTTGAATTATACGTTTCGGATGCCACCCTAAAAAACACCAAACGCATCAGTAGTTTTAATTACAACTGGATAAAAAACAAAAAACTCAGTTACCCTGAAAAGAAAAGTTTTGTAAACGAGAAAGGACTAACGATAGAATACTGGGTGATGAAACCCACCAATTTTGAGCCGGGTAAAAAGTATCCGGCCATCCTGAATATTCATGGCGGGCCCAGCGCCATGTGGGGACCGGGGGAAAGTTCTATGTGGCATGAGTTTCAGTATTATGCTGCCATGGGTTATGTAGTAGTGTACGGTAACCCACGAGGTTCAGGGGGCTATGGTGCGGCTTTCTTAAGAGCCAATATGAATGATTGGGGTACGGGGCCAACCGCTGATGTATTGACTGCGCTTGATAAAGCAGGCGCTGAAGGTTTTATTGATACAGCCCGCTTAACCGTAACCGGCGGATCCTATGCGGGATACCTGGTGGCATGGATCATTTCACAGGATCAGCGTTTTAAAGCTGCCTGCTCACAGCGTGGTGTGTATGACCTGGGTACTTTCTTCGGAGAAGGAAATGCCTGGCGTTTAGTGCCTAATTATTTTGGAGGCTACCCATGGGAGCCCGCAACCAAAGCCATTATTCAAAGAGAATCGCCCATTACCTATGTGCAGAATATCCATACTCCCTATATCATTTTTCACGGAGAGAATGATCTGAGAACAGGTGTGATACAAAGTGAAATGCTCTACCGGAGTTTGAAAGTGCTGGGTAGAAACGTAGAGTATGTTCGTCACCCCGGCGCTACGCACGAACTTACCAGAAGCGGTAATAACCGGCAACGTATTGATCAGATGTTGCGGACAATAGAATTTTTTGAACGATTTATTAAACATTAAAAAAATGAGCCGTCACTTTACCAACTTCAACCAATCCACTATCCCTAAATAAATTTTCTTTGCAACATCTGCCTGAAACTTTGGTTTGATGATTTTCTTTTCATCGTCTTCATTACTTAAAAAAGCGATCTCCAGTAAACTATTCGGAAAATCGGTAGGTGTGTTCAGGGCAAAATTAAAATTGCCCACATTGCCAAATTCATTGAGCTTCAGCTCCCGCATTCTTTTTAAGAGGGTAACGGTTAAGGGCCTGAACCCGATATGTTTATAATAGGTACTCACCCCATTGATCTCTGTATTGCCGCTGGAATTGAGATGCAGACTGATTACATAGTCGGGGGTTTGTTGTTGCAGGAACAGGATGCGGTCTTTATTATCAAATGTGGTATCAGTAGTACGGGTCATAATCAATTTCTTCACCCCTTTCTTCCTGAGGTATTTTTGCAGGGCCCTGGCAAACAGTAAAGTATACTGCTTTTCCTGGTACATGGCAACCGACCCGCCTGCCCCCGAATTCGTTCCGCCATGCCCCGCATCAATAGCAATGGTGAGATACCGGATATTCATTTTTGCCGGTTGTCGTTTTATTTTTACCTGCAATACTTTTCCTTTATAGCCAATACTGTATCCCCAATGTTGCCTGTGCTGCAGTTCAATGGTTACCCGCACCACATCATCTTCTACCTGGTTATAATACACATTTTTAACTTCCTGTAAAGATTGCAATTGTGTTATCCAGTTGGTATTGCTATGCACCCCAAAAATTTCTACCACAATCTTAGATGGGTTGATCTCCATATACGTTTTATAGGGCAACCTCTCTTCCATACTGATACTCACATAATCAAAAGCCGAATCACCTTTTGCCATGAATGAATTGGTGAGGTAAAAAGATTTTTCTATTTGGGCGCTGTCCGGTTTAATAAATGATTTGTCGATATATGCTGAATGATACCTGGACAATTGTACCTGGTACCTATTCTCTGCAGAGTCTATTACCCGTAAAAGGATATTCGTATCTATATATCCCATTTTGGCCCCACCCAGTCTGTCTTCTCCCAAACCATAGGCAAGGGCAGGCAGTTTACCTGTAGAACGGGCGAGTAGGGAGGGTGGAGTTGTTATTTGCGCCCCAGACTGGCATACAATCAACAACAGGCAGGCAAGTAATGTAAGCTTCATCAGATGAAGATAAAATATTACCGCGATAGTAGTAATCTACGGAGGAAAAAATGGATACAGGCTGCCAATAGGCAAATAAAAAACCTCATTGCTTTTAAGGCAATGAGGCGTTATTTCAGCAAGCAACCGAAAAACAATTGCCAAATATTAAAAAAAATTATGAATTTTAATAATTTATTTTTTCATTATAAATGATAGCCGTCATCAGATACCAGGCGGTCAGATATCCTTCTGCGGGCATCTTTGGTATTAAAGGGCTCCAGTTTGGTAAAGCGTTTCAGGCCAATATGCATCATCCTGAGCTCATCCCCTTCTGCAAAGCTGTTCAGGGCATCTTTACCGGCCTTATTAATCCTGTCGGAAGCATCATACAGGTAGGTTCGCATGATATCTGCCTGTATACTTACGGCCGCCTCACCCTTGGCGTCGGCCAGTTTCATTACGCGCAGCAAAGCGCTTTCTGCATTGAAAGTCTCAATGGCCATATCGGCAATATTCATCAGTATTTCCTGTTCCTTATCCAATTGCATCATCAGTTTTTGCACTGCCGCGCCGGCAACCATTAAAATGGCCTTTTTAAAGTTGGCGATGTATTTCCGTTCTTTCGCGAAGGCCCCCTCTTCTTCCGCGCCAAAATCAGGGATACTCATCAGTTCTTTTTGAACGGCCATGGCCGGGCCCATCAGGTCCAGTTTACCCTTCATGGCACGTTTCAGCATCATATCAACCGTAAGCAAACGGTTGATCTCGTTAGTACCCTCATAAATACGGTTAATGCGGCTATCGCGGTAGGCTTTAGAGATAAGATATTCATCACTGAAGCCGTTACCGCCATGTATCTGAACACCTTCATCCACCACAAAATCGAGTACCTCACTACCATAAATTTTTAATATGGAACATTCAATGGCGAACTCTTCGGCAGCGCCCAACAGGGCTTCTGCAAAGGTTTTACCACTTTTCAATAATTCATGTTCTGTATTATCAATCCATTTGGCTGTGCGGTAAAGCGCCGTTTCACAAACCCACATACGAATAGCCATCTCCGCCATTTTATGCCTGATGGCGCCAAATTTGGCTATCGGCATTTTAAATTGCTCCCTTGTTTTGGCATATTGGATTGAAGTAGTAGCGGCTCTTTTTGAACCACCCAATGCGGCGGCGCATAATTTTAAGCGACCAATATTCAGAATATTAAAGGCGATCAAATGTCCCTTACCAATTTCACCCAGCACATTTTCTACCGGTACTTTGCAATCCTGAAAATACAACTGCACGGTAGAGGATCCTTTGATACCCATTTTATGTTCTTCGGGCCCCTGTGTAAACCCTTCGAAACCTCTTTCAATAATAAAGCCTGTAAATTTATCGCCATCAATCTTGGCAAACACCGTATATACATCTGCGAAACCACCATTGGTTATCCAGCATTTCTGTCCGTTAAGAATGTAGTATTTACCATCGTTGCTCAGTTTGGCTATGGTTTTCGCACCCAGGGCATCGCTGCCGCTATTGGGTTCTGTTAAACCGTACGCGCCCTTCCACTCACCGGTAGCTAATTTTGGAATGTATTTTTGTTTCTGTTCTCCGGTACCAAAATAGAGTATGGGTAATGAACCGATACCGGTATGTGCAGCCACTGCTACTGAAAAGGAGAAGCCACCGCCCAATCCTTCGTTTACAATGGAAGAGGTAATAAAATCTTTACCCAGTCCGCCATACTGCTCTGGGAGAGAGGTAGACAACAGGCCCTGCTCACCTGCTTTCTGCAATAGAGAAGGCATGAGGCCCGGTTCCAGTTTATCAATCCGGTCCAGGATGGGTAATATCTCTGTATCCAGAAACTGGGCACACATATCCATTACCATGGTTTGTTCTTCATTAAAATCTCCCGGAATGAAGGTTTCGAAGGGATTGCTTTCTTTGATCAACCATTCGCCGCCCTGCAGCGCTTTGGTTTGTGTTGTGGCATCCATGATAGAATTTTTTATTTATTAAAAGATTTATTTTTGTGAACCACGCTTCACGCTTCATGTAAGATTATCATACACTCTCTGAAACACCTGCTTCACCGTTTCTATCTCCTCTTTATTCACTCCTATCAAAGCCTCATTCATGGTTTGATTGGCAAGGGTGATGGTTAATTCCTGCAACTCTTTTGCTGCGTCTGATAAACAGACCAGGTTAATGCGCCTGTCTGATTTGGAAGCAACCCGCCTTACTAATTTCTGTTTCTCCAGGTTATCTATCAAACGGGTAATGCTTGGCTTGTCGCGGAATGTGCGGTTACATAATTCCTGCTGACTCAAACAATCTTCTTTCCATAAGTGATATAATACACTCCACTGTTCGATGGTAATTTCCAGTCCTGCCTGCCTGAAATTCTTCTGTAACCTCCTGGCAACAGCCGTTGAAGCCATTCCATTGATGACACTGTATAATTCCCCTCTTTTAAATTGGTTGTTTGGCATATAGTTAGTTATGCAACTAATTTCAAAATTGGATGGTTTCTTCGACATCACCAAGAATAAACCCTTAAATTTTTCAAATAACCCCGGAATCTCATTTTATATTAGCTTTCTTTGTTCGCTATGTACTGGATAGCCATCATACTTACGGTTGTATTACTTTCTGTGTATTGTCTGTTAATCGTATGGTACAGGCAATGGTTTTTGCGTTTGCCCTTATTCAGGATCGAACCAAACGCGGTACCTGCCACCCGTTTTTCCATTATCATTCCGGCAAGGGATGAGGAAGAAAATATTCAAAGCCGCCTGCGAACAGTTTTACAACAACAATACCCGGCAGAATTATTTGAAGTGATCGTTATCAATGACCATTCAACCGATCAGACAGAAAATAGCATCCGATTATTACAGCGGGAATATGCCCATCTGCATTTAATCAATTTAACCGATCATTTACAGGGTGCACAGATAAACGCGTATAAGAAAAAAGCCATTGAACTGGCCATTGCCCAAAGTACGGGAACCTGGATAGTTACTACAGATGCGGACTGTGAAGTAACGGAGCATTGGCTGAGTGCCATGGACGCCTATATCTGTGAGAAGCGGCCCGTATTTATAGCCGCACCGGTTATGTTTACGAATGATCATTCGTTCCTGTCGGTATTTCAGCTATTGGATTTTATCAGCCTGCAGGGCATCACCGCGGCTGCCGTATCAGCGGGTTACCATACCATGTGTAATGGCGCCAATATAGCTTACCGGAAAGATGTGTTTGATGAGGTGGGCGGGTTTAGTGGTATTGACCGGATTGCCAGCGGAGATGATATGTTGCTGATGTACAAGATCAAACAAAAATACCCGGGCCGCCTGGGATACCTTTTTTGCAAAGAAGCTATTGTAACTACTGCCCCCATGCCCAACTGGAAAAGTTTTTTTAACCAGCGTATCCGCTGGGCCAGCAAAGCTGATAGCTACCGGGATAAAACAATTTTCTGGATACTGGCCCTGGTATATGCGGTTAATCTTTTACTACTGGTATTGTTATTGATCAGTCCGTTCAGAGAAAATGGATTCAGCAACTGGCTGTTACTGGCAGGATGTAAAACTTTGGTAGAATTAAGTTTGATGATTCCGGTGGCCAGGTTTTATCGGCAGAGCCGGGCGCTGATATGGTTTCCTTTGATGCAGCCCGTTCATATCATATATACAGTAATAGCCGGATGGCTTGGTAAGTTTGGCACTTACTATTGGAAGGGCAGAAGAGTAACCTAAAACTTTGTACTTATTTTATTTCTTCTGTTCCCGGCCACCATGCATATAAGATAAGGGGTATCAGCGCAAAAAGTGCGAAGAAAAAGTAAAGTATCCGTTTCATGTGATTAGTTGATTATGGTTAATGGCATACATCCTATTTAAATTGTAGACAATCATTTTGGGGCAACGTTTAATTTTCGTTGACGGTTTTCGGCAAAATATCCTTTCTTATCGGTGAGCCAATTATTTCTTAATTTCCCTGTGTGTTAAAACCATTGTATTGTTCAGCATTTACCAGGCGCTTACCGGTCAACAAGGGCGCTTCCTTTGGTTTGATACTGATGGCACTGAGTTTGCTGCCTGCACTGCTTTGTTATTTTATCCCGCCCGATTCTTTCCCCTAATACCAACCGGATGATTCCGGAGATAGGAAGTAAAAAACCGGGCTTTCCCACCCTGCTATCGGTTTTTGCCATTACACTCGCACTAGGTAAGGGTTTCCGGCAGGTATTCATTGCCGTGGGTTTAACAACCATGTGGGTAAATGTGGCCAGGTTGGTAAGAGAACAGGTACCGGCCTTTAATTTAGCAGGCAGTGGACTGAGAGATGCGTTGAATGTACGGGGTAAGTTATAAAAAAATCATTGCCCCGGTATCAGGATTGTGGCGCTATTACTACATTACGGTCAAGGCTTTCTTCCAAAGAGATAAATGTTTCGGTACGTTCAATACCTTTAATCTTTTGCAGTTCATCGTGTAACACAAAACGCAATTGCTGGATATCCTTACAAACGATCTCGGCAAACATGCTGTAATTTCCGGTTGTATAATTGAGGCGAACGATCTGGGGTATTTTTTGGAGTTCTTTGGCTACGCTGTCGTACAATGAGCTTTTCTCCAGGTAAATACCAATAAAGGCAATTACATCGTATCCCAAAGATTTGAGATCTACCGATAATTTTTTACCTTTCACCACTTTTAGTTCTTCGAGCTTTTTTATCCGAACATGAATGGTGCCGCCGGAAACAAATAGTTTCTTACCCAGGTCGGCATAGGATATCTCTGCATCTTCCATCATTTCCTGGATGATCTGCAGGTCTAATTTGTCAAGATTTAATTTACCGGACATATTCGGTTAAATTTTAGAATTATTTTAATATAATGCCAAATTTATTATATTTTATCTAAATTATCAAAATAATCTTTGAAATATTTATAATAAATACGAATTTTGTACTACTATTGTCCTGTTAACCAATAATAACCGGTTCTTGTATACTGTGGGGTGATGAAATTTTTGGCAGACATGCCCCCTTGTCTCGGGGGTGAGGAGCCCAGGATAAACGTAGTGTAGAGCCGTTCAGGTAGTAATACCCGAACGACCAGGGTCGACCACTGAACTTTGCGCTATAGCTAACTGCCTCGTGGAGGTTCGATCCCTCCCCCTACAGCTTTTTTAATATATAATGCGTTGTAAATCAATAATTTGCAACGCATTTTTTATGTCTGGGGTACATAATGGGGTACAGATTCCTTAAAAATCATGGCATGCAAGAAGTCGTCGGTTCGACCCCGATACTCTCCACTTGATAATCAAAGACTTACATATAAAATGTAGGTCTTTTTTATTAAAGGTAAAACTTGGGTAAAACCAAACTTCAAATAGTAAGAGCGATAGAAAATAGGTTAACCTACGATTATTTTTTTTATAAATTTTTTAATCCGCATCTAAGAAGTGGGTTAATTCCGGTAAGAATCTATTTTTCATTGGCTGTCTGTCCATTATTATCCCATCAAATGATTTACCTCTATTCAATCCTGATCCTTCCTGCCTTAGTTTATTTTGGCAAGTTTATTTCTCATATATAATTTACCCTGAATGAATAATGATCAAAAAGGGAAGAGAAAATTTCGCAAACCGGGAATTTCAAAAAATCTTTTTCCATTTTTTGAGTTGTGCGTCATGCTATTCGCCATTCTGCTTTGTTGATTTTAAATATGAGGTTCTTCAAATTGTCCAGTTAATCTACCGTTTCTAATGCATTTTTCAAGTAAAATAGAAAGT
This sequence comes from Chitinophagaceae bacterium, assembly GCA_023229465.1. Lineage (GTDB taxonomy): Bacteria > Bacteroidota > Bacteroidia > Chitinophagales > Chitinophagaceae > Sediminibacterium. Next base: position 170,228 of record JALNZE010000001.1, read on the forward strand.
ACTCTTTGGTAATCATTTTGAGGTTCAACTATCTCTATTTGGTTATCGCTAATCGGCAATTCATTACTGAACCCATGGTTGCATCGAAACCAGAATATTTCATTTAATCCTATTTCTTCAAGGCCACTTCCTGAAAATTCAAATACACTTCCAAACCCACCCTTGGGTTTCTGCATGCTGTTTATTGCGACGGGGACCCCCAATAATAGATAATTCATTATACTTTTATTTTTTTATAATTGTATTCAAGATTTAGTGCCTCATCATGAATATCGGAAACAATATTTTGTAAGTATTCTTCCATTGTAATGGGATTTGTATAACCAATAAATAATATGTTCGGCTTCCCTATTACTGATTCAAATGTAACGATTACTTTATCTTTATTTTTCGTAAAAGCAGAACAATAGTCTGCAATATCTTGCTTAGAATTTAGAGTTGTGGGTAATAGTTGTACACCAGCATTGATAACGAACCCCAAAAAAGATAAATTACTACTTACTGAATATTGCCCTAGTGCTATCCAATATTCGTGAATACCTTTATCTTGGTTATAAACGTATCCTGGCATTTTCCTTTCAGTTTGAATTTCATTAATGCTTCTCACATTCAGCAATGCAATAAGAGTTTTGTCAAAATCTGAATGTAATTGGTCAAACGTTTCTATTGCCGTCATGGTATTTTTAATGACCTAGCTGCAAACATATTGCCGGATTGTTTTAAAAGGACAATATGTCATGAACGACAAAAAAAGGTAGAACACAATCATACTAAGATTCATGTGCCCTTTTTAGCTGACACTATCTCTAACAAGCATGAACACACAACATTGACTTTCAGAAATTAGGGCTGCCGGAATATATCTTTTATCAGTAATACAAATCGAAGCTTCAGCTTCAGGGCGACCCAACTCGGCTCGTCAGTAGAATATGTCATTAAGCTTTTGTACATTTATTCAGCGGCAGTAAACCATGGGCGACTGAAGTGCATGCCCCAACTTAAAACTCTTACCGTAGGCTGCAATTAAATCCTCCGATATTCAATCAGACTTTGACATGAAATATTTCACAGAGCCAAGCGGAAAATTTGTAATAAAAATACCGACTGAATGGCAATACAAAAACATTGAGGTGGGACATGAGGAAGCTTCTCCTTTTAGTTTTCAACTATATGAAAATGTAGTTGGTGCATTCCAAATAAGCTGTTACTCAGACAGCGAAAAGCCTCAAAACAAAAGTATTACCATTCAAAAGTTCGACACCGATAAACTTGAGTTTATACAACAGCGTATGGATGGAGGTGGTTTTAATATGCATCTCTACTATGCAAATGTTGAAGACCATATGTTTATGGCAAAATATATTTATGACGCAAAAAAGGAAAACGAGCCAGAAGTAAAAACGGAACTTGAAAAAGTGGAGGTAGCATTATCAAGTCTTGTACTAATTTCTCCTGACAAAATAAATCTTGCACTTGAATTTGACAAATATGAAAAGTTCATGGCATCATTAGCAGCATCCTTTGACCTAAAAAATAAAGCTGCCGAGAACTTATCACTTATCGAGTTGCTTATAATAATTGCCAATCAAATTGATGCTTACTTGCGTATGGCAATAGTTATGAAAAAGCAATTACAAGAGAAAACAAATCGAATTGACATAGCACTTTTGTATCAAGGACAAAATGACAATCCAATAATTGAGCGGAAAATTTATAAACAAGCAAAGGATTTAGGCATAATTAATCAAGACACTTTTGACAAACTTGAACAGCTTTATGGTCAGAGAAACAAAGTTGTTCACAGATATATTATCTCCGAATTTAAAACGAGGTATTTATATGACATAGTTTACGAGTACGACAACATTTGTGAAACGGTAAGATTGTCTTTGAAGAGTGTAGAAGACCAGCAATTTTCAGAAGGAATCGGAATTCATGGAAACGGGCGTCACCCAGAAGAAGAACCAACAGACACAGACAAAAATATGATATACTCACAGGTTAACGACAAGCACTTAATTAAGGATTTGTACAGGACGATAAAACATTAACTGCACCTTACATGGGGCTTTATGCTATTGAGGCTTGACCAACAATCTTCAGCCAAAAGCAAAGCCAGTCTTCAGTTTCGGCATGAACAACATCTTTGAACTTTAGTAAAAACAATGAACTTTTAATTATACATTTAGCATCGGTACTGGGCTGACGGAAGTAAATATCCCACCAACTGTATAAAGCTCTGGACGTGGTGCGTCATGCAAACGAACCCCTTAAACTATGAACGAGTTTAGAGAACAGATGCTCAAGGATAGAGAACAAAATGATTTGGGATTGTTTGAAAAAATCAAAAACAATCCCAAGCCAGACATATATGATTTATGGCGTTTATCGGAAAACCGTTTTATTGAATGGAGAAAACTCAATGACTTTCCTATCTTATTAAATCATTTTGACAAGACTTTACTACTTTTCAAAGAATGGAAAGCAGATAACAAGTTGACAAACGAAATAATAATTGAGAATGGAGAAATAACGCCTTTTTTAGAACATAAAAAACTTTCCCAAAAAGATAAAACCCTTTATTTAACCAGGCAGACATGGGACGACAAGCAAAGAACATTTGTTGCTTATGAAAAAATGGAAGGAGAGAGAAAAGAAGAATATTCTACAACATATAATTTTAAATTGCTCCAAACCTTTATACCGTATTTGGACTGGCTTAAAAGTAAAGGCAAAACACAAGAAATACTTAATATTAATTCCCGAAGTGCACCCAAACATGAAATGGAAAGAGTTTATATCCATGCTGATGTTTACGCATCAAAAAGCGATTTTGAGTTATTAAAAATGGGTGGAATTCCACTTCCGGTTAATGGGTTTGGAATATTACTCCGTGGAAAGAAGATGGAATTTGTAAATCTTTGTGGTCTAAAATTAACAGGGCATGTTAATTTTGGAGAAGAAGGTAATCTTAGTTGCTCATATTGTGCATGTGATAATTGGGAAGCTGAAAATTTTAGTATGCCCCTTCTGAATCTTGAACATTGTTCGGTTAGCAACTTCACACTGATTAATTCTAAACTTCAACAATGGACATTTTATGATTGCAACGTTTCTGGTGATTTTATAAATTCAAAACTCTACACCGTTAGAATTTTCGGGGGAAGATTTAATCCAGTTATTCAAGATTGCAACTTGTCTGAAACCCATATCAAAGTTGACCAAAATATTCCAGATAATAATTTTCATGCCTATAAAACATTTAAAAAAATATACCAAAGCCAAGGCGATGATGATATTGCGAAATCTTATTTCATTAGGGAAAATGAATTCATTCGTACGTGATTAAAAGGTTGGAATTTCTTTACAAAATCTTTAAGCTATTACTATTGGGAATATGGGCGAAAACCTCATAGAATTATTTATATTTCTTTAGGAATAATTATATTGTTTGGTTTTATTTATTGGTTAAATAGTGACTTGATTTCGCTGAATACAAATAGTAACAAGCACTTTAACTTTGGTGACAGTTTTTATTTCAGCACAATCACTTTTACAACTTTGGGGTACGGAGATTTAAGTCCAACAGGTTGGCTTAAAGTTCTAAGTTCGGTAGAAGCATTTTCGGGAGTTATAAATATGGGATTTCTAATAGCTGGATATTCAAACAATAAATACTGATTGGAGCACGAACGCACAACATGAAAAGGTTTTGTGCAATAGGGGCTTGACGGAAGAACAATCATCGGCAGTGCATATCCCAGCTTCGTATTCGGCGGACGGAATTCTACCGGGAAATAGTTCTTAACTTCGGCTTTTAGTTATAAATTTAGCTTCAGTTCCGGGCGGACAGTTGGTCAATTCCCCAATTGCACAAAGCCTCGAACGCTACACACCCTTCGACAAGCAGCAGTATTCCTATTTGGCGGACGAATATGGACATCAACAGCCTACCGCACATTGCGGCACATTGCGGCACATTTGCAAGCCGCACGGTTGACATTCAAACTATTGGTTAAATTTGAGTATTACGGACATATGAAAAAAGAGAAATACTTACAGATATTTAATTACCTACTTGAGTTTTCAAAACTTAGGAGTAATCCTGTAAGAGACATTGAGAGTTCCGAAACGCAATATCCTGACAAGGTTTGGTTTGCTGACATTCCGCAATATGAAATTTTTGATTGTATCACTTTTCCGAATTATAATCAAGATGCTGATTACTGGTTAAAGATTGCCAAGCCAAAAGGCGAACCACAACCACCAACATTTGCCAAGTTAAGCGAAACACTTACTGACTGGATTTTAAAAGAAAGTTTGACTGACGAAAACGGAACCCCGATTTTGAAAGATAGTGTAATAAAAAATGGCCAGACAATTTCCTTAGCAGACAAACCAGAAGTTGAAGCAGAGTTTCAAACTTATTTGAACAACAAATGGATTGATGATTTAAAACTTTATAACAAGGAACTTGAAACTTATGAAGCCAAACTTGCGGAGTATGAAAAGCAAAGCAAGATATACAAACACCTTTTCAGTATTTACAACAAAGCCCAACAGTTTGGAGAAGAGTTTGAATTAATTGTTGGAGTTGGACTTTTGCATTTTCAAGAGGATGCGAACAGTCCTGTAATTTGCCGACACATCCTGACATCAAAAGCGGAAATCACATTTGAGTTTTCAGCAAGAGAATCTTTCTTAAAAGTCTCTCCAAGCATTGAAAACGAAATACAAATTGAAACAGATGCAATTCTTGATTTGTTTGAGCAGTTTGATTCAGCGGACATAATTGAAGCAGAGAAAAAAGTCGCTGAATTTCTCAAAGAGAAAAATATTACTGACAGCCCGTTTGATAATCAGATTAAAGAAGCAATTCAAATTTTCGCTGATAGAATACGGCCAGATGGACAATCAAAAGAAGATTTAGCGAAGTCAAAAGAAGTTGCAAAAAAACCTACGGTTTTTTTCGCACCAGCTTTGCTATTGAGAAAAAGAAACACAAGAAGTTTTACAGCACTCTATGAAAAAATAATTGAGAACATAAGCACTGCAAATGATTCAATAGATATTCCTTCAATAAATGACATAATCGGTTATTTGCAAAGCCCCGAAGATTTACAAACTGATTCAGAAAATGAAAATTCGGACTCATTGGATGATGAAACAATTTACTTCCCGAAAAAATACAACGATGAGCAAATTGAAATCATAGAGAAAGCAAGACGAAATAACAAAGTGTTGGTTCAGGGCCCGCCAGGTACGGGAAAATCCCACACCATTGCAAATTTGATTTGCCACCTTTTAGCAAACGGCAAAAAAGTTTTAGTTACTGCTTACACCAAAAGAGCATTGGAAGTTTTGAAAAACCAATTGCCAAAAGATTTTCAAAACCTTACTGTAAATCTTTTGAGTGGTGATTCATCTTCTATCCAAGACCTTGATGCAAGTGTAAATGCAATTAATGACGAACTTTCAAGAATTACAAATCTTGACGGTTACAAAAGGGAGATTGAGGAAAAGAAAATAGAATTGTCTTTGCTGAAAGAACAAAAAGCGAACACAAAAAACGAGTGGCTGAAAGTAAAAGAGAAAACCACAAGACGGCAAAACATAAATCGCATTTATCAGGGAACACTTTCAGAAATTGCAGAACGAATTGAAAAAGAACTTTCCGCTTTCGCTTGGTTCAAAGATGAATTTACCGACATCAGTAAAATTGATTTGCTTACCGACACTGAAAACTTCAATTCGCTAACACGATATTACCAAAGTATTGATTGCAGTGTTTTCAATTTCATAATTCCACAGAAAGAAAAACTTCTTTCGCTTTCACAACTTAGAGAGTATCGCAAAGTTGCAAACGAGTTAGTTCAAAAATATTCTTCCAAAGACGAACACACCTCTATCAACTGCAAAGATTATCCCGAATTAAAAAAGCTGTTGCAAGCACTTCACAAATCGTTTTTAGAAATTGAAAACAATGTTTTTCCATTGAAGGCAAAGCTCATAATTGATTATCGCAACAACCTTTTTCTTTGGAAGGACAAACTTTCACGAACAGCAAACACATTAGCCGAATTACCAGACGATAAACTAAAACAATTTGACAGAAGTGTTGAAATAAAATATCCGAATGATAAAAGTTTGATTCAGATAAAAAGTGATGCAGAGTTTCTTTTACAGTTATTGAGTGAAGGGAAAAAATTGAGAGGACTATTTTCTGTTTTCAATAATCCACTTGCACCTGCTAATGTGAAGCAACGAAAATATTTTATTCAAGGCGTTCAGGTAAATGGTAGCGATTGTGATACAGAACAAGAATTTAAAACTGTATTGGCTGACATAAAAACAAAACAGGACTTTGAAGAACTTAAAACCATTTGGGAAATAGAACCAATCGGAAATTCAAAATCCTATTCTGACAGAGCAAAGTTTTACAGACAACTAAAAGAAGATACAGAAGGTTTAATCAGTTTGCTTTCGGAAGCAAACAAAATAAAATCACAGATAGAATCAATTTCATCAGTGAGAATTCAAGATTATGAAAGTGCAAAAGTTCACGGCTTGATTGAAGAAACCGATTACAATTTTCTGCTTGCACAAGCAATAACATTTAAGGTAAAAGATGTTGAAGCAAACAATCACCTTTCAATTCAAAACATTCATCCGATTGCAACGACAATAATTAAGACAGTTGCAAACATTGACACAGAAAAATACGAACAGCATCTTTCAGAAATTGACAACCTAATTTCAAAGAAAGAAAAATATAACAACTATAAAAAACTTCAAGACAATCTTCACAGGCATTTGCCAACGCTAGTGAATGAAATTTTGGAAAACACTTTTGAGTTTACAAATTTCAGGCAACTTGAAAATGCAATTCACTTCAAACATGCTTTTGCTGAAATTGAAAAGTTGTTAGCCGAAGATTACGAAACAAAACTTATTGTAAAATTATCAGACCTTGAACGACATGAGGAAAAACTAATTTCTACAATCGCTTCAAAGAAAGCGTGGCTTAGCGTTTTGGAAGGACTGAATAATAATTTCTTGTTGCGTCAGCACTTGCAAGCGTGGGTGCAAGCAGTAAAGAAAATTGGCAAGACAGGAACAGGAAAGAGAGCATTGAAGTTTAGAAAGGAAGCACAACATCAAATGGAGAAGTGCAAAGATTCCGTTCCGTGTTGGGTTATGCCTCTCTACAAAGTTGCTGAAACAATAAATCCGGAACAGGGAATGTATGACTATGTAATTATTGATGAAGCAAGTCAACTGGGTGCAGATGCAATTTTTCTACTCTACATTTCTAAGAACATAATCATTGTGGGAGATGACAAACAAACTTCTCCTGAATATGTGGGTGTGGATGCCAACACAATGACACCGCATATTAACCGACACTTACAAAACATTCCTTTTGCGAATTATTACGGAACAGAGTTTAGTTTCTTTGACCATGCAAAACGATTCTGTAATGGAATGACTGTATTGCGTGAGCATTTCAGATGTATGCCTGAAATAATTGAGTTCTGCAATAAACATTTTTATGCTCCAGACGGAAAAGGTTTGTATCCGCTAAAACAATATTCTGAAAACAGGATTGAACCCTTGAGAGCAGTTTATTGCCAGGGTGGTTATGTTGACGGAACATATCAAAACATCACAAACAAAATTGAAGCAGAAGCAATCGCAAACAAAATTGCAGAACTTATTGATGATGAAATCTACAAAGGAAAATCCTTTGGTGTAATAGGATTACAAGGCAACAAGCAAGCAACCATAATTGAAAGTTTAATTATTAAAAAAATCGGTGAGGTTGAATTTAAGAAGCGTGGAATAGTTTGCGGAACCTCCGCAAGTTTTCAAGGTGATGAAAGAGACATTATGTTTTTAAGTTTGGTTACAGCTCACAACCACAACCGAGCAGCATTGACAAAACCCGAAGACGAAAGGAGATTTAATGTTGCAGTCAGTAGAGCAAAAGAACAAGTTTGGCTTTTCCATTCGGTGCTTTTAGATGATTTGAGTAACACAAATGATTTGCGTTATAAATTGCTTGACCATTTCCTTAATTACAAGCCACAACCAATTCCACCACAAAGAACTTTTGAAAGAACTTTAGGAACACAACCCGAACCCTTTGAAAGTTGGTTTGAAGTTGATATTTACAACGACATTGTTACAAACAATTACAGTGTGATTCCTCAATACGAGGTTGCGAAAGGAAGATACAGGATTGACTTAGTAACTCTTTTATCAAATGGAATTAAGATAGCAATTGAATGTGATGGAGATAAATATCACGGTGCAGAACAATTTACAAATGACTTGATGCGACAAAAAGTTTTGGAAAGATGTGGCTGGCAATTTTTTAGAGTAAGAGGTGGTGAGTATTATTCCAATCGTAAGAAAGCATTAGAACCACTTTGGAAACTACTTAATGCAAATGATACTCAAAAAGAAGAACCGTCGGTAACAAATAATCAGCAGCAGCATGAACAAGAGGGAATTGTTATTGAAGTTGTTGAGACAGTTCATACAGAGGTTAAAAGGCAAACTGCAATGAACAGTAATAAAGTTGAACAACCTGATTTGTTCAGAAAAGAAAGTCAAGTTGCAATGACTTTCAGTAATGAGACAGAGCAGCAAACTAAAATAAAAACTGCAACTGACTTGTTTTCATTTCCCGAAATTTTAGTTTTCACTTCGCAGCACAATGTTTACAAAGTTGCAAACAGAGGATTGACAAGTCAATCACAAGTCCTCTCACCAATTGAATTTGAAGAAGGAGAAAAACCAATCTACTTTACAGGAACAAAAAACTATTCAGGTTATTTGATTGTAGCTTTTCAAAATGGAAAGGCAGGTAAAATTTCAATGACAAGTTTTCAGACCGAACACAATAGGAAGAAACTCAAAAACGCTTTTAATGAAGAATCAAAACTGATTTTCATTGAACATATTGACACTGATATTGACGTAGTTGCTTTAAGCAGCATAAATAAAGTTGTGTTGTTCAATACAAGCAAAATAAATCCGGTTGAAAGTCGAACTACAAAAGGTGTCCAGGTGATGAAGCAGAAAGACAGCAGCTTTATGATGAAGGTCAAAAAACTAAATCAGGTAAGATTCCAAGACCCTGAATATTATCGTAAAGACGACAGTTTAAATGTTGTCGGTTACTATTTAAAACAAGGTGATGAAATTTAAACAAAATGAAACAGAACAATGCTATAATGTTGATGGAAAACTATCATGCATTAACTAAGTTTGAGAAGAAGTTTAAGGAACTATTAAATGTGGGATAAATAAGTTGTGACAAACAGTCCCAAATGAATATGAATACCAGAGCAGTAACTTTCAATAGCGGCTGGAATAAAAATTTCTAATACCCAAAATGAGGCAGCAACTACTTGATCTAATTAATAACACAATACTTTTCAAGTATGAATTGCCCCATGCTCCTACAAGTATTCCAAAGACAATTTTCTCAACTGCAAATGACAAATGTTATGAAGCAACTAACAAAAACGCCCTTGTGGAAATAATTTACAATTCAATAATTGAATACTCATTCAATGAGTTTGAAATTGATGGACGAGAATACAACGACTTGCACACAATAGCATTTCAAGATAGAATCCGATTTGACGAAGATGATTCCGATGAAGTAAAACTTAAATATGGGTTTTACGGAGAAGTAATTTTACATGCAATCCTGAAAGTATTCTTTGGAACCGACACAATAATTTCAAAAGGTTGTTTCTATAATCCACTTGAAAATTCTGAATCTAAAGGTTATGATGCTTATCACTTAATTGAAAGTCATTCAACAATTCAATTATGGTTTGGTGAAACAAAATTCCATAAGGGTTACACAAATGCAGTGAATGATGTTCTTGGTAAAATTAAAATCTCATTATCTGACAATTATCTTCACAGGAATCTCCTGGTTCTTAGAAAAAACAAAGACAACTTGAATACTGGAAACTCAACTTTACAATCAATACTGAATGGTTGGGATGCAAATCCGAACATCGTAATTTTTGATGAACTGATTAAACATAAAATTGAATTGGTTTATCCAGTAATCATTATGTTTCAACAAAATTCAAGCGGATATGATGAAAGCATAAAAGCTATTCCGAAATATATTGAGGAGAAATACACAGTTGAAAAATTTGATTTGACTATTCCCTATTCATTATTTTTCGTTTTCATTCCAATTGAAAATGTGAAAACAATTAAAACAGAAGTATTATCATGGATAAAATTAAAGAAGCCGCTTCTGTCATAATTGATATTAATAGGTATCGCAAACAACAAATCAAAGATTATGATTTGATTAAAACCGTATGCGGTTTCTTTGACAAAATCAAAGAGGAAGAAATTACAGAACCTGACTTACGATTTTTAAAATACATTTCTAATTCTGTAGGCATCCCACACTTCTTTGACTTGTTAGAAAAGTTTGACAAGAACACAAGCATTGAAAATTTTGACCTCAACACTTTGTCGGCTGTTATTTATGAAAGCACTTTGAATCTTACCGAAAAGAACAAGGTTCACAAATACCAAAAACAAATTTTAGAAAAATTTATTCCCGATACTCTTAACAGATATTTTCTTTCTGCAAGCACATCATTTGGCAAGACACATATTGTGTTTGACATCGTAAAAAAGATGGGGTATAAAAACGTGGTTTTGATTTTTCCAACGATTGCACTTCTGTCTGAAAATTTGGAACGGCTAACTTCAAATGAAAACTATCTGTATTTTTTAGATACTTATTCCATCCATACTTTAAGCGAAGTTCCTGAACTTGGCGAGAGAAATTTATTCATCTACACACCTGAAAGGTTTCTCTCTTTCATTGAAAAAAGAGTTGACGAAATAAAATTTGATTTTGCTTTCGTTGATGAAGTTTACAAAATAGATAACGAATACATCATTGATGAAGAAGTGAGAGAGAATGAAAGAGATGTCGCTTACCGTTTAGCGGTATTCTATTCATTGAAAACTGATGTAGATGTTCTATTGGCTGGACCATACATTGACTTTACAAAACAAGACGACCCAAAATATAATGCTTCATTTGACCGCTTTCTTACAGAGAATCAAATTCAGTTGATTGATTACAATAACTATGAGATTGTAATCAAATCTTTCAGCGACATTAAAACCAAAAGTCAGTATTCCATTGACGAGCAACTAACTTTTAATTTTGAAATTGGCAATAAGGAAAAACGATTTATTGAAATTGTCAAGTCAATTGTTGGTATTGATCAGAACTCAATTGTTTACTGCTACTCTATCAGTTCAGTTGAATCATACGCTAAGAAGTTGATTGCTTCTAATATTTTAAACAACCACGATAGCTCGGCTTATGCAGATTTCATTTCTCATATCACCGAAAACTTCAACAAAGAATGGACATTGATTGAAGCATTAAAAAAAGGAATCGGAATCCATCATGGTTTAGTTCCTAAGTATTTGCAAAAGGAAATAGTTTCTCTATTTAATAAGAATCAACTTAAGGTCTTAATCTCCACCACTACGATTACTGAAGGTGTAAATACTGCTGCAAAAAATTTAGTTGTAATGCACAGCAAGAAAGGAAATAAGGAACTTAAAAAGTTTGATGCAAAAAATATTGCAGGAAGAGCAGGAAGGTTTTTATATCATTACAGCGGAAGGGTAATCGTTTTGAATAATGATTTTATGAAAGCGATTAATTCAGAGGCAGAAGGAATAAAACATAAGAACTATGATTTGGAAGCACCGAAAGATGAAATTGATTTATTCTATACAGGTGATGAGTTTCTCAAAAACGAGGACAAGCAGAGAATCTTAAACATAAAAGCAATGCAGGAAGAAAGAGCAATACCCGAATTTGTTTTTTCACTCTACAAAGTTGTAAGTCGTAAGCACAAGATTGAAATTTATGACCGCATTGAAAACCTTTCACAAGCCGAGTTGAGTTCCATCAAAGCGTTAATAAGAATGATAAATTTCAGATTGGATATTGACTATGCGGGATTTCAAACGGTTTTGAATGTTATTGAACCAATTGTTCTAAATCAAAAAATGAAATTCCTGATTGAATACAAAGGTGTGAGTGGCGAATATTCAGCACTTACGAATTTGGTTCACTACTATCTTTCAAGTGGCTTTTCAGGTTCTATCAAATACAAATTGGATTCAGGTAAAAGTGTTGACGATGCAATTTCAGAAACATCTGAATTCGTTTACAACATTCTGAAATACCAAGTGGTAAAATACTTAGGAGTTTTCAATGTCATGTATAAGTTGTCTCAATCAAAAAAAACAAATCAAACATTTGAAGAAGTTAGCGGATTAGACCGACTGCTAACAAAACTTGAATACAATGCCTTGACAACTTCTGGAAGAATTGCAAGCGACTTCGGTGTTCCTTCATCCATTGTTGACTATTACGAAAACAGTAATAATGCCGAAGGAATAAAAGCGCAATTTGATACTTATGAAAAAAGTATCTTTGAAAAGGTTGAAAAAATTATAAAGCGAAATGAACAGTAAAGAAAAGGCTACCGCAACAAGTCAGGCTCATTTGCAAGGCACACAAAGCCAACTTTGCAAAAGAGGCTGTCTTGTTCCTACGCTTCCGGGACACACCCTAAGTAATAGGACACAGTATACTGGTGGACACACTCTGAAGAAGGGCGAACGTACAATTATAAATTTAGCTTCAGTTCCGGGCGGACAGTTGGTTAATTCCCCAATTGCACAAACTCACGTTGGCTGCAAAATGCCTATTGAAGTTCGGTTTTCATAACGATAGCCCCCATAAGCCGGTTTTGATTATTTTTGATCCGATTAACTTGGCCTGTATATGAAGAACTTTAAAGAGTTGATGCGGTTTATTACCCTATCAGGATATTCGGATGCGGATTATATTGAAGCAATGGTTCTGCGACACCATGAAAAATGGGCCAGTCGGTACTCCAAATGGAGCTATGAATCCACCAAACAAAAATTAATGTCCGCCTACCGGACCTGGATCGTACCCTTACATTTTTTTAGCCTCCTCTTTTTAACGATCATCGTTTCTTTTTTACTGCGCTTCAAAGTCGAGAACCTGTCTTCATTTGCAGTTATTGTAATGTGTGTTGCCGTTATCATTTATTTTGTTCTCCGCGCAATACTTTACCATCCCATTTATGTGAATGATTATTTGCCCTTGCTAAACCACGTTGTTGAAAAACTGAGCGGTGCCTATTTAAAGGAGCTGGACGGGGTAAAAAAAGAACAATACAGCGCCGTAGCAATTGTGCTTATCCAGGCCGTTACAAATAAGCTGGCCGGGTTTCCCAAACCCACAGGCAGCAAGATCACGAAAGATCAATTGGCGAAGTTGTATGGGGTCTCCGAAAGGAGCTTTCACGATGCACTAAATATTGTTCTCAAAGCCAACTGGAAATCGGGTCCACGCATTGACAGGGAAATATCAGACGCTTTTGGTGAAGCAAAAGAATATTTTTCTGCCATTGGCAGCGAACAGGCTGTCAAACTGTTAGACAGTATTAAACTGGATGTACGTATAAAAAGACAGCCCCCGACTTATTAGTGCCAGATTAGCGGAAATATGTTAATGGATATAGCCTAAGTAAAGTTTATGTATACATAAATTGAATTCGACACCGTATTTGCATTGGTATTGGAAACAATTTATTTATGAATGAGTTTCCAATGATGTTCCCTTACTCCCAGGCGGAGTTTTGGGAAAAGATGACAAATGTGGTGGAAAAGGTAGTGGAAGCAAAACTAACCAGTGCCAATACCCCAATCGCTCCATCCCTGCTACCTGAAAGACCCCTCCTCAAAGCTACGGAAGTCTGCGCCATTTTCCAGGTCTCCAAGCCCACCCTCTATGAGTGGCTAAAGCAAAACAAAATTGCCAGTTTCAAGATTCAGTCACGCCGTTATTTTTCGCGGCAGGATATTGAAGCCATTATTCCACCCCATTTTTCTAATTTGCAATGCTCCGGTTTTTCGGGGGGAAGTCAAAATTCCAGTTCTTCGGAAATTCCTACCGGTCATAACTTAGCTTGTTTAATCAATTCTTGAAATAGCAATACCTTTTGTACATCCCTTGGATTAAATAAAAATGGCTGAACATCCTGTGCCATTTCCTCCATGTTTAAGCTGTTACACTTTTCGATAATTTTTTCTTTGAGTTGCTTCTCATTAGACACACCCATTTTAAATTCCAGATAGTTATAATCCGGCCTGTCAATCAATGACAATAGGAATGCTATATCAAAGAAATCCCTTCCCTTATTTCTTTCGCGATTGCATACTGCATAGAACTTTTGCGCTAGCAGTAAGTTTAGCGGTGTTATAAAGATCTGGGTGAACACATCAAACCGGTTTAGAATATATTTTTCCGGTACAAAATCGAAATGCTGAGGCTCAGTATCCAGTTGTATTAATATCTTCTCTTCTCGATGGGCTGACAATCCTTCCTTATATAATATTTCAGGGAAGCGGATATAGCAGTGATACGCTCCACGAAAAACCGTTTTCATTTCTACCTCATAACCTTCCTGTTCTAACTCCTTTTTTAAAATACCTGAGACTTTTGCAAACGTATCTTCTGCTATTGTGAAATTGTCAAAATCAAGATCTTCAGAAAAACGAGTGTTCCCGTGCACAATCCTTAAACAAGTACCCCCTAAGAAACATAGCTCATTGGCATATTCACTGTCAAAAAGAATCTGCAATAATTTATGCTGTAGATATTCTCTTAAAATAAATCGTTTGAACCCTCGAAGGTTTTCGGGATAATTTTTTTCTATTTCAGATAGTGTCAGCATGATTATTGATTTTGTTCAATAGGTTAATTCGCTTATTCAATGTTTTACTTTCAAAACATGCAGCATAAGAAGTTAACCTGTCCTTATTAATGATTTCATTAAACGTGGTCAGATTTAGCCTCAGCCCTTCAATATCTTCTGTAGTATTTAATTGGTGATTAAGATATAAATAATCCAGGATCGCCTTTTCCGGTGAAGCTATTAATAACGGTATTGTTTGACTGTTGTCAACTTCATATCCAAAAAAAAGATGCGCTTTAATACTTCTGTAATTAAATGTGCCGGCAATTGTTTCGTAGGCTATCGTTTTTCTCGTTGTGATATTCTGGACAGAAAACACAGCTTCCGGTATCAGCCCATAGTGTGAAAGAGCGGATTCGAGTGAAACATAGGATGGACGATGCAGGCAGTTACTGATCCGATACCGGAGCCGGTCGTTCATAGGAATATCAGTAAATAGATACCACTTATTGATCAGCTTATGGATATATCCCTTCCGCTGCCATTCTACCAAGCGTCTTGTATCAAACTTGGGAAACAGCTTTTCAATATCCCTGGTTGAAAATACTTCAAAGCTGTACATAGCACTTCTAAAGCCTAGGTAAGTCATTTTATTTCCTATTATTGTTAATAATAACAAATATAAGAAATATAATTAAATATTTAAGCTAAACTGGCTATAATTTCCAGTTGTTGCAAAAAATGCAACAACTGAAACATAGTCAAGTTCCCACTCTTTAAAAACGTTAGAAAAGTGCCTGGAAATGATAGACTTATCTCTTTCAAACAAAGTTGCCATCTGGTTGAGGTTCAGCCAGATAGTTTCATTTTCGAGCTTTACATCAATAGTAGTTTGACCATCTGCGGCCTGATATATGGCAATTTCTCCTGTTTCCATAAGTAAATGTTCTAATGTTTGAATTATACCGCTTTTAACTGCCCTGTGTTCTCAACAAGACGAAGTTTTTTAAGTTCCCTTTCTTTCCATTTCTTAGCCACATTCTCAGCGTTCTCCCGTGGGGTAACACAAATGTACTTGTAAAAGGACTTATCGGTTTTATGACCGGTTATAGACCTGATCTCAGCGGTTTGCAGATCATGCGCCAAATATTCATTTCGAAGGCTTTTTTATTTCCAGTCCTCAAACAATAAAAAATTGTTTATTTTGCAACTGATAATCAGTTGCAATGTCGAAAAAGGGAAAACTTGCTTCCAGACTTAAAGCTAAACCTACGGATTTTACTTACGCTGAGTTACGTACATTTTTATCCGGCATCGGGTATAAGGAAGACAGTAAGGGTAAAACCTCCGGTTCAAGGGTATCCTTTTTTCATGGAGAAACAAAGCATATTATCAGTTTACATAAACCGCATCCTGGAAATATTTTAAAGCGATATCAGATCAATATTATTGTTGAAGAATTAGTTAAATTAGAATTGTTATGAAAAAAGATCACCTAACGTACAAGGGTTTTATCGGGTCTGTTCATTACAGTACAGATGATGAAGTTTTATTCGGAACCATTGAAGGCATACCGGATGTAGTAACCTACGAAGGAACCAGTGTTACGGAATTAAAACAGGCATTCATACAATCGGTAGAAGATTATATACTATTATGTAAAAAACATAAAAAACCTGTTTTCAAATCACTCAAAGGGTCATTTAATGTACGCATCAAATCAGATCTTCACCAGAAAGCATTTACTTACGCAATAACAAATGGTATTACATTAAACCAGTTTATACAGAATACGATTGAAAAAGAGCTATCCGCGGTCTAAAATGATTACGTTTTAGGAACATCATTCTAAACTGATCAGCCTATTTTCTATACTCCTTCCCGAACATTTTACGCGCTATCCCAAATTTATCGCATGGGGCCTAACTGCTCTTATAAATTACCGAACAGTTGAGCAAATAAAAAACAGAAACCGTTTTGCTGAATTTGCTGCATGGGGTATACCAGGAAAAATATGGTGGGACAAGGAAACAAAAAATTGGTATGTGGAAGTATGGAAGAAAAAAAACTACCTGGATACCGTTGCAGGTGAAATCATTGAAGATCTACTGTTTCCTTCTACAAAGTGTCTCCCGGCAGGGGACTCTTCAATTAGAATGGTAATGCATCGATCGTATTTCGGTTATTTTTTCTTTCCTAATTTTTTGGGCGCGTCTTTTTTGCTCAATTTTCTTAGACTTCCGGAAAGAGGTAGTTATCAAAGTCCGGAATAACAAAATTTCTTTACTTCCTTATCTTCGCCCCCTATGGGACAAAAAAAACGCATCCGCTTCGAAGCCATCAAACATTTTTCGAATGTGCTGGAATACCCGCGGGATATGCAGGGCAAATGGGATGACTTTTTCAAAAATGAAGGGGCCATTACCTTAGAACTGGCTTGTGGCAAGGGTGAATATGCCGTGGGGCTGGGCAGGTTATATGCCAACAGGAATTTTATTGGTATTGATATCAAAGGCAACCGCATCTGGCGCGGAGCCAAAACGGCGCTGGATGAAGGGCTGGCCAATGTGGCTTTTATTCGCTCGCATATTGATAAGGTTACCGATTATTTTAGCCCCGGCGAAGTTTCTGAAATATGGATCACTTTCCCGGATCCTCAACTGCGCGGTTCAAGATCAAAGAAAAGACTTACCCATCCCGGATTTCTCAGGCTATACCAAAAAATTTTACAGGAAGGCGGTCTGGTACATGTAAAAACGGATAGTCCCGACCTATACCAATTTACTTTGGCGGTTATCAGCTTATTTGATCTCGAATTGTTAGAACATACGGACCAGGTATACGAACAGGAAATAGTCAGGCCCGAGTTGCTGATTAAAACACATTATGAAAGTCTTGACATAGCCCAAAGCAACCGGGTACATTATATTTGTTTTCGGCTGAACAAAGAACTGCCGTTGGAAAAAGATGACAAATTAAAACAATTATTGAGTGAGCCAGACACTGACTGAAGGAATTGATTTTTACCACAATGAACAGGGGTACATGGTACTTACCGAAAAGTATCATCTCGAAAAAGGCCATTGCTGTGGCCATGGATGCCGGCATTGCCCCTACCAATATGAATCTGTGCCGGAACCCCGCCGGTCTGAATTAGTGGCCCAAAAAGAAAAATCTTCCGCTACATAGCTGTACATTGTTATAACAAACCCAACACCCATTGGCAACGCAAAAAAAATCAGAAAAATTAAAATCGGTATTACCCAGCGGCAAAAAAGACAGTTCCTTTTTTGAACAGGTATATGATGTAGCCAGGCAAATACCCAGGGGCCGCGTAACCAGCTATGGCGCCATTGCCGCATTTCTCGGAACCAAAATGAGTGCCCGCATGGTAGGCTGGGCCATGAATGGTGCGCATGCACAAACCGGCGTTCCCGCGCACAGGGTAGTAAACCGCAATGGCATGCTATCAGGTAAAATGCATTTTGGCACACCCACCCGCATGGAAGAATTACTCAACAAAGAAAAAATTAAAGTGGTGGATGATGTAATCCTTGACTTTGCAAAAAAATTCTGGGATCCGGCTAAAGAGCTTTCACTTTAACCAATCCAACCTCACCCGTAATACGGACTAATCAACCAATACACCACCGGCCCGGTAACAGCCACATACAACCATAAGGGCCAGGTAATACGCGCTAATTTTTTATGCAGGGCATACTCAGCCGTTAAGGCACGATACGCGGTAAATAAAATGAAAGGCAATATCACCGCGGCCAGGATAATATGTGTTGTTAAAATAAAATAATAGATGATTCTGATATTACCAACCAGTAACTTTTCTTCTTCAGACACCAACCCATCATGGTTACTGTCGCCAAACTTTGCTTCACCTGCCAGTAAATGGTGGGCGATATAAGACACCAGGAATAATACAGAGAGAATTAAAGCAGTTGTCATCAATTGCTTATGCAACAGGTATTTAGCATTTTTTACAGCAACCAATGCAGCTACCAATAATATAGCAATTACTGAATTTAAAAAAGCATTTATAGTCGCAAAAATGTGCACGTTAAAACCCAGGTCAAGTTCCAGTTTAAACTTGCTCAGTATAACAACCGCTGTGAATACAACTACTGAAAAAATACCAATCAGCCATTTGGCTGTTGTATCGTTTTTGTTGATGGCTGCTTTTAACATGATACCTGGATGATTATAATATGTATGATTGATTCCCTAAAACCAGTAACTCCTAACTCCTTAATCTTATCCGTTAATTTTTCTTCTACCCCGCATATACACAACAAAAAATATGATCAGCGTAATAACAATCAGCCATAACCAGCTCAGGTCTATGATTTCGGTGAAGACGGAACTTTTTTGGGTTTTGTCTTTTTCCAACATCAGCAGGCCAATATCGCGTGCCAGTTTAGCAATGGATACTGAATCGAGTCCATTGTAATAACCACGTACCTTATAGGCTTTATCAATTAAAACAAAACGGCTGGTATGTACAAAATCAGGACTGATGGGCTCTTCACTAAATTTATCAACTTTCAGTTCTTCAAAGGCGAATTTATAAATTGAATCCCTGCTGCCGGTAAGCATCCACCAGTTATCATGATTTACATGAAACCTGTCGGCATAGTCTTTCAATACTGAAACACTATCATGTTCCGGATCTACAGTAAACGAGATGAATTGTACTATTGAGCTATCTACCTTTTTTCTGATATTACCACCCCGTAAAAAAGATTCCTGTAGTTTTGCCATATTGGCTGTTAACCTTGGGCAAATACTACGGCAACTGGTGAAGAAAAAATCTGCTACAATGATCTTGCCCGGTTTATCGTACAGGCTAACCGCATTACCCAATTGATTTTGCAAACGGATATTGGCAGTAGTGTGCCAGATGCTATCTGTAATCATTTTACCATTATCCACACGCGTTACTACAGTATCCAACAAATATTTTCTTGGCAAATCCACCGCTCCCTCGCTGGTATATTTCAAAACCAGGTAACAGAAAACGGGTAAGAGTACCGCCACAGCAAGACCTAACAGCGCTTTTTTATTCATAGTATACAGATAAGTACAAAAAAACCATCGTCATAAAATGCGATGGTTTTGAAAATATTTGAAAAGAGGGAATCACCAACTATTCTTATTCCACCACTTTTTTTTCTTCAACAGGCGCAACGGTTTCTGTTTTTTTCTCTTCGTGTTTTGCTTCGGCTTTCTTCTCTACCTTAATGGTACTTCTTTCTTTAAAATATGGGTCATAGGTATTTCTCAAATTCCTGAAAGAATTTCCATCAATTAAAAAGGCGGTGATAAACCAAATGAACAAACCCAACGGAACTACGATGGTCATGATCAGGTTTTTTACCTCATGTTTCAGGTGCATAAAATATCCAACAATATAAAATGCTTTTGAGAGCATTAATATAATGATGGCTCCTTTTATGGCGAGACGTAATCTGCCATCAAGCGGCATACCCATCATCCAGAAACCCAATATCAGTTCTACAGCGGTTAATACAGACAGGATAATGGTTACCCTGACTATTTCTTTCACCGCCCCTCCGTTATGTTCTTCGTGTGTTGCTGTATGTGACATAAAGTATCTATCTTAAAAATGAATTAGTAATTGATTATGATCAGACCAGGTAAAAACAGGTGAATACAAATACCCAAACGAGGTCTACAAAGTGCCAGTATAACCCAGCTTTCTCAATCATCAAATAATGGCCGCGCTGTTCAAACTTATCCATCAGTGTCATGATTAGCATTACAATATTAATTATTACGCCGGAGAATACGTGAAACCCGTGAAATCCCGTAATGGTAAAAAAGTAATTGGTAAAATTAGTGGAAGAAGCAGTACCATCATGATTCAAAAACGGATTGCTGCCCCACCAGGCGCCTTCATGGTACAGGTGATTCCATTCCCAGGCCTGGCAGCTTAAAAAAGCAATACCGCCGAGAATGGTCCAGATAAGGTTGGTTACCACTTTTTTCTTATCCATATTCTGTCCGGCATGTACCGCCAATACCATGGTAACCGAACTGATAATCAGGATAAAGGTCATAATACTTACAAACACCAATGGCGCATGTACCCCTTCCGGCGCAAAGGGAAAACTCTTAAAAACTTCATTGGGATCGGGCCATCCGTTGGTAGAGAAGCGGATGGTGCCATAAGAGATCAGGAAAGCGCCAAATGTGAACGCGTCGCTCATCAAAAAATACCACATCATCAATTTGCCGTATTCTACGTTAAAAGGGCTTTTTCCGCCGCTCCACAGTTTGGTTGGTGTAACCGTTGTTGATGTTGACATATTTGTAATCTAAAATTTCGTGACAAAAATATTGGCTAGCCGTCAAAAAAGCTGAATAAACTGCAACTTTTTCTTCAACTACCCTATCCAGTTATAAAAGATGAATAAATAAATCCATAAAACGTCTACAAAATGCCAGTAAGCACCTGCCAGTTCTATCGGCAAACTACTATAATTCCTGATTTTCACCGCATAAGCCCGGATGAAAATTATTAAAAGGGCAATAACGCCACCCAGAACGTGTACCATGTGTATCCCCGTTATCACCAATAGAAAAGATGCCGCGGAATTGCTTTTTGAACCCGTAAGGGCAATATCCTGCGCCTCAAGATCCTTAAAGCCTATCCATTGCATTACAATAAACGAGATACCGAGTAAAGCGGTAACCGTAACAAGCGTCCGGTAATTGCCCATTTTACCGGCTTTGAATGCCCTTACCGATAAATAAATGGTTACACTGCTCAGCAGCATTACTACTGTTGAATAGTTGAATATTTGAGGAAGGTCGAATTCAAGCCAGCTCGACTGGTTCTTTTTTACAATATAGGCGCTGGTTAAAGCGGCAAACATCATAAGAATACTTCCCATTGCCACCCACAAAGTAAATTTATGTGGATGTATCTGCTGGGGCGTTTTGGCCGGCACTGTTGTCGTCATCACTTTGGTTTAATTAATAATTAAGAATTAAGAATTTTTTTTATATAGCTATAAGACTACTCAGCTTTCACTTTTCACACATCCTCTCACGACTGATGACTCACGTATCACCATCATCTAATTTTATCCGCTAACAATGCCAATAACACAACCGGCAGGTAAATATAACTGCTGAACATTACCCGCCTTGCCGATTGCACATCCATTCCAATATATAAACGGATACTTTGTACAACCATGAACAGATTGGCAACCACCAATATCCACATACTTGCCTGTCCGGATAACCCAAAATAATACGGCAATACGCCTACCGGTATCATTAAAACCGAATACATAATTCCCTGAACAGCGGTAAACCTTGTTGGGCCTTTATCGGCCGGAAGCAATTTAAATCCCGCCTTACTATAATCTCCATGAGCAACCCATGCAATGGCCCAGAAATGGGGAAACTGCCAGAGAAACTGTATGGCAAACAGGATCCATCCACCGGCATTGGAAAACTCTTTGCCATTAACGGTGATGATGCCTAAGGGATTAATCATATTGGTAGCAGCTACCCAACCAATCAAACAAGGGAGTGCACCAGGGAAAGCGCCAATTAATACAGCTATGGAATTAACTTTTTTCAGCGGTGTATATATGAATGCATACAGGAAAAGACTAAAGGCGGATAATAATGCCGCGTTCCAGTTAAAGCTGTCATCATCCGCCTTAAAAAACCAGCCGATCATCCACACGCCAACCAGGCCCGCGATTACTGCAAAAGTATAGGCTTCATTCCGGCTCATCCGTCCATCAGCAACCGGCCTCGCAGCCGTGCGTTTCATCATCGCATCGGTATCTTTTTCCACGGCCTGGTTAATGGCATTGGCGCTTCCGGTGATTAACATGCCGGCTATAAACAATAACAATATCATCAGCCAGTTATAATCAACCACATTGGGCGCCAGTAAATAACACACAACACTTGAAAACACAACTGTGAAGCTCAGGGTGAACTTAATCAACTGATAGTAATCCTTCACTTTGGCAGCGATGGAAAAAGAAGTGGATCCTGGAGTATTGTTGGCACCTGACATGTTAGTATCCTGATTGAAATAAATATAACTGAATAAGATTCAACCTGTATTTCAATTGTTTTAAGCAACGATTAAAAACAATGCTCCCGACTAATCGGGAGCATGTAACATTTATTAATACCCGAATAATTATAGTAATACGTTTACCAGGTAAAAAATATTAGTGATGACTTTCTTCTTCTCCTACCGGTGTTGTTTGAGAAATGAAATCTTGTCCGTCTTTACCATAATCGTATGGCCAGCGATGAACTTCAGGAATTTCGCCTGGCCAGTTTCCATGACCGGGGCGAAGCGGTGTTGTCCACTCCAAAGTATTGGCGCTCCATGGATTCAGGGAAGTTACCTTTCTTCCTTTAAAAATGGAATAGAAGAAATTAAACAGGAATAATAACTGAACGGCAAATACAATCATGGAAACCAGGCTAATGAACCTGTTTAGTTCCACAAATTGTTTGAAGCTTTCCCAGATGCTGTAATCGTAGTAACGACGCGGCATACCAGCCAATCCCTCGTAATGCATGGGCCAGAAAATCATATAGGCCCCCGCGATAGTTACCCAGAAATGGATATACCCTAAGGTATTATTCAGGTATCTGCCATACATTTTAGGGAACCAATGGTAAATACCGGCGAACATGCCAAACATAGAAGCCACCCCCATTACAATATGGAAATGCGCAACTACAAAATAAGTATCGTGCAGGTGTATATCCAATGCGGAGTTACCCAACCAGATACCGGTTAATCCACCTGAAATAAATAAACTAACAAATCCAATGGCGAACAGCATACCGGAGGTGAAGCGGATATTACCTCTCCACAAAGTAGTTAACCAGTTAAATACTTTAATGGCGGATGGTACGGCTATTAACAAAGTAAGTAATACAAACACAGACCCCAGTAACGGGTTCAGGCCGGTTACAAACATATGGTGGGCCCATACCAGAAAGGCCAGGATAGCGATCGCGAATAATGAACCGATCATTGCCATGTATCCGAAAATGGGCTTACGTGAGTTCACAGATAAAATCTCGGACACCATACCCATGGCAGGTAACAAAATAATATACACTTCCGGGTGACCGAGGAACCAGAAAAGGTGTTGAAAGAGAATGGCACTACCGCCCTCATTGGGTAAGGCACCTACTCCATTTATATAAATATCAGAGAGGTAAAAGCTGGTTCCAAAATTTCTATCGAAAATTAATAAGATAAATCCTGATAACAATACGGGGAATGACAATACACCCAGTACCGCTGTAAAGAACAATGCCCAGATAGTAAGTGGCAAACGCGTCATGCTCATGCCTTTGGTACGCATGTTCAGAATAGTTGCGATATAATTCAAACCACCTAACAATGAAGACACTACGAACAGTGCCATAGAAACTATCCAGAGATCCATTCCTGTTTTAGAACCAGGCGATGCATCACCGAGTGCACTTAAAGGAGGGTAAGCCGTCCATCCGCCACTGAAGGGGCCGGTTTCTACAAATATAGAAGACAGCATTACAATACTGGCCGCGAAGAAGAACCAGTAACTCAACATATTCAAAAAGGGAGATGCCATATCACGGGCGCCTATCTGTAATGGAATTAAAAAATTAGCGAAGGTGCCGCTTAATCCGGCAGTTAATACAAAAAACACCAGTACGGTACCGTGTGTAGTAACCAAAGCATAATAAGCTTCGGGTGTAATATGTCCGCCTTTGGCCCATTTACCCAGAATATCTTCCAGCCATGGAAAGCTTGAATCAGGATATCCTAATTGCAAACGAAACAATACACTCATCAGTCCGCCCAAAACGGCCCAAACCATCCCTGTGATCAGGAATTGTTTTGCGATCATTTTATGATCCTGGCTGAAAACATACTTACTGATGAATGTTTCATGATGGTGGTGTTCGTGATGAACGCCATGACCTTCATGTGTTGCAGCTACTGAATGTGGATGCAATACAGCTTCATTACTCATACTCTGTTTCTTTAGTTAGTGCTAATCAAGGGTAACACCACGCATTACGGCGTGATAAAATTATTTATAATTTGGCTATTGTTTTTGTGGCAGTTTCAACAGGCTTTACTGCCAGTTTGGTTGTATCGGCAGATTGAGCATTACTGGGATCCTTGTCTGGAAATGTAACCAGGTACTGTGGTTTTTGTTTAGCTATCCATACATCATACTCTTCCTGGTCAACCACATCAATAATTCCTTTCATGGAGTAATGACCGTTTCCGCACATTTGGTCACAACTTATCTCATAAATAAAATTTGGATTATTGGTCATTTCCTTCATTTCTTTTGTAGTGTATTTGGGGGTAAACCACATAGTAGTAGGGATACCGGGAACGGCATCCATCTTCAATCTGAAATGGGGTAGCCCTACATCATGTATTACGTCTCTTGATCCGATAATCAATTTTACCGGTCGTCCTTTTACAAGCACCATTGACTGTTCATTTATGAGGTCGTCATGAGCCAGTTCATCCTCCCAAAGTATCCCTAAAGTATTGGTAGCGGGATCAATATTTTTGTAATATTTTTTTCCAAATGCGCCGTCTTTACCCGGGTAACGGTATATCCAGCCAAATTGTTTACCGGTAATTTCCACTACCATGGCGTCTTTAGGGGGCTCGCCTGTAAACAGGAACCAGTTACGCAAACCAATAATCACTAAAACGGTTAAAACCAGGGCCGGTATAACCGTCCAAATAGCTTCTAATTTATTACTATGCGCAAAATAGAAAACTTTGCGGTTGTCTTTTTCCTGGTATTTGTATGCGAACCAGAACAGGATAATCTGTGTACCTATAAATACAATACCTGTAACGGCGAGGGTAATCCATAACATAGAATCTACCCTGGCTCCTTCCACGCTTGCAGCATCTACCGCGAGCAGGGTTTTACCAAAGTAAAGCTTGTTGCAATACCAAACACCAATAAGACCAAGTATTAAAAAGACTACCATTAAGAAGCCGTTGATCTTATTATTCTGTTTGCGGCTAATATCATCGCCCTTTAGTATAGATACATACTCACTGGCTTTTGCGATCTGGAAGATCACAATAAAAATCAGTACAACTACTGCTATAGTTAAAAAAATTGTCATAAGGCTATCAAGATTATCTTATATCTAACAATGATACTTCAAAAAAATTATACCTGGTGAATAATACTCTCTTTCAGAAATGGATGATGTTTTACAATCAAAGGTTTACTGGCCAGTGATCTTCCCACAAAGAATATCAATAATCCAACAAATAAACTCAGGATACCAAAATCCAGCCAGCCTAAAGTAACATGGTCCTTTGATAAGCTACCCATTACCATCTGGTAAAAATCTAACCAGTGGCCAAAAATAATCAGGATGGCCATAAAAGTAACCAGGGTATAATTTCTTTTAGCTGAACGTTTCATCAGAATCAATAACGGGCAAATGAAATTGATGATCAGGTTGAGAAAGAAAATGCCTTTATATGGCCCCTGTACCCTGTGTTTGAAGTAAACTGTTTCTTCAGGGATATTGGCGTACCAGATCAACATATATTGTGAGAACCAGAGATAGGTCCAGAAGATAGAGAAGGCAAACATAAATTTACCGATATCCTGCAGGTGTTCCTGGTTAGTATATTCGAGATAGCCTTTGTTTTTAAGGTAGATTACCCAGAGAGCTATCAACGACATACCCGATACGAATGAGCTGGCAAATGTGTACCAGCTATACATGGTAGAATACCAGTGAGCATCAATACTCATCATCCAAAGCCAGGGGATAGTTGATCCGACTGTTAAGGCAAACCATACGGTAAACAACGCTGCACGAATCGTATTTCTTAAAATAAAACGGGCGCCTGTCGCTTTATCCATGGGCGCTTCATCTGCTTCTTTGCTGATCTGGCGCATTCTCCAGCCCAACAAACTCCACAATCCAATGGTTAAGGTTGTCCAGATAATAAAGAAAGTAGGATTCAGGAAACCTGCTTTACCGGAAAGAATCGGATCTTTTGCAACCGCTTCTGTATCCAGCCAATGATAGATATGGTGTTTATCACTTAGTACCACATACAGCAGCACGGCAAATGTGATAGATCCAAAAATCGGTACCAGGGTTGAGATGGCTTCTGGTATCCGGCGGAAAGATTGCTGCCAGCCACCCATGGCCAGGGTAGTTACACAGATAAAGAACATGCTGGCATTACACACCAGTGTCCAGAAAATGGTGTTGTACATGAGTGTTCCCCAGAACTGTGCCTGCTCATGTTCATCGGCACTGATACCCTTGGTTACCAGGCCTATCACGAATGCAGCCAAACCCACCCCAATCAAGGCCAGTGACCAGGTTTTCATCTTTCCGGGAATCTCAAATTGCTGTCTGATAGATGCCATCTTTAATCTCTTTTATATCAGTTAGTACTGCCCGAACATGCCGGGATGATTATTTATTATTTAACCGCTACAACAGGAACTGCTGTTACTGCCGCTCCTGCCTTTGCCAATAGTTGCTTGTTCTTTATATACCTGATTACCTGCCAGCGCTGTTTACGGCTCAGTTGCGACGCATAGGCACCCATCAGGTTTCTACCATAGGCAACTGAATAAAACATTTGTCCCTCCGTCATCACAGAAACAATCGGATCCGCGATCAGGTTTCTGGGGGCCACGGGGTAAGGACCCGTTCCGTCTTTATACAGGGGGCCATTACCATTTAATTGGGTGCCATGGCAAATACCGCAGTTTATCAGGTATAACCTTTCTGCTTCTGCCTCGTCTTTGGCAGATAGTGAGTTGATAGGGCTCTTTACCTGTTTAGAGGCCACATAATTGGTAGTATCACCAGGCGCATCTTTAGCGATAGCAAAGGGTACTTCTTCCTCGCGGGATATAGTACCTGTTACCGGCATACTGGTATAATGTATCCCTTTCTCTGCCAGGTTGCTTTGGTCTGCATAGGTTTCGTAGGCGCGGCTATAAGCCATATCCGGTATATACACACTACCCGGTTTACGTTTTATATCGCTACAGCTTACTATTACAGCAGCGGCAGACAAAACAGTTATGATTGATAATTTATTCATCATACATCAATTCTAAGTGATTAGTAAGCGGCAACAGTTTGTTTGTTTTCAAAAAGTATCTCATTCTTATCGTAACGTCCTAACCACCATCCGTCTTCTGCAACCTGAACATCGGTTTCAATGGCTCCGCAGTTAGATAAGAATGATTTCAGGTCATCAACATTTGTTTTATCTGTACACTCTATCACCATCACAAAAAGATCATCAGTTGCACGGGCATGAAAATGATGTTTTTTTACAAAAGGCGCCAACTGGCATAAATAACAGAAAGTAAGCACCATACCTACCGCTGCAAATAATACCGTTAACTCGAACGTGATGGGTATCCATGCCGGTAAGGCAAAACTGGGTTTACCGCCAATGTTTAAAGGCCAGTCTTTAGCCAGTATCCAGCTAATGCTGCCCACCGCCGTTGATGTACCTGTAACACCATAGATAAAGCCGGCTGTATGCAAACTGGTTTCCCGAAGGCCCAATGCATGGTCCAATCCGTGTACCGCAAAAGGTGTGTACACATCATGAATTTTATACCCTGCGGTGCGAATTTTCTTCACCGCGGGAAACAGAACTGCTTCATCATTAAAACAGCCTACTACGAATTTCTTTTTTGCCATATAAATCTTCCTCTCCAGGAATTTATTGTTAAAAAATGATCTTCCGGTTATTAATGTGCGGCCCCGTCGTTTTCTACCACAGTATGTCCATGACCACTGTGTGCAAATACTTCCGGCGCTACATTTTCTAAATGCCCCATCTTGTCTTTATAGCTTTCTCCTGTTGTCTTCAGCACATATTTAATTTCAGCTATGGCAATTACAGGGAAGTATTTGGCAAATAGGAAGAAGCAGGTGAAAAATAATCCAAAAGTGCCGGCATAGAAACCAACTTCCCAGATGGTAGGGCTGTAATAGACGGACCAACTGGAAGGCAGGTAATCACGGTATAATGAGGTTACAATGATTACAAAACGTTCGAACCACATACCGATATTCACAATAATACTCATGAAGAAAGTAACGAAAAGGTTTCTTCTCATTTTACGGAACCAGAATATCTGCGGACTTAATACATTACAGGCCATCATACCCCAGTAACTCCATCCATACGGACTAAACAGGTAAGCCCGGCTGTACCAGAAAGTGTAGCCTTCATATTTATTCTGGCTATACCAACCCATAAAGAGTTCTGTTAAGTATGCAATACCCACAATGGAACCGGTTAATACAATTACTTTATTCATGGCCTCGATGTGGCCGATGGTGATATAATCTTCCATTTCAAATACTTTGCGGATGATCACCATTAGTGTTTGCACCATAGCAAAACCTGAGAAGATGGCACCGGCAACGAAATAAGGGGGGAAGATGGTAGTATGCCAGCCCGGAATAACAGAGGTGGCGAAGTCAAAGGATACGATAGTGTGTACAGACAATACCAGTGGGGTACTCAACCCTGCCAAAACCAATGAAAGACTTTCATGACGCTGCCAGTGTTTGGTAGAACCTGTCCAGCCAAAGGAAGCCACCCCATAAAAACGCTTTCTCAATTTAGTAAAGGCACGATCACGAACTGTTGCCAGATCAGGCAATAAACCACTATACCAGAATAATAATGAAACAGTAAAATAAGTTGAGATCGCAAATACATCCCATAAAAGAGGTGAATTAAAATTCACCCATAAAGGACCGCGGGTATTAGGATAAGGCAATACAAAGAAAGCCATCCAAACCCTACCCATATGCCAGATCGGAAACTGGCCGGCGCACATTACCGCGAAGATCGTCATCGCTTCTGCCGCACGGTTTACCCCTGTTCTCCATCCCTGGCGGAATAATAACAGGATGGCGGAAATGAGTGTTCCGGCGTGACCGATACCTACCCACCATACAAAGTTGGTGATATCCCAACCCCATCCGACGGTCTTATTCAGGTTCCACTGACCAATTCCATAGGTAACATCCCGGTAGATGGAGTAAATACCAAATAACAATAACGCCACCGCAATGTAAAAACCGATATACCACAAACGGCTGGGTTTTGCTTCAATGGGGCGAACGATATCTTCTGTAACCTGATGAAAGGTTTTTTCACCATTCACCAATGGTTCCCTAAGTTGTGATTCGTACTTTAAATGCATCTGGTCTTGTTTATTGGTCCATGGCCCATGGTAAATGGTCCATAGTATTTTTTTATTGAATCAACTATTATTTTTCGCTTCTTCTTCCAGGTTACGCACTTTTGCCATATAGGTTACATTTGGCAAAACGTGTAACTGCTCCAGCACATAGAACTGACGGTTCGGATTCTCTATTCTTGTTTTAGTGATCGAACTCGTTTTATCATTGGCATTTCCGAAATTGATAGCGTTAGCAGGACAAGCCTGCTGGCAGGCCACTTTGATATCGCTGTCGACCATCGGTCTGCTTTCTTTCTTGGCAGTAAGTTTACTTTCCTGCAAACGCTGAACACAGAATGAACATTTCTCGATCACCCCACGTGAACGAACCGTAACATCCGGATTCAGTACCATGCGCGTAAGATCATCATTCATATCCAATACCACATCATTCACAATACCTGCCTGGTTATCAGGGAAGCTGTCTGCGCCGGTATAATCGGCCCAGTTAAAACGTCGTACTTTATAGGGACAGTTATTGGCACAATACCTTGTACCGATACAACGGTTATAAGTCATTTGGTTTAATCCTTCGCTGCTGTGGTTGGTAGCGGCTACCGGGCAAACGTTCTCACAAGGCGCATTATCGCAATGCTGGCACATCATTGGCTGAAATACTACTGTAGGATTATCCATATCCCCACTGTAGTAACGGTCAATACGTAACCAATGCATTTCATGACCACGCAAAACCTCGGGTTTACCTACTACAGAAATATTATTCTCTGCATTACAGGCCACCACACAGGCGCCGCAACCGTTACAGGTGTTGAGGTCCACACTCATGCCCCACTTGATGCCCGGTCTGTCAAAAACAGGATAAATGGTTCCCTGGCTTTCAAATTTTTCGAGGCCACCCCAGGGTTTCAGTTCAGCTTCACGCTCTTCCCGAATTTCTGTTGGGTGATGTTTATAGGCCGCGAGTGTTATTTCTTTCATCACTTCGGTACGGTTACCTTGTGGGGTATCGTAACGATTATGTGTTTGCGTTAAGGCAACCGGATATTTTTCGCCGGTGGAAGTAATCGTAACATTTGTGTTTACAAAGTTTACAGATGCACCATTCAGGCTAGCTAAAGGGTAAGCATTTTTTCCTGAGCCAATCACAGACTTACCTAATTTTTCACTCCGGCCATACCCTACCGCAATGGCAATGGTATTGGGGTGTGTACCTGGTATAATCAATGCAGGCAGTTCGATGGATGTACCATTCACGGTAACTTTTACTACTTTTTTAGGTGGGTTTACCTCGTATGCATCCGCTTCACCGCTATTATTCAGATCAATGTTCAATAAGGTTCTGGCTAAGGCAGGGGAAACAATTACATAGTTATCCCAGGTGGCACGGGTAACGGGATCGGGTAATTCCTGTAACCATGGGTTAGCTGTTCCCTGGCCGGCACCGATGCCAATTTTTTCATACAACACCAATTCAATCTCACCCCCTTTTTTACCGGCAAGTAAAGCGGTAACCGCAGTGGCAACAGAAGATCCATTAAAAGAGGCAGCCGCAGAAGTTATTACTGTAGAAGGATGTAACACACCATCCTGTAATGCTTTGTTCCAACCTGTTTCTCCGCCTACTTTCGCGCTCCAGTATGTTTTCAAAAATGCAAGATAATCCGAAGGATTACCGGTCCATTTCAGGAGGCTATCCTGCCACTGGCGCGTTTTGAATAATGGATAGATGGTAGGCTGTAAGAATGAGTAATAACCCGCTTTAGCTTCTGCATCACCCCAGCTTTCAAGGTAATGATGATCGGGGATTACAAATTTGCAGAGCTCAGTAGTTTCATCCACTTTAGTATTAAAAGAAACGGTGGTTTTTACTTTTTTCAATCCTGATTTGAACTTCTCAGCATCAACCCAGGTATAAGCGGGGTTGGCCCCTGAAATCAATAATGCGCCAACAGAACCCGCATTCATCTCTTCCACTAATCTGGCAAAATCTGCATCCACACCCTGGCGATAATTAACGGGAGTGGACCAATCAATAGTTTTACCACCCGCGCCAACCGCTTCATTAATGGCATTCACGGCAATCTGTACATTCACATCATTGCTTCCGGCTACAACCAGTGCGGCACCTTTATTGGCTACCAATGCTTTGGCGGCATTTTCAATACCGGCTTTCAGTTTAGGATCGCTGATGCCTGTTGCACCCTGCCCATTTACAGCGCTCAACAAAGCGGCAACTATGGCACCTGTTTCAGAAGGGCGGTGTAAATATTTTTCATCCGCATTAGAACCTGTTAAACTGGCTACACTTTCAAAATGAATGTGCTTGCTCATCTCAGGATTCTTCTCATCTAATTTTTTCCCAATAGCATATTGCCTGGCAAATTCAACCGGACTTAACCAGGTACCCAGAAAATCAGCCCCTATGCTAACAATGGCTTTTGCGTTATCAAAATGATAAGAAGGAATGGCTCTTTTGCCATAAGTAGTTTCGTTGGCCAATAACAATCCACTAAAAGAAACCGCATCGTAGGTTACGTGACGGCTGCCGGGATATTTGGCAATAAACTGACTGATGATTTCTTTGGTAGAAGGAGAAGTAATGCTGCTGGTTAAAATAACGGCGGGGCCATTTAAAGAAGCCGCCATGGCTTTATCAATCGCTTCAAAAGTTACTTCTTTGCCATCAATAGTTGGGAAGCGTAAACGGGCCGTATCATACAAATCCAATACAGAAGCCTGAACACGGGCAGAAGTACCACCTTTAGTGATTGGGCTAAGCTCATTACCTTCTATTTTAATGGGACGGCCATCTCTCACTTTAGCTAAAACACTCACCACATCCCCATCCTGAACATAAGTGGTCGCATAATATTTAGACACACCCGGAACTACATCTTCTGGTTTATTGGCAAACGGAATCGCTTTTTTTACAGGCATTTCACAACTGGCCGCCGCTACCGCTGCCGCTGTACTGAAGCCTAAGTATTTTAAAAAATCCCTGCGTGGCGCTTTGGCGTTTAAAAAGCTCTTGCTCTCATCGTCAGCAACGAAAGGCAGTTCTTCTTTGAATTCGTCTTTTACATCTTTATTGTAAGCTTTAGACTGATTCAGCTCTCCAAAACTTTGCCAGTGTTTTTTTTGCTCCATATGCTAATTTGAGACAATTTGATAATTTGATAATTTGAAAACGCTGAGGCAGCTATTCAGTTTTCTTCTTCTTTATTCTAAGATTTTATGATACAATTTGAGCGTTTGAGCATTTGTGAATTCAAAAATCATTCATTTTCAAATTTTTCGACTTTCAAATTTTCAAATTATTAATAATGACATTTTTGACATTCGGTACCACCTATCTTCTCTACCGTAATTCCTTTAGCGCTATCCATTTTACCGGTCTTCAGATCCTGGTGGTATTTTTCATAAATACTGTAAAAACCATTGTCTTTGAACTGTACCTGGGTGGTGCGGTGACAATTAATACACCAGCCCATGCTTAAATCGGTGAATTGTTTTACTTCGTCCATTTTCTGGATTTCACCATGGCAGGTCTGGCATTGCACCTGGCCGGCTTTTACGTGCTGCGAGTGATTAAAATAAACATGATCCGGCAGATTGTGGATACGGGCCCATTCAACCGGTTTAGCTTTGGAGGCATCCCAGGTTTGCCCTTGCTCAAAACCGGCATATTTATATAGTTTGTTGATTTCTGCTGTACCATCTACTTCTTTTCCTTCTTCCGTATATATTTTTTCTCCTTTGTATTCATTGATGGCCAGGTGGCAGTTCATACAAATATTTACTGAAGGGATGGTGGCCTGTTTACCCTGGTAAACACCTGTATGGCAGTATTGGCAGTTAATCTGATTAATGCCGGCGTGAACTTTATGAGAGTAATAAATAGGCTGTTCGGGCTGATAATCTTTGCTACGACCTAAATCCATAGCGCCTTTGGAAGTAAGATACCCGCCAATTACAAATAAAACCACACTAACAGAAGCTATATAACTCTTGTTTTTCCAGAAAGGAACTGGTTCTACCGCAGGATGACCGTCACGATCGTCGGCCAATTTTCTAAGGTTTGAATTAACCTGTAATAATACCAGCGCTACTACTGCGAGAACTAAGGTAAGGATGCCAAACAGTAAGGTATTATCACCATCCGCTGCAGGGGCAGTAGCTGCACCTGCAGCAACGGCGCCGGGGGCCGGAACAGTTTTAATATACGCCAGCATATCGTCTATTTCCTTATCCGTTAGGCTGGTAAACAGGTTCATCGCTGTTTTATTGTACTCGATGTACAGGTCATTGGCATATTTATCACCTGTTTTCAGGAAGGCTGCACTGTTCTTTATCCAGGAACGCAGTTTTGCCTTA
This sequence comes from Chitinophagaceae bacterium, assembly GCA_023229465.1. Classification (GTDB taxonomy): domain Bacteria; phylum Bacteroidota; class Bacteroidia; order Chitinophagales; family Chitinophagaceae; genus Sediminibacterium. The sequence continues at coordinate 204,717 of JALNZE010000001.1, forward strand.
TCGGGCCAACGATCTTCCACACCTGCCAGGGCGGGTCCGGTTAATTTTTTATGTACTGCATGACAAGCGGCACAATTTGTCTGGAACAAGGTTTTCCCGTCTTGTGCACTGGCTGAGGTACCCAAAGTAAAACTCAGGGAAAGGATGATTCCGGTGAAGCAGGTTTTGGCTAAACGTTTAAAAGATATCATATTCACAAACGAGGGTTCTTGGTGTGGAAAAATATCCGTGAACGGGTGCAAAAATATGACACGAAGCTGACAAACAATCAACCTGCAAAAAAATTTTTTGGCCTTACCTGGCCTGCATTTCAGCGAATTATCGCGGGAATGATTCAAAACATGTCATGCTTTTACAAACGAATTCGAATATGCAAGGTTAGCCATATTCATTAAAAGATAAGTCAATTATTTATCTCATTTTTGACCCATGTTTAAACGAATGCAGCAGAAATGGGGGGTAACTGCCCGCCAATTCGGTATCATTTTTCTTGTTTTTGGCCTCACAGGTACCACCACGGCCCTGCTTACCCGCTATATAACAGCCTGGCTGGGCATGGATACCGATACCTATTGGCTATGGAAACTATTGCTAAGAATAGGTATGTTATTATTAGGTTACCAGTTTATTTTACTGTTATATGGCGCTTTGCTGGGCCAGTGGGCGTTTTTTTGGAAATATGAGAAGAAGTTGTTGCAGAAATTGGGGATCGTGAGACGTACCAAACAGATAGCTGTTTTTGCGTCTGGGGCAGGGTCAAATGCAGAAAAGATTATCCTGTATTTTAAAAATCATCCTTCCATCAAGGTAAAGCTGGTGGTATGTAATAAACCGGGAGCCGGGGTGATTAGTATTGCGCAAAACCAGGGAATACCCGTGTTACTGATAGAGAGGGATCCATTTTTCAGGGGGGATAGCTATCTGCCGTATCTGAAAGAACAGGGAATTAATTTTATTGTACTGGCAGGTTTTCTATGGAAGATCCCTGATGCACTGGTAGCGGCTTATCCTAAAAAAATACTCAATATTCATCCTGCATTATTACCCGATTATGGCGGCAAGGGAATGTATGGAATTCGCGTACACGAAGCGGTAATTGCAGCCGGTGTAAAAGAAAGCGGCATTTCTATTCATTTGGTGGATGAACATTTTGATGAAGGTGAAATCATTTTTCAGGCAAAATGTACTATCGGGGAAAACGAAACCCCTCAAAGCCTGGCAGAGAAAGTTCATAAACTGGAGCACCGGCATTATCCGGAAATAGTTGAGAAATGGATACAGGCCGGGAGAGTGTAGCAGTTTATTGGTTTATTCGTTTATCTTGAAAATTGAAATATTAATTGAACTTACAATACTTAATTTATGCGAAAAAAATTACTGCTTTTTGTTGTTACACCTTTTGTGAGTTACTTTTTATTGCAGGCACAACAGGTATTGAAACCGGGACTGCCGGAGCAGAATCAATTTTCAGCGGAACGTTTGCAGAAAATTGATAAACTGATACAACAGTATATTGATAGTAACTGGATATCCGGAGCCATTGCTATTGTTGCAAAGAATGGCAATATCGTTTACCACAAAGCCATGGGTTACGATGATAAGGAAAAGAATATGCCTTTGCAAAAAGATGCTATCTGGCGGATAGCTTCACAAACCAAGGCTATTACCAGTGTGGCTGTGATGATGCTGTATGATGATGGTAAAATATTACTGAATGAACCCATCTCGAGGTATCTCCCTGAATTTAAAAAACCGGTGGTACTGGATACATTCAACCCCGCTGATTCAACGTATACAACGGTTCCCGCTAAAAGAGAGATTACTATTCGTGATCTGCTTACACATACATCCGGAGTAGGCTATGCACAAATTGGAAGTGAAACCATGAATGCTATTTATGCTAAAGCCGGAGTGGTAGGCGGTATTGGTTTAAAAGGAGGATTGCTCGCGGATAATATAAAAAAATTAGGCAGGCTTCCCCTGGTTCACCAACCGGGCGAAAAATTTACATATGGCTTGAATACCGATGTATTGGGGTATCTGGTAGAAGTTGTGAGTGGATTAAGCCTGGACCAGTTCTTCCGTAAAAACATCTTTGATCCATTGGGTATGAATGATACTTATTTCTATATCCCAAAAGAAAAACGGAGCCGTTTGGCCATGTTACACTCCGATGATAAAAGCAAACATGTAGTTAATACGCCTGAGATTATTACTGTAAACGGAACTTTTTACCGTGATTTTCCGATACTTGATGGTGGCAGTTTCTATTCCGGCGGAGGTGGCCTGGTTTCTACAGCGTATGATTATGCCATTTTTATGCAGATGCTTTTAAATGGTGGCGACTATAATGGTAAACACCTGTTGAGCAAAAATGCCGTCCGTTTAATGACTATGAACCAGACCTCACAAATTGAGAATGGGCATTCCATTAAATTCGGTCTGGGCTTTCAGGTAGTGACTGATGGAGATGCGGCCACAAATATAACCTCTCCCGGAACTTTTAGTTGGGGCGGCATGTTCGCTTCAAATTACTGGATAGACCCGAAAGAAAAGATAGTGGCCCAGTTTGTATTACAGCAATACCCTTTCAGCCATGGAGATATAGCGGAGAAATTTAAAGTAGCCGTTTATGGGGCGTTGAAGTAGTTGGGAGTTGTAACTTCTTTTTTACTCCTTCTTCTCACAGGTATTCATACCCATTAAAGTATACAGGGGGCAGAAACTGATGAAAGAAGTTGCGAGGAAGACGGCACCAAGCACTACTAAAACTAGGCCGATGGTGCCTGTTACTGTTCCTGTAAAATAAAGTACCGCAAAAACGATTGCGGCAATTACGCGGATGATGCGGTCGGTGTTACCCATGTTTTTTTTCATATTGGCAGATTTAATTTTCGTTGAAATAGCTGATTACTAAAGCAATCAGCACCGCAAACAGCAAACAGCAAACAGCAAACAGCCAATACACAACACTACCAGCTTTACCCATTTGCTTTTCACACGATGAATGTAAGAAAGATTTTTAGAAATATTATCAACAAGATATACCCTAAAATTAAAATTACGCAGGCACGTATACTAACCTGCCGGTTTTACAATTTTACATGTATCGATAGATTAATCACTCTTCCATCCAGCGGAGCCCAGATTTCGGGAAAGGATGGATTGGTATAAGGTGCAAATACTACTGCATTATTCTTATTCTGCCTGTAATCAAACAGGTTTTCGCAATTTAATACAAAAGCCGCTTTACCCATGTTGTAACGGATCATTACCGCGGTAAAAAGTGAGGGGGGAAGAAAAAAACAGTAATAGCGGTAAGATTACTTTTTTCATGAGATTACTTTATCCGGGCATCCTGGATATATATTTTTCTATTTCCTTCACCTGGTCAAGCACCTGTTTGGTTTTGGGTTTGCAGGCTTTGGCTTTGCGGAAGAATTCTTTGGCGGCGCGGAATTCGCGTTTGTTCATAAAAATCTGTGACATGCTCAGGTAGGCTACTGCCTCACTTTCTTTATCAGAAATGCCGGCACGGATAGCGGCACGGATATAACTTTCGCCCTGTTTCAGATCTCCACGCTGCATGGCCATCATACCCAATTGCAATTTATTAGCCCCCTCTGCTTCAGGCATGGGTGAGCCCAGTTCGGAACTTTTTTTCAGGTGTTTTTCGGCAGCAACAAAATCCTGTTTCATCATGGCAAGGTTACCAAGAATGGTATAATAAGTAGAGCGTACAGGCTTGTATAAAAGACCAGGATACCAGATGGTCTTCAGTATTCTTTCTACTTCTTCTATATTACCCGCTTCCATCGGTTCCTGGATCAGGCGCATGGGCCCGATAAAGAAATGACTTGCCAGGGCAATTACCCCAATGAAATACAGTACAAAAGATGGCCAGAAGCCACTCATTATATTTACGGTTACAGCTAAAGCGACAGCCAGTAATCCTAACCAGAAACGATACTTGATCAATACATTATAAAACTTCATAACCCGTTTTTGAGAGGGGCAAAGATAGCGTGAATATTGAATATTGACTGTTGAACACGGAATATTGAATAATGAAGTTTTGAGTGGGAGTTGAAATAACCTACTATTTCGCATCATTTATTTCTAGCCAGTAACCATCTGGGTCGGTTATCCAGACTTGTTTTACGCCATCAATACGAGTGGTGATCTGGCTTTTTACACCTGAGGCATTAAACCAGTTCAGACCCAGTTCTCTTAATTTTTCTACAAAGTCGGGGGTATTAGAAACACTGAAACAGATATGGTTATTTTGGTAATACTCTTTGGGCTTGCCTGCTCCCTGTATTACATGCATTGATACACCCGGCGCAATGGAATACCAAGTATGTTTGCCATCGTGAAAGGGTTCGGGAATGGTATCTAATTGGAAAACATCGCGATAAAATGCCTTTGTCTTTTCCAGGTTTACTACAAATATGGCTACATGGTTCAGAAGGGCTTTTGGCTTAGCCGGATGTGACTGAGCAATTAAAGTTGAATAGCAACCTAACGTAATCAACAATAAAAAAAAGTGACGGGCTATTTTCATATGGCTTGATTGATAGTTGTAAAGTACAGAAGAAAACCGAAATACCCGATTAAAGCAAAGTAATGAAGGCGGAATGGCAGAATCTATTATTTTTGCAACCCGGCAGGTTAGCTAGGGGTTAGGAGTTGATAATAAACAACCTAACCCCTAACTCTCTTCCCCCGGTCCCGTAGTTCAATGGATAGAATAGAAGTTTCCTAAACTTTAGATGTGAGTTCGATTCTCGCCGGGACCACACCATTTTATCGCGAAGTACCGTTATTATCCATTCCATTAGAAATAATAGAGCGTTATAAAAATGATTACTACTGTCAAACTAAAAATTGTTTGCTACCAGTAAACTCCAATCAACGCTACAACGGATATCTCAAAGAAATAGCGACTATTTGCAAGATCAACAAATACCTGACAACGCATGTTGCCCGCCATACTTTTGCTACGGCAGTAACTTTAGAGAATGATGTACCGATTGAAACGGTCAGCCAAATGTTAGGACATAAAAGCATCCGTACAACGCAGATATACGCAAAGGTTACTACTCGGAAAATCAGTAACAATATGAAAGAGCTTCAAATAAAAATTCATAAAATGACACAAGAACTCCAGCAGCAGGTATCTTAATATGAACACCTAAACAGGCCATTTTAGGTCTATAAATACTACAAAAGTGGCATTTTTCATGTTGGTTTTGCTTGATTTTAGTTATGTTTCTGCTCAAAAACATAACAGGTTTGTGTTGAATTTTTCTTATTTTTGTTATGTATTTGTCTAAAAACATAACAGTAATGGAAAATATAAAATCAAAATCTATTGGTAATCAGCTAATTACAGCTATTCATCGGCAAAAACCAGGTAAGTTGTTTTTTTCAAATGATTTTATGCATATAGGAAGTGCTGAAGCAGTGAACATGGCTTTCTCAAGATTGGCAAAGGCTAAGGAACTGGAAAGACTGGGAAAGGGGATTTATCTCTATCCCAAACAAGACCCGGAACTGGGTACACTATACCCTTCCCTGGAAACAGTAGCAGAAGCAATAGCTGAAAAAGAGAAAGTAAAGATCAAGCCGACAGGTGCGAGTGCACTTAATAAATTGGGGCTTTCCACACAGGTTCCGATGAAAGTAACTTACCTAACGGATGGCAGTCCACGTAAAATTAAAGTGGGCAACGGAACAATTACTTTTAAACGTGTTCCGCCAAAGAAACTGGCGGCCAAAGGGCAACTAACTTTTCTTGCTATTCAGGCATTACTTGAAATGGGCAAGCCGGCAGTTAATGATGCTGTGATCAAACGGTTGACGGAAGTATTAAAAAAAGAAGGATCCGAAACTATCTTAAAAGATGCGAAACTGGCACCGGGATGGATAGCAAGTATTTTTTATTCAATAGCAAAAAAAATGAATCATGATTAAGTTTCTACAATTGCCTTTCTACCCCACAAATTCTTTTAGTTTTCGCAATATCATATAACTCAACGGCGGTGATCCCAAACCTGCATGTCCATCTAACCACTCTTCAAAATAGGGGATTGCCATCAGTCTTTTAAATTCATTTTTCAGATAATCTTTTAGCGGCAGATCTGCATTTTCAAAATCACCCCAAATCGCTCTTCTGTTTTCCAGGACAAAAATGATATCCTCAAAATCTCTACTATTTCTGCCATCATTGTTATACTTTCTTGCAGGACTTTTAAAGGCTTCTAATTTTGTGGCAATAAAATAAGGAGCACTAAAAATTTTGACTGTAGTCCATTCATCTACTGCAAAATCAATAGCGTTGTTATACCCATCAGCATACCAAATATTCGATACACCTGTTACATTTTTTCCTGTAGGCATCAGGTCAACTACGATTCCTTGGATAATATACCTGTGTGCATGCTTTGCATATATATCATTTTGAAACCCCATGCTCCGCAATTGCTCCTCTACCTCTGCAAGCTTTGCATAAGTAACTACTTCTACAAGAATATCTACATCATCTGTGGGCCTTACTTCCTCTGAAATCTTATCCATGTATAAAGAAATAGTGGCTCCTCCAACGAAAACTACTTTTTTTTGCATAGGTCCAAGGGCTTTATAAACACCTTTGATCCTATTTAAATTCTGCTTGTGGCTCATATCTTATAATTTTATGAAGTTCTTCAATAGCAATATGTACTTCTCTTAATCTACCAACCCGGATGACATCAAGTAATGCAAGCATCTTGTATAATTCTGCATCTTCCCTCGCTGCTTTTACCTGTCCTGAATATAAAGGCTCAATAGTTAAGCCTCTCACTTTCCCCCATTCTGAGTCTGGCCACACATATTGTAACTCGGCATTAAAATATTGCTGCATAAAGGGATGGCAGTGGGCTGTTGGCATTCCAGTTACCATAGTTCCGGGATATTGCGGAAAAACGTAATGTAGACCGTGTTCCAAAAATTCCATTAACGATTGGCGGTTAACTCTTTTCTTCTTATAATCAATCAAACCTGCGAGTTCATTGCGGTGTAATGCTTCCGAAATTTCCGAGCCACTGATATACAGCGATTGGGCCAAATCCTTGTTCTGCCATGGCTTATTGTCCAAAGCGATGATTTTTAGTAATATTACTATGTCTTGGGGGCGCATCCCATTATGCTTTCTCATAAGTCAAATATACATTACATAACTCAATTTGCAAAACGCGAATTGCAAATTGAGAATTTAACATAAATGATGCTACATATTATCCATTTACTTCATAGAAACGACAGATGGCAACTACTTCAAAATGAACTTGCAACACAGAAAATTACTAATTTTAGGGTATGGCCGGGTATACTTGACGAGGAAATACCTTTTCGGGGTGTTGCTAAGGCACATAAACAAATAGTTTTATACGCAAAAGAAAATAATCTACCAAGTATCCTCGTTGCAGAAGATGATGTGAAATTTACTGCACCCGGAGCCATGTCTTACTTTCTGGAACAGGAACCACTTCTGTATGATCTATACTTAGGGGGAATATCTCATGGCAAAATAGGTAATGATCAAACCGTAACTGACTTTGCAGGCACTATGCTGTATAAAATCAACCAATATTTCTACGACACCTTCTTATCTATACCGGAAGATGGACACATTGACAGAAATCTCAAAAACAAGGGCCGTTATATAGTTTGTCAACCTTTCGTAGCAACCCAGCATAATGGCTACAGTGATAATAAAAAAGAATATTTCAATTATGACCTGTGTCTAAATGGGCGAACATTATTTGGTCATTAGATATAATTAATTTATCGGCCAGCCCGACCTTTCAGGGTCTTGGCTTCTCTTTCCTTTTCACCAGCAAGGCGAATCAATTCCGCCCGCTCAATCAAACGCCGTTCTTCCTGTTCAACACTGTTCCTGAATCCAACCCCATCCTTTTGGTAAAGGCTGTCTGTAAGGTTACAATATCTTAACAGCCATTCATTGCCCCCGATCTTAAGAGAACGATATTTCATATCATTGGCCTCATACTGTTGCTTAGACTGGTAAGTATTGACCCATCCCCAGGCCATAAAAAGAGATAGCAGGAACAATCCTATTGAAATAAAAAAGCCTTTATGCAATTCATGTTTATGTTCAATCCGGCTGCTGACAGGTTTTTGCAACTGTTCGTTTAAGCGATTTACGTTAAAAGAAAGTTCACTCAACTTAACTGTTCCTAACAAAAGTTGTGAGGGAAGATTTTTGATTTCCTTTCGCAAAAATTCCAGTTCCTGTTTTATTTCGGCACCCGCGTTTTCCTTCTCTTTATCTGTATCGGTAACTTTTAACAGTAACTCTATGGCCTCCAGTTTCTCGACCATAGCCTGTAATAATTGTTCGCTCATATATAAAATGTATTACTGGTTATAAATGATGTCTTTTCTGTTTTCGCTTCTTCTGCAATAATTCATGAGGGGGATAATTATTGGTCTGTTCGGGGCGCATCAGTTCCTCAAGTATAGTGGGCCGCCGGGAATGTTTCATCTCTAACATGGCACTGATCGTTTTTTGCTGTCTTTCTCTTAACTGTAAACTTTGTCTGTTCTCCTGTTTCATCGCCAGGTTTTGCCCGATTGTTTTTTCCAAATTTTTAATGGAAAACTGCCGGTCTATTTCACTGCCCTTATACTTGAATTTTCCGATCTTAAAACTCACTCCCTGTAACTCCTCTGTCTGACCCTTGTATTTGTATAGCGTTTCAATGCCTTGCCTTTGTAATTTTTGCTCCAGGTCGGCCAGATTTTTGGCTTTGGGTAAATAGTCCAAAATCGCCTGGTAAATCTTATACCGGTTGGCTTCATATTCGTTCATTCTTTCCAGGTGCGTTAGTGCCAGATTTTTCTTTTGCGCCACTATTAGTTTGTGTTTCAAGGTTAACTGTTGGGCAACCTTTTTTCCTCTTAGTCCCAGCCAGTTGTCTTTGACGGTCTTACCCTCATTATCTACCCGGTTGGCAACTACATGTACATGGGGATGTTTCCGGTCGCTGTGTTTAACTATGGCATACTGGGTATTTTTGAAACCCAATTGTTCCAGATATTCTTTTGCTATTTGGATCATTTTTTCATCTGTAATTTCTTCACCTGGATAGTAGGCAAGAATGGCATGAAAAACGGGCCGTTTTAAATTTGGATTTAGCCATCTTTGTTCTTCAAAATCAGCCGCCATTAATTAAAGGCCATTTCAAATTCTTAGAATAATATCTGAGGTAATATGGTTAAATTGTATCTTACTAAACAAAATAGCTGATTTCCAGAATAGTACCTCAAAAAAAAACAATGGGCGATAAATACGACTTCAACTTACCCCAACACTATCGTGTGAATTAATCAATAAACGGAAGAATGTTTTTGAAAAAGCGCTACTAGCTGTTCTCCTGATCTCTTATATCCAGCCATTTGAGGACGGTAATAAAAGAACCGGTCGGATCACCGGCAATGGTTTGCTGATTGAAAATGGCTATTGCCCTTTATCCTACCGGAGTGTAAAGCCGATAGACTATAAAAAAGCGATGATTCTTTTTTATGAGCAGAATAATATTGCCTTATATAAGCAGTTATTTATTGAACAATTCGAGTATGCCGTAAATAATTACTATAGATAATTAAATATCAAAGGGTCTGGGTTTATTATGCTGTATAATTCTATTGTAAAATCTGCCTTCTATCTCACTTATTTGAATGTTGGGAAGAAATGGTAAATTTTTTGACTGCAATATTTTCGTATTTCACCCACATCATAAATAGTATGGTGTAGCGTTACGCATTACACAGTTACTATTTCAAAATATCTTTCCCGGTTTTTGGGGCAAATGCTACCAGGAAGGTTTTTCCTGTTCCGTTTACATTAAAACATCTTATATTTATTATTCCAGAAATTAACGATTGAAAAAAATTGCCATAACAATGCTATCCGTATAGTATGCGATAGAGAGTACAGGCCGGTGACTCTTAAAGAACGGGCGTTACCAAAAAAGACATTAGCGTAAAATATTTAAAAAAATAATCGATGCCAATTTATATGGACCGCCACGATGTTTCTGAAACCGTTACAGCAGAAAACGTGGCACAATTACACCAGGAGGATTTAAAAATACAGGATCAACATGGTTGCAGGGGATTAACATATTGGTTTGATAACAAAAGGAAAACCGCGTTCTGTTTAATTGAAGCGCCTGACAAGAAAGCCATTTTAAAAATGCATAACAAGGCTCATGGCCAGGTACCGAACAGCATAATAGAAGTAGACGCCAGCATAGTTGAATCATTTTTAGGCAGAATTGAAAACCCTAAAAAAGCAAAAAACACAGTATTAAATATTATTAATGACCCTGCTTTTAGAACAATAATGGTTATTACCTTACAACCATTATCACTGAAACAAAACCGGACTGCTCAATTTAAATCTTCATTACATAATTGCACTCATACCGTTCTTAAACTACTGAATGTTTATGAGAGTAAACTCGTTAAACAAAGCGAAAACCATTTTTTAGTTTCTTTTAAATCGGTCTCAAATGCTGTGCATGCCGCTTTTGATATACAATCGTTATTAAAAGAATTCAGGAATGATACAAATAATGATAAAATCCTTTTAAAAATAGGGTTGAGCGCCGGGGTGCCAGTAACTGAAAAGAAATCAATCTTTGAGGACACGATAAAATTAGCTGAGCAGATGTGTAAGATTATTAAAGGCGAAATTATAATTTCATCAGAAGTTAAAGAATTATATAATAGCGAAAATTCAGTTCCTTTAAATGAAGGCGAAAGCACATTTTCTCTTACGCAAACAGATGAAAAATTTTTAACCCTTTTAATGGATTATACAGAATCTAACTGGAGTAATACAAATTTAAAAGTGGATGATTTTAGCAAACCTATGGGGTGCAGCAAATCTCAATTATATCGTAAAATGATCTTACTCACCGGTAAATCCCCCAATACTTTTATTAAGGAATACCGTTTAAATGAGGCTTTAACCTTATTGAATAAAAAGGCAGGTAACATTTCAGAAATTGCCTTTGAAACAGGCTTTAGCAGCCCGTCCTATTTTTCTAAATGTTTTCAAAAAAGATATGGCCATTTACCTTCTGATTATTTACCCGCTAAAGTAGGGTAACAATTACAATAGGTTTAGCTATTTAGCTGATTTGAACCAAAATTACCTGCATTTGAACTAAATGTTGCAGTCTTCAAATTTATCTGTGTGTAGCTTTGGCCAACACACCTATTTATTTGATACCATATCTTATTAACCCTTACTTTTAAATAATCATTATGACTAAAATTCTTTTTGACCGGCTTGGTGGTACTTCAGGTATCACAACTCTTGTTGACGATGTTGTTGAGGCACATATGAACAATCCTGCAATCAGTGCAAGGTTTTTGCCCTACAAAGAGCAGCCGGAAAGATTAGCAGCAATTAAGCAACATACTATTGATTTTTTTAGTGCCGGAAGTGGTGGCCCTGTAACCTACTCTGGCAGAGACATGCCTACCACGCATAAAGGAATGAATATTAGCCCAACTGAATACATGCATGTTGTTGATGACATTTTGAGGGTACTGGATAAACATAAAGCTGATGATGAATCTAAAAAAGATGTGCTTGCCATTCTCTGGTCATTAAAAGATATGATCATTTCCAAATAAATAATTCTCATAGAACTATAGATTTGACTAAAGAAAAATATAGTAGCCTCTCCAGTACCACCATTTTATCGCGAAGGCGCCGATTTTTCCGGCGCCTTCTCTTTTTGGGGGGCCTGGTTGTCTAACCGGTTAACCGTATGGAATTGCCATAAATGACATAAGCCGTTATACTGTATTTGCAATATAAAATCACCTTATTTCCTGATTAAGACAAATCAGGAAATAAGGTGATTTTTTACGGTTGTATGAATGAACGCCATTAAATTTACTTCATACCCAATCTTGTTGAAAAATCACTGATAATATTCTGATATTTTCTTAGTATCCTGTCCCACTCACGAAACTGCTCATCAGCCTTTACACTCGATCCTGATGTTCCTGAGTATTCACTCACTAATTTTACCTTAAAGGTAAGTGGGTTAGAGTCACCCAATTTAATGATCAATCTTGTTCTTATTGTATTTTGTTGAAAAGACTGAACACTCCATGCCGTTCTCAAATAAGAGGTTTCTTTATCAGAAACTTCAATTGCGTCAAAGTAGTCGGTAACAATCTGGGTGGTTAATTTCCATGTTTCTGAAACGTCATACTTTTTATTGACTTCAACAGAAAAGTCAACATTTGCCTGGTCGGTTTTGATAGAAGCTTCTTCCGCATCATCTCTTTTCAATTCAAAATACTGCTGCTTTGGCGGGGGGGTTCCTCCTTTTTTATTACAATAAATCTGTTCATATTTCAGAAACCCAACTTTCTGAATTTTTACATTCACACACTCACCTTTGGGTACTTTAATTTTTAAAGTACCGGTACCCAAATTTTGGCCATCAACAATAATTTTCGCATCCGGCTCAGATGCACTAACGGTAACAGACTGGGCATTAAGAGCCAGGGTAGCTACAACAAAGCAAGTAAGAAGTAGTATGTTTTTCATTATAAGGGGATTTTTTTAATAAAATGTTCCTATTCATAAATATATGCTTTTTCTCAGAAAAAAATATCTTTCATTGGGAAATAAAGCGAAATTTTAATCAACCTGAACAGGCGGCTGCCAGTATCCGGGTTTTACAGCGCTTAAATAGGGAATTCTATTTTTAGTACACACCCATTGCCGGGTGATGAAACTATTTCGAATTTGCCAAAAAACATTTCGGTCCTCCTTTTCATATTTGCCATGCCAATTCCTTCCATATTTTTATGACTATCAAAGCCAATTCCATTATCTGTAATAACCATTTTAAGCGTAGGATGTTCTATACTCACATTAATACTAATGTATTTTGCTTCTGAATATTTTTGAATATTCCTTAACTGTTCCTGCAAAATTCTGTATAAGTTTAATTGAAGCTCAGGATTTAAGCGATGCTTTTTAGCATCAACATCAATATGAAGTAAAATTTTTACTTCTTCATCAAAATGAAATGTATATAATAATCTACTGAAAGCTTCTTCAATTTTCATGTCTTTAAAAAAAACCGGGGCAATACGATGAGACATATTTCTAATGTCTTCCAAAGCCATGTTCACAAACTGTTTAGTTTCATTAAACACCGGCGTAGCTGATGAGGGCAATGATTTACGAAGTATGCCCAGGTTCATAGTTACCGCTACAAGAATCTGGCACACATTATCATGTAGTTCGCCTCCAATTTCTTTACGCTCACTTTCCTGTGTTTGTATAATTGCCTTTACGATTTTCTGCTCAATAAGTTTTTTGTCGGTAATGTCATTTACCTGAATTATATAACCAATGTTTTTAGACAAAGTGTCTGAAATAGGTGTAACAATTATATCCAAATAGGCAAAATCTGTCTTCGTTGACCCGTATTTAACTTCGTTGAAATTGAATTTAATTTCATGATAAACGTCAATCCCACTATTAAATTTTTCCAAAATATCACCAGATTGAAAGCTGGGATCATCTTTAAAATTGTATGAACCAATAAGAGATTCCGCCTGCAATCCAAATATTTCATTTATTTTCCTATTCGCTTTCTTCAAAAATGCTTTTTTATCGAAAATCGCTATCCCAACCGGGGAATTATCAAAAACGGTTTTTAGCATCGCTTCGCTTTCACGAATAGATTCTTCCGATTCTTTACGGGCAGTAATATCAGTATAAATACCATCCCAGATAACTCTTCCTCCCACCAACTTACGGGGAACTGAACGAATATGTACCCATTTTAAGTTTCCTGATGAATGCCTGATGCGAACCTCAAGGTTAAATTCAGACATATTACGGAAAGATATCTCTTCAGCGGCTACTACTATTTTTTTGTCTTCTTCATAAATAATATCTAAGCGGGCGGCGGAATTTTGAATAATTTCATCGGATGTTTTTCCTATAAGACTTTCTGTACTTTTACTTAGATAAACAAAATATATTTTCCCATCGGGTTCACGAATCATTTGGTACATGATAGTATCATGCAAATTATTGCCCAGCATCTCCAACTGAGTTGACTTTTCACGAAATTTTTCTTCACTTATTTTCTTTTCAGTAATATCGAAACATATGATAAGGTATTGAAATGGTTTTTTTTGAGCGTCTAAAAAGGGAATAATGTTGGCATATACCCAATAATATTGCCCATCTTTAGCGGTATTTACAAGCTCTCCCTTCCATACTTTTCCAGACGATATTGTATTCCAAAAATCTGCTCCAAATTCTTTTGAATAGTAATTCGAGTTGATAAGCTTATGGAAATTGTCTATCAATTCATCTTTACTATATTTCGATATTTTGCAAAAATTACCATTAACTGTTTGTATCACCCCCTTTTCATCGGCTATCGCGGTTATTGAAGATTCGTCTAATGCAAACTTATAATCTTTAAGATCTTTCAAATGTTCCTGAAGTTCTTTTTCTGTTCTTGAAAGTGTATCAAGCATTATATTAAACTCTTGTGCCAGAACAGATGCTTCGTCATTGCCTGGTAAATGTGAACGTGCCCCGGAATTTCCTGCAGAAACTTTTTTGATGGTATTCTGTATTACATAAAGCCGATTACTAATATTTCTCCCCATAAACCAAGCCACAAAAGCTCCAATTAAAATCGAAGCAATCACATAGAATATGCCTGAATATATAACCTCAGTGAGCTTTTTATTGGCCAGTTGTTGACCCAAACCAATACGCGCCCAACCTAAATGTCTGCCTGCAAGCATTACAGGAACAGCAATATCAATTAATTCCGGAGATTCGCTTATAATCGTCAACTTTGCCTGACCAGGCAAGTCATTAGTAAATTTCCCAATATTTGTTTTGCTGGTATGTGCCAGAACATAGCCCCTTTTATCTACAATCATTGAATAAATAATTTCCGTGTTCCGCCGCTGAGAAACTATCAACTCCTGAAGACCAGAAACATCGTTTGCGGCAAGCCATACCGAGGCGCTTGTTGATAGCGTCTGGCAATAGGTAATGGCCATTTCTTCCTGTCTGGCCAGTAGCATAGATTTTTGCCGAAAAGTAAGATCGATAATGAATGCTGTCATCATTACAGCATGTATAATGGCCACACTTAACATCAACCGGCCCCGGAGAGTACCGAAAATAAAATATTTATTTAGCCAAATCATACAGATCTATTTTTCGAACTTCCTTTTCAAATTTTTCAGTGAACGCTTTTACCATATTGTAGTCTTCGTTCCTGGCGCGTATAAAACGGGCCGTTTCCATTCCTGCCAGAACAAGTTTTCCTTGTTTCGATTCATGCAGCTCCGCCAGGCATTTTTGAACCTGGTTTCGAATTTCAACCGGTATATCATCACGTACCATTACTGAATTATTGATGAGCCACTCTGTTTCCCAAATCACTTTCAGTTCAGCCGCTTCCTTTGGGTGATCTTTTTGAAATAGCCTCCAGGGTGGTGGCCAGGTTCCTCCTGCAATCGTTTTTTTTAAATAAACATTCATTATAGAAGACTCTTGTGATCCTACATAAATATTGTTGATATCCCTGTTTATATCAATCCCCTGTTTAAATAAGTAGTATTGAATCATCACACAGGCTGCCAGTGCCGTGGGTGAAGGATAGCTGACCGCTTTTCCGATAAGGTCGGATGGGTTGCGGATGCCCGCATCATTTCTAACAATGATTACTCCTTTAAAATCTTCCGGATACCCGGCTTTAGCGATAACAATATAACCAGATTTGATTGCCTTAATTGTTTGCCATGGATTGGGAAGTAAAAACTCGAGCTTTCGATTCTTATACTTTTGTTCAAAATTGGAATAATCCCTTGATGCCTCCAGCTCAAACTCAACTCCGTTAATCCTATCATTCAGATAATCAATAAGTGGCTGATAGGCTTGTATCAACTTAGCAGGATTATGAAGTGGGTGTACCGCGAAGCGATAAACCGGAACCGTTTTGGTTAGCGCGGAATCACTGTATTTAGGACCAGAATCACCTGGTTGATTATTACAGCCCATAATACATACAAAACCAATCAATAAATAAATTGAACCTGATTTACTGTTTTTGAATATACTTGTATAAAGTCGTTTGATGTACTTAGATTTTATAAGATTTGAATACCCAACGGATCTTCCCATTGGCGTACGGTAATTTTTCAATAAAATCAGCCACTTTCAAAGTTACCGGCATTTGCCCTATTTTTTGATTTTTCTGTGACCCGGCTTTTGGGAGCGCCTGTTACGCATAATTTGCAACGTAAATACCTGTTTATCAGTCGTTTAATTAATTCTAATTTGGGAAGAAAAATACGAATTTAACTAAGGGTTACCCTGGTGCATTAAACATTGCATCAGCTAATAAATAAAATGGGAGGCGTGATCCCAGGGGTTATGTGGGCAAGCAGATAACTAACCCGAAACCTGAATTTAACCGGCAGGTTTAATGAAAGCGAAATACATACAATAATAGAACAGCCTGATCAAATAATTAATATGCATTCACGGAAATAGTTGCGTAATTTGAATCGTTAGCGGCCATTAAGGCAATCATTCCTACATCTAAAAACAAAGCAATGAAAAAGATATTATTCCTGACGGGCGATTTTACAGAAGACTATGAAACAATGGTTCCTTTTCAGATGCTTGAAATGGTAGGTTATATTGTTCATGCTGTTTGTCCTAACAAAAAAAAGGGGGAAACTATTAAAACAGCCATTCATGATTTTGAAGGCGACCAAACCTATTCTGAAAAACCAGGGCATAATTTTACATTGAATTACAGCTTTAGTGAAGTATTCGTAAGCGATTACGATGGCTTAGTGATTGCCGGGGGAAGAGCGCCGGAATACCTAAGACTAAACGAAAAAGTGATTGAAATAGTAAAACATTTTTTTACAACGAATAAACCTGTTGCAGCCATCTGTCACGGTATTCAGCTATTAACTACTGCCGGTGTTGTAAAAGGGAGAAAGTTAACAGCTTATCCGGCAGTTGGTCCAGAGGTAACATTAGCAGGTGGAGAATTCCAGGCTATTCCGGTAGATGCCGCATTTGTAGACGGCAACCTTGTTACCTCTCCGGCATGGCCGGCTCATCCAAGTTTTATCAGGGAATTTTTGAGAATCATGGGGGCCAAAATTGAGCTATAAAATCATTTAATTATTTTCATCCTGTATGATTAATGACTTCCCGACCTCCAACTGGGTTGACTCAGTTTTCTTTTATGCTATCTTCCGGATGTTCTAACAGGTATTGATTTAACATAGTCTCCAGTGAATCAAAATAAGTTTTTAAATTGTCAATCGTTATTTCCGGTTTACTTTCGTTAGGGATGGTTATGGGTAGCTCTTCTAAATATTTTGACAATGCGGGATATTGATCCTTAATTCTCATGGTGATTTTCAGGATTTTTTCGTTCAACACTGTCTGTTGATTGATGTTATTTTCCATTAGAGTAGATTTATATTTTTTATGTTACTACTAAATTACATGAAGGAAAAGAAGTTTTTATTTAAAATTCTTGAGAAACGATAAGGAAAATGCATGAACGCCATGGCAGGAAGGGTATTGCCCTGAAAATCGAACAATGCCATATTCTCCCAGGAAAACCCTGTACCCCACCGATCTTTCATAGAAGAACTGATCCATTCAGGCCCCCGATAATGGCGGAGCATTTAGATTATTCAGTTTTTATGATAACGGTTCGTTTACCAATCCCATTCTCATTAAAAGCTTCTATCTGAAAATAATAAGGCCGGTTTTTTTCCATGGCTGAGAAATAATATTCATTTGTTCCATACACCATGATACTGGTGTATAATTTATCCGGAGCGATGCCTGTATAAATCATATAACCTGTGGCCGCGGCATTTACCTGCCATTTCAACCAACTGTTACGTCTTTCATTATCGCCCCTGAGTACCACAAAATGCTGAACGGTATCCGGCACTGTGCCAATACCTTTTCCAAACACACGAAACCCACTGATGGCAAACTTACCTGTTGGCATGTGTATATTCTCCAGTTTCAGGTATCGTGCCTTTACAGGAGTGGTCAATTCAAGATACTCATGAGGTATATCAGTTTGGTTATCGCTTTTATCAATCAACATTTTCCAATTCACGCCATCATTGGAACTAAATAATTTGTATTGATGAAAAATAGCTGTTTGCTTACCCATCAAAGTAGCATCATGGTCGGCATAATTGATCTGCACGGCATGAATGGTGGATAGCTTACCCAGATCGGTTTGTATCCATTCGCCTTTATTTCCTGTAGCAGCGCTCCAATAGGTTTTAATGTCTTCATCAACCGATAAATTGGCTGAGAAAGCACCTATGGTTGATGATACTTGTACCGGTTTCTGGTAATTCAATAACATCCAGCCAGTAAACTGTGATGCATCATGATTGGCTTTGGCATTGGGCAGGTAATGCGGATAATCTCCATAAGCAGTATTCGTATACAGAATATCATCCTTATCAAATTGCGTGGGCCAGATACCAATTCTACGTTCAAAATTATTTTTTACCGCAACAACCATCGTAGAAACATGCCACCATTGTTTGAACGGATCCTGGTAGGTTGCCCCATGTCCGGCGCCTTTAGCAAACCCGCCAGGTTTAAATGAGAAAGGGTTATGCGATTGATACATAAATGGCCCCATGGGTTTTTCTGCCACATACACACCATCCCCATATCCACTGAACTCAGTACCCGGCGCACCATATTGCAGGTAATATTTTTTGTTATGCTTATTTACCCAGGCTCCCTCCATAAATGGTTTCAGAAAAGTATTATCGTTATGCTCTCCAAATCTTTCCCAGCCATGTACCTCATCATGCAGGCGGATGAGTTCTTTTTTTTCTCCGATGGGTTGTAAGGTTTTACGATCAATCTCCTGTCCATACAAAGGGTAAAAATTACTCGAGCCCCAATAGAGATACACTCTATTATCATCATCCACAAAAAATCCGGGATCCCATGCCCCAACCTGAAATGAATCAACAGCTTCTTTCCATTCATCTTTTTGCGGATTCGTACTCATCCATAAAGGAAAATCCTTGTCGTGCGTTGAGCCGATTACCAATAAGGTATCTCCTAAAACCAGGGTAGCCGGGGCACACAATTCATCATACACTTTATGCCAGGGTTTTAGAAACTTTCTCGGTACAAAATTCCATTTAACCATATCCGCGCTCCACCAATAACCCCATTGATTGGTAGAAAATAAATAATAATTTCCTTTGAATACCGTAATCACAGGATCGGCTGTAGCCCGGTGTTTACCTTGTTCTACAAAATTGGGTATCGGACAAAACCCATAATCTATATTGATAGGGTTACAGTATGTTTTTTGTTGTGCAATAGTATTACTCGTAGTTGAAACAAACAGAAACAATAGAAAACTTAGTAGAAAAATAGTCCTTACATTCATATGTGAATAAATTATAGGCTTTACAATCAAACGAAAGTTACTAATAATCTTATTAATTTTGGCAACTATATACCAGATGGGACAAATCTAAATAAAAAAAGAGGGTTATTTACCCTCTTTAATTTCAGTTTTTAATTTTTCTAACTTCTCGTCAATTAGTTTTTCTAATCTCCCAAAATTTAGTGCAGTATTAGTCCCAAGTTCGAGAATTATATGATGCATCCGGGATAACTTATCCTCGATTGCCTTTAGTCTATTTGCTACTTCTTCCATATATAAATTTTTTGTTTACTTCTTTTTGGGCTGCTCTTTCTTCTTAACGCCTGCTCCTGTAATGGATATGGCTATCATGTCCTCGAATGAGCCATTAAAGGTTAATGGCTTTTCGTACTTAGTAGCCCTCTTTTTTCCCTTCTTTTTTATAGCTTTTGCCATACTCGTAAAGTTAGTAATTATTTCGTATCTTTCTAACGAGGAAATCCTCGTAGCAAGTCCCCTAATGAGAGGGACAACCCTACAAGGCTCACAGCACATACATTGATGCCGTTATTTCCATCTAACAACATTAAGGACGGCTTTAGCTGTCCTTTTTTTACAACTTTTTTTGATGTGTACTATTTTTTGAGGTTTTATCATAGTTCTCATGACCGTACCCGTGCTTCTCATTCAATTCGTAAAGTTGTAAATATATATCAGTTGAATTTTGAGAAGTAGAAACCCATTTTGAAACTACGTCCAACATCTCATTCATTTTTGCTTGATACGTCATTCTACCATCACTTTTGCGAATACCATTGGGATTATCCGATTTCTTTTTGCCCCTATTTAGAAAAACATTTTTCTCATCATAGATCAAGCCTCTTCCTTCTTTAAATTCTTTCCCTTTTGGCAAGTATTTCTTTAATAGATTAGTAATCCCAGTATAGTATATTTGATACTTTTCTTCTGGATTTTCGGATTTCTTACCAAGCAACTGCCTTAATTCATCAACTTCAGCTAAGTCGCCTTTTTCAAGGTCAACACGTAATTGTTTTCCTTTCTTTTGCCTTGCCTTCTCAAGCAATTCCAGTCGTTCTAAATCTTCCTTAGATAGTATTTTTTTCGCCTTGTTTAATTTTGGATTTTTCATTTTTTATATCATTTAAGTCAAAAATGGATTTTATGTTTTCTGCTATTTCCGCAAGGCTATTCTCTTTCCAGGTAATAGGATTTAACTTTTGCAATGCAGTTTGATAAGGGGGAAAATACTCTTTAAAGTGGGCATAGTAATTTCTATTATTCAATAATTGTTCAAACTGTCTGAAAGATGAATAAACAAAGGATGGATGTACTTCCAATTCTTTAGCAAACCTTTCAACCAAAAAATGTGTATGGATGTGTGGCTTTATATACTCATAGTCATCTCTCCCGCAAAAATATTCTCTTGAAAAATCTTCCGATTTATCTTCAATTAATAGTAAATCAGGATCACCAGTCAGATGATAACCTTTTGCTTCGATTGCCTCAAGGTCATATAAAACATGATGTAATTCATGTAGCAATGTTTCCCAGATTGTAGTATATTTTTTGTTTAAGTCCGTCAATACAATACATGGCTTTGAATTAATGACAAACGTACCACCCCTAACTTGCGTTAATGTCAAGTGTGATTGAAATATTACAGTTACACCAACATTATAAAGTGCTTTACAAACAGTAACCAATCCTAATTCAACATCTTGACAATAAGGTTTTATTTTAGTAATGATATCCTTTAATGCCTCCCTATTGTATTCATTTGGGTTGTTAATATCCTTGAAGCATTGAATTGCTGATTTTACCCAAAAATCTTTCATCTTGTCTGAATATCCCCGCTTTGTTCTACTGTACAATGGCACGTTTACAGCCCTTTCAAATTCAAAAACACTGGAATATCCGAAGAAGGTTAATACACGATTTATCAATTTTTTTGGTTCGTCTTTTGGTTTAAAGAAACCGACTTGAGTTAGTTTTTTTATATCAAAATTTTTGGCAATAAATGAAGCATCGCTTGCTCTTTCAATTGAACCTATATTTTCACTTTCCTGATTTTTTAATATTGCAGAAATAGCTTGGTACAAATCGGTTATTTCTAAAAAGTGTGCAATCTTGATAATGTTAATAATGCTTGGTTGTTTGGCATTGCCAGCGAGGGTATCATCAAGCGTTCTTAAATCAATATTCAAAAGATCGCTTGCCTTTCTTTTACTTATATTATATTCTACCAGTTTATCTTCAAATAATTTATTAAGATCTAAGTTCGTTCCGCTTCCGGTCACGATACCCTCCAATAACTTATTGATATTAAACGTATTATAATTCATTGATGTAGATTTACAGCAAAAATATGGCATTTTAACTGTAAAACCAAGCATTTTGATGGAAATTTACAGCAAAATAATTTGGTAGATAGTGGGACAGGTATTATCTTTGTTAAACAACTAACGAAAATGGAAAGTCAATTCAAGAATTTACAGCAACTATTAGACTTCTTTAAGGATGAACAAATTTGTAAAGATTGGTATGAGAACCAACGCTGGGGTGGGCACATTGCCTGTCCTCATTGTGGTAATGCTGGTAAGATATACCGGACAAACAGAGGCTTTAAATGCGGAGAAAAACTGTGTGGTAAGAAGTTTACTGTAATTAGCGGAACAATATTCGAGAATACTAAAGTTAGTTTGAGGATTTGGTTTGGTGCTATGTATTTAATATCGACTTCAAAGAAAGGTGTTAGTTCCTTACAGCTTGCAGAGCAATTAGGTGTAACCCAAAAAACAGCTTGGTTTCTTAATCATCGTATCCGTGCTATGCTGACAGATAGTGCTTCTGAAAGTTTTGGTGACGTTGTGCAGATTGATGAAACGCTTGTCGGTGGATTGAACAAAAATCGACACGCAGATAAGAAGCATAAGAATACGCAGGGCGGCAAAGGAAAGTCTATTGTGTTTGGTGCTCGTAGCATTACTGGTAAGGTAAAAACGTTAGTTATACCCAATACTGAAATAGCTACTATACTTCCGGTAGTTCAAAAATGGATTGATAAAGGAAGCATTATGGTAACAGATGAGGCAAGGCAATATCATTTATCATTAGATGCTGATTTCTTCCATGTTTCAATAAACCACAGCGAAGGACAATACTCAAGCGGATGCTTTACTACTAACAATATGGAGAACTTTTGGAGTACGTTTAAACGGGGGATCATTGGTATCTATCACTATGTTTCACCTCAACACTTACAACGTTACGCCACAGAGTTTGAATATCGTTATAATAACAGACAGGATACGGGCGTAGAGAAGTTTGAAACAGCAGTTAAAGGTGCTGATAGCAAAAGATTGACTTACGATACTTTAACAGGTAAGTAACCATACATTAACCACTAATACCGGGGAAGCCCTTACACTTATCGCTTTGATAAGTGTAAGGGCTTCTTGCGGTGAGGACGGGATTCGAACCCATGGAGGCTTTGAAACCTCGGCAGTTTCTGAGGCTGCTGTAATAAACCACTCTACCAACTCAAATATGACGTTAGTCATTTGTGAAATGGGTTACAAAATTAATGTATTTTCGTGAATAAGTCCCATCTCCTATATAGTTGCCTTAATTTTTAATTCAGAAAGAAATCTGTAAATTTCTACCTCATTTAAGATGCTATATGGAAATCAAAACCAACCCCGCTTCCAAACATTCCAGCAGGAGATCATTTGTAAAAAACGGTTTACAGGCTGCTATCGCTTTTACCATTGTACCCCGTTTTGTATTAGGCGGCAAAGGATATTTACCTCCGAGTGACCGTATTAATTTAGCTTTTATTGGAACAGGCAAGCAATCAAAAAGCCTGGTGCACTCGTTTAAAGATATCGCACAGACCATTGCAGGGGCCGATGTTGATAAACAAAAACTGGCGGCTTTTCAAAGGATTACTGAGCAGTATTATGCAGAAGCCGGCCAAAAAACAACCTATAAAGGATTTACCGCTTATGCCGATTTCAGAGAGATGCTTGAGCGAAAAGATATAGATGCCATTGTAATTGCCACACCCGACCACTGGCATGCCGTACAAACAGTGATGGCTGCCAATGCCGGCAAGCATGTGTATTGCGAAAAGCCCATGGCGCATTCAGTAGCGGAAGGAAGAGCCATGGTAAACGCGGTGCAGAAAAATAAAGTAGTCTTTCAAACCGGCAGTATGCAACGTTCCTGGGATAAATTCAGAACCGCCTGTGAGCTGGTTCGCAACGGATATATTGGCCAGGTGAAAGAGGTATTGGTTACTGTTGGCAATCCCGCCATTGCGTTTAATCTTCCGGGTATGCCCGTTCCTGATTATTTAAACTGGGATGGATGGGTGGGCCCTTCTGTAATGAGACCCTACCATACAGAACTTTCACCGCCTGTTGAACAGGATGTATACCCTAACTGGCGTAATTACAAAGAATATGGGGGTGGTATATTAAGTGATTGGGGCGCTCATATGTTTGATATTGCCCAATGGGCATTGGGTATGGACAGGAGCGGCCCTGTAAAATTTATTCCTCCCTCCGGAAATGAAGTAAAGGGCCTTACCATGATTTATGAAAATGGCATTGTGATGAAACATGTTGATTTTGGAAGGGGCTTTGCAGTGCGTTTTACCGGAGAGAAGGGAACCATCAATATCAGCAGGGATTTTTTAGATAGTGACCCTTCCAATATAGCAACGGCGGTATTAGAACAGAATGCTGTACGATTATACAACAGCAGCAATCATTACCAGGACTGGCTTGACTGCATTAAAACTGGCAAACAACCCATCGCTGATGTGGAAACCGGCCATAGAACCAGCAGCGTATGTTGTTTGGCTAATATTGCTTATTGGCTAAGAAGGCCATTGAACTGGGATCCGGTAAATGAGCAGTTTGCCAATGATGCGGAAGCCAATGCGCTACTGAATCCAGCCATTCGAGGACCGTGGAAATTGTCTTAGCCTGAATAGAGGCTATTGATTTAATAACCATTCTTTCAGTTGACTGAATGAAGCATCCATTTGAATACTTTGTTTTTCTTTTGCAAAGAGGTATTGGACAGAAGCGGGTATCTCAATTTTTTTTCCGGTCATGGATTCCACCGTTTCAGGAAATTTTACCGGGTGGGCCGTTTCTAAAATCATTCCTTTTTGTCCGGGATGTTTTGAGAGGTATTGATTTAATGCATAATACCCTACGGCGCCATGCGGATCTAATGTGTATCCATCCTGTTGGTACACTTCGGCTATGGTTTGTTTGGTGATAGCATCACTAACCGTATACCCTGATATCTTTTCTTTGATGGAAGCATACTCATTCCGGAAAAGTTCCATCACACGAATAAAATTACTGGGGCTTCCCACATCCATCGCATTGGAAATAGTAGGTACCGCCGTTTTGGGTTGGTAGGTACCGCTTCGCAAATATTCGGGCACAGCATCATTCACATTACAGGCTGCAATAAAATGTTGTACGGGCAATCCGCTTAGATGCGCCAGTAATCCGGCACAGATATTACCAAAATTACCACTTGGCACGGCAATAACGGGTGGATGATTTTTTTCTTTCCATTGCTGGTAAGCGAAGAAATAATACAACTGTTGTGGCAACCACCTGGCTACATTGATTGAGTTAGCTGAAGTAAGCGCCAATGATTGATTGAGATCAGCATCCATGAACGCGTCTTTTACCATGGCCTGGCAATCATCAAAACTGCCGTTTACTTCAAGGGCGGTAATATTCTGGCCGCAGGTAGTGAGTTGTAATTCCTGCACGGCACTTACTTTGCCGGATGGATAGAGAATGACAACCTCTACTCCTTCCACGCCTAAAAAACCATTCGCAACAGCTCCGCCGGTATCGCCGGAAGTGGCTACCAATACCGTTACTTTTCCTTTCTGCTGCTGTGAAAAATAACCAAGGCACCGGCTCATAAATCTGGCGCCTACATCTTTAAAAGCCAGGGTTGGCCCATGAAAAAGTTCCAGTGAAAAAATATTTTCATTAATGGGTACTAAAGGAAAAGGGAAGTTGATGGTTTCAGCCACAATCCTGTATAAAGTTTTTGGGTCAATAGTATCACCAACATATGGTTGCATAATCAGGAATGCCAATTCTTCCTTTGAATAGCTTTCAATATTCTCAATAACTGATGGGTCAATTGCAGGAATTTTTTCCGGAAAATACAATCCTTTATCAGGCGCCTGTCCCTTAATGGTGGCTTCCCGGAAATTTACAGTAGGGGCAGTTTTATTGAGACTATAATAATTCATGTATTGGGCAAATAATCAATAGTGAATATTGTTTTGAATAATGATTAGACAATTAATTTTACTCCTTGCTGATTAATGGTAGTTATATAGGTATGATGATCTAAAGAGAGGCGTTCATACACCGAATGCATTTGTTGTTCTACTGCTTTGGCAGTTTCTTCATCTTTACTCAACATAAAAATAGAAGGCCCCGATCCTGAAATGCCGCCACCTAATGCGCCGGCTTCTTTACTCAGCTGTTTTATTTTATCGAACCCCGGAATTAAAATACTTCTCACGGGCTCTATCAATACATCTTCCAGTGAGCGCCCGATTAACTCATAATCGCTTTTCAATAACCCTGCTACCAGGCCTGCTATATTACCCCATTGCCTGATGGCGTCTTTTAATAATACCTGTTGTTTTAAAATACCGCGGGCATCTGAGGTACGAACTTCTATCTGGGGATGTACGATGGTTACATACAAAGGCGGAGCTGTTAACTGAATAATATCCAGCGGAAAAATAGAACGTATCAAAGTAACGCCACCATAGATACAGGGTGCTATATTGTCTGCATGTTTAACACCGGAGGCCAATTTTTCTCCATTCATGGCAAACCTTACCAGGTCCTCATTTGTAAATGGGTTATTCAACAACCAATTGGCCGCTACAACGGCGCCGGCCGAACTTGCAGCGCTGGAACCCACACCACTGCCGGGTTTGATATGTTTGCAAATCCGCAATTCAAATCCAATATCTCCGGCGGTTTCTTCCAGCATGGCCAGCAAGGCAGCGCCCGCTACATTGCGTTCCGGATCAGTAGGGAGGTTATACTCATCTTCATTGATAATGGTTATTCCCGGTTTGCCGGTAAAGCAAATACTCATTTCATCATAGGGATCATTCACGGCAAAACCCAATACATCAAAACCGCAGACCATATTGGCTACTGTGGCCGGGGCCTGAATAGTAATACGATCCTTCACATGACTACCGGACCCACTGAGTGGGTTGTAACAAAAACTATTAATAAAATGTAGTTTCATGTTTAGTACAAATTCTTATCGTAAAACTTACATACACATTTCGGGTGATGGTAAATTTTATCTTGCTACTCTAATAATATCTGCGAATACACCTGAAGCAGTAACGTCCGCGCCAGCTCCTGCACCCTTTATCACCAGGGGCTGTTCGGGGTATCGGTCAGTATAAAATAAAACAAGGTTATCCTTTCCATACAAATGATAGAAATCCGATTCGGCAGGAATATGACGCAACCCTACTGATGCTTTTCCGTTTTCATAGGTTGCCACAAATTTTAATTTACAATTTTCAGAAGCGGCGGCTTCGTAAAGTTTTTTAAAATGTGGTTCCTGCTTAGCCATCTCTGCATAAAAATCCGCTACACTCCCTTCAAAACAGGATAGGGGCAAAAAGTATTGATTACTGATATCCTCCATTTCCAGTTGCTGCCCGGCTTCCCGTGCCAGTATCATTATTTTACGCATCACATCGGTGCCGCCAAGATCGAGGCGTGGATCGGGTTCTGTGTAGCCCTCATCCTGTGCCTGCCTAACTACCTCCGCAAAGAGTTTGGTACCATCATAATGATTAAAAACAAAATTCAGCGTACCTGATAATACGGCCTGTATCCTGTTTACTTTATCACCACTTCGTAACAGGTCATTCAATGTACCAATTACCGGTAAACCTGCACCCACATTGGTTTCAAATAAGAATTGCGCATTGAATTCACGCGACAATGCCTTCAGTTTATGATAAGACGCATAGCTTGATGAGCAGGCAATTTTGTTGCAGGCAACAACAGAAACACTTTTACCCAGCAAAGAGCCATATACGCCCGCTACTTCTGTATTGGCCGTAACATCTACAAATACACTGTTACGTAAATTTTTATCAATAATACATTGCGCAAAGTCATTAATATTTCCATGCGCTGATTCCAGTAATTGATCTTTCCAGGTATCAAGGTTGATACCCTCCTCATTAATCAGGATTCTTTTACTGTTTGCCAAACCAATCACCTGAATCTGAATCCGTAGTGTATCCTGCAGGTACTGGAATTGCTTTTTTATCTGCCCTAATAATTTACCTCCTACATTTCCTGTGCCGGCTATAAAAACATTCAACTGCTTATAGGTAGTTTCAAAAAATTCTTCGTGAAGTACATTAATCGCTTTTTTTACATCTGAACCGGAAAGTACCGCGGATATATTTTTCTCTGATGACCCCTGTGCAATGGCTCTCACATTGATACCATTTCTTCCTAATACTCCAAACATTTTACCACTAATACCCGGATGGCTTTTCATTTGTTCGCCAACCAGTGCAACAATAGATAAGTTGGATTCTACTTTCAGTGGTTCGATGGTGCCGCTCTGAACTTCGAAACTGAATGCATGATCAATCGATTTTTTTGCTTTGCTTTTATCCGCTTCATTGATGCCTACACAAATAGAATGTTCCGATGAACTTTGTGTAATCAGTATCACGTTCACACTTTCATTCGCCAGCGCCTCGAAAAGGCGTTTTGAAAAACCCGGAATACCTACCATGCCAGTTCCTTCCAAACTTAACAGGCTGATTTTATTGATGCTTGATATCCCTCTGATGAAACTATCGGTAACCGCAGATTCATTTTCAATTAATGTTCCATATTCATCCGGCGCAAAGGTATTCTTGATCCATACCGGGATATTTTTAGTCATTACCGGTTGAATGGTTGGCGGATAAATAATCTTGGCCCCAAAATGCGAAAGTTCCATTGCTTCCTGGTATGAAATTCTCTGAATAGGTTTTGCATTTTGCACCTGGCGTGGATCGGCTGTCATCATACCACTTACATCGGTCCATATTTCCAGAATAGTAGCCTGGCAGGCAGCGGCAAAAATCGCGGCGGTATAATCAGAGCCGCCTCTTCCCAGCGTAGTAGTGTTATGCAGTTCATCACTCGAAATAAAGCCGGGGGCAATATACAATTGATGCGGATAGGCGACAAAATGGTCCTTTATCTTTTGATTAGTAACAGCAAATAGCACGGCAGCATTTCCATGATTAGAATTAGTTGCAATAAGTTTACGGGAGTCTACCCATAACTGATCGGCCTCTAAGGATTGGAAGGCGGCAGAAATGGTTAAAGAAGATAATAGTTCTCCATAACTCACAATACGGTCTTTGGTTCGGGGGGATAGTTCACCCAATAGGAATACGCCGTCGCAAATGCCATCGAGTTCATTGAACTGTTGTTTTACCTGGCTTAGTGTTGCGCTCTGCTGTTGAATGGGTAGCAGATCACGAACGGTATCGAGATGCCGTTTTTCAAGTTCCTTTAATAATGCCTTATACGATTCTTGGGCCGTGGAAGCCAGATGTCCAACCTGTAATAAACTATCTGTAACACCACCCAGCGCTGATACCACCAATACTGTGGGTTCTTTTTTAACAGCCCGCTGCACTATGGCAATTACTTTGTGTATGTTAGCCGCATTCGCTACTGAACTACCGCCAAATTTTAATACCTGCATATAATTGATACTTGTATCCTATGGGATGTTGATAAAAAATTAAATGTATCATACCAGGTATCCAAACAAATTATCATTCTGTTTCAACTCGGTATAATTGATATGGAAACTGTTCATATTTTGGATCAATACCTCATAATCCTGCTTTGATTTTAACTCAATACCTACCAGGGCAGGACCGGTTTCCTTATTATGTTTTTGCATATACTCAAAACGGGTAATATCATCCCCCGAACCTAATACATGGTTTACAAATTCTTTCAACGCGCCGGGTCTTTGGGCAAAGCGAATCAGAAAATAGTGTTTCAATCCTTCATATTGCAAAGATCTTTCTTTGATCTCCTGCATGCGGTCGATATCATTATTACTACCACTAACAATACAAACGACTGTTTTGCCTTTAATCTCTTCCGCATAATCATCCAATGCCGCAATCGATAATGCGCCGGCTGGTTCCACTACTATGGCATCTTCATTATACAATTGCAAAATAGTAGTACAAACCTTTCCTTCGGGCACCAGGTGCATATCATCGAGCACGTCTTTACAAATACTGAAAGTGATATCACCCACCCGTTTTACAGAAGCGCCATCTACAAAGCGTTCAATATTTTCAACAGTTACCGGATGACCCGCTTTAATGGCTTCAAACATAGACGGAGCACCTTCCGGTTCCAGCCCTATGATTTTGGTTTGGGGGGAGAATGTTTTGAAATATGCGCCAACACCCGCGCTTAACCCACCACCACCAACCGGAATAAAAAGAAAATCTATGTCAGACTTGTCTTCCAATATCTCTATGCCTACGGTAGCCTGACCTTCAATAATGCGCAGGTCATCAAAGGGGGGAACAAATGTCATACCATTTTCCTCTGTATATTGTTTCGCTGCTACAGCGCAATCATCAAATGTATCGCCGGATAGTCTTACCTCAATAAAACCTTCCCCAAACATTTTCGTCTGACTAACTTTTTGATTTGGGGTGATGATGGGCATGAATACCACCCCCTTTACATTCAATTTTTTACAGCTATAGGCAAAGCCCTGTGCATGATTGCCCGCACTGGCACAAACCACCCCTTTCTGCAACTGTTCCAATGGCAGGCTGCTCATCATATTATAGGCACCCCGTAATTTATAAGATCGTACTATCTGAAGGTCCTCTCTTTTCAGGAAAACATCACATTGGTACTTACGGGACAAATTGTGGTTGTAGGTAAGCGGTGTTCTGTTCACTACCTTTTTCAAGCGCGCTGCCGCGGTTTGAAAATCAAGTGAAGGTATTGATATGATGGATGGGTCTTGCATATATATCTATTTCACACCAACATCACTATGCTTGTCTATACACTCAATAGTATTGTGAGAGTTAAAACAGCCTGGCGCTGATGGTGAATGTGTTTACTGATTAGGCTTTAGCGGGCTGGTTTTCAGGACGTAAACCTCTTACCGTTCTGCCTGCCTGCCACATTTCACTGTCATGTAATTCTTTCAGTTCCACTTCCAGTTTCTCACGATAGTCGGCTTTACTGTTACTTTCAATGGATCTGGCTGCTTCCTTACCTGCAGCAACACTTTCATAGAGTTCAGTAAATACAGGCAAGGTGGCATCGCGGAATTTTTTCCACCAATCCAGTGCACCACGCTGTGCGGTAGTAGAACAGTTGGCATACATCCAATCCATTCCATTCTCGGCAACCAGTGGCATCAATGATTGAGTTAATTCTTCAACGGTTTCATTAAATGCTTCTGAAGGAGAATGTCCTTTGGAACGAAGCACCTGGTATTGTGCCGCAAAAATTCCCTGTATGGCGCCCATCAGTGTTCCACGCTCACCGGTAAGATCACTATATACTTCTTTCTTAAAATTGGTTTCAAATAAATATCCACTTCCAATAGCAATACCCAATGCAACCACCCTGTCAAAAGCACGACCGGTAGCATCCTGGAAAATAGCATAGCTGCTGTTCAATCCGCGACCCTGTAAAAACATTCTGCGCAAAGAAGTGCCGGAACCTTTTGGCGCTACCAGAAATACATCTACATCGGCAGGAGGAATGATACCTGTCTGGTCGTTATAAGTAATACCAAACCCATGAGAAAAATAAAGGGCCTTCCCTGGTGTCAAATGTTTTTTTACGGTTGGCCACATGGCTATTTGAGCAGCATCACTCAACAGGTAACAAATAATAGTACCACGTTCTAAAGCTTCTTCTATTTCAAACAGGCTCTCGCCGGGAACGAATCCGTCACGTACTGCTTTATCCCAGCTTTTAGAATTTTTACGCTGACCTACAATTACATTAATACCATTTTCTTTTTGGTTTAACGCCTGACCTGGTCCCTGAACGCCATAGCCAATAACAGCTACTACTTCATCTTTCAAAACATCCTGCGCTTTTGCAAGAGGAAACTCTTCACGGGTTACTACATTTTCCTCAAGACCACCGAAATTTAACTTTGCCATTTTTTTTAGTTTACTGGTTTATTGGTTTATTAGTTTCTCTGTTTTATTGCTTGTTTTTGATTTTTGATTTTAATTTTTGACTTCTCACTCTTCAAGATTCCCGCCCCACGATTCCAACCTCCCCCCTACATACTAAACACCTCATCTTGTTTATCTAAAAATTCATTCTCAACCAATTCTTCTACCGGTTCTGTTTGTTCAAATTCTTTTAGTTTTTCATGAAACCCTTTACTGTCTTTGATGATAGCTACTCTTGCACTACGAACAAATTCAATTAATCCATAGGGGGCCAATACTTCTACCAATTTATCCGTTTCTTCACGATGGCCGCTGGTTTCAAAAATGGTATAGTCTTTACGTATTACAACAGCCCTGGCGCCATGCTCACGCAATAGCCTTTCTACTTTTACTTTTTCGGCAATCTCATCGGTAGGCACTTTGTATAAAGCCAATTCCTGCCAAACAATCTCATCATTGGTATTATAGTAGGCTTTTAATACCTCTACCTGTTTCTCAATCTGGCGTGCCAGCTTACGTACTACTTCTTCTGTTTCATCAATCACAATAGTGAAACGGTGTATACCTTCCGCCTCTGAAGGAGAGGTATTCAGACTTTCAATATTGATCTTTCTTCTGGAGAAGATAGTAGCAATACGTACCAGTAAACCAATATGGTTTTCTGCATACACGGTAATTGTAAATTCTTTTTTCATACCCAACCCCTAAAGGGTTTTTATTTATGAAGCCCGGGCTTCAATGTTTATAATAATTTTTTTGCCGCTGCTTTATCTTCGGCAGATGAAGCCTACTTTAACCTTACCTCACTCACACTACAGCCCTGTGGTACCATTGGAAAAACATTATTCTCTTTGCCAACCATCACTTCCAGCAAATAAGACCCTTTATGATCCAGCATAGTTTGAAGGGCATTCTTCAATTTGTCTCTTTCAGATACTTTCTGTCCACTGATCCCATACCCTTTTGCAACCATCACATAATCAGGGCTGGCAATATCTACAAATGAATAGCGCTTATCATTGAATAACTGTTGCCACTGGCGTACCATCCCGAGGAACTGGTTATTAAGGATCATGATTTTTATGTCTACCCCGCTTTGCATAATGGTACCAAATTCCTGGATAGTCATTTGTATACCACCATCACCAATAATAGCAACTACGGTTCTTTGCGGTGCCCCAAACTTGGCCCCAATAGCGGCCGGTAATCCAAAGCCCATTGTGCCTAATCCGCCTGAAGTGATATTACTTTTAGATTGATTGAATTTGGCATACCGGCAGGCCACCATCTGGTGTTGACCAACATCTGTAACAATGATCGCATCTCCATTGGTAAGCTCATTCAGGTTACGGATCACTTCGCCCATGGTGAGTATATCTGTAGAGGGATATAATTCTTCAGCGACCACTTCTTTATTTTCTTCCCTGTCATATTCTCTAAACTTTTCCAGCCATTGTGTATGAATTTTTGTATCAACCAACCTGGTTAATAAGGGTAAGGTTTCTTTACAATCACCCCAAACACCAACAGTGGCTTTTACATTCTTATCAATTTCAGACGGATCTATATCGAGATGAATCAGTTTCGCCTGCTTTGCATATTTGTCGAGTCGACCGGTTACACGATCATCGAAACGCATGCCTACCGCTATTAACACATCACATTCATTGGTTAATACATTTGGACCGTAGTTTCCGTGCATTCCCAGCATTCCCACATTCAACGGGTGATCTGTAGAAAGGGCACTTAGTCCCAAAACAGTCCATGCAGCCGGAATGCCTGCTTTTTCAATAAATGTTTTGAATTCTTTTTCGGCCTTGCCCAGTATTACACCCTGACCAAAAATAACAAATGGTTTTTCAGCGGCATTAATCAAGGCCGCCGCTTCTTCAATAAATGCTTTCCTAACAATTGGTTTGGGGCGATAGCTACGAACATGGTTGCATTTTTGGTAGCCCGCATATTCAAATTTCTGTAGCTGTGCATTCTTGGTAATATCTATTAACACCGGACCTGGCCTTCCGGTACGGGCAATATAAAATGCTTTGGCCAGTACAGCAGGTATTTCAGTAGCATCCGTAACCTGGTAGTTCCATTTAGTAACCGGTGAAGTAATATTGATTACATCTGTTTCCTGAAAAGCATCTGTTCCCAATAAATGGGCGAATACCTGACCGGTTACTGCTACCAATGGCGTGCTGTCGATCATAGCATCTGCAAGACCGGTTACTAAATTAGTGGCTCCGGGGCCACTGGTGGCAAAAACCACACCCACCCTTCCTGATGAACGCGCAAGGCCCTGAGCGGCATGGATACCACCCTGCTCATGCCTGACCAAAATATGTTTCAGTTTATCATGATAATCGTACAAAGCATCATAGATTGGCATGATGGCACCACCGGGATATCCGAAAATGGTATCAACCCCTTCAGCAATCAAAGCTTCCAAAACGGCCTGCGAACCAGTAAGCGTAATCATTTCTTTTGGAGCTTCCGCTATTTTTTCTTTAGCCAGATCAATAGTACTCATCACCAATAATTTTTAATTAGTAATTTTTAATTATTAATTTTCTCTCATGCCTCATCCGTTACACATCCCTCAGAAGCATCTTTCACCTGCCGCGCATATTTAAATAATATTCCTTTGGTAGCTTTTAAAGCCGGCTGATGCCAATTAACTTTTCGTTTGGCAATTTCTTCTTCAGCTATTTTCAGGGTCATTTGTTTAGTGGCCACATTCAGTTCTATGATATCTTCATCTTTTACAAATGCAATCAATCCACCCAGGTATGCTTCGGGTGTAATATGCCCTACCACAAATCCATGCGTACCTCCGCTAAATCTTCCATCTGTAATCAATGCCACACTCTTTCCCAAACCGGCGCCAATAATGGCCGATGTTGGCTTCAGCATTTCGGGCATACCGGGCGCACCTTTAGGTCCAACATTTCTAATGACTACCACATCCCCTTTTTTTATTTTTCCTGAATTAATTCCTGCAATCAGTTGCTGTTCCCCGTCAAATACCCTGGCAGGGCCTTCAAAACGTTCTCCCTCTTTGCCACTAATTTTTGCCACACTCCCCCCTTCTGCAAGGTTTCCGTATAATATTTGTAAATGACCGGTTACTTTAATGGGTGTTTCAACCGGTAGTATTATTTTCTGCTGATCAAAATCTAAATCAGGTGCATCTGCCAGGTTCTCGGCAATGGTTTTACCTGTTACTGTTAAGCAATCGCCATGCAACAATCCTTTCTGCCATAAATATTTCATCACGGCTGGAACACCGCCATACTGATGAAGGTCCTGCATCAGGTATTTTCCACTGGGTTTAAAATCTGCCAGTACAGGCACTTTATCACTGATAATCTGAAAGTCATCCTGCGTTAATACAACATCCACACTCTTTGCCATTGCCAGCAGGTGTAAAACCGCATTGGTACTTCCGCCCATCACCATCACTATTGTGATCGCATTTTCAAATGCTTTCCTTGTCATGATATCTTTTGGCTTGATATCTTTTTCCAGCAAATTCCTGATGGCCTTACCTGCCTCTGTACACTCTTTCTGTTTTTCATCACTTAAGGCGGGGTTGGAAGAAGAGTAAGGTAAACTCATACCCAATGCTTCAATAGCCGATGCCATGGTATTAGCAGTGTACATCCCGCCACAGGCACCCGCACCCGGACAAGCATGTTGAATAATGCCTTTAAAGTCCGCTTCGTTTAATTGACCTGCCAGTTTTTGTCCCAGCGCTTCAAATGCAGAAACGATATTAAGATCCTGGCCTTTGTAATGACCTGCCGCAATGCTTCCGCCATATACCATAATTGCCGGTCTGTTCAGACGGCCCATGGCAATAATAGATCCGGGCATATTTTTATCACAACCCGGTAATGCAATTAGTCCATCATAATACTGTGCACCGCAAACTGCTTCAATAGAGTCGGCAATAATATCACGACTTACCAAGGAATAACGCATACCATCTGTACCGTTACTCATACCATCACTTACACCAATGGTGTGAAATATCAAACCCACCAGGTCATTATCCCACACTCCTTTTTTTACCAGTTTGGCCAGATCATTCAGGTGCATGTTACAGGTATTACCATCGTAACCCATACTAACCACACCTACCTGCGCTTTTTTTAGATCTTCCTCTGTTAAGCCGATGCCGTATAACATTGCCTGTGCGGCAGGTTGTGTAACATCCTGTGTAAGTGTTTTACTGTACTTGTTTATTTCGTTTGCCATTCTTTATTCTTTACAGCTTTTCATTTTCAAATGCAACTGTGTGTACCCTTTAAAATCGGAAACATTCCCGCTAATTTATTCAACGCCAGCTATTTCATTAACCAGCACCTGTTTATTTTCTACAACCAGGCTTTTATAACTATCCTGAATAAGTTTACTCAAACTTTTCTCCCATGGTAATCCAAAGGTTTTATCATCCAAAGACTGCAGACCGATTATTTCCGCCGCAGTACCGCAAAAAAAGGCGGCATCCGCACTATACATTTCCTGCTTTTGAATTATCTTTTCTTCAACAGGTATATTCAGTTCATTACAGAGTTCCAGAACGGTAGCCCGCGTAATACCCGGTAAGATATTACCTAAAGACGGCGTAAACAGTTTGCCATCTTTTTCATAAAACACATTGGCGCCTGGCGCTTCCGCTACATGACCGTTCATATCCATCAGCAATGCCTCATCAAAGCCATTTGATTTAGCTTCCTGGCTGGCAAGAATTGAATTTACATAATGACCGGCAGCTTTGGCATGTATCTTAAACCCTTTGGGATTGGGGCGTTCAAAAGAGGATGTCATAACACGTATTAACTTATCTCCCAGAAAAGGGGCCATCTCCCAGGCTTCAATTACAATAAATGATTCTGTGTTAATACTGAAGCTCATATTAGCCGGCGCATATACAACCGGACGGATATAAGCATCCTGAAACCCGTTCCTTTTTAATAATTCATACGTGGCCTCTATCAGCTTATTTGTAAGATAAGTATAAGGCAGGTTTAGCGCTTCCGCTGATACTTTCAACCGGTTATAATGTTCAACCGCCTTAAATATTTTTGTTTGTCCGTTAACTGTTTTATAAGAACGGATGCCTTCAAATACAGAATAGCCATAGTGTAGCGACTGGCTATAGAGGTCCATTTTCGCCTCAGATGCTTTTACAAAAGCGCCATTGAGATAAAGTATTGTATTCTCGTTGTAATAATTTGCCATACTGCTATCAAATATTTAGTCCTACTTTTTAAAAAATCATGTTCCTGTTAAATGATTGTTGACTGATTCAAACTCGCGTGACCATGCAGTCTGTCGCCATCAGCATGACGTTCAATATGATCTGTAATCAAATCACCGATGGCAGTTGTTGCATAATTATTGATGGCATCAATGTCTTTGGATACAAAACCATGCTCCAGTGTCCAGCTTACAGCTTCCCGCACTGCAGTAGCCTCTTCCGTCATTTGAAAATGATCCAGCATCATGGCTGCGGATAATATAGAACCAAGTGGATTGGCAATGTCTTTACCCGCTGCCTGCGGATAGGAACCATGAATAGGTTCAAACAAAGCAGTAGTATTACCTACGGATGCTGAAGGCAATAATCCCAATGAACCACTTAATACACTTGCTTCATCACTAAGAATATCGCCAAACAAATTTTCAGTTACTATTACATCAAACTGGGCAGGATGCAGGATAATTTGCATGGCAGCATTATCAACAAACATATAATCAACGGTTACATCACTGTATTGTATTGCAGTCTCCTGCACCACTTTTCGCCAGAGGCGTGAGGTTTCCAGCACATTGGCTTTATCAACCAGGGTTAGTTTTCTTTTTCTTTTTTGTGCATATTTAAAAGCCAGGTGTGCGATACGTTCAATTTCATATCTGCTATAAGAACACTCATCAGTAGCCTTTGTTTGATCAACACTCAATTCTTTTTTACCAAAATAAATGCCCCCGGTAAGTTCACGGAAAATAACAAAGTCAATGTTCTTTAATTGCTTGCTTTTTAAGGGCGATAAATGATGCAAGGCATGGTAAGTGGTAATAGGTCTGATATTGGCAAAAAGTTGCAATTCTTTTCGCAGCTTAAGCAACCCCTGTTCGGGCCTTATTTTGGCAGTAGGATCATTGTCGTATTTGGGATGACCAATGGCGCCAAATAGAATGGCATCACTATTTAAGCAGGTGGTTATCGTTTCATCGGGCAGCGGATTACCAGTTTTATCAATGGCATCCGCGCCCATAATAGCTTCTGTATAATGAAACACGTGGCCAAAACGGTGGCCCACAGCGTTTAATACTTTGATGGATTGTTTGGTTACTTCTGGTCCGATTCCATCTCCAAATATGACTGCTATTTTCTTTTCCATATCGCTTTTCTATGTTCCCCTTACGGGTTTTATTTGTTTGGTATTATTTTAAAACTGCTCATCTATTCATTTCAAAATCTTCTATCGCCTGCTTATTACTTAACAGGTAATCAATATCATCATACCCGTTTAACAGGCATGTTTTTTTGTATATACTTATCTCAAATATTTCCTGTTTACCGGTTTCATCAATGGTAATGGTTTGCTTATCAACATCAATAGAAAGCGTTGATTCATTTCCCAATGCAAATAGCTGGGCCAAAAAATCATCGCTCACTTTTACAGGAAGTAGCCCATTGTTGAGTGCATTATTCTTAAAGATATCAGCAAAAAAGCTTGATACAACAGCTTTAAAACCATAATCCTGAATGGCCCATGCGGCATGTTCACGTGAGGAACCGCATCCGAAATTTTTTCCTGTAAGTAATATTT
Organism: Chitinophagaceae bacterium; assembly: GCA_023229465.1. Taxonomy (GTDB): domain Bacteria; phylum Bacteroidota; class Bacteroidia; order Chitinophagales; family Chitinophagaceae; genus Sediminibacterium. Next base: position 243,446 of record JALNZE010000001.1, read on the forward strand.
CACCTGTATATTCTGATTGATTCAATACAAAATCAGGCTTAGGTTTTGTGTCATCATTGTTCACATAGCGCCAGTCGCGAAAGAGGTTTTTCCCAAATCCATCGCGTGTAGTCGCTTTCAAAAATCTTGCCGGAATAATCTGGTCCGTATCCACATTTTCCATTGGCAATGGAACAAACCGGCTTTGTATTTTTTGTAAAGGAATCATATCAATCAACTCAATTTTAAATAAAGAATATACAGTGTTCGGCATATAGCCTTACACTTACAATAAATCCCGCACATCTGTTACTACGCCTGTTATGGCTGCAGCAGCGGCTGTTAAAGGGCTCGCCAATAAAGTTCTTGCACCGGCACCCTGCCTTCCTTCAAAATTACGGTTACTGGTGCTGATACAATATTCACCGGCAGGAATTTTATCTTCATTCATTCCCAAACAGGCGCTGCAACCCGCCTGACGAACGTCAAATCCTGCTTCTGTAAATACTTTATCCAAACCCTCTGCCTGAACCTGCCTGGCTACCTGCTGTGAGCCGGGCACGATCATTACCTGTACATTCGCATTTTTCTTTTTGCCTTTTACCAGGGCAGCCACTAACCTAAGATCTTCTATTCGTGAGTTGGTACAACTGCCAATAAATACATTTTGTACAGGCATCCCCAATAAGGGCTTACCCGGTTCCAGTCCCATATATTGCAGGGCTTTGATACTATTCTTTCTTTCCCCCTCATCGGGTATGCTATCTGTAACGGGTATACATCCGTTGATGGCAATACCCAGTCCGGGATTGGTACCATAGGTAATCATGGGTTCAATCTCTGATGCATTGACAGCGATTTCATAATCAAAAACGGCATCTTCATCACTGTGTAATTGTTTCCACTTATTCAGTTTCACTTCCCACTGTTCTCCTCCCGGGGCAAACTGCCGGCCTTTTATATAAGCATAGGTGGTTTCATCAGGCGCTATCATACCTCCGCGTGCACCCATTTCAATACTCATGTTACAGATGGTCATTCTGGCTTCCATAGAAAGTAAACGGATGGCAGAACCCGCGTATTCTACAAAATAACCGGTAGCGCCGCTGGCCGTTATTTTTGAGATGATATACAGGATAATATCCTTTGAAAGTACTCCTTTATGTAATTCGCCCTCAATATTTATGCGCATTACTTTGGGTTTGCTTTGCAACAGGCATTGGGATGCGAAAACCATTTCTACTTCACTGGTACCAATGCCAAAAGCCACGGCGCCAAAAGCGCCATGCGTAGAAGTATGGCTATCCCCACAAACAATGGTCATGCCTGGTTGTGTTATACCCAGCTCCGGACCAATTACATGCACAATGCCCTGAAAAGGGTGTCCCAGCCCGTACAATTCTATATGGTGTTTCTTACAATTTTCAATGAGTTGCTGTACCTGTAACCTGGAGAGTTCATCTTTAATGGGCAGGTGCTGGTTTTGGGTAGGCACATTATGATCTGCCGTTGCTACAACCTGTTGCGGGCGAAAAACCGTTAACCCTCTTTTTTCAATGCCACTAAAGGCCTGCGGGCTGGTTACTTCATGAATAAAATGTTTGTCGATATACAATACCGAAGGACCATCCTCAATCTGTTTAACTACGTGTTTGTCCCAAATTTTATCGAATAATGTCTTTGCCATACTGATTAATTAAAGCGTGGTGTAGAAACACCACGCTACTCAAACTAAAACTATACTGATGAGAAAATCCTAAGCGAGGGCCGGTTCAGGCGTGTATGCCTTTGCCAGCTGGTGCAAGTCCTCTTCCTCTATTTCTTTTTTTGTGTCTGCAACCTTCAGAAATAAATCATACAAAACATCTATATCATTACGATTAAAATCATAGCCCAATTTCTGGAAACGGTATGCCAGCGCACTGCGTCCGCTGCGGGCAGTTAACACAATTTTACTGCCTTCGGCCCCTACTTCCTCCGGATTAATAATCTCGTAGGTTAAAGAATCTTTCAGAAACCCATCCTGGTGTATACCTGAAGAATGGGAGAATGCATTGGCCCCAACAATTGCCTTGTTTAGCTGAACCGGTACCCGCATAATTTCAGAAACCTCGCGGCTTAGCGGATTGAGCATTTGGGTATGGATATTGGTATATAATCCCAGGTGTTTATGTTGTTTCAATACCATAACTACTTCTTCCAGTGAAGTATTGCCTGCTCTTTCTCCCAGGCCATTAATGGTACATTCTATCTGCCTGGCTCCCGCAACGGCACCGGCAATAGAATTAGCAGTAGCTAAACCAAGGTCGTTATGGCAATGACAGGAGAGAACAGCTTTGTCAATATTCGCTACATGATTTCTCAGGTAAGCAATTTTTTCACCATACTGTTGTGGCAAGCAATAGCCGGTAGTATCAGGAATATTCACCACGGTAGCGCCCGCTTTAATTACGGCTTCCACAACAAGAGCCAGGTATTCATTATCAGTACGACCGGCATCTTCCGCATAAAATTCAACATCATCAACAAAATTCTTAGCCCAGGTAACCGCCTGTATGGCACGCTGTAATATCTCCCCGCGGGTAGCATTAAATTTTGACTTGATATGGAAATCAGAAGTGCCAATTCCAGTATGAATACGTGGTCTTTTGGCAAATTTTAATGCTTCGGCCGCCACTTCAATATCTTTTTTTACCGCACGGGTTAAACCACATACTGTGGCATTCCTGATATGCTTTGATATCTGGGTCACGGATTCAAAGTCGCCCGGACTGGAAATAGGAAAACCGGCTTCAATGATATCCACGCCCAATGCTTCCAGTTTAAGTGCAAGCGCCAGTTTTTCTTTGGTATTGAGCTTACAACCGGGCACTTGCTCGCCATCGCGTAAAGTGGTATCGAATATGAAGACCTGTTGATCCATTAATTATTAATTTTATGCTATGGACTATATGAAAAGACAGGCTATTTAATTTTGTTACCGATTGCCTTTAATAACAAACAAATAGCCTGTCATTTTCGAATATAGTTCAGTCTATATCGGTTATAAGATCAAAATTGATGGTATTTTACACTCCACAAAAGTGATAAAACAGACCAAACCCTTTACCTGTATTGGATTTTAGTATAAATAAATTACGATGCCCAACCGCTCTACTGATGCCTTATTTCAACTAATCCAGTCGCTGGAAAGGTCTGAAAAGCGGAATTTCAAACTGTATATCACCCGTAATTCAGGTTCGGGAGACCTGAAAGTGGTGCAGCTATTTGATACACTGGATAAGATGAAGCTGTATGATGAAGAACAGTTATTAGCAAAAACGCCCTCTATCCAAAAACAACAACTCTCCAATCTGAAAGCGCATTTATACAGGGAGATACTGGCCAGCCTCCGCTTATTAAACCAGGAAGATAATATTGATCTCCAATTACATGAACAACTCGATTTTGCCCGGCTGCTGTATAATAAAGGATTATATCTGCAAAGTTTGAAGATGCTGGACAGGGTTAAGGAGCTGGCCAGGGCCAATAACCAGGTAACCTATATTTTACAGGTTTTATTCTTTGAAAAAAAGATAGAGGCGCTGCATATTACCAGGAGTATGCAGGACAGGGCAGACAAACTAACCGCAGAAGTGGATGAAATAAACCAGCGGCTGGCTTTGATCGGCACTTTATCAAACATTTCACTGCAATTATATAGCTGGTATATAAAGAACGGACATGCCCGGAATGCTGCAGATGCGGGAGTAGTGGCTGCTTTCCTTGCTACTGAATCCATACAACAGGCGCAGGATGCCAAAGGGTTTTATGAACGGCTGTACCTGTACCAATGTTATTGCTGGCACGCATTTATCACACAGAATTTCCTTTTATATTACCGGTATTGCCAGAAATGGGTTGACCTGTTTGACGCTAATCCGAAAATGATTGAGATCGAAACAGCGCATTATATTAAGGGTTTACATAATCTGATGGGGGCGCATTTTGATTTACGTAATTATCAGAAATTCAATGAGACCATACAGGTTTTTGAAAAATTCATTGAAACGCCTGTCATACAGCAGAACCGGAATAATTTAATTCAGACTTTTATTTATCTCAATATATCAAAGCTCAACAAACATTTTATGGAGGGCAGTTTTAGTGAAGGCCTCCAATTGGTACCTTATATTGAAGAGAAGCTGCAGGAATATGAATTGTACCTTGACCGTCACCGTGTATTGGTATTCTATTATAAGATTGCCTCTCTGTATTTTGGCAGTGGCGATTGGGACCGGAGTATTGACTATCTGAATAAGATCATCAACTGGAAAGTGGACCTGCGTACTGATTTGCAATGTTATGCCAGGTTACTGCATCTGATAGCACACTATGAACTGGGTAATTTTGAGTTGCTGGAATATTTATTAAAATCGGTATATCGTTTTATGTATAAAATGCAAAACCTGAGTATAGTAGAGGAAAAAGTGTTCGGCTTTTTAAGAAAATCCTTCCGTTTGTCGCCCAGGCAGTTAAAACCGGAGTTTGAATTATTACTGGCCACGCTGAAACCATTAGAAAAAAGCCGCCTCGAAAGCCGGGCTTTTATGTATCTTGATATTATATCCTGGCTCGAAAGCAAGATCAATAACCAGCCTGTACAAACGATTATAAGGCAGAAATATACTGATGCAAAACGTAGGGATGAAGCCTGATGGCCTTTACTGAAAACAGCATTTTGTAAACGCAACTATTATGATGAAAAAATTATTGGTTACCCCTTGTGCAACTATCCTGTTTGGCATGATATGCATGCTATCTACCGCACAAATCATCAAAGCGCCCGAACGCAAAGAAGGGATGGGCCCTTATACACAACTCATTATACGGGGGGTTACCCTTATAAACGGAACAGGAGCGCCACCCATCGGGCCGGTAGATATTGTGATAGAGCAAAACAGGATTGTACAGATAAAAGCATTGGGAAATCCTGATGCAAAAATCAATCCTGCCAGTAGGCCACAACTCAAAGCTGGTGGGAAAGAGCTCGATTGCGAAGGCATGTTTGCTCTTCCGGGCCTGATAGACATGCATGCCCATATTGGTGGAATGGAGCAGGGCACGCCCGCTGAATATGTTTTTAAATTATGGATGGCGCATGGCATTACTACCATCCGCGACCCGTCATCAGGTAACGGGTTAGACTGGGTACTTGACCAGAAAAAAAAGAGTGCCACCAATGAGATCACTGCGCCAAGGATAGTAGCATATACCGCTTTTGGGATGGGTAGCAACACCCCGATAGTTACTGCCGACCAGGCTAGAAACTGGGTACAGGAGAATGCCAAAAAAGGGGCTGATGGCATAAAATTTTTTGGGGCCTCACCCGAAGTGATGGATGCCGCCATACGTGAAAATAAAAAACTGGGACTGCGTTCCTGCTGCCATCATGCACAAACAGATGTGGCCAGGTGGAACGTGCTTAATTCAGCCAGAGCCGGTATGACCAGCATGGAGCATTGGTACGGTTTACCGGAAGCTTTATTTACTAACCGTACCGTTCAGCATTTTCCGGTTGACTATAATTACAGTGATGAACAACACCGTTTTGAAGAAGCGGGTAAATTATGGAAACAGGCTGCTGAACCATATAGTGAGCACTGGAATAAAGTGATGAACGAATTACTGTCACTTGATTTTACACTGGATCCCACTTTCAATATCTACGATGCCAACCGCGACCTTCATAGAACACGCCGCGCCGAATGGCATGAGAATTACACATTACCTTCTCTATGGAAATTCTATGAGCCCAGTCAGCAATCGCACGGCTCCTACTGGCATAACTGGGGAACAGAACAGGAGGTAGAGTGGAAGAATGATTATCGTTTGTGGATGACTTTTATCAATGAATATAAAAACAGGGGTGGAAGGGTTACAACGGGCTCTGATAACGGATACATTTATCAGACCTATGGATTTGGATATATCAGGGAACTGGAGTTGCTGCGCGAAGCTGGCTTTCATCCGCTGGAAGTGATTCGTTCTGCCACATTATACGGAGCCCAGGCATTGGGAAAAGACAAAGAGATAGGCAGTATAGAAGTGGGTAAACTTGCAGACATTATGATTATTAATGCAAACCCATTAAAAAATTTGCAGGTATTGTATGGAACCGGCGCTATCGAATTAACGAAGGAAAACAAGGCAGTAAGAACAGGCGGTGTATTATACACGATCAAAGACGGAATTATTTATGACGCCAAAAAATTACTGTTGGATGTGAAGCAAATGGTTGATAAAGAGAAAAAGAAAACAGGCTGGCAATTAAAACAGCCGGGTATGTAAGCCTATATCAGAATATCTTCGGTAAGTGGAAAAGTAATATGGATACCACATCCATTACCGGGTAATGTCTGGATATCAACTATGCCATTATATACATCTGAACGACTGATGATATTATAAATGCCAATTCCTTTTCTTTGCTGGTTCACATCAAAGCCCACGCCGTTATCTGCTATTTTCAGATAGATCATCTGTTGGTTTCGCAGCAGTTCAATATTTACAGTGGTTGCTTTTGAATGTTTGATAATATTATTCATCTGTTCCTGAACAATACGGAAGATGCTCAATTTGAAATCATATTTTATATCTTCCTCATAAAAAGTATCAGCGGTCAAATCAATTTGAATAGTATTCACAGCAGAAACATCATCAAGCAGCCCTTCAATGGCCTTGCTCAATCCGAAGTGTTTGATTAGCGGGGTTACCAGTGTTTGAGATAGTTTACGTATCTCCTCAATCACATTCAGAATAAAGCCTGAAGACTGTTTCAATAATTCTGAGCCATCGGGACATTTTCTTTCAGCAGATGCGATATACATCATAGCCACCGTTAATTGCTGGTTTACATTATCATGTAATTCTGAGCTAATCTCGTACCGTTCTTTTTCCTGAACCTGAATCATTGCTTCGTTAATCTCTTTCTGTTTAAGCAATTTCTCTTCTTTCAGTTTTTCTTCTAACCGGATTTTTTCGGTGATATTATTGTTGATAGCCAGAATAGCGGCTTTACCTTTGTATTCAATTCTATGCGAAGAGATATCGAGTATCATTTTTTCCCCGCTTTTCTTTTGATGCTCCCAGATGTCAGACTTTTTAAGAATGGCTGTTTCCCTGAATTCTTTCGCAAAAGCCAGAAGTTTATCATTTTCTTTTTCCAACCTGAGACCCAAAACGCTCATTTGTAAGAGTTCCTCATGGGTATATCCGTATTCCTCCTGTGCCATTTCGTTACACTCCAATATCGCCAACGTATGCATATCCCAGATAAATATGGGCAGCGGGTTATTAAAAAACAGGTTACGATAACTTTCATTACTCTCAAGTAAACTGAGTCGTATGCGGTTACGTTCGATACTATACTGAATTGATTTTGCCAATAGCCTTTCATCATATTCTCCTTTTACCAGGTAATCCTGCGCCCCTTTGGCCATGGTTTCAAGCGCCAATTCTGTATCGGCCAACCCCGTAAGAACAATGATAGGTATAGTATCCGCGTGTTCATGTACCTGGATATAAGAATTAAAGCCTGAACTATCCGGCAAAGAAAGATCAAGTAATACCAGGCTGATTGGGTATTTATTCAAAGCAGCAATGGCTTCCGCGGCGCTGGTTGCCTTATATACGTGTTCGAAAGGCAGCTTTGTAAGCCGAAGGGTTTCTTCGAGCAGAAAAAGGTCACCTGGATTATCTTCAACTATGAGAACTGAAATTAAAGCTGCATTGTCCTGTATCACCATTATTTAAAAATTCAGATTAGTTAAATAGCGCTAGTTTATACGGTAATCATCCGGTGTTTTACTTACCGAAAATGAAAAACAACTTCCCTTACCCGGTTCTGATTCCACCCAGATTTTGCCACCATGTTTTTCTACTATTTTTTTACAAACAGCCAGTCCAATGCCTGTTCCACTATATTCATTCTTGTGATGAAGTCGTTGAAAAAGAATGAATATTTTTTCAAAAAAAACCGGTTTAATGCCAATGCCATTATCCTTTACGCTGAAAATAAAATGATTATTATCTTCTTTTCCACTCACGTGAATTTCTGCCGATTCGCCGCTATGATATTTTAATGCATTGCCAACCAGGTTTTGAAACAACTGAAACATCTGTGTTCTATGCCCTTTTATCAGGGGAAGCGGATCAATGATAACAGTTGCTTTCATTTCATCAATCCTGTTCAGGAATATATTTTTGACTTCCTGCAGCAGTACATTGGTATCTATTTCCGCAAAATCATCTTTATTTGAACCCACTCTTGAATATTCGAGAAGGTCCATGATCAGTTTTTTCATTCGCTCCGCGCCATCAACCGCAAAGTGGATATATTGCTCAGCCGTATCATCAATCTGGTCCTCATATTTTTTCTTGAACAATTGCAGAAAGCTGGTAATCATCCGCAATGGTTCCTGCATATCATGAGAAGCGATATAAGCAAACCGTTCCAGTTCAATATTAGAAGCGGCCAGTTCATCTGCTCTATATTTTAAACGATTATTCAGATCGAGTAATAATGCCTCGCTTTCTTTTCTTTCTGTTATATCCCTGGTTGCGCCAATCAACCTGATTGCATTCCCTGATTCATCACGTATGATATAACCCTTATCAAATACATGTGCATATTTGCCACTCTTTTTGAGAAACCGGTATTCGTCTTCCCAATAGAGCGCTTCAGGATTATTTAATGTTTTTAGCTGTTTATCAATCACCCGGGGAAGGTCATCAGGATGAATTTTCTTGTCCCAGAAATTTTTCTCTGCCGCTGCCTCTTCAGGATCATACCCAAAAAGAATTTTTAATCCCTTACCTGTTCTGGTAATAGCATCCGTTTCTACATCCCAATCCCATATCGCATCATTCGTTGCAAGAGCAACCATATCATAATTTCTGTTACTGGCTTTTACTGATTCTACAGCTATCTTATTTTCAAGAATAACCATCAATAAGTTTTTGGCGCGTTCCAGTGTTCTTTCCTCTTCTGCCGAAGGCGATTTTACTTTTTTATAATAGATAGCAAAAGTGCCCATAACCCTATTGTGAGAGTCCATGATGGGAAACGACCAGCAGGCCTGAATCCCTTCCCTGCGCGCAAGATCAATGTATGATGCCCAACGGGGATCATGTTCTATATCGGATACAACTATCTTCTCTTTCAAAAAAGCGGCAGTACCACAAGAACCATTATTATCACCTATTTCGCTACCATCAATAGCATTGCAATAATCCAGTGATAAATCGGGCGATGACCAGTTATACAAACGGTTCCCCCTAAGTTTTAGAACTGAACAGATCATACCCGAATGAAGCTCCTGCATCTGTTTCAGGTAGAATTCCAGTGTTTCTTCCAGCACACTATCCGGACGGGCATTCATTTCCAATACTTCTCTTTCCAACTTTTCCAGTATACGTAAATTTCTTACTTCCGAAACATCTTTGAAATAAACAGAAATGCTTTTTTCAGAAGGATACACACTCACATCGGCCCATATTTTATATAGGGGGAAAAATTCCCTGAAACGAATGGACTTATTTTTTCCAACAAGTGTCTGGTAGTCTACATGCTGTTTTAAAACGGCGAGATCGGGAAATTCATCCCATAAATTTTTCCCGATCACTTCCGGCTCGGCTTTACGTAATACAGTTTCAGCGGTTTTATTTATAAAAAGAATGGTCCAGTTCCTGTCTACAATAAAAAAACCATCAGTAACACTATCCAATACATTTTCAAGTAACATCCGGCTATCTTCTTCCTGCTGATGCAGCCTTTTTGCCTGCTCTAATAATTGGGTAAGTTTCTGCTCCTGCAGAATATGAACAGACATATCTATCCCACTAACACTTGAAATGTCTTCTCCATCAGGGCCTTTAATTAGAACAGAAGTTATTTGTATCGGAAATCGTTCTCCATTTTTCCGTATCCCGGTAAGCACCCCTTTGATGGCGCCGTTATTCGCAAGACGGTCCTGCATAAAATTTAAAAAAGCAGGCTCATTAGCATCAATCAGGTTATGCCTGTAAAGGGTTTTAAGTTCTGTTTCGGTATAACCAAACATGTCACAGGCGGCTCTGTTTACCTCCAGGAAGTTCCCTTCTTTTGAAATTAAGGCCAAAGCATTCAGAGAATTCTGAAAGAAAGATTCATATACAGATGTAAAAACCATATTTTTCATGAGGATATTTGATTCAACCGCCTACAGTACATTAATGTTGATGAAAGATACTACAAGTCAAAGCTTTGTTTTTCACAATCAGGCATATATCCTTTCAATCGCATCCTTGAATTTTTCCATCACTACTTTTCTTTTCAGGCTCATTTTAGGGGTCATTTCCCCGGTATCAATCGTCCACTCTCTGGGCAGCAGTTCAAATTTTTTGATCTGCTCCACATGATTAAAGAATTGATTAAAACTTTCAACCAGTTCCCTATACAGTTCCTGTACTTTGGGATGATGGATCACATCTTCATTGGTGGTATAGTTAATCCTCTTTTCTTTCATCCAGTCACGCAATGTACTAAAGGAAGGCACAATTAATGCGCCAACAAATTTTTTTTCGGCGCCCACTATCATTATCTGTTCTATAAAAGGGCTTTCCTTAAGTTTGTTTTCGATAGGCTGTGGCGCCACATATTTGCCGCCACTTGTTTTAAATAATTCTTTTTTCCTGTCAGTGATCTTTAGAAATTTCTTTTCTTCCCAAACACCTATATCACCGGTATGCAACCATCCATTTATTACGGCTTCCGCAGTCAGGTCGGGACGTTTATAATACCCCTCCATCACACAGGGTCCGGTTACGCAGATTTCGCCATCATCGGCCAGTTTAACCTTAATGCCATCAAGAACAGGACCTACTGTTCCGAATTTCATACCCCCCTTTTCCTGGCGGTTTACACTAATTACCGGACTGTTCTCAGTGGGGCCGTATCCTTCATACACGGGTATTTTGGCAGCATTAAAAATCCTGAGTAGTTTAACCTGGCAGGCAGCGCCTCCGGTAATAACAAAAGATACGTTGCCTCCCAATGCTTCACGCCATTTGGTAAAGATGAGTTTATTGGCAATAACCAGTTGCAAATTATACCAGATGCCGCCACTAATTCGGTTATCATATTTCTCAGCCAGGTTAACGGCCCAGAAAAAGAGTTTTCTTTTCACCCCTGTCAATTCATTGCCTTTCAACATGATGCGTTCAAATACTTTCTCCAGCAACCTGGGTACAGTGGTAAAACCATTGGGTTTTACTTCACGCAGATTATCTCCAATGGTTTCAAGGCTTTCAGCATAATAAATGCCAATACCACTATACAAATAAATATAGGTACAGGTTTTTTCGAAAATATGGTTAAGTGGTAAAAAGCTCAAGACCCTTGTATCCGGTGCATCATTAAATGGAAAACTTTTTTTCGAAAACTGCACATTGGTATAAATATTTTTATGGCTCAGCATAACACCCTTTGGTGTACCGGTTGTGCCCGAAGTATAAATGATGGTTGCCAGGTGTGATACCGGTATGGTTACCTTAATTCTTTCTACTTCCTTCAAAGAAGCTGTATCAGCCAGCACAGTTATATCGCTCCAGTGTAAGGCGCCTTCTATACGGTCGAACGTATATACATTTTTGATGGAGGGCACTTTACTTAGCAAACTGTTTACTTTTTTGAGCAGTTCTTCATTACTCACGAAAATATATTTCACAGCAGCATCATTCAAAATAAATTCAAGCTCAATCGGATTGGTGGTTGGATATACAGGAACCAATATGGCGCCCAACTGCTGTGCCGCAAGGTCGGTAAACACCCACTCGGGGCGGTTATTACTAATAATGGCAATCTTATCACTTCCCTCGGGTGTCATATCATTCGCGCTTATTCCTAATTTCAGAAGACCCGCACTCAGGCGGTTCACCTTTTCCGCAACCTGTTGGGTACTGTAGGGTACCCAGAGGCCGTTTTCCTTGGCAGCCAACATATCAGGTTTAGGAAAATGCTGAAGCTGATGATCCAGGCAATCAAAGAGTCTTTTGATGGTCATGTGCAATCATTAATCGTTCAAATAAAATCTGTTACGGCTATTTGTCTTCTTCTTCCTTTAATTTTTTAAACTCTTCGATAGCCATATCCTGTTTGCTTCCACTGTAAGCAGCGAAATACTGAAATCCAAGGACTATACCCAAACCCAGCATTACCCATATAGGCCAGGGATAGCTTTGTAATCCTGTATGCCTTCCGGAAGTAAACCACCAGACAGCCCATAAAAAAGCTATGATCATCAGGTAGCTGTATAGGCTTTTTCTAAATGTAGCTCTTTTACGGGCTATTCGCCAGAGCCTTTCATCATTTGATTGTTCCATAATAAACGATTTGGACTTTCAAATTAGGCAAATAACCACAAATAAAAAAGCCAATGGCAATTACCATCGGCACATATGATTAATAATGACATTTTATCGGGTAAAATAGTATTCCCCTGGCGGGATTTTAAATACCCGGCTTTGCTGAAACCTGGTAAAGGCTTCAGATTCTTTGGGATGATTTTTACCCCATACCCTAAAAGCCTCTTCGCCCCCTGTGGTCTTACTAAATAACCAATAATGATAGGCTTCAAAAAGGCCCTGACTAAGTAAATATTGGTGATGATCAAATAAGCGGTAGGGATAGGTTTGCCGCTTCCCCTGAAGCCACTCAGCTATAAAATGGGTACGGATCCGGATAAAATAGTCAATACCACTCTCATGCTTGTTTTCTCCAACCAATTTCGCCAGTATCGTAAGTATCGAATTTTCAAAAACAGAACCGGCTTTTACCTGTTGCAATACTGAAATTGAGGGGGGTGTAAAAAGGGTTTTATACACTTCAAATAAGTGGCTTTTTATTTCATCAGTTCTTGTGGAATAACTCTCCAGGTTTACAAATAACTCACCATATATAGCCGCACGCAGCCAATTATTCTTTTGTACATAATACATGGTAGCATTATAATAATTACTACTGTAACCAGGATCAAGTTCAATACCTTTTTCCCATAGAACTATCGCTTCTTCAAGATCATTCTCAATAGCGAATAATTCTGCATAATCATTATAGATTACACCACTATTCGGAAATTTTCGTAAAGCGGCCCTGTACAATTTTCCGCAGTCTTTGTACGAAGCAATGGCTTTATATGACATACCCAGTACCTGAAAGGATTGCTGGTCTGCATTGGGTTTTTCTGTCAGTTCTTTCCCTATCTCAATGGCTTTGGCAAAATCTCTTTTCAGGTAATTGGCAAAAGAAAGGTCGCGAAGTAATTCAATATTATCTGGCTCCTGCTTCTTAGCGCGGTCCAATAACAATACGGCATTATCATAATCGCCCTTTTGTACCAGTGTTCTGGCAGTTTCTATCAGTAGCTTTGCGGTTTGCTCCTGCGCCTCACCAGCGGCGGGTACAAGGACAAAGCAAAGAAGAAGAAGATATTTCATATAGGTATTTCTATTCAATTTTGGCCACAACCAATGTTCCGGAAAATTCGCTTGATAATCATCAAGGTTGGTGATTATCCGATGACTATCGCTTATTGCAAAAAAACAGTACGGGTTATGTAAACCCATATTACTTCTTATACATAAATTAAATGTGTGAGCAGCCCATCCCGAAGCTTTGGTTCAAACCAGGTACTTTTAGGAGGCATTACATTGCCGCTGTCTGCTATATCAAATAACTGCTCAATGGTTACGGGATATAAACTAAAGGCTGCTGCCATATTTCCACTGTCTACTCTCTTCTCCAGTTCACTCAGACCGCGTATCCCTCCAATAAAATCGACGCGGGTATCTGTACGCGGGTCCTTGATGCCGAGTAATTTATCCAGCACATTATTCTGCAAAATGGTCACATCAAGAATACCAATCGGATCAATGGTAAAAGTACCCGGTTTGGCGGTAAGCTTATACCAGTTATGATCCAGGTATAAACCAAACGTATGCAAAGCCTCCGGGCGATAGGCTTGCTGGTTAACAAGTTCAACTGAAAATAGTTTTCCCAGTTCCTTAATAAAATTCTTTGGGGTTAACCCATTCAGGTCTTTTACTGCCCGGTTATACTCCATAATAAACAACTGGTTCGATGGGAACAAAGTTGTGAGAAAATAGTCGGCGCCTGCAGATGCTGTTTCGCCCAAAGCCTTACGCACTTTGGCAGCCGAAGCTGCACGGTGATGCCCATCGGCTATATAAGTATATGGTATCTCTTTTTCGAAAAGGGTAGTGATCTGTTCTGCCGTGGCATCATTATTCACAATCCAGATAGTGTGTTGTATTCCATCATCGGCTGTAAAGTCATAGACCGGTGATTTAGTCTCTTTCCATTGACTGATCAGGGAATCTACTGCCGGGTGGTTGCGATAGGCAAGGAAAACATTTCCGGTTTGAGCGCCCGAAATTTTTATATGATTGATCCTGTCCTGCTCTTTTTCCGGTCTTGTAAATTCATGTTTTTTAATAATACCATTTTCATAATCATCCACACTGCTTACGCATACCAGGCCAGTTTGGCTTCTGCCATTCATAATCAGCTGATAGATGTAATAACACTCTTTCGACTCGCGAAAAAGGATATCCCTTTGTATAAAAGCGGCCAGATTTTCTTTGGCTTGCTCATAAACAGCCGCCTCATGTACATCAACTGAATCAGGAAGGTCGATCTCACTTTTGGTTATATGCAGGAATGAACTGTGGTTGCCCAGGGCTTCCAGTTTTGCTTCTGCACTACTTAACACGTCGTAAGGACGGCTGGCTACCTGTTTTGCCAGTTGTGGCTGTGGGCGCAGTGCTTTAAAGGGTTTGATACTTGCCATTGCGCAAATATCCGTAAATAATCATAAACATAGTGTTATGAAAAATAGGAAGTGTTTTTGGCCTGCTCCATAGATAGTAAATAAAAGCCTAAGGCATCTTATTCAATTACACTAACAAACATTCGTAAAAATGATTTAAACATATTAATCCGACTGATAAATCTTTGAAACAAAATGATTCCGGTAATGGCACAGGCAATACCTGCCAGTATATCTAACATATAATGATGACTGGTATACAAAGCGGCAAACCAGATACCCGCCATAATCAGTGCAAAAAAAATATTGACACTTCCCAGTTTATTTTTAATGCCATAATATAATACTACCAATGGATAAGCGGCATGCAGAGAGGGCATGGCGGCAAAAACGTTAGAGCTTTTACTGTATAATGTCTGAAAAACCGGCATATTAATCATAGCATCGAATCGCCATAATCCCGCGGTATTGCCGGGTGTGGAAGAAATAAACTGAAACCCGTATTGCTGAACATACCATGGGGGTGCGGCGGGGTATAAATAATAGATTGCAAAACCCAGGAGGTTAATCAGTAAAAAATTAAGAGAAAATTGCAAGAAGGCTAAGCGGTTACTGAAAAAAAGATACCCGGAAAAGGCAAGCGGAATGGGCATCCAGCAGAGATAGCTGATGCCTGCGATTATATCCAGAAAATTTGTGTGATGTTGCTGCCAGTATTCATTGGGGGTAACTATTTTTCCGTTGTACGGTATGCCAAAAATTCTTTTCTCCGCCAGGTAAAGATCTCCGATATGTACCTGCTGAAAAAGGTAATTAGGAAAAGCCTTCATGTAATCAAAAATGATCCAGAACACGATAAAAACAGAAAATCCCGTAATAAATTTTCGGGTAATACCAGACGAGAAATACATGGCATTAAACAATAGTACCAGGTACCCCTGTTCGCTTTTAAAGCCAATTAACCAATAGGAGAGCAATAGATATCCGATAGAAATAACGGCGCATATCCCTATATTTTTTTTGGAGAAGAACGCTATCTCCAGGTTTTTTGCTTGCCTATTCATATCAGGGTTTGAATCTTTCTACCAATTCTTTGCCGGTTACGGCATCGGTGCCTTTCATTTCCATGTAAACAATATTTGGCGCCCAAAAGCTACCTCCATCTACTTTTACAAAAATCCTTTTTAGGAAAGCCTGTTTTTTGTTGATTGTTGCGAAAACATAATATTTATTATCTTTTGGTGAGGGCATGAGCAGAAATGACTGCTGTTTATAGGAAACAAAATTCAGTTTATACGATCCGTTACCCAATGATTGTGATTTAATGCCATACGCAAAAAATTTTTGTATATAGTTAAGTTCTTTGCGCATACCCCCCTCCGGATAACGTATCCAGAATACATGTACGGGTGTTTCTTCTATCAGTTGCCCCCTATTATTCAGGTTGAGTTCGCAAACGATGGTATTGGTATTCGCGGTTCGTTGCAGATAAAATAACTGCTTTGAATTACCGGCAGGAACCGGAAACGTATCCTGGGGTTCGATAGTAAGTATGAAAGAAGGGGAAACCGATGATACAACTTTTCCGGAAACAGGTTTATCTGTAAAAGCAAATCCTGTTACAATAATCAAACCCATACCCAGCAATACTTTATTTACAGAAACGGTGCCGGATGCTTGTTTGGCATCTCTCAAATCCATTGTTTTTTTAGCAGACAATAGTCTTTTAACGGCCGTTATATTTGTGAGCAATGCCATTACTGTAATAGGTATGGTAAAGAAAGACATGGTTTCCAGCACATGGAAAGGAATCCCTGGGATATACCATGTATGATCACCTCCCACATAATACCCGATTATCCCGGAAGCAATCGCTGAAATGCCGATGGTTACTACTCTTTCCGGCCTTTGCATCAGGCCATCTTTGCATTCAATACCCAGCCCCTCGGCTCTCGCCCTTGTATAACTAACCATCATCGAACCGATCAATGCGATAAAGGCAAACAAAGAGCTCAGAAAATAATGATGTGCTACCAGGTAATAACAAATACCCAGAAACATTACCAATTCACTATACCTGTCTAACACAGAATCATATAAGGCGCCAAATGAAGAACTCATTTTACCGATGCGGGCCACCTGCCCGTCAAGCATATCAAATAACCCCGCAAACAATATCAAAGCGCCCGCCCATCCAACATAAGACAGGTCGCCACGGTTACCTTCTTCTGCACCGGCAACAAAGATTGCCGCTACACCTATATTCAGCAGAAAGCCAATAGTTGTAACCACGTTGGGAGTTAGGCCCCATGCCACCAGTAATTTTACAAAAGGATCAATAATGGTATATATCCCTTTTTGTAATCGTATTCTAACAGGAGTCTTTGCCATTAAAAAATTCTTTTCGATGGTATAATATCTAAAAATCAAATTTAAAACGGGCACGGATGCCCCATGTTGCCACATATGGATTTTCGAGGTAACTAAACCTCTTTACCATGTCTACCCGTATCAACTTAAAAATATTGGTAATACCCACACTTCCTTCAATATAAGGCTTTTTTTCAAGGGTGAATGTAGTAGTAGCTCCCTGAAAAACAGGGTACCTGATTAAGGAAGGATCACTGGAAGGCTTGTTCTCTTCTCTAACCCCCCCATACAATAGCTTTATAGAAACCACTTCCCTTAATTTTAATTTTTTCAATAACGGAACCCTGTTAAAGAAAAGCCCATTAAAGTAATGATCAATATTGAAGGCAATAAAACGATCACTCACGAATTCCTGAAAATTCATCAGATTATACGAATTCAACTGGTAGGCATAGGTTTGATTGGCGCGGTGAATAGTCATTAACGGATAAGGTAATTTCCCGAAAATATATCCTCCTTCCAACACAAGGTCGCTATAGCCCAGTTGCGATAGGAAAGCACGTTTCTCTACACGGCCACTGATATTCTGATAATTGTATTCGCTTTTTAAAATGCCTTTTACTCCTGCAATAAAGCGTAGCGTGAAAATGGGATATTTATTAACAATAGGGATGCGGTAAACTTTGCCCTGGTAAAATTTTTCATTGGGCGCCCAGCGAAGTTCACCGGAAAACTCAGAAGTAGTCAACTGATTGATATTTACATCTGCCCCATTTTCAGATTTGGTATAAACAATTGACCCTGCCGGTTTCTGTTTCCAGTTCCTGAATCCAATTGTTGAGGTTAGGTGATTGCCAAACTCACGGATATATTCCAATTTAATATTGGTATTATATAACCATTTATCATTCTGCCCTCTTTTAAAAGACAACAGAAAATTGTCTTCCGATACAAACTGCAGATCCTGCCCTGGAATTTTGGTATCAAACTGGTAACTGGCCCTGATAAAATTCAATGGATACTGATAAATAGATTTATTATTGAGTGAATAGGTTGTACTTAAAAAATATTTCCATTGTTCATCTTTAAATCCATAGGCGCCATAACCTTCAAAATAGATACGCTTGCTAAGTTTGGGAGTGGTTCTTCCGCCTAACCGTAACTTAAAACCTTCTACCGGGTTAAAGCCGTAAAAGGCGGCAGCGGGGCCCAGGTCAAACGCGCCAAATGAGGTATAACCCGCTAACAGAAAAGTAAAGAATGCCATCGTTCTTCTGAATGAAGGCATCTTTTCAAGGCTATCAATATTATTGTACACTTTTTCTTCTGCAAGCGTTAAGCTATCGTGCCTTCCCGTCTGCCAAAAATTTTCGGATTGAACCGCCGCCTTATCCAGCTTTACCAGCGCCTGTCCTTCATACACACTATCCTGTAAAGGAATATTGATCTTAAAATTTTTGAACGATACGGTACGTTCCCCAAAAAAGCCATTTCCTGAACTCTTGGTAACACCCGCATCTGCCATAATATGGCTCCTGCTCAGGTGATACCTTTTATCTTCACTTTTTTCAAAATCAAGATCCACCTGTAATTCACGAACAAAATTCAGGTTAACATTTTTACTTAGAAACATGTTTATCTTCTGAACGGAATAGTTCCCATCAAGGGTGATCCACATATTTCCTCTGAACAGGAGGTCGTTTGTATTACGGGGTGTAAAATATAATTTGATCAGCTTTTGTCCATTCTCATCAGTAGTGGTATCCCTGATATAATACATGTAAAAGGTAGGTGCAAGATCTGCAATAGGACTAAGAAACTGGTAGGTAAATAGGGGGATATCGTTATCATAAATATCCACATCCATGATCAGCCGGTTCAGGTAATTACTCACACCCGCATTATCTATGTACTCACCAAAGTTTACACGCTTTTCAGCAATAACAACTGTTTTTGTTTTTTCCGGTTTTTTACGAAAAAATTTATTAGATATGGTTTCTTCCAGGTACACGGGTAATAATGATTTGCCTGCAACCTTTATTGTATCACGGTTCTCAAAAAGAAATGCATAGTTTTTCAGTAATTTCGAGTTGACAATCTTGTCATTCAGATTACTTAGGGATACTTCAAGCTTCTCATACTGTTCATACTGAACAAAATCATATCGCTCTGTTCTATTGATGGATTTGTTATCAATTACCCGCCTGATTAACTCAACAGCCGGGTTACTTTTATTACGGTACTTAGCTCTTTTATTAGTAGTAACCGTAACATTATTAAATGTTTTAGGATCTGTTTCAAGGGCAATATCGATAGTTTGTGTAATACCTATAGTAATCGGTTTTGCAACGACTTTATAGCCAACATGGGTTACCAGTATCGTTGCAATTTTACCGGAAGACCGTAGAGTATATCGCCCGAGGCTATCGGTAACCGTACCCCTGCCACCTTTAAAAACAACGCTTACATATTGCAGCGGTTGTTGATTAACCATATCCGTAACCACACCCTGAACAACAGTTTGTGCAAAATTTTGCGCTAAACCAACAAAAAGGAAGAGTATCACTACCAATCCACCCCTTATCTTTCTACTTTTCATCATTAAACTATTTAAACACAAATTTTTTTTGAAGTACATAATTATATAATACACCTATCATCACAGATACTGTAATCTTGGATATGAGGTAAGTGAAGCCTCCGTAATTGGTTAAAAGAAATACACCGCCCGAAACCAATACCAGGTTGCCTATCCACACGAGTAAATATTTAATTGCCTGGAAATAAATCCGATGATCGCTGGTACTAAAAACCCATGACCTGTTCAGCTTAAAATTGACAATGCCTCCACTGATCGTGCCAAGTATGCTGGCCAACAAATACCAGAATCCCACCCATTCTTTGAGTAAGACAGTTACCGTAAAATCAGCACCGGTAGCTGTTAAGGAAGCGGCCTGTGCTTTAATGAATTTGACCATATATTACAATACATTAAAATAAACGATTGCCTGCAACAAAAGATTGGTGTAGAATCCTGCCAATACATCGTCTGCCATAACACCCCACCCGCCTGGCAATGATTCTGCTTTACGAATGAACAGGGGTTTAGCTATGTCAAAAAACCGGAACAAAATCAGGCCAACCAATACATTACTAAGTGTTACAGGTATGAAGAGCAGGCTGATGCACATTCCCGCTGCCTCATCAATCACTACCCTGCTGCTGTCGATGCCCCATACTGCTTCTACCTTATTAGCGGACCAAATACCCACCACAATTAATAAAGTGGTAACTGCCGGCATGATTAGCTGAAAATGTCCGTTTGCCCGAACCATCCACCAAACTCCACAAACTAAAAGGGCGGCAATGGTTCCCCCACCTTTACTATACCCGATACCCAGGCATGATGCTATGGTTTTGTGCAACCGGATCATAGGGCTTCTACCAGATCCTGGTAATAATCCAACCCTAAATGTGTAATCAGGTCTTCTCCCATCAGATGCCTCAATGTATTCTGTAGCTTGATCAGTTGCTTGAAGATATCATGCTCTGGCCTTAACCCGGTAGCGGTTTGCGGTGATTTGAAATAGAAGGATAACCATTCCTGGATGCCCGACATATGTGAACGTTTAGCAAGATCCATCAACAAGGCAAGGTCCAATACAATAGGCGCGGCTAAAATGGAATCGCGGCAAAGAAAATTAATTTTAATCTGCATAGGATAGCCCAGCCAGCCAAAGATGTCAATATTATCCCAGCTCTCTTTGTTATCGCCATGTGGCGGATAATAATTGATGCGAACCTTATGATACAGATCACCATATAATTCGGGATTGATATCCGGCCTGAGAATATCATCAAGTACACTTAGCTTGGAAACTTCTTTGGTTTTAAAATTTTCAGGTTCATCCAAAACCCAGCCATCCCGGTTTCCTAAAATATTGGTAGAGAACCAACCCCTAATGCCTAATGCCCTTGCATGTAAACCCGGCGCCAGTATGGTTTTCATAAGTGTCTGTCCTGTTTTAAAGTCCTTCCCGCCAATGGGGGTATCAGTTTCTTTTGCCAACTGAATCAGGGCAGGAATATCGCAGGTAAGATTGGGCGCGCCATTGGCAAAGGGAACCCCTAAATGAAGGGCGGCATAGGCATAGATCATACTGGGAGATATAGCAGGATCATTATTTCGTAAGCCCTCTTCAAAAGATTCAATCGTTTGATGCACCGCAGACTCTTCAATATATTTTTCAGTAGAACCACACCAAACAATTACGATTCTACTACAATTATTTGCATCTCGGAAATTTTCGATATCATCCATGACCGCTGTTGCAAGTTCGAATTTGGTGGCTGCTTTTTTTACATTATTCCCATCGAGGTTCTTGATATAAGATTTATCAAATACCGCTTTCATCGGCACTATCGCCTCCAATTCCGGCTTGATAGACAGCAGTAATCCGGGCTCCAATACTTTGGCGTTGAGGGCAGATTCATACACATTATCAGCATACACATCCCATCCGCCAAAAGCGATATCATTGATGTGGGCAAGGGGTACAAAATCCTTTATGAGAGGGTACCTGTTTTCCGTTCGCTTTCCTAAACGGATACTACCCATTTGCGTTAATGAACCAATGGGTTGAGCTATTCCTTTTTTAACCGCTATCACTCCGGCGATCATTGTGGTAGCCACGGCACCAAGCCCGGGCAGTAATATTCCTAATTTTCCCTCAACAGTTTGGATGTGTGGTTGCATTTTTTTGAATTTATACTTTTATGATTTATTTTTTTTTGAATTAATTGGTTTTTAGTCCCCGCATCATAATGCCCAGGATTGACTCAATTCTGGATTCAAGTTTTGCGTATTTATTACCAGTAAAGATGTCCCGCTCCAGTCCACGTAACGAACTCACAATTACAGATGGCAATATGTCCAGTTCTTTTTTGATATGCTTTGCAAATTCACCATTGGTAATCCCAAACGATAATATCTCTTTTATCAATTGGGTTTCATGTGTATCATATTCGGTGTGCAGGTGTTTCATACAACGCATGGTATCCTTTTGTTCACCAGTTACAATCTTGTATAAGTTCGCTTTTTTTTGTACCGCCCTGATCTTGGTTAAGGTGAACGCTTTTAATTTTTCTTCCGCGCTGGTTGCCTTGCTTACAGCCTCTTTTACACAAGCGAATACCTCTCCCATTTCCTTCAGGATAACTGTATCATATATCGCTTCTTTACTGCCGTAGTAATAATAAAGCGTACTTTTTCCTTTACCCATCGCTTTAGCGATATCTTCCATAGTGGTTTTCTTGATACCATATTGCCGGAAAAGTTTTTGGGCCTCTTTTAGAATTTCTTCCCTGATAATATCATCTTTGGCAATTGTCATATTTTAGACTAATTTCGTATTCAGGTCCAAAATTACTACAAAAAAATCGAATGCGGCATACCGTCTGTCAAATTAGCTGTTTTTAGAGGAGAACTGTTTCATAAGGTCGCAAAAAGCCTGAACGCTGGCCAGGGGCAGGGCATTATACATACTAACCCTAACCCCACCTACGGTACGATAGCCCTTCACCCCTATCATACCCTCTTTTTTACAGAGGTCCAGAAAGGGTACTTCCAATGCAGGATTTTTAAGAAAGAAAACCGCGTTCATCTGGCTACGGTCTTCCTTTGCCACTGTGCCTGTAAACAAAGGGAGGCTATCCAGTGTATGATAGAAAAGAGATGATTTGGCCTCATTTCTTTCCGCCATTTCGGCTAACCCACCCTGGGCAATTATCCAGCGAAGCGTAAGCATGCTTACATACACGGCAAAAACAGGCGGTGTATTCATGAGCGAACCTGCATCAATATGCTTTTGATAATTCATGATGGTGGGTATTTTCCGCAGTACCTTTCCTAAAACATCTTTCCTGATCACCACCAGGTTTACACCCGCGGCACCCATATTCTTCTGGGCCCCGGCATAGATCAGTGCAAACTTTTTAAAATCGGCAGGTCGGCTAAAAATATCACTACTCATATCTGCCACCAATGGCACTGAGGTTTCCGGATAGCTATGCCATTGTGTGCCTTCTACCGTATTATTACTGGTGAGGTGCAGGTATTTGGCATTACCAGGAATATTGAACTCTTTTTGAATATAAGTATGCTTTTTATCTGAGGAATCAGCAACCACCTGCACATTTCCGAACAGAGCCGCTTCTTTTGCCGCCTTGTTCCCCCAGATACCATTATCACAGTACGCGGCCGTTTCTCCATCATCCAGCAGGTTCATGGGAACCTGCATAAATTGAGTAGTGGCGCCTCCATGCAAAAACAACACTTCATAAGCATCATCCAATTGCATTAATTGCTTCACTGATGTAACCGCCTCATTCAATACCTCCTGAAACCAGTCGGTACGGTGGCCTATTTCTAAGATAGATAACCCTGTGTCATTAAAATTGATAATTGCACGAGCCGCTTCCTCCAGAACTGGTTGCGGAAGTATAGACGGACCAGAATTAAAATTATGAAGTTTCATATTGCTCGCTTAAAAGAGCAAAGTAAATTCATTTGAAGCAATTCTCATTCATGCACATTCGTAACCCCGCCAGACACCGCATACTTCATGGCATCGGATGCACTCACATTGGGTAGCAGCCTGATGCGTTCTATGGGAACAATATAGGTAATGCCTGAAATGGCATAAGAATGAGGCACATACACGGTTACATGCTCCGGCATACCAAATTCATGTGCATCATGCTGGGTTACAAAACCAATACGCCAAACGTCGGGAGCATCAATATTAACCAAAACCGGTTTATCAAATTTCTTTTTATTACCTGCAAAAGCTTCCAGGAAATCTTTGACAGAAGAATAGATGAATTTAATACCCGGTGTTTTTTCAAGAACCGTATCCAGTACCGCCACCAGGCGGCCCACTATAAATAAAGAAGATATCCATCCAACAAACAGTACCAGCGCAATCACCACTACAAAGCCCAATCCGGGTATTTTAGTCAGGGTGCCGTCTTTGTCGCTCGGCAGAAAATCAGGCGCCAATACGTGCATAATATTGGGCAGGATATCATCAACAAAATTAAATAACCCCAAAACTACCCAAATGGTAATACCAATGGGCGCCAATACAATCAGCCCCTGGAAAAAATATTGCAATAGTTTTTTCAGATAGGCCTTAAAAGTAAGTTTACGTTCAGCTCGGCTCATGCAGGTGGTATTAAGAGTGTAAAATAAATAAGAAATCAGTAGTAATCAGCCCTATTTCGAATCAAGCGGTACATGAAATGCCTAAAACTAACGGCAGTAAGTATTCTAACGTTCCGCATTTATCCATGAAATAGACCGCTTAACACAAATTTTATCAAAAAAATCATTTGGAAACTTTGGTTACATTTTAAGTTTCCTTAGTTTTGCACTCCCGATTTAATGAGTATGGAACCACAGGAAAGAATAGTCAACAAGGCACACGAATTGTTTATGCGCTACGGCATACGGAGTGTGAGCATGGATGATGTTGCTACACATCTTGGCATAAGCAAAAAAACCATTTACCAGTTTTATGCCGATAAAGACGCATTGGTGGAAGGCGTAATAGATATTGAAATCAAAGCCAACCAGTGTGAATGCACCCTGCACAAACAAAAAAGCGAAAATGCCATACAGGAATTATTTATGGCGGTGGATATGATGTTGGATGTACTCAGCAAAATAAACCCAACGGTACTATTCGACCTTGAAAAATACCACACAAAAGCTTTCAGGAAACACAATGAGTTCATGAATAAATTCCTTTACAGTATTATTAAAGAGAACCTGGATTGGGGTAAATCAGAAGGCTTATACCGTGAAGAAGTGAAGACAGACATCCTGGCAAGATTCAGGCTCGCTTCCACTTTTTTGATTTTAAACCCAGAACTTTTCCTGGTTGGCAAACATAGTTTACCAAATGTATTTGCCGAAATAACGGATAATTTTTTATATGGACTGGCTTCTGCCAAAGGCCTGAAACTCATTCAAAAATACAAGCAACAAAGACAAAAAAACATACCCTTATGAACAAACGAGGACCCGAAAAAATGCTATGGTTGTTATGCCTGGCATTTATTGCCGGCACTGTAACCGCACAAACCACCACCAGGCACGCGTTCACTATTCAGCAGGCTGTTGACTACGCCCGTAAAAATAATCTGCAGGTAAAAAATGCCTTATTAAATATTCAGAGTCAGCAACAAACCAATAGAGAAATTACTGCTTCCGCACTGCCTGCTATTACAGGAAGTGTTGGCATGACTGATTTTATTAAAATACCTACCTCTTTATTACCCGGAGAAATATTTGGCCAGCCTGCCGGAACCTATATACCGGTTCAGTTTGGGACCAAATATAATTCTACGGCCAATATTCAATTGCAGCAAATGTTATTCGACGGGCAGGTATTCATTGCCTTACAGGCAAGAAGCACCTCTATACAGTTTCAGACAAAAAACCTGGAAGTAACAGAAGAGGCTATTAAAACCAATATCTATAAAATTTATTACCAGCTGGTATTAAGTAAAACCCAGATAGACCTATTAGATGCAAATATTGCCCGTTTGCAAAAACTGGATCATGATGCGAATGAATTATATAAGAATGGTTTCGCGGAAAAACTGGATCTCGATAAAATATCAGTTCAGCTTTCCAACCTGCAAACAGAAAAAATAAAAGCGCTTAATAGCATAAGCATTGGTTACCTCGGCTTAAAAACATTGATTGGCATGCCTGTAAAAGACACATTGGTGCTGGTTGATAAAATCAGCGAGGAGCAGGTAAGAGAAGATTTTTCTAATGATACTGCTTACCAGTATGCGGACCGGAAAGATTTTCAATATGTATCGCTGGCAAAAAAACTAAATGAGTTCAATATCAAACGCTACCAGCTAAGTTATATCCCCGTACTTTCACTTACAGGCTCCTACAGCAAGAACGCACAACGAAATAAATTCGATTTTTTCGGAAAAGGAGATTGGTTCACTACTTCTTATGTTGGCCTAAACCTGGCCATCCCCATTTTTGATGGTTTTGCCAGGAGTGCACGGGTTTCCAGATCGAGGATAGAACTGAAAGCGACAGAGAACCAGTTAGATAACCTTAAACTCACTATTGATGGTGAAGTGGAGCAGTCGAAGATCAATTTTAAGTCTTCATTGGCCACGATGTCTTTTCAGAAAAAAAATATGCAACTGGCAGAAGCCGTGTACCATCAAACCAAAAAGAAGTATGAAGCCGGAACCGGATCCAATACCGAGATCACCGCGGCACAAACAGACCTGATTACCGCGCAAACCAATTACATCAGCGCGCTTTACAGCGCTATTATAGCAAAAGTAGATTACCAGAAAGCAACCGGAAAATTATAATCACACCAAATACAAAACTCAGAAAATGCAAAAGACACTAAACATACTTATTTTTACCACCTCCATAATAATCACTTCCTGCGGCACAAAAACAGAAAGCGGATCACTGGCTGCAAAAAAAGCAGAGATAGAACAACTGAAAAAAGACCAGATCAACATCGGCAATAAGATCCATTCGCTGGAATCAGCAGTAGCAAAACTGGATAGCTCAGTAGTCAAAAATGAAAACGAAAAGCTGGTGGGACTCACTACCCTCTCAACGCAAAATTTTGTACACTATATTGATCTGCAGGGCAGGGTAGATGCGGAGAACATATCCTATATTTCGCCCAGGCTGGGCGCCGGCCAGGTAAGGGCCATTTATGTTAAGAAAGGCGACTATGTAAAGAAGGGACAGCTTCTCGTAAAACTGGACGATGCCATTGTTAAACAGCAGATTGTTGCCGCCAAACAAAATTCAGAAGCCCTCAGAACACAATTAACTTTTGCGAAAGATGTGTATACCCGTAGAAATAATTTATGGAAACAGGGTATTGGTACAGAGATAGACCTGATCAACGCCAGAACAAATGTGGAAGCCCTGGAAAAGCAAATTAAAGGCGCTGAAGAAAGTATCAAAACACAACAGGAACAACTAAGCGGTTCAAATATATATAGTGATGTTGAGGGAATAGCTGAAGAAGTAAATGTAAGGGTCGGGGAACTCTTCACAGGTTTTATTGGAAATATGGCCCAGATCAAAATTGTAAACACTTCTAATTTGAAAGTGATTACAGAAGTGCCCGAAAACTATAGCGGAAAAGTGAAATTGGGTTCTGCGATCATTGTCACATTACCTGATATTAATAAGACCTATAATACCCGTATATCCGTTTCGGGAAGAGTGATTGATCCGAATAACCGCTCATTTCATGTAGAGGCAAAACTTCCTTCAGACGCTTCACTCCGTCAAAACCAGATTGCCCTGGTTAAAATACAGGATTATGCAGCCGTAAACGCCATTGCCATCCCTGTTAATACGGTAGGTACCGATGAAAAAGGCAAATATGTTTTTATGGCGGCAACAGAAGGCTCCAAACTGGTGGCCAGAAAAAGACAAATCACTATCGGGGAACTATACAATCAATTGATTGAAGTGAAGAGTGGGTTAGCCGCGGGCGAACAATTAATCACAGAAGGTTTCCAGAATATTTACGACGGTCAGATTTTGAAAACTGATATCAAAAAATAAATCCATGCATCCATTCATAGAAGGCATTGCCGAAAAATTCAAACAGTTTAAACCCTCCAGTTGGGCCGTTGATAATCGTACGGCGGTATATGTTATAACCATCCTGATTTCACTATATGGTTTTAACAAATTCACTACCCTGCCCAGGGAACAGTTTCCGGATATTGTGGTTCCAACCATTAGTGTAAGTACCGTGTATTTTGGCACTTCCCCAAAAGATATGGAGAATCTTGTTACCAGGCCCATTGAGAAACAATTAAAGGGTATCAGCGGCGCCAAGATAAGAAAGATACAATCTACCTCACAGCAGGATTTTTCACTGATTATTGTAGAGTTTGATACTGATGTAAAAACAGAAATAGCCAAACAAAAAGTAAAAGATGCGATAGACAAGGCACAAACAGACCTGCCTACCGATCTTACCCAACTACCCAATGTAAAGGAATTTGATTTCAGCGAAATGCCTATCATGTACGTTAACGTGAGTGGTGAATTTGATGGTATGGCTTTGAAGAAGTTCGCAGACAAGATGCAGGACCATTTCGAAGAGCTTCCCGAAATAAGTCGCGCAGACATCGTAGGCGCTCCCGAAAGAGAGATACAGATTAATGTGGACCCTTTTAAAATGCAGGCAGCCAAACTTTCTTTTACAGATATCGCGAATGCCATCAACTATGAGAATAAGGATATCAGCGGCGGATTGCTTGAAGTTGGTGAAATGAAAAGAACCATCCGGATAAAAGGGCAGTTTGCGAATGCACTTGATCTCCAAAATATTGTAGTAAAAAATTTACAGGCAGCTCCTATTTACCTGAAAGATGTTGCCCGGATTATTGATACCGTTAAAGAAACCGAAAGCTTCTCCCGCCTCGATGGAAAAAATGTAGTAACACTGAACATTATAAAACGGAGTGGAGAAAACCTGATCAACGCGGCAGATAAGATACATGCGATTGTGGCGGAAATGAAAGAGAAAAAGGAATTGCCATCCAATTTAAAAATTGTCATCACCGGCGATCAGAGCATCAAAACCAAAACCTCCTTTAATGAACTGGTGAATACCATTGTGATCGGTTTCATACTGGTATTGCTTGTTTTAATGTTTTTTATGGGTGTAACCAACGCATTCTTTGTGGCATTAAGTGTGCCCTTAAGTGTATTTGTGGCTTTCCTTTTCCTACCGCTGGGCGACTATATTGTTGGTACGCATATCACCCTGAATTTTATTGTACTATTTGCCCTGTTGTTTGGTTTGGGTATTATTGTAGATGATGCCATTGTGGTAATTGAGAATACGCACCGGATATATAATAACGGGAAAGTAAGAATTACCCGGGCCGCTAAAGAAGCGGCCGGTGAAGTATTCATTCCGGTATTGGCGGGAACCCTAACTACCCTGGCTCCTTTCTTCCCGCTTTTACTATGGAAAGGTATCATCGGTAAGTTTATGATCTACCTGCCAACCATGTTAATACTTACACTGGCAGCATCACTGATTGTGGCATTTATCATCAACCCTGTTTTTGCAGTCAACTTTATGAAGCCTGATGGAAGGCAATATGATGAACCGAAGAAAGCGATTTTCAAAAAACCTTTTTTCTGGACCGTGATTGTCTTTGGCATATTATTCAATCTTACCTCCTGGCATGGTTTCGGTAACTTTTTACTGGTACTTTCCGCACTGATGCTTCTTAACCGTTTTGTACTTCGCGATATCATACATTATTTTCAGGAACACGTATTACCCGGTTTGATGAATCGTTATGAAAAATTACTCCATTGGGTACTAGTGGGTGCCAGGCCCTCAAGGTTATTATTATGGCTGTTCCTTCTATTCCCGATATCGTTGGCTATGCTCGTTTTACGTAACAATCCAAAACCTTTCTTCCCCAGCGGTGACCCCAATTTCGTATATGTATACCTGAAAATGCCAATCGGTACTAAAACAACCATTACCGATTCTGTAACACATTTACTTGAAGAGCGGGTACAAAAAATATTAGCAAAAGAAAAACCCGGCGCCAATGGCTCCATTGTGGAAAGTGTGATTACCAATGTTGCAGTAAGTGCCAACAACCCAAGGGATAACAATAGAAGTACCCAAAGTAACCTGGGAAGAATACAGGTATCTTTTGTTGAATACGAAAAACGACATGGTCAATCTACTGTTCCCTATCTGCAGGAAATACGGGCGCAGATGAAAGGCATTCCGGGAGCCGTTATTGAAGTAGCGCAGGAAGATGCCGGTCCGCCAACAGATCCACCGGTAAATATTGAGGTTAGTGGTGATAATTTTGATGAGATATCTAAAGTGGCTTATGACCTTCAGAACCACCTTGATACCAACCGTATCAATGGAATTGACGGGTTAAGACTGGATGTTGACCTGCAAAACCCTGAGATCACAATCAATATTGACCGCGAAAGGGCTTTGCGCGAAGGCATCAGTACCGCGCAGATAGGAATGGAAATTCGTGCAGCAGTATTTGGTAAAGAAGCGAGTAAATTAAAGGAGGGCGAAGACGAGTATAAAATTCAGGTACGCTATAACCAGTTACATCGTAATAATATTAACGACCTGATGAATATGCGGCTTACATTTCGCGATATGTCTACCATGGGTATTAAACAAGTGCCATTAAATGCAGTAGCTACCGTAGATTATACAAATACATCAGGTGGCGTAAAACGTAAAAATGTAAAACGTACCATTCAAATACAATCGAATGTAACGGACCCTTCCTTAACAGGGCCCATCAATGCGGAACTGGCCAAGAAGATCGAAGAATTTAAAAATAAAACAAAGATTCCTTCCGATGTTACCATTAAACAAACCGGTGAAAGTGAACAGCAGGCAGAAACCATGAGCTTTTTGGGGACGTCCCTTTTAATCGCTTTATTACTTATTTTCCTGATCCTTGTTTTACAGTTTAATAGTTTAAGTAAACCCTTCATCGTATTAACAGAGATTTTCTTTTCTATTATTGGTGTATTAATAGGCTATGCAATTACCGGTATGTCAATGGCAACTATCATGGTAGGTGTAGGCATTATCGGGTTAGCCGGTATTGTAATCAAGAACGGAATCTTATTGATTGAGTTCACCGATGAACTGCGTGGAAGAGGATATAAAACCAAAGAGGCAGTTATCGAAGCTGGTAAGATCCGAATCATTCCGGTTATGCTTACCGCATTGGCAACTATGCTGGGCTTATTGCCACTTGCGGTTGGATTCAACATAGATTTTGTATCACTTTTCCGCAGTTTTAATCCGCACATTTTCTTTGGCGGTGATAGTGTAACTTTCTGGGGTCCGTTAAGCTGGACCATCATCTTCGGATTGATCTTCGCCTTCTTCTTAACATTGGTAATGGTGCCAAGTATGTACCTGATCAGTGAAAGACTAAGAAGGCCCATGCAGCAATTCTATGGTACAAAATTCGTTGCCCTGCTGGGCTTTACCGGACCCTTCTTCTTTATTACAGTTGGAATCATGTTCCTTGTTAGAAAAATACAAGGTAAAAAAGTGTGGATGGGAAAGATGAAAGATACAACCGTATGATACAGAACCACGAATTAGACTTTCGCATTTTTGGAGAAGAAATGCAGTATGTGGAAGTAGAACTGGATTCCAACGAAACGGCCATCGCCTAACCAGGCGCTTTTATGATGATGGATGATGGCATTCAGATGGAACCCCTGTTTGGATACAAACCTTGCCCATCAGCCGTTTAGCGGGCCGCATCTTACCATATGCCACTACCTCCAGAAAAGAGGAAGGCAGTGGATTGGGGAATTTATTGGATGGAGATGGTTGGAGATGAAAAAGCTTTTATCTTGTAGGCATTTATCGCCCTTAATCCACTTGCATTGAAACAGGTATTCGCCACCATTTTATTACTACTCAGTTTTGAAACCATTCAGGCTCAAAAGAAAAATGCTTCTTACCGGCTCCCTATCCATAAAACAAACACACCCGTACGGGTAGACGGAAGTATAGATGATATAGCCTGGCAGCAGTCAGCGCCAGCCACAAATTTTTTTATGGTATTGCCCATGGATACCAGTTTTGCCAATGTGCCAACAGATGTGCGGATGAGCTATGATAATCAAAACCTATACATTATTGCCATATGTTATAAAAAGATTTCAGGAGCCAATATGGTAGAGTCACTGCGACGTGATTTTAATTTTGGAAAGAATGATAATTTTATTTTTTTTATCGATCCATTCGACGACCAGACCAATGGCTTTACGTTCGGTGCCAACGCGGCAGGCGCCCAATGGGATGGCGCTTTATATGAAGGCGGAAAATCGGATCTGAACTGGGATAATAAATGGATTTCTGAAGTAACAGATTATACAGACAAATGGATATTTGAAGCAGCCATCCCCTTCAAATCCATACGCTATAAAAAAGGAATCAAAGAATGGGGAATCAATTTCAGCAGGAACGATCTGAAGACTACTGAAAAATCCAGTTGGGCGCCGGTTCCACGCCAGTTCCCCACCTCCTCCTTAGCCTATACCGGCGTATTGGTTTGGGATGAGCCACCCCCCATTCAGGGACCCAATATATCTGTTATCCCATACGCATTAACCGGCCTCTCCAAAGACTATACTGCCGGAAAAAATACCCAATACAAAACAGATATTGGTATTGATGCCAAGATAGCCATCACCTCATCCATGAACCTCGACCTCACGGTTCATCCGGATTTTTCACAGGTAGAAGTAGATAAACAGGTAACTAACCTGGATCGTTTTGAATTATTTTTTCCTGAAAGAAGACAGTTCTTTCTGGAGAATATTGACCTGTTTGGCAATTTTGGCAATATCAATATCCGTCCATTCTTTTCAAGACGGATAGGCTTGGGTGTTCCTATCCGGTATGGCGCCCGGCTCAGTGGCAAGCTGGATAAAAACTGGCGCTTAGGTGCCAT
Source organism: Chitinophagaceae bacterium (assembly GCA_023229465.1). GTDB lineage: Bacteria > Bacteroidota > Bacteroidia > Chitinophagales > Chitinophagaceae > Sediminibacterium. Next base: position 276,253 of record JALNZE010000001.1, read on the forward strand.
GCATATTCAAACTGAAGAGTTAGCTGAAACGGGTTTGCCTGCACAAAATTTTGGCGTATTATCCTTACAACGAAAGGTTTTCAAACGTTCCAGTATTGGGCTGATGTATATAGATAAAAACTCTATTAACTATCAACCCGGCAGCTACCCTTCCAAACCCATTTACAGTTTATATAACCGGAACCTGGGATTAGAATACAATCTTGCCTCCTCCAATAATGTATGGACGGGTAAAACCTTTTTCTTAAAATCATTCAGCCCCGGAAAATCCGGCAATAACATGGCACATGCTGCTACACTATCTTATAACAGCCGAATATGGAACATCGTCTGGCAGCATGAATATATTGGAAAGAATTACACAGCCGAAACAGGCTATATACCCAGAACCGGATATATTAAGCTCAACCCCCTGGTTATCCGGAATTACTTTCCCAAAACCGGTAACATTTTAAGTCATGGCCCACAATTGAGTTCTACCATTTATTTTGATGAAAAAATGCGGAAAACGGATGACCAGTATAGTCTATCCTATCTGGTTACTTTTCGAAACAGGCTAACCATTACAGGATTGGCACAGCATGATTATATTGAATTATTAAAACCCTTTGATCCTACAAATACAGGAATGGATTCTTTGGCAAAAGGATCCAGGCATTCGGTAAATACCTTTGGATTTGACCTGGTATCACAGCCTCAAAAATTATTTACGTACGCTACTTATGTTCGGTATGGCGGCTATTATGCAAATGGCAACCGCTTTTCATTTATTTCCGACATCGGTTATCGTTTCCAGCCCTTTGTAAGTCTTGCGCTCAGCACCAGTTATAACAAGCTTACGCTGCCAAAACCATGGGGCAATATTTCGTTCTTTTTAATTGGTCCGAAGATTGATGTAACTATGACCAATAAATTATTCATTACCGCCTATATTCAGTACAACGAACAACAGAAAAATGTAAATGTAAATGCCAGGTTGCAGTGGAGATATAAACCTGCTTCAGACCTGTTCATCGTATATACAGACAATTATTATCCATCCCCTTTTTCAGTTAAAAACCGGGCATTGGTGCTGAAGTTTAATTATTGGTGGAGTTTATAAAAGATGTATCAATTTCCGAACGGCTTTCTCCAATGTATCTTCTTTTTTAGCAAAACAAAAGCGGAGTACTTTATTGTCTTCCCCGTTTTGATAAAACGCAGAAACAGGTATCGTAGCAATACCATATTCTTTGGTTAGCCTGATAGCAAAGTCTTTATCGGCCTCATCTGTAAAATGGCCGTAGCTATAACATTCAAAATAACTGCCGTGTGATGGGATACATTTAAATGGGGTGGCTTTCATCAGTTCTCTGAAATAATCTCGCTTCTTTTGCAGAAAGCCACCTAAAGAAAGATAGGCTTCCTCATTTTGAATATAGTCGGCAATGGCCACTTGTTTGGGCGAATCGCAGGAAAAGCAATTGAACTGGTGTACTTTCCGGAACTCCTTCATTAATTCGGGGGATGAAATACAATAGCCCAGCTTCCATCCCGTACAATGATAGGTTTTACCAAAAGAGAAGCATACAAAGCTTCTGGCAAGCAGATCAGGGTATCGTAAAATACTCAGGTGTGGAATATCATCAAAAATCAGGTGCTCATATACTTCATCACTTAGTATGAGAATATTCGTATCAGCCACTATTTTTTGCAATTCACGAATATCATGCTCACGCAAAACAGCGCCAGTTGGATTATGCGGTGAGTTAATCATGATCATTCTTGTTCTGGCATTTATTTTTGCACGAACTTCTTCCCATGGAATAGAATAATCAGGATACTGTAATGAGATCAATACCGGTTTCGCACCATTGATTACAATATTTGGAATATAACTATCATAAGCGGGTTCAAATACAATCACCTCATCACCCGGTTGTAATACGGTGGTGAGTGCTGTATAAATAGCATAAGTCCCTCCTGGTGTAATGGTGATCTGCGTATCAGGGTCAATAGTGTTGCCGTATAATTTTTCTACTTTCTCTGCCAGTCTTCTCTGTAGTAGGGGCCAGCCATTCATGTGTGCATATTGGTTAATCCCGATTTGCATGGCCTCATTTACCAATGCGATTAATTCTTCGCTCATCATAAAATCAGGAAAGCCCTGGCCCAGGTTAACAGCATGCTGTTCCCGTGCGAGCTGACTCATCACTGTAAAAATGGTAGTGCCAACCTCTGGCAGCTTGGACTGTAGTATGGGACTTTGTTTAGACATGATAATAGAATAGTTTATTGCTTCAATAATTTACTTACCTGTATCAATCTGCCATCCTGTGTTAATCCTTCTACTACCAATTGTAAAGAATGACTGATATCATTATTATAAAAAGAGAGTATCAACTGTTTATTCGTACCATCAAGCTGAATATTAGGTTTCCAGAACAAAGTACGCCTAAGATCAGTTGGCGAAAAATTTAGCTGCTGTTCGGCATAGTTGGGTGAATAGAATTCTTTGATAGGCGAATAGCCCGGTAATAAAGTATAGTCAAGTCCTGTAAAAATTCCTTTAGTATCATTTCCTTTTCTCAAATAAACCGCAATTGCTCCGCCCGATCCTCCACCTGGGGCACCAAAGAAAGGCGGATTGAACACTTTTATATAGGCAATATTCGATATCGGAACAGAGGCAAGGGTTGGTGCATCTACCGGCATTTCATCAAGGAAAAGTGACACCGGCTCCCTGCGCCAGATAGCAGAAGGATTTAAAGAATAGGGGTCATTTATTTGCAGGCCCGGTACTCTTGATACTAAATAGGCAAAAGCAGTAAGGGTAACACCTCCCTGTGGATCATCGGCAATATTAAAATTGCGGGACTGACCACTTTCAAATACACCCCTTGCATACGTATCATTCATTTCTTCCAGCCTTGTTTTTATCCTGGTTTTAACCACTACTTCTTTCAAGGTTACCGCCTTCATCAACTCTTCCAGTCTTCTTTGTTCCCTGGCAATGGCTTTGATACGGGTTATGCCTGTAGTATCTGCAAGAAATTTTGCTAAAGCGGTTATCGTTCTTGTAGAATCAAAAGGAAGGAAAGTGGTATTGATACCTACATGGCTTCTTGCAGGAATAAATGTTTTGTTGAGTTGATAAAACACTTTGGTGGTATCAAACAAAATCATGTTCTCCTCCCTAAAACTTCCATCAGCCTGTAATGCGGTAAAAATAAATTGTTTGGTAGAGTCTTTGGCCATTAATATCAGGTTAACCAACTCAGCCTTCTTTATTTTTTTATCGCTCAGATTATCAATCTTGCCTTCAATGGTTAGATAGCCGCTATCATGTGCATATTTTAGTACGGGGGTTTTACCGGTCAGTACCTCATCCCACTTAAATCTTCTCCACCCATTTGTTAGCATTACCAGGTCAAGGTGCCTGCTTACACTATCCTCTTCAGAAGCAAAATAATAGGCAGGATTATGAATATGTCCTTTAATCTCGGATGACAATAACAGTCTGGAAATTATGTTTTGGGAAGAATCATAATTGCCTTTACCGTCTGTAATGGATAAAGAAAGTGTGGCTGGAATTGTATCGGCCAATGCCAGATGGAATGTGTTCTTTCCCCGCTTTTCAAGATTAACTGTATCCATAAGTAGTTCCGCGGCTAAGCGGTACTCCTGGTTATTTATAAATAAAATTCTTTCTGCTACCGGTTGCCGGTAATTGTCAAAAACGGTTAACCGCAATACACCTGATGGAAAATCAGTGGTGGGAAGACTGGCTGTTATACTGTTTTTATCTGTTAGTTTAGCTGCCGCCCTAAAAACAACCTGCTGGTTCATAGTGGCCACAATCGTTATCCTTTTATACCGATCTTCCAGTAAGGGCAGACGTTCAATGATTAGTCTTCTGTTGGCCGGAGTATTATTAATACTAAGTACCAGGCCTGTTTTTTTTGCAGAAGGGAGGGGCGTGTACTGTGTATTTTCCTGTGGATCTTTCCATTCAGCAGTATATATTTCTCCGGGTAAGGGCTTAAAAATTATCTTACCCATACCATCATGTTCAGTAAAAAAATCAGCTACTACCTGTTTAATACTGTTGTTGATAGTACCCTGAATGTTTACCGGCAAGCCTTCTGAATTAGTAGCTTTGAAAGCAATAACACCCGAAATATTTTCAACCAGCTCCCCTCCTTCCGGAAAAAACCGGAGGGTAGTGGCAGGCAGAATAGCAGGTAAACCGGTAATTATTGCTGAAGTTTGTGCAACCTGTAAAGTTTGATGGAATAGAAAGGCCGAATCAAAATTCAACATCCATTTTGTATAGGCCAACACCCGCAATCTACTGCCCGTATATTTTTCAGGAACCACAAAATTACCTACTGCACAGGATCCTGCAACAGGTGCAATGGTTCTATCCAGCAGTTTACCCTGTTCAGTAAACCAATCAATATATAAGTTCCTGCTAAGTTCGGAAGGTTCGTTACCATGCAGCAGGTAGGCCTTGAACCAAACCGTTTGTCCGGGCATATACTGACTGTTATCAAAATGTATATGAATCTTTTCCTGTGGAACTTTTACTTCATATACACCCAATAATGAATCAATTTGTTGTGCCTGTACATTGCCTGTTAAAAACAACAGAACCATACATCCAACTAATAAAAGTTTCCTGTACATAACTAATCCGGGTTTAGTATGATAGAAATGCCTGGTTGAAGAATGAATACGTTTCATCCCATCACAATATAGAAAGGTTTCTTTTGGGGGATCAGTTACCTATCTTATCTCTGTGTTACAATAAAGCTAATTGATTTGCCAGGCGTTTCAATTCTATCTCCGCTATTTTTGCCGCAAAATTAAGGTTTACTAAACGGTATCCTTCATTTTCAAAACTTTGCTGAGCCTGTTTTACATCAATAATAGTTGCCTGACCCAGTTGAAATTTTTGAAGTACCAGGTCCAGCAATTGAGTAGAGAGCAGGTAATTTTGCTGTTCTGTTTGCAGTTGGCTTAATGTATTTGTATAGGCCTGAAAGGTACGAACCACCCCTGTTTCATAATCCAGTAATAAATTATCGCGTTGAAGTGTTGCATTGCGGGTATTAATGGCGGCTACCTGTTGCTGTCGCTTGCTGATGGCGCCGTTATAAATAGGTACTGAAAGGTTGATACCCAGAAAAGGGCCATAACTCTGGTTTAATAAACTAAAACCGGCCGCACTTTTATTGCTGGTAAAATTAAACCCTGTAGTGGCACGTAAAGTTGGATAACGAAGGGCTGCCGTTTCTCTTTCTATCAGTTCATTGATACGTATCTGTTGGTTGGCAGCCAGCAATACAGGATGAAGAATTAACCGGTTGTAAACAGTATCCAGGTGTACATACTTGTCTACTATAATGGTATCACTGATTGAGATAGGAGAATCCGGTTTCAAAAAAATCAGGTTCAGCAGGTCTGTTTTAGCCTGACCAATCACCAGTTCCTGGCTTTGCAGCGTTTGCAATAGTGCATTCAGGTCTATTTGAGCCTGTAAAATATCTGCCTGGTTAGAAAGACCCACTTCTTTGCGAACCTGCAAAATTTCGAGCCTTTTTTTGGAAACCTCAATAGATTGTAAAATGGTTTTCAGGTAAGTCTGCTGGCGAACAACATCATAATATTTCGTCATCACCGCCGCAATAGTACCCTGTATCTGTGCATTAAGCAATTGCTGATTTTGTTGCTGCAGTTCTTCCAGTCTTTTTTTGGTGGCCACTACCCTGTATCCGTTGAAAAGCAGGATACCACCTGTTACGCCTACCGTTAAATTATTGGAACCAACATTATCTTTCCTGGTATCACGGGCGGGGTCCGCAAATTTTTGATTGATACTGGTTACCTGTTCATTGTCATTGCCCGTTGCGGTAATCACCGGTAAGCCACCGGCTACCCCGATATTGTTATTGATACCGCTTATTTCCAGGTTATTTTTAGCTAACCGGATATCATAACTGTTTTGTAAGGCTGTATGGATAGCATCAGCCAAAGACATTCTTTGTTGGGCAAAGCAAGACAGGCTGATAACAGAAAAATAAAAGAGTAAGGTTTTTTTCATGTTCCGTGAAATTACCAATACCGGTAAAATGTATCTAAAAATTTACACGAGCGGGTGATTAGCTAACCAGCGTCCCTACATTGGTTCCTTCTACTACCTGTAACAGGTTGCCGGGCTTGTTCATATCAAAAACAATGATAGGAAGTTTGTTCTCCATACAAAGTGTAAAAGCAGTCATATCCATCACTTTCAGGTTCATTGAAATGCATTCCTGGAAACTGATCTTATCGTATTTAACAGCGGTAGGGTCTTTTTCCGGATCGGCACTGTACACACCATCTACGCGGGTGCCTTTCAATATCACATCTGCTTTCATTTCAATAGCGCGTAAAGAGCCGGCGGTATCGGTTGTAAAGTAGGGATTACCGGTACCTGCTCCAAAAATAACCACCCTCCCCTTTTCAAGGTGCCGCAAAGCTTTTCTGCGGATATAGGGCTCAGCTACCTGTTCCATATGAATGGCGCTCTGTAAGCGGGTATATACACCAATCCGTTCCAGCATGGCCTGCATGGCCATGGCATTAATAACAGTAGCCAGCATGCCCATATAATCGCCATGCGCGCGTTCAATACCACTATCAGCCTCATTCATGCCCCTGTAAATATTGCCACCACCAATAACAATAGCCACCTGTACACCCAGGTCTGTTACCAGTTTAATATCGTGTGCATATTGTTCAATAATCTTAGGATTGAAGGGATCGCCGTTATGCTGATCGCCCAGTAAAGCTTCACCTGATAATTTAAGAAGGATGCGTTTGAATTTTGGAAGCATGGTTGCAGTAGATTGATTTCGATGCAAAGAACCTGAATTTTTCAGGAGTAGCCAAACTGAATAGGCACTATATCTGAAAATATGTCCTATTTCACCGTAAAGTGGCCAGGGCTTAAAGCAGCTATCTGATCAAAACAAAAGTCCCTTTCTTAAAATAGGGCTTTTTATTTTTATCCCTGCCTTCCGCAACAAATACATAGGCTGCCATGGATTGCTGGATTCCATTCAATTTTCCATTCCATCCCTTCCCCTCCTCCCCGGTCTCGAATATGAGTTGACCATAACGATTATAGATCCGGAAATATAAAAGGTCTATACCCGCGCAAATGGGCCGGATAATATCATTCTTTCCATCTCCATTAGGAGTAAATCCGGTTGGAACATATATTTCCGGGCAGGTTAATGCTCCGATGGTAATACTACCCTCAGCGGTACAACCCCTATCATTGGCATACAGTGTGTAAGTACCTGGCCTGGTAATCCATTGACTGTAATTTTTCTTCCCATTATTCCATAAATAGCTAACGGTAGCGATACTGACCGAATTATGTAATAACACAGAATCTTCAAGGCATAATAGTTTATCTCCCAGGATAGATACTACAGGCTTATCTACCACGGTTACTGTAACCGAGTCCCTGATAACACAATTGCCATTCTTTATTTCCAGCCAGTAAGTACCTGTTGCGTTGGCACTAATAAAAGGATTGGTTTCGCCCGTACTCCATAAATAACTAAATCCATCGGGATTGATATTGGATTGTAGGGTAATGGGCTTGCTTCTGCAAAAGCCTGTATCGTTCCCAATAGTCAATGGCAGGGAATTTGCCACGCATACTTTCATAAATGTGGTATCGGTAGCGCCATTACCAAGCAAGCAATTACCTGATGAACCTGAGTAATAGGATATCATTTGTACATCATGGCAACCAGGCTTGGTAAATGCCTTATTCACCACATTTCCGCTATCTATGGTACCATCATCAAAATACCAGAATACTTTTGAGAAAACAGTATCCTGCCTAATAGCTTCGAAGTTTACGGTTTGTAAAGGGCAGAAATAAAACTCCTTTTGAAGATTGGTGGAATTGCCGTTTATTGATGCATATTGGCTAGATTTATTGAGCAGACTGCCAGCGGAGTAGCCATGAGAAGATACAGTAACAGTATTTATAGAATTGGCGTTTACCTCCGCAGTAAAACCATTGGCATTTTTTATTGTGTATGCCCCTGAATCGAGTTCTATTTGTGCATAAGCATATTCTGGATGGGTTGGAAATGTTTTAAATTTGCTGCCAATATTTTGCCCATCCATAAAACTCAGGTCTTTGTCCCTGGTTCTTACATGAATCTGTACATATTGTTTTTTAACACCCGGAGGTGATGCCGTTGCAATAATGGTAGAAGATTTTATCGCTTGTTCTAATGGGGTAACCAATACCATAAAAGGGCCTCCATTAGTTTGTGAAATAGTACAAAAACCAACCCCAAAATAAGCGGTGATTACCGGTTTATTGGTTTTAATAAAGGAAGGGATTGAAAAATAATCTTCATAAGAATTTCCCTTGTTTAAAACGGCTGCCAATACCCCGTTAACATATACCTTTGTATTATTCTGTGTTGCCAATACTTTAAAAAGTTCCTTTTCCATATTTGTGGCAGGTGTTATTAAAAAAGCGGTACCGAGTGTATTTATGGGAGCGCTTTGCTCAATTAACATATTAGCACCTCGTGCTGTTGAGCAAGCAATTGGAGTAACTGTAGCTTCAGCACCGGAATAAACAACTATTTTTTTGCAATTTTTAGCATGAATTATAGACCCTGTGAGGTCTAAATCTTGGTCACCCTGATACAAATAGGTTTCTCCTTTATTTAGCGTAATTGTAAAAGTTGTGGCAAGCGTACCAAGTATTGATTGTTGAGAAGGGGTCACATCCACTTCGGTACTATCTTCTACACCGAGAAGCATAAATTGACTGTGAGACCTGGTAACAGAAATTGATCCATAAGCATAAGTCATAACCATATAATCGCTTCCAAGACTTTGTAGCGGCAAGAGGTTGGTCATTTCATAATATTTCGATATGCCTGCAATGCGTAAAACCGCCTGTATGCTATCGGAAGATTGTATATAGGCCCCCTTTAATTCTACAGTCTCAAATTTGCCTTCATAAAACAATGCAGCCGGTAAATCAATAACCGTTGGTTTACCTGTTGTTACAGTAAAATTTTGACTATAGTTGCCATATCTATCTTGTACAGTTCCGGTACAATTTTTTTCGGCAGTTATATAAAGTTTTGCATCAGCAACGTTGGCACCAGTAGGAGTGGTATAAAGTCTAGGAATTGAAACCCAAAACTCTTTCCCAACCGTTGAAAATAATTGTGCAACCGAAATATGGGCAAAAATTAAGGCAGGTATTAGAATAAATATCTTTTTTCTAAAAGCTGATTTCATTTGAAAGTCTTTTGAAAAATATTGCTGGCATTTACACCAGCAATATCGTAGAAATTTACCAACAAGCTCCTGCAAATGTACAAGTGCCATAATCGATAACATTCCCAAGACATTCAGTATTGCACTGAGCATAAACATCATTACAGGTGCTACCGCATGTTGCAACGATTTTCTCCACCCAGACAAATACAGACTGTATTTGCAACCTGTGTTAATCCCCCGCCAATACTTTTTTGTTCTTCCCGGCTTAATGATTTTCCGAGATATTCGTACTTTTTCATTTTTTCTGAATTTAGATAAAAAATTGGTTTAGGTTTTATTGTTGGTACTAAACTCGTTACCATATCAACACTGGTAACAATAGAAACAGGCTGTAATTCATTATTTACATAAGCGATAAATGGGGATTCTAATTCATCAATTTGTGAAAGGTTTATTTTCAATGCGGCATTTGGCACATTCCAGCGACTTAAAGAATCGCTTATAGAAAGTAAACCAGGATAATCCGGATGATTTTGCAGCGTTTCATCCACAGTTGTATTAGTAACTTTGACACCTAATAATTTTAAGAAAACTATTACTGCCTTTACATTGGGTTCATATTGATTAAACATAGGTCAATCGTTAAATTGAAACCGGGTTAATAATGTGCCTGGCTAATTTCCATTCTCACATTTCAATAAAAAATACATTGTAAATTTTTTACTGAATTAAAGCAAGTAATCCGATATTGATGCCATTTAACCTAGTCAAATCGCTACTTTAAAAAATTGGACCTGAGTAATAAGAGGGAAGTATGAAACTACAAAATTTTTATAAAAGAACAATATTTTACTTATTGCGGTTTTATCAAGGCAGAACTACCTTATAATATAAAAGGGAACGCAATGCGTTCCCTTTTATATTATAAGTTGTATGTAGCCGCTATCCCAATGCAACTCGTTTAAACTCAGTCACTTTCAAATCCGCACCTACACTTTTCAGGTAATCAGCCACAGTAATACTGCCGTCTTTTACAAAAGCCTGTGCCAGTAAAGTTTGTTCTTTAAAGAATGCATTTAGTTTACCTTCCGCAATTTTAGCGATCATTTCATCGGGCTTACCGGCCATTTTAGGATCCGCTTTCATGGTTTCTACCACAATGGCCCTTTCCCTTTCAATGGTTTCAGCAGGAATGCTGGCGGCATCAACAGCCAATGGATTCATTGCCGCGATCTGCATGGCAATGTCTTTTCCGGCATCTTCAGCGGCAGCGGTTAACCCAACCAAAACACCCATACGGTTTGCGCCATGAATATAGGAAGCTACATAAGCGGCTTCCATTCTTTCAAATTTAGCGATACCGATCTTTTCACCAATAGAGGCTAATTTATCATCGATCAAATCAGACACTTTTGTACCATTGATCACTACCTCATTCAGTTCTTCTTTGCTTTTTACATTATTGGCAACCGCGGCATCGGCAATGGTTTGTGTAAAGGCAACAAACTCGGCATTCTTAGATACGAAATCAGTTTCGCAACTAACACATACCACAAAACCGGTTGTATGATCAGCCGAAGTTTTTGCGATAATCACCCCTTCTTTCGCTTCACGGTCACTTCGTTTGGCAGCCACTTTTTGTCCCTGTTTACGCAACCAGTCAATAGCGGCTTCAAAGTCGCCATTGGTTTCTGTTAAAGCTTTTCTGCAATCCAACATGCCCGCGCCGGTTGCCTGGCGCAGTTTGTTAATATCCTGGGCGGTTATAGTTATAGTAGACATTTTTGATTAATTAAGAATTAATAATGAAGAATTAATAATTATTGATTAGTACTAATAACGGTTAATTATTAATTCTTCATTATTAATTCCTTTCAGACATCAACACAATGAGCGATCAATTATCTGCCACCTCCGGTTCCACCACCCGCGGGGCGACGGTTACCTGGTACACGGCGTTTGGGAGCTCCGCCTGCAGGACCACCGGCAGAGGCGCCGCGTGATCTGCCACCACGACCAGCTTCAGATTGAGCTTCAGCTTCGAGGCGACGGGCTTTTGTTTCGTTCTCATTGTGGCCGTCTTCAGATTCTTCTTCATCTTTAGAAGCCTGGCGTTCTGCCAACCCTTCTGCAATAGCGGCAATGATATAGTTTGTAATGATGGCAATCGATTTGGTTGCATCATCATTAGCAGGGATAGCGAAATCAACTTTATTAGGATCGCTGTTGGTATCAACCATACCAAAAGTAGTGATGCCTAAGCGTTTGGCTTCTGATAAAGCGATATTCTCATGGCCAATATCAACCAGGAACAAAGCAGCCGGTAAGCGGCCCAGTTGAGCGATACCACCCAATACCTTTTCCATTTTTTCTTTATCGCGGGAAAGTGTCAGGCGTTCTTTTTTAGTCAGGCTTTCAGCGCTGCCGTCGTTCAGCATTTTTTCAATGCTCTGCATTTTCTTAACACTCTTACGAACAGTATTGAAATTGGTTAACATACCACCCAACCAACGTTCTGTTGCATAAGGCATGTTTACACGCTTGGCGCATTCGCTAACGATTTCTTTAGCCTGCTTTTTAGTAGCCACAAACATGATTTTCTTGCCACTCTTTGCAATTTGCTTGATAGCAGCGGCAGATTCTTTCAGGTGATCAACCGTTTTATTCAGGTCGATAATGTGGATACCTTTTTTCTCGGCAAAGATATAAGGCAACATCTTCGGATTCCACTTCTTTTTCAAGTGACCAAAGTGTACACCGGCCTCCAGCAATTGTTGTTGTAATGAAGTGCTATTTTCCATTGTAATTTTTTTAGATTTTGTTTGTTGTCTGTGGTTTGTTGTTTGTGGTTGTGGTTTGTAGTTGCTAAATACAACAGACTATAAACCACAGACCGCGAACCGGATTAACGCTTGCTGAACTGGAAGCTTCTACGCGCTTTCTTATGACCGAATTTCTTACGTTCAACACCCCGTGGATCACGTTTTAGTTGACCGGCTGCTTTTAAAGCAGGACGGAACTCAGGATTTACCTCGAGCAGGGCACGGGCAATACCCAGCTTAGCTGCTTCGGCCTGGCCCTTTAAGCCACCACCCTGCGCGTTGATCACGATGTCCAGTTTACCCACCATTTCGGCCGTTTTTAAAGGGGCCTCAACCTGGTTCTGTAAATACACCAGTGGAAAATAAGCTTTGTAATCTTTGTCGTTTACAGTGATCTTACCATCACCCTTGCTAATGAACACGCGGGTAACAGCTTCTTTACGGCGACCAACTGCATTTTTTTGTTTTTCCATTTTTGATATGCTTAATGCTTAACGCTTAACGCTGAAAGCAATGGTTTAAAATTTTAATTCTTTAGGTTGTTGAGCGCTGTGCGGATGTGCGGCGCCTACATATACAAACATTTTCTTAACCAATTTGCGGCCAAGACGGTTTTTAGGAAGCATGCCTTTTACAGCTCTTTCCATAATTACTTCAGGACGACGCTTCAGCAGGTCCTCTGCGGTTTCTTCCTTTTTGCCACCCGGGTAACCGGAATAATTGATGTACTGTTTTTGTTCCGCTTTCTTGCCGGTAAAAACAACTTTATCCGCGTTAAGCACAATTACATAATCGCCACAATCAACATGTGGGGTATAATAGGCTTTATTCTTACCACGTAGAACAGCGGCAATTTTTGATGCAATACGTCCTACGGTTTGATTAGTACCGTCAACCACATACCAGTTGTGCTGTACGGTAGCCGCGTTCGCATGCTTAGTGGTGAAATGAAGTTTACTCATAATATATCTGTTTTAATGAAACCCGCGCTATCCCGCCGGTTCTAAATATCCCGATTATTTTCGGGTGGCGAAGGTAGCCCCCATCCACTCAATTTTCCAAAGATTTTAGAAAGTATTTTTTATCGTACCTTTGCAACTGATTGATTTTCAATAATAATTTTGAACAATTATTTATATATGCTGATAAAATAGACGATTTTAGGGCGATTTAGCTTCCTTCATACCCTTCTTTGGCTGAAAAAATGCCCGCCATCTTTATTATTGACCTCAAAGGGCGGATATACACACATCAACTAATACATATCTCTGCCACCTGATGCAAAACCCTTTACGTTAAATACATTTGCAGGAATTCCAACATTTGACTTACCATAAATTCCAGTCAGCCCAACTATTCACCGGAACCGAAATGCTCGGCCCTGACGCTGTGCTTATTACGGATGAGCAGGGAAATATCGCAGACATTATTGAGGTGCCCAACGCGGGTGATGATATTCAGGTATTCAATGGTATATTATCCCCCGGCTTCATTAACTGCCACTGCCATCTCGAGCTGAGCCATATGAAAGGTTTGATACCTGAACAAACCGGCCTGGTTGATTTTGTTTGTAAAGTAGTCAATGAACGGCATTGGGGGGAAGAAGCCATTTTAGATGCCATACGCCAGGCCGAAGACGAGATGCTGGCCAACGGAATAGTGGCAGTAGGAGATATCTGCAATAACCTACTCACGCTTCAACAAAAAAAATTACAACGACTCAGGTATTATAATTTCATAGAAATAAGCGGATGGTTGCCGTCTGTTGCGCGAAGCAGGTTTGAAAAGTCCCTGGAAATTTATGAGGCCCTGGGGGGAAGTCAAAAATCAAGCGTAAAAAGTAAAAAGCGGAATATTTCTCTTTCTCCGCATGCACCCTATTCAGTATCGGATGATTTATGGCAATTGATGGGGCCTTATTTTGAAAACAACACCGTTACCATTCATAACCAGGAAACTGATTTTGAAGATGCCCTGTTTCAAAAAGGGACAGGCGATTTTACGCGTATGTATGGGATGTTGAATATGGATACTTCTTTTTTTAACCCAACAGGCAAAAGCAGTTTGCAATCTTATTTTCATCAACTGGAAAGAGCAAGGAAAGTATTACTGGTGCATAATACTTTTACGAAAGAAGAAGACCTTAATTTTGTAAGTGAGGAGTTAAAAGTTAGGAGTCAGGAGTTATTTTTTTGTGTTTGCATCAATGCTAATCAGTATATAGAAAAGGCTATACCACCCATTGATCTGTTTCGAAAAAATAATGGCAAATTGGTAGTGGGTACGGATAGCCTGGCAAGTAATTGGCATTTGAGTGTATTGGATGAGTTAAAAACCATCAACCAATATTTTCCTGCCATCCCACTCAATGAATTATTACAATGGGCTACCATCAATGGCGCCAAAGCTTTGCAAATGGATGATCAATTAGGAAGTTTTGACATTGGGAAAAAGCCCGGTGTTTTAATCATTAACCAATTAGAGAATACCCAGCTCACTAAAAAATCTACCATTACCCGCTTATTATAAAAACATTTCCCTGCTCTCACTCTTTCATTCATTCCAATATCTCCTGTAAGATACCAAAGCTCTTCAACTCACCAAACCCCTGGATATGCAGTGAAAGATAGGTTTGATACGCTTGTAATAATTCTCTTCTTAATACACGGTTAAGCGAAATATTTTCCAGGTTGTTGTAAAACTGAAGAGCCAGTAATTGAGAAGTTGTTTGGGCCATAGCATCTGTTATATAATAGGGATGCATCGGTTTTCCGGCTATGAACATTCCTTCCTGCAGGTCCAGCACAGGCGTTTGCGCGTTGTACGTTCCGTTAATACGGAAGCCCAGTTCACTGGTAAGGTGCAGGGTAAAATACAGGGGAAGATTGGCCGTTAAGGTTTCCGTTCCTTTGTCAAGTTGTTTCAGCGTATCTTCTATCAGATAAAATAATTCGGGATTGGCCTCTGGTTGCTGCAAACTGTGTTGAAGTAACTCAATCACAAATGAGGCAACGGTATTTTTTACCACATCAAACAAAATATTCTCATACAGGTAACCCCATTGATACTCTTTAATAAACTGCAGTTGCTTCAGTTCATTATGATACACTTCCATATCGAGCATGGCAGATGGCTGAAAAAAACTTGCCTTACCGGCAGATGTTTTGGTACTTTGCCTTACCCCCTTTACTATATAGCTCTGTATGCCAAACAGCTCAGTGTATACCGTAGTAATAATACTGGTATCACCATATTTTACTGTTCGTAATACTATGCCTTTGGTTTTGTAAACCATACGTTAGGGGGAGAGAGAAGTGCTATGTAAAATTACTGGGTTGGTTTTGAATTGGCGCTATTTTTCAACACAGAGCCCACAGGGTAACAGAGATACACAGAGAACTCCCTGTGAAACTCCCAATCTCTGCGTACTCCATGTTGAAAAATAAAGCGGAAAAGTCCTCAATAACTCACTAATCCTGTTTGCCAGCCGGCACAGGAATCAACCTGATAATCCGAATGCTATCCAGGCCACGCATAATCAAATACGTAAGATCAAACTCAAACCATTTTTTCGCGAAGTTGGCATCATCCTTTGCATAATGGTGATTGTTCTGGAACAACTCACCCATCAGCAATATACCCCAGGGCGATGTGTTTTTAGAATGATCGCCGTTATTGTAATTGCTGTAGCCATATTTATGTCCGCACCAGTTAACAACAGCTCCCTGTATCGGTCCCATTAAAAAGTGAATGGGTAATAAAAGAAACCACCAGGGATTGGGGGCGAAATAAATATAGAAGGCTGTATATCCCACCATAAAGATCAAACGGGTAACCCAGTGATGACCAAATTTATCCAGGCGGTCCCATACGGGCAGGTATTCTTTGGTAAACTGTGCCTCAGGCAAATTTTTTCCTGTAACAAACCCACGGAAAATTACTACTGTGCTCCGCATCATCTGGTACACATCTTTAAAAAAATGTGGCGAATGGGGATCCTTTTCGGTATCACTATAGGTATGGTGCATCCGGTGCATTACCCCATAGGCACGGGGAACGAGAAAAGAAGAACCTTGCACCAGCCAGGTACCCATATAAAAAGCTCTCTCCCAGTTTCTGGTTGTTGTGTACATTTTATGAGAACAGAAACGATGTAAAAAGAAGGAGTGAAAAAACAAAGACAGGAACCAGTGTCCGAAAAAAAAGCAAAGAATAGCAAGCATATTTAAAAATTACAGGGGTTAGGCAGGTAAGATAGGCTTTATTATGTATGCACTTTGCTACAGCCCATTATTCATCTGTAAGTAATGGTCTATTGGATATAATATTTACGGTAAATGAAGACTGATACACCCATTGTTAAACAAAAAGGTTTGTAAGCCGGGCCTTTTAATAAATAGCTGTTACATATTATACAACGCCGGTAAACTGTTTCAGAAACCGTACATCATTCTGTGAGTACAAACGAAGATCATTCACCTGGTATTTTAACTGTGTAATGCGTTCCACGCCCATACCAAAAGCAAAACCTGTGTATTTATTAGAGTCGATACCAAAATTATCCAGCACATTCGGGTGCACCATCCCACTTCCCAATATCTCTACCCAACCCGTATGTTTGCAGATATTACATCCATCACCCCCACAAATCAGGCAACTGATATCCATTTCAGCGCTGGGTTCTGTGAATGGGAAATAGCTGGGCCTGAACCGAACTTTTACATCCTTCCCAAACATTTCCTGTACAAAAAAGTATAAAGTCTGTTTCAGATCGGCGAAACTTACGTTCTCATCAATAGACAATCCTTCTACCTGGTGAAAAAAACAATGGGCCCTTGCACTGATGGTTTCGTTACGGTAAACCCTACCCGGACAAATCACCCTTATCGGTGGTTTCTGTGTTTCCATTACCCTTGCCTGCACACTACTGGTATGTGTTCGCAGCAGCCAGGATGGGAGCTGGTTAATATAGAAAGTATCCTGCATATCGCGGGCAGGATGATCTTCGGGCAAATTCATGGCGCCAAAATTATGCCAGTCATCTTCTATCTCCGGCCCTTCTGCCACAGCAAAACCTAAACGCCGGAATATAGCAACTACCTGGTTTCTAACGATATTCAGGGGATGGCGGGTACCAACAGCCACTGCATCACCAGGTAAGCTCAGGTCTATTAGTTGGGAGTTAGGAGTTGGGAGTTGGGAGTTAGTTCGTTTGAGGGTTTCGTATTTGTCTTCAACGAATAATTTAAAATCGTTCAGAAGCTGCCCAAACTCTTTTTTACGGTCGTTGGGTACCTTCCGCATTTCACCCATACTATTTTTAACAATACCTTTGGTACCAAGGTATTTGATACGGAATTCCTCTGCGGCATCCGGTGTTGCCCCTTCAAATGCCGCAACTTCCTTTTTGTATGCATCAATCTGTTGCAATAACTGTTCCATTGGGCAAAGATAAACGCTGATTTGATATGATTCATACCCTAAATCATCTGAAATCTGCGCTATTTGCATACATTTGTCTTTGCAGATGAACAATTATATGGAATACAATACGGAGAGAAACCACCTGGGAATGAAAGAATACGGACGCCATGTTCAGAAGATGGTGGAGTATTTATTAACCATTGAGGACAAAGAAAAACGTCAGCAACAGGCGCATTCAGTGATAGAATTAATGGGTTTTGTAAACCCGCACCTGAAGAATGTAGAAGACTTCAGGCATAAACTTTGGGATCACCTTTTCTTTATCAGTGATTTTAAACTGGAGGTAGATAGTCCTTACCCTATCCCACAAAAAGAAACCTATAAGCTAAAGCCGGATCCATTGCCTTATCCGAAGCGTCATCCAAAATATGCACATTTAGGAAAAAACCTGGAAGTGGTTATTGATAAGGCGTTGAAAGAAGAGGACCCTGAAAAGAAAGCGGGCTTCGCGCATGCTATTGCTTATTATATGAAGCTGGCTTATAGCAACTGGCACAAAGAACTGGTGCATGATGATACCATTCGGACCGAGTTAAACAGTATTACCGGAGGTGAGCTGGAATTCAGTAACACCCCTTATATCAAACACCGCAACCAGAATTTCGAACGCGATGAATATCCACGCAGTAGCGGTGGCGGGCGCTGGCAGCAAAATTTTGGCGGACGTGGTGGCGGCGGACGAACAGACAGCAGAGGTGGCAGAGATAACCGAAGTGGCGGTGGCCGGACAGATGGCAGAAACCGCGGCAATAGCGGTAATACCAACGGCAACGTACAAAGGGATAACCGAAATAGCGGCAGCAGACCGGAAGGCAGAAGCGGCGGATTCAAGAAGAGGTATTGATAATGGTTTACTTAGTTTATTAGTTTAGCGGTAAAGAAATATTTTTAGGGCACCGGAATTTCCCGGTGCTTTTTTATTTTTGCAGCATAACCCCCTATAAAAAATACACAACACATACCGCCAATAAATAACCACACATACCAATAAATTAATAAATCAACCCCCTGCTATGAGTTCATTCGAAGTAATCGGTGGTAATAAACTAAAAGGAAAAATCATTCCGCAGGGAGCGAAGAATGAGGCATTGCAGGTTTTATCGGCAGTATTATTAACGGCAGAGCCTGTAACCATTTCGAATATCCCTGATATACTGGATGTGAACCTGTTAATAGAATTACTGGAAGATATTGGTGTGAAAGTGACTCATCATTCGAAAGACAGTTTTACTTTTCAGGCAGACAATATAGATGCGGATTACCTGGGCTCGGAGGCTTTCAGAAAAAAAGGGGGCAGGCTGCGGGGTAGTGTGCTGTTTGCCGGGCCCATGCTGGCAAGGTTTAAAAGAGCCTATATTCCTAAACCGGGCGGAGATAAAATTGGCCGCAGAAGACTGGATACCCATATCATTGGTTTTGAAAAGTTAGGCGCCAGGTATGAATATGATGAGTTGCATGGCTGTTTTAAATTATCCTCCCCGCAACTAAAAGGCGTATATATGTTACTGGATGAGCCCTCGGTAACGGGAACCGCCAATATAACCATGGCGGCTGTTTTAGCGGAAGGCATAACCACTATTTACAATGCCGCCTGCGAACCGTATGTGCAGCAATTATGTAAGATGCTGAACAGGATGGGTGCAAAAATTTCAGGTATTGGCAGTAACCTGCTTAGTATAGAGGGTGTACATTCTTTACAGGGAACCACGCACCGCCTATTGCCCGATATGATTGAGGTAGGCAGTTTTATTGGTTTGGCTGCCATGACACAAAGTGAGATCACCATCAAGAATGCCGGGGTGGAACACCTCGGTATCATACCCGAAAAGTTTCAGCAACTGGGTATTCAGTTCGAGATCAAGGGAGATGACATTTATATTCCCGCACAGGATATTTATGAAATACAGACTTTTTTAGACGGTGGCATCTTAACCATTTATGATCATCCCTGGCCCGGATTTACCCCAGACTTATTAAGTATTGTATTGGTAGTGGCCACACAGGCAAGAGGTAGTGTACTGGTACACCAGAAAATGTTTGAGAGCCGATTGTTTTTTGTAGATAAACTGATAGATATGGGCGCCCAGATTATCCTCTGCGATCCGCACCGGGCAACGATTATAGGACTTGGCAGAAAAAATAATTTAAGAGGGATAACGATGAGCAGTCCGGATATCCGTGCCGGACAGGCATTGCTTATCGCCGCTTTAAGCGCCGAAGGAAAAAGCGTGATACAGAATATTGAACAGATAGACAGGGGGTATCAATTTATTGATGAAAGGTTGCGGAATCTGGGGGCGGATATCAGGCGGGTATCATAGAAAACCCGGTTTACCAAAGCCGCTTCCCCTGGTAGTAATCCAATATTTTAGAACGCAAAAAGTAGTCATACCTGGCCGTTACAAAATTTGATCTGGCTTTGTCCAGGTTGTTTTTGGCTGCCAGGTATTCTACCGTTGTTGTGAGTCCGGCATTGAAGCGTACTTCGGCTACTTTATAGGAATTGGTATAATCATCCACCTGTTTCAAAAGTGTTTGATACTTTTCGAATGAGGTATTCATATTGATATAGGCGAGGTCAATGGACTGCCTCAATTGGGTTTTAACGGCGCCCAGTTCAAACTCAGCGCGCTTATCAACAATATGTGTCTGGCTAACACGGCTCTTAGCCTGTAATCCATTCAGTATCGGAAACTGTAAGCCAATGCTAAGCGAGGAATTCAGGTTGTTGGTCCACTGATTTCCATAACTTATTTTTTGTGTTTGGTAATTGCTTTGCGGAGCAAAAACAGATAGTTTACTCCCGCTTACAGTAACATAACTGCTGGTTGCGATATCGTTGGTACCAATAAATTCCTGGCGGTTAGCAACACTAGAATAATTGGTGCCAAAGCCACCGTTAAAACTGAGTACAGGCAGCAGTTGTGCTTTGGCTGTAAGCAATCTTTTGGCGGCGCTCTGCCTGCGCAATTCTGCCGCCTTAATAAAAGCAAGTTGCTGTGAGGCTGCCTGGTAAATATTTTCCGATGTACCATCATACAAGGTTGGGGTTAACTGGTTGTTGATGCTTTCCAGTTGTACCAATGCATTATAAGGAACATTCATCAGCTCTGCAAGGTTGAGTTTTGCAGATTCCAGGCTGTTCTTAAGATTGATCACACTCAGTTCATCTCCGGATAATTGTCCTTTAAGATCATAATAAACTGAAGGCGCTATTGCCCCGCTGTTATTTAAAATTTCCAGTCTTTCAACCTGGCTCCTGGTAACGGCTACCTGGTTTCCGGCAATAGTCAGTTGTTCCTGGTTGTTTAATATCTGCAGATAAGCGAGTATCACATTGATGGTGATATTGTCTTTTGCCTGCTGCCAGTCCATCTCACTTGCTTTAGCGGCAAGTTCGCTTTGTTTAATATTATTACGTATGGATGATCCGTTCCAGATAGTGATACCAGTATTAATGCTATAGCTGGCAAAGTTTATCTGCTGATTGGCGTATGTGTTGGTAAAGGGGTCAATGCTTCGTCCTTGGTTAACCCCATGGTTGATATTGCCTGCTATAAAAGGCAGTTGGGTTCCTTTTGCCTGCCGGTAACTTACTTTATCAGATTGCGCCTGGTATTCAGACTGGCGAACCTGCAGGTTATGGGTGATAGCCGTTTCAACACATTGTTGCAAGGTTAATGGATGGACGGATTGTGCAACAGACAGTTTTCCGGCCAGTAAAATGGCGGAAGTAAATGCTATGGTAAGAACGCTGTTTTTCATTAGAGTATAATTATTTTTTTTCGACCATGCCATCCAGCAAATGGATAATGCGTTTGCCGTATGCTGCATTTTTTTCTGTTTCACGTGTCCATTTGTAAACAGGCACTGTTCGAAAACAGACATGCTTTCTGTTTGTGATACAACTAATAACTGTACACTAACTACAACCCAGAAACTATTGCTACTCCGTTCTCAAACTCTTCACCGGATTGGCCATAGCTGCTTTTATTGCCTGGAAACTGATAGTTGAAACAGTTATAAGTAAAACCATGAAACCGCAAATAGCAAACATCCACCAACTGATTGCTATGCGGTAAGCAAAATTCTGCAACCATCCGTTCATATAGTACCATGCAAGTGGTGTGGCTATCAGAGCCCCCGCTACAATGAGCCAGATAAAATCTTTTACCGTAAGTTCTATAATATCAGCCATTCCCGCTCCCAACACTTTCCTGATACCAAATTCTTTTGTACGTTGTTTAAGCGCAAGCGCTACTAATCCGAAAACACCCGCCAGGGATAGTATAATTGATAATGCGGAAAAATATAGAAACAGGCGCTGAAACCGTTCTTCATTTTTATAAATATTGTTGAAAGCATCATCTAAAAACCAATAATCGAACGGCGCATCTGATAATGAATTTCTCCATACTTGTTTTATGTGATCTAAGAAGGCTGATGTATTGCCTGTTTGATATTTTATCGCGAGACAGGAATACTGATTTCCCCATGGCTTGTTGGTTATGATCAGTGGCTCTATCTTATCGTGTAATGAGGCAAAGTGAAAGTCTTTGATTACGCCAACTACTTTATGCTCCCCATTCCTGCTAATGGTTTTACCCAAAGGATTTTTCCATCCCAATATTTTGGCAAGCGTTTCATTTATGATATATCCTTCATTAACGGCGGGGCGATCTTTTGAAAAATAATCGCCGGCTACCAGTTTAATATTAAATGTCTTCAAAAAGATTTCATCCGCGTCTAATTGATGAATGATCATGGCTTTGGTACCGCCTTCAGGAATAAAGCCATTACTGGCAATACCATCATAAGGAATTTCTGAAAGCGCTGACACTTGCCGCACTTCCGGTATTTGTGATAATTTCTGTTGCAGCAATGGATAAGCTTCCCTTGTTTTCTCTCCTACCAGGGGCAGCACAAGCATATGGTCCCTGTCGTAACCGGGATTTGTATTTTTACTGTATTTCAATTGAAGGGTTACCAATAAAGTGCAGGACATTAATCCTATGCTTATCGCAAATTGAGCAACGATCAACCCTTTTCTAAATATACTTTGACCGCTTTTAGGAAGTAGCGCTTTGAATATTCCCATCACATTAAATGAGGAAAGATAAAATGCAACATAGCTTCCCGCAATTGCTCCCACGATCATTATAATAATAAACAACAGCAACAAAGCCGGTACGGTAGCCAGGCTTACAGAAGGCAAATTCTTTCCCGGCATTTGCTGATAAACAGGTGTTAAAAGCATCACCAATGCAATAGCCATAATGAATGCGATAGTTGTTACCAGTACTGTTTCAATAAGAAATTGTTTGATCAACTGACCGCGGGCAGCGCCCAGTAATTTTCTTACGCCCACTTCCTTAAGCCTTGTTGTTGCCTGTGCTGTAGTTAGGTTAACATAATTTACGCAGGAAATGACAAGAATGAGTAAGGCTACTACGCTGAACACATAAATGTTGGCCCGCAATGTGCCGGAATTGTCACTATAATAAAGATGAATATCCCGGATCGGTTGCAAGGATACATCAGTTCTGAAACCCACTTTTGAATACTCCCTGTTGATGTGTTTCCACATAAAAGCGGGTAATTTTTTTTGGAGTGATTCACGATTTGATCCCTCTTTTAATTGTAAATAAGTAATGTATTGCTGACCGCCATTCCAGTCCATAAAATTACCGGGCTCTTTATACAATGTAGTGAATGAAAGTAACGCGTTATAACTGAGATGCGAATTTGAAGGCGGTTCCGCAACAATGCCCGTAACAATATAATCTGTTTGGTTATTGAGACGTACCACATTGCCCAATGCTTTTTCTTCTTTCCCGAATAATTTCCTTGCAGTCTCATCCGTTAGTACTATTGAATAGGGTTCTTTTAAAACAGTAGATGGGTTGCCCTGTAATAGTTTATAAGAAAAAAGCTGAAAAAAGGTAGAGTCGGCATGATGAATATTATCAATCTTAAGCGTTTTATCGTTGTACGTTATATAGGCTATCCGTTCCGAGGATATTCTTGTAAATGATG
Organism: Chitinophagaceae bacterium; assembly: GCA_023229465.1. Lineage (GTDB taxonomy): Bacteria > Bacteroidota > Bacteroidia > Chitinophagales > Chitinophagaceae > Sediminibacterium. The sequence continues at coordinate 299,895 of JALNZE010000001.1, forward strand.
TGATCTCCGGAAACTCATTCTTTGCATCAGGACCAAAAGGGGGTGTAAAATCCGCTCCCTCCCCCAATAATTTTCCACTCTGCCAAAATTGGAAACCCGCGCGATATAATGAAGATTTGTTTTGTTGAAAATTATCATAGTCCGTTTCGCTGTATATATACATACTGATGAGCAGGACAGCAGCGATTCCGACAGACAATCCACCAAGATTGATGAAAGACAGAATTCTGTTTTTTTGAAAATTCCGCCAGGCTGTTTTAAAATAATTTTTAAGCATAAAATGGTATTTATTCGGTTCGTAAACTCTTCACCGGGTTAGCTACCGCTGCTCTCACAGATTGAAAACTCACCGTTACCAATGCTATCAACAACACCAATAATCCGGCAAGCGCAAACACCCACCAATGAATGGTTATTTTATAATCATAGTCTTTCAGCCAGTTAAACATAAGCCACCATGCTACAGGAAACGCGATAAGAACCGATAACACAACGGGTTTTAAAAAGCCTTTTGACAATAAACCTGCTATGGCGCTTACCGAAGCGCCCAATACTTTTCGGATACCAATTTCTTTTGTTCTTCTTTCCGCTGTAAACGAAGCCAATCCAAATAAACCAAGGCAGGAGATGATAATAGCCAGCGCGGCAAATATGCCTGCCAGTTTCCCTATTAAGGTTTCTGCTTTAAAAAATCGGCCAAACACTTCATCCACGAATTCATAACTAAAAGGATAACCGGGGTTAGCGGCTTTAATTACTTTTTCTACTTTGGTGAGTGCAGCAGTTAAATCGGTATTTGCTTTAAACCGGACAGACATGATATTGGTATGGGAAGTATCCGCAAACAAGATCAAAGGGTCCGCGGGTTTGTACGCATTATTTGAAACAAAATCCTTTACAACGCCAACAACGGTATATTTTGCATTGCCCCTGTTAATTATTGAGCCAACAATATCTTTATTCTTAATAATTTTTGCCAGCGTTTCATTAACGATAATATTATTGCTGTCTGCCTTAAGGTTTTCGTAAAAACTTCTTCCCTGTTTTAATTGCATGCCTTGTGTTGAAATGTATTCAGGGCTAACTCCCTCTACGGTAATTAAAACCTGTTTATCCGGGGCTTTGTCTTTCCATGAAAAATCGCCGGTATTACTACCCATGTATAATACATAGCTGTCGCTGATGCAGGCATTTTCAACAACTCCTGTATTCATTAATTCATTTTTTATTGCGGGGAAATGCGCTTTCATATTGCCCTGTAACCAGGTGGTAATAAGGTTATCTTTGAAAAATCCCAGGTCTTTTTGCTTACCATATTGTATTTGCTGATAAATAATTACCGTGCAAATAATAAGCACAACTGAGGCAGAAAATTGTGTTACAACTAATGCTTCTCTGATGAATGCAGCGCTGCCTGTTTTCATCTTCGCGCTTTTTAAAACAAGCACAGGATTAAATGAAGACAAATAAAACGCCGGATAACTGCCGGCTATAATACCACATACCAGGGCAATAGCAACTAACCCTGTAAAATGTAACGGAAGGGAAAGCCGCAGCATTAAATTTTTATGTACCAAATCATTGAATGCGGGCAATGCCAATGAAATAATTGCTATTGCCAATAACATAGATATAAATGATAACAGAACAGATTCCGCGATGAACTGAAAGATGAGTTTTTGTTTTACGGCGCCCATCACTTTGCGTATGCCCACTTCTTTCGCGCGTTTTTCGCTGCGTGCAGTGGCAAGATTCATAAAATTAATACAGGCAATAATTAAAATGATCCATGCAATTAAACCGAATAAACGAACATTTTTTATTAAACCTTCCTTCTCATTTCCGTTATTATCAAAACTGTTGTACAGCCTGATCCTGTTAAAAGGATACAGCATCATTTTGGCAGTGCCGGATCCTGAATTTTTTCTTAAGACAAAATCATACAACTGTTTATTGATGGCCGGTACATTCGCATTGGGTTCTGTTTCGGCATAAGTTATAATAGCATTAGCGCCCCAGTTTGTTAACCACTGGTTTTTTTCTTCAAAAACCCTGAAAGAAATTAACCAGTCGAATTTTACAGATACATTCTCCGGTAAATCTTTAAAAATACCTGATATAACATAATCCTGCTTATTATCAACCTTTACAGTTTTGCCAAGTATATCCGTTGAGTTAAAAAATTTCATTGCCATCTTTTCAGATACAACAACGGCATGCAATTGCGTAAAAGCCGTAGCGGCATTGCCTTTTATAAAAGGCACGGAAAACATTTTTAAAAATCCAGAATCAACATAGCGACCATTTTCATTTATAGTTTTATCTCCCAACGAAAACAATAATGAATTTCCCCATGTTGTGCGCGCGGTAGTTTTAATTCCGGGAGTTTCCGCTTTTATTGCCCGCGCCAACGGTCCGGGTGTTGCATCAAACACGAACGTGTTGCCATCATAGGTTTGTTTGTCTTTTACAATGTATAGGTTATTCCTGTTGGGGAAATAATGGTTGTAGTTCATTTCATCTTCCACCCATAAAAAAATTAAAGCGGCGCAAGCTATACCAATAGCCAACCCTGCTATGTTTAAAAAACCATGGGTTTTGTTTCTAAGAACATTTCTAAAGGCAATTTTAAGATACCCGGTAAACATGATTTTTTATTTAGTAATGATTTAATTCCTGCCCATTGCCGTTCTTGCGTACAAGTGTGCGACGCAACGGATGTTGAGATATATTCCGCGGCTCAGATCAAAATATTTTCCGTAACAGTCTGTCCATCCAGCATCCGAATAATACGATGACTATACCTTGCATCATGCTCAGAGTGTGTAACCATTATAATAGTAGTACCCTGCTCATTCATATTCGTTAACAGTTCCATTACTTCATTACCGTTTATTGAGTCGAGGTTACCGGTAGGTTCATCCGCCAATATCAGTTTTGGGTTGTTCACTACGGCACGTGCCACTGCCACACGCTGTTGCTGTCCGCCGGATAACTGTTGGGGGTAGTGATTGCGGCGGTGCATGATCTGCATTTTATCAAGCACGGCTTCTACACGCTTTTTTCTTTCATCACTTTTTACGCCGAGGTATATAAGCGGCAGTTCTACGTTCTCAAATACGGTCAGTTCATCTATCAGGTTAAAACTCTGGAAAACGAAGCCGATATTATGTTTGCGCAGATCGGCGCGTTGCCGTTCATTGAACTTCGCTATTTCAATATTGTTGAAAAGAAAACTACCCGCATCGGGGTCATCCAATAAACCAAGAATATTCAACAAAGTAGATTTACCGCAACCGGATGGCCCCATCACAGCAACAAATTCGCCTTTTTTAATTTCCATAGACAATTTGTTGAGCGCGATGGTTTCTACCTCATCGGTACGGTATATCTTTTCGAGTTCTGTAATTTTTATCATGTTTCTGTTTTTATGTTTGTAAAAGGTAATAGTTGATTTATTTAGTTACCGGCAGCAATTCTTCACGGCTTCTTCAATACCAACTCCTGCATATTCCCATAGTTTTCATAACTGGAGGTAACCACTTTATCGCCCGGTTTCAATCCCTGCAATACCTCATAATAATCCGGGTTCTGGCGGCCTAACTGTATATCTGCCTTATAGGCCATCGTTCCATTCTCATTTACTTTAAATATCCAGTTACCGCCTGTCTGCTGGTAAAATCCACCTTTGGGTACCAGTATGGCGGTTGTTTCATCGCTTAATGCCAGTAGTATTTGTAAGGTTTGTCCCCTGCGGATGCCCTGCGGCGTTTCACTCACAAATAACATATCCACCTGGAAGCGGCCATTGGTTACCTGCGTAAATACTTTGGTTATTTTAAGTTTGTACGTTTTATTGGCAAAAGTAAAATCTCCGGTAAGTCCGGTAAAGATTCGGGAAAGATAATGTTCATCAATATCCACCCTTACTTTAAAACCGCTCAACACATCAATCTGCCCCAGGCGGTCACCTTCTCTTTTTGTTTGCCCCCTTTCTGCATCCAGGGATGTCAACTGCCCGTCAATAGGGGCGCGTACAATCAGGTCGCCTACCTTTTTCCGCATAACAGTTAACGCATTCTGTGAACCTTCATAAGATTGTTTGGCCTGCTCCAACTGCCGGCGGTTGGAGGCAGAATCCTGTTGTAATATCTGATTGGTTAATTGCTTTTTATGCACCAGGTAATTATAATTATTTTCTGATATCTTAAATTCCTGAAGCCCGATCGCTTTTTGCCCGTACAGGTGTTTGTTTAACTTGTATAAACGTTCGGCTTCTGTAAGCTGGCTTTCTACATCTGTCATTTGGTTTAATTTGTTAACGGTATTTTGCTGGGCAGCATTACGCGATATCTGCATTTGGGTTAAGAGATTATAAACAGAAGTTTCCTGGTTTACCAAACTCAATTGCAAATTGGTATTGGATAACTTTAAGATGGGTTGCCCTTGTTTCATCATGGCCCCGTCTTCCACATATTTTTCTTCTACACGGCCACCTTCTATTGCATCAAGATAAATAGAGGTAACCGGCAAAACAATACCATTTACCGGGATGGCATCTTTATAGGGTCCTTTTTTAACTTCGCTAATGGTAATCCGTTCCAGATCTACATTCAGTTTAGATTTTCCGGAAGTGAAATAATAACCCGCTATAAATAATACAATAATAGCCGCCGGGATAGTAATGGTAAGAATTCGTTTGGCATTCCATTTCTTTTTTTTGATAATTCTGTCCACTTCTTTGGTTTTGGGTTGAACTTAAATGAGTTTGATCAGGCTGTTTTCATCATGGAAAATTTCCGATTTCTATATGAAACCTTTGTGCCAGAAACTAATTATACTGATAATCAATGAATTACTTTTCAATTTTGGATGAAGCTGTTCGCATACGGTACACATAGTGTCCGCTTTTGATACAGTTTCTTTCAGCAGATTTCAGGTAAGGTGTTCTTCTTCAAATTATCAGGTAACCGGTATATTTATGGTGCAGAGGATGGGCAAATTAGTGATCTTAGCGCCAACTAATCCACTGATTCTGCAAACCGCCCATCCGCCATAGAAAATAGTTACTACATGAGTCTAAAAAAGTCAAGCATACTGGTAATAGATGATGATACAGATGTACTTACCGCGGTAAGGTTATTGTTGCGGACGGAGGTTAAAGAAGTGATAACAGAGAAAAACCCGGAGCAGATTCCTTTTTTATTGTCAAAAGACAGCTTCGACCTGGTTTTACTGGATATGAATTTTAATGCTTCCATCAATACAGGCAATGAAGGAATTTATTGGTTAAAACGGATAAAAACCTTGAAGCCGGCTATCGCGGTAATCATGATTACGGCTTATGGTGATATTGACCTGGCGGTTAAATCATTAAAAGAAGGCGCGGCGGATTTTGTGGTGAAACCATGGCATAATGAAAAATTATTGTCTGCCCTCACCAATGTTTTAAAAAACCGTGGACAAAATAAAACGTCCGCGATGGATATGCCGCTACCAGCCGGTAATAGCGAAAATGGCATGATTGGTGAAAGCGATGTAATGCAGGATATTTTTTATAAAATCAATAAGATTGCCCCAACAGACGCTAATATCCTGATATTGGGAGAGAACGGTACCGGTAAGGACCTGATCGCGACCGCTATTCATCAACAGTCGCTTCGTGCCAGTCAACCTTTTATCAAAGTGGATGTGGGTGCATTAACAGAAAGCTTATTTGAGAGCGAATTATTCGGTCATAAAAAAGGAGCTTTTACCGATGCAGGAGAAGACAGGATGGGGCGTTTTGAATCGGCCAACGGCGGTACACTATTTTTAGATGAGATTGGGAATATCTCCCTGCAACAACAGGCAAAATTATTAACTGTTTTGCAGAACAGGCAGGTAACCAGGTTGGGCGTCAATCAGCCCATTCCTATTGATATCCGTTTAATTTGTGCCACCAATATTCCTTTGGGTGAACTGGCCAATGAGAACCGTTTCAGGAAAGACCTGATCTATCGTATCAATACGGTAGAAATTACTGTTCCGCCATTACGCAAACGGAAAGAAGATATCCTTTTATTAGCCAGACATTTTGCAATGGTATATGCCAATAAATATCTCAAACCCAATATTCAGTTTCACGCTTCGGCGCTGGACAAGCTCTGTCACTATGCTTTTCCGGGAAATGTTCGCGAACTACAGTACACTATTGAACGGGCCATCATTATGTCTGATTCTGAAATGATCCAGTCATCGGATCTTTTGTTTTCCCCAATAGAATCCGCTACACCTGATATACCGGAAGATGAGGTATTGAAACTGAGTACGCTTGAAAAAAATACTATCCTTAAAGTAATTGATAAACACAATGGAAACATCAGCAAGGCGGCGAAGGAACTGGGATTAACAAGAACCGCATTATACAGGAGACTAAGTAAATATGACATTTAAAAAATTTCAGTGGGCTATTCTGATCCGCGTTATATTATTATTTATAACGCTTACCGGCGCTTCCTGGCTGCTGGTATCGGCATGGTATGTTTACGCGTTACTATTGCTGCCGGTGATTATTTACCAGGTAATTCATTTTTACCGTTTCCATAAACTGGCACAGATGGAGGTGGAACAGTTTGTAGAAGCCGTCCATTACAGGGATTTCTCACGCAATTTCAATGTTTCGCGGGCGCCACTTGACCTGAAACCATTGCGAAAAGGGTTTAATGAAATTAATTCCGCCTTCAAAGTGATATCCAGGGAAAAAGAAACCCAATATCATTATTTACAAAAAGTGCTGGAACTGGTTGATACCGGTATCTTATCCTATGAAACAGAAAGCGGGGATGTGGTATGGATGAATGAATCACTAAAGAAAATGTTATTGGTGCCGTATTTAAAAACCATCCATTCGCTCTGTAAGCGCGATGAAGCGTTATACCGGCAGGTAATCAGTTTACAACCGGGCAACAGCCATATTGCTACGGTACATCTTGAAAAAAACAGTTTTAAGATATTATTATCGGCCACTTCTTTTCATACAGATGGAAAAAATTTTCAACTGGTTGCCTTTCAGAATATTAATGAAGCGCTTGACGAAACAGAATCCAAAGCCTGGCAAAAACTGTTAAGTGTAATGACACATGAGATCATGAATTCCGTGGCTCCTATTTCTTCATTGGCTGATACGTTGAAAACCCGTTTACAGGAATCCGTTCAATACCTTGATAACAGTAACGGAGTTGTGGATGACCTGGAAGTAGGTATCACCACCATCAAAAGAAGAAGTGAGGGGTTGTTGAAATTTGCGGAAGTGTATCGTAATCTGAATAAGATCACCAACCCCAACCTGAAACATGTTTTTGTGCGCGATCTTTTTGAAAGTATGCATAACCTGATGGAGCCTACTTTAGATCAGAAAGGGATTGAGATGGAGATCATTTTGAAAGACCCCGCTTTGATGCTTGATGTGGATACCAGTTTGATGGAGCAGGTATTGATCAACCTGATTGTAAATGCCATTGATGCTGTAAAAGATGTTGCCCGCCCGAGAATCATCCTTTCCGCAACCGAATCGATCAGCCATAAGATTTCTTTAAAGGTTTCAGACAACGGTGTGGGAATGAATGAAGAGTTGATAAATAATATCTTTGTCCCTTTCTTCAGTACCAAGAAAAATGGAAGCGGGATCGGTTTGAGTTTGTGCAAACAGGTCATGATGCTGCACAAGGGTACCATCAGTGTGCAGTCAATTCCGGAAAAAGGAACTGCTTTTGTGTTGCAGTTCTGAGTTACAAAAGGGTTGGATTGTCCGGCTCAGCCTTTGAGTCCAACTACGCCGGCAAGGTCAGATTGATTATAGCCTAACTGCTTCATTCTGAATTTAACGGCCTCAATCGTATCTGGAAATTCAATTGGGTAGTGAACCTTTTCGTAAGTGTCTATCAGCAACAATTTTCTCCTGCTTGTATTGGTGGACATTTTACTGTTCCGTAACTACAATAAACACAGCAGTCGCCTTGCAAAGGTTTAAGTCGTGTCTTACATTTTTCACATTCGTAAAAATATACGCAGGCATCAGCCGGCATAATCTCTTTTTTTTTGTGTCCGCAGTTTGGGCAGGTCAACGTTGATTGCAGTTCAACTGTCTTGCCGTTGTATGTTGTGCAGGTGTTGCAAGTCCCGTACATTTTATTTCGTCTATAATTCCAAATGGTCGCCGCTAAAAGTCCGAACATACCCGCGTAAAGAAAATATGTCCAGTAATCGCTTTCGTTCAAGTGATATGCGTAAAAAATTAAAAGTCCGCCTGGAACAGCGACTATTAACGGATACACACAGCGGTGTCCGCGATACGAAATATAAAGACCGCCAACTGAAATTAAGACCATTGCCTGAAAAATCCACATTGTCCACCCGCCAAAAAGTTCAAAACTACCAAGTCCAAGTGCGGAAGCCGCAAATGCAAAAAGCGGAAAACAGCAAGGTGAAAATATTGCCGTCAGGAAAAGTCCGGCCGTTCCTAATTTGTCTATGTTATTTGTTAATTTCATTGTCGTTTAGCTGTTGCGCTGTTATCTTTTATAATGACCGTTAACATTGACGGCTTGCTGTTGTGCTGGTATTTTATACCTGTCAGCCCGGCAACCGAAGCCGATTGAAAAACTTTTTTGAAGATGATTTAGTCGAGTTTACATATTCCTGTGAATAAGCGTTGTTGGTTAGTATAAGTATCAAGGCAAATAATGTGGTTTTGTCCATGCTGTCTGGATTATATCGTTAAAGCTGATAGCGATTTGCCGCCAATAGTTCCAGCGTCCGGGCCCACTATTGGCAATACGCTTGTTAAACATGGCACCTAATGTTAGTTGACCGTTAATTACCAAACTCGCTACCAAAAAAGTAATCAACACCTCTTTACCCTGATTAATAAGTAATCCCTTCTCCGCAGTTTATATGTTTGAATTCGCGAATAGCGTTTCCTAAATGCAAAGAAACTAAAACATATGAAAAGCGAATCAACTAAGCTACGGGATTTTAGCGGTCAAACTATTTATGTGGGTATGGATGTTCATCACAAAAGCTGGAAGATCCATATTTATAGTGATGAGTTTGAACTGAAATCACTTAGCCAGGAGCCAGACGTAAATAGGTTGTACAATTACCTTGATAGTCATTATAAAAATGCAAATTACCATCTGGCGTATGAAGCGGGCTTTAGTGGTTTTTGGATACAAAGGGCATTTGCGGCAAAAGGCGTAAATTGTAAAGTAGCGCACCCCGCTGATGTGCCTACCAGTAATATTGAACAACTACGTAAATCAGATGCTGTGGACAGCAAAAAAATCGCAAGGAGACTTTTGTAGCCGAAAGGACTACTGTTCGCAGTTTGTGCTATGCCAATTATTGAAAACTAATAAAAAAATTGCAGTGCATGGTTCATGTATCTGCTAAGAGAAGATTGTTTTTATAATATTGGTGGGAAATGTTACACGATGTGATCGAACGATTGCACTTCAGCAGCAGTGCCTTGATTTGGTTGAAGGTCATGCAATCATTCAATTCCATCGTGTACAAAATAAATTTTGAATTCAACATGAACGCAATCGTTCTACATTCTTTTCTGTCAAATGAGGGCTCAAATACTTTCAAAAATAGGACAGCTAAATAATCCATCTACCCATTTTACAGCTAAATTTGTGTTACATAACTCCCTTTTCAAACCCTGAAATACCCTTATGTCATTTACCATCCACATTGAAGAACAAGACGGATTCCCCATCGTTACAATAGCAGATACCCTTTCAGGCGCGGAAGCCGAGATCTATGCTTTTGGGGGATTGTTAAATGCTTTTCGCATACCGGTTGCTAATACATTATTCAATGTGATAGATGGATTTAGCGGAAGAGAAGATGTGATAAAAAATATAACCAATGGTTTTAAAAGCGTCAAGCTCAGTCCCTTTGTATGCAGGATGCATGAAGGAAAATATCGCTTTGCCAATAAAGAATACCAGGTAAATAAACACCGGCTAAATAAACATGCCATTCATGGTTTGGTGTATGATGGTTTATTTGGCGTAACGAATACCGAGATTTCTCCAAGATATGCACGCGTATACTTTTGCTATCAATATGAAGGAACGGATAAAGGCTATCCATTCCCCTATACGATTGCCATAAGCTGGAAACTGGAAACCGGAAATAAGTTAACAGTGGCCACTACCATCATGCATACCAACCCCCATCCCATACCCATCGCAGATGGATGGCACCCGTATTTTAAGTTGGGAGGTAAAGTGGATGATTGGCAGATCCAATTTGACAGCCGCACCCAATTGGAATATGATAAGGCGCTGCTACCAACCGGGAAAAAAATAAAAGATGAAAGGTTTGTAAACGGTTGTTTGTTACAAAATATACAATTGGATAATGCATTCGAACTGGAAAACGGGGCGCTGCCTGCCAAATGTGTATTGCATAATGATACCCTGCAACTTACCGTTGAACCCAATAGCAGCTATCCCCTTTTACAACTATACATACCCGAACACCGCAATAGCATTGCCATCGAAAACCTGAGTGGCGCGCCGGATAATTTTAATAATGGAATAGGGCTTTTGTTAGTAGCTCCCGGCAATCCCAAGACGTTTACCACCAGCTACAAAATAGCGTTGTTGTAATGAAGAGAAAATGACTGTTGGCTTTTCTACAGGTCTACCACCGCAATCACACTTATCTCCACGTTTACTCCGCGTGGAAGTCCTTTTACAGCAACGGTTTCACGTGCCGGGTAGTTACCTTTAAAATAAGAACCATATACTTCGTTTACCTGTGCGAACAAACCCATATCACTCAAATAAATATTGGTTTTTACTACATGTTCCAGCGTAATTTTTGCTTCATCAAGCACTGCCTGCAGGTTTTTCATTACCTGGTGGGTTTCTGCCAGTATGTTACCGGTTTGCAGTTCGCCGGTTACCGGATCTAACGCTACCTGTCCGCTTACAAATACCAACCCGTTTGCCTTGATGGCCTGGTTATAAGGGCCGATGGGGGCCGGCGCTTTATCTGTCTTAATTAGTTGCTTTGCCATGAGAATTGTTTTAATTGGCAGCAATTTGCTGCATTTCTATCAACCTGCCAACCTAAATTTGCTGCCTAACCCGGTAATATGCAGCTAGTAGTTAAAGCCAATGCACAGCAAAAAGAAAGCTTTCTCGCCAGGGGTATTCCCAGGGGCATAGACATTTGCTGGCTATCCGATACTATGCCGATACCTGCCGCGGATGCTTATTTCGACCTGCTTTTTGAAGAAGAGGGACCGGCTTTTTTAACCCTGCCGGATAAGCCTGTTTTTATAAATGCTGTTATCGAAACAACAGAAAACCTGCCATCTAACAGCATTCGTATCAATGCATGGAATGGTTTTATGGAAAGAGACAGGATTGAAATTGCCTCTGCAAACTTACCTGCCAACAGCGAAAAATCGGAGCTGCTTAAAAAAGCAACTACTATTTTAGACAGATTAGGATGGGCCCATATAGTAGTGCCGGATATACCCGGCATGATAGCTGCAAGGGTGATTGCCATGATTGTGAATGAAGCTTATTTTGCATTAGCCGATGAAGTCAGTACCAAAGTTTCCATTGATACCGCCATGAAATTAGGCACCCATTACCCTTATGGCCCTTTTGAATGGAGCGAGAAAATTGGCGTACATAAAATCTATGCCCTGTTGCATAAACTGAATGAAACCGACACCCGTTACACCCCCGCCCCCAACCTCCAAAAAGAAGCCTCCCAAAATAACCCGGTAAACCAATAAACCAAAAATGCCCCTCCTCCTCCACATAGATACCGCCACAGCGCATGCCAGCGTTTGCCTAAGCGAAGGTGCAACCATTTTGGGGTTGGTTGAGAGTGATGAACAGAAGAACCATGCTTCCTTTATACAACCTGCCATTCAGCAATTGATGGCCAATAGCCCTTATTCGCTGAATCAACTGGATGCGATTGCTGTTACAGCCGGGCCGGGTAGTTATACGGGCCTGCGGGTAGGGCTTGCCTCGGCAAAAGGAATCTGCTATGCTTTAGATAAGCCCCTGATTATGGTAAATACCCTGGAGGTAATGGCACAGGCCATCCTAAGTCATTGGCAGTTAACCCAAACCCATCCCGACCTGAACACCCTTCTTTGCCCGATGATTGATGCCAGGCGGATGGAGGTATTTACCGCTGTTTACAATATTTTCTTAGATGAATTAGAGGCTCCCAATGCATTAATTATTGATGTACATGCTTTCAGCTCAGCTCGTTACAACCATCCCATGGTGTTTAGTGGCAGTGGGCAGTCTAAACTGGCAGGAGTTATGCAACATCCCAATACCTCTTATCTGAACATACAACATAATGCCTCCCACCTGGCCATCCGGGCAGCCATCGCCTATCAAACCCGGCATTTTGCTAACCTCGCTTATGCAGAACCTTTATACGTAAAAGCCTTTTACCATCCCTCCAAACCAGCTTAAAGATGGATTAAAAAATATTCATAAATTTTATACTATGAATCAGCGAACTAATTCTTAACTTTATGGTTACGAGTTAGGTTTTTTCACCCCCCAATTTAAACTCTAATTTCATGAGTCAGTCCCTACAAGCCGTTGTACTATTAAATGGTAAAACCCCGATCAAAGTTGATTTTCTTCACACAAAGAAAGCTTCCTTAATTCTTCGGTCTATTAACCATAAGCTTCGACAGCAAATTATCAAATTACTGGATGAACACCAGAAAATGACAGTTACCGAAATCTATGTAAAACTTAGATTAGAGCAATCAGTTGCTTCGCAGCACCTGGCCATTTTACGGCGTGCGGGCATTGTTAGTACCACGCGCGATGGTAAGTTCATCTTCTACTCCGTTAACTATAACCGCCTGGCAGAAGTAGTGCAGTTTGTAGAAACCCTGGTAGGTTAGGTTGACGGATTTGCTGACAATTTAGTCTTTCAAATGACCAAGTTCATTCTTTGGCCTGAAGCTTGACGTTATCTACGCAAAAAAACAGACATGTTTATAAAACAATTATATACAGGCTGCCTTAGTGAGGCTGCCTATTATATTGAAAGCGATGGCATAGGCGCTATCATCGACCCCCTCCGTGATATTGAAGAGTATCTGGCACTGGCTGCAGAACGGAAAGCAAGGATCAAATACATTTTTGAAACACATTTTCATGCCGATTTTGTTAGCGGTCATTTAGACCTGGCAGCCGCAACCGGCGCTACCATTGTATATGGGCCTGATGCCATAACTACACTTCCGGTAAGTGTTGCAAAAGACGGGGAACGTTTTGATATAGGTAAGGTAAAAATAGAAGTGCTGCATACACCCGGTCATACATTGGAAAGCAGTTGTTTCCTGTTGATAGATGAAACCGGAAAAGACCATGCTGTTTTTACCGGCGATACCTTATTTATCGGAGATGTGGGCAGGCCCGACCTGGCACAAAAAGCGAATGAGATCACCACGAATGATCTTGCGGGCATGATGTATGAAAGCCTGCAGAAAAAGATTGTGGTGTTAAGTGATGAAGTGATCGTTTATCCCGGACATGGTGCAGGAAGCAGTTGCGGAAAAAACCTTGGGCCGGAAACCCAGGGTACTATTGGTGAACAAAAAAAGACAAACTATGCATTGCTGGCGCGAACGAAAGAAGCGTTTATTAAAGTAGTTACTGAAGGCTTAACGGCTCCGCCACAATACTTTCCTATTAATGCGAGGATCAATAAAGAAGGGTATGTAAGCCTGGATACCATTTTACAAAAAGCGCTACAACCTTTAACTATAGCGGCTTTCAAAGCAAGGGCGGAAGAAGATGAAGTGATCATACTCGACACCAGGATATCCGGTGTATTTACACAGGGCTATGTTCCGGGCTCTGTAAGTATTGGATTGGATGGACGTTTTGCTGAGTGGGCAGGTAGTATTTTACCTTTTGATAAGACCATTATTTTAGTAACCGAACCGGGGAAAGAAAAAGAAACCATTATCCGTTTGGCCAGAGTGGGTTACGAAAAGATAGAAGGTTATCTGGATGGTGGCTATGAAGCATGGCTTGCGGCAGGTGAAAAATTTGATATGATTGTTGATGTGGAAGCTGATGAACTGGCGATGGATATTCCTTTTGATCCAAAGCTGGTGATTATAGATGTTAGAAAAACCAATGAGTTTGCCGATGGCCATATTACAGAGGCCATAAATATTCCTGTATCAGAAATGATGGATCCTGCCAGTATGGTTAATCTCGAAGAGGCGCATAATATTTATGTGCATTGCGCGGGAGGATACAGAAGTGTGATCGCCTGCTCATTAATGAAACGCCAGGGCATTCATAACATTTATAATGTTTTGGGTGGATGGACCAGGATGCAGGAAATGAAGGAAAAATTTACGATTGAGAAAACAGCGGAAGTATTGAACTAATATTTTTCATCAATCACATATTGTCTAAACTTATTTTCATCATAGTCGAATTTCCATCTTCTGTGGCTCCATAAGTAATTATGGGGCCTTTTTTTTACGCTCTCTTCAATAAAATTAACCAGTGTTTTGGTGATATACCCATCCGGTGTTTCTTTGGGTTGAATAGTTAATAAAGTGAGATCAATTCTGTAAAATCCTCTTTTTAATTTATACATATCAGCCATGATAACGGCCGTATTCATATTCTTTGCCCCTTTCTCCGGTCCTTTTACAAAAGGAGTCATCCTGCCAAAAAACTTTACCCAATAAGCGTTGGTGGGATCCACCGGATTCTGATCGGCCACTAATCCTAATAAATAGGGCTTATTGGTGTATTGATGAAACCTGGTTCTGAAATCACTCGATGGAATTAATATGGTTCCGTACTGCCCGCGAACCTTTAACATTAACCGGTTAAGGGTTTTATTGGTTAGGGCTGTGAATATGCCCAAAAAAGGATAGTCGCTATTGGCAGCCACACCCAGATTCATAAACTCCCAGTTAAAAAAATGGCCCGAATGAATTTGTACGCTTTGACCGGTAGGCAGAAGATCATTGAGTACTTCCGCATTGATTTGTAACCTTCTGTCGAACTCCTTTCTCGAAATGGATACCAGCTTGATGGTTTCAATAAAAGTATCCACGAAATTTTTATAAAATTCTTTTTCAATCCGTTTTCTTTCAGCCTCCGTTTTTTCCGGAAAAGCAATCAGCAGATTTTTTTTCACTATTTCTCTTCGGTAACCAACCCCATAATATAGTAAGAGGTAAATACCATCACTCAACCAATACATTACCCGCCAGGGAATTAATGAGAACGTATAAAATAAAGCATATACTATATAATACATGTTAATGAAATTGAACAGTTACCAAAATAGGAAGATAAAGCTATTGATAATTACAGTGCCGGTTAAGCAACCAGTTACCTGCCTGTATTTTATAAAATAATATTCTGAAGCAGTTCACTTTTTTTCGGGTGATCCGTATTGTAATGCAGCCCCCTGCTTTCTTTACGAAATTCTGCTCCTTTTACAATCAGGTAGCCTACCGTTATCAGGTTGCGCAGCTCACATAACTGCGGCGACAGTTTGGTAGATTTATAGAGCGCTTCTGTTTCAGAAAATAAAAGGTCCAGTCTTTTCATGGCTCTTTCCAAACGCACATCGGTTCTAACTATCCCAACATAATCACTCATAATCTGACGAAGTTCTTTCTGACTCTGTGTAATCAAAATCATTTCACCAGGCTCATTGGTTCCTTTGGCGTTCCAATTGGGAATGCGATCTTCAAAAGATAATTCATCAATTAGCTGGCCGCTATTGATAAAACAACGATGGCCAAATACCATTGCTTCCAGTAAGCTGTTACTGGCCAGGCGGTTTGCGCCATGCAGTCCTGTGCTGGCACATTCACCACAGGCATATAATTGTTTGATAGAGGTACGGCCCCATTCATCGGTTTTTATGCCCCCGCAACTATAATGCGCTGCCGGCGCTACCGGTATCATCTGCTGCATCACATCAATACCCATGCCCAGGCACTTTTCATAAATATTCGGAAAATGATGAATGAACTTTTCTTTATTCATGTGGCGGCAATCCAGGTAAACATGTTCGGTACCCGTGCGTTTCATTTCATTATCAATGGCCCGGGCAACAATATCACGCGGGGCCAGGTCTTTTCGGTCATCATATTTTTCCATGAATGACTCCCCGTTTTTATTACGCAGGATTCCGCCATCACCCCGTACCGCTTCTGTAATCAGGAAGGAAGGCGATACCCCGGGTTCATATAAAGCAGTAGGGTGAAACTGGATAAACTCCATATTCTCTATCTTACCCTTTGCCCTGTAAACCATTGCCACACCATCTCCTGTGGCAATCACCGGGTTGGTAGTGGTCCGGTATGCCTGGCCGCAACCACCGGTTGCCAATAAAATTATTTTGGCAAGTATCTTTTCTATCTGCTGCGTATGAAGATTTAATACATACACACCATAGCAGGTAATATCCAAAGTAGATTTGGTAACCAGGTACCCAAGATGGTGCTGCGTAATGATATCAATCACAAACCAGTGATTGATGAGTTCAATATTTTTAATCGTTTCCAGCTCTTCCAGCAATGCTCTTTCCATTTCTTTGCCGGTAACATCTTTGTGATGCAGGATACGGTTTTCGCTATGGCCTCCTTCTTTCCCCAAACTATAGTCTCCTTTTTCATCCTTATCAAATTTGGCGCCATACCCAATAATTTCTTTGATGCGTTCAGGACCTTCTCTTACCACTATTTCAACAATCGCCTGATTACACAAATCATCCCCGGCAATCAATGTGTCTTCTATATGTTTGTTATAACTATCTTTCTCTTCATCCCACACACCCGCAATACCGCCCTGCGCATACTTGGTATTGGTTTCATCTGCCTGTGTTTTAGTAATAATGGTTATTTTTTTATCAGGGAAAGCCCTGGCCGTTTTCAAAGCATAGGTTAACCCCGCGATTCCCGAACCGATTACTAAAAAATCTGTTTGCATATCTGAATCTCCGAAAGGAGAATTTAAAATTTAATAATAGCATCGGGCTGTTCCACCCATGCATCATTTTCTTTCAGTAAATTAATCAGCTCTGCTACCGCAATATCACTATCAATATTTCTTTTCATGATGTCTTTGCCTTTGTACAAGGTAATTTTTCCTATGCCGCTTCCAACATAACCAAAATCCGCATCTGCCATTTCTCCCGGTCCATTTACAATACAACCCATGATCGCTATTTTTAACCCTTTCAAATGATTGGTTACGCTTCTGATCTTCGCAGTTGTCTCCTGCAGATCAAATAATGTTCTGCCACAACTGGGACAACTGATATACTCTGTTTTGGATATTCTGGTTCGGGTAGCCTGTAAAATGGTAAATGCGGTAGCATTCATAAATTGCTCAACGGTGGCATTACTGGCATAATTGCGTCCACTGGTATCCTGCGAACCCTTGATTTGTGATTGATAACTTTCGTTGGTCATCCCTAAACAAATTCCATCACCGAATCCATCCAGTAATAAGGCGCCGCATTCTATTGAATAATGAAGCAGGTGTTCATCAGCAGTTTGCCAATGACTATCGGTGAGCAGGATGGCGGGGTTATTTATTTTTCTGATCATCAGTTCCATAAACATTCTGCGTACAGAAGGCATGGCATGCCGGTTAGCGCTGCTTAAACAAAGTACCACTGTTTTATCATTAGACAGTTCCTCTAAACCGGTATAATCATTGATGTTGGTTTCATCATTAAAACAATCAAGCATCACAAAATTCAATATACTGCTTTTTACTTCAGCCTGCAGGTAACCGGATGCATCATAAATAGGAAAATATTTTTCGTTATCGGCTGCATTGGCCCAGGTAGCAGGGTATGTTATCACTTTTAATGTGCCCGGCAAAGCAAAGTTGAGTAACTGGTGCCCTGTAAAAACATAATCGGCGGCAGCATCGCTGATGGTCCATTTATCCGCGGCTTCATCATATTTGTAGCCGATACTTTCCAATTGTTTGGGCGTAATAGCTGAAACCCTGCTCAAATCGGCAATCACAACCGGCACCTGTTTGGCTCCGATATTTGTAACGGCAAAAGTTTCTCTTCGCTGGTAAGCAAAAGGGCTATAAGGAATTTTTTCTATTGAAGGGATATTTGCAACAGATACCCCTTTACCGGCTACGGCATATCTCTTCACCAGGTCACGGCAAACGGGTATTTCAAATTCAGGATCTTCGGTTAAGCTAACCCTTACCGTATCGCCGATGCCATCTTCCAATAAGGTACCAATACCTGCCGCGCTTTTTACCCTCCCATCTTCGCCATCGCCTGCTTCGGTTACACCTAAATGCAGTGGATAAGATTCTCCAAACGCTGCACCCATTTGCTGAATCAGTAAACGGTAAGCCTGCACCATTACCTGTGGGTTACTCGATTTCATGCTCAGTATAATATTGTGATAGTTCTCTGCTCTGGCAATACGCAAAAACTCCATGGCACTCTCTACCATGCCCATGGGTGTATCGCCGTAGCGACTCATGATACGATCGCTGAGTGAGCCATGATTGGTGCCAATGCGCATGGCTGTGCCATATTCTTTACATATCGTAACCAATGGTGTAAACCGCTCACGTATCCGTTCAATCTCTTCGAGGTATTCCAGGTCGGTATAATTGATCTGTTCAAATTTTTTTTTGTCAACATAATTCCCCGGATTTACCCGCACTTTCTCCACTATCCTGGCCGCTATCTCGGCCGCATTGGGTGTAAAATGGATATCTGCCACCAATGGCGTTGAATACCCTCTTTTACGTAATTCATTTTTTATATTGCGTAAGTTCTCCGCTTCTTTTTTACTGGGCGCCGTAATGCGAACCAGTTCGGCCCCTGCTTCTATACAACGTATACTCTGTTCCACGGTGGCCATCGTATCCATCGTATCTGTGGTAGTCATGGTTTGCAGGCGTATAGGATTGAAATTACCCAATAACAGGTTGCCAACCTTCACTTCCCTGGTTGGCAAACGGCTATATTGTGTAAGTGAGTTACAATATAATTGCATAAATAATAAATGTGGTACAAATCTAACGGTTATGCTTAACGTTTCCCTTCAAAAAAACCCTGTTGTTTCAAAATGGCTTTCAATAGATCAAGTCGCAGAGATGGCGCTATACCGGGTTTCCCTTCCACGTTTAACACGAAAAAATAGGGATGATTATTTTCTTCTATCCAGCCTGCTATCCATCCCAGGGCATTCCCATTTTCTGTAAAACCCCAACCCGTTTTGTAACTCAGTTTGTAATTGGCATTGGACTCCTGTAACATTATTTTTTTGACGATATCCTGTGTTCTTTTCTGGAAGGGTAATTGACCAAAATATAAACGCTTTACCAGGCCCAGTTCTTCATCAGCTGTAATTTTAAGCGTATTATCTAACCAGAAAGCATCCGGTTTTTCTCCAATTTTACGGTTACCATAGCTAAGGCTATCCAGCCAGCGCTGCATAGTATCTTTACCAATTCTTCTGGCAATCTCCTGGTAATAGGGTACAGCAGAAACTTTGAAAGCTTCTTCCATGGTCAGGTCTTTATTCCAGGCTGTTGCTGTATCGCCATTGGGAAATATACGCACCACCCCATCCCATTTAATAACCATTTTTTCATTTACAATCCTACCTGTTTCAATACCAATCAATGCATTCACTATTTTAAAAGTAGAAGCCGGCATATAAGCGGAGTCTTTAAACCGGGAAAGATTATATACCACAAATTTACCACTGCCATTATCAAATAAACCAAAACTGCCTGTTACCTGTTGTTCATCAAAATAGGTTTTCAGGCTGTTATCGATCTTAACATTATTGGGTGAGCACGCAACCAGTAAAAAGGTACCCGCAATTATTATTAAAGCAACCCATCTCTTTGTTAGTATTCCCCAATCTTTCATCACTAAGATTTTTAAATTATTAATTACTAATTTTTAATTATTGCCCCCAACACCCTCAGCTCCTTCCCCACTTTTGTAAATGCGGCAATGGCTTTATCCAGGTGTTCCTGTGTATGGGCGGCGCTTAATTGTACGCGTATTCTTGCCAGGCCTTTAGCAACTACCGGAAAAAAGAAACCGATCACATATATATCTTCGTCGAGCAATTTAGCCGCGAAGGTCTGCGCCACCACTGCATCGTATAACATGATGGGAACAATGGGATGATCGCCGGGTTTAATATCAAACCCCGCTTCCGTCATTTTTTTACGAAAATAGGTTGTATTGTATTCGAGCCTGTCACGCAGTTCTGTGGTTTCCGTTAGCATATCCAGCACAGCAATAGAAGCGCCAACAATACTGGGTGCAAGGGTATTGGAGAACAGATAGGGTCTGCTGCGCTGGCGTAATAATTCGATGATTTCTTTTCTGCCGGAGGTAAATCCACCACTTGCACCACCAAGGGCTTTTCCCAGGGTGCCGGTAATGATATCAATTCTTCCCATCACATTTCGATATTCATGTGTGCCACGGCCTGTTTTACCCAGAAAGCCGGATGAATGACATTCATCAATCATTACAATGGCATCATATTGATCGGCCAGATCGCAGATGGTATCGAGTTTGGCAATGGTTCCGTCCATACTGAAAGACCCATCAGTAACGATGATGCGGTTTCTGCAGGAAGCGGTTTCTTTTAGTTTGGATTCAAGATCATCCATATTATTGTGTTCATACCGAAAGCGCTGGGCTTTACATAAACGAACACCATCAATGATGGAAGCATGGTTCAGCGCATCACTGATAATCGCATCCTGTTCATTAAACAATGGCTCAAACACGCCACCATTCGCGTCAAATGCGGCCGCGTATAAAATGGTATCTTCTGTTCCAAGGAAAGTGGCAATCTTTTTTTCCAGCTCTTTATGTATATCCTGGGTGCCACAAATAAAACGAACACTACTCATGCCATACCCATGAGAATCGATCGCTTTATGAGCAGCTTCTACCACAGCAGGATGAGAGGAGAGGCCCAGATAATTATTGGCACAGAAGTTTAATACTTTCTTTCCGTTTACAATAATTTCAGGACCCTGCACACTGGTAATAATGCGTTCATTCTTAAACAGGCCGGCAGTTTTAATTTCTGCCAGTTCTTCGCCTATGCGGCCTACAAATTTTTCATTCATACTTGAAGTAATGTGGAAGGGCAAAGGTAGAGAGGGAAAGCTGAATATCCGGCTTAATTCTCTACAGCCAATAATGCTACATCAAATATAAGGGTGGCACCCGGGCCAATAGATGGCGGGCCATTTTCACCATACGCCATATCCGCGGGAATATATAATTTCCATGTGCTGCCAACTGTCATGAGTTGTAAGGCTTCCTGCCAGCCCCTGATAACATTGCCCAGCGGAAAACTGGCCGGCGCACCTCTATCAACAGAACTATCGAATTTGGTTCCGTTGATAAGTGTACCGGTATAATGACAGGTTACTTTACTGGCTAGTGTGGGTTTTGTAGTATCGGTTCCCGCTTTAATTATTTCATATTGTATTCCACTGGGTAAGGTAACCACCCCCGCACGCTTACCATTATTCGCCAAAAAAGCCTGGCCTTCCTGCCTGGCTGCCAAAGATTTGACTGAATTTTCTTTTTGCTGGGCCGTTTCTTTCTTTGCATTCACTATCTGCTGAAACTTGCTGATACAGTCAGTGACAGCGATATCAGAAAGAAGGGAGGGCTTGTTTTGTTTCAGATCGCGCATGGCCTTATTAAATAAGGTCATATTAATATTGTCAAACCCCTGCGCCTTCAGGCTTTGTGCAATGCGTAACCCAACCGCGTAACTGATACTGTCAATATTATTTTTAAAAGGACTTACTGGTTTTACCGCCGTTTTAATAGCCGGCTTAGTAGTTGAAACCGATTTTTTTACCTGTGCAAAACCGCCTGTTGCCAGAAGGCCAAAGGTAATCATGAGGATCGCTTTGTTCATTGGTTGGTATTTGTGTTTTTATTTTGTTAATAAAGTATCAAGTGCGATATGCACTTTTTCAAATGCGAATTTATTCAATATTTTTTGCATCATCCCCTGTATCTGTTGATTGCATAAATTTCCAATACTACCTTCATGTACATGCTGTATATCAGCCGTATGTGTAAACCTGCCTTCTTCAATAGCGGTACCCACCTGTTTGTAGGCATCCCTGAAAGGAATACCCTGTAATACCAGCTTATTCACTTCTTCTACGCTAAAAAGGTATTTGTATTTTTCATCGGCTAAAATATTTTCTTTGATGGTAATATCCGACAGCATCAATTCTGCCATTGACAAACAATCTTTTAGTGTTTGAAAAGCCGGAAAAAGATGTTCTTTCAATAACTGCAAATCGCGATGATACCCGGAAGGAAGGTTGGTGGTCATCAATAATATCTCATTGGGTAATGCTTTTATGCTGTTACAATGCGAACGGATGAGCTCAAATACATCCGGATTTTTTTTATGCGGCATGATACTGGACCCTGTTGTTAAGCTGGCAGGGAACGCCACAAAATCAAAATTCTGATTCAGGTATAAACAGGCATCCATACTAAGTTTGGCAAGGGTATCGGCCAAATTAACCAATGCCATTGCTGTAATGCGTTCTGCTTTACCACGGCCCATCTGAGCATACACTACATTATAATTAAGATCTGCAAACCCAAGTAATGCTGTAGTAAGCGTTCTGTTGATAGGGAATGAAGAACCATAACCGGCAGCGGAACCCAGGGGATTTTTATTAACCACTTCATAGGCAGCCTGCAGGGTTATCAAATCATCCACTAAACTTTCTGCATAGGCGCCAAACCATAAACCGAATGAGGAAGGCATTGCCAGTTGCAAATGCGTATACCCCGGAAACAGGTGCTGTTTGTATTTTTCACTTTGTTTTTGCAACAGTTGAAAAAAGGGTTGCACAGCCAGCGCCAGTTCTTCTATTTCATTCCTAAGAAATAATTTTACATCAACCAGCACCTGGTCATTACGGCTACGTGCCGAGTGAATTTTTTTGCCGGTATCACCAAGTTTTTTTGTGAGCAGGAGTTCTACCTGTGAGTGAATGTCTTCTATATTTTCGTCAATCGTGAGGCGTGAGTCTTGAGATAGCTGATAGATATTTTTTAATTCGGCAATAATTAAATCGGCTTCATCAACTGTTAACAGTCCAACAGTTGCCAGCATCTTTGCATGTGCCATGGAACCCAGCACATCAAATGGAGCCAGCAGCAGATCAAATTCCCTGTCTTTGCCAACGGTAAATTTCTCTACCTGTTTAGAAGTGTCTGTATTTTCTTTACTCCACAATTTCATAGAAATAGTTTCAGGTTACTGGTTTCCGGTTACCGGAAACTAAACAATAACTTTTTTTAATAACTCAATATACAATTCTATACCTTCTCTTATCTCATCTATGTATAAATACTCATCTGCCGTATGACTTCTTGCACTGTTACCCGGGCCTATTTTTAAGGTGGGGAACGGCATCAGTGCTTTATCGCTGGTAGTGGGTGATCCGTAATAGCCGCGACCAAGGAGCAGTCCTGCCTTTACAAGCGGGTGTTCCATAGAAATGGCCGTTGAACGCATACGCAGGCTCCTGGGCGCTACCTCACTTTGTATATTCGACCGAATAGTTGTGAGTATTTCTTCAAACGTATACAATTCATTCACCCGCACATCCACTACAAACCTGCATTGAGAGGGTATTACATTATGTGCTTTATTTTCAGTTTCAATAACGGTTACAGTCATTTTTACCTGGCCAAGCAAGGGCGATACTTTTTCAAAGCGGTAATTTCTGAACCATTCAATATCGGGTAAGGCCTTATACAATGCATTCTCTCCTTCTTCACGGGCGGCATGGCCCGCGATGCCTTTTGCGGTTACCTCTAATACTAACAATCCCCTTTCCGCGATGGCCATCTGCATTTGGGTGGGTTCTCCTACAATGCCGCATTCGATTGTTGGCAACTCTGCCAACAATACCTCAATGCCATTTTTACCAGATATCTCTTCTTCGGCAGTTGCGGCAAAAATAAGGTTATAGGCAAGGTCTTTTTCTTCATAGAAATACAGAAATACAGCCATCAATGCAACCAGTGAGCCGCCGGCATCATTACTGCCTAATCCAAATAGTTTACCTTCTTTTTCAATAGCTGTAAATGGGTCGAGCGAATAGGCTTTATTCGGTTTTACCGTATCGTGATGTGAATTGAGTAACAGCGAAGGTTTGTTTGCATCAAAGTGTTTGTTGGCAGACCAGATATTATTCAGGAAACGGTTGGCATAAACCCCTTTTGATTGAAGAAAATGCGCAAGCAACCCGGCAGTTTTATCTTCCTCCATACTATACGAAGGGATGGCGATAAGCTGTTTTAGCAGTATAAGCGCGTCATTAGTAACTATATTTTGCAACTGCTCATTCATATTTAATAGTTGTTCCCGCTTTACCCGCGATCAATTGATCCAGTTGTTCAGCTTTGCCAATAATTACTTTGTTTACTCCATTCTGCAATGCAGCAAAGGCATTATCCAGTTTAGGCAGCATCCCTGCAAATATCAATTGCTTCCTTTTTAATTCCTGATAGTATGCGGCATTTATCTCAGGAATAACAGAATGCTCATCATTCACATCCAGCAAAACACCATTCTTTTCAAATGAATAGATCAACTGTACCTGATACAGGTTACTCAATGCTTTTGCCATTTCCTGTGCAATGGTATCAGCATTGGTATTTAATAACCGGCCTTTACCATCATGCGTTATTGGCGCCGCTACCACTGTTAAGTTATTATCAAGCAGGTTATGCAGTAGTCCTGCATTCACACTATCTATATCCCCCACAAATCCGTAATCAATCGTAGGATGAATTCTTTTATGTGCCCTGATC
The DNA here is from genome assembly GCA_023229465.1 of Chitinophagaceae bacterium. Classification (GTDB taxonomy): domain Bacteria; phylum Bacteroidota; class Bacteroidia; order Chitinophagales; family Chitinophagaceae; genus Sediminibacterium. The sequence continues at coordinate 324,846 of JALNZE010000001.1, forward strand.
AGGTTACCATCAGCGCCGCTTAAGCCAATCGCATTACAACCATTGGCCTGCAATTGCGCTACAATATTTTTATTGATATCCCCTGCATAAACCATGGTAACCATCCTGAGTGTTTCCGTATCTGTAACCCTTCTTCCATCCACCATCTGCTGTTCAATACCCAATGCTGCGGCTAGTTTGGCAGCTAATTTACCTCCACCATGCACTAATATTTTTTTTCCTTCAATGGATGCAAAAGACCTGAGGAATGATGAAAGCCTGGTTTCATCATCAATGATATTACCCCCGATCTTTATAACATACAAGGTGTTCATTTTAATTTGTATGATTGGGTTCTCAATATTTCAGCCAATACCGCCTGTGCCGCCCATACCCTGTTTCCTGCCTGTTGCGTTACCAGGCTATGTGCGCTGTCAAGTACTTCATCACTCAACTCTACATTTCTTCTTACCGGCAGGCAGTGCATCACTTTTGCATTGTGAGTTGATTTCAATTTGTCCTCAGTTAACATCCACGCAGGATCATTCTCGTACACTTTACCATAATCTGTGTAAGTACCCCAGTTTTTCACATACACAAAGTCAGCCTCTTTTAATGCCGCATCCTGGTCATGTGTAATAGTGGCCTCTTTGGTAAAGGATTCCGCCAGTTCATACTCAGGTGGGTGTGTGATCACAAAATCCGCTTCTCCCCATGCATTGATCCACTGTGCGAAGCTATTGGCAACGCATTGAGGCAAGGGTTTAATATGCGGGGCCCAGGTGAGTACGATTTTGGGTTTACCTCCAGTCTGTATAGGTGATTGCAGCATACTTTCTTTAATAGTTACAATATCTGTTAAAGATTGCAAGGGATGCAGTGTGCCGCTCTCTAAGCTTACTACCGGTACACCGGCATATTTAATAAATTGTTTGATCAGCATTTCACTGTAATCTTCTTCCCTGTTTTTTAAGGATGGAAAGGTTCTCATACAGAGAATATCAAAATATTGTCCGAGAACGGGTGCCGCGTCTTTTATATGCTCCGCTGTGTTACCGCTCATAATGGCTCCTTCTTCAAATTCCAATGCCCAGCCTTCCTTATCTACATTGAATACTATGGCTTCCATTCCTAAATTCTTGGCGGCTATCTGTGTACTCAACCGGGTACGCAGGCTCGGATTCAGGAATAACAGACCCACTCGTTTATCGGCACCCAGCTGCCTGTCGGCAAATGGATTGGCTTTATAGGCCAGGGCCTTTGCTGCCAGGGCATTGATGTCAGTTACATCGTGAACAGAAATAAATTGTTTCATTTTTTATACGCTCTCGTTTTCAAAAAACATTTTACTTTTCCATCTGCTTTTCGCTTTCAGCCTTCTGCTTTACACTTTCTTCACTCAGCTCTTCAATCGCCTCTTCCAGTGCTTCCAGAAAATCATCAATTTGTTTGCGGGTTATTGCCAATGATGGTAAAAGACGAATGACAGTCGGTTTTGCTTCGCCCGTAAATATTTTAAAATCGAATAATAATTTTTTCTTCAGGTCTTTCAGGTCTTCCGGAACATCAAACCCAATCATCAATCCCCGGCCACGAACATTTTTTAAGATAGCAATCGCTTTTAGTTTGTTAATAAGGTATTCCCCATTTTCTTTTGCATTGTTGAGGAGATTCTCTTCTTCAATCACTTCTAACACTGCCAATGCGGCAGCACAAGCTAATTGGTTACCGCCGAAAGTGGTACCTAACATGCCATGTTTCGGTTGAATATGCGGCGCAATTAATATACCTGCCACCGGAAAACCATTTCCCATACCTTTTGCCATGGTATAAATATCTGCAGTAACCCCTGCATGGTCATGTGCAAAAAACTGACCGCTTCTGCCATAGCCACATTGCACACTATCAGCAATATATACAGCGCCATTTTCATCACATAATTGCCTGATCAGTTGCAGGAAGGAGGCATTGGCAATATTAATACCACCTACCCCCTGTATTCCTTCAATAATTACAGAAGAAATTTCTTTTCCCTGTTCCGCAAAACAGTCTTTTAAAGCGGCTTCATCATTAAAAGGAAGAAAAATAATATTATCCGTTTCATTTACAGGAGCTACGATAGAAGGATTATCCGTAGCAGCTACGGCCAGGGAAGTTCTTCCATGGAATGACTTCTTAAAAGCGATAATTTTTTTTCGTCCATTATAAAAAGAGGCCAGTTTTAATGCATTCTCATTTGCTTCGGCGCCGCTGTTACATAAGAATAGCTGGTAGTCTTCCTTACCGCTGAGCTTGCCCAGTTTTAAAGCCAGCTCCTGCTGAATGGGAATAATGACCGAATTAGAATAAAAAGCGATTTTTTCTAATTGGTCCTCAATCCGCTTTACCCAATGCGGATGTGTATGGCCGATACTAATTACTGCATGGCCACCATACATATCCAAATACTGTATACCATCCGCATCCCATACATAGGAGCCTTTGGCGCTTGTGATGGCGATGTTATTGAGTGGATAGACGTCGAAGAGTTTCATTTTTTTACGCTTAATGCCAAACGCTGAACGCTAAACGCTGCATGTAGCGTTCAGCGTTTAGCGCGCGGTGTTTTAAAAATAATTTGCTTTCAGTTGTAAGCCTAATGTTTCTTCAAGCCCAAATATCAAATTCATATTCTGCAAAGCCTGACCACAGGCGCCTTTTAGTAAATTGTCGATAGCTGAATGAACAACCATTTTGTTACCCGGTTTTTCAATAAACAGTAAACATTTATTAGTATTAACTACCTGTTTCAGATCAATCATTGAATCACTTACCAGTGTAAACGGATGTTCGCTGTAGTATGTTTTATATAATTGCTTAATTTCTGCCAGGGGCAAGCCGCAATCTATAATGGAACTAACATAAATGCCCCTCGTAAAATCGCCCCTCCATGGAACAAAATTTACACACATGCCATCATTGCCCTGGAGTTGTGTAAGACTTTGCTGAATTTCGTTAATGTGTTGATGTTGTAACGATTTATATGCCTGTATATTACTGGCCCGCCAGCTAAAATGAGCAGTAGCGCTCAATCCCTGACCAGCGCCCGTTGAGCCTGTAATGCCCGTTGTATATACATCTCCCAACACCCCAGCTTTCGCCAGGGGCAATAAACCCAACTGAATGGCTGTAGCGAAACACCCCGGGTTAGCAATATTTTTGGCTGTTTTGATGGCTTCTTTATTCAGCTCGGGTAGCCCATACACAAACACCCGGTTATCAAACTGCGCATTAGTGGTTAACCTAAAATCCTGCGACAGGTCAATCACTTTAATCGTATCCGGCATTTTATTGGCTGATAAAAATTTAATCGCGTCTCCATGTCCAACGCAGAGGAATAAAACATCTATATCAATTTGCAACAGATCCGTAAATATAATTTCTGTTTCACCCAGAAGGTCGGTATGTATGTTACTTACCGGGTTTCCTGCATTACTGGTACTATGAATAAAAGAGATAGATACAGCGGGATGATTGATTAATAATCGGATCAGCTCACCGCCGGTATAACCCGCGCCGCCAATAATACCAACCCGGATATTCTCCAACTTGTGTTGCGAATCGGTAGCAGGATATATCTTGTTTTCTACATTCATAATTAATAAATTTTCAACTTCTCAAAATCACTTCAACATTCAATATTCCGTGTTCAAGATTCAATGTTCTTCTGCCAATACTTTCAATCGGGGGGAGGGAATATTCGATATCCCCCACATTTATTTATTCAACTCTTGAATAGTATGATAGATCGCTGTCTGGTTACCAAATATTTTAGAGAAGCCTCTCACGTCTTCTCCACTCCAGCCGGTATTCATCTCGCCATATTTTCCGAATTGACTACTCATCAGATCAAACCTGGATTCGATACCGATTACCTGAAAACGATATGGGTGTAATTGTACAAATACATCACCGGTTACATTTGCCTGCGAGTTTTCCAGGTACGCTTCTATATCGCGCATCACCGGATCCAGTATCTGTCCCTCATGCAGCCAGTTACCATAGAACTGCGCCAACTGGTCTTTCCAGCCCAACTGCCATTTTGTTAATACGTGTTTTTCCAATGCATGGTGTGCTTTCAAAATAACCATGGGTGCGGCTGCTTCAAAACCAACACGGCCTTTGATACCGATGATGGTATCTCCCACATGTATATCCCGTCCAACACCATAAGGACCTGCAAGGGTTTGCAGGAACCGGATGGCTTTTGCGGGATGATCAAATAGTTGATCATTGATACCGGTTAATGCTCCTTTTTCAAAATGCAACTTAACCTCTTCACTGCCTGTTTTAGTAACCTGTGTGGGCCATGCTTCTTCCGGCAGGAGGCCTTTCGATTGCAGTGTTTCTTTACCACCCACGCTGGTTCCCCACAAACCTTTATTAATAGAGTAAGCTGCTTTTTCAAAATTCATGGCCACTCCTTTTGCTTTCAGGTAGGTAATTTCTGCTTCGCGGCTCAGCTTCATATCACGTATCGGTGTAATAATTGCTATACCAGGTATCATGACAGTAAAGATCATATCAAACCTTACCTGGTCGTTACCCGCGCCTGTACTGCCATGTACCACTGCAGCGGCATTCATTTTTTTAGCATGCTCCGCAATATGCAATGCCTGGCTCAATCTTTCCGCGCTAACACTTAACGGATAGGTATTATTCTTCAATACATTTCCGTAGATCAGGTATTTGACAATACTGTTGTAATAACTTTTCACCGCATCAACAGTTGTATGTGTTTTTACACCAAGCGAATAGGCATGTTTTTCTACCTGAAATAACTCTTCTTCACTAAACCCGCCTGTATTAACAATCACACTATGCACTTCATAGCCTTTGTCATCTGTCAGGTACTTTACACAGTAGGTAGTATCCAGTCCGCCGCTAAAACCCAGTACCACTTTCGAACCGGCTACCAAAGCAGATTGGGCTTTATGATTGTTTGTCTGATCTGTTGTCATGATATAAAAGGTTTGTGCTACTGTTATTTAAAGGATCCTTCCGGAAAAGATGATCCGTATTTTATGCCGGATTACAGGTTGAGGAAATAATGAAACAAAGACTTTGATTTTAACCCATTACCATTTCCGCTTACCGTTTCTTTTTTTCTGAACCAACCTAATAATTTACTCTGTTTTATTTTCATAAAACGTTCGTACAATTTTGAATTCTGTTTAAACTCATCGGATGTTTCGGCAGGCTCATAGTGGTCAACCGGATCGTATAACATCGCTGTGCACATGCAATTTTTTCTATCCTTACTCATCAGTATATCATAGTTAACACAGCTTTTACAGCCTGCCCAGAATTCTTCATCATCTGTTAACTCGCTGTAGGTAACCGGTTCATAACCAAGATCACTGTTAATCTTCATAACAGCCAGTCCGGTAGTCAGCCCAAATATTTTGGCGCTGGGATATTTCTGCCTGGATAAATTAAAAATAGTTTGCTTAATTTTTTTGGCTATCCCACTTTTTCTGAACTCAGGAGAAACAATCAAACCACTATTGGCTACAAACTGTTCATGTCCCCATACTTCTATATAACAAAAGCCCACCCATTTACCATCGGGTAATACTGCTATTACCGCTTTACCTTCTTCTATTTTCGCGGCTATGTATTCCGGGCTTCGTTTGGCAATACCTGTTCCACGGGCTTTTGCCGAAGACTCCATTTCGTTTGTTACAGTTTCAGCGTAATGAACGTCGCTACTATTCGCTATACGAACAATAATCTTATCTTCCAACATGTTATAATTAAGAGAGTGAAAAAGAAAACACCTATGTGTTTTTAGATCAGTTCCGGGAGAAAGTTCACTGATAGGGGCAAGTGCCAGTTGCTCGTCCTATCAGCAACCACGTCGGGGTCGCAGAAGAGAGTTACCCAATGTAATTACGGTAGCTATTGGCTCAGCAGCAATAGCGGGTAAATTTTTTATATGTGTAAATGACTGTTTCACTGATCAGTTTATGAAATAACCTTGAATTTTTGTAAAAGTATAACAGTTTGTATAAAATGGGTCTGTTTTTTTCTAAAAGTTTGGTTAAGCATAGCCAATCAACCTTAGTGGTCCCTACTACCTCCGCCACCAAATCCTCCTATCATACCAGGAGGGGGTGGGGTATCCTTTCCAAACATTCCGCGCATCATTCCGGGCATACGTTGCTGCTGCCCCGCAAAATTGCGCAGGTTATAGGTAAAAGTGAGCATGAAATAACGGGTAAGCGTATTCGTTTTGGTATCGATGACCTGGTTAGTAGAAACGGTTCTGGTTACACTTACATTCTGATTCAATAAATCAAAACAACTTAACCTGATCTCTCCGGCTTTGTTTTTCAAAAACTGTTTGGCAATGGAGGGAGACCATAAAGGCACGCTGGTATTATATCCGGCAGACCTATTGCCATTGTAAGTATAATCAAACTCACCCGAAACAATCCATCCTTTTGTATCATAATATGTAAGCTCCGCAGAAAGTACCTGTGTATAATAATTCAGATTTTGCGCGGTTTGTAAAGAATTGCGTGCAATAGTATAGGTTGATGAAGCGCTGAGGTTCATATCAAAATGACTACTCAGATTCGTGGTCCATCGGATGGTTTCTGCCAAACCGGTATTATATGTGAAATTACTTTTCGTGTTGAGTAAAGATTGTGTCTGGTTATAATTGATATTGGTCTGGAAGCTCAAATTTGATTTTGGTTTCTTTAAAGGAAACCCATAGTTAAAGTACCCGGATATAGTATAGGTACCACCTAAATTCGCATAGGTAGTAGTTTTGCCGCCATTCGGGTTTTGTATGATTGAACTCTGTATATCATTGCCGGTGGCGCTTGCATTAATGGTTGCAAAAATAATTCGTTGGGTAACAGGATCAAATGAGGTATACAATACACGCAAACTATTTGTAAACTGTGGTTTCAGATTGGGATTACCCACCTGGAAGTTAATAGAATCAGATGTTGTGATGATGGGCTGTAACTGGGTAGTACCCGGCTGGCCGGTTCTTCCATTATAATTTATCCGAAGGATTTTTGTTTTTGTATAATTATAGGTGAAGTTCACCGTTGGCCTAAGATTCACAAAATTTCTTGTAACCAGTACATTCTTGGTGGTATTATTACTGGTAAGACCTGTGTATTCCAGTCCTGTTCCAATATTCAGGTTATACTTTGCATGCTGCAAACGGTAACCCAGGTTAGCGGTGTTTGAAACAGATTTGTATTCATAAGAATTACTGAAGAGACTGTCGAACATACTGAATTTCTGTGCCGCACCCTCAAACCGATACGTATTCTTGATTGAATGATTATTGGTATAGGAATAGGTATACCTGAATTCCAGTACCTGGTTTTTGGCTATTGGTTCTGTATAGGAAAAAGTAGGACTGATCGTAAAATTTCTTGACGTATCCCGATAATACTGGTTGATAGTATCTGTTTTCACAAAAGGTTTATAAAATGAATTGATGGCATAATTAAATCCATCCCCATTATTTTCACTGGCCGAAAAATTCAGGTCAAGCGATGCGGTTCTGAATTTTTTTGCGAAACGATGCCTGAACTGCAGATTAGCGCCACTGATGGTATATCCGCTATAAGAACCGGAGGTTTTACTGGTGGATTGATTGATCAATACCCCATGGGTTCCTGCTGTAGTTACCGTTGAAGAAGACGCATTGGGTGTATTTGCCTGGAAAGTAATATTCGGCCGGAATATCACTGTATTATTAGAATCGATCCTGTCTTCAAAGTTAAAGTTGATGCGATGGTTAGCATTTTTAGAAACAGATGCCGCGGAGCGATTATTATACGTGGAAGAATCTTTGTTTACAATATTCTGTATAAAACTTACCTGATCAGTTGCTGTACCCGGGTTATTATAAAAATAGCTGCCATAGGCATCAATATCTTTTGTCCAGGCACTTCTGTAATTAAGCCCTGATGCCCAGGTAGTAGTGATACCACTGCCGGAACCTCCGCTTCCGCTAAAATTACCACCACCACGTCCACCACCCAGATTTTGTTGTGTAAAATTTTGCTTATTTATATCATTCGCCTGCGCAACCAATGACAACTGATCATTGCCATTGAAGCGGTTGATGCTTACACTTTCATCATAATTACCGGCTGTACCAACGCCCAAAACCAGCTTTCCAAAATAGCCCTTTCGTTTGTCTTTTTTAGTAGTGATATTAATTGTTTTAACCCGGTTACCATCATCAAACCCTGTGAACTTACTCTGATCACTCAGGTCATCAAAGACCTGTATCTTATCAATCACATCCGGAGGCAGGTTCCTGGTGGCCATCCTGGGATCATCGCCAAAAAAACGTTTACCATCAACTAATACACGCTGTACCGATTCGCCCTGTGATTTTACGGACCCATCTTTAGCTACTTCCATACCGGGAATTTTTTTCAACAAATCCTCAGCCACTGCATTTGGTTTGGTTTTAAAAGCCGAAGCGCTGATCTCCATCGTATCCTTTTTCATCTGTATTACAGACTGGGTAACGGTTACATTACCCAGATCTTTAGAGGCGGTTCTAAGGTAGATGGTACCCAGATTTACATTGACATTTTGCTGTGAGAATACTTCCTCCTTTGAAAACGGTTCATACCCCTGAAACTTTACCTGTATAATCTTCGCCCCCATAGAAATATTGAGAATAGAAAAACTACCATCGGCATTAGCCAGTCCAAAAACTTCCAGAATAGAATCTCTTGCATCCAACACAATGATAGAAGCATCTTTCAGGGATTGTTTGTTCAGCGAGTCTACTAATTTACCCTTGATGGATCCTGTAGTTTGTGCAGAAGCGGGCATCGCCAGCAGGATACAGGTTACTATTATCAGCATTTTACGCATAATACAAGGATCATTTACGAAAAGTAAATGTAGTTTTCTTCTTTAAGCAAATTACCCTGTTAAAGATTAACGGAAAACTACCATGATAGTTGGGTATCATCACTTGAAAATCGGTGAAAACAAAGATGTGATAGGCGGGGTTTTACTACTTTTGGTTTTGCTATCAAATTTTGCTTCTCAGTATAGGGTTTAGATACTATTTTTGCACCTCCAAAACACATTCATTATAATCATGCCTTTATGCAAAAGAAATACCTGAAACCTATAAAGCTAACCCTTAGTTTAGTAATAACCGGGTGCCTTTTACTTACTGCCTGCCAGTCGGGCAATACCAAAACAGAAAACGCTCCTATGGCAGATACAACAAGTATGCAGCAGGATAGTGCGCATGTATTTGATCATCTTTTAGTTGATAACAAGAAAGACCCCACTTGTGGCATGCCAACTACGGCTGGTATTTCTGATACCGCCCATTATAAAGATCATGTTTTGGGGTTTTGCTCTAAAGAATGTAAAGATGAATTCCTGAAAAATCCGGATGCAGCGATAGCCGCGGCGGAATTAAAAAAATGATCGCGGATTACACGGATTTGAAAGGCGGTTGGTTTTTAATTAACTAAACAGGTATTCCACATCTTCCTTCGTCAGGCTCTTCACAAATCCTTCATCATCAGTAATGAGGTCTTTGGCAAGGTTACGTTTACGTTCCTGTAATTTGAGTATCTTATCTTCTACCGTATCGGTACAGATCATCCGGTAAGCGAAAATATTTTTGGTTTGGCCTATACGATGGGTTCGGTCAATAGCCTGTTGTTCTACAGCCGGGTTCCACCAGGGATCAACAATGTATACATAATCTGCGGCGGTAAGGTTCAAGCCCACACCACCCGCTTTTAAAGAGATCAGGAACACACGGCAGTTTTCATCATTCTGAAAACGGGTGATGGCTTTCTCTCTTTCCGCCACTGTGCTGCTTCCATCAAAATATTCATAATCTACACCAAGTTCTTTCATTTTTTCCCTGATCAATGCCAGCATACCGAGGAACTGTGAAAAAATCAATGCCTTATGATTACTGATATTCTCTGTGATCTCTCTTCCGATCTCTTCCAGTTTAACTGATACATTAGGGAAGCGCTCCTCTTCTTTTACAATTGCCGGACTATCGCATATCTGCCGCAACTTCATCAATCCCTGCAAAATAGTAAGTTGTGATTTTTGGATGCCCTGGTTTTCAACTACCCCCAGAATTTTATCGCGGTAGTCATTTCTGTATGCTTCATAAATTTTTCTTTGCTCATCCCCCATTTCGCAGAACAGCACCATCTCCTGTTTTTCGGGAAGGTCTTTCGCCACTTGCTCTTTTGTCCGGCGCAGAATAAAGGGATATAAGAGTTTTCGTAAATGATCTTTTTGTTCTTTCTCGCCAAACTTATCAATGGGTACAGAAAATTCCTGTTTAAAGAATTCAATACTGCCCAGCATTCCAGGATTCAGAAAGTTCATCTGGGCAAAAATATCAAACGTATTATTCTGTAATGGTGTACCACTTAAACACAAACGATTCTTTGCTTTTAGTAAACCAGCCGCTTTGGTTACTTTACTTCCCGGATTTTTAATGGCCTGGCTTTCATCAAGAATTACGTAATCGAAGTTCACATCCACAAACTGCTTGATATCACTGCGAAGGGTACCATAAGTAGTAATGATTACATCAATTTCTCCACTACCCAATATTTCATGTGAGCGGTTGCCCCCGTGATGAATGGAGAAAGTAAGAGAAGGTGTAAATTTTTTGATCTCATTTTGCCAGTTAAACATCAGGGTGGTTGGACAAACCACCAGGGCTTTTAAGGTGCCATTTTCTTCTTTCAGGTGATGAATAAAACTAAGGGCCTGTATGGTTTTACCCAAACCCATATCATCGGCCAGAATACCGCCCCATTGCACTTCCCGCAGGTAATTCAGCCACTGAAAACCACTTTCCTGGTAAGGCCTTAGTATTTCTTTCAAATGGGCCGGCGCCGCTATGGGCTTGATAGAATGATTACCTTTTAAATTTTCATACTTCTCTTCCAGTTTAAAAAATAATTCTTCCTCATCCCGCTGGAGATACAATTCTTCGATAACGCTGAAATGGTATTTGCTCAGCTTCATACTGCCCGACTTGCCATCGCCCACCCTAAAGAGGAGTGAATATTTTTTTATCCATTCTTCTGGTAAGATGCCGAGTGTTCCATCATCCAGCTGAACAAACTGTTGCTTATTACCCAATGCTTTCTTTACTTCTTCTATCGTTACTTTCTGCTCGCCAAACAATATTTCTACTTTCGCGTCAAACCAATCAGTATTACTGCTGATGAATATTTTAGTAGTGGGTTTCGCAGTGTTAAAACGGAAATTTTTTAAGGCTTCGAACCCAAATACAGGTACGTTCATTTCTTTTACAGCATCTACAAACAGGAAGAACCAGTTATTGCGCAATACATCCGTTCCTTTCAGTGCCAGCACATGCCCATCGGCAGGACGGATAAATGCCGAGTGTAAGGATTCTATCTTTTGTATGAACTCTCTTTCTACTTCCAGGTTACGTTGTATCACTAATAATTTATCTGCTATGGGCAGAATAATTTTTTCCTTGTCCGTGGTGCGCACATCATACCCCCTGTAATTGAAGAGCGGCTGAAAAAGGAGATAATCGCCTTTTTCTTTCAGCATGATCTTGAGTTCAGGCTTAATGTCTTTTACTTCTTCTTTCAGTACATTGGTAAAGTGTACCGCATATTCTTTGGAAAGCGGAAGTAAAAACCGCTGCAATTGTACTGCCCAGTCTTCCGCTGCTATATGGATAATACCGGAAGGCAGAAATTTTTCGACCACCATGATATCTTCGGAACGCTGCCAGGTATAAAACTGGTTATGGTATTGGAACATCAGTGCAGACTCACTTTCATTCTCTGCAATATTTAAATCAGCCAATGGCAATTTTATACGGCAATCTACCAAATACTCACCGTTGGCATAACTCACTTCAAATTCCGGACTGATGAATGGTTCCATTAGTTCTGCCTGCAAAAGATTAGCGGTGGTGAATGTTTTTCTGGCAGGCAGATAAAAAACAAATTTACTTACCGTAAGGTCCGTAAAGAATTTCTTGAATTTTGGATGCAGGAATTCATTAATCAGGTGGCGGGTTTCTTCAGGCAATTCATCATTATGCTGCTGAATGATATTTTCCCAGATACCGCTGAATGGCGAGTTTCTATTAAGGTAACGGCTCACTTCTCCGGGCATCAGTTTGCGTAATTGCTGAAGGAGCATTTTATCCTCTTCACTAAATACTTCTGTATTAATAAATTTGGCGAGATCCAGTTTGGCCGTTTTACTGATGTATTTAGTAAGCGCTTCATCAGCCTCTCCCTGCACTGCCTCTAATTGAACATAGGGATACTGCAATTCATTTGCAGTAATCACAATCCCCAGTTTCAGTGTTGTTTTTACAGGCTCCTCTCCGGCAGGCATACTATCCTGATCAATCCCCGATTCAACAGGCCCCGGCCTGGCTTCTGCCGCGGAATTGAGTGATACTCTTTTAATGGATGTATCCAGCACCCGCAAAAAAGGTTTTCCATCTGTATAGGTAAACTCAAATTTCCCCTTGAGGTCATCAGTGAGTGAGTAGCCATACAGCGCGAGTAGTTTATTTTTTTCTTTATCCCAGTTACGAATACTGTCGAAATAATTAGGACCATAATTATGTAATAACTGCAAGAGTACAATATTCTTGTGTACGCAAAGCGGGTGTTCCGTATCAGTTTGGCAGGCACAGCTGGTATCGAAATTGCGTTCCTCATTTTTCTGGATCACCACTTTATACTGTTCCCCTTCATACTCTAACTCGGCCAGTACGCGTTCCTCTTTCGCTTCCAGGATATTACTACGTGAACTGCGTAAATAATTTTGCGCGATTTCAAAATTAGTCTGTGCAGACAACATCCTGATCAGCTTCAGTTCCAGTTGTTTCATTTTAACTACCGTGTGCCGCTGATCGTAAATCGTTTCTTTATCCCCCAATAAATTTTTATCCAGCATATCCTGCAAATGAAACAGGGCGCCGGCCTTATGCCGGCATATTTCAGAAAGATTATAAGGGCAACTGCAACGGAGTGATAGTGTTTTAGGATCTTTGAACTGATTAACATGTACTTTATAAAAAGTAGCATAGCCATCATCCTTCACCCGAAAAATAACAGCAGCCATCAGGTCATCATATTCTACCAGCTCAACATTACCGAGTGCATGAATTTTTTTACCACGACGGATTACTTCTTCCGTTCCGCTGTTATAAATATGTTTGACCAAATAAGGTAAAGCCATGGAAAAGTTTGGAGTTTGGAGTCTGGAGTCCGGAATTAGTTACCAGCTCCTTACTTCGAAAAGGGCAATTTGCAAAAATAAAGGAAAGCAAATGGTTTGCGAAAAGAAAAGGGGGAGAATTTGAAAATTTAAGGATTTAAAAAATTGAAAAGGGATGGGAATGGAAAGAATTTGAAAATTCGAAGACTTGAACATAGAAGGAAGGGGCGTAAAATTAAAGCAATACAAGGTTGCCTTTATGATATATGGGTAAAATATTAGCTACATCTGGAGTAACACAGTATTCGAGATCTGCTTCAAGACCGTAAGCGGCAAGGCGGTGCCAGTGGGTAGTTTTTCTGATGAACTGTAACATATCCTGCTTATGCAGTGTGTACATATCCGCAGCCATCAGGCTACTATCACAGTGGATCGAAAAATAATCTTTTACCCGGTTGATCACTGCTCCGGCAAATAAAGTGTCTTCCAGGTTAAAACGGTCCTTCCATGCTGAACAGCCAAGTATCACATTTTTTTGTTGTGCTATCAGGTGGTCACAAACCGCGGTTAAATTAGGGAATGACCCTGTAATCACCTCCGAGGCACTATTGTTCAGGGCCAGGTGAAGCAAGCGTGTACCATTGGTGGTAGTTAGCACCAGGGTTTTGCCTTCGATAAATGAGCGCGGATATTCTGCCGGGGAATTGCCATAGGCTAACCCTTCAATTACTTTGCCATCCCGTTCTCCGGCTGTAATGCCACTGGTTTCTTTACCCATCCGAATACAGAGATCAACCGAATCAACCGGAATAACCCTTTGCGCACCATTATATAACGCGGTAGCGATTGTTGAAGTAGCGCGGAATACATCAATCACCACCACGATACTGTTTTTAATATCATAGATATCCAGCAGTTTGGGTGAGAGAACAGTATGCAGAACAGGCTTGGGGCTCATAGAGCAGCAAAGATAACAGCAGAAAGGGATATTGGGTATTGAATAAAATTCCGTACCCAATAGTCAACCTTCCTCAGGCTTTCTTCGTCAGAATCAACAGTTCGCTTGCCTGTACTTCTGTAACATAGCGTTTGATGCCCTGCTTGTCTGTGTAATTGCGGTTAACAAGTTTACCTTCTATGGCTACTTCAGTTCCTTTTACAAGGTATTTTTCGGCTATTTCTGCCAGCTTCCCCCATGCAATTACGCTATGCCATTGCGTTTCAGACACTTTTTCGCCTTTGGCATTCTTGTAACTTTCGTTAGTAGCTACATTTAAGTTGGCTACTTTTTTCCCATCGCCGATGGTTTTTACCTCCGGGGCCTGGCCCAGGTTACCAATGAGTTGTACTTTGTTTTTGATCGCATTCATAACGGTTCAGTTTAATTTTTTGTTGATTATGTATGGGCAGCTATGTTACTGCCGTTAACCATACAAATATGAATGCAGGGAAAACGATTAGTCGGCTTTTATTCGGTTACTTTCGGATGTAAGCGTTTGTAAACGGGGAGGGAATACCGAATATTGAACAAAGAAAAACGAATAGTAAAGTGAAGAACAGGATGAAGCGGTAAGTGATCATAACAGCAAAAAAAAGTGACCCACTGCAATTCGGCGGGCCACTAAATAAAATGATATTGGATTATTAAAAGGAGTATTTATGTTGCTATTGCTTTACATCAGTAGTATCCTCCATGCCTAATTTTCTGATTTGAATAATTTGCCTGGCCAGGTATATGATTACTGACCAAACACCAACTACAATGGAACCAGCCAGAAATAATAACCAAATTGGTGCCTTATCTCTTGTAGCAAATAAAGTTCTCTCGTCAAATGTATTCAATGGCGTAAAAGGCGCGCCCCACTTAACGGGTTGTTCAATAGATATATTACCATATAATTCATTGTCTTCCGTTTTTGCAACAAGCATAATATTGCCATTAGCATCACCAGGCATATCAATTCTTTTGAATTCGGCGGTTGCCTGACCACTTGAATCAGTGGTATATGTTTCCGCATCGCCAACAGAAAGATTACCGATACTTCTTTTGATAATTATCTTTGTTTCAACATCCGGAGCCGGGATCCAGTCATTGCCGCTTTTTGCTTTCACAGTTGCAACAATACTCCTGATACCATCCGTAAAAACTGTATCAACGGTAATCTTTGCCTTAGTTACTGAGGCTTCGCCACTGGCAGATTCGTATTGCTTATTGGCTTCTGATGTTGCAATCAGTGTAAAATGTGAAACAGTATCCCAAAAAGATTTTACACTAACAGGAAAACTTACCACGCCGTTTCCATATTTATTTGTTTGTACAATACCCAACAAATTAGCCTCCTTTTCTTGTCCCAAAAACACTTTTACAGTGATACCAGGAACATCTATAAATTTCTTGTTGATTTTTACTTTGGTAAAAATAGAAACTGAAGGAACTGTGTTATTGGCTAGCCGGTAGGATACGGTTACAAGCAAACTTGGTTTGGTATCCTGTGTTATTGCGCTGCTAACACAAAGAACAGCGAGACCTACCAACAGCAGTTTATAATTATTCAGCATTTTCATGTTGTTCAGTTATAGTTTCATGAATAGGAATGATAGGAAAAACCCTCGCAAAAAAAGTAATTACCAGCAATGCACCTGCCAGAGAGCCTATGGCAATGGCCCATTCTTCCCAACTTGGAAAATAATGATGGTAGCTTTGTGGCACATTATACATAGGTAAAAAAGGATGTAACAAAGTTGGTGTTACAATCAGGTATCTTTTAAACCAGGCGCCAACCACTACCATTACGCCGGCAATAAACATAGGTATTGGCTTTCTGCCTTTTTTAAAGAGCATGATGGCAATCGGAATCAGCATTCCCACACAAATGGCAAACCAGAAAAGTGGGGCAAACTCACCTGCAAAAAGTTGATTCAAATGCGCCTCTTCCGGTTTTTTCATTTTGAAAGCAGGAACCAGGTATTCATTTATATTAAAATACAAATACAACAGGGCCAGCAATACCACAATTTTTCCCATCTTGTCAAAATGCATCTCTGTGATATACTTCTCCAGTTTATAGGCTTTTCTAAATACATACATAGCTACCACCACACCACCTGCCCCTACCAGAAATGCGCCGGAAATAAAATAGGCCCCAAAATTAGTACTGTCCCAACCCGGCCGATAAGTGGTAGCAAATAACCAGGAAGTAACGGTATGTATAGAAAAGGCAACAGGAATAATGGTAATACACAAAATGGTTACCGCTTTATTATTAATTTTCTCCTGTAAAGCAAGTCCTTTCCAGAATGACCCCATAAAGCGGTACATTTTTTGAAATTTGTTGACACCTTCTCCTTTTGCTTTCAACAATATTTTCAAATCCGGAAGCAAGGGTAGATATAGCAGAAGAAGACTGATTACAAAGTAGGTCGCAATCACAATTACATCCCACATAATAGGCGATTGTACCCGGCCATACACCATCAGGTACCAAAACCTTTCCGGGCGGCCCATATCCACAATGATAATGATTGATGCAAACACGATGGCCGAGACAGCAATAATTTCCGCAATCCGGGTAAGTGGTGTACTCCAATGTACATCAGCCAGCCGGAACACTGCCGTAATTAAAGAACCTACCAGGCTGATGGCTACAAAAAACACAAAGTTAGAAATATAAATTCCCCATGAAACATAATCTCTCATGGCTGTTACTTCTAAACCATAGGTCAATTGCCGTATGTAAGCAAATAAACCAATACCGCATAAAACAAGCAAAGAGGCTGTCCAGATCATACCTCTTTTTCCAAACGCCTGGGGCAATAAATCTTTGGTGATGTTTTCCGGGGATATCTTTAGTTTTTCCACTGTTTACTCTATTTATTTATGTGAGCTGATGTCTTTGTCTGCTTTTGATTCATCATCCATGCCATCCTCAAATTTAAAGCTGCGACTTACCGGGGGCAGATAATACACACTTGGTTTAGTGCCCAGATCTTCCATCAAACGATAGCCCGCTTTATCTCTTAGCAATTCACTCAACCGGAAAGTTTCAGCGCCATTGGTTACAGAATCTTCATTCATATCGCCGTACAGGAATACGCCATTCGGACAGGCTTCAACACAATAAGGTAATTTACCTTCACGATACCTGTCCGGACAGAAATCACATTTTCCAACAGTTCCTCTTTTTTGTGGCACACTGGTTTCAGGGGAATATGGCTGTTCGGTACCGGCAACCTCTTTATAATCTGATTCCTGCCAGTTAAATACCCTGGAAGAATAAGGACAGGCAGCCATACAGAACCTGCAACCAATGCAGCGTTCATTATCAATTAAAACAATTCCATCCTGGCGTTTAAATGTTGCATCAACCGGGCAAACTTTTACACAAGGCGGTTCATCACAATGCATACAGTTAGTAGGTTGCCAGTAAGGAGCTGTATGTTCAGACTCCTGTAATGGATATATTTTCATCCAGTTTTGATCAGAATGGACATGGTGTACATGGTTGCAGGCTTCCTGGCATTTACGCAGGTTTTTACACCTGGCCAGGTCTATCACCATTACAAATTTTTTGCCTTCTATACCAATCCTTGATGCGTCAATTGAAACAGGCGGTACTACAGGTACCGGTTTTAAAAACGCCTTATCTACTTCAATAATTTCTCCATCAACAGAAAGCAGTTTTACTTTTTCGCCGGATGCCGTTACACCTTCGTCAACACCTGCTGTAAATGGATCTTTCTTGGTAGAGCATCCCACAGCAACGCTTGCAAGCAAACCAGCCGCAATAAATTCCCGGCGCGATTTTGTTTCTTTATTTTCCATTACGTATAAATATTAAATGATCTGTGAATTAGGCCTTTATCCAATCATGAACATCTTCATTGGATATTTTTGTTGTGGCTGTTGGAAGTTTTGAAATATCCACTTCTACCAGTCTGCCATCCTCTGTTAACATTTTAACTGTTTCTACCTTAGCTGTTTCTTTTTTCCCCGCATTACTGCCAGAGAAAAATCTAAAAAAGGTAAATGAGGAAAATATAGCGGCACCCCATAAAAGAAATTTTTTCCGGGATGATATTGGTTGTTTTTGTTCCATAAACTGATTTCTGGTTGAATGATAGCACAAATTACAGTGGTAGTTTGTGTGAAAAAATGATCATACTCACCAGGGAGCATGATAAATGTCATAATTATTATAGCAGAACAGCATAAAAAAACCGATTTGTAATAATACAAACCGGTTCCCGATTTTGCAATACCAACCGCTATTTTTTAAGTGTTCTCATAAAATTAATCAGCACCCATCTTTCATCCACATCAGGTAATTTCTTTTTAAAACTTGGCATATCTTCTCTGCCTTCTGATAATTTATAAAATAAGGATCCGTCAGTCTGTGACTGAAAGTCGGCAGTTGAAAAATCACCGGGTTCTGTTTTCAATTGAGCCGCTTTTGAGCCGTCACCCAATCCTTTCCCACCATGACATGATTTGCAATGCGTATTCCATAAAGTTTTGGCTTCCGCTAATGTTGCAGGATCACTTGCTACTGTACTTTTCAATTTCTTGCTGGCTTCCGGCACCGGCCATGGCTTAACCTGCTGCTCACTAAATACGGTAAAACTAACCGCGACAGAACCGATAACTACGGTAGCTAATAAAACTATTTTTTTCATTTATATTAATTTTTGTTGATACCATGAAGGTATGAAAAAATGATTGTTTCTTAAAAATTCCACAACCTGGTAATGTTAAAACCAATTACAAATTGCCCTTTTGTAAAATCATTCTGATTGAACAAATTATTGTTCTGCGGTAATATGCTACTATAATTGCCGGCAAATACTTCAAATGCGTGACCACTCGAATTCATCTCCAGTCCAAAACTGATATTAGGATGAGGGTTACCGATCGAATGCTGCGTAAGCGGCTGATCATAGTTTACAACAATAGCAGTTTTAGGCGATATTTTATACCTGCCTGAAAACGAGATGGCAAAATGATCATTATTTAATTTAGGTAACACTTTGCCGGAAGCATCCAAATACCCTTCCAGGTTATTAAAGTGTGATAAACTGGGGCTAACCTGCAGAGAGAATTTGTCAGAAACTTTCCTTGCAATGATAAGCTGGTTAAAGTAACTAAACCGGTCAGAAGTGCTTACAAACAAAGTAGTATTGTCTTTTATCCTGGTATCCATCAGGGCATTTCCATAATAAGTAATACTCACAGGTATTTTACCGTCTTTTGTTTGTTTTAGTAAAGCGTATTTTAGATTGAAGTCAACCTGCATCCTGTCGTTTATCGCACCAAATCCAAGCTGCAGGTCATTCAATAATGAGTAGCTAAACCCAAGCCGGGTATTCGCTGTCGCGAAAATACCAAACAGATCTCTGATCCCTTTATCCGTAGTTCCAAACCTGTGCTGAATATCAAATTCAAAAGTTCCTTTTATGGGCACCATTACCGTTTGGTTATCTAAAATAAAGTTGCCTTCAAAGGTATTTTTTACAAAAGATTTCTTTTTTATAACAGGATCCGGGGCTTTTGTATCCTGTGCCATTACAGTACCCATTCCGCCGCAGAGCACAATTAATAAGCATACTCTGGCAAAACCGGAAATTGATGAGGAAAAACTATTTTGTTTTTTCATGAGTTGTTTTTTTAATTGTTTTTAGCGCCCTGTTTAATCCAGGCAAGCATTAAAGCATTCAGATTTGATGGATTATTTGCACTGCCAAGAGGCATAGCCGGCGTGCGTTTTCCGGTTATCCATAAATAGATTTCGCTTTCTGCGGGTACACCTTTGTTAATGTAGTTTCCATTTATCATCGCATTATAGGCAGTTGCTTCAGATAGGTTAGGGGCTATGCTTCCGCTATGGCACCCGCTTCCGGCACAGCTTTTTGTTACTATCGGAGTAATCGTTTTAGAAAAGCTTACAATGCCTGTTACCGCGGGAGAATTATCTATAACTACCGTTGTAGTTTTAGAACAACCCAGCATGGTAAGTATACAAATGATTACTCCTAAAGATTGTATTCCAACTATTTTCTTTGACATGATCTTCGTTTTTAAAAATGATTGAAAGAACAGCCAAATACTATTTCTTAAAGGTTAATAACAGATTCGGTTTAATAGAGTGTGCAATTTGCGCATTTTCAAATATCGCGAAACCAAAATACTGATCTGCCAATGAAGAAAAATCTATATCATATACGGCATCAGCGGTTTTTAGCGCTCTTTTAAATTCAAGAATCCAGCCTGATCCTGTATAAGTAGACTTGCAGGTAATATCTCCCCTACTGCCTGTATAGGAATTAATAGTAAGACCGGGAATAGCTTTTGCGCCAACTCCAGTACCCACTCTCTGATAATCAGTACCAACATTGGGGTCAATTGTGGTGGCATCACTTAAAGTAAGTACCCCTGTTGCTGATACTCCAGTAACTGTTTTGGCTGTGCCGGCAGTTATCTCAGATACTAGAATCCAACCATAATTCAATTTAGCAGGAATCACATATTTAGGAACAGAAACGGTAACGGCTGGTGAAGACCCTGTAATAACAAGACTTTGTACATTATTGGTATATACGTCATTCCCGGGATCGCCTTGTCTTCCATTAGGATATTTATTAATCTGGTTTTGGTCCTCAAATTGAAAACCGCCATTTGTTCCTCCTCTTACAGCTTTCCAGTGCCACATATCAATTTTTTCAGTGCCGAAATTGGTAAAGTGGCGGCTTGAACCATCAACGGCCGGTAACCCTGTATGGCAGGATTTATAACAAGTGGCATTATTCCAGCCTGAAACAGAATTATTAATATTCCACAGCATAGCCACTTTATCTTCATAAAATGCCAGTCTTGTGATAGCCCCTTTCGTACTGAATGTGGGAGCGCCGCTTTCCTGGGCCCATAGTTGGGTAGCAGGATCAAAATACCAGGGCAGACGGGTTAATGATTGGGTTGGGTCCATCCATTCTGCCAGGAAATAAATATTTGTGGCATCATATGCCGAGCGTAAGGTAACGGTAGGTATAATATTACCGGTATACCCTCTGAAAACATCACCGGTCACATCCGGCACTGCTGTGCTAAACTGGAGTTTAGGTGAGTTTTCCCACATGCCGTCTATCACACCATCAATAGTTGGGGCAGTGGTTACTTTTACAGAAACAAGTTCGGTTTCATTATTAGCGGTTGGTTCCCCAACAATTAAAACCCGGTCATTCTTTGTACAACTTATCGCATAACCCAAAAAGAGAATGATAATCGTAATTACTAAAAATGATTTTGATTGTAGCAGTTTCATATCTTGAAGTTTAGTTAAGTAATTAATCTGTTTACTTACAGATACAAATTTTGGTTATTCCGCTTACTTTAATTATGACAGCTATCATACTATAATATGATTAATATCATATTATAGTATATTGTCGAGAATCATTAATGGTTCCTTTAAAATTAATAAAGTCGTATTATTTGGAAAACCGATTGTAACAAACCATTCTTTTCTCCTGAGGTACCGTTGTTAATAATGAATCAGTGAATGATGTAACTATTGGCAGGAATTGTATAAAGCGGCGGGATCTTATTTTTTTGCCGGGATGAATTGTTTTGTGTAAACAATACACCTGATTGTTTTACGAAAATGGTATAGAAATACTCGTTAGAAAAGGATGAAATAAGTGGTTGCTGAAAGTATTTCTACGCTACCCATCCTACGGTAACCTTCCTATTTTAGCAATTGTTTAAACCCGTATTCAAATTCAATCAGATGATCGCAGAAGCTAAAATTTGTCTCAGTTGTAACCATGTGTTTCATGGTCGTGCAGATAAAAAATTCTGTAACGACTATTGCCGGAATACCCATAATAACCACCTGAACAGTGATGGCAATAATTATGTACGAAACATTAACCATTGCCTGCGCAGGAACCGGCGTATTTTATCAAGTTTACTACCCATGCCCCATTCCACCATGGCCAAATGCGCCAAACAAAAACTGCACAGCAAAGGGTTCGCATTCAGTTATTTTACGCATACACAAAAAAATAAGAAAGGGCATACGGTACACTATTGTTATGAATACGGGTACCTGGTTCTGACTGATGAGAGGGTGATGATAGTGCGGAAGAAGACTAATACCTGATCTTCACCTTCACCACTCCTGCCCCAACCATATCAATCTTCTTTGCCGCTGCCCTGGTAAGATCAATCATTCGTCCGGCCACAAAAGGGCCACGGTCATTGATGCGTACCTTAACCGTTTTGCCATTGGTGAGATTGGTCACTTTTACTTTGGTATTAAAAGGGAGTTGTTTATGCGCAGCCGTATAGGCTGATGATTTAAATATTTCTCCGTTGGCGGTTTTTTTGCCGTTGTAAGATGCTGCATAGAAGGAAGCCAGGCCTGTTTCTGTTCCGCTTATTTTTTTTGCGGCATTGGGTATTGATTTCCTGTAACAGGAAACCAGCGCTAAAGTCAAAAGTAAAAAAGTAACTAATTGTTTCATTGTTAAACAAATGGCGCTTTCACCACTTTTGCTTTTACCAGTGTATGGCGGATATCGATATAAATTTCGCTGTCTATTGAAGCCTGTCCCGTTGCCACATAACCAAGGCCAATGGCCTTACCTAATGAGGGTGCCTGTGTACCGCTGGTTACTTTACCAATGGTGTTTCCCAGTGCATCTTTGATAAGGTAATCATGGCGGGGAATACCGCGGTCGATCATTTCAAAACCCACCAGTTTTCGGGTAACACCGGCGGCTTTTTGTTTTTCGAGTATTTCCCTGGCGGTAAACGCTTTGGTGAACCTGGTTATCCATCCAAGTCCCCCTTCTAATGGTGAAGTGGTATCATCAATATCATTTCCATATAAACAATAGCCCATTTCTAAACGAAGCGTATCTCTTGCCCCCAGGCCGATTGGTTGTAAGCCTTGTGGAGCGCCCACTTCAAAAATGGCATCCCATATTTTATCGGCTGCTCCCTCTGTATCTTCAAAATAAATCTCTACCCCGCCAGATCCTGTATAGCCCGTGGCGCTTACGATAACATTGTCAACCCCGGCAAATTTTCCTTTGGTAAATGTGTAGTATTTCAGGTTCATGATATCGGTATCCACCAGCGGTTGCAGGATCTTGTTGGCATTTGGCCCCTGTATGGCCAGCAAACAGGTTTTATCGCTGATATTATGCATATCAACTCCTTTGGTGTTATACTTACTTATCCAGTTCCAGTCTTTTTCAATATTGGAGGCATTTACCACCAGCATATATACTTTGTTGAATTCAATGCAATACACAATCAGGTCATCCACAATACCGCCCTGTTCATTGGGCAGGCAACTGTACTGGGCCTGGCCATCGGTTATTTTAGAGGCATCATTTGATGTTATCCGTTGAATAAGATCAAGGGCCATCCCACCTTTCAGTATAAATTCGCCCATATGGCTCACATCAAAAATGCCCGCGTTATTGCGCACCGCGGCATGCTCATCATTGATACCCGTATAGCTGATGGGCATATTATAACCGGCAAATTCAGCCATTTTCGCACCGAGCGCGATGTGCTTATTTGTAAAAGGTGTTGATTTCATTTTGTGGTCGTTTAATAGAAGCGAGCCGCAAAAATAAGAGAAGCAAGGGTGTTGTAAAAATAAAAAAGGGAAGAACCCCATCCTGAGAACAGTACAGGGTTCTTGTTTTCCCAACTTCAACCAAGTTTATAATACCATTTGCATAAAGGTGATCCTGGATGATTCTGGGGAGGGCCCGGATTCTTCAACCACTACTGCTTTCCCTGTTACTTTTCCTTTCACCGGTTTGGGTACAGGGATATAGGAAACTGATTTTTTGTACTGATACTTTGCACTATCAGCCGGTTTATCCAGTTCTTTTTTCAGTTCTTCCGCTTCTTTCTGCTTTTTATCATACTCTTTCTGCAAATCTTCTTTACTTTTCTTGTATTGTTCGATGGCATTATTCGAGCCGTCATCATTTCCATAGTCAGCTGAAGATTTATGAAGTTTTTCTAATCCGCCCGCGGTCATAATATATTCCACATCTGAGGTCCAGTTTTCATAACGGCTATTCCAGTCTTCTTCATAATCCCAGTCATTATTATTATGTCCAAAATCAAAAGTATAATTAAACTTACGGTTTACGCTGTTGGTGATCACTATTTTTTTGCCAACAGGAACCTGTATGGTAACAGTAACACTTTGGTTACGGAACTTGGTGCCCTTCTTTAAAGAAAATCCCCTGTCGAGATAAATCAAACTATCCTGCTGGTTAATGCCATATTGTATATCATCTACATTTTTAACAGCGGCCTTTTCATCAACCCCATTGCTGTATTTATAGGCGCTGATATGATACAGGGAGTCTGTACTCTTTACTATATGTAACCTTACATTATTGAGTACGAGGCTGTCATCATTCATTTGCAATATCCCATCCATCTTAAACCAGCGACCGTATACTTTCACTTTACTTTCCGGCACTTTTACCACCATTTTACCGGTAACGGGCTGAGCTATTGTGTATTCTTTTTTGTCGCGGGCTCTTGCATCAAAATTCTGTGCAATAGAACCGGCCAGTATACCAGCGCTAACCAAACCGATAAACCACAATCCGCCGAATGTAAAGCCGAGGTAACGGTTACCTGGTTTCACACCCATGATGCGGCGTACGATCCAGGTAATGAATGCGATGACGGGTATTCCCAGGAATAAGGCAAGTGTGGTCCATGCCAGTAAATTCTGCCAGAAACCTTCGAGAAAGAAATTCTTTAACGGGAATACACCCACACCTGCTACCAGGAAAGCTAATAAGGCTACCAGTAATGCGAAGGCGAGAATACCCGCGATGAAAAGGAAGAAAGCTTTGAACATGATCCCAATCGCTCTCAATACCCTGCTGCCGCCGGATTGGGCAATATGTCCGGCTTCTGTACCAAACTGCCTGCTTTTTTGTCCAACGGTTTGCCCAAACTCTTCACCAAATTCTTTTGCCTTGTTTGAAAATTCACCACCCCATTTTTCAGCACGGGTTTTGAAGCCTTCGAGGTCTTCCTGTATGGTATTTTTGATAGTGTTCAGGTCTACTTTTTCACCGCGCATTTCTAATTTTTCAGAGGCGCTTTTCGCTTCAGGTATTACGGCCCATAATACAGCGTACACTACGAACAGGGTACCGCCGAAGGAACCGAAAATGATACCAGGGAAAGGATCCACATCAAACCAGAAAGCAGATTTGAATATGGAGGTAATGATACCAATTACTAATGGGAACGCGAATATCAAACGTGGTATCCAGACGGCGATATCAAAATAAGAAGCGATACCACTGGCCACACCAGCGATCACTTTTTGTTCCGGGTTACGGTAGAGGCGTTTGGTAGAAGAGGTTTGTTGTAATGATTTGGAAGGAAGGATTATCCATAATAATATATAGAGAAGGATACCTGTTCCCGCGCCAAAAGTGATTAGCGCGAATACCAATCGGATGATGGTAGGATCTACCCGCAGGTAGTTAGCTAATCCACCACAAACACCACCAAGGATTTTATCAGATTCATCGCGGTATAAGCGGCCGCGTGGTGGGGCATTATCGGATGCATCAGTATGCTGTTGATTATGCCCATCACCACCCAACTGTGAATGCACTTTATCTTCCTCGCCTTCAAAATCTTCCGGGCGGCCCATACTGGCAATGATCTTGTTTACATCGTCTTCTGTAATGCAGGTGCTGCCTTTTTTAAGGCTCTCACCAAACAGTTCAGCAATACGGCCCTCAATATCATTGATAATTTCATCACGTCCCTCTTCGTTGGCAAAGAACCTGCGCAAACTTTCCACATACTGTTTCAGCATATCATAAGCAGATTCCTCAATAGGAATTACCCTGCCCTGGAAGTTTATATTAATTACCTTTTTCATTTTCAGACAATTTTATAGTTGGTTAAGGTTGGTTTGGGTTTTCTTCGGATGAAGCATAGGGTGGCGGTTGGGTAAGTGCATGAACCGCATTGGCCAGTTCCTGCCAGGTGCGTTCGAGTTCACCGTAGAATGCAAGCCCTTTGTCCGTCATTACGAAATATTTACGTGGCGGGCCGCTATTACTTTCTACCCAACGATAGGTGAGTAATCCCGCGTTTTTTAACCTGGTAAGCAAAGGATAGAGCGTACCCTCCAGGATATGGAGATTAGCCGATTTCATCCGCTCTACCAAATCACTGGGATACACTTCTCCCTGGCGAATAATGGATAAGATACAAAACTCCAGTACGCCCTTTCTCATCTGACTTTGTGTGTTCTGAATGTCCATAACCCGAATTTTTGGGGCCGTTCCATACATCGTTACTTCTTATGGCAGGCCTGTTATTGAATAAATACTGCTATTACTAAAAGCCACTCTTATGCAAAATGCCTTCTTATAATTCTGTTTTTTCTGTTACGCTCCAGGTTCCATAAATCTACAACACCAAAAGCGGTTTTGTTTTTTAACGCGGGCATTTCTATAGCTATGGTTTCTTTTACTTCTTTTACCAGGTTGTATAATTGCGTTTTTCCCAGTGATTGAAAGAAGGTTCTGTTGTCCGTTTTCATTTTTGTAAGTATTAAAAAAATTTTAATGATTGGTTAGGTTTTGAAGACTTGTCTTTTTAAATTTCCTGGGCTTCATTTCCTTTGACAACACAAAGATGGGGATTTATTTGGTACTATGCAACACACAGTACTATGTTTTTTTTAGTAATATGCAGAAAGCAGTAACTGATTTTGCTTAATTCATTGTAAATCAATTATTTATGAAATTTCTTGAAAATGACAATGTGGTGAGCGGTAATAATTATTGACAAGCGGTGATGAATCACTTAACTTAAGAGGACAAGAGAATAAAGGAGTATTAAGTAGGAGTAGAGTTAGGAGAAAATAGAAACTGCTAAGAATTATTTGTGGGTCAAGACTACCCTACTAAAAGAAGATTTGGGGTTGACCGCTTAATAATTGAGCTATTACAAGGAGAGAAAAAGAATCGCTACCCCGCCAATAAACAATGATATTACGGGCCATAATTTATCCGCACCCCTATTTTTGAATATAAGAAAAATAGCTAGAATCGGAAGACCTAGGGCTAAACCTAACATCGGTAATGATAGTATTTCAAAAAAACCGCCTATAACGCTAAATTTGTATACATTCGTTTTGTTGCCGGTTATCCAAAATAGGCAAACTACTATTGTTAGTAAGAAATGTATTCGACTAATATTAACTATACTTTTTTGCTCCATTTTACTGAATTTATTTTGAGGTTAACGCATTTTTAAATCCCTGCTACTATTGAAAAGTTCCGTTAAACTAAGCATTACAGCTCTTTTTATTATTCTCATGACTGTCTTTATTATATCGTGTCTAAAAAAGACCGACTATCAAAATAACAAGTTTGAGATTATAAAAGAAACTGCCACAGAATATTCAGTCTCTTTTATTTCCGGTAAAGATAAGTACTTTTTTACCAGTCAATTGGAAGCAGGAAAAACCATATCTCACTTTGATATTTACAATAATAATAATAGTACAACTATAAAATTGGACTATACCATTGATACTTCGATCCCTGATTATAGGCTATTGCAGCATGGAAAGATTTAATCAATTGTAAAATTGATTAATAATGAATTATCATTATCAGATTATAAAAAAATATCCGAAGACTGTAAGAACTTCATAACTGAAATGTTTAATCAGCCTACTGTTACAAAACAAAATGCTCAGTCTATCTTTTTCTTCTATGCAATACTAAAAACAAAGGTTCGTTCTATTGAATCAGGAGAGTTTAAACAGGAATAGTAAGCTACAAAAAAACAGAGAAATATTTATCGTAAAAATACGATTATATCAAAAATTCTCCTTTCCTTTGCATTATCGTAATAAAACGATAAAACAATGGCAACAGCAAAAACAGAAGCATTTACACAGGCAGAGCAGGACCTGGCAGCCTTTGCCAAAGCGCTGGCCCACCCTGCACGTATCGCCATACTTAAAATACTGGCAGCACAGAATGAATGTATCTGCGGCAAAATTGTAGATGTTTTACCCCTGGCCCAATCCACCGTATCGCAACACCTGAAAGAATTAAAAAACGCGGGGTTGATCAACGGAACGGTAGACGGGCCAAAAAGCTGTTACTGCATTAACTGGAAAGCATTTGAAAAGATCAATGGAAAATTTAGTTTTCTTTTCTCATCGTTGAAAACACAAAACGAAAAAGCCTGTTGTTAGCTATTCGTAAGTCGTAAAACGTGAGTCATGAGAAGTGAAGCGTATTCTTTTTTACTTATTAAATTTTAAAAATAAAATATATGCAAACAGAAAATGAATTGAAAGAACTGGTGAAAGAAAAGTATGGTGAGATTGCCGGACAGTCGCGTACACAAAATGCATCCTCCTGCTGTGGCTCGGGCGCCTGTAGCGAAGAAGTATATAACCTGATGGCAGATGATTATACCCAACTAAAAGGTTATAACCCCGATGCCGATCTTGGATTGGGTTGTGGATTACCTACCGAATTCGCGAAAATAAAAAAAGGCGATACCGTAATTGACCTGGGCAGCGGCGCCGGCAATGATTGCTTTATCGCCCGCGCGTTAACCGGCGAAACAGGTAAAGTAATTGGTATTGATTTTACAGACAAAATGGTGGAGAAAGCAAGGAGCAACGCGGAAAAATTAGGATACCACAATGTTGAATTCCGTTTCGGGGATATAGAGAAGATGCCCGTATCGGCAGACGTGGCTGATGTAGTGGTAAGCAACTGTGTACTAAACCTCGTACCTAATAAATTCAATGTATTGAAAGAAGTGTACCGCGTATTAAAACCCGGCGGTCATTTCAGCATCTCTGATATTGTACTGGAAGGTGAATTACCCGCGCAACTGAAACAGGCAGCGGAAATGTACGCGGGCTGTGTATCGGGCGCCATCCAAAAACAAGTTTACCTGGAACTGATTACCTCAACCGGATTTATTAATGTTACTGTTCAAAAAGAAAAAATCATTACCGTGCCGGATGATATTCTGCTGAACTATATCAGCAAAGAAGATATCCTATCATTCAAAAACAGCCATATTGGTATTTATAGTGTAACCGTGTATGCGGAAAAACCGGCTGCAAAAGAACCTTGCTGCGCACCAGGTTGCTGCAACTAAATTATCAGCCTATGCAAGTACTATTATCTACAATCATTTAATATGTTGGCAAACAACTGCGCACCCGCCGGTAAGCGAAAAAAATTAAGTTTTCTCGACCGCTATCTTACCCTATGGATATTTTCAGCCATGCTGTTGGGAGTAGCTATTGGTTATTTTATTCCTTCGTCTGCCACCTTCATCAATTCTTTTTCAAGCGGCGCCACCAATATTCCGCTGGCAGTGGGCCTCATTTGTATGATGTATCCACCACTGGCAAAAGTTCGCTATGAAAAAATGCACGAAGTATTTAAAAATACCAAAGTACTGGGCGCCTCAATTTTTCTCAACTGGATTATTGGCCCCGTTTTAATGTTTTTTCTCGCCATCACTTTATTGCAGGAGTATCCTGAATATATGACCGGTCTGATACTGATTGGCCTGGCTCGTTGTATTGCCATGGTGGTTGTTTGGAATGAACTGGCAGAAGGCAATAGAGAATATGCCGCGGGCCTCGTGGCCCTCAACAGCATCTTTCAGGTATTACTGTATAGTGTTTACGCTTATATTTTTATTACGGTATTACCTCCTTTTTTTGGCATCAAAGGACTTGAAGTAAACATTACCATCCCCGCTATTGCCAGGAGTGTAGGCATCTACCTCGGTATACCTTTTGCCGCGGGTATCATCAGCCGTTACCTGTTAATCAAACTAAAAGGAGAAGAATGGTTCCAGCAAAAATTTGTACCGTTCATTTCTCCCGTAACACTAATAGCATTGCTGTTTACCATTGTTATCATGTTTAGTTTAAAAGGCGAATTAATTGTTCAGATTCCTTCTGATGTTATTCGCATTGCCATACCACTGGTTATTTATTTTGCCATCATGTTTCTTACCAGTTTCTTTATTGGTAAATACCTCGGCGCCGATTATTCGAAAAACGCGGCGATCGCTTTTACCGCTACCGGAAATAATTTTGAACTGGCCATTGCGGTAGCCATCGGCGTATTTGGCATTAATTCAGGACAAGCTTTTGCAGGCGTAATCGGACCATTGGTAGAAGTACCGGCTTTAATAGCGTTGGTGAATGTAGCTTTCTGGTTAAAGAAAAGATATTACCCATTGGAAACACAATAAACTGATTTTGTAAATAAGCAGCTTACCATAAAAATTGCAGACAGTATGCCATCAAAAAAGAAAATCTTATTTGTTTGTGTAGAAAACAGTAACCGCAGCCAGATGAGCCAGGCTTTTGCACTGATACATGGCGGAGAAAATGTGGAAGCCTATAGTGCAGGCAGTAAACCCAGCGGCATCGTAAACCCCAAAGCCATTGCTGCCATGCAAGAACTCGGTTACGATCTTAGTAAACATGATAGTAAATCATTACAGGAAGTAGAAAAATATGCCCCCTTTGATGTAGTGGTTACGATGGGTTGCGGCGATGCCTGCCCCTGGATGCCTGCCAAAAAATTCATCGACTGGCAAATTCCGGATCCCAAATATATGGAGCCGGATGCATTTAATAAAGTACGGGATTTTATTAGCGAAAAAGTAAAACAGTTACTGAAGGAGTTATGATTTTTTATGCTGGTCCGTGCCGATGATGGCCTCGATGATAGAAGAAATAAAGCTCACCACCAGGCTGAAAATTAAAGCGGTAAACCAGCCGGTCACCACAAAACCCGGAACAATCTCAGATGCCCATTTTACTATAATAATATTGATAACCAGTAAGAAAAGGCCCAGTGTAATAATGGTAATTGGAATAGTCAGGATAATCAGAATGGGCTTGATAAAACTATTCAGCAATCCTAAAACCAGCGCTACCAATAAGGCCGTAACTGTACTATCAACCGTTACCCCTTTTAAAACATAGGCTGCGAACAAAACAGCTAATGCTGTTGCAATGGTTTTGGCAAAGAACTTTCCCATACGGTTTTATTTATGCTTCAAGTTACCATTTATTTTTCTTCTGATCCCTTCTTTCAGGATTGGAACATTAAAATTGAATCTACACCACCACCAATTCATAAAACTCCTCAGGATTGAGGTATTTTTTTGCCAGCGCCTGCAACTCCTCTGCAGTAATGGATTGAACAGTCTGGATACTATCATAGAAATACGCATCCGTTAATCCATTGAGTATATAATTTTTCCAACGGGCAATAATCTGGAAGGGGCCGTCCAGATCTCCCAAAAGAGATCCAACCATATAATTACGTACCAGGTCAAGTTCATCATCATCAACCGGTTCATTACAGAGAATGGCCATTTCTTTATATACTTCTTCAATAGTTGCCCCGCACACATCTCTTCCGGCTTCGGTGCTGATCATCCAGGCGCTGTTATGAATATGGTTTTGCAGGTAGCTGTGAATGCCATAGGTATAGCCTTTGTCTTCACGGATATTACTCATCAGCCGGGATCCAAAAAATCCACCAAAAATATTATTCAGCACCTGCGCTTTCTGAAAATCCGGATGATGCCTGTTAAAGAAGGGCCTTGCCATTCTGATGGCGCCCTGCACACCATCCGCGTCATTGATGATATTGTATTTTTTGGTTTCAGCAGGCTCACAGTTAAACTGTATCTCAGGTAGGGTATGACTATTAATAGATAGCTGTCCGAATGAATGATTTAACTGTTGGGCAAGGTCAGCCGGTGGCTTTCCTGCAACAAAAATCAGGCATTTACCCTCAGTATAAAATCGTTTATAAAATTCCACCAGTTCCTGTCTGTTCAACTGCTCGTAATCAAGGGTTGACGTATATCTGCCATAGGGATGATGAAAACCATACACATATTCATCTATCAGCCTGTTGGCAATAAAATCGCATTTCTTAAGATTAACTTCCAGGCGTTGCTTTTGGTTCTGTTTATAAATAGCCAATTCTTCCTCCGGAAAAATACACTCGTTTATCAATTCCGCCACAACAGGTAATAACTGCGGCAGGTGTTTGTTTAAACAATGAAGGGTGATGGTGGCCGTTTCATTGTAGCAACTCCTGTTCAGGTAAGCTCCATAAAATTCAAAATGTTCATTAATAGCAAATGCCTTTCTTTTTTGGGTGCCGTTTTTCAGCAGGAAGTTAGTGGTAGCGGCAACAATATTTTTATCTTCATACCAATTACCGGCATAAAATACCCACTCAATTAACAGTACATCCTGTGCACCCGCGTCAATACTGTATACAGGTACGCCATTGTCTAATATAAAATGATCATAGGGTTTCAACTGCAGTTTCATATTTACTGCATCAATAATTTCCGGCGCGCTTTTTCTATTGATCATCATGAATTACTTGCTGTGATATAATAAGGTGTTGCTGTTTTCGCTTCTGAAAACTTCTTTACAGGTTTGCTGAAGATCTTCTGCCGTAATTGCCTGGTAACGCTGTAATTCTGTATTCATTAACTGTGCATCGCCCAGCAATTCATACATCGCAAGGCTATTGGCCCGGCTCATCACACCCATATCTTCAAAAGCGATAATGCTCTCTGTTTTATTCTTTACTTTCTGCAATTCTGTCTCTGTAACCAGAGATGCCTGTATTTTTTCGATCTCTTCCTCTACTGCTTTCGCAGCGGTTTCTAATGAAACCCCTTTCACCAGCTTGCCTTCTATCGCTACCAGCCCATTATCTGTACTGCCAAAATGGTGACAGTCTATGCCCGAAAACAGTTGTTTTTCTTTAACGAGTGATTGATATAAACGGGAAGAACCACCCCCGCCCAGGATTTCAGTAGCCAGGTCCATCACATAATATCCCTTATCCAAACGGGCGCCCATATGCCAGGTTTTGATGAATGCATCCAGGGGAACATTGGCATATACTTCTGATTGCCGGGCTGCTGTTTGTTGGGGTTCTTTAGGCAGGTTACGTTCATATTTATCGCCCATGGGAATATTGCCAAACCATTTATCAGCAAGGCGTTTGATATTTTCGAGCTTTACATTACCCGCTACTACCAGAATGGCATTAAGCGGACGGTAATGTTTAAAGAAAAAATGTTTTACATCGTCAATATGGGCATTTTCTACATGGCTAAGTTCTTTCCCGATAGTCATCCACCTGTAAGGGTGCCTGGTATACGCCAGTTCGCGCATTTTATGCCATACATCCCCATAGGGTTTGTTGATGTAATGCTCTTTAAATTCTTCGATCACTACCTTTTTTTGAACGGTAAGGCTTTTCTCACTAAAAGCGAGGCCAAGCATTCTGTCGCTTTCCAGCCAAAATGCGGTTTCTATATTTTCCGCGGGAAGCTGGCAATAATAATTGGTGATATCATTAGTGGTATACGCATTATTTTCACCACCCGCTCTTTGCAATGGCTCGTCATAATCCGGAATATGTACACTGCCTCCAAACATCAGGTGTTCAAACAAATGGGCAAAGCCGGTTTTTTCCGGGTTTTCGTCTCTTGCCCCCACATCATACATAATATTCAATACTGCCATTGGAGTGGAAGGGTCCTCATGTACCAAAACACGCAAGCCATTATCTAAAACAAACCGATCGTACAGAATCATATCTAAAGTTAAAAAGAAGGTGCAAAATAGGTCATTGCCCAAAAATAGGCCGGGGAATTTTTAAAAACCGCTCATCGACGGATATCTTTAACATTCATGGTTAATATATAGGGCTTTTGATCCCTGAATACCACCACCCGTATTTTACCTAAACTATTTTGAAAAAGGTTTCTGTAAGTCTGAATGTTTTTAGACGCATTGGTTTCTACAGAAAAAATGATGTCGCCGGGCAGAAACCCCGCCAGATCGCCGGGTGAATTGGGTAATATATCAATTACCCTTATCTCTCCATCAATCAAATAGATACCCAGCCCGGTATAGGAATAATCAAAAGATTCAATAAAATGAGAATTGGGCTTTAAATGAATACTTTGTTCCGGATAATTTAATATCACATTAAAGCGGCGTAAAATATCATTCCCTATCAATCCGCCTAATAAAGGATAGGAAGTAACATTGTAATCATCTTCAAAAACATGCACGGGTACTTTTCTAAATTTATAGGGTCCTATCCTTACTTCTTTGACAACCGCAATGGTCATTTGCCTTTTTCCGCCCAGCCCTTCCGCTTGTGTAGGGTAAAATTTTCGGTTCTTTTTAAAAATAACACTGTCATCCACAAAATCCTTTGACAATAAAAAATTCAGTCCGGCACCGGTATCAAAAATAAAACGGCTGATTACGGCATGGTCGTCCTGAATAAGCGCTGTTTGCAACGGGAGGGTTGAAAAATTTGGTTTGAGCAAATAACCGCCCCGGGGATATTTTATAATACCCGGGGAAAATATTTCTAAGAAATGGTGGTCGTAATCCAGTTTTACAATATACCTACGCAAAAAACTATACCCTATTACCCCATCAATCTTTACCCCATATACACTGGTAAGCAGTTCGTAGTCATTAATATGAAAATCGAGATTTGTTATTTTTAATCCGGGAAAGGCAAGTGTATGATCATTGGTAAAATCTACTACTCTGATACCACCGATACCCCTGATGGTTCTTTCTGTTTTGATGGTTATGAGTTTTAGGTAACTGGTAGTGGTAGAATCTAATGAAATGCCCCCACTGCCGGTATCTAAAACAAAATTCAACGTATCGGGATAATGATCCAGTTGCGCCCTCACAATTACGATACCTCCACTAAATTGGGTAAAAGGAAACCGGGTTAGCAATGTAGCCTGTGGTGGCACAAATTCTTCCTGTGCCATGGCGCTTAACCAGCAGCAAAATAACACAATCGAAAAAAGGACTCGTTTCATGCAAGTTGAAAATAAGCTGAAAAAACAGTTCTTACCGGTTTATTATGCTCCCGGATGCATTGGCCTGTATGAACGGTTTTTAAGCATGACAATAAATATCCGGTATTTGTTGCAACAGCAATCAACCTTATCCGCTTACCTTTGTTTTCTTATCATTAACCAGCCGCGTATGCAAATAGGGGATCTTTATCAAAAAGCTTTACAGTTTGAATTTTTAAGCATTGAAGAAGGTATGTTTTTGTTTGAACAGGCCCCATTAACCGAATTGATGAATGTGGCCGATGAAATGCGTAAAAAACAGGTACCCCATGGTAAAGTTACCTGGCAAATAGACCGCAATGTAAATACTACCAATGTGTGTATTGCCAACTGTAAGTTCTGTAATTTTTACAGGGTTCCGGGTCATGCTGATGCCTATATCACTGATATGCCGGTTTACCGAAAAAAAATTGAGGAGACCCTAAAATATGGTGGGGATCAGTTATTATTACAAGGGGGGCATCACCCCGAACTCGGACTTGATTTTTATACCAAAACCTTCCGTGCCATCAAGCAGGAATATCCTGCCATAAAACTACACTCACTCGGACCGCCGGAAGTGGCCCATATCAGCAAGCTCGAAAAGATGAGTCACCACGATGTTTTAAAGGCCCTGCAGGAATCAGGACTAGACTCTTTACCGGGGGCGGGAGCCGAAATACTGGTAGATCGTGTACGAAGACTGATATCAAAAGGCAAATGTGGGGCCGATGAATGGCTGGCCATTATGCACGAGGCACATAAACTCAATATCACCACCAGCGCCACGATGATGTTTGGTCATGTGGAAACGATTGAAGAACGTTTTATACACTTAACCCGAATAAGGGAAGTACAGAGCCGCAAGCCGGCTGGTGCCAGGGGTTTCCTGGCATTTATTCCCTGGACTTTCCAGGATGCGGATACCTTACTGGCTCGTATCCGTGGCATACACAACCTGACTACCCCCGATGAATACATACGAATGATTGCCATCAGCCGGATTATGTTGCCGAATATAAAAAATATTCAGGCAAGCTGGTTAACCGTTGGTAAACAAACGGCACAGATCTGTTTGCATGCCGGCGCGAATGATTTTGGCAGCATTATGATTGAGGAAAATGTAGTAAGCGCGGCCGGCGCGCCACACCGGTTTACCTATAAAACCATGCAGGACGCCATCAGGGAAGCGGGTTTTGAGCCGCAACTGAGAAACCAGCAATATGAGTGGAGAACCTTGCCAGAAACGATTCAGGAGCAGGTAATCGATTATTAAGCCCTGGGAATATCGAATATAGAAGTAAAAAATAATAAACATATAGAAATCCTGCATCAAAGTAATGCGGGATTTTTTTTCCTTAGTATTGTAACAAAAGGTGCCTTGAGGCCGTATAACTACTTTACAAGCCAAATTAACTGAAGTATTCCTGCTGTTTATGACTGAAAAAGAGTACAACCAATGTGTGGATCAATATGCAGACAATGTGTATCGGTTCATCGTGAAAAATCTCCGTCATGAAGAGGATGCCAGGGATATTGTACAAACCGCTTTTGAAAAATTATGGCGCAACAGGGAAGCAGTCGAAAACGAGAAATCAAAATCTTATCTTTTTACCGTTGCCTATAACCAGATGATAGACCATATTAGAAAGGTGAAACGCATACAGTTAAAAGATGACTTTTCTGAAGACAACAGAACCCAGCAACCGGCAAACGCTAACCTGAAGAAAGTGCTGATGGAAGCGCTGAACAGGCTGAATGAAACACAGAAAAGCCTGGTAATGCTAAAAGATTACGAAGGGTACAGTTATGAAGAGATAGGTGAGATAATGGGACTGAATGAAAGCCAGGTAAAAGTTTACCTGCACCGGGCAAGGCTTACTTTAAGAACGTATTTAGTAAGCCCTGAAAATCTGGGATAACCAATAATGCAATCATATTAATCATACCAAAAATCAGCGGAATCAACAATGCTTATTAACCAACATAATTACGAGGAGTTTTTCCTGCTGTATGCAGACGGGGAACTGTCTGCCGCGGACAAGCAAGCTGTTGAACAGTTTGCACAGGCAAATCCCGGCCTTCTTGATGAGTTGGAGATACTACAGCGAATGAAACTGCCTGATGAGGTATTTAGTTTTGATGATAAACACAGTCTTTACAGGTATGCCGCTAATGAAATTAGCCTTAACAACTATGAAGAACATTTTTTGCTGTATGTAGACGATGAACCGGATACAGCCTCAAAAGAGAAAGTTGAAACCTTTGTTTTACAACATCCGGCTTTACAGGAATCTTTTACCCTGCTCAAACAAACCCGTTTACAAGCCGAAACCATTATTTTTCCTGGTAAAGAATCACTGTACAAAAAAGAAACAAGAGTAAGCCCGGTATTTTATTTGCAATGGATGGCTGTTGCCGCGGCAGTTATCGGCATGGTAGTATTGGCCCGAACACTTTTTCCTGCTGAAACATCCAAACAAACTATCGCGAAACTATCGCCTGTCATCAATGGCGCCGGTCAACATAATACAGGTGAGCCGGGGAATGGCCTGAAAAGCAAGCCACCACCTCAGATACTCACAGCAATGATTGCGGGAGGCGGTAAAACAGTTACGCCCAAAGAACCGATTGCCAGGAACAGTGTTATACAACCCAGCCATACAGAAGTTAAAAAGCGGGAACCAACCGGTTTATTGGCAGTAAACACCCCTGTTACAAATAACTCAGTATTAAAGCGGGAAGCTATTGTTACCAACCCTGCTGAAGCAGCGGAACAAATACCCGCTACCCAACAACTTCCCCTTCGAAATAATACAATGATGCGGGCGGAGATGGTAAAACTGCCTGATTCCGAAGAAATGCATACTACCAACAACCTGGTACAGTTAACCGTATATAAAGAACTGGATACAAACGATGATGACAAAAGTTTGTACCTCGGTTCTATAGAGATTAATAAAGATAAACTTCGTGGTTTTTTCAGAAAAGCC
The DNA here is from genome assembly GCA_023229465.1 of Chitinophagaceae bacterium. Classification (GTDB taxonomy): domain Bacteria; phylum Bacteroidota; class Bacteroidia; order Chitinophagales; family Chitinophagaceae; genus Sediminibacterium. The sequence goes on from JALNZE010000001.1 coordinate 363,096, forward strand.
GGCAGCCTTTTTCGCGGAAAGGCAAAGCAGGAAGATGAAAAAACAGAGCATACCAACCCGTCAAATACACGGATATTAAAATAACAAAAAATAAGTCAGCTATGAAACGCCTTGTATGTTTACTTGCCCTTGTATGGATAGGAGGCAAAGGAATTGCGCAAACAGATAGTACCACTGCCAACACAGATACCGTGAAAGTGGGCAACTTCATCATCATCAAAAAAAATAAAGGCAAAACGGTTACTGAAAATACAGACAGGCGCCTTAATAACCGTTTTGAATTTAAAGTAGAGCGCCGTGCCAGAAAAAGGAGCAATATCAGTACCAATTGGTGGATTATGGACCTCGGTTTTGCGAATATGCGCGACCAAACAGATTATACCCCGGCCCAGGCCGGAAATTATTTAAAAGTATTTCGACCCGCTGATGGAGCCGTAAATCAAAACAGTTTTAAACTAATCAACGGCAAATCAAGTAACGTAAACATCTGGTTCTTTATGCAAAAACTAAATGTGAGCAAACATGTGGTGAATCTAAAATATGGTTTGGGAATGGAGATGTACAATTATCGTTTTGATACACGCCTGAGTTACCGCAAAGACCCACAACCTTATGCATTCAATGATTCGATTGGTTTTAGCAAAAACAAATTATTTGTATCCTACCTGACAGTTCCTTTCATGATCAATTTTAATACTACGCCTGATAGTCGCAGAGGGCTTAGTTTCAGTGCAGGAGTCAGTGCAGGTTATTTGCTAAACAGCCGCAACAAACAGATCAGTTCCGAGAGAGGCAAACAAAAGATAAAAGGAGATTTTAATTTTGAACCCTGGCGCTTAGCTACTATTGCCGAAATAGGTCTTGGCCCTGTAAGGTTATATGGCAGCTACAGTCTGAACCGTTTACAGAGAGACATTACCCGTATAGAACAATACCCATATACTGTAGGTATCCGCCTCAGTAACTGGTAAACAATTCCTTCTTTATTTCTCATGTTATATATTACGCGCCCCCTTTTCTAAGGGGGCGCTTTAGTACGGGGCAGGCATTAACTTAATTTTTAGCTAATTAACCCTTACACAACATTTTGATGGAATAGTTTGCTGCAAAATAAGCATCCATGATTCCGGCAAAAATAAAAACACCTGTGTATTTGTTGCTGTTAGTATTATTTACTGTAACGAATACTTCATTCAAAAAAATAAGTTACCGTACAACCACGAGAAATACCTACCAGGTAATTATTGTAAAAAGTAAATACGAATTACAGATTTACGATTCTACAGGCGAATGGATGGTTACTTATCCGGTGGTTTTCGGAAATAAGGATTTAGGAGACAAAATGATGCAGGGCGACAAGCGAACACCGGAAGGCGTTTTTCATATTCTGAACAAACGTAAGCATAACAAATGGAACAGTTTTATGCTGATTGATTATCCTAACCAGGAAAGCTATCAAAAATTCAACCGGCGTAAGCTGCAGGGTATGATTCCTGCCAACGCGAAAATTGGCGGTGAAATTGGTATTCATGGCACATGGCCGCATGAAGACCATGCCATTGACCAGTACCAAAACTGGACCGAAGGATGTATCAGTACCAAGAATATATACATTCAGGAATTATTTGGCTTGCTTCCGGTAGGTACTACGGTAGAAATAAGGCACTAACTATGTATGCTGCCTTTTCTGATAATCTGTCCGTTATTTACTTAATAACGCCTGCTCCAAAATAACTATGCAATACTTGCGGTAATAGTATGCCATCCGCCGTTTGATTATTTTCCAGCAAACAGGCAACAATTCTTGGCAGGGCCAATGAGCTTCCATTCAATGAATGCAATAATCGCGTTTTGCCGGATGCATCTTTGTAACGACATTTCATACGGTTAGTCTGGTAGCCCTCAAAATTACTGACACTGCTCACTTCCAGCCAACGTTCCTGGGCGGCGCTGAATACCTCAAAATCATAGGTGATGGCGCTGGTAAAGCCCATATCGCCACCGCACAATCGTAAAATACGATAAGGTAATTGCAAACTTTGCAGGAGTTTTTCTACATGAAGAACCATCTGATCCAACACCGCATAGCTGGTTTCAGGTTCTACAATCTGAATAATTTCCACTTTATCAAACTGGTGAACACGGTTCAGGCCGCGAACGTCTTTTCCAAAACTGCCCGCCTCCCTTCTGAAGCAGGGAGAATAAGCGGTCATTTTTATGGGTAATTCTTCCGCTTTTACAATCGTATCGCGATAAATATTGGTAACGGGTACTTCCGCGGTAGGTATCAGGTAAAAATTATCCGCTGTGGCATGGTACATTTGTCCTTCTTTATCAGGCAACTGTCCTGTAGCGAATGCACTGGCCTCATTTACCATAAAGGGAGGGATATATTCGGTATACCCTGCAGCCGTATTATAATCCAGGAAATACTGAACAAGGGTTCTTTGCAGTTTGGCGCCCTTTCCTTTATACAAAGGGAAACCGCTACCGGTAATTTTGGCGCCGGTTTCAAAATCAACCATGTCATATTGTTTAATCAAATCCCAATGCGGCACAGAACCTGCCGGCAAAATGGGTGTATCGCCCCCTTCCCTAACTATTACATTGTCTTCCGGGGTGCGTCCCTCCGGCACTTCAGCGGCCGGCAGGTTGGGTAGTAATACAATCATATCCAGCAATTGCTTTTCTACCTTCGCCATTTGTTCTTTTAGTGGCTCAAGGCTGGCTTTCCAGTTAGCCACATCCGATTTAGCTGCTTCTGCCGCTTCTTTCTTACCCTGCCCCATTAATTTGCCTATTTCTTTAGAAGTAGCATTCACTTTAGATTGGATAGTATCAAATTCAGCCTGCAGCCTCTTCCTGTTATCATCCAAAGCAATGATGGTATCAACCAGTTCTGGTTGGTTAAAATGCTTAATAGCCAGTCTTTTTTTAACGTCTGCTGTATTGTTGCGCAATACATTCACCTGTAACATATCGGTTCTATTTTCGGCAAAGATAACTTTTGCGGGCTGATGATAGCATGCTTCTGCTGTTTACCTTTGCGGCATTATGTTTATTTCAGACGATTTACAACAGAGATGGTGGACCCTGGAGGCCAGGTTAATGGAGCGTTTTGGCAAAAAGCCCGACCTGGAAGCCGTTTTATTCTTAATTGGCCTGCAGGAAACCGGATTTATACAGGAAAATATCTCCAAAGAACAGAAGCAGGACCTGATGCATGTGGCAGTTTGTAAAGTGCTTAGTCAAAGTGGCTATTATGCATTGGAAGGGAATGACGGCGATGGATGGCCCCATTACCGGCAAATAAAGGAATTACCCGTAATGGTTTTACCCGTACAGGAGAATTTTATCAAAGATCATGTGTTGTTATATTTTGAGCAGCAGGGATTTTAAGGGTTCCTCACAAATAATGTTATTCAATCATTTTTTATGCAATATTTGCAGTATTAAAATTACACTTTATGAATTTCCCAGCAGATGTTCGCTACACCAAAGACCATGAATGGATCCGTTTAGAAGGCAATGTGGCTACTATTGGAATTACCGATTTTGCTCAGCATGAGTTGGGCGATATCGTTTATGTTGATATTAGCACCACCGGAAAAAGCCTTGCTGCGGAAGAAGTGTTTGGAACGGTTGAAGCTGTTAAAACAGTGAGTGATTTATTTTTACCTGTTGCAGGCACCATAACCGCGTTGAACGCCTTACTCGAAAAACAGCCGGAACTCGTTAATACGGACCCTTATGGTGATGGCTGGATGATAAAATTAACCGTGGCCGATATTGCCGCAGTGGAAGCATTGATGACCAGTGAAGCATATAAGGCTTTGGTAGGATAAATTTTTCCCTAACTCTATTTCATTTGTCGTTCATTCGTTTTATTCCTGCGATAGCCTGGTTTATCGTAAGCCTTATTTTATTGGGTTTACCGGGCTCCTCAGTTCCAAAATATCCCTGGTTATCTGTTATTTATGCAGACAAATGGATACATATTACCCTGTTTTTTATTTTAATTTTTTTATTTGCCTGGCCGTTCAATCAATCGGGTCTTACCGGCCATCAAAGAAAAAAATGGTTTATGCTGCTCACCATTAGCGGAATAGCATTTGGTACCATTATGGAATTTGTACAGGACAGATGGATACCCAACCGATCATTTGAGATGGGAGATATTGCAGCAGACAGCATTGGCTGTTTTACAGCTTACCTGTATAGTATCCGGAAATTTATAAGGAAGGGTTAGAAAAAAATTGGTCCCGATAGAAATCGGGACCTCAACCAAAACTAACTGCTTATGAGAAAATTTTTAACCTAATGCTATATTATAATAACGCAAAACCTATGCCATCGGTTACATCACTTCTGTTAAACCTTTCTAAGATAGATGCGGTAACCTTTTTTGTGTTGCCTGGAGCAAAGTTCCTATGTAGAGATGAAATAAAATGTGAATGGTTTAACAAGGAATTGTTAAAGCGTTAATGACAGGGTATTTCCGATCCGGGAGCGCCGGGAATAGAAGGACTGATATAAGGAATATTCAAGCTGAGTCCGCGAAGAATAAGGAGGATACCCATGGTAAGCATCACAAAGGGAACCGCTTTTTTCATGGTATTTCTGGCCCGGAGGCTGATCATTGATCCAAAAAAAGAAAGTGCGAACATGGCAGGGAAGGTGCCTGCCCCAAAAGCTGCCATAAATACAACCCCACCTGTAATGGAACCTGCCGCCATGGCACCTGTTATCGCAATGTATACCATACCACAGGGAAGTAAACCATTTGCCGCACCCAGTAAAAAAAGCCCGTAAACATTTTTCTGCCGCATAAACAGCCCGATTACCTGTTGCAGTTTAGCGGTGGGTTTTTGCAGCCATCTGCCGGTAAATAATTTTTTATTAAAAAGGGTTTGTAAAAGAATAAGGAGCAGGAGGCTACCCAATACAATCGAAAAACCTTTTTGAAAGCCCCCCAGATAAACCTGTCTGCCTACAAACCCAAACAGCAGGCCCAGCAGTGCATACATAGTAACCCTGCCGGAGTTGTATAAAAATATTCCAGGGGCCTTTTGTTTGGGAGCCAAAAAGTGAACCGGTAATGATAAAGCAATGGGCCCGCACATACCTACACAGTGAAAACTACTCACGGTACCCAGTAAAAAGCCTGATATAATCAGTTGCCAAAACATACGCTTATTGAATGATCAGATTTTGTTCATTGTAATAGGTATTACCGCCCGATTTCCAGGTAAGCTTTAATAAATAACTTCCCTTTGCTAACGTATTCTTCCGGATCATTTGCCTCCCCAACGTATCTGCCTGCAGGGGCAACTTCCTGTCTTTGGTGGCATCGCTGCCGCAATACAACCAAATATCTCCTTCGGTAGCGGTCCCTTTCATTTCTTTGGGTAGTTCAATACTCAATAAAGCCGAATCCTGGGTTATGGTAATGCCACTTAATTTGCGCGCGTTATTAGCGCCATCAATTTTATCCTGGTAACGCAATTCATCCTGGTAATAGTCTTTACTTACCAGTTCAAATTTTGTATTCACGGCTTTATAGACCAACGTAAATATCAACCCGGCAAACAAAAGAAATACTACTACCAGTTTATTGCCCCAACTCATACAGTATTGTTTAGAGGTTTAATTTTTTAATGATCGGCAGGCCCCAGAAAATTGGTTTCGAGGGAAGTAATCAGCCTATCATTGCTGTACAAATCCATTTTAATTTCAGTCTTCCTGTTGTGTATCCTGCTTTTAGGCAGTACTACAAAAAATGATCCGGAACCCAACCCTTCTTTTTCAACGGCGATATATGGTTTACCAATGATTTCAACATTTCCGTCACCATCTTTCAGGCGGATAAAAATTTCCTGTGGCTTTACTGTTTTATTAATCAATTTGATATTATAGAGATTAGACACGCTATCTGAGCCACGCTCCTGGTATAAGATACCCGGTGTGCGCATAATAGTTGCATCTATATCCTTTCTCGAAAGAAGCAAAATTGTTAAAACGCCAAGAACCAGTGCACATAAGCCTGTATAAAATTTCATACGGGTGGTATACTTCAATGCCTCACCATTTGCAATAGAGTTTTCTGAAGCATACCGGATCAGACCATGTGGCCTGTCCAGTGAATCCATGATATGGTTACAGGCATCAATACAGGCAGTGCAGCCGACACATTCCATTTGAACACCGTCCCGTATATCTATGCCGGTAGGACAAACTTTTACGCAAAAATGGCAATCAATACAATCGCCCAATACTTTATCCTGTTCTTTTTTGGCGTTGCCGCGGGGCTCCCCGCGGTTGTAATCATAGGCAACGATCATGGAGTTCTTATCAAGTAATACACTCTGTAAGCGGCCATAAGGGCAAACAACAGTACAGGCCTGTTCTCTGAAAAAAGCATATACAGCATAGAATATTGCGCTGAAAATAAGAATGGAAGTGAAGCCGGCAACATGTTGGGATACCGGTTCTGTCATAATTTTTTCAAGATCTTTGATACCAATAATATAAGCCAGAAAAAAATTAGCGATGATAAAGGAAAGCAAATAAAACAGGATATGTTTAGTGACCACTTTGGTTATTTTGCCAGTGGTCCAGGGGGCATTCTCTAGTTGACGCTGGGCGGGTGCATCACCCAATACCAGGAACTCCACTTTACGGAACATCATTTCCATAAAATTGGTTTGAGGGCATGCCCAACCGCAAAATAACCGTCCAAAAGCCGCGGTGAAAAGGATGATGAAGAACACGAAGGTGATCATCGTAATCCCGAAGATGAAAAAATCCTGTGGCCAGAAAGCCTTACTAAAGATGATAAATTTACCGGCCGGCAGGTTGAACATAAACAATGGCCTGCCATCAATATAAACGAATGGCAGGCCAAAGAATAAAATAAAATAACCAACACTTAACCAGGTACGGATACTATAAAACTTACCCTTAGGTTTATACGCGTATATCCATTTTCTCTTCCCGCTTTCATCAACCGTAGCTATCCTGTCACGAAATTTCTCTGTCAGCGGTTCATTACTATGCTTAATCTCACTCATTATTATTTTTTCGTGCTGTCAGGTTTGCTACCTGTATCAACCATTTTCGCCGAATCTGCAGCGGCAGCGGGCACATTATCTTCATACAATTCACCCTGGGGTTCTTTTCCTTTCGCCGGCCTGGTTCCAACCAGCGATTTCACATAGCCGGCTATCTGTGCCAGTTGTACCGGTGAATAGTCGTCTTTCCAGCTCTTCATCCCTTTTTCGGGCCAGCCGTATTTCAGGGTTTTGAATATATCTTTAATGCCTCCCCCGTGAATCCAGAATTTGTCGGTCAGATTTGGACCAACCGAACCACCGCCATCTGCCAGGTGGCAGGCCATACAGGTGGCCATAAATATTTTTTTACCCGCTTCCATTGAAGCGGCGTCTGTAAGGTAAGTTACTGTATTTTCATCAACTTTATTGGCCGATGTCTTCAGGTATGCTTCTTTGGCGATGGCTGCTTCGGTAAGCGCAATCTGCAATTCTTCCCTGCTTAGCGGAGCTGTTTGCGCTATATGAAAACGCCACAGGTAAATACCGGCAAACAAAATACAGAGATAAAATCCGTACAACCACCATGGTGGAAGCCGATTGTCTAATTCGCGGATACCATCATAGTCATGACCAAGATCAATATTAGATTCTTCCTGAACAGGGCGTAAACTATTTACTTTCTCCCACCACCATTTTCCCCAATCGAATGATTTTTTGGGGGCTACTCCTTCAACGCCTGCTGTAATGGCCGCTTCTTTGGCCAATAACCGTTTTAAATTGAACAGCAGAACCAGTAGTATAACTACTTCAAGCAGTATAACAGAAAACAAAATATAGAATGAAGTAGCCGACAAGCCGCTAAATTCCGAAACAGGTGTTGCCGTTACAACCGGTGGTATTACCTGGGCAAAGCCGGCGGTCCCTAACAGGCAGAAGACTATCACAGATACTATTTTGCCGCTATTACCATCTGTCTGGTTCTTTTTAGCGCCTTTGTATCGTTGTGTGTATAATTCCGCGGCGCCGGTTACTACATTGGCCAATAAAATGATGGCCAATAATAAGGCAACGATTATGGCTATCAATACCTGTGCAAGGGTATTTGACAATTCCGAAGGCACTGGAGGGCCGGCAGCAAAGGCTCCCAGCGGGAATGAACAAACTACTGCTGCGATTACCGCCATCAGCAATCCATTGCGTTTTTTCAGGGAAGCTATTTTCATGAGCGTATTTTTATTATTTTTTACCATCCCCCTGTTTATTGGGGCAGGCTATAAAATTTGCCATCCGCTACCATCACAATTATTGAGTACTTAGTATGATGGTTTGTTCAATTATCTAATGGTAACCGGCTGATTTCTTCAATCATTTTTTTATCCGCTTTCAGGGCCCATGTTCCCATCACTATAAATACAACAAAGAAGATGGAAAAAGAACTGAGCGCATAAATATCAACGTTGGTTATCTTTTCTAAATAGTTAATAAATTTCATGCGATAATTTTTAAGTTCTGAGCTTATTTGGTTGATTGAAGCGCATCCATCGCAGCCTGCAATTTGATATCCGTTCCCACTCTTTGCAGGTAAGCAATCAAAGCAATGATCTCTTTGTTGGCAGGGGTACTTATTTTGTCTGCCTTTAACCGGTCACGAACTACATTAGCCTGGGCCATCAGGTCTGCATTGGCTTTTTGATCAAAACCTTCCGGATAAGGCACACCCATGGTTTGCATGGCCCTGATTTTGGCAGGCGTTGACGCGGTATCAATCGGATCATCATGCATCCATGCATAAGAAGGCATAATGGATCCCGGACTCATGCTTTGCGGTTCCAGCATGTGATTGTAATGCCAGCTATCCGGATATTTACCGCCAATTCTGGCCAGGTCCGGACCGGTTCTTTTACTACCCCACTGGAACGGATGATCATACACAAACTCACCGGCCTTACTGTATTCACCATAACGGGCCACTTCATCGCGGAAGGGACGAACCATTTGAGAGTGACAAACATAACAGCCTTCTCTAACGTAAATATCTCTTCCCTGCAATTCGAGCGGGGTATAGGGTTTTACGGCAGCGATGGTAGGTATATTGCTTTTAATTAAAAAGGTGGGTATTAATTCTATGGCGCCCCCAATGGCAACTAAAACCAAACTGATTACAAGCATTTGTATGGGCCTTCTTTCAATCCACCTGTGCCAGTATTGTTTACCATGTGGTTGAATATCTTTGGTTAAAGCAGGCGCTTCGGCTGCCTCATCAGCAACCAGGCTACCCGATTTCACCGTTTTCATAATATTATATACCATTATTAACACACCTGTCAGGTATAGCAGTCCGCCAATGCTCCTGGTTACATACATTGGAATAATATGTGTTACTGTTTCAAGAAACTGGTATTTCAGGGTACCCTCTTCAGTAAATTGTTTCCACATCATGGCTTGTGTAAAACCTGCCCAATACATTGGGATGGTATACAATACAATACCAATGGTACCAATCCAGAAATGCGTAGTCGCTAATTTTTTTGAATATAAAGGAGTATTAAATATCCTGGGAATGATCCAGTAAAGGATTCCGAAAGTAAGGAACCCGTTCCAGCCCAATGCCCCTACGTGTACGTGCGCAATAGTCCAGTCTGTGAAATGCGAAATGGCATTCACACTTTTCAGGCTCAGCATAGGACCTTCAAAAGTGGCCATACCGTAACAGGTAATGGCTACCACCATAAATTTAAGAATAGGGTCTTCTCTTACTTTATCCCAGGCGCCCCGCAAAGTAAATAATCCATTGAGCATCCCACCCCAGGATGGCGCTATCAGCATGATACTGAATACCACTCCCAGGCTTTGTGCCCAATCCGGTAAAGCCGTATATAACAGGTGGTGCGGACCGGCCCAGATATAAATGAATATCAGCGCCCAAAAGTGTATGATAGATAAACGGTAGCTATATACCGGACGATTTGCCGCTTTAGGCAGAAAATAATACATGATACCCAGGTAGGGTGTGGTTAAGAAAAAGGCAACAGCATTATGCCCATACCACCATTGCACCAATGCATCCTGCACACCTGCATACCAACTGTAACTTTTAAAAAGTGAAACCGGAATCTCAAATGAGTTAACGATATGCAGCATGGCAACAGTAACCCAGGTGGCAATGTAAAACCAGATGGCTACATATAAATGACTCTCTCTTCTTGTAAGGATGGTACCAAACATATTGATACCAAATACTACCCAAACCAGGGTGATGGCAATATCAATAGGCCACTCAAGTTCCGCATATTCTTTACCGGTTGTATAACCCATTAGTAAAGTAACCGCGGCAGCAACTATAATCAGTTGCCATATCCAGAAATGGATCTTACCCAGTGCATCACTGAACATCCTTGCTTTACATAAACGCTGTAAAGAATAATAGACGCCCATAAAAATACCATTACCCACAAATGCAAAAATCACGGCATTTGTATGCAGGGGTCTAACCCTCCCGAAAGTTGTCATGGGAAAGTTGAAATTGGCCGCGGGCAGGTATACCTGAACGGCGGCCAGCAAACCCACCAACATACCTACCACTCCCCACACAATAGTGGCGTACGCGAAAAGCTTGACAATTTTGTTATCGTAATAAAATTTTTCTACTTGCATCAGTTTGGTTTGAAGTATAGAAATATTGATTTAATGATTATGTAAAGGATCCGGGGGTTATCTTATTTACTTACTGCCTGTTCGGGTAAAACAGGTTCATTTTTCCGGACGGGTTGGTCATCAAATAATATCCGGACCGCAGGAGAAAAATCATCTCTGAACTGGCCGTTTTTTACACTCCAGAGAAAAGCGAGCAAAAAAAGCGATGCCACAGAAATACTGGCAATCAACAAAAGGATGATAACACTCATGGCAGTTTATAAATTAAGTTAGGTAAAAATAGAAATGCCCCACCCCACGGTCTATGATTTTGCTCAATGGGGCGCATGACATTTATCATGTTTTGTTAAAATTAAGTTACTTTATTTGCAATCTGGCACTAAAATAATTGCTTAATCCAAAAGTAATCAGCAGGATACTGATACTGCTGCATGGCATCAAAATAGCCGCTATCATTGGAGACATTATCCCCTGTACGGCAAAAAATATGCCCGCGAAATTATATAAAACCGATATCACAAAAGCGGCAAGTACCACCCTCTTATTGGCTTTACACAGTTGTATGTAGCGGTAAAGCCGGGGAAGTTCCCGCGCCGGCAGTATGGCATCGCTTGCCGGTGTAAAATGGTTGTTATTCTCGGATATGGCAATACCTACATTGGCCTGTTGCAGGGCGCCGGCATCATTCAGGCCATCACCTATCATGATTACTTTTTTCCCGCTATCCTGCAGGCGTTTAATGGCATTCAATTTATCGGAAGGATCCTGGTTAAAAAGCAGCGTGGTTTCAGGGCCAAGCAGGTTCTCCAGGAACTTCTTTTCACCGTCATTATCACCACTCAGCACAGCCAGTTGATATTTGGCTCCAAGAAATTTGAGTAAGGCCGGAACCTCCTCACGATAATGGTTCCTGAAACTGAACTTACCCATCACCTGTTCTCCGAAGGCGATATATACAACCTGGCCACCGGGTATTTTTGATTTTTCTTTGGTAACAAAAGACTTTGAACCCAGCAAAACCAGCACGCCATCAATCGTTCCTTCAATACCATAACCAGGCAGTTCCCTAAAACCAACTACTTTTTGGTTATGAGAAATACCGCTCCACTCAACAATCGCTTTACTTAAGGGATGGGTTGACTGAGAAGCCAATACGCCAAGCTGTTGTTTTTGTCTATCAGATAAATTGTCGCCTTCATATTGTATGTCGTTATACCTGCCGGTAGTTAATGTTCCTGTTTTGTCGAAAACGATACAATCCGCGGTAGCAATATCTTCTATCACCTGGGCATTGCGCAGATAAAAATGATTTCTTCCCAAACGCCGGAGAATATTGCCGTTGGTAAAAGTATTACTAAGCAATAAGGCACAGGGACAGGCTACAATCAATACGGCAGTTACCACGTTCCAGATGCGGGAAGGATCGTATACCGACCAATAGACAGCGCCTGTAAAAGCAATTGAAAAAACAATCCAGGTAAAATAACGGCTGAGAAGATGAACAAATGAATGTTCCCAATCTTTATTAATTCCCGCCTCGTCTTTATTCCAGAGTTTGGTTAAATAACTCTGGGCCACTTCTTTAATTACCAGTATCTCTATATTACTGCCAATCTGCTTACCCCCTGCGTATACAATCTCACCCATTTCTTTTTCTACGGGTACACTTTCCCCGGTTACAAAACTATAATCTATCAGCGCTTTACCACGTGTAAGAATGCCATCAGAGGGTATCAGTTCTTCATTATGGATCAACAGGGTATCGTTCAATTGTATATCAGGCAAGGCTACAGACTGCTGTTTTTGTTCAACCAGTTTGGTAACAGCGATAGGAAAATAAGAAGTATAATCACGCTCAAAACTGAGTTGACGAAAAGTGGTATCCTGCAGCACCCTTCCGGCGAGCATAAAAAATACGATACCACTCATCGAATCAAAATAACCACCGCCTGTACCGCTTAATACCTCATACACGCTTCTGGCAAAAGTTACCCAAACGGCCAGCACTATGGGCGCATCAATATTCAGAAAACGATGTTTAAGGCTTTTCCATGCACTGCTATAAAATTCTGTGGCGCTATAAAAAAATACCGGCAAACTCAGGAGGAGATTTGCATAACGGAATAAAATGAGCAGGTCCTTTTCTTTGGCATCAATGCCAAAATACTCAGGAAAACTCATGAGCATGATATTGGCAAAACAGAATCCGGCTACTCCCAGCTTATAAATTTTATCTGACTGTATGCCGGGTAGTTGTTTACCCATATCATTAAAACTCAGGTAGGGCTCATATCCAATACCGGTAAGCAGTTCAGCAACTTTTCGCAGCGAAATGTTTCGGTGATCAAATATGATATCCACTTCTTTTCTTTCAAAGTCTACCTTACTGCTTATAACAGCATCTTCTATCCGGTGCAGGTTCTCCAGTAACCAAAGGCAACTGCTGCAATGTATTTGTGGCAGATAAAAATTTACATGCGTTCTTGCCTCATCTTTAAATTGAATTAAGGATGTGGCAATTTTAGTATCATCCAGGAAACTAAACTTATCCTCCCTTACCTGTATTCTTTGGCTGGTACCCGGATTATCACTGATGCTGTAATAATCGCACATACCATTCTGATCCAGGATTTCATACACCATTTTACAGCCACTGCAACAAAAAGCCTTATCATAAGCCAATAGGGTATCATTATTACAATCTTCCCCGCAATGATAACATTGCAAAGCAGTGGGCGATGTTGAGAGTTTTGACATGACCGCTCTTTTAAAGTTCCTTATCAGGGGTAGAGGCTGAATTATGTGTAATGGCAGGGTAAAGTAAGCTTTGTTCAATATATATCCAGCGATGAATTTTATTTTCTACCTGAAAAAATTCGTGAACACAGTCTTTCCATTCCACACTCGAGTTATGGTGCACTACATAATTATTCAGCAGATGACGCAATTTGATAAGCAGGTTAACGATTACCTGCTGCGTATGCTGAATGGTTTCATGGGCCCTTTCTTCAATAAAGAATCCGGATTGATTTTTTTTGATGCCGGGATAGATAAGTCCGGATTCTTTAAGAAAAATATGCCGTACCTCATCCTGAAGTTTGGTGTATAGCAACTGAAGCAATTCAAAATCGGGTTCGGGTATTTCGATATCTGTAAGCTGTGAAAAATACTGTTCAATGTTGCTTAAGGAAGCTTTGATCTCCGGCTGACATCTTTTTTCGATAAGTTCACATAAACCCAGCGGCGTAATATCTTCCTGAAGTTCTATATCCCACTCATTCAGCAACATGCCTGATTAATTTTACTGCAAGATATATTTACAGAATGGGGGTATATATGATGATACTCAAGTCAGGACATGATTTTTATCATATTTTAAAAAAGGGGACCTGTAAACCAAGGGCTTAATCCTGCAGGTTGGCAGTACGAACGAGTTCTTTGTGCTTGAGAATTTTAATTTTTTTACCATCCAGTTCAACCATACCGTCTTTTTTGAAATCAGACAGCAATCTTATGGCAGATTCGGTGGCCGTGCCTACCAGGTTAGCTATTTCTTCGCGTGATAAGCGAACATTGAGGGTAATACCATCTTCTTCAAAACCATAGGTTTCTTTAATAAAAAGAAGTGTTTCCGCTAACCGTTCCCTAATGGGTTTTTGAGCCAGGTGGGTAATTTTCAGCTCAGCTTTATGCAATTCATCACTCAGCAGCTTCATCATTTCAAAAGCAAGGCCCGCATCCTGTTTTAGTACACTGATAAATAAATCTTTAGGAATAAAACAGATCTGGGTATCCTCCAGGGCTACGGCACTGGCGCTATATCTTTCGCCACTCAGTAATGCCCGGTAACCCAGTACATCACCTTGCTTTAAAAGCCTGGTAATCTGCTCTTTCCCATCATCGCCCTGGTGAGAAAGTTTTACTTTGCCATCATTTATACAAAAAACGCCAAAGGGGTTTGATCCCTCATTAAAAAGGGTTTGGCCTTTTTTATAAATATTGCAAACTTTTTGTTCATTAATCAAATTAACATATTCTTCCTTCGCTTTACAAAAAACGGAATTGAATCGGTTGGCGCAGGATTGACAGGTCTGATGATCGGTTGGATGCGTATGAGCCATAAGCTGTGTAAAGCGTAAAAATAACTTTTCTAACCGGAAAACCGACTATTCCCTGCCGGGATTTGGGAACTTATTTGTTAAACCTCTGTTTCTACCCGTTCCGGCCCTATTTTTACAACTCATTATGCCTTATTTCAACTGGAACGATAGTGTTAATTTTCTAACCAAACTTACCCCCCGAAGGTTATGGAATGCGGCTAAAGTATATAGTAGCTACCAATTAACCAGGCTAACAGGCAAACCGGTTCAATGGGGATACCCTATTTCCATTTCATTCGAACCCACTACCTCCTGTAACCTTCGCTGCCCCGAATGCCCCAGTGGCCTGCGGGCTTTTACCCGCCCTACCGGTATGCTGGAAAATAATTTTTTCAGGCAAACAATCGATACTATTTACCAGGACCTGCTTTACCTGATCTTTTATTTTCAGGGAGAACCTTATCTCCATCCTGATTTTCTGACCATGGTAAAATATGCGCATGATAAAGGGATCTATACCGCTACCTCTACCAATGCCCACTACCTCACCGATGAAAAAGCAAGGCAAACAGTTGAAAGCGGACTGGACCGGCTGATCATTTCTATTGATGGAACAACCCAGGATGTGTACCGGCAATACCGTGTGGGGGGCAACCTGGAAAAAGTGCTGGAAGGCGCCCGGAATATAGTGAAATGGAAAAAAGCGATGAAAAGTAAAACGCCTTTTATTTTTTTTCAGTTCCTGGTAGTAAAACCAAATGAACACCAGATAGAAGAAATAAAAAAATTAGGGAAAGAGATCGGGGTAGACCAGGTTCGTTTTAAAACGGCACAGGTATATGATTACGAAAACGACCCGCATCAACTAATCCCAGGCAATAATAAATACAGCCGCTATAAAAAAGACGCGTCCGGTAAAATGAAAGTAAAGAGTGGCCAGGGTAACCATTGCTGGAAACTCTGGCATGCCAATGTAATTACCTGGGATGGCCTGGTAGTGCCTTGTTGTTTTGATAAAGACGCTACCCACCAATTAGGTAACCTGAAAACACAAAGCTTTAAAGAAACCTGGCATAACGATAACTACCGGCAATTTCGCAAGGAATTGCTTACCAGCCGTAAAAATATAGATATCTGTGCCAATTGCAGCGAGGGGCTTTCTGTTTGGGAAGACTAAAGCAAAAGAGTTTGTGGTTTATGGTTCGTGGTCTTTAGTTTTGCATTTTCATATTTGCTCCCAGTACATAACCTAAGAACACAAACCTATCCATGGGCATTGAAAAAGACATACAGCAACCCGTTTTCAGAAATGATTACCAGAAAGCCATGGTAAATATTATTTTTTCTGCCAACTGGCTAACAGAAAGAATTAAATTTTTCTTAGAGAGTGAAGATATTACCCTGCAGCAATATAATATTCTGCGTATTTTACGGGGTACTACCAAACCCATCAGTACTTTACAGATAAGAGAACGCATGCTCGATAAAATGAGCGATACCAGCCGTATTGTAGAAAGAATGCTTAAAAAAGGATTGGTCGAAAAAAAAACCTGTTCAGCGGATAAACGCATGGTAGATGTGGTTTTATCCAAACGTGGTTTGAGCCTGCTGGAAAAATTGGATAAGAAAAATGCGGCGCTGGACAATATCCTGGAAGGATTAACACCGGCAGAAGCTACGGCCCTGAACAGTTTGTTGGATAAGATAAGGGAACCTTATTAATACCCTACTACTGTTAATTATCTTATTAAGCCCTACACATTCATCCACAAATTACCTAACCAACCCTTCCCGTGATTATCTTCGCAAGATGAAGAATATCCTTACCCTTTGCTTTAGCCTGCTGGCCTGCCTGGCTTTTGAAAAAATAGTGGCTCAATCAGCCTCCCCCAATTATGAATTCCGTGGCGTTTGGGTAGCTTCGGTAGATAATATTGACTGGCCCAGCGGGAAAACATTAGCGGTAGCGGAGCAGAAAGAAGAGTTTATCCGTTTGCTTGATATGCATCAACGCAATGGCATGAACGCGGTTATTGTGCAGGTAAGGCCCGCGGGTGATGCTTTCTATCCTTCTCAATATGAACCCTGGAGCGAATTTTTAACCGGCAAGCAGGGCTTACCGCCAACACCCTATTATGATCCGCTTGCATTCATGATCAGTGAAACGCATAAACGGGGTATGGAATTTCATGCCTGGCTAAACCCTTACCGCGCCGTTTTTAATATTAAAAAGTCGTCCGTTTCCCCCTCACATCTTACCAAAATCCATCCTGAATGGTTTTTAATTTATGGCGATAAAAAATATTTCAACCCGGGTTTACCCGAAGTAAGGCAACATACGGCCAGGGTTGTGAAAGACCTGGTAACCCGCTACCACCTGGATGCCATTCACATGGATGATTATTTTTATCCCTACCGGATCGCAGGCAAGGAATTTCCTGATCAGAAAGATTATGAGAAATATGGTAAGGGACTAAACAAAGAAGTATGGCGAAGAAGTAATTGCGACAGCATCATCCTCCTGATACATAATATTGTAAGAACAACGAATCCGCCTGTCCGGTTTGGCATTAGTCCGTTTGGCGTATGGCGCAATAAAAGCCAGGACCCCATGGGCAGTGATACCAAAGCGGGACAAACCAATTATGATGATCTCTATGCCGATATTTTATTATGGATGCAGAAAGGATGGATAGACTATGTAGTGCCGCAACTGTATTGGGAGCGTGGGCATAAGCTGGCCGATTATGATGTGTTACTTGACTGGTGGAACCAAAATTCTTATGGCAAACATTTGTATATAGGCCAGGGCATTTACAGGGCGGGCAGTAATGCCGCCTGGAAAAACCCGAATGAGTTACCCAAACAGATACAGGCATTAAGAAGTTATCTAACCACACAGGGAAGCGCTTATTTCAGCAGTAAATCTTTTGAAAAAAATCCCAATGGCTGGAGTGATAGTCTCCGAAACCGTTACTACCATTATCCTGCGTTGGTGCCCCCCATGCCCTGGATAGATAATTCGGCGCCTGCACAACCGCTGGTAGAATTGTTGCCTAATAATATGGCGAAACTGGTTTACAAAGGCGATGAAAAAATTAAGGCATTTGGTATTTTAACTTTAACACAGAATACAGAAGTACGGTTTGTACTGGCACAATTGGTACAATTAGTGGTAGCCGATAAAATGGCCGTAATTGATCTAACCAAAATTCCGGATACGAAAGACAAACGAATTTTTGTGGTGTCGGTTGATTTGAATAATAATGTGAGCCCGATGACGGAGTTGAGATAAGAGAAATATTTTTAAAACTTTTATAGTATTCAAATAATTGGATTGACAGATTTATTGAAGAACTGCCATTTTATAGTGGGTCGGGGTTTGGGATTGGAAACATTAGAAAATGTTGATAGAGTATCTAATTTAGTTTACTGATTATCAAGTATTTATGAATATGTAAGCACAATCCTATCAACTTTCTATCAACAAAACTCAGGTTATTTTACACTAATTTGTTGATAGAATATTTAGTCCAACGTTTTTCACCAGACTTTATAAGCCTCCCCTCCTCAACTATTGATGCTAAATTCTTTGCCATATTATTTTATCCGCTTGGTTTAGGTTTTATCTCTTCGGCTTTTTAAATATTCTACAGAACCAGTTGTCATTTTTTAAACTGTCAGACTTTTCAATTAATTCTTTTACTGTCCAAATCGACTCAAAAGATGTATTTGCATTAAAACTTTCTTCCGTCAATGGTTGAAGTAATGCTGTAGGATGTTTATTTGTTTTGTCATAGTTTGTTTTTCGGCCGGAGTATCATCCATTATAACAAGGATTAAGACTTTTTTCCATGATGCACACAAATTTCACGCTTGAGTAGTCTGTACATAAAATAATTTTTTATTGGTATTTATTTTTTGAAAATTGTATCGAAATGAAATTCTAAAAATTCTTTTTTGGGCAAATATTTCTTCGGCAAATGAAGAGGTGCGTTTGTTAGATGAGCAAAATATTTTTCGTAATAATTTTCCTTCTGCTTTTTCTTTAAGACTGGGGAAATTAAAATCTCAAACTTATCATTGATGCTTATATACCCCTTGTCAAAAGCTTTATCATACAGAGATGAAAAGCAAATACCATTTTCAGGATTTAATCTTTCATCTTCATTTTTAGACCATGGTACAATATGACTTGCAATAAGTAAATCTGGGATATCAATTCCAGTAATGGCGCATTTACTCGAATAATTTACCATTACAATTTTTCTGAAAAAATTTTGATTAACTCTTGTTTTTACTTCCCGAATTTTTGTATCTCCCTTTAAATTTTCTGTCCCCATAAGAATATCTGCAAATTTGTTTTCGATTGTTTCATGTTCCTTTTCCGCTACTATTTTCTCACTTTCAAAAATCAATTCTTCTTTGTTATTGAAAAATTCATTCCAGATTGGCTCTACTTGTTTTCTACCACCAGACATGCCTTTGACTCCTCTCTGCTGATGATA
Source organism: Chitinophagaceae bacterium (assembly GCA_023229465.1). Classification (GTDB taxonomy): domain Bacteria; phylum Bacteroidota; class Bacteroidia; order Chitinophagales; family Chitinophagaceae; genus Sediminibacterium. The sequence continues at coordinate 382,410 of JALNZE010000001.1, forward strand.
AGGGTCAATATGTGCAAAGTTGGTTAGTCTAATTGCAACTGCATCGGGAGTCCTTCCAATAATGTTTGCCAAATGAATTATTTCTGGTGTGCGACTATGCATTTTACCAAAATCTAATTGCCAGTAAAGATTGAAAGCAAGGATTAATTCTTCTCGTGTCCAGTTTCTTATAGCCATTATAATTGTTCAAATTTTTTATGTAAGTAGTTAATAGTTTTAATTAAGATTGCAAGTTATTTATTGAGAACGCTAAAATAATTTTCACATTAAAGTTAGTATATACTCATTACTATTACGCGTAAGTGATACATCCGCAAAACCACGACCACCTGTCTGGTATTCTTGCCGGCTACAGGAGGTTAGCATAAGAAATACCGTTGCGATAAAGATCGCATTTTTTCATCTTGCATTGTTTTTAGTGATATAAAAACAAAGATGAATGGTGAGTTTGCAGTCTATTTGCAAAGACAGCTTAATTAACCGGGGGGATTTCTACTAATTATTTGACAGGGTTAGCCAACACCCTTCATGTCGAATTTTATCCAAATTTTCGACATTACCCTATTTTTATGTCGAAAACAGCTAACTGAGGGGGGAAGGGCCCGGGAAACTGAAAACAGGTTTCTTTTTCCTCCTTTTTCCTGCAAATTTAAAATACAGCTTTAAATTATTTAAACGCTCACTTTAAATCTGCAAAACAAACCCTGTATCTAGGCATATGCACCAATGCTTTTAGAAGCTTCAAAGAAGTTGATTTTATACTATAAAAGTGGATAAACCGATTAACCAATACTATTTATAGTTCTCACCCCATCAAATAAGCCAGCCCGTCATTCACCGTCTCACACAAATCACTTAACTTTTTTTGCCGGCACATGGCTTTAAACTGATCCCTGATGATTTTATAATCATTATGTATGGGGCAGGGATGCGTTGCAGAACATTTACTTAATCCAAGCCCGCATTGATCAAATACTTCATGGCCATCAATGGCAACGATTATGTTCATAATTGACTGGTTCTTTTGCTTCGCGGTAATATAAAATCCACCGGTAGGGCCCTTCGCGCTATTAATCACCTCTTCCTTTACCAATACTTGCAGCATCTTACCAACAGTATGTTCACTGGCATTAATAAATTCTGCGATCTCCTTAATACCGGCTTTTTCTGTAGATTCAAATTTAGAGGCCAGGTAAATGACGGCTTTAATGGCTGTTTTACAGGTAAGACTAAGCATTTATCTTTCGTTTAAAAATTCACGTCCTTCGGCTGAAATCATTTCATGATTCCAGGGCGGATCAAAAGTTAATTTCATCCCTGTTTCGTATTCCGGAAAAGTAACTTTCAATGTCTCCTTCACCGCATTTGTAATGGATTCACCCATGGGGCAAAACTGTGTGGTAAGCGTTATCGTGCAAAAAATCTTCTTTCCCGCTTCATCGAAATCCAGTTGATATATCAAACCTAAATCCACAATGTTCAACCCTATCTCCGGGTCCATTACATTTTGCAGGGCCGCCAATGCTATCGTACATTGTATATTGCTGTTGGTAATTATATTCATAAAGAAGCAGGTTTATGCAACAGCAATTTTATGACATTCCAGTTGTACAATAAAGCGGTAAGTACTAATAACGCGGCGGCTAATTGTAAAACAATCGCGTAATGAAGCAAAAGGCCCAATATGAATAATACAAAGCCGGCAATATAAAATACACTCATCCATTTAAAAACAGTGTTGCTGAACAAGTCTTTAGGATTGGGTGTTTTGCCTTTCCCGGCTAAGTGATGATATACTTTATTCCAAACGATAAACGGCAATGTTTTAAAGGTCATTCCCAGGATAATAGCCGTAATCCATCCAAAAAAAATAATAAACCCATACGTAATAAGCAGGCTGCTGTTTTCTTTAGGTGACATTATCAGTAATGCGATGATGATAATAAGGAAGATTACCGGTAACAACATCATGAGTACCGAAAGCAACGACACTTCCATTTGTTCATCTACTTTTTTTCGTATCCGTTGCCGGTAAGATAAATAACAGAAGTTTACAAATAACAGAATCGCCGCCGCAACAGCCAGTAGTGGAAATAACAATAGCCATCCTGTATCTGTATATAAAAAAATAAAAATGAATGCCAATAGTCCTCCATTTATCAATCCATATATCCACCAGAGTTGTTGAGTGTTATTGTATTTAGAAATAAGAAACATGGGTATCAGCCGGGAGCCAACGCCTATTATCAACAATAAAAACCAGCCGACAATACCAATATGTGCATGCAATGGAAGATAATCCAGGGAATTTCCGGGTAGTAGCAGATAAGTAAAATTGTACACCAGCATGAGCCCAACAGTGGCAGTAGCCAATAACCATGCTACAGCCGTAAAAATAAAAACGGCATGTACATTTTCATTCCTGCTTTTTACCATACTTACCGCGAGGTTAATGAGATAAGCGATAATGGCTACTATCAGCAGTCGTCCGCCCCATTTGGCGGGCCATCCCATATCAAACACATAAAAGCCATAAGCTAATAACGGAATACCCGCCGCTGCCAGTATAAAGGAAGTATATGCCAGTTTATTACTGTATAATTTACCTTCAATCAGTACAGGAACCAGTTGATGACTGGCGCCGAGAATCATCATAGTACCCCAGCCAAGCGCCATGATATGTGTGATAGCTAATGTATGCGGATGGAAATAATGTTTTATAAGACCGGTTGCCGATAACAATAAAAGAATATTTGCCACAAGGAAGGCCACGGCTGCATACCCGTAAAACGGTAGTACCACTTTACAGGAAGTGGTTTTAGTTGTTCCGGTATTTCCTGTTGCAGCAAACATATCAGTCTTTATATATCAGGAGGTGTACTTCGGCATCACTGATCTCCTTGATGCGGTAGCTGAATTGCTGTTCCTCCAGTTCAGGCAGGAGGAAAACAGGAATACGTTTATGATAAACAAACAGCGCTTTACCCGCGGGCAAGGTTTTTAATGCTTCCAGTATCCTGTGCATGGGTAAGGGCATTTCCAATGCTCTTACATCAACGGTTTCAATATTCCCCTTAAACCGGCCCAGCATTTCATCCCAGCCTTCTGAGTAAGCGGTTCCATTAGCTTCAGGGGCCAAAGGCCTGTCTGTCTTCTTATAAAAATAAGTATGCACCAGTTCATTGCTGATAACTTCGGCATGCGATTCAAAGCCCTGTTTACCAAGCAGGTGCATTAATGGGGTTGGTTCAAAACTATTTACAATTTTAAGTATGTGGCCCGTTTCCAACGCTTTCACTTTTTGCAGGATAACGTTCAGCGGATCTTTGCCCGTTTCAATTACCGGGCGTACATCCAATTCTACAATTTTACCGGGCTGACTGTTTTTCAGGAATTCCGGAACAGGTTTCTTTTCTTCATCCATATCTGTTGCAACCGCTGCTTTATCAATTTCGAAACCCAATGGCTGTAGCCTATTGAAGAAATCATCCACACTGCATCCACCCAGTTTTGAAGCCATAGCAATACTGGTTCTGCCGGCAATCACTTTTCGTAATATTGGATTACGCAATTTTGAGAATTTTGGCGAAATGCTTACAATAGCATCCAGCGCATCGGGATTGTGCTTTAGCAAGCTGGCAATTTTTGTATTGGCGTTGATAGTCATGATTATTCAAAGTATTGCGCAAAGAGACTAATTTGTTTTTCAATATCGCCCAGGACGGCCGCTGCATTTTCAGATGCAGTCGCTTTTTTCAGTTCTTTTGTTTTCTGCATTAATGGTTCCAGCCATTGATGCAGGGCATCATGGTCAGCGCCATTCATTTTACATTCATTAACCATTTTACTCAAGCCACTCTCCAACCGCGATGCTGTTTGAAGATAGTTTTCCAGGCTTTCTTTCTTAGCATTGGAAACAATACCCTGCAAACCGGCTGCATTTGCCAATGTTGTTGAATCGGCTTTCCATTTGGCGCCGTTATTTAATACAAGCCCGTTTGCCTTCTCTGTATGTTCATGATTTTCCGTGGCAGGTTCAGCGGTTGTACTATTTTCCTTTTCGTTTTGCGAATTACAAGCCAGCAAGAGACCTGTTGCTAATAACATTGTTAGTGCTCTTTTCATATACCTTTATCTCACTGTTTTTTACTATCCCAAAAAACGTCTTCCCATTTTTCATCAATTGCTTTACTATTATTCGAAAAACGACTTGCTATCGCTTCCAGATCATCAGCTTTAATATCATTTTGCAGGTGATTGAATAATTCCCGTTCCTCAAAACGGATATGTTTCTCCAACTCATCCGCCAGTTGACTGAGCAGCGTGGTATCATCTTTCGTTTCTTCAATAGCGGCTACCAGCCTGTAGATTGTTTGATGATCCGCTTCCCCCTGTTCTCTCAAAACATCATCAACCGGTAATTTGCAAAAAAGTAATTGTTCTTCTTCTCTAAAATGTTTTTCAAGATCCTCCTTAAAAAAGAACAATACATAATTGCTGATCCGTTCAGGATTGACGGCTTTATCCAGGCCTTGTCTTATTTTCCAAACCAGCAATAACCCAAAATGATGGTCTTTTGAAAATGAGACAATAGCCTGGTGCCGTTTCAGGGGAGTATGGTCCTTCATTTATTTATTTAACTGTTTTTCTATTTCCAGCGCCTTTGGAAACAGGATATTGTTTTCAAGATGGATGTGCAAATGCAGGTCCTCTTCAAATTCATCCAGCATCCGGTACAGTAAACTATAACTGGCACAGGCATCTTCCGGTAATAAATAATTATTGGAAAGTTCCCTTATTTCAGCAAGATTTTTTCCCACTAATTCATGTTCCATCTCCATCATATTGATGGGATTTTGTACCGTACCAAAAAGTGCGGCATGTAATGGTTGTGTATTATTCTTTACAGCAACCAGTTCTTTAATATAAGGAAACAACACTTTTTCTTCTTTAACCAGGTGTACCGTTAATTCAGCAGTCACTTCCTCCACCAATTGATGGATGCGTACCAATTCAGGATGATGATTGCCGTGTACCTTCATTACCTTTTTTGCATAAGCAGTTAGATCAGGTAAATTTTTTGTAACATAACTGTGATGGGTATTAACAATATAATCTGCGAGAAAATTCAAACTCCAGTCGCTATAAGGCAGCGAACGGGATGAGGGTAATTGGTTGGTTTGTTGTAATTCCTGTTCTACTTTCGTAACATCTAACCCTTTTTCTGCGCAGGCTTCCTTCACTGTTTTCTTACCTCCACAACAAAAATCCAATCCGTACTTTTTAAATACCTGCGCTTTGCGCAGATCTTTGGCGGCAATCTGACCTAGTGTTTCATCATTTTCTCCGGCAATTCGTTTGGAAATTTTCACCTTCCACCATTCCGGCCCCTGCTCCAGGTATTCCCATACAAAAATGTTACCCCTTTCTCCCAATAACTGGTAATAAAGCGGTTTAGGGTCATGGTCGTTATGAATGGTTAAGCTTTCACCCTCTGCCAGCTCATCAAACCGCACAAAAATAGTGGGGTGTTTTTGCCGGGGTTCCAGCAAGGTTACGTTGAGGATGTTTTCTGTTGATGTTATTTGCATATATCAATTTTTTAGATAATGTAAGTTCAGGTAATAAGTGCGATTTTTCCTTGTAGCACCTGATTAGGTGTTTGATAATTAAATTGATTATGCAAATATATAAATAAATTGTAAATAAAAGTAAACAAATACTTTTATTTACAATTTATTGTGATATCCTTTATCCCTTTTTCAACCGCTTTCTTCCGCTGGTTATAAACCAAACCAGCGGTATTACCCCACCTACCGTAAACAGGGAGCCGCCAATAATACGCAGCCAGGTAAGTGTTTGAAAACCCGTACTCTCAATAAACGCGCTGCTACGGGCATACCATAACCCATTTTCGGTTACTGTTTTAAACTGATAAATACCCGCAGGAAATAAATCGAGCAATACCATCAGCAATAAACCAATATTGATTGACCAGAATGCGGTTTTGATCAGTCGCGGCTTCCACCAATCCGCTTTAAATAATAACTGGCAACAAAATAAAACAGTAGCCAGCGCCAGGTTACCATACACCCCCATTAACGCGGCATGGCCATGATTAACGGTTAAATACGTTCCATGCTCATAATAATTAGCAATGGGCAGATTGATAATGAAGCCCAGTACGCCGGCGCCAAAGAAATTCCAGAAATTAACGGCTATCAAAAACAGGAACACTTCTGAAAATCCAAATCGTTTACTCAAATCGCCATCGGGTCTGTTTCCATTTTCAAGAATATGGGGCAGTTTCCTGAATCTTGCCGCTTCCAGTGTAAGTAATACCAGTGGTATTACCTGTAATGTTGAAAACACAGAGCCAAGCGCCATAGTGAAAACAGGCTTCGCGTTCCAATAAAAATTATGAGAAATGCCAAGCAACCCGGAGCCTAAAAATAATAAGGTAGCCAGGTAAATTACACGAATAACCGCCTGCCTGCTTACCAGGCCCATCACCACCATAAAGTATCCTATCAGCACCGTGGTAAAAACCTCAAAAAATGCTTCGGCCCACATGTGTACTACCATCCAACGCCAGAAATCGGCAATAACAAAATTAGTTTTAGGTGTGGCAATAAAACCGGAAATCAATAATAAAATAATACTGAACGTACTATACACTAACCAGTTTGGCAATGCCCAGGGTTGGTTTAGTTTCATCACCGGTTTAATACCCCGGTAGATGGTAACCGCCCAGGTGATAAATACTACGCCGAGTAGTATCTGCCATAGTTTTCCTGGCTCTACATATTCCCAACCCTGGTGACCAAGCCAGTACCAGTTCTTTCCAAGAACACCTTTTGGCCCAAGTAACATACCGGCAAAGGAGCCAGCCACCAATAATACGGTTAGCCAGAAAATAGCATTGATTAATACAACCTGTTTTTTTGATTGGTTTGGTGAAACAAGCGACATCATAAAAAATGAAGCGCCTATCCAGCAGGCTGATATCCATAAAATGGATAGTTGCACATGCCAGCTTCTTGTTACTGTAATGGGTAATACTTCCGAAATATTAAAACCAAAGTAATTGACAAACCCAACAAAATCATGAACGGTTAAAATACCCGCTAAAACCTGTGTGGCAAAAAGTAAAACAGCCACATAAAAGAATTTGTACGTTGATTTTTGAACAGCATCAGGTTGAAATTGTTGTATGTTACCCCTTGTCATAAAGGGTTCGGCCTTGTTGGTATAAGCGCCATCGTCCAGCTTATCCAGTTTCCCGTGGTAATACAAAACAATACCCAATCCAAATACCAGGCCCAGTGAGCCTATGATGCTCCAGAGTATAATAGCTGAGCTGGGTGTGTTTCCGGCGGCAGGGTCATAAGGCCAGTTATGGGTATAACTATATGATTCACCGGGCCTTTCTACACCACATACCCATGCTCCCCAATAAAAAAAAGCGGTCAATGATTTTAGTTCATTTACATCAGTAATATAACCGGCCGGTTTAAACGCGCCAGGTGAAGATGGGTTGGTGAATTTTTGATGGTAATATTTTATCAGTTCCTGTATCGCAAACTCCTGGGCATCGGAAATGGCTACACTATTTGTTTGGTTACTATACCGATTGTTTTTAATGTCTGCCTTCACCTGCTCGGCAATGCCTTTCTTAAGTATATCAGTATTTTCATCCGCCTTCAATTGTGACTGATAAAAATCATTCATGTATTGGGATACATAGTGTAGCGCTTCCGCGGTATAGTCGGGCCCCCGGTTGGCCCCATCACCAAACATACTGCCATATTCCATCAATGCATATTTCTGAAAAACGGCCTGTCCGTCTAACACATCCCCCTTCGAAAAAATAGTTCCATTCTTAGCGGAAACATAGGAAGGAATGGGTGGCGCTTCAGTGTAAGTATGTATCCCAATCATAGTTACCCCGGCTATGCTAATGATAAAAATAACCAGCAATGGCAGCCACCAGTTTTTAGGATTAAGCAGGTAGCTGATGAAATTAGTTTTTTCCATACAATAAATATTATCAGTAAATATAATAATTAAAGACAAAATTGTCTTTAATTATTTTCCGGTGTTTCCGGGTAGCTGATTTACAGGGGTAGTACTGCGGCGGCAAAGTATTGGGCAATGTACTTTACCAGGCATTTCCGGTAAATTCAGAAAAGGGAAAGACGAGTTAGTTATCTTTACCCTATGCCAAACACCCAGCACCAAAAAGAACTATTCAACCAAATCTATCATAACCTGAATGAGCAGCAAAAACTGGCAGTGGATACCATTGAAGGTCCTGTGATGGTGATTGCTGGCCCCGGTACCGGCAAAACACAGATACTGGGCGCACGTATTGGTAAAATTTTAATAGATACCGATACCCAACCTGAAAATATTCTTTGTCTCACGTATACCGACGCGGGCGCCGTTGCCATGCGCAAACGGTTACTAAGCTTTATTGGTCCGGATGCCTACAAGGTAAATATCTACACCTTTCACGCTTTCTGTAATGATATTATCCAGGAGAATTTATCGCTCTTTGAAAAAACAGCGCTGGACCCTATTTCAGACCTGGAAAAAATAGACCTGTTTAAACAATTGATAGACGGGTTTCCCAAAAACCACCCGTTAAAACGATATCGTGGCGATGTATATTTTGAGATTAAAAACCTGCAACAATTATTCAGTTCCATGAAAAGGGAAGGATGGACGCCGGCTTTCATCAATCAAAAAATAGATGAATACCTGGCTGATATTCCCAACCGCGATGAATTTGTTTACAAACGCACTTACAAACAATTCAAAGCCGGCGATCGCAAAGAAAATAAGATTGAAGAAGCCAATGAGAAAATGGAAAAGCTGCGGGCGGCGGTAAATGAGTTCGACCGTTTTCAAAAACTCATGCGCGGCCGCGGCCGTTACGATTTTGATGATATGATCAATTGGGTGATTAAAGCCTTCGAAGAAAATAAATTATTACTGGCCCGCTACCAGGAACAGTTTTTATATATACTGGTTGATGAATACCAGGATACCAGCGGCACACAAAACAGGTTAGTAGAACTATTGATTAGTTATTGGGAACAGCCCAATGTATTTGTGGTGGGTGATGATGACCAGAGCATCTATCGCTTCCAGGGCGCCAATGTAGAGAATATGCTGGGCTTTGCCACCCATTACCAAAAAGAGTTGCTCACCATTGTATTAACCAATAATTACCGTTCCACACAACCCATACTGGATATTTCAAAAACATTGATAGACAGGAATGAGGAACGCCTCATCAATCAAATTAAGGGATTAACCAAAACATTAACATCGGCCAATACCCAAATAAACCAATTAACCCATAAACCGCTCCTGAAAGAATACGAAACCCAGCGGCAGGAAATGATACATATTACCCTGGAAGCAGAGAAACTGTTACAACAGGGCGCCTTACCCGGCACAATTGGAATTATTTATAAGGAAAATAAATACGGAGAAGAACTGTCGCGGTATTTCGCGCAAAGAAATATTCCTGTTTATAGTAAACGTAACCTGAATATTTTAGACATACCACTGGCCCAAAAACTCATCCTGCTATTACAATACCTGGCCGCGGAACATGATATTAGTTATGGGGGTGATGAAATGTTATTTGAGATATTGCATTTCGACTGGTTTCAAATTCCGCCCATAGAAATTGCTAAGCTGAGCAACGCGGTTGCCGACAGAAAATTTGGAGAAAATAAAACATCACTACGAAGATTATTAGCCGAAAAAGCAAATGCACCCGCTACTGATCTTTTTAGTAAAAGCGCACCGGCAGGCATGAAAGCAGCTTCGTTGGCTGTTGAAAAACTGATAGCAGATGTTTCGAATGTTACCCTGGTAAACTTATTTGAAAACTGTTTACAGTCGGGCGTGTTGAGTTGGGTAATGCAACGCCCGGATAAACACCAGCACCTTCGTGTAATTACCGGCTTGTTTGATTTTATTAAAGAAGAGACAAAAAGAAACCCTGGTTTAACACTTGAACAATTAGTCAACATTTTTATGTTGATGGAAAAAGAAGCGTTGAGTTTGCCGCTTGTACAGGTAAGTGGCAGTGAGAAAGGAGTAAATCTTTTAACGGTACACGGTTCAAAGGGACTGGAATTTGAACATATTTTCCTGGTTGGATGTAATGCGGCCCATTGGGAAAAGAAAAAAAAGCCGGGCGGCGGGTATGGTTTTCCTGATACGATGTTCTCTTCTCTGCCAAAACATACAGACGAAGAAGAGTTACGCCGTTTATTCTATGTGGCGCTTACCCGGGCCAGGCAGCATTTACACATTTCCTATAGTAATTTTAAAAACGACGGGAAACAACTGGAACCCTCCATGTTCATTGCAGAGATACAGGACGCGCATGCATTACCGGTTGAGAAAGTAATACTTGATACGGAAGTAATCAGCGAATTTTCGATGATACAATTTACCGCGGTACAGTCGCCCGAAATTGAAAAAGCGGAAGCGGATTTTATCACACAATTGCTGGATAAATTTGTGATGAATGTAACGGCATTGAATAATTACCTGAAATGCCCGCTTCAGTTTTATTTTCAAAACCTGGTTCGGGTACCCTCCGGCAAATCGGAAGCCACAGAGTTTGGCTCTGCTGTTCACTATGCTTTGCAGAAATTATTCGAGAAAATGCAGGAGATGGAAAGGTTCCCGCCCAAAAAAGAATTCGTGCTGGATTTTGAATGGTACATGAACCGCCACCGCGAAAGTTTTACGAAAGAACAGTTTGCCAGGAGAATGGAATATGGGCAGGAGGTGCTGGGTAATTATTACGATCAATACATTGGTACCTGGAACAAAATTGTGGCAGTGGAAAGAAATATACGCAATGTGGTAGTGCAGGGTATTCCTTTAAAAGGTAAACTGGATAAGCTGGAATTTGATGGAAAAACGGTGAATGTGGTTGACTATAAATCAGGTGATATTGATAAAGCGAAAGACAAATTAAAACCACCTCACGAAAAGGATCCGAATGGGGGAGATTACTGGAGGCAGGCCGTATTCTATAAAATACTGGTAGATCATTACGAACAAAAAAACTGGACAGTAACCAGTACTGAATTTGATTTTATTGAACCGGATAAGAAAAAACAGTATCGCAGGGAAAAGATCGTGATCACGCCGGAAGACATTACCACGGTTACCCAACAGATAAAAACCGTATGGCAGAAAATACAGGACCGCGACTTTTATACCGGTTGTGGCAAACCCGAATGCCATTGGTGCAATTTTGTAAAAACCAATCACCTGGCCGTGGCATTGCATGATTTGACGGATGAAGAGATAGCGGATTGATAGGTGTGACCCTTACTAAACTTAGTTTTACGTTTCCATTCACAATCCTTTTTAGTAATTAGCGGGCCTGAGTTCTATATTTGCCCGTAATTTGGCAGTCTTTAAAAAGTATACAAATCCGGTTCATGAAGCGTTCCCTGTTACCATTCAGCATAGTGTTTTTTAGCATATTGAGAGTAGTGTCTCTATCATCCTGCGCCAATATCATCCCCCCCGGCGGCGGGCCCAGAGATAGTTTGCCACCGAGGCTGGTAATGGCTTTGCCAAAGGATTCGGCTATTAATGTTACTGCAAAAAATATCACCCTAACATTTGATGAATACATTACCCTGCTAAACCCACAGGAAAACCTGATCATTTCGCCAACACTGAAAAGTTTTCCGCAGATGGATTATAAACTGCGGAATGTAACCATCAAACTGAAAGACTCACTCGAACCCAATACCACTTATTCATTCGATTTTGGCGAGAGTGTGAGGGATGTAAATGAAAGTAATATTGCCAAAAATCTTATTTATGCATTTTCAACAGGCAATAAAATAGAGGAACAAACTTACTCCGGAAAAGTAATACTGGCCGAGACCGGAAAAACAGACAGCACTTTATTAGTAGTGTTACATAAAAATATGTCGGACACCGCCATACTAAAAGACCGCCCCCGTTACTACACACGCATAAACGGTAAAGGAGAATTCATGTTCAGGCACCTGCCCACCGGCGATTTTTCGGTGTTTGTTATCGAGGGCCAGAATAACTTTACAAAAACCTATAGCGACAGTACCCGGTTATTCGCTTTTAAGAAAAGCAGGGTTGTTATCAACGAAAACACCATTCCCGATACCCTCTTTGCTTTCCAGGAATATAAACCCAAAGAAAAACCAGGTGCCGCTGCCTCACCAACAAAATCATCTCCCATAAACAAAGAAGATAAACGATTAAAATATACGCTTAGTCTTGAAAGCGGACAACAGGACCTGCTCTCTGATCTTACCTTAACTTTTAACAGAAAGCTGTCTGTGTTTGACAGTTCCGGTTTTAATGTATATGATACCGGCTATCATAAGCTCAGCGGTTATACGGTTAGCCTGGACACTGGTAAAACAACGCTTACCCTAAAAAATAAATGGAAAGAGAATACCGGCTTAGTGGTTTTGATAGACAAATCCGCGGTGGCGGATTCAGCGGGAACCGGTTTAACAAAAAAAGATACCATCGGATTTTTCACCAAACGTGCCGCTGATTATGGGAGTATCCGTATCCGTTTTACGAACCTGGATCTATCAAAAAATCCCGTTTTACAGATTGTGCAAAGCGATAAAATAGTAGAATCTGTAACACTAACTAACCATGAATTTGTGCGAAAGATGTATCGCCCGGGCACTTATGATCTCCGCGTTTTATTTGATGCCAATAAAAATGGCAGTTGGGATACCGGCCATTTTGGTACGAAGCAACAACCGGAAATTGTACAACGCCTGCCCCAACCAATCAATATCAGGGGCAATTGGGATAATGAAGTGACGGTGACCCTGTAGAACGCGAAACACTGAAAGCTCTTTTAAATTCTCACGACTGACGATTGATTTTTCACTTTTCACCTTTCACTTTTCACTTTTAAAGTTACCTTTACAAACGAACCCTCATCCCCCATGCAACTTCCCTCTTCCCTTTTACAAAACGCCGTAGCCGAATTTTCAAAGCTGCCCGGTATTGGAAAAAAAACGGCATTGCGACTGGTATTGCATTTATTAAAACAGGAGGTGACTGAGGTGCGGCATTTTGGAGAAACCATCGCGAAAATGCGGAGGGATATTAAGTTTTGCCAGCGTTGCCAAAACATCAGCGATGGCGATATTTGTTCTATCTGCGCTAATTCCATGCGTAACCAGCGTATGATCTGTGTGGTTGAAAATATCCGCGATGTAATCGCCATTGAAAGTACCCAGCAGTTAAGCGGAACCTACCATGTACTGGGCGGTGTTATCTCACCATTAGACGGCATCGGCCCCAACCAGTTACACATCCAATCCCTGGTAAACCGGATTACTAAAGAAGAAACCGAGGAATTGGTTTTCGCGTTGAGTCCGAATATCCAGGGCGATACCACCATTTACTATATACAGAAAAAAATAGCCCATCTCCCCTGCCGCGTCACTACTATTGCCAGGGGTATTGCCTTTGGCGGTGAGCTGGAATATGCCGATGAAATGACCCTTTCACGAAGTATTGCCAACCGCCTGCCTGTTCAGCAATATGTAAAATGAGAAATGATAAAACCCTCTTTTCACTTCTTTTTATCAATAAGATTAGATAATTTGCAGTTGTAACATCAAATTAGCCGGCTATGCAAAAATGGATAAGAATCGTATTACTCATTGTTGGCATTGCCATCATCACGGGCGGCATTATCGCGTACCGGATTTTTACCAAACCACACAGGGATGTATCGGCAGAAAAGGGTCTTGAGCTTTCAGCGCAAAGTCTGTATAACGCGTTCCGTACCGATGAAGCGGCGGCGAATGCGAAATACCTTGACAAAGCGATAGCGTTAACGGGCGAAGTAGCGGAAGTAACCACTAACCAGGAGGGCAATACGGTGGTAAATTTTAAAACGAATGATCCCTTATTTATGATCAATTGCACTTTTAAAATAAAACCGGGAGAACTGGCACCCGGACAAACCATTACATTCAAAGGCATTTGTACAGGCTATATTCCCGGGTTTAATGTGGTGATTAATGAAGGGGTACTGGTAGGAGTTGGGAGGTAGGAGTTGGGGGGGGTACTCGTAAAATAAATTTAGGACATGAAAATATTTATTTCTTTTTTGATAAGCATCTTGTTACTGGCAACCGAAGCGCGGGCCCAAAAAGTATTCGCCACACGCAATGGCAAGATCAGTTTTATGGCGCCGTCGGATGATGATGTGAAGGCGGTAAATAATGAAGTTACCAGCAGGATAGCGGATAATGGACAGTTGAATTTTAGTTTGCTGTTGAAAGGATTTAAGTTTAAATATGCAGAAATGCAGGAAGATTTTAATGATAAGTATGTGGAAAGCAGTAAGTTTCCGAGGGCTGATTTCAAAGGAACAATTGTGAACCTGAAAGAAGTGAATTTCAGTAAAGACGGATCATATAAAGTAACGGTTACAGGTGATCTTACGATGCATGGGGTAACGAAAAATATTACCGTAACCGGTAAACTGGCTATAAAAGCAGGCAAGCCCCTGGCCAGTTGCCAGTTTACGATAGTCATGAAAGACTTTGGTATAGAAGCATCCGCGGTTACTTCAAAAGTAACGGCTGAGGTTAGTTGCCAGTATCAATAACCCCTTATATTCCTCTCAAAAGGGCTATGGGCTTATATTTTGTAATAAGCCCATAGCCCTTTATCTTTGCCGTACTTACAGCAGGTGGATTTGTTTATTGTTCAGCCTGTATCCCGGTTTTACCGGGATCAATCGAACTAATAAACGTTTTAAAGTGACCCTCCCACACTCTCTAAAGCGTTTACCGTTCGGTATTTAATGATTGATCTGCATGAATTTTGTGCAGGATTAAAAGGAATACTATGGATATCAGAAAAGAACTGGAAAAAAGAATATTGGTAATAGATGGCGCCATGGGTACCATGATACAACGCCACAAGCTAACCGAAACCGATTACAGGGGTGAACGGTTTAAGGATTGGCGCTCAGATGTAAAGGGTAATAACGACCTTTTATGCATTACCCAACCGGATATTATCAAAGGCATCCATAAATTATACCTGGCCGCCGGCGCGGATATTATTGAAACCAATACTTTCAGCAGTACCGCTATTGCCATGGCAGATTATGATATGCAGGCACTGGCTTATGAATTGAATGTGGCCGCCTCCAGATGTGCCAGAGAAGCCATACAGGAATTTATGGCGGAAAATCCGGGTACCACCCCGAAGTTCGTGGCAGGCGCGATTGGCCCGCTGAATAAAACACTCAGTCTCTCGCCCGACGTTAATAACCCCGGTTACCGTGCCGTTAGTTTTGATGACGTAGTGGCCGCTTATTATGAGCAGATTAAGGGACTGGTTGATGGTGGCGTAGATGTATTACTGATCGAAACCATCTTCGACACCCTGAATGCCAAGGGCGCTATTTATGCGGCGAAAAAATATTTCAGGGATCATCATAAAGTGGAACTACCTATCATGATCAGCGGAACCATAACAGATGCTTCCGGAAGAACGCTTAGCGGGCAAACATTAGAAGCTTTTTATACTTCTGTTATGCATGCCAATCCATTAAGTGTTGGATTGAATTGTGCCCTGGGTGCGGCGGAAATGAGAAGTTATATTGAAGAGCTCTCCCAGCTAGCAACCTGCTATACTTCGGCCTACCCCAATGCCGGCTTACCCAATGCGATGGGTGAATATGATGAGCAGCCACATGAAACAGCGCATTTTATTGAAGAATGGGCCAGCCAGGGATTTGTAAATATTGTAGGGGGCTGCTGCGGTACCACTCCGGACCACATCAAACATATCGCGGATAATGTGAGAAAGATAAAAACAAGGGAGCTGCCTGTGATGGAAGCGGTACTTTAAAAATTTTAATGTAAGGGCCTTCGTGGTTCAAAAAAAATAAAATGAGTCTTTCAATTAAACCTTATCTACGCTTATCCGGCCTCGAACCTTTGGTAGTGCGGCCCGAAACGAATTTTGTGAACGTAGGTGAAAGAACCAATGTAACCGGTTCTAAAAAATTCGCTCGCCTCATCAGGGATAATCAATACGAAGAAGCATTGTCTGTTGCCCGCCAGCAGGTAGAAAGTGGCGCGCAGATATTGGATGTAAATATGGATGATGCCATGCTGGAAGGGGTAACCGCCATGACAACTTTCATGAACCTGGTTCAGAGTGAACCAGATATTGCCCGTATTCCCATTATGATTGACAGTTCTAAATTCGAGATCATAGAAGCCGGATTAAAATGTGTACAGGGCAAGTGTATTGTTAACTCTATCTCCATGAAAGAAGGAGAAGAGAAATTTATTAACCAGGCTTTTACCTGTAAAGCCTTTGGCGCCGCGGTAATTGTGATGGCATTTGATGAACTGGGACAGGCAGATACCAAACAACGCAAAATAGATATATGCGTTCGTGCCTATAAAATACTAACCGAAAAAGTGGGGTTTGCCCCGCAGGATATTATTTTCGATCCTAATATTTTTGCCATTGCCACAGGGATAGAAGAACACAATAATTACGCGGTTGATTTTATTGAAGCTACGCGGGAGATCAAGCGTTTGATGCCACTGACAAAAGTGAGTGGGGGTGTTTCCAATGTGTCTTTTTCTTTTCGTGGAAACGATCATGTTCGCGAAGCCATTCACGCCGTTTTCCTTTATCACGCCATCAATGCCGGTATGGATATGGGAATTGTAAATGCCGGTCAACTGGTGGTTTACGACGAAATTGAGCCCACCCTCCGGCAGCTTTGTGAGGATGTGATACTCAACCGGAACAACGATAATAACGAAGCCACTGAAAAGTTGATTATTCATGCCGAAATCGTAAAAGCCAAAGGAAAAATAGCCATAAAGGATGAGGCATGGAGAAATGATCCGGTAGAGAAAAGGCTCTCGCACTCACTGGTTAATGGTATTACCGATTATATAGATATAGATACGGAAGAAGCCAGGCAAAAATATGCCACCCCCCTGGAAGTGATTGAGGGCCCCTTAATGGATGGTATGGGTATTGTGGGCGATTTGTTTGGCGCGGGAAAAATGTTTTTACCACAGGTGGTGAAAAGTGCAAGGGTAATGAAGAAGAGTGTGGCCATACTTACCCCCTATATAGAAGCGGAAAAAGAAGAAAGAAAACAGGCGCATATAGCCGCGGGCACTACCAATACAGAGGCCGCCGGCGCTGCTAAAATATTACTCGCCACGGTAAAGGGTGATGTACATGATATAGGTAAGAATATTGTGGGGGTAGTATTGGGTTGTAATGGCTATGATATTATTGATTTGGGTGTGATGGTACCCGCCGATAAAATTCTGGAAACCGCGCAAAGAGAAAAAGTAGCCATTATTGGCCTGAGTGGATTGATTACTCCCTCACTGGATGAGATGGTACATATAGCCAAAGAGATGAAACGCCGTGGCATGACGCAGCCCCTGCTGATTGGAGGCGCCACTACTTCGCGTATACATACTGCCGTAAAAATTGCGCCTGAATATGAATCAGGCGTGGTGCACGTACTGGATGCTTCGCGTAGTGTTACGGTGGCGGGCTCTCTGCTAAGTAAGGAACAGAAAATGGATTTCCTGACCGGTATCAAAGAAGAATATGTTAAGCTGAAACATGGATTTGATAATAAAAAAACAGTCAAAAATTACCTGGCTTACGAAGAAGCATTAAAGAATAAAGTGAAGGTAGACTGGAATAATCATGTAACAGCAACACCCGGTTTTACCGGCACCAGGGTATTTGATAATTTCGACCTGGCTGTTTTACGCCCGTTTATAGACTGGAAACCATTTTTTATTACCTGGGAGATGCATGGTAATTTTCCCGCGATTCTTACAGACAGCGTAGTAGGTAAAGAAGCCACTAAACTATATAAGGATGCCAATGACCTCCTTGATAAGATCATTGCGGAAAAATGGTTAACGGCCAAAGGCACTATCGGTTTCTGGGAGGCTTCCAGTGAGGATGATGTGGTAGAAGTGAGAACAGGGAATGAGATCGTTACACTTTCATTTCTTCGCCAGCAGATAAAGAAAGCTGCCGGTCAGCCTAATTTATCATTGGCAGATTTTATCGCGCCAAAGACGAGTGGTAAAAAAGATTTTATCGGCGCGTTCGCGGTAACCATTGATGGCATTGAAAAGCACCTGGAAAAATTTGAAGCCGGTCACGACGATTATAATAAAATCATGTTGCAGGCATTGGCCGACCGGTTTGCAGAAGCTTTTGCAGAGGCGCTACACCTGCAAACCAGGAAAGAATTCTGGGGATACGATAAGGAAGAGAATCTGAGCAATGAAGCATTAATCAAGGAACAATACAATGGTATCCGGCCTGCCCCGGGCTATCCGGCCTGCCCTGATCATACAGAAAAATATAAATTATTCGATTTACTGAAAGCAACCGATACGATAGGCATACAATTAACGGAAAGCCTTGCCATGTACCCCGCTTCATCTGTATGTGGCTGGTATTTTTCCAATCCCGGGAGCCAATACTTTGGTGTAGGAAAAATTCAACGCGATCAACTGGAAGCTTATGCAAAACGCAAAAACATGCCTGTTGAAGTTGCGGAAAAGTGGTTACGACCCGTATTAGAATAACTTAAAAAAGTAAAAATGAAAATGTGGCGCTTACTAATTTTGATGGCAATGGTTATCCCGATGATTGCTCATGCACAGGAAAAAATAAAAGAACGTAAGGGAGAATTTTATTTTTCATGGGGCTACAATAAGGAATGGTATACACATTCAGATGTGAAAGTGAACCAGCCATCCCTGAACAGTAATTATACGCTCAACAATGTAAGATCGCATGATAATCCGGGATGGGATAAGGGTTTATTCAGCATTCCGCTCAGTATTCCACAATACAATTACCGGTTAGGCTATTTCTTTAATAAGAAAAAAGGGCTGGCATTCGAGATCAACTTCGACCATACCAAACATATTATTCAGGACGGGCAAATGGTGCGGGTAACCGGATTGCTCAATGGCCGGCAGGTAGACAGTACCATCCATTTTTCTGAAGCAACCGGATTTTATTATTTTTTGAATAACGGCGCTAATTTTTTATTATTCAATCTCGTAAAACGCTGGCGCTGGTATGAAGCAAAAAACGGGCGCTTTGCAATAGATGCTTTGGGCAAGGCTGGCATTGGTCCGGTAATTCCGCATGTACAGAACAGGTTATTTGGCAAAGATAATAACGCGGGTTTCCAGCTTGGCGGATGGAATATGGGGGTTGAAACCGCCGTTCGCGCTACATTCTATAAACAGGTATACCTGGAATTTTCCAACAAGGTTGATTATGCCCGCTACTCAAACTTAAAAGTTTACCAGGGTACCGCAAAACAGGCTTTTGGTACCTATGAACTGATCCTTAGTTTGGGCTATACCTGGCAGGGCGGCAAAAAAATAACCAATTAATTGAAAAGCTGTTTCAACCTTTTTCAAATAACCACCATAATCTTTTCCGTGGCTTAACCGGATAATTTTTTGCCATATAAGCCTGGATGTATTGCATGGCTTCTTCTATATCATCCGTTAGCAATACTAATTTATTATCTGATTTCGCCACAGTACCTTCCTGTACCATCTTATCAAAGACTTCCATTAATGGCTGAAAAAAGGTTTTGCCATATAGTACAATCGGGAAATTCTTGATCACTTTTGTCTGAGCCAGGGTAATGGTTTCAAAAAATTCATCCATGGTACCGAACCCTCCGGGCATAATAATAAAAGCATAGGAATATTTTACCAGTAACACTTTTCTAATAAAGAAATAATCAATCGTTAGCCATTTATCCATATACGGATTTGGATGTTGTTCAAAGGGTAATTTAATATTACATCCCACCGATAATCCATTGCTTTCATAGGCGCCTCTGTTGGCCGCCTCCATTATACCTGGGCCGCCACCAGTCATGGTGGTAAACCCCAGCGCTGCAATCCGTTTCCCGAATCCGCGCGCTGCTTCATAGTAAGGATGTCCCTCAATAAACCTTGACGAACCGAATACTGTGATACAGGGGCCTACAAAATGCAGGGCCCTGTATCCTTTAATAAACTGTATAAACACGCCCCAGGCAAAACTAAATTCGTGTAAGCGGGATCTGGGGCCATCAAGATAGAGAGATTCTTTAGCTGGAATGATTCGTTCCGTTTTTGCCATATACTTTGCTTATATTCAATCAAATTAGCATAAAATTTGCTACTATAAAGATAACACAAACAATTACTGAGTAATGAACCCCGGGAAATGTATTGTATATTTACTGCTGCTATTTTTTGCACAGCCCGTTTTTGCACAGAAAAAAATTGTGCTTGAAAAAATACGTTCGTTTGCAGTGAATGATCCTGTAATAACCTACTGGCAAAAGGTAGAAACCAGCAAAACAATTGCCTTGCAACCCAGCCGTACCCTGGTGGAACACCAGCTTCTTCCACTGGCTGATACCACCAATGTTAAGATTGAATTTGTACTTTTTGATGCATCTTTATCCCCTGAATTATTAAACCGGTTATTCATGATCGGGTTTAACCGCTTTTTTGAATAATGTAAAATACGTACATGCGCATCATCTCTTATAATGTTAATGGTATTCGTGCCGCCATCAATAAAGGTTTTACCGATTGGTTACAAACCGATCCGGCAGATATTATTTGCCTGCAGGAAACCAAGGCTGTAAAAGAAAATGTGGATTTTAAAAAGATAGAGGACCTGGGTTATCATACTTACTGGTTCTCTGCTCACAAAAAAGGATATAGCGGTGTGGCCATTTTTACTAAAATTAAACCAGACAATATTGAGTATGGCCATGCACACGAAAAAAGCGATTTTGAAGGCAGGGTCATACGTGCCGATTTTGGTAACCTCACACTTATTAATGCCTATTTCCCTTCCGGCACCAGTGGAGATGAGAGGCAGGCCTTTAAATATCACTGGCTGGATACATTTTTCACCTACTTAGAGGAGCTGAAAAAAACCAGGCCCCGTTTAATTGTGGTAGGTGATTATAATATTGCACATACTACCATAGACATACACGATCCGAAGGGCAATAAAAATTCGTCCGGTTTTTTACCGGAAGAAAGGGCCTGGATGGATGAATTTCTTAGTAAAGGATGGGTTGACAGTTTTCGTCAGATGCATCCTGATACAACCGGGGCCTATTCGTGGTGGAGCCAGCGTTTTCCAACGGTAAGGTCGCAAAACAAAGGATGGCGTATAGATTATATCTGTATCACCAAAAACCTGAAAGACCGGTTAGTAGAAGCAAAAATTTACCCCAACGTAAAACACAGCGACCACTGTCCCATCTACGCCGAAATCAATCAATAACCCAATTATTACTTATTAATTAAATGTACATCTACAACATAACCACCAAAGTAACCCATCGTATACACGAAGACTGGGTGCAATGGATGAAAGAGAAACATATCCCCGAAATGATGAATACCGGCTGTTTTACCAAATACTGCTTTGTACGGGTACTAGAAACAGACGATAGCGATGGCCCAACCTATGCTGTACAGTTGTATGCCGCTACCAAAACGGATTATGCGCATTATTTAGAACATTTCGCGCCTTCTTTACGAAATGATGCCCTTAAAAAATGGGGTAATCATTTTATTGGGTTCCGCTCATTAATGGAACTTGTGAATTGAGTGTGGATAGTTTCACGAATTCATTTTGTCAATCACAAATCTTTGTTATATTACCTTAAAACCCGCTCAGGCATTGAATTTCAGCCGTTTTTTTCTGAAACCCTTATCCAGCAAGTATTTCAGAGGATAAACATACTTATATAAACTGTTATATAAAAAACACAAATCTTCTGAAATCCTTTATTCATAGGTGTTTTGCGGAAAAAATACAAGTAAAAAAAATAATAATTTTTTTTACTTATTGAGAAAAGCGAATAAATTTGTTACTGTTAACAAAACAATTAAAAAAAACTTCTATGAACAAAGCTGAATTGATTGCTCAGATCGCTGGAGATGCCGGCGTAACTAAAACACAGGCAAACGCTGCCTTAGATTCTTTTGTAGCTGCCGTTACCAAAACCTTGAAAAAAGGAGATAAAGTAACATTGGTAGGTTTCGGTACTTTTTCTGTATCTAAACGTGCTGCACGTACCGGTCGTAACCCACAAACCGGTGCTGCTATCAAGATTAAAGCAAAGAAAGTTGCCAAGTTCAAGGCAGGTAAAGAATTAAGCGCTAAGCTCTGATTTCAGGCTAAATGAAATTGAACCCCCGCAGTTTGCGGGGGTTTTTCTATTTTTGCAGCTCACACATTATTCATACTTAAAAAACAAACCATGGGCAGAGGTGATAAAAAAACCGCAAAAGGCAAAAGATTTCAAGGTTCATTTGGCAAAAGCAGACCAGCCAAAGTAACTAAAAACAAGAAACCTGTACAAGTAGAAGTAGTAAAAGCTTCCTAAGCTTTTCTTTTCAGTTCAAATAATTATGAAAGCAGTTTGCCCAAAGCGCTGCTTTTATTTTTTTGTTTGAAGACAACTAAACTATCCCGCTTATTTTTTCTTCGAAGCAATTTCCTCTATCGCCAATACCAATTTATCCAGGTCCTGGAGTTTAGTATATACATGTGGCGTAATCCGTACACAGGAAACATTTTCCCAAACAATACCTACCGTATGAATTTTATAGGTATTGAACAAAGCGTTGTCTAATTCACCCGGAGTCATCCCATCAATACTTACCCCGCAAATAGCACAGGCATATTCTGGTTTGAAGGAGGTATGTATGGTTACATTGGGGATATCTCTTACTTTCAGGGCCCAGTAATTCTTCAAATACCGTATTCTTTCTTCTTTTCTTTTACTGCCAATCGCGTTTTGAAAATTTACGGCTTCGCCAATACCCTGTTCTATCGGAAAGCTGCGCGTACCAAGGGTTTCAAACTTTCTGATATCTGTACCACGGGGCCTGTCATTACATACCAGTGGCCATATTTTTTCGATCTTCTCTTTTTGTATCCATAACATGCCACTACCTATTGGGGCGCTCAGGAACTTATGTAAACTGGTTCCGAAATAATCACATTCCAGATCGGGTATTTTATAATCCAGTAACCCAAAAGAGTGTGCGCCATCTACTATCACTTCCAATCCCCTTCGATGAGCCATCTGCGCTAATTTTTTAACGGGGAGGATTTGTCCGATCCAGTTAATAATATGCGTTAGGTAAATGAATTTTGTTTTAGGAGTGATGGCTTTTTCAAAAGCAGTTACGATCTCTTCATCATTTTCTATCGGAAATTTAAAATTGAGTTGCGTATACACAATGCCTTCCCGCTCAACCCGCTGCTTCCAGGCATTGATCATATTGGGATAATCCTGTTTAGTACCAATCACTTCATCTCCCGCTTTCATATCCAACCCAAAAATTACGGTGTTCAAAGCTTCGGTTGCATTCCTGTTCACGGCGATTTCTTCGGGTGAGCAACCCGCCAATAATGCCAGCTTCTGTCTTAGTGGCTCCCTTCCCTGGTCAATAATCCGCCACATATAATAAGATGGCCCCTCATTTGAGAACTTATTAAGCCTTTCTACCGCTTCCTGTACTACCCTTGGTGAGGGACTAACCCCACCATTATTCAGGTTGATCAAATTTGAATTAACGGTATAGGACTGTTGAATCACGCTCCAGTAATCCTCATCTGTTGCTGCTTCCAGCGGAGAAAGAAATTGAATTTTTTGGGCCGCCGCATCCCAGGATGCCGCATGCACCTGGTTAAAAAGACTATTGGCCGAGAAAGCGCCAGCCAGTAAACCCATTTTCTGTATAAATTTTCTGCGTTGCTCCATAACTTAGCTTTTGAAAAAGAAAGTTAAGGAATTATGATAAAAGATCGGGGCTAAGTCATTTTTACCACAAAGGCGCGAAGGCACGAAGAATCACAAAGAAAACCGGGGAATGACTAACACATTTAATAGCCTAAATGATTATTGGATGATTATATATCTTTGCAGTACAAGAAAAAAAATGACTAAACGGATCATCTTCCTTTGTTTGCTGCTTTTTGCCTGCAGCTTTCAGCTTCTGCATGCTCAATGCTCTATCTGCACCAAAACGGCCTCTCAATTGGGCGAGGGACCCGCTTCTGCTTTAAATTCAGCCATTTTATACCTGGCCGCGGCTCCTTTTGCTATTATGGGTTATATAGGTTGGCGTTGGTGGAAGAATGAGAAGGCGTTACATAAGCCTTAATAAATTGATACAGGTTTGTATCGCCTGATTTCTCCAGCGCTGCTTTTAATACGGCTTTATTGATATCGCGCATACGGTGTTGTTGTATCAGGTAGTATGCTTTTTCGGCCAGCAGCCAGTATTTCCTTTCTGTGCTTTGCACAAACTGCTGGTGATGCATGATTTTCTCAAATAAGTCAGCAATACCCTCTTTTTGTGAAGCCACTGTTTTTACAATGGCCACTTCTGCCGTTGTTTTATGAAAAGCGGGCGCCAGCATTAACCGCAGATTCTTCACAAAAGTATCTGCATCCGGCCTGTCTGCCTTATTCACCACAAATACATCCGCTATCTCCATTAACCCGGCTTTCATCGTCTGCACTTCATCACCCGCCTCCGGCACCACCACCACCACGGTAGTATCTGCCAAACCGGCAATTTCAATTTCACTTTGTCCTACACCCACTGTTTCTACCAGGATATGATCAAAGCCGGCCGCTTTCATTACATCGGCTATCTCAATAATTTTAGGATGCAGTCCACCCAGGCTACCGCGGGTTGCCAGTGAGCGGATAAATACATCCGGATGAGTATACCAGTCACTCATCCGTATCCTGTCTCCCAGCAACGCCCCCAGGTTAAAAGGAGAAGAAGGGTCTACACAAAGCACTCCAATCTTTTTTTTCTGCGCAATCATTTCACCAATCAACGCATCTACCAATGTGCTTTTGCCTGCGCCGGGAGGGCCGGTGATACCAATAATTTTTGTAGAAGAGGGTGGCAGGCTCTCCAGTAAACTACGATACCCTTCCATTTCATTCTCTACCAGAGAAATGGTTCGGGCCAATGATTTTATATTGCCCTGCTGAATATCTTTCAATAATGCCTGCCACATGATCGCTACATTAAACCGGGTGAATAAAATATTTTACAGCATAAAACTACAGCATCTCCTCATTAATAAAAATCAGGTTCTCATGTTGCATTGAAAAGGAAAAATGATATTGGGTGATGGCTTTAAAAACGGCATGGCCCGCCCCTTTGCGCATATGATCGTGTATTTCAATAATCACTGCTCTGGTTCTGGGTAACCAGTATTCATAGCCCGATTCAAATACTTCTTTCTCTGAGCCTTCAATATCTAACTTAAGAATATCAATGGTGGCCCACCCCTGCTCACGCATGATAGATTCGATGGAAACAGCCGGTATGGCATCAGGATTATCTGCCGTTGTTTCTTCTACAATAAATGCATTATCGTGATCTCCTTTGTTAATAATAGCCAGGTGTACCGTTTTACTCCAAATACCTTTTTGGTACGTTTTTATCTGAGGAAAAGAAGCGGTATTCTTAAGCGCCATTGCATAATTACCGCCGCCGGGTTCTACCGCAACAATCGCGGCACCGGGATAACGATGGGCAAAATAGGCAGATGCCAGGCCAATATTAGCGCCTCCATCGATAATGGTTTTAGGGATAAAGGGGAGTACAACGTTATACTGATCATCTAAAAAAACCTGCGTGAAAGTATACTTATCAGAAAAATTTTTTCTAAGATGAAAAACGGCTTTATATAGAGACGAAGAAAAGCTGCCATATTTTTTAAACAGCAAATGAATATAAAACCTGATCCCGTCTGCCAGACCAAATGCGTGTATCAGGGGTTTGAATCTGGAAGCCATGCTTGATAATGATTACAGGATATGCAATTAACAAAATAAAGCTTTAAAGCCTGAAAGAAAAAAGAAAACAGTGTTTAAGCTGAGAGAAAATGGCCAGCTTCCGAACTTTATAAAAGAAAAGTACCTGCCGGTTTTGCCATAAAAAAATAAAGAGCGGCCGGTTCCATTTTCTTATAAGTGATCCATGCCATAGTTCATACAAACGGGTAAAAAACAGCCTGTCGGCTTCTGTTAATTGCTTTATCTCTTTAAAATGCAGGAGATGCTCATCCAGCATTATCCTGAAACGCCTGCGCAGTTCTGTTTCACCCAGGTGGTTTTGTATGGTTACATTACTGCCGTGTGAACGCTGAAACACCAGTATTTCAGGCACAAACTGCACACCACCATTACACATGGCCACCAATGCCAGCCACCAGTCATAATACACCCCTTTCGGAATGGGTAATGCGTTTTGTAAAAGGGAACGCCGGATGATCATGGCATGACCGCTGATGGTATTAAACATCGCGATCTTTTTAGGATCTTTTCCATCAATGCGCCTGTTTTTTTTATTGGCCACCGGCTGTAGGGGCGGTGTGGTATGAAAGCGAACAGACTCACTATAGATCAATGGGGCAGATGGCGTAAACCGCTTTAGTAGTCTTTCTATTTTTTGTTCATGCCAGATGTCATCCTGGTCAGCAATGGCTATCAGATCCTGTTTTGCCACCTGCAGGGCTTTTTCGAAATTGGCGGTAAAACCCAGGTTCTGAACATTCCGGATAATACTGATCCGTTTGTCATTTTTTGCCAGCGCTTCCGCCACTGCTACTGTATCATCAGTAGAAGCATCATCAGAAATGATCAGTTCTGTTACCGGATGGGTTTGATTTAATATACTGGCTACCTGTTCAGTTATGAAACGGCTTCCATTGTAACTACATAGAACAACTGAAATAGGCAATGTCATGAACAATTTTTATTTTTAGCAGTCAGAGGAACAGAACCAAACTTATATACGAACCAACAAGTAGTACTCAATTGCCGGAACCCATGACTGTAAATATAGAAAAACAAAAGGCCACCCCCGTTGCTGCTGCCAAATTTTCTATCATGATACCCAGTTGGAACAATCTTCCTTATTTACAGTTATGTATTAATAGTATCCTTAAAAATTCGGGATATACGCATGAAATCATTGTGCACATCAATGAAGGCAAAGATGGTACATTGGAATGGGTAAAGTTGCAACCCCATATCAGTTATTCATACAGCAAAGAAAATATTGGCGTGTGTTATGCATTGAATAGTTGCCGCTCCCTGGCCGGCACCGATTACCTTCTATACTTAAATGATGATATGTATGTATGTCCGGGCTGGGATATTGCCTTAACAGAAGAAATTGAAAAAATCAATCACAATTATTTCTTTTTTTCAGCTACTGCCATTGAGCCAGGGGCGCAAAGTAATTGTTCGATTGAAAAAAATTATGGTACCGGCCCTGAAAATTTTAAGGAAGACCTCTTATTAAAAGAATATAACACAATACCCAGGCAAGACTGGCAGGGCGCTACCTGGCCACCCAACCTGGTTCATAAGGACCTCTGGGATTTGGCCGGTGGATATAGTATTGAGTTTAGTCCGGGCATGTATTCCGACCCTGATTTTTCCTATAAACTATGGAAGCTGGGTGTTAGGTTATTTAAAGGAATAGGGAGAAGCAGGGTATATCATTTTGGTTCTGTATCGGTAAAGCGAATGAAAAAAAATAATGGCTATTATACTTACATTTCAAAATGGGGAATGACTTCGGGAACTGTTTCGAAGTATTATCTTAGAAGGGGTGAACCTTTTGACGGGCCGTTAACCGGGCAATCCTTCCCTTTTGTCATCCGTTTAAAAAACCTGTTTAAGCGTATATGGGTAGCCATCAAATCATTTTGATGAGTACCCGGCATCACTTAGTTCCTAATCTATTTTAAAGAACATCTTCAAACAAAACAATATTCGCATCAGGGCGGATTTTTTTTTGTAGGCGAGTATGAGATCTCTGTATTTAAAAAAAGTGATCATTCTTGTCCAATTATTTTTCAGAGAAAAACTTAAGTAACTGTTATAAATAGTTTTCAGAATTTTTTTCTGTTCGATTTTTTCCAAAGGACATTTTTCATAAAGTAACTGCATACGATCGCGGCTTTGTCGCATTTTTTTTTGTCGCCTCCCCCGCCCGCCGCCTTTATTCCCATGTGTATCAGCCCCAATTGCATTAGCACCATGTTGCCGGTAATAAACCAATGGAAGATTAATATAAGCAACGGTGCCCTTACAAGCGGCCACAAAGCCCAGCCAAAAATCATGTGTAACCAATTGAGGAAAAGGCAAACAGCGTGTAATTAATTCTTTTCTAAACAACATGGCATGCCCCGGGGCCCAGGCACCAATGGTATACATCAGGCAATCAGTATAATTAATCTGGTTGCGGATGTCGGACATATATTTACCTAAGCTGTTCCCGGCATCATCTATCAATAATGAGTTACTGTAAATAATTTCATGCGATCCTATTTGCTCCAGCAATAATGCCAGTTTATCTTTACGCCATATATCATCCTGGTCACTTAGGGCAATGTATTCACCATTAGCCAGTAACATCCCTTTTTCAAAATTTTTGATATAGCCAAGGTTTTCTTCATTTACATATAAACGAATAGCGGGATATCGCTTACTATAAGATTCCACCAATGCCACGGTACCATCTACAGAGCCATCGTCCACTACTATCAGTTCAATATTGGAATAGGATTGAGAGAGAACACTTTCCAGTTGCTCAGACAGGAACCGCTCACCATTATAGGTAGCCATTACAACAGATATTAAGGGATTGTTGTTGTTCAATTTAGTATTCTTTGATTCGGTAATTTCTAAAATCAAACGGTCTGATACCGGTTAGCTTTTCAAAATAATAGAGCAGTTTATCTTTAAAAGAAAATTTCTTCCGGCTAATATCCATTTCTACCTGCCAGTTCTGAGCGGCAATGCGTTTCTGCATCACAGCAGGATGTGTGCCTTCAAATTTTTGCAGTGAATCGAAATCATTAAAATTCCAGAAGTCGCCGCTCGCCATCATCTCTTTCAGCGCCTCATCGGGATGCCATAATTTGCTGGCATTTTTTTGTTTTTTCATCATCTGTTCCGGACTTTTTACCCATCCATAATGATAGACAAAAGCATCAATTGGCTTCACCCATAATTTGGCATCTCCCATGCGAAATCCCTGTGCATCCTTATACGCCGAAATCTTTTTATCATTCCGGATTATCCTCACTTCATGATTGTACCATTTACGGCTATCGCCCACATAATCATAAGTGCCATAAAAATGAAGGTATTTGAATAGTAGTCCCTGCACAGCCAAATCATCCTTATACCCAAGGCAGGCATCATAAATAGCCGGATGGTATTTTTCATGTACCACTTCATCCCCCTGAATATAAAAGGCCCAGGTAGATTCGGGGTCTATTAATTGAAAAGCCTTATTGGTTTCAACAGCCAATACCTCGCCCCCGCTGCGCAGGTGGGGGTTCCATACAGAATGATGGATCTGTATTTTAGGATCATTGATTGATTCCATTAATTGAAGGGTGCCATCTGCAGAATCGCCCACCAGCACAATCATTTCATCCACAACCGGCAGTATGGAACGAATGGCTTCCACTGCGGGATAGTCATTCATAACCGCATTCCTGATAATGGTAAACCCTGAAATTTTCATGCTGTCACAAATTTGTTAGTCAAAGAACCGAAATCTTTTGCATCTTGCCTACCGATTCATTTTATCAACCCTTATTATGCAGACTACCCTTTGTTTTGACTTTGGCAACACCAGGCTAAAATGTGCAGTATTTGAAGGCGGGAATTTTAAAGAGGAGTGTATTCTCGGGGATGCAACAGGTTCCAGTATTCAACAACTGATCGATCAATACCATCCCGCCAAATCAATTTTATCTTCTGTAATCAACCATCCTCCGGAAATAGAAGCGCTATTAGCGGAACATACCCGTTTTCATAAACTGGGGCATGCCAGCAAATTACCCATTACCACCCCAGTAGGAAAACCGGAAACCATTGGGGCAGACAGGTTGGCTTTAGTAGTGGCTGCGGCGGATCTTTTTCCGCATGAACATAACCTGGCTATTGGTTTAGGCTCCTGTATCACCTATAATTTCATTAATAACCGCCATGAGTTTTTAGGGGGCAGTATCTCCCCGGGTATGAATATGCGGTTCAGGGCCATGCATGAGCAGACCGCATTACTGCCCCTTATTCAGGCTGAAACTAACTTCCCATTGGTAGGTTTTGACACAAAAACCAACTTATTAAGTGGTGTGATACTTGGAATGGCCAAAGAAATTGATGGTATTATTGAAGCTTACTCATTGAAATTCAACAACTTTAACGTGCTGTTAACCGGGGGCGACATGGGTTTTTTTGTACCTCACCTAAAAAACAAGATATTTGCCGACCCTAACTTAATTTTTAAAGGCTTGTATGCGATTAGTGAGTATAACAATTGCTAGGCTATGCCTGGCTGCATTTTTTAGTTTTTTCCTGTTAAACACCCAGGCTCAACAGAATTCACCTTTCTCCCGTTACGGGCTCGGCGAATACTATACCAACCAGCATGTGATAAGCCGGTCAATGGGTGGGCTTACCGCAGCGTATGCAGATGGTCTGAATAATAACGTGGGCCAATCGGTCAACTTTAATAACCCATCCACCTACAGCAGTTTCTATATGGTTACCCTGGATCTGGGGTTTACCATCGATTCCAGGTCATTAATCAGCAATAACCCTACCGGCAAGTTTACCACTAATAATTTCGTACCCTCATACCTTGCTATAGGCATACCCCTAAAAAAAGCGAAGGGTGTGGGTATGGCTTTTGGATTAAAGCCTTTAACCAATATCAGTTATTCTATTGCCAACCGTGAGCGTATTGCCGGAGACAGTCTTCAAACTTTATATGAGGGTACTGGTGGCTTAAACCAGTTTTTTGTGGGTTTTTCAAAAAAATGGAAAGACTTAAGTATTGGGTTCAATACAGGATATAATTTTGGACGGAAAGAAATTAATACCAGGAAAGCCTTCATTAATGACACGGTTTCCTATTATCAGTCTAACTCATCTGCGGTAACGGGTTTTGGGGGTGTATTTTTAACAGGTGGTCTGCAATATGAAATATCCCTGCATAAAAAAAATATAACCGAAACCAAAACAATAGAAAATTACCTCTTGCGTTTCGGCCTCACGGGTACCCTTCAGCAAAAACTGAATGCCTCACAAAATCTGATCAGGCAGACCTATGTTGTAGGCACTTCAGGTGATGTTAAGATAGACAGTGTTGCAGAACAATATGATATCAAGGGACAAATTTTAATGCCTTCTACCTATGCAGCTGGCATTACACTTCACAAAACAATTGGTAGTCCGAGGGGTATTTTTGAATTATGGTCAATAGGGCTTGAATACACAGCCACTCAATGGACCAAATACCGTTTTTATGATGTGGCTGATAAATTATCAAATAGCTGGCAATATAAACTGGGTGTGCAATTAAGTCCTGATCCCTCATCGGGCCGTGGCTATTGGAGCAATGTGAATTATCGTGCGGGTTTTTATTTGGGTAAAGATTATATCAACGCAGATGGTAATGGGTTAAAGCAATATGGCGTTTCATTTGGCGCCGGATTACCCATTAAAAAATGGAGAACCTACGACAACCAGTTTACCATTCTCAATACTGCCTTACAACTTGGCAAACGCGGTTCATCTGTAAATAATATCACTGAAAATTATTTACAATTTTCTTTTGGCATTAGTATGAGCGATATTTGGTTTACAAAACGCAGATATGATTAATTCATACTTACATACAAAATATTACCTGGCAGCCATTCTCACTGGCTGCTTTTTTATGTATGCCTGTGAGAATGATGTAAATGAAGTTCGCGAACTCGGAAGAAAAAAACCGGGTATTGAGGAGGGAAAATTCATTGATAGTTATCTTAGTATGGACGGAAAAATGCGGGCCCATCTTACCGCGCCTCAGATGCTGCGTTACCAGGGCGATAGCGCCAGGAAAGCGGAGTTTCCAAAATCATTACACGTAGATTTTTATAACGACAGCACAAAAATAGAAAGCCAGTTAAATGCCCGTTATGGCCGCTACCTCGAATCGGAGAATAAAGTATTTTTAAGGGATAGCGTGGTTGTTTTTAATATAAAAGGTGATACACTTTTTTGTGAAGAGTTATGGTGGGATCAGAACCTTCAAAAATTCTATACAGACAAAAGGGTGGTCATGAGCAGAAACTACCGGCATACACTGGTAGTTGGCCTTAACGGGATGACAGCCAAACAGGATCTGTCAGACATCACATTCTTTAAAATAGAGCCAAATAGTTTTTCCTATATTTCTGATAGTAGTTCCTCAGACACAACTACTACCACAGCGCCTGTTCTTCCGACGGTAGATTCTACTAAAAAGAAGAAATAACGCTGTATCAATCCACTGCGTAAACCGCGGAGGGTTTATTAATAAATAACGTCAGTCAATAGCATATTCTTTATAACTTGCTTTCCTAAAAAATGATATCATGGAATACAGAAGAATGGGTAGAAGCGGCTTAGAATTAAGTGTATTAAGTTTTGGCAGTTGGGTAACTTTTCACAAACAAATTAATGATGGCAGTGCAGATGAATTAATGGGCATAGCCTATGATAACGGCATTAATTTTTTCGACAACGCGGAAGCGTATGCCTTGGGTGAAAGCGAAAAGATGATGGGGCGGGTATTAAAAGACAAGCACTGGGACAGAACCTCCTATACGCTTTCCTCGAAAGCTTATTTTGGATGGAGGGGCAAAGACAATAAACCCAATCAAACCGGGCTAAGCCGCAAACATTTGATGGAAGCCTGTAATGAAGCCCTACAAAGATTACAGACCGATTACCTGGATCTCTATTTCTGTCACCGCCCCGACACCAATGTACCCATTGAAGAAGTAGTATGGACCATGCACAATTTGATACAACAGGGCAAGGTATTATACTGGGGAACCAGCCAGTGGAGTGGTGCGGAAATTATGGAAGCGCATCGTGTGGCAGACAGGTTTCACCTGATTGCGCCAACAGTTGAGCAGCCTCAATATAATATGTTTGAACGTTTTAAGATGGAGCAGGATTATTTACCTGTTTTCAAAAATGCAGGTATGGGAACTACCATCTGGAGCCCGTTAGCAGCCGGATTCTTAACCGGCAAATACAATAATGGCATCCCCGAAGGATCCCGTTTGGCGATAGAGGGTTTTGACTGGCTGAAAGATCGCTGGATACAGGATGCCAAATTAGAAAAAGTAAAAAAATTAACGGCACTGTCTGATGAGCTGGGGGTATCGCTGGCTGCACTTTCCATTGCCTGGACCATTAACAACCCAAATGTAACCACTGCTATCCTCGGCGCCACCAAAAAAGAACAACTTGAAGAAAATTTGAAAGCTATACCAGCTATTAAGCTTCTTTCAACAGAGGTGATAGAAAAAATAGAAAATATTCTACAGAATAAGCCGGTGCTGGATCTGGCGTAATATAATATAGGGGGGGATAAGCAACCGGTGGTTCGTGAGACGTGAGTCGTGAGTCGTGCGTTTTATTGGGATAAAAAATATATCCTCCTCCCTTTACAACCTTTTCTCCTTTCTTCTCTCTTACCACCGACCAACTATTTGGAGCAGTCAACCACCATACAAACGGCTGTTGTGAGAAAAGCCTGCAAGGGCGATGCAGATGCGCAGGCTTGGCTGTACAACAGGTATAGCAAGGCCATGTTCAATATCTGCATGCGCATGACAGGGAACCGCAACGATGCAGAGGATATTCTGCATGATGCATTTATTATAGCCTTCCGAAGTATCCTCCAGTTAAAAGAATCCAGGCAATTTGGAGGTTGGCTCAAAAGAATTGTAATCAATGAGTGTATCCGTTTTAGTAAAAGGATAATTAACTATTACGAATGGGAAGATGATCGGCATAACCAATTGGCAAACGAAGAAACTGAATGGTGGAAAATAGTAAGCTTTGATATTATATACAAAGAGATCAAAGATTTACCAAATGGATGCAGGCAGGTATTTAATCTTTATGTGGTGGAAGATTATAGTCACAAAGAGATAGCAGAACAACTTGCTATTTCTGAATCAACCAGTAAAAGTCAGTACCACCGGGCCAGGCAATTATTAAAAGAAAGAATTACAAAGCAATTACTGTTACATGGATGATTTAAAAAAATATTTACAACATCATGCTGATGAACTGGACCGGGATGAACCCCGTGAACAGGTATGGCAAAAAATTCAGCAACGAAGTATTGTTGTTAAAAAAAGGGCTGTGGTAAAAGCATTTATTCAATGGGCTGTGGCTGCCTCGGTATTGGTATTGGCAGGCATCGGAAGTTGGTATGTATTCAGTGATCAAAAAATTGTACCGGCAACCATTGCACTGAACCCAACCGAAATAGAACCACCGGTACCTGTTCAACAGACATTAAAAGAACCTATTTTAGAACCAATACCGGAAAGGGTAATACCCAAAAACAAGATTGCCCGCAAACAAGTTAAACCCTACCTACCATATGCCCCCTATATCAGTTCAGAAGAAATGAGTGCATTGCATGAACTTGAGAACAGCTTTACACAGGTGATCAACCTTCAAAAAGAAAGAATCAGCTCTATGCCGATGTATGCCGAAAATCCGGATTACTTTAATGATTTCAAACTACAGATCAGGCAGATGGAGAAAGATGAGAAAAGTATTCAGACAGACATTCATAAACAGGGAATTAATGATGGGCTTCTGAACCAGTTGATTAACCTATACCAACAAAAATTATCAGTATTAAAACAGTTACAACTTGAAATGAACAAAACCAACAACCGCTACAAGCAAACCAGAGGGCCTGTTGATTCTGTTAATACCTATTTTCTGACAATATAAAGCCATTCACAAAATGGAACAAATTATGAAAAAAATAATCCTGTACTTCTGCACATTAATTATACTTCTTACTGGTTTATACGCACAACAGCCGGGCGCTTCAGCCAATACCGTTGGTACATTAACCCGTATTAATACACACACAAAAGTAAATGAAGAAGATCTCAAATCAAAAGAGATCAGTCGCGAGATGGCCCTGCCAAAAAATGGGGAAATCTATATAGATAATACTTCCCGCAACATTGTGATAAAAACCTGGAATCAGCCAAAAGTAAAAATAACCACCACGGTTTTTTATGAAGGTGAGAGCAAAATCAAAGAAGAAGAATGGTTTGAAAAAATCAATCTGTCTCTAAAAACACTCGGTAATGCCGTTAAAATAAAATCAGTTGGTATACAAGGGAGTGTTTTATCAATGTATGGAATTGGGTCAGGTACTATGAATATAGCCTTAAGTGAAGAAACTTATTTTAACGGCGCGGGGCAAAGCATTGGCACAAAAGCGAATATGAAAACAACTGTAACCATCACAGTGCCTTTAGAAAGCAAACTTGATATTGAAAATAAGTATGCTGATATGGTGATACCCGACTATCCGGGTAATTTAAATGTTGATATTAGTTATGGTAACCTGGAGGCCGGTAACCTGAAAAATTTTATGCTCCGGTCCAAATATTCCAATATTAATATAATCGATGCCAAAGAAGCAGAAATTGAATTAACGAATGGCCGTTTCAGCGCAAGAAATATTGATATAGTAGATTTTGACACCAAAAATTCAACCATAGAACTGGCCAATACAAAAAAAGTCGTCATCCGTAGCGCAAACGATGAATTTGAATTTGAAGAAGCCGGAGAGATCAATGGCATAAAAAATTATGGCAACCTCCGTATCACCAAACTTACCAAAAGTATAGAACTGGAAGGTATTAATGCAGACATTAAGATAAGGAATATCACCGCCTCAGTAAGCCTGATCAAAATTAATGATAAGTATGCTGATATCAGGATACCCCTCAAGGCCGTACAAAATTTTTCTGTTGATTTTACCGGCGCCTACAGTGCTGTTTACGGAAACTTTGAAAAGAAAGCTTTGGCCTTTAACGATAAGCCTACTTCAACACCAAGTGTTATGATTACTGTTGGAAGACTGACCAAGCCAGTAGAAACAGGTACTATAACTCCTGGCAAACCAGTTACCACACCTACTGAAACAGGCACTTTAACTTCTGGTAAACTAATGACAACACAAACTGAAACGGCAACTATAACTTCTGTAGGAACCCTCACTAATTTGACTGTTTCCGGACATATTGTAGCAACCAATAGTGAGCCAGCCCTAGTTCCAACCAACGTTACGAGAAAAATAACGGGGGTTCCGTTTCCCGGGGGGCTCAATTCCGGCGATGGGCAAAATATAATAGCCGGACAAACTGCCCGCGTTAATGGAAGCAATACAAGTGGAACTTTCCGACCATGGAACCGGGCTTATTCCTATGCCAGCTACAATGATAACCCATCCAAATTCATAGCCACAGTTGGAGATGGCAAAGGATTAAAAATAGAATTGAAATGCCCGAACTGTATGGTAGATTTCAAATAAAAAATTAATAGCAAAGTTCTCACACAGCCGGTTTTTCGTGTTTTACAATCCGGCACAATGCCCCGTTTCTACGGGGCGCTGGTGGTTTGTGAGACGTTAAAGGCTAAAAAAAGTGGGGATCCGCCACAAAAAGCAACTACCTTACTCACATCTCACGTTTCACGATTATCCTTTAGCTTTGCCAATTAAAATTACCGCGTTATTTTTCATATATGGCACAGATATACTACACCATCATCGGGATAGTTGCCACCTTGGTTATCATTGGCTTTTTTGCCGGTTATGAGATTGCTTTTGTATCTGCCAACCGATTATCCATTGAGCTCAAAAAAAAGCAGGGAAGAAAAAGCGGGATAATTCTTTCAAGCTTTATGGAGCATCCGGCACGTTTTATCGGTACCTGTTTGATAGGACTGAATATTTTTTTAGTGCTTTATGGATTATTGTTTCACCAACTGCTGAAAGAGACTTTATGGAACCCCCTGCATTTTCAGAATGAATACCTCAAACTCGGTTTCGATACTTTTCTTTCTTCTGTGGTAGTACTCATTATTGGCGAGTTCCTGCCAAGGGCCATATTCAGGGCCAGGAATGATAGCCTGCTTTCTTTCTTCGCACCCATTGCACAATTTTTTCATAACTTGTTTCTGCCATTGACCAAGTTTTTTGTAAGCATTTCTCAATGGATACTGACCTATCTGTTTAATGTTCGGGTAAACAACAGGAATGATGCTTTTACCAAAGTAGATCTGGAACATTTTTTTCAGCAAACCAAGGAGCAGGATGAAGAGAGCCAGGAATTAAATACAGAGCTCTTTGAAAACGCACTGAGCCTGCCCATGGTAAAAATCAGGCAATGCCTGGTTCCGAGAACAGAGATTGAAGGGCTTGATATCAATACCCCGATAGAAGAAGCCAAACAGCGTTTTATTACAACCCAACTTAGTAAACTGGTGGTGTATGATGATAATATTGATTCGATTCTGGGGTATATACACCAGATAGACCTGTTTAAAAAGCCGGATACGATCAAAGCGGTACTGCACCCCATTATGGCCGTTCCGGAAAGTATGAGTGCCACAGACCTGATTGCAAAATTTACCAAAGACAGAAAAAGCATTGCCTGGGTGGTTGATGAGTTTGGCGGCACTGCCGGTATAGTAACCATGGAAGACGTACTGGAAGAAATTTTTGGGGAGATACAGGATGAATATGATGTGGAAGAATTTGTTGAGAAGCAACTGTCGGAAGATGAATACATGTTAAGCGGGCGTATGGAACTGGATTACCTGAATGAGAAATATGAAATGGATTTCCCGGCTTCCGAATCGGAAACATTGAGCGGTTATATCATTACCGAACACCAAACCATTCCCAAACTGAAAGAAACCATCATCATCGGTAATTACCGCTTCGATATTCTCAATGTAACTGATACGAGGATTGAAATGGTAAAAATGAAGATACTTCGCTAAACAGGGTTATCAAATCCATATAAGGGTGTCTTTTATTTGCTTCATACCCGTAACTTTGGCGGCTCATAACAGTCTTACAAGAAATGGCACTATTCAACAGAAACGATGGTTCGGTAAAATCTGAGATGACATTCATAGATCATCTGGAAGAGCTTAGGGTTCACATTATCCGCTCTGTTTTGGCCATTCTTATTATGGCCATAGTAATTTTTGTATACCGCGACTGGGTATTTGATTATATTATTAAAGGCCCGATCAACCCCAACTTTATCAGTTACCGTCTTCTTTGCGATTTTAGCCACTGGGCACATTTGGGCGATGTCCTTTGCATGCCACCGGTAAAAGTAAACCTGCAGAGTAATACTTTTGGCGGACAGTTTTTGGGAAGTATTTCAATGGCAATCGTTGGGGGAATTATTTTGGCCTTCCCTTTTATTTTTATGGAGATCTGGCGTTTTGTAAAGCCTGCGCTAAAAGAAAGGGAAGTAAAAAACACAAGATTTGTGATCTTCTGGGTGTCTTTCTTCTTCTTTTGCGGAGCCGCATTTGGTTTCTTTTTACTTGGACCCTTTACATTTAATTTCCTTGCCAGCTTCCAGTTAGGTACCGGGGGTACTATCGTTACCTTACCCACTTTTGCAGATTATATAGATAACCTTACGAATATTATTCTAGGTTGTGGTATTGCTTTTGAATTACCTGTACTCGCATTCATTCTTACCAGGATCGGCCTCATCACACCTGCCTTCCTGCGCAAAACACGCAAGTATGCCGTAATTGTGATCCTGATTGTATCGGCCTTTATCACACCCAGTCCCGACTGGATGAGCCAGATGATTGTATTCATCCCTCTGTTTTTACTATATGAACTAAGTATTATTGTATCCGCCCGGGTGTTTAAGGCAAAGAGGAAAGAGGAAGAGGAGGAATGGAGTTGAGATTAGTTAGGCGTTAGGAGTCTGGAGTAGATCGATTTATTTGATAGTAAATTTTATTACATCATGAGTTATGTCTTTGATCCTTCTAAACCCATTGCCATTGGGTGCGACCATGCGGGTATTGATTATAAAAACGCTTTGGTAAAATGGTTATCTGATAAAGGTTACCAGGTAAAAGATTTTGGCGCCTATTCTACAGAGTCGGTTGATTATCCTGATTTTGCCCATCCTACTGCCTCAAGTGTGGAGAATGGAGAAACCGCTTTTGGTATTCTGCTTTGCGGAAGCGCCAATGGGGTAGCCATCACTGCCAATAAACACCAGAATATCCGGGCCGGTTTATGCTGGCAAAACGATGTGGCATTGCTGGTTCGCAAACACAATGATGCCAATATTATTTGTATCCCCGCCCGTTTTGTATCACTTGCCCTGGCAGAGCAAATGCTGGATTTATTTATGACCACTGCATTTGAGGGTGGCCGTCATGCTACAAGGGTAAATAAAATTTCCTGCTCATAAAATAACGAATATCTCCAATGAAAAAATTTCTACTACTCTGTCTGTCATTTGCCGGCACCATAGCGTTCGCTCAGAAAAGCGAAGATGCCACAAAATTTGCAGCACTCATCACCCGGAATGCTTTATATGAAAAGTTAGCCATTATTGCCAGTGCCGATATGGAAGGACGTGAGACGGCTTCTCCCGGACAGAAAAAAGCGGCCGCCTATCTGGAAGCGCAATTCAGGAGCATTGGGTTAAAACCTGGTAATGGAGATAGCTACCAGCAATTGTTTCCGGTATACCAGGATATGCTTACCGAAAAAAAATTAAGTGTTAATGGAAAAGTGTTCGAGTGGGATAAGGATTTCAGTTTTACCATGCAAACCATCATTAATGGTGATTGGACTTTTCAAGATATTGTGTTTGCCGGATATGGATTAATAGACTCGGCCAATAACATAAATGATTATACCGGTTTAAATGTAAAAGGGAAACTAGTAATGGTATTAGAGGGTGGCGCTACCCCTCCGGCACCAGGCGCTGGTGGCCGTAATTTTGGTGGACCAACAGCGGGGAAAATTACTGCCGCCCGTAAAAATGGCGCTATAGGATTACTGATTGTTTCGCAGGAGCTGCCCCGCAAAACCGCTACTAGCTTAAAAGGCCGTATGTCTATCCTGCCACCTACTGCTGCAACCATCAATACGAATAGTATATTGGTAGCAACTATTTCCGATGCGGTAGCCGCTGCATTATTAGGCAGAACAAACAAGGTTGATTTTGCAGAACTCAGGCATACCCAAAAAGGGCTCTATACTTCTGAATTAAAACTAACTGCCAATAAATCAACCGTTACGCTTGAAAGTAGCAATGTAATTGGTATTCTGCCGGGTAAAGATAAAAAAGATGAATACGTTTTCATAACCGGCCACTACGATCATTTAGGTATGAATGGTGATGTGATCTGGTATGGAGCAGATGATGATGGTTCCGGTACTGTAAGTGTGGTACAAATGGCTGAAGCTTTTAAAGCTGCTGCAAAAAATGGTAAAGGCCCTAGAAGAACTATGGTTTTCATGACAGTAAGTGGCGAAGAAAAAGGATTATTAGGCTCTGCCTATTATTCAGAACATCCAACGGTTTCTATGGATAAAACTTCGGCAGACCTGAATATAGATATGGTAGGCAGGGTAGATACAGAACGCAAAACAGCAGATACATTGAATTATGTATATGTGATTGGACATGATAAGCTAAGTTCCGATTTACCCATTATCAATGAAGCGGCAAATAATGCTTCTGCCAAACTGGTATTAGATTATACATACGATGACCCTAACGATAAAAACCGGATTTATTATCGCAGCGACCATTATAATTTTGCAAAAAAAGGCGTGCCCATTCTATTTTTCTATGATGGCATGCTGCAGGCTGACTATCACAAACCAACTGATACCATCGAGAAAATTAATTTTGAACTGATGGAAAAAAGAGTACGCATGATTTTTCATACGGCCTGGGAAATAAGTAATCGGGATGCCCTGCTGAAAAGAGATATCCCCTTAAATATGCCAGCCAGATAAGTTACAAAACTTAGTTACCAACCTAACAGATAGGCAAAGATCAGCGGCACTACAATAGTAGCATCGCTCTCTACAATAAATTTGGGTGTATGAATAGCTAATTTACCCCAGGTAATTTTTTCATTAGGTACCGCACCCGAATAAGAACCGTAAGAGGTAGTGGAATCACTTACCTGGCAAAAATAACTCCAGAAAGGTACATCATGCCATTCCAGATCCTGGTACATCATGGGCACTACACAAATAGGAAAATCGCCGGCAATACCACCACCAATCTGAAAAAATCCTACACCTTTACCACCACTATTATTGCGATACCATTCTGTAAGCCAAACCATGTATTCAATACCTGATTTCATGGTGCTTGCCTTCAGCTCCTGCTTAATTACATAGGAAGCAAAAATATTTCCCATGGTACTATCTTCCCAACCCGGCACTACAATCGGAATATTTTTTTGCGCAGCCGCCAGCATCCAGCTGTTTTTGGGGTCTATCTCATAATACTGTTCCAAAACGCCGCTCAACAGCATCTGGTACATATATTCATGTGGAAAATATCTTTGACCGGAAGCTTCTGCATCGGCCCATAATTTATGTATGTGTTGCTGCAATCTGCGGAAAGCCTCTTCTTCCGGTATACAGGTATCGGTTACACGGTTGTAATGGTTTTCTAACAGGTCCCACTCTTCCTGCGGACTCAGGTCGCGGTAATTAGGTACTCTTTTATAATGACTATGTGCCACCAGGTTCATGATGTCTTCTTCCAGGTTGGCACCGGTACAGCTAATGATGGCCACTTTATCCTGGCGAATCATTTCTGCCAGGCTGATGCCTAATTCGGCGGTACTCATGGCGCCTGCAAGGCTAACCAGCATTTTACCACCCTCTGCCAAATGGGTTTCATAGCCTTTGGCGGCATCCACCAGTGCAGCCGCATTAAAATGTCTATAATGGTGCTCAATAAATTGTGAAACGGGCCCTTTGCTCATGATGATTGATTTTGAGGGGCAAAAGTAATTTTTTTAGCCGGCTTTAGCGGCATCAGGCAGAATACTAATTTATTTTCAGTTTAATTTTGTTACTTGCCTGATTCGTT
Organism: Chitinophagaceae bacterium; assembly: GCA_023229465.1. Taxonomy (GTDB): domain Bacteria; phylum Bacteroidota; class Bacteroidia; order Chitinophagales; family Chitinophagaceae; genus Sediminibacterium. Next base: position 424,641 of record JALNZE010000001.1, read on the forward strand.
TATGCTGATAGTTAAACAGCTGTGTCATTTGCATGGATAAGTCATATTTTAAAGAATATTATCATTTAGAAAGAAAAAACTGGTGGTTTACCGTCAGGCGAAAGATATTATCGGATAGAATTAAGCATCTTTTACAAACCCCGCAAAATATCTATTCCTTAAATGTTGGTGCTGCCACCGGCACTACTTCTGATATGCTAACCGGTTTTGGGCGGGTTATGTCGGTAGAATATGATGAAGATTGTTGCCAATTTACCCAAACTTTTTTAACGAGCCCTGTTATACAGGGAACGATAACAGATTTACCATTTGAAGAAGGCAGCTTTGACCTGGTTTGCGCATTCGATGTAATTGAACATGTTGCTGATGATACGAAAGCAATAGCTGAAATGTACCGGGTTTGTAAGTCGGGCGGATATATGGCCATTACTGTTCCGGCCTATGCTTTTCTTTGGGGGCCGCATGATGTGATTAACCGGCATTTCCGCAGGTACACCATGAGGCCACTATTAGGTTTATTAGCTCAACACAAGGGTACTGTTGTATATAAAACTTACTATAATACTATTTTATTTTTACCCATTACCGCATTCAGATTAGTAGCTGCATTGATCAGTTCATTTAAAAGAAAAAAAGTACCTTCTGCTGTGTCAGATCATGAAGTGTTTGGAACAGAGGGTGTATTGAATAGCTTGCTGGCCGGTTTATTTACCATCGATTACTATTTATTAAAATGGGGTATCCGTTTTCCGGCGGGTGTATCTATTATGGTGTTTTTTAAAAAGCAATAAGAACGAATGATTTTTTCTCTGCAGGAAATACTATTTAAACGTGTACGTATCTATGCCGCTCTCGAGGTAGAACTGGTTTATATCGTTTGGTTTGCGCTGGCTCTGGTGGCGCTTGTTTCCGAAATGGCCAGAGGTATTCATTCTATTGATAATTTTTTAGTTTTCAGGGGTGTCTTTACCCATGTTTGGCAGGAAAAAAATCTTTTTAACTTTTATCCCGAAGAATATGATTCTTTCAATAACTATGGCCCCGCTTTTTCATTAATCATTGCCCCTTTTGCCATACTTCCGGTATTTGTGGGCTGTTTTTTATGGGGGATGGCCAATGCAGCCAGCCTGTTTGCCGCCATTCGTATGCTACCCATCAAACAGGAGCAGCAGGTAATTATTTTTTGGATTTGTTGTATTGAAATGATGACGTCTATTCACAGCGTTCAGTTCAACCCGATGCTTACCGCTTTCTTTATATTCGCTTTTGTTTATACCCACCGGGGAAAAGATTGGATAGCAACGCTATTCATAGCGGCGGCCATACTTACTAAGTTATATGGGGTGGCCGGCCTTGTATTCTTTTTCTTCTCTAAAAATAAAATGCAGTTTGTCTTATCATTTATTGGATGGATAATCGCGCTGATTGTTCTGCCCATGGCTTTTTCCAGTGCAGACTATATTATTAAAACTTATGGCGAATGGTATTTTCAAATAATCAAAAGAAACCAGCAGAATATCGATAACTCTGTTAATGCAGGGTTACAGGATATTTCTGTTCCGGGTATGGTAAGGCGTATATTTAAGTATTATGATTTTTCTGACCTGAAACTGGTGGCAGTAGCGGGCATACTTTTCATGCTACCCCTGGTAAAGAATAAACTTTTGTACCTGGTATCTTTTCAATTACGGTACCTGGCACTTGTATTGATCAGTATTGTTATTTTTAGTTCGGCCGCGGAAAGCCCTACTTTTATTATTGCCGTATCCGGCGCGGCCATCTGGTTTATTTTGCAGAAAAAACCTTATCATTTTTGGGTAAAAGCTTTGCTGGTACTCCTTTTTTTGTTAACCATACTATCACCGACAGATCTGATTCCATTCTATATCCGTGAGCGGTTTGTAAGAGCATATTCACTAAAAGCATTACCTTGTTTACTAATCTGGTGTTGTTTAGTATATGAAGTATGGCAAACTAAATTGTCCAAATTAAAGCCTGTATGAAAAAGAAGGTAGCTTTTGTGATACCTGTTTGTAACGAAGCGGAAAATATTCCCAAACTGATTGCCGCTTTGAAAAAAAGCATGGACCAGCAAAGTTATATCTATACCCTCAACTTTGTTGATGACGGCAGTACCGATCATAGCCTGGATGTATTAAAAACCCAATCACATATTTATAGTAATGTATTTTATATAAGCTTATCAAGAAATTTCGGGCACCAGAATGCGCTCAAAGCCGGTATGGATACGGCAGAAGGTGATTGTATGATAATGATGGATGCAGACATGCAGCATCCACCCGAACTGGTTCCTGAATTATTAAAAAAATGGGAAGAGGGTTATGATATAGTATATACCATCCGTAAAGATCACCGTGAAACGCCCCTGCTGAAACGAAAAACTTCCAACCTGTTTTATCAACTCATCAATAGCCTTTCTGATATTGAGCTGGAAGAGGGCACGGCTGATTTCAGGTTGCTGGATAAGAAAGTGGTTACAGTTTTCAGAACTTTACATGAGTCGGATTTGTTTTTACGTGGACTGGTAAAATGGATGGGCTATCAGCAAATTGGTATTGAATATGAACCAGGCATCAGAACAATAGGTAAATCAAAGTATACTGTAAAAAAGATGATCCGCTTTGCCTTACAGGGCATCACCTCCTTTAGTATAAAACCTTTATACATTGCCGTTTACCTGGGGTTTGTTTGTTCACTGGTTGCCTTGCTCTATATCCCTTATATCCTATACAGTTTTTATTTTGGTCATACCATTTCCGGTTGGTCATCTATTGTGGTAACCATTGCATTTTTTAGCGGTCTGCAGTTAATGATCCTGGGTATTATTGGAATTTATATCGGTAAACTGTTTATGCAAAGTAAACAAAGGCCCCATTATATTGTGAAGGAGTCAAACCAGTTATGATGAACCGATATGTGCTTTTGAGTTTTGACGTGGAAGAGTTTGATATGCCGCTGGAATATAATTTTCCCATCACTGGGGCAGAACAAATGCTGATAGGTAAAAAAGGGCTGGATGCGATTCAACCCATTTTACAGGATGTATCCGTTGCATCTACTTTATTTACCACAGCTAATTTTGCCATGCAGTATCCACAGGCTATCAAACAGCTATCCGATACGCATGAAATTGCCTCTCATACTTTTTATCATTCTGTTTTTGAGGAGACGCATTTACTGGAATCAAAAAATAAGCTACAGGAAATAACCGGAAAAACCATTACCGGACTTCGTATGCCGAGGATGCGGGAAGTATCCGTTACTGCGGTACAAAAAGCGGGGTATGCTTATGATTCATCCATCAACCCTACTTATTTGCCCGGTCGTTACAATAACTTTCATTTACCAAGAACCCTTTATACCGAACAAGGTCTTACACGCATACCTGCATCGGTATCTCCTTTTATCCGGCTACCGCTATTCTGGTTGAGTTTTAAAAATCTGCCTTATCCTATATTCAAATTATTTGCGCTGCAAACCCTGAAAAAAGACGGGTATCTCTGCCTGTATTTTCATCCCTGGGAGTTTACGGATATAGGGAATTATGGGTTGCCCGGTTTCGCCAAACGACTCAATGGCTCACCCCTTCTGGAACGATTAAACCGGCTGATAAAAGATCTGAAAAAGGAGGCGGATTTTATTACATCTGAGGACTTCTGTAAACAAGGCTTCCAGCGCTAACTGACATTTTTTTACTATTCTTTTATTCCATCATTGCTGCTATGAATTATCTCGCCCACGCTTATCTCTCATTCAACCATCCCGATATTCTTGTGGGGAATATGATCAGTGATTTTGTGAAAGGGAAAAAACAATTTGATTATCCCCTGCCCATTCAAAAAGGCATACAGTTACACAGGGCGATAGACGGTTTTACTGATCAGCACCCGGCTACCAAAGAGGGTAAACATTATTTTAAACCAGCCGTTGGGCTCTATGCCGGCGCTTTTATGGATATCGTATACGACCATTTTCTCGCATTGGATACACGTGAACTAACCGCATCGGCATCGAAAGATTTTTCGGCACAGGTTTATCTTCACCTATCCGCCCAGGCGCATTTATTACCGGAGAATTTTGCGAGGATACTGCCTTTTATGACTACCCATGACTGGCTGTACAATTATCGGTTTACCCGGGGTATTGAGCACAGTTTTGGGGGACTGGTAAAAAGAGCCCGATACTTAACTGATGCTTCACCTGTTTTTGCCCTTTTCACAAAACACTATAGTGAACTCAGGCAACAGTATGATGTATTCTTTCCGGAAGTAAAGAAATTTGCAGGGGCACAATTCGAAGAGCTGGTAAGATAATAGCATTTATCTTTGAGAAAACTTACTGCATGAAATTATTCCTCAGCCTGCTGCTACTGATCTTTGCATTTGGCACCCGGGCCCAGCAAACGCCAACTGAGCTGGATAAATCGCCAATGGATATGAGCTATTGGCCGGCTAATTACCCAATCTTAAAAATTAGTGGCAAAGCAAAAGATATGCCTGTTGCAAGGCTCATCTACAGCAGGCCTTTTCAAAATGGCAGGGTACTTTTTGGAGGCATTTTAAAGTATGCTGAATTATGGCGGCTGGGGGCCAATGAGGCAACAGAAATAGAGTTTTACAAAAATGTACGCATCGCAGGAAAAATGGTGCCAAAAGGGCGTTATACTTTATATTGCATTCCAACTGAAAATAAATGGACCCTTATTGTTAACAGGGATAATTATTCCTGGGGCAATTATGCATACGACAGTAAAAAAGATCTGTTACGAACAGATATTCAAGTGACTAAAACAACTGAAAATATAGAAGCCTTTACGATGTTTTTTGATGAAATTAAAACCGGCGCCAACCTGATTATTTTATGGGATAACCTAAAAGTTACTTTACCTATCTCACTTATATCCAACTAAATTATTTATGATGAAACTTGCTACAAAATATATCCATGCCGGAACAGAACCCGATCCTTCTACCGGTGCGATCATGACACCCATCTATCAGACTTCTACCTATGTACAGGAAGCGCCTGGTGTTAATAAAGGCTATGAATATGCCCGCAGCCAGAACCCCACCAGAAAAGCATTGGAAGACGCTTATGCACAGATAGAGAACGGAAAATTTGGCCTTGCATTTGCAAGTGGTGTTGCCGCTACCGATGCGGTGATCAAATTATTATCTCCGGGTGATGAAGTAATTGCCGCCAATGATATGTATGGAGGTACCTATCGTTTATTTACTAAAATTTTCGCGAAGTTTGGTATTCAGTTTACTTATGTTGATACAACTAATGTAGCCAACATACGCAATGCCATCTCACCCAATACCAAACTCATCTGGATAGAAACACCTACCAATCCATTGATGAATATTACTGATATAGCGGCAGTATCCGTTATTGCCAAAGAAGCCAAAGCCTTGTTATGTGTTGATAATACATTCGCCTCTCCCTACCTGCAAAACCCCTTGGATTTTGGCGCTGATATAGTTATGCACTCTGCCACTAAATACCTGGGGGGCCATAGTGATGTAATACAGGGTTGCCTGATGATGAATGATGCGGAATTAAGGGAACAATTATATTTTATACAAAAAAGTTGTGGCGCTGTACCAGGCCCAATGGATTGTTTTTTGGTATTGCGTGGAATTAAAACCCTGCATATCCGTATGCAGCGCCATTGTGAGAATGGAAGCGTAATTGCGCATTGGCTACGCAAACAACCAAAAATCGCCAAAGTGTATTGGTGTGGCTTTGAAGATCATCCGAATTATGCTATTGCTAAAAAACAAATGCGCGATTTTGGAGGCATGCTCTCTTTTGAACTGAAAGATGATAGCATGGATGCTGCCAAAAAAGTATTGTCCTCTACTAAACTATTTTCGTTAGCAGAAAGCCTGGGTGGTGTGGAAAGCCTGATTAATCATCCGGCCTCCATGACACATGCATCTATCCCACGCGAAAAAAGACTGGAAAACGGACTAAGCGATACTTTGATCAGGTTGAGTATTGGTATTGAGGATGCGGATGATTTGATAGAAGATCTTAGTAAAGCAATAGGATAACCATTTCTCTGAGTTGAAACTCTTTCTTTTATACCATGCCAAACGAATTACAACCCTGGGAACGTTTTTCGGCTGATGAATTAGCGGCCTGGGTAAACGATATGATCCAGCGCGATTTTACAGGTCTCCTAAACTTGTTGTATCGCCTGGATATCAATGAAGCCAAATTACGGAAAATGCTTGATGAGATACAAAATGAAGATGCGGGAAAAATAATTGCAGCTTTAATTATTGAAAGGCAACTGCAGAAAATAAAATCAAAACAACAGTTCAGGCAGGCAGATGATATTCCCGAAGAAGACAAATGGTAACCCGCTGCACTAACTCTGCGCTACATGGGTTAAACGCGGAGGGATGACAAATGAAAATTTAAATTGGTTTTAATACATTGCCAGTAAATCGTCTTCAGTAAGCGGGTGCTGGTTATAAGAAGAATTACTACCCTGCAAGGCCCTTCCTTTTTCAATGGCTATCTGAACAATTTGAAAAGTATCCTGGGATAAAAAAAGTTTTTTGGTATTTGCGGTAGCTAACCAATTAGTAACCTTTGTATGAAAATCAGCAGACAACTGATCTACCACCACCACATTAAAATCTTTCAATGCAGCCGCGTTACAAAGCTGTTCGTATTGACCCCTGATAGGCAATACCAATAATTTTTTACCAAGATATAAAGCTTCTGCCGGTGTTTCAAATCCAGCGCCGGTAATTACACCATGTGAATGAATCAGGCTCTGCGTAAACCCTTCATTGCTAATAGGCAATAAAGTAACATTCGCAGATACCACAGGCTGTTTTACTTTTTTTGAAAATACTTCAAAGCGTATATCTCTTACATTATGCAATGCTTTCAATACCACTTCATCACTGTAATGAGAAAGATACACGGTAATATGTCCCTGATCAGTTGCTGTTGCCTGCAATATCTCCTGTTTAATAACCGGGGAATAAATAAAATTATCATAGGGGTTAAAATGCAGGCCCACATACTCGGTAGCTTTGGCATATTGTTGTAAGATAAATTCTCCCGCAATATCTTTTTTCCTGCCTCGTGGTGTATGCTTACTTTGAAAACTCGCCTGGTGACCAAAACCAATACTGGGTACTTTCTTAAAACGGCAGGCCATCGTAGTAATACTGTCAAAATCATTTAAAACAATATCATACTTTTCTACCGGTAATCCTTTCGCCTCTTTCAAAATACGTTTCAGATTCAACTCTTTCCACATGCGCCAGTAATCCAGGCCGCCCGTATTACCATAAAATAAGCTAAGCCCATTACTCCGGTATTTAACGGGTAACTGAGGTTGCAGGTGACTATTGCTTCCACTCAAAAAAACATCCACGTCTCCGTATTGTTGCAAACAGGGCATCAGTTCCATGGCCCTGCTGATATGACCGTTACCGGTGGCTTGTACTGAATATAATATCTTCATACCGGCATTGCTAAAGAGTGAAGAAATAAAGCAACTTCATTAGTGATCACATTTAACTCTGGCAATTTTTTATCCATCGATACTACCGGTGTACTTGATGAAGCGAATTCTTTTTCATCGTACTGGTAAATTGTCCAGTCGTTCTGATGGTATTCCAGTGCCGTTAAATTTTCTATCCAGTCGCCACTGTTCAGATACATCACACTGCCGTTTTTGGTAACCACTTTTCTTTTCTGTGGCTGGTGTATATGCCCACAGATTACATAATCATATTTTTTCTCGATAGCCAATTCAGCGGCAGTCTGTTCAAAATCGCCGATCCATGCCACTGCTTTTTTAACGCTGTTTTTTACTTTCTTGCTGAAACTCATTTTTTCTTTACCCATGGCCTTCAGGCACAGATTGATAAAGCTGTTGATATGTATCAACAAATCATATCCATGTCCGCCCAGCTTAGCTAATAATTTTGCACTCCCTTTAGTGGTTGCATCAAATACATCACCATGAAAAATCCAGGTCATTTTACCATCAATCTCCATCACTACTTTATCGGTTAATTGAAAATTACCCATTTCAATATCGCTATAGCGGCGAAGGGCCTCATCATGATTTCCGGTAATATAAATAACGCGGGTTCCTTTGCTCAGCAGATTCATGATCTCTTTAAACACCTGCATATGTGCCACAGGAAAATATCTTTTATTGAATTGCCAGATATCTATCACATCACCATTTAAAACAAGTATCTGGGGCCGTATGCTTTTGAGATAGTTAACGATTTCCTGGGCATGACAGCCAAAAGTGCCTAAATGAAGATCGCTCATTACTACAACATCAACCGGACGTCTTTCCATTGTGGAGGTTTAGCAAAATTCCCCCTGTAGTATGAAGTCAATGTTAGAATAGTGTTAAGCTATTGTGATTTGTGTGTGAAGGAATTGTTACCTGCCCTGTTTCATTAATCAGGTTGCCGGCCAGGCTGTTGATAACGCACCATAGCCAAATAACTTAGAGGTCTCCATACAATGGGCGCATAATAATATCTTCCACTACTGCCTGTGGAGATAACAGCGAAGCGGCATACACCATTTTAGCTATATCCTCAGCTTCCATAATGCGTTGCGTGTCTATTTCAAATCCATCCCAGCTGGCGCTAAGGGTGGCACCCGGACAAACAGCCGTTACCTTAATGCCATGTGGTTTTAATTCTTCACGCAGGTTTTTACTAAACCCTAACAGTGCAAATTTACTGATGCTATAACTGCCACCATTAGCGTAGGCCTGCAATGAGGCGATGGAGCAGATATTAAAAATATGTCCGCGCCCGGCAGCAATCATAGCAGGTAATACTGTTTTGGTAAGATGATACGCGCTATACAAATTCACCTCAATCATTTGCTCTAATACACCATCCCCTTCTTCATAAATACTACCCGGTAGAAATTGTCCCGCATTATTAATCACGATATCCGGCGCCCCAGACTCCAGACTCCAAACGCCAAACGCCTTAGCCTCTTCCTTCACACGCATATCAACCGGTTTCGCTTTTATGGTACATTGCGGGTATTGCGTTTGTAACATGGATACAGTATCATACAATTGTTTATCGCCACGGCTGCAGAGCAATAATGTATGACCCGCTTCGGCAAATTTTGCCGCGATGGCTTTGCCAATTCCTTTGGATGCACCGGTGATGAGGACTATCATTAGTTGGGAGTTAGAAGTTGGAAGTTTGGAGTTAAAAGTACGATTTAGGGGGGATGAATAATTTTTGTTTATCATTTTAGAGGCCACTGGTTCCTTGTTCGTATTTTGTGAGATGAAGTATCAGCACTTATTTTTTGACCTGGATCATACGCTTTGGGATTTTGAGACCAATGCCAAACAAACCCTTGCAGAACTTTATATTACCCATTCACTGGAAGCAAAGGGGGTACCCGGTTTTGAACAATTTTTTGAAAGATACAGTTACCATAACCACCGCCTATGGGACCGGTATACAAAGGGTTTCATAAAACAGGATGAATTACGCTGGAAAAGGATGTGGCTGGCTTTGCTTGATTTTAAACTGGCGGATGAGCCACTGGCCAGGCAATTGGGTATACAGTTCCTGGAATACCTGCCTACCAGAAAAAGCCTCTTCCCTTATACGCTGGAGATTTTGAAATACCTGAAAGAAAAAAAATACCGGATGCATTTAGTAACCAATGGATTTGAAACGGTACAGCGCCATAAAATTCAAAATGCCAACCTGCACCCTTTTTTTGAACAGGTAATTACCTCAGAAGCCAGTGGTAGCCTGAAGCCTAATAAAGAAATATTTGATTATGCTCTGGCCAGGGCCGGCGCTATTACTGCCGAAAGCATCATGATCGGAGATAACCTGGATGCAGATATACAAGGTGGCATTAATGCAGGCATGGATACCATATTTGTAAACCACCTGCATATTACGCCGCATGTGAAGCCAACCTTTACCGTATATCACTTGAAAGAACTGGAAAATATTCTCTGAGTAACTGCATAAAAAAAGCCCCGCAAAATACAGGGCTTATACATATGTTCTGAAAAACTATGCTTTTGCAACAGCTTTAGTGGCTTCTTTAGCCGTTGTTTTAGTGGCTTTCGTGTCTTTCTTCATGTCTTTGCAATCCTTCATGTCTTTGCAATCTTTCATGTCCTTACAATCCTTTTTATCTTTACCGTCTTTGTGGCACTCTTTTCCTTTGGCACATTTTTTACCATCCCCTTCATTTGAAAAGGCAAAGCCTGTAAATAAGAAAGCAGCGGTAGCTAACAGAAATAGTTTTTTCATACTTGTTCGTTTTAATTAGTAAAATTATCAGCAATGAAAATAATACAAAAATGGCTTGTTACGCTTTCAGGTATGTTAAAATATACCAACGGCGCCAAATTTACACCATCACCCTCCCCCCACTCCTAACTCCAAACCCACCCTCACTCCCAGCTAGCCAAAACAGTCACCCCACCCTTTACCACCTGGTTAAGGGTTACCTTTACCCTGGCAGTAAGTGGTAACAGTACATCTACCCGGCTGCCAAATTTGATAAACCCATATTCGTCTCCTTGTTTTACCTGCTGACCCACTTTGGTATAATTACAGATCCTCTTAGCCAGTGCCCCGGCAATTTGCTTGTATAAGATTTCGCCGTAACTGTTTCGGGTTACCATACTCCATCTTTCATTTTCAGTGGATGATTTAGGATGCCAGGCTACTAAATATTTACCCCTATGGTATTGATTATAGATTACCTCTCCACTCATCGGGTTCCTGTTCACATGCACATTAGCCGGACTCATAAAAATGCTTACCTGGATGCGTTTGTCTTTAAAATATTCTACCTCTGTTACTTCTTCGATTACCACCACTTTGCCATCTGCCGGGCAGATAATCTGCTTATCATTGATGGTAAATGCCCTGTTGGGGATACGAAAAAAAGATACAATAAATAAAAACAGGCCCAATGTTATCACAAATAAAGCCAGGGCAAGCCATGGAATGGAGGCGCTTAAAAAAGTAAATGAAACCACATTGAATAAGCCGAAAATCAAAGCGGTAATGGCAATCGTTTTATACCCTTCTCTATGAATGGTCATGGTAGCTATTTGAACAGCAAATGTAAAACGGAATATTGAAAGACTACCTATCTCAATAAAACAGGTAAAAAATAATCCAACACACAGTTGTGGCCACCAGTAATGAATCAAACCTATCCAGAAAACCACCATGCCCGGGCATGATCCGGCCGCTGTCTTTAACACCGGCTAAGCGTTTGAGCTTACTTTCAAAAAGATCTCCTGCAGTACCCGCTATGGTGGCGGTGACGGAAATGAGTAACAAAGGTTTGAAGGGAAGATGAAACGCATAAAAGCCTGTTAGCACAACTGCCGGTACTGTTAATATTGCGCCGCCAATGGTTCCTTCCCATGTTTTTTTGGGTGATATGGGCGATAAGGGTGTTTTTCCTATGAAAGACCCAACCAGGTAAGCCATTGTATCATTTAGCCAGATAGAAGCGATCAGTAATACCGGCAATAGCCAGTTCTCCCCGGCAAAAACTGTTTGATGCAGGTTGCTCCATAAACGCATCATCAATCCCCAGCTTAAAGAAATATAAACAAGCCCCAGCATAGAATACGCCCATAAACGCGGTGTAATTTCTTTGCGGGATAAAAAATCTCCAGCTATAAATAACAGAAAACCTATTAAAAACATCCACTGGCCTGCTACCTGGATACTGATCTGGCCTATCTGGTACAACTCATTGGTCATCCATAGCTGTAAACCCCATCCCACAAACAGTATTCCATACTGATGAAAGAAACTGATTTCCTGGTAATCTTTATCTATCTGGCCTACCAGTTTTTGGTACTCTACCCAGCATCCAATATGAATAATAGAAAACAATAGCAGAAAACTCCACTGGTTCCACAATAGCCCAAACAACATCACCATCACAAACACAATCGCTGTTAGTGTACGGGTTCTGAATATTTGCAGATTAAAAGCCATAAAGCAGGTAGCATTGTTGAAATACGAAGTACGAATGTATGGGGAAGATCACCAAATACAATAAGGAGTTGATGGAGATGTTTTTTAAGGCACATCATTCATGCAATGGGGTCTTCTCTAACAGCCGCTTCGCCATTTCCATCAAATGCCCGGGCACATAGAGTTCAATATCCCCAAAGTTGAGATAGCTGCTGTCTTGCTTGTTCATGATCTGCACCGGTACCTCATTTTCTTCCAGCATGCCCTGTATAATACTGGCTTCAGCAGGGTTACGGGTCGCATAAATTTTTTGCCAGGATGCCATCAGAATATCAGGTTTGGTTTATTTTCCCTATTAGCCAATACAAGATCGCTCTCTTTTTTAAAAGAACGGAAAAATACAAACAGTAATAGTACCGCGATAATACCCCACCAGAAAGGAATACGCTCATCCATTGTTTTACTGAGCGACTTACCCATTCCCGAAGCAATATATAATTGGGTTACCACGAAAGCATTGTTTAGAAAATGCAGGAAGATGCTCAGCCAGATATTTTTACTGTAATAAAAAATCAATCCCAACAGCACCCCCAATGCCACCCTTGGTAAAAATCCAAAATAAGAAAAATGAAAACCGCTGAATACAATACTGGCAATGAGGATGCCTGCCCATTTATTGTTTGTCCAGCCAATAAATACCTGCTGAAAGCCGCTTCTGAACAATACTTCTTCAAACAATGCAGGGGCCGCAGCCAATACCCCTAAAGTAAGCACATAATCAAGTGGCGTTTTCATGGTAGCCATCGACAGCATAGCCGCTTTGTATGCCTCTTCCAGGGCCCTGGCTTTAACATACCATTTGGCCGGAATAGGCATTTTTTCATTCAGTTCGCCCAATGCACCACTGAGCATGATACCTGCAAACAGGATCAGGCATATCCAAAAAACCTGTTTCCTGCTGATGGCTGTATTAAAACCCAGCTGTGTAAACGGTTGTTTACTCAGTATCCTCGCCAGGAACAAGGCAGGCAATAAGAATACCATTAAAGACGCCAGCGTATTCAATACCCTCGAAATATGGATATTTTCAGGCCTGTTCAGCCGGTCGGTTACCTGCATAAACGGTACCTCCATCCACAGGCTACCTATAAAAGGCACCAGAAAAGCTGTCAACACAATAAAAACACCCATCAACCCCAATAAAAAAGCGAACTGAAGCGGATAATTAATCGTAGACCTTTGGCTCATGCTATTGAAAAATAAGATTGTAAATTTGCAACTTCTTTAAAATTGAAAGGACTGTGAAAGGATAAAAGGTAAAAAGCCGTTTCCTTACACACCCGTTACAGGCACAATATGGTTAAAATAGGCGATATAGTATTACCAGATTTCCCTTTATTGCTGGCACCTATGGAGGATGTAAGCGATCCGCCCTTCCGTGCCGTGTGCAAAGATAATGGCGCCGACCTGATGTATACAGAGTTCATCAGCAGTGAGGGACTGATCCGCGATGCGATGAAAAGCCGTCATAAACTGGACATTTATAATTATGAACGCCCAATCGGTATCCAGATATTTGGTGGCGATGAAGACGCTATGGCCCTGAGTGCTAAAATTGTTGCAGCCGTAAATCCAGACCTGGTTGATATTAATTTTGGATGCCCGGTAAAAAAAGTGGTGACGAAAGGTGCCGGTGCCGGTGTATTAAAAGACGTGGACCTGATGGTTAGACTAACCAAAGCCGTTGTAAAAAGCACCCATTTACCCGTAACGGTAAAAACAAGATTAGGCTGGGATGATAACACCAAAAATATTGAAGAAGTAGCCGAACGTTTACAGGATACCGGTATTAAAGCGCTGGCCATTCACGGACGTACCCGCTCGCAGATGTATAAAGGCGAAGCTGACTGGACCCTGATAGCGAAAGTGAAAAATAATCCGCGCATACAGATTCCGATATTTGGTAATGGAGATATAGATAGTCCGCAAAAAGCGCTGGAGTATAAAAACCGTTTTGGAGTTGACGGTATCATGATCGGAAGGGCGGCTATTGGTTATCCATGGATCTTCCGCGAGATCAAACATTACCTGGCCACCGGCGAATTACTTGCCCCGCCTACACTTGAAGAAAGAGTAGAAGTATGCCGGAAACATTTACGAAAATCACTCGAATGGAAGGGACCGATTGCAGGCATCAATGAAATGCGCAGGCATTATGCTAATTATTTGAAAGGCCTCCCTAATATTAAAGACTTCCGGAGCCGACTGGTTACTTTACAAACAATGGAAGAAGTGGAAGAAGTATTAAATGAAGTGAAAGTAAAATATGAGGGATTTACGATTGATCGAACACCGATTGAATTGATCAACTATCATGAGAAATGTCCTGTATAACTTTTTTTGAGCACTCAGTACTTTTAAAGTTCTTATCACCGCAGAAAACAATTCCTCCTCACCTGATAATCCATTTAAAAATCCCCAGCTTCCCTTTCAATGGCGGATACTTCATAGCAGGATCAAACCAGGTAGGCGTTTTCATCACTGCTTTTTTATGACTGAATGTTTCAAAAGAATACCTGCCATGATATGCCCCCAATCCACTAAATCCTCTGCCGCCGAAAGGCAGGTTGGGATTGGTTAAATGCCAGCTCGTATTATTTACACAGGCCCCACCGGAAGGTACTGCATCCAACCATAATTTTTCTTTCATAGTATTCGATGTGAAAATATAAAATGCCAATGGGTTTGGATTCTTGGCAATAATGGCCAAGGCCTCTTCTGTTGTATTGAAACTGAGAATGGGTAACACCGGACCAAATATTTCATCTTTCATGATAGCAGATTCTGTGCTAACACCATCCAGTAAACTGGGCTCAATAAACAAAGTTTCTTTGTTGTAGCGGCCCCCATGAATCAGGTTACCCTGGCTGAGATACTTCACTACCCTGTCAAATTGTTTTTCGTTAATGAGCTTGCCATAGTTCTCATTCTCTTCCGGTTTATCGCCAAAGAACTGAACGATCCTGTTTTTTAACGCTGCCACCAATGCCTCTTTTTGAGAAGCATGCACCAACACATAATCCGGCGCCACACACATTTGTCCGGCATTGGAAAATTTGGTCATCGCAATTCTTTTGGCAGCAATATTGATATTGGCATCGCTTTCAACCACACAAGGACTTTTTCCTCCCAACTCCAAAGTAACCGGCACTAATTTTTCGGCAGCCATTTTATAAATGATCCTGCCAACAACGGTACTTCCTGTATAAAATACATGATCAAATGTAAAATGGTTCATCATATTGGGGATAACAGTGGCGCCATCGCCGGGTACAAACAGAATATAGTCATTGGTAAAACTGGCTTCAATTATTTTCTGCATCACAGCGGCAGTAGCCGGCGCAAACTCACTGGGTTTGAGTACCACACAATTACCGGCAGCTATCGCGCCCAATAAAGGCGTGAATAATAATTGCAAGGGATAGTTCCACGGACCAATGGCCAGTACCACACCCAATGGCTCACGCAATACCCTGCTGCCGGAAGGCAGGTTGAGTAAATTGGTAGACACCGATTCCGGTTCCATCCATTCACGTAAATGGCTGATGGTATCATTTAGTTCTGCCAGAAAAAAACCGTTCTCTGTTACCCAGCATTCTTCTTTACTTTTTTTCAGATCGGTGTATAATGCTTCATATATCTCTGACTCATGCGCTATCACTGCCTTTTTTAAAACGAGTAATTGTTGTTTACGGAATGCATAGGGTTTGGTAACACCGCTCTCAAAATAGCGGCGCATGGCAGTTAATTGCGGGAGTATCTCTTCAGACATATAACAGGCTTTTAATTAGTACAAGATAACCATTGTTTTACTTCCCGGTAAAGAAGCAGGTAAGCTTTACCGCTGATGCTTAAGAGCTATGCGTAAACGTAGTATTTTAGAAAATGATGGCTACTATTTTTAATAGCACGAAATTTTCGGGAAGAGGGAAGGTGGAAAGAGTTGGGAGTTAGGAGTTGGGAGTTAGGAGTTGGGGGTACAAGGACAGTAAAACTGAAATGATTTGTTTAAGGCAGGATGTAAAAATGGATGATTACTGTAATAAAATGTATTTTATTATTTTAAATCGAATTATAGGTTCCCTTACACCCAAAAGTGCACCGAAGTATTGAGTTACTTTTTAAAAATCTACACACTGGCAGCAGCCAAAAATGACTTTAGTCAATTTGTGTAGAAGTATGCCTAACCAACAAAAAACACTACAATACCACCCCTGACCGTGCAAACCTGCTGCATTTTTACCGTTTTATGGAGAAAGTGCCGGAGAAAAACGGCACTTCAGAAAATAAATGATAACAGAAGCAACGATTATTGCTTTACCGGGGTCAATATTAAGTAAGCCGCCTAAATAAGTAGTTGAAATTTTTTTCTTTCACTGCTTTTTTGCGGCGTTTCTGTAATGCATTTAAAACCAATATCCGTATGCGCACACGCGTATTATTTCCTGTTACCCTGCTCTGTGCAGTTGTATTCTCAGCCTGCAGCTCATCCCGCCCCATGGCCCATTTGATCATTAATAATGAAAGCGGTCTGGACATTCCCCTCAATGTATCCATTACCAATAATATAGAAGGCGAACCGGGGGAAACCCTCAACAACACCATCAAACCCGGTTTGCAGGAGCTGGGTTCCCGTAAATTTCCCAGGGGCTCCTATTCCATTACAGCGGAAACCAACAACAGCCTTATATCCATCAAAAAAAACCTGTCGCTCGACACAGACAAGTGGATCATGATCACCTACACCCACAACGACTCCATGAATATCCAGAAGAAATATGGTTATGTAGATACCTCCCTGCTGAAAAAAGTGAATGGTAAATATACCGGCCTCGATATGTACATTGAGAACCGCAAACCACCCACTCTCTGACATTAAATACTCACTCCGGCTATCCATATATTGAAAGTTGCTACAGGGTGGTTATCCCTACGGGATATTTTTCTTTGCCCCATAGGGGCTACCTTTTTTCGATCATTATTATTTACCATCATCCTTTGGGTAGCCCCTAAGGGGCATCTTACATCTTCTCCCGCATCATGTTGCTACAGAGCGGTTATCCCTACGGGATATTTTTCTTTGCCCCATAGGGGCTACCTTTTTTCGATCATTATTATTTACCATCATCCTTTGTGT
>JALNZE010000039.1 GCA_023229465.1 Chitinophagaceae bacterium
GTTACAGTTATTGATGCTGCTGTTGCTGCGTTACTCCATGTTCCGTCACTATTTCCTGAAAGTATAACATTATCACCTTCACAAAATGTTGTTGCTACGCCTGCTGTAATTATTGATGCTATTGGCAGCGGGTTAACTACTAAAGAAACATTATTTGAAGTCACATTAGATGCATATGTATCAGTGATAACCACATTATAGTCTGATGCAGCATCGGAGATATTCACAGAATTAATAGTAAGTATTGCAGAAGTCGCTCCTGAAATATTTACTCCGTCGGTTAAGTTTAAAGTTCCTTTTCTCCACTGGTATGTAAGACCTGTCCCTGTTGCAGTTACCGAAAAACTTACTGAACTTCCAGCGCATGCTGTTTGATCGGTAGGTTGTGCCGTAATGCTTGGGGCAGTAATGCCGCAACCGGGAGGCATGGCGGCAGCTAATCCCGCAGTCGTTATAGCGCCATCCATTGTAAGGGCTCTGCCATCAAGTACAACTCCTGTATTTACTAAGTTGATCGCGCCGACGGGGACGACTATCGTTCCCCTGAAAACAGAATAGTTGTTTATGTCCACTGCACCTTGAACCATCCAAAACACATTTTTCGCCTGCGCTCCATTTATCAATTCAACTTTTGCATAAGTGCTTGTTGAAAGGGCACCGTTTATCTGGATAACAAATACAGCATTTGCATTACCTTGTGCATTGAGGTAAAGTGTATCTGTAAATGTTGCAGCAGCGTTCATGAGGTAAGTATGTGGTGTAAGAACCAGGCTACTTCCAAACTGTGCAGGATACAGCAGCTCAATATCATAAGGCAGCGTGTTCAGATAATTATAGACATTAAGCAAATCGGCTGCACATTGTGCTGTAGAAGCATCCGGAATGGGATGAAGAGTACCTGTTACATCCCCAGCAGTCCAGCCGGTAATTGAACCGCCGCCATTATTTCCAACATCACCTATGGAAGTCGTTACAGGTGTATTTGCAAGTGCTCCATTACTTGAAAATATCGTATAGCAAGCAGCGGAGGCAAGATCAGGAGCAGGTGGTCCGGTAAGATAAGGGCTACCGCAACCGATCGGAGTATATGCCGTGATTCCGTCAATAGTAATAGCTCCGACAGTGGTAAGCGCTCTTCCTTCAAGTGTAACACCTGTGGCCATGTTAATGGCAGCACCCCCGATAATATTTCCTCTCATGGTAGCTCCCGAAGCCATGCTTACCACACCACCTACTTGCCAGAATACATGACATGCCATCGCTTCATTGATCAATTTTACTTTTGAATTCGCGTTTGCGCTAAAAGTTCCCGAAATTTTAATAATAAATTCAGCATTGGGATCTCCCTCAGCATCTAAAATAAGGTCTGAGGTCAATGTTGCGTCACCTGTAACAGAGTATACACCAGGAGTAAAGACATCCCCATTTCCAAGTGAACCTGAAGGGGGGAATATCGTTGCAGCGGTTGTATTTATCTGGGCGATGGCACTCAGTAGAGCTAACCCACCTGCCGTGGTTGCGGCATCAACACCAGGGTGCATCACACCATTCACATTCCCGAAGCCGGTAATGGCGCCGCTCGTTTCATAGCCTATATCACCTGTAAGATGTGAATGTGAACTTGCATTGTCGCCCACTGCCCCGGCAGAAGTGAAGAGAACAAAATTGGAGGCTGCGCCTAAGTTAATCGCCTGTCCGAAAATTACCTTCGGGAAACATAACAGGATAACGGCCATGATAAGTAGTAATTTTTTTTTCATCTTAATTGATTTTTTAGTTGTAAATTTATTTTCACAATATAAAGGTGAGCCCATTAATTTCGGAAAGTGTTACACAATTAAAGTAAAAAGTTACATCATTCACACATTTTCAGGGTTGCTAAAAACAAAAAGCCCACCGCATTAGGGCCAGGCCGGGTTGGCTGTTGTTACTTCAAAAAGGTTATATAGATTCAGGGTACACATTATTGTTATCGCCAGTGATAATTTTGAGTGAAACACCAAGTTTCTTCAGGCTGGCAATGGTGTCAGTGATATTTGCCTTTGGCGGGTCAAAAAGAGTGAGAAACCCTAAAAACGTCATATCCGCCTCATCTTATTCATTTATTTCATAAAGACGAAGCCTGTTTCTGAGCGCAATAATTTCATCCTGCATTGAGATTATTCGTTGTAACAAATGAGTGACGGTCTCAATACCTTCCAGGTTAATATCCAACTCGTAATATAAGCGAATAAATTTCTCTAATTGCTGAAGCTGGCCTGCATCAATAAACCCTGTTTCTTTAATGGTAGTAATTTCTATCAATCCGGTCTGTTGTAATGAACTGATAAATGAAATCTCAATGTTGTGGTTGATACAGAATTCATTTACGGCTATTAAATTTTCTGTTTGCATGGTTCGCATTTTAACATTTACGATTTAGACAATTCGGTAAATAATGTTTTTTGCTTATCCGTTAAATTTGTTGGAATTTTAATGACATAGGTTACATATAAATCTCCAAATTGCGCTTCATTTTTATAAACAGGAAATCCCTTACCTTTTAATTTTATTTTACTTCCATTTTGAGTTTCAGGCTTTACCTTTAGTTTTACTTTTCCGTTTAAGGTATCAATTGTGATTTCACCTCCCAACACGGCTGTGTAAAAATCTAAATCTACCGTAGTATATAAATTATTTTCCAATCGTTTAATTTGGGGGTGATTGGCTATTGAAAATGTAATATATAAATCACCATTCGGTCCACCATTTATTCCAGGGCCTCCATGCCCTGAAATTTTAATTGTTTGTCCATTTTCAATTCCGGCAGGGATAGTTATTCTTATATTTTTCCCGTTTACCGTTAACGTTTTTTTGTGGGTTTTATATGCATCGATGAGATCGAGATGCAACTCCGCATTGTAATCTTCTCCTCTGTATTTCACCTGTCTGCTTCTGCCGGCGCCTGCTGCCCCACCAAACATGGATTCAAAAAAATCTGAAAAATCCCCTTCGGATTGTGTACCGGAATACCTTGCCCCACGCGCATTTGACGATTGTTCCTGATACTGTTTAGCATTTTCAAATTGATCAGCATGTTGCCAATCCTTTCCGTATTGATCGTATTTCTTCCGTTTTTCGGGATCGCTCAATACTTCATTTGCTTCATTGATCTGCTGAAAATTCTTTTTGGCATCTTTATCATTCGGATTTAAATCGGGGTGATACTTTCTGGCTAATTTCCGGTAGGCATTTTTGATGTCCTTTAGCGTTGCCGTTTTATCTAGACCTAATATTTTATAATAGTCTACGAAAGTCATGTGTTTTATTTGGAATCAGGTTAAGTTAAGAATGACCTGAGCATCCAGGCCATTTTTTCGTGTTGCTCCATCAAACCTGTCATAAAATTGGCTGTGCCAAGGTCTTTGTATTTTTTGGAAATAGGCGTGATGTCATTTCGAATAATGCGAATAATGGTTTCGTGGTCGTTGAACAGTGTTTGAATAATTTGTTTTGAATTACTAAAGTCGTAATTTTCTTCGTTCAAATGTGTAACACTCAGGAAATCCATCAGATAACCTAAAGCAAAATGTCCGAGTGAACGGACCCGTTCTGCAATATCATCAATAATTGCGTCTAATTCTACATACTGGTTTTTAAAAAACTTATGCAGTTCGTCGAAATTTGGTCCAGTGACATTCCAGTGCGCATTCCGGGTTTTGGTATAAAGCATATACTCATCAGCTAACAGGGTGTTGAGAAGAGTTGCAATTTTTTCTATATCGTTGCCCGGGATTCCTATGTTTGTTTTCACAATTTCTAAATTATTTTTTTATTATTAAGTGATATTTACTTGCTAAATATACAATCATACTCCTGCTTATGTGTTACATAATTTTGGGAAAAAATTACACCATTCACACTTTTTTGATGCATGGGAACATGAGGACCAATACGTTTCCAAACATAATTTTGATTCAGTTTAAAAACCGCGTATCTCATCAAAAAATGGTGTTCTTTTTTCTTCAACGCATTTTACGGCATACAGGTAAAGCGATGCGCTCCAGGTTTGCCAGTCCTGCCCCATGGGCTTGCCGTCCTGGGCTTTTAGCCATTCGTTAAATCCAAAATCAACGCTCCCGGTATTGGAAATTTTTATACTATGGGTAAGCGCCACAAGCTTTTCCCTGGCAAGCGTGTACCTTTTAACAGCAACTAAAGCTGCCACATAAAACCCGCATATAAAAGGCCATATACCTCCATTATGGTATTCCCCGGGATTGTTATATGTTGCATATCGAACATGCCAGTCAGGATCTTCAGGTTTAACAAAGGGGAAAAAATTGGGCGGCAGATCAACTGCCAATTCACCTCTTTTTCTCATGTCTGCGCACTCCTCTTCGATCCAGGAAATCATTTCCTCAGCCCGCGAGGGTGATGCTATTCCGGAGAGAATGGCAAGACTGTTACCGAGCAGGTCGAACCGTTCACTGCTATGAATTTTATAGGACCAGAAAGCATAATAAGGCTTATGTTTTACTACAAGACCTTCGTGTACATGATGGTGTACCGTTCCGCCGGTAATCGTAAACCGACTCATCTCGTGGCGCATCCTGTCTGCTCTTTCGTGCTGACCCAGGAGCTGGAGATAGCTATATACCAAGGTGTTCACAAACAGACCATATCCGGTTACCCATTGTTCATCGCGCCAATCACTTGTTGGCTGCTGTGCAACCAGGTAACGGTCCGATGGGCTTTGATACTCCATCCAGATCAGGGATTTTTCAACTGCTTCTTTAAGAAAATCCGGTTCACCTGACACTTTTCGAAAAATGCCTGCAGCCAGCAAAAACAATGGAGTGGTATCACTAGCCCCACGGTCTTCCTTGTCATGTACCAGTGAAGGGATGTGACCCCGTTCTGTCTGATTTTTTGCCAGCGTTTCCAATACTCTCCGAATGCTCTCTATGAGCTTCACATTCTCAGAAACAGCAATTCCCAGAATGGAAAACATCAAATCCCTTGTATACGCCTCCGGATACCCCCAGCCAGCAGTCCGTGGAAGGCCATGGTATGGTCCGTGTGCATTATGAAGCAACACTTCAAGGGCCGCCTTCTTTGCCTCTTCAATCTCTTGCCACTCTGCAGTTTGCATTGTCTAATTAGCACATTATCTTTTCGTTCATTATCTGTACAAACCGTCTTGCAACAACGCGGTAGTCAAAATTTTTCACCACACGTTCTCTGGCTGCTTTGCCCATTTTTTCCCGCAACGTTGCATCAGTCATAAGAATCAACAAATACTTGGCAATATCATGAACATTTGCACGGTAATCCACTGTCCGTGGCTTTTTAAATACCACTCTATGTTGATCTTCAAAGCCCGATTCATCACCGAGCGTTACCTGGTTCACAACAATTTTCTGTGCTACATTTGCCAGGAATGCAGTTTCGCCATGTACAAGTGTATCAAGCATTCCCATAGCCTTAATGCCTATAACCGGTTTTTCGCATGCTCCTGCTTCCAATTGAGGCATTCCAAAGCCTTCAAGCCGGGAAGGGGCTGCATATATATCGCATGCTCCAATCAGGTAAGGCATGAAATTTCGTGAAATAGTGTTGGTTGCATAAGTGACATTTTTTTCAATGCCCAGGTGTGCCGCCATTTCAAGATCGGCCAGGTTTTGAAGCTTGGTTCGCGGCTGTGGCCATACTTTGCAGACATATTTCCAATCGGGCGCTTTAGTATCAATGATAGCAAGCGCCTGCATCACCTCCTGTGCGCCTTTTGATGCGGCGTCGCCGCCAACAGTGAGGATCATCAACTGATCGGGTGAAATACCCAGCGCTTCGCGCACGGCCAAAATTTTCGGGTCGTCCTTACTGTAAGGGATAAAAGCATCCGTATCGCAGCCTACAGGTAATACTTCAATATTATTGCTATTGATCCCGTCGCGGACATACATCTCCTTTACCCAATTCGATGTTACCAGTATAAGGGGAAGAGCATTCAAAACCTCCTGGTAGTTTGCAATATAACCGTCGGCAACCAACCATGGTACCGGCTGTACACCATACCGTTGCGGGTGAAGTACCAATTGTGGCGTGTGACCCCAATAACCTACACCAACAACAACATCTGGCTCAAACCAGCGATAGTACCATTCCTTTTCCTGTGCCGATTCGAAATGAACCGCATGGGCATCAACACCCATTTCAAGAAGTCCCCTGTATAGAAGATCTCCCTGGGTTGCCAGCCCTCCGGGTGAAGGAGGGTAATCATATAATACCAATACTTTCATGTTAAAACTCTCCTATTATTAAGCCATTTTTTAGCATCGTACGGATCAGTGAATTGCCAGAATGCTTCTGCCTTTGGTGCAGTCTCTGCTTCAAAGCTGCTTTTTTCAAATCCGTACGTTTCTGTTATTATGCTGTATTTCCTCAGCCATATCCGTTTCGTAAGTATGCGGCATATAGAAGCGTTTTCGACAGGCCTGGGATAATATTCCTTATTCCCGTCCTCGTAAGCAAAAGTCCAGAGTTCGTTGGCAGATAATTTGCCGGCATGCCAGAGTTTAATCACTGCTTTGCTTACTTCCTCATGCCTGATGTGTCTTGTGTATTCTCCGGTCGGATTGTGGGTAATTATAAGGTCGAAATGCTTCATGGGCAATAAGTACAGTATAGCACGCTCCACCTCTTTCCCATCCAACGCCTTCTGTTCAGGTCCATCGTCAAGATCGCCCATGATCCCTTCTGATTTAAGAACTTTTAATGCTTTATAAAACCTGGGGGCACGTTCTTTATCGCTTCCCCGGCAAAGACAAACAATAAACCACTGCCATGAAGGATGGCTCAGTATTGTTCCGCCGGCCCATAATGTTTCATCATCGGGATGAGCCACGATAACCGCAACAGTTTTTGATTTTTTATGTTCTTGCTTTGGCGCTGGCGTTTTTTCCATCCCAAATATTTTATTAAAGTATACGACAATCATGAATTTATTTAATTGTATCAAAAATGGCTTCAGGAGCTCCCTTTGTTGCAATAATTTTTATTTTGGGTAAGCGTGCCTGTTTTGTCGGTACATAGAACTGTCGCTGAGCCAAGCGTTTCTATTGCCGACGGGTTTCGTGTTAAAACCTTCGGTAAGTAATTTTTCCTTTGCCTGGTTGGCGGTTAATCCTTTGTACTTTAATGAATTAATGTCAAATTGCAAATGATGACTAAGTGTTTTCCCTTCTGTCGATAACGTTTCATCATCGGGGTGAGCCACGATTACATCTACAGACTTTGGAATTTTATTATACATCCTTATACTTTTCCATGGTCAATCGTGCCATCAGGTAACTAACCGTTGACTCTGCGCCCTGGTTGAGGTTCACATGAGTTTCCTCCAGCCCGTCGTAACAGCCGCCTGTACATGGATTATAAATAATTTGATGTAACCAGTTGTTTCCTAAAAACCAGTTAAATGCAGTTTCCATTTTCAGGCGGTAGTCTTCGTCCATAAATACATCGTAAAATTCACTTAATGTCATTATGGTATAGGCAACGTCAATGGGTTGTTTGCCAAAATGACCGGCTTCCTTCCCCTTTTGCAGCCAGTTTTTGTTGGAAATTACTTCTATCCCGTTTTCATTAAAAGTTTGTGACAATAGAAAATCAAACGACGATATGGCGATTTCTTTATAAATTGTTTCTCCGGTCAACAACCAGGCATATAGCATGGCCTCAGGCAATATGCTGTTGGCATACGTAAGATAACCCTCAAACCATTCCCATTTTTCGATCGATTCATGCTTATACATCTGAACCATGCGATTGGCGAGTGTTTTTAAAAGGACGAGATTTTCCGGAGACTTTGTGGTGCTATGATAGTAATATAACCCTTTTATAACGAAAGCCATAGCCCGTGTAGAGTACACCGTGCCAATACGAAGCAGGGATTTTTCAATAATTGTTTCGGCCTCTGATATGATTTCACCGGGTAACAGGCCGGTTAATGATACTAAATATCCTAAAGCCCAAACCGCCCTTCCATTGGCATCATCCAAATTGGCGACTTTGTTTTGATCGGTAAATTTGTTATCCTTATCTACATAATTTAGAAAGTCGCCGGCAGGTTGCAGACAAAGTTTTATAAAACTGAGATATTTTTGTATGTCATATACACTCTCTTCATCGCCTGTCAATTTGAAATACATACATGTGGCGATCAGGGCCCTGGCATTATCATCCAGGGTATAACCCGAACTTATATCAGGTTGATTGATTTTTGAAAACTGAATCATTCCAACATTGGTTGTCATTTTTATCAGGTGATCCAGGCTGATTGCCGGCAGGTTATACTGTATTGTATTTTTATCAGCGGCAATTTTTTTGAATAACAAAGCGTGCGCAATGGCTGAATTTTCCCAGGCTGTGGAAACTATTTTCTCCAGGGTATTTGAACTGATATTCTTTCGTAACGGCTCATCATTGAGTAACCGGATAACGCCATCGGCTAATTGTTGTGAGTTGCGAAAATCAAAAATAATTCCTGTATCCTCAGTCAATACTTCCCGTGCATGAGGAATAGGTGTAGAAATGATGGGGCAGGCGCAACTCATGGCATATGCAAAAGTACCGCTTACAGCCTGGTTAGGATTGTTGTTGGTAAACAGATAAATATCGGTAAGCTGTAAATATTCGAGCAATTTCGGCAATGCCAGATAACTGTTTATAAATTTTACATGGTGGGTTAGGTTATATAGTATTACTTTATCTTCAAGGCTGTTCCGATATTTTTCCCCTTCCGATTTCACAACTTCGGGATGGGTTTTGCCAATTACCAGAAATACTATATCAGGGCTATTTTTTACAATGGCTGGCAATGCTTCTAATGTAGTTTCAATACTCTTTCCCGAACTTAGCAGGCCGAACGTAGTAAGGACTTTCCGTCCGTTTAATCCATATTTTTTTTTCAAAAATTCTTTACTTAAATGGGGCACCAAATGGGTGCCGTGCGCTATCACTGATATTTTTTCCTGTTGCACACCATAATCATCCATTAAAATCTGAGCCGAATTATGGGTCATTACGATGATTGACTCGCAAATAACTGCAATACTTTTTATTTTTGATTTTAACTCTTCATCAGGATGAGGCAGTACCGTATGAAAAACAATAACAACCGATTTTGAAAGTTCATATAAAAATTGCAGAAATGCATGTTCCTGTAATTTAAAAAAGCCAAACTCATGCTGGATCAAGACGATTTTAATGTGATTGTCTTTATTGATTTTTATTGCAAATTTTGGATATTCGGCTGCTAATGATGCATTAAGAATATATTTTACTTCACGGGGATATGAATAATTTGCATCTCCTGTTTCCAATGCACAGACTTTTATGGAAAATGAATTGCTGAATTTATTATTAAGGGCCTTTATCAAATCCTGGGAATAGGTTGCTATGCCACATTCCCTCGGTGGATAGGAGGTAATAAACAAGATTTCAGCCAGGTCATCGGTATGATCTTGTATAGAATTTTGTTTACTTTTTATTGGAGTAATTATGGGATTTACTGTATTTTTCACGCCAAACAATTGTTCGTAATGGGTTACACCATTATCCAACTGATTGAAAACGGTTTTATTTTTCATTTTTCGCAGTATAGGTTAATAATTCTGCCAATAATGCGGATAAACTCACAGAGGCACAGGCAATATGTGAATCCGCCGCTCCATAATAAATAAATAAGGTACTTCCAAACAAGGCAGTGCCGGTAGGAAAAACTACATTATTCATGTCTCCTTTTAATTCCCATTTGTATTCAGGTGAGAACAAAGCATACGGCAACCGGGCTATTTCTTTTTCAGGATTATTTAAATCCAATAGGCCAGCACAGGCAGAATATACAAGCCCTCTTTCAGTTTTTTTCACTCCATGGTAAATCAACAGCCAACCGTGTTCTGTTTCAATTGGAGGGCAACCACCGCCAATGTAGCTTGACTCGTGCGCATAAACAGGGTCGAGCACAATATGTTCCTGCAGGAGGAGAAAATAGTTTTCCCAAAATTCTTTGTTGAGTTCCTTTAAGCTATTTATAGAAACAATTTGGATGCCGGGTCTGATACGGTGAAGAAACACCAATTTACCATTAATTTTTCGGGGAAAGAACATTACATTTTTATCCCACAACATAATTTTTTTGTCAGGATCTGCTTTCTGGTAGTAAAACTTATGATTACGGTAATAATTTTCGTTTACTTTACCGGCCGATTCAGCAAGGAATACAAATTGTGCATACGTAATGGGAGGAACAATGATCCCCTGTTTTTCGAAATGCATTAAATCTTTTGAAGTAGCTAAAGCCCCTCGGGCATTTGTCCCATCGTACCCAGTATATGTCATATAAAACAGGTCGTCAATCTTTACCATACGCGCATCTTCAACACCATGCGATTCATATTCGAATTTAGGAACCATGAAAGGCTTAGCCCACCGTTCAGCAACTGTCAACGGGCCATCCAGCCTACAATAGCCAATACTCGAATGATTTCCTTTTCGCACAGCCCGGTAAAAAAGATGAACGTTGTCGCCTTCGCGCATTACTGCGGGATTTAATACCCCATCATTTTCAAATTCCAAATCGGTCTTTGTTAATAATATGCCTTCTTTTTTAACCTCTATCATTTAGATTAAATCATTTGACTGAAAAGATTTAATTTCTGTTCCTTCATGCAAAGTGGTAAGCACAATCTGCTTATCGGTACTTTTTAAAAGAATCATTGCGTTAAGTTCCCCCTCTGCCCAAAAATGTTCAAGTTTCATCTTTTCAATTAAGGTTGGCAAATCGAAAATGAGCAATTCTTTTCTCATGTTAATGTTTTTATCCTCAACCCTTAGCAGTTTTCACGTCCTTTTCCACTTCTTCTAATTTGGTCTTACCCTGTTCAGCAAAGTCGGAAACTTCTTCCTTTACCTCTTCGAATTTTTCGGAGATGCTGTCCAGAAATTCATTGAATTTTGCTTTTAATGCATCCGCATAGTCCTCTCCTTTTTTAGATATTTTCTTTCGGGTATCCGAACCTTTATCGGGGGCAAATAGAACCCCTAACATTGCACCGGCAGCAATGCCTGCCAATACGCCTAATAATACTTTTCCTCCACTCATGATTTCTGTTATTAATGATGAATTAAATAATTCTATGAATCAAAGATGAGTCTCTCAATGCTGATAAGCGTTACACAATTCCGGGAAAGAGTTACATAATTCACACATTAATTCTGCCTGGCATTTGATGCAAAGATTTGAGTTTTTTTGGTCAATACCTTCAACATAGGTGCTGGAACCCATTACGCAGGCGGGAACATGACAATGGATTAAGCCGAAGGTATGGCCGAGTTCATGGATAATCTCTTTTGTAAATCGGGTTAAGAGATAATTATCGATCTCTTTCAATCCATATCGCTCATTACTAAGTCTGTAAATCGATGCAATTGCAGTCCTTCCTCCTAAAAACGCCTGCCCGAAAATGTACGTCAGAATGGGAATAAAAAGATCTACATAGAATAATCCTCGAAATAACCAAATGAAATTAGTTCTATGCCAAGAACTCCCTCGACGACCTTTGAACCGCTGCATCAACATCTGTCAAAGGCATTTTTATAAACAGCGAACCCAGGACTTCTTCGCTTAAATTATGTGCATGGCATGCGGTGGTGTTATAACAGGATGGCTCATTGAGAATCGGTGACCGTATTAAAAGATGCCTTGAGTTTTTGTCTGTCTGGCTCATCAGGCATTCACTGTGGCTGTTTATGATCCGATATGATTTTTCTTTTCTTGGAAACATCGTCCCGATATCGGTATGGCTTCCATTCTGATGGATGACCGTGTTTATATAACCCTCATTAACCGACCTGAAAATGATACTATTAGATACAAGTAGGAAAATAGACAATATACCGATAACCAGAACAACGCGGCTATAAATCGATAATCGGAACTGAATGTATTTTTTTTTAAGTGATGGACCTCCGATTCTGCTTTTGTATTTATTTTTTCTGAACATGATTTTTTTAATTCCTTAATCAGATCGATCCTCGTAAATCTACGCATTAAGGATCATAAAGTGTTGAATTTTTCAATATTTCAATCGGTACTGTTTAAAAAATCCTTCTGGAAGTCCTGCCAAAGTTCGCAAATCCGTCCATTTTTTGTTTTTGGTTATTTGGATGTATCGATAAAGTTGGTTTGGAATTCTTCCCAAACTTCAGG
This sequence comes from Chitinophagaceae bacterium, assembly GCA_023229465.1. Lineage (GTDB taxonomy): Bacteria > Bacteroidota > Bacteroidia > Chitinophagales > Chitinophagaceae > Sediminibacterium. The sequence goes on from JALNZE010000039.1 coordinate 12,251, forward strand.
TCCGAGGTTCTCCAGGAGGTGATCGGTAATTTCACCGCCATCCTGAAGAATAACATAAGCGTATTCAGGAGCGTTGGGTTTTATGGCAGTGGCCAGAAAATCTTTTAGCCGCGAAAATTCATTCTTTAGCCATTCTGTATATTGTTCAGCCATGAAAAGGAACTGGGTTTCCCTCAGCCAATTCGTGGGTTCAATCAGATAAATCCTGAAAGCGGTGCGCTGATAATTAATCGTTTGCCTTTTTGAATGATGGTCAGAATGTGTTCCCCCCTTTTAACCTTATCCGGGTTTTTAATAATCTGAGAGAACTCTTCCGCAGATATACCCTGCCGGACTATTTCATTCAGGAAGGGATTCCTGGAATTGATAACAAGCACTATAGCGTCGCGGCCTACAACCATTTTCCACTGCGGTCCTTCGCTGATTGCGCTATATTGCCTGCCTGGCATTGAAACAGCAGTGCTGCACCGATGAGTACTTGTCTTTTATCGGTTGCGTTTGTTTTTCTATTCCACTTGTAGATGGTGTTTGTTCCTAGAAAAATGGCTTATCTTCGTGGTATGTCCGAAAAAATGAAACCGGTTTTTAACAAGCGCATTTTCTGGGATGTCAATTTTGAGAAATTGGACTATGATCTCAGGGCTAATTTTGTTATTGAACGGGTGTTTGAGCGGGGCGATGTTGATGATATCCGCCAGTGCCGACGGTATTATGGCGATGAAAAAGTGGCACAGGCTTTATTGAATGCAAAATATCTTCCATTACATACCATACATTTTGCCAGTGCGATAATCGATAAACCATTGAATGAATTCAGATGTTACATACTGAGACAGTTGAACCCAGGACTTTTTCCCTACTGAAGCAGTTAATGACCTTGCCATCGCTTCAACCATTTTCACTGGTAGGTGGAACTGCCCTTTCACTACGATATGGTCATCGCAGTTCAAATGACCTGGATTTGTTCTTTCATGAGAAATTTAATCAACCTCAGATAGTTGAGCAGTTGGAATCAGCATTCCATGCTAAATTTGTTTACAAGCAGCAACATACACAGTTTGGCATTTTTTGTTTTATTGATAATGTAAAGGTTGATTTTGTCCACTTTCCCCATCTATTGATAAAACCAATAGAGATTAT
>JALNZE010000012.1 GCA_023229465.1 Chitinophagaceae bacterium
TGAACCTGTTGAAAAACGAAAACAGTAAAAAAAGAAGTATTAAAAACAAACGGTTACTCTGTGGCTGGGATGAAGACTTCTTGGCTAATCTGCTCTTGTGCCAAATTTAGATGCGTTTGCCCTGCATAATATGATGGGTACCGGTATTTGTCTGTCTTTTTTCGCTAATTTTGAAAACCTAAAAAGACTTCTGCGAATGCGGCCGATACAAATGGTAGATACCAAATCTCAATACCTTAGCATCAAAACGGAAATAGACTCGGCCATTCATGCGGTATTGGATAGTGCGGCGTATATTAATGGGAAGCCTGTTCAGGAATTTGCCACCGGGTTAAGTAGCTATCTGAATGTAAAACACACAATTCCCTGTGCTAACGGAACAGATGCTTTACAGATAGCGATGATGGCTCTTGGCCTGCAGCCCGGCGACGAAGTGATTACACCCTCTTTTACCTATATCGCTACAACTGAAGTAGTGGCTTTATTAAAACTCACACCGGTTTTTGTAGAAGTTGATCCAAAAACATTTTGCATAGACCCGGATGCAATACGGAAAGCGATAACACCCAAAACCAAAGCAATTGTTCCGGTACATTTATACGGGCATGCGGCGCCCATGGAAGAGATCATGCAGATTGCGGATGAGTTTGGATTGTATGTGATTGAAGACAATGCCCAGGCTATTGGATGTGAGTATACTTTTGCTGATGGCACCCGAAAAAAAACGGGCACTATCGGTACTATCGGGGCCACTTCCTTTTATCCAAGTAAAAATCTGGGGGCCTTTGGTGATGGAGGCGCCCTCTTTACCAATGATGATGCGCTTGCCCACAAAATGAAGATGATTGCCAATCATGGCCAGCAGAAAAGATATTTTCATGAGATAGTGGGTTGCAATTCCCGTCTCGATACCATTCAGGCTTCTATACTAAATATTAAATTGTGCCATCTGGACAACTATAATGCCGCCAGGCAAAAAGTAGCCGCCTTTTATAATAAGGCGTTTGCCCATCAGCCCAATATTACCACCCCATATGTAGCTACTTACAGTAATCACGTGTATCACCAGTATACAGTGTTATTGGAGGGGGTTAACAGGGATGACTTACATACCTACCTGGCTGAGCATGCCGTTCCTTCTATGATTTACTATCCTGTGCCGGGGCATCGCCAGGAAATGTTTGCTTCATTCGATATGACGCGCTATCACCTTGACATAACAGATTGGCTTACTGAAAGGGTTATTTCTCTTCCTGTTCATACTGAAATGGATGATGAACAGTTGGCCCATATTACAGGAAAAGTATTAAATTATCTAAATAAGTAAATAATGAAAATTGCAGTTGTGGGCACCGGTTATGTAGGCCTGGTAACAGGAACCTGTTTTGCTGAAACGGGTAATAAAGTAACCTGTATTGATATTGATAGAACTAAAGTAGATAAACTGATCTCAGGTAAGATTACTATTTATGAGCCCGGACTTGAAAAAATATTTTTGCGTAACCTGAAAGAAAACAGGTTGAATTTTACCACCAACCTGGAAGAAGGCATTAAAGATGCCGTGATCATTTTTCTGGCCCTGCCAACACCACCAGGTGAAGATGGCTCTGCGGACCTTCGTTACGTATTGGGCGTAGCCGGCGATTTGGGAAAAATTATTACCGATTATAAAGTGATTGTAGATAAAAGTACCGTACCGGTTGGTACCGCGGAAAAAGTGCGTGCTGCCATTGCACAAAATTGCAAGGGAGAATTTGACGTAGTAAGTAACCCCGAATTTTTACGCGAAGGAGTGGCAGTGGATGACTTCATGAAACCAGACAGGGTAGTGGTAGGTACCAATTCAGAGAGGGCAAGAAAAGTAATGAGCGATCTGTATGCGCCTTTTGTGAGACAGGGTAACCCGGTTATTTTTATGGATGAAAAATCCGCGGAACTTACCAAGTACGCGGCTAACTCATTCCTCGCGACCAAGATATCTTTCATGAATGAGATAGCGCAGTTATGCGAAAAACTGGGAGCTGATGTTGATATGGTTAGACGGGGAATAGGTAGTGATGATCGTATTGGAAAACGATTCCTGTTTCCGGGTATCGGATATGGCGGTAGCTGTTTTCCCAAAGATGTGCAGGCACTCATTAAATCATCAGAAGAAGTGAACTATGCATTCAAGATATTAGTAGCTGTAGAGGAAGTGAATGAGGCACAAAAACTGCACCTGATACCCAAAATTAAGGCCTATTTTAATGGTGAACTGAAAGGAAAACATTTTGCACTTTGGGGACTGGCCTTTAAACCGAATACAGATGATATCCGTGAAGCGCCGGCTTTGTACATTATTAAGGCATTAACCGAAGCGGATGCCACGGTTACGGCCTATGATCCTGAAGCGATGCCGAACGTACAAAATCTACTGGGCCATAAAGTTAATTATGCCGCCGACCAGTACAGTACTCTGGCAGGTGCGGATGCACTGATTATTGCTACAGAATGGAGTGAGTTTAGAACACCTGATTTTGAAATTATTGAAGCCAAGCTTAAAAATAAAGTAATCTTCGACGGAAGAAACCTGTTTGATGCAAAACAAATGAAAGAACTTGGGTATCATTATGAAAGTATTGGCAGACCATAAACAAAACAGCTATGGCACAAAAAAGAATATTAATTACAGGGGCCGCCGGTTTCCTGGGCTCTCACCTGTCTGACAGGTTCATCAAAGAAGGATACCATGTAATTGCCATGGATAACCTGATAACAGGTGACCTGAAAAATATTGAACACCTGTTTAAACTCGAAAATTTTGAGTTTTATCATCATGATGTTACCAAATTCATTCATATACCAGGCAACCTCGATTATATTCTTCACTTTGCATCACCGGCGAGCCCGATTGATTACCTGAAAATTCCTATTCAAACATTAAAAGTGGGCGCATTAGGTACACACAATTGTTTGGGTCTTGCCAAAGCCAAGAAAGCCAGGATGCTGGTGGCTTCCACCAGTGAAGTATATGGCGATCCCATGGTGCATCCGCAAACAGAAGAGTATTGGGGTAATGTAAACCCTGTAGGGCCAAGGGGTGTATATGATGAAGCCAAAAGATTTATGGAATCCATCACCAGGGCCTATTACACTTTTCACGGAGTGGAAACCAGGATCGTCCGCATATTTAATACTTATGGTCCGCGTATGCGTTTGAATGATGGCCGTGCACTGCCCGCATTTATTGGCCAGGCATTGAGGGGAGAAGACCTTACCGTTTTTGGTGATGGTAGTCAAACACGCTCCTTCTGTTATGTGGATGACCTGGTAGAAGGAATTTATCGTTTATTGATGAGCGATTATACCATGCCGGTAAATATTGGTAACCCGAATGAAATTTCTTTGAAAGATTTTGCAGAAGAAGTGTTGCAATTAACAGGCTCTTCCGTTAAAATTATTTATAAAGATTTACCGGTTGATGATCCTAAACAACGTAAACCGGATATCACTAAAGCGAGAGAATTATTGGGATGGGAACCAAAGGTTGAACGTGCAGAGGGACTGAAAAAAACCTATGATTATTTTAAATCATTGTCCAAAGAAGAATGGACAAGGCAACCCAAAGAGTTTGAAAGCCGTTAGGATTGGGGGCAGCTACGATATTGAAAGTTTAATCTAAACATCCATGTCTAAACCTCTTATAGCAGTTACCGGAAAGAATGGCCAGTTAGGGTATGAGCTGGAGCAGTTATCAGAATCCTTTCAAAATGAGTTTGCCTTTCTGTTTACAGACAGAACCATGCTTGACCTGGGAGATACTTCCGGCATTCCTGTATTTTTTGAGAAGTATCAACCGGCCTATTTTATTAATTGCGCGGCATATACCGCCGTTGATAAAGCGGAGACTGAAAGAGAAAAGGCTAATCAGCTAAATGCAATAGCTGTTGGAATCATCGCCGGGCAATGCAGCTTACATCATTGTACACTGATTACTATTTCTACCGATTATGTGTTTGATGGGAAGGGCACAAAGCCTTACCAGACGGATTCTCCAACGGATCCGGTTAATTATTATGGCCAGACTAAATGGCTGGGAGAGAAGCTGGCGCTTGAAAAAAATGCGCGAACCATTATTCTCAGAACCTCATGGGTGTATAGTAAACATGGCAATAATTTTGTAAAAACGATGTTGCGGCTGATGAAGAACAGACCGGAACTTAGTGTAGTGAGCGACCAGGTAGGTTCTCCTACCTATGCTGCTGATTTAGCTGCCGCAATCCTGAAAATAATCAGATCACTTCAAAGTGGAAACAGCCATTACGGCATTTATCATTACAGCAATGAGGGTGTGATTTCCTGGTATGAATTTGCAACCGCTATCAGAGAATTGGCCGGATTAAACTGTAAGGTGTTACCAATTCCTGCCAGTGCGTATCCTACACCTGCTAAAAGACCCGCTTACTCAGTATTGGATAAACGGACCATTGTTGCGGATTTCGGGATTCATTTAATGGATTGGCGAAAGAGTTTGCAGCACTGCCTCGATAAACTAAGAATAACTTAATTTATTTCTTGCCCCCTGCAAAAAGTATAAGCCGCAGAAAATTCCGCGGCTTATCTATTCAACTTTTTAATCCCTGTCACGACCTTTTCCTTTTCCCCCTTTCCTGCCATTATTCTCATGTTCTTTGTTGCCATGGTTTCTATATTTTTCATCATGGCTGTCGCGGATCATTTCCTGACCTGGTCCCCGGCCACCTTTATATTTCTCATATTTAATCCTGTAATCATTGGCGCGTAAATAAGGTTTTGGCTCATTTATAACTACCTTATATCCATTGTACAGGTCATAGCCGCGATAGCGGGATGGCAAAGCGCCGGCAAAAATCCAGCGGTTTCCTTCCAGGTAAATGAACTGTCTTTGCGGAACATTGTAATAGGCATCAATGTCAGGCAAATAATAATAATCTACCCGGTCGTAGCCTACGGGTCCCCAGGCAGGCTGACTTCCTATATTCAGGTTTACATTAAATCTTATCTGCGCCCGGATTTCCTGCCGGATGGCCATGCTGCAAATAAGTATTGCTAAAAGTGTTAACTTTTTCATTTCAGTGTATTTGATTAGTTAATGGTAATGGGAAAATCGTGCCAGAGAGGAGTATCCAATAATTTTGTAACATTTTTATAAAATTCTGTAATAAATGGATTCGCAAAAGCCTGAAAGTGCCAATACAGGTATTATTTATTGTCAGGTGGCATTCATAGTATGCTTTACCTCAATTTGCTTTTTTTGAAGAACAGGTTAGTGATTTGGAACTGGATTTCAATGAAACTACTTATATTAGTGCTGAGGCTTTTGCTAAGAGAATACTTATTTAAAAAAACGATTGCTATGTCCAATGTTGCTTCTGTAAGTCCATCTATTGTTCAGCAATGGATTGCTGATAAACTTGAACCTGCGAAAATACAGGAAGAGCTGATAGCGCTTGGCTATGATGCCACTGCCATCGAAAACCATCTCAAAGAATTCAACAGGGCAAAATCTGTGAAAAGGGCGGTTACCGGATTCATTTTCCTGTTTGTTGGTGCTTTCCTGGGTTTTATCAGTTGTTTACTTACCATCATAAACCCGGTACCGGAATTATACTACTGGATCCTCTACGGACTCACATCCGTAGCCGTGCTGATCATCTGTACAGGGTTATATTTTGTGTTTGAGTAGTGGAATAGACCGGCAATTTCCAAATGAGTAGCCAATATGCTTGCCTGTAAAATGAATGCCAAAAATATTATTTGGATTCTTCTGTTTTGTTAGTTAGCAACAGTTTTCTCCGGCTTGAATGGGCGGACATTTTACCGTTCCGTAGCTACAAAAAACACAACAGTCCCCTTGCTTAGGTTTTAGTCGTGTTTTGCAGTTCTCACAGTCATAAAAAAACATACAGGAATCGGTCGCCATCATTTCGTCTTTTATGTGTCCGCAGTTGGGGCAGGTAATTGTTGATTGTAGTTCAACTGTCTTTCCATTGTATGTTGTGCAAGTGTCACAGGTTCCGTGCATTTTATTCCGTTTAAAATTCCAAATTGTCGCTACCAAAAGTCCGAACATACCGGCGTAAAGAAAATATGTCCAGTAGTCGCTTTCGTTAAAATAGTATGCGTAAAAAATTACAAGTCCGCTGAGAATAGCAACTAATAACGGATGCGGGCAACCGTGCCTGCGAAATGAAATATATAGTCCTATGACGGAAATCAAAACCATTCCCTGAAAAATCCACATTGTCCAACCGCCAAAAAGTTCGGCGCTGCCAAGTCCAAGCGCAGAAGCGGCAAATGCGAAAAGTGGAAAACAACAAGGCGACAATATTGCCGTCAAAAAAATTCCCGCTGTACCTAGTTTGTCAATATTTCTAGTTAGTTTAAATGTCATTTTTTCTTGCCTGATTGGGTAAAAATTCAATTTTTATTCAGTAATGTAAAGTGGCTAATCAATTTTTAAAAAGTCTCCGTCTACAATTAGTAGTGTAGCTCCATTTTCAGAAACTGAACGATGAGAGCTAAGTTTATCCGATACAATATACGTACCGCCTTTTGACAGTTTTATTTTCTCGCCTGTATTTAGTTCACTTATAAACTCTCCGTCTAAACAATGAACAATATGTCCCTTTTGACACCAATGGTCCGCCAAATACCCGTTTGTGTACTCCACCAGCCGAATTCTAAGTCCATTAAATTGAATTGTCTGCCAATAGGCTGTTCCTGTTTCGCCTTTATATTCAACCTTCCCGATTGAAGTCCAGTCAATGGTTTGAAATGGTATTTTGTTCATTTTTATTGTACTTTTTATTATTGCTATTTTGTTGGTGTGGTTCGCTCATAACCGATTGTATTTCTACCGCCCCACTTGCACAAAACCGTTGTGTGCTTGTGCTTCTGTGTCTGCCTAAAGCAAACTAAATTGTTTGAAGTGATGTTTAAAATGTTTGTTATGAAATACAGTCCATTCTTTTTGGTCAAGTTCCCCCATTATTGGATGTACAAGTTTAGCTTCTTTGTTCTGTTCAAAATAGTTATCAAAATTATTTAACTCTGTATTTATTCCTATGATAGCTGTTTCTAAGTCCGGAAATACAAGTTGCGGTAGGTCGTCTTCCAGCATTGGTGCTTTAAAACCAATAGGAAGTTCTTTGTCTGAATAGATTATGGTCGCTTTAATCAATTGTGCTTTATCAACGGGAAAATAAAGTTTTTGCGGAAGTTTATCGTTAGAAAACATTATTGCAAAGGATAAATGTTCTACCATATGCTGGGCCGTCATTTTACCGAATATTGGAACGGCGTCAGCTTTTAAATTTTCAAGTCTTTTGAAAATATCCTGTCTGTTATTAATGTCAATCATTTTATCAATTGTTTTGGTTGTTGTTTCTATTAGGTAGAATGTGTCAAACAGCATAGCATATAAACTATCGGGACTTCGGGCAGTTGAGGAAATTTGTTTCCTCCCTGTCTGGTCAGGCGTACGTCATGCTATGGCCACCGCCGCTGACTAAAGTTACAAAAGATAATGATATGTTCTGCTGACCGGCAGAATTGGGTTGCCCTGGAACTGAAGCCGGGATTTTTGCTGCAGATTCTTTGTGGAATAATTTTATTTCTTAGTCAATTCAATATTGATATCAAGGGTTACTTCATTGCCAACCAATAAACCTCCTGCTGCTAATGTGCCATTCCACATTAAACCGAATTGAGTCCTGTCTATTACACCATTGATTGTAAAACCGGCTTTGGTGTTTTTGTAAGGGTCAACTACCGTTCCTTTGTAAACTACGTCCAATGTAATTTTCCTGGTTACGCCATGCATGGTAAAATCACCTGTGAGGCTGTATTTATTTTTACCAACAGATTTGAGTGACTTGCTTTTAAAAGTGATGGAAGGAAATTTTGCCACGTCAAAAAAGTCGGGAGATTTTAAGTGTGTATCTCTTTGTGCATCTTCTGTATTGATGCTGTTCACATTAATGGTAAAGTCAATTTTGGCATCTGAAAAATCGGGTTTGTCAGAAAAAACCACCCCATCAAATTTGGTGAATTTTCCTTCGGTTTCTGAGATGCCAAAGTGAGAAATAGTAAAGCCTACTTTGGCGTGAGAAGCATCGTAGCCCCATTTTGTTGTTTGTGCAAATGTAAAGGTGCCGCAGAATAGCATTGCTGCTGATAAAAGTACTTTTTTCATTTTATTTTTGAATTAATTTATGCCATTATTGACACAGCAAAAATGCGTTGATTGGCAACAGAAAAAAATGAACTGGTTTAGGAAATTAAGTTGAACTGGTTCAACTTTTCCCGGTTCGCTTATTTCTAATCTTACTTAGAAATTCTGGGCTGAAACCAAGATAAGAAGCTAAAGCGTATTGGGGAACACGATTAGCAATGGAAGGATATTTTTCTATAAACTCCTCATACCTTTCATGGGCGGATTTACTCAAATTTGATAAAATTCTTTTTTGAAGAAAAGCGAATGAACGCTGGGTAATTATTCTAAAAAATCGCTCAAATTTAGGAATAGTTTCCATGAGCAGTTGCTCGGCATTGTAATCAATTTGTATCAGGATAGTGTCTTCTAACGCTTCAACAAACAAGGTCGCGGGTTCTTGATTTATATAACTGTTATAGTCGCTAATCCACCAGTCTTCAATTGCGAATGCAACCGTATGCTCCTGGGCTTTATTATCAATTAGATAAGCCCTCATAGCCCCGGTTAGCACATAGCTTCTGTATTTGCAGGTAAATCCCGGCTGAACAATAAACTGCTTCTTCTTAACTCTTGTAGTTCTCAAAAGGGAAACAAAATAAGTTTCTTCCTCTTCTGTTAGTTGGATATGCCTGGCTACGTAGTTTTTTATTTTAGTATAATCGTTCATTTTACAAATTTAAAACGTACTGTCAGCACATGCCGCATGCCGTTTTTATTTTTTCACCACAACCATGATTCCTGTCGCCCAAACTTGTTTAGTTAATAATAAATCTTCCCTTGTCTCCGGGTTTACAACCAATTTTATTGCCTTTTCTTGATGTCCGTCCGGCCAATTAGGTTCCGTCCGGCCCCACTTTTGCCAAACCTTAGTAAGCTTGTTTTTAATCCAGCCCCAATTTCCCCTTTACTGAATCGAATATTTTTTTTGAACTAAAACCGATACCCTCTTTAAATACGATTTCCATTCTCCTGATATTCGTAATATCCTTTTCCAAGTCACCATCAATCAGTACCATATCCGCTATTTTACCCACTTCTATACTGCCTGTTTCATTGGCAATGTCAAGATACATAGCGCCATTTAATGTTGAAATTTTGATGGCTTCCGTTATGGTGAAGCCTGTTTCTACCAGTAGCTCTATCATGCGTTGATTAGCATATCCTGCAATGGTTCTTCCGGCGCCTGTCGGATCGGTACCCACTACTAATTTTCCTCCCATTGCATAAAATTTCCTTATTCTGTTCATTTCTTTTGTAAATAAACGTGCCGATACAGAATCTTTATTCACAAGGGCATCATAAATACCCTGGATCTGTTCTTTTAAGAAGGGAGCCAGTGCCACAATGCCACCCCCCGGTATCACTTCCCTTTTGGTGAAGGGTTCAAAAACAGTAGGGGTATAGGTAATTGTAATATTCTTTTGAATAAGGTATTGCATTAATTCCAATAGTTCAGGGCTGTTATCATCCAGGTCAGATAAGGATTGACGGATATTCCCGTTATTGCATTCATTCTCTTTTTTATTTTTGATGAAATCGGAACTGGCCATAAAGCCATGTTCAAGATTATCAATGCCAAGACCGGCCGCTTCCCGGTAAGTAATGGAACATAAATGCCCGGTAGCTTTTATATGCCTGGCATGTGCGGCTTTGATGACCCTGCTCATATCATCCTTTGTAATGTTATTATATAATTTTACGGATGTAACGCCTTTATCAACCCAATAGTCCACCATTCTTTCAGGGCTCTCATTTCCATACAATGATTGTATCTGGGGTATAAAACCTTCTCTTTCGATATGCGGGGTAGATACATCTATTTTCGGCCCCGTCATCTTACCCTGGTTAATGAGGTTCTTAACATTCAGGTCAGCGTTTGCTTCAATACTGCCCGCGGTTCTCATAGTGGTTACCCCGCCGGCCAGGTACATTTTGGGAAATGTATTAGTCATGTGTACGGCTTTGTAAGCTCCTTCAAATGGTTTGGCATAAAACAAATGCTCGTGAAGCATGATTAACCCGGGTATGACTGTTTTTCCCGAACCATTAATTATTATAGCATTGTTGGGAATAAAAATTTTACCTGACGGACCCATTGCCTGTATCCGGTTTTTAACAAGCACAATATCCTGGTTAGTGAGGGATGGCTTGCCCGTGCCATCTATGATTTTGACCTGTGTAATTGCGACAATAGAATCCTGCACCTCAATAAATTGTTTTACTGATGCAGAGAAAACCTGTCCCTGTATTTTTTGATGGCCCGCTATCAGAATGACTGCGGAAAGTATTAGTGTTTTAATGAAACGCATATTGCATTTTTTAGTAGTCAGTAATTGAGTACAAGGTTCAAGATATTGTTGCAGTGTCTTTTATCCACTAAAATTTCAGGGGTGGACCAACGACTTCCATCCCATGGGTTTTCCATAATTCTTTTAAAACTTCTGCTTGATTCTTAGGAATGTTCTTGCCAAGTTTGGCCATTTCCTTAAAAAAGTCTTCCATAGAACCTGCTGGCTGAAAAAGCACAAGCATTTGGGCCTCTCCTTCGCTTGTTTTTGCAAAAGCATGCGCGATTGTTCTCGGAGCAAAGGCAGAATCACCTGCTTTCAGATTAAGTGTTTCCTCCCCAACTTTGACAATAAATTCTCCCTTGATTATGTAAAACCATTCATCCTGGTGATGATGTATATGAAGTGCCGGCCCACCTTTTTCTTGCCGGATGGTATCATACACACATAGATCGCCATTTGTGTCTTTGGCGGAAATTTTACAATCGAATTGCCCTCCCATAATGAGGAGTTCTTCCTGAAAGCGGTCTTTCCCTTTTTCAACCTTAATTCCTTTCCGGGGCCTGTTTTTTTGGGTAGTTTGAGCGGTAGTCATCAATGCAGATGCAACCAGTGGGAATTGAAGGAATAAACGACGTTTCATATATAAATTTTGCAGTTAAGAGTTGATACATGTTTGTTCATTGCAGCCAATATTCAGGGCTTTAAGCAGTTGGTGAAATCTAATATCAGTATTTAAGCATATCCGGTTGATCCTTAGTGTTCAAGATAAAAACATCTTCACGGTTATAGTGTCCAGTCACATCAAAATCCATTTTACTGCGAATTATTTCATCTAAATCAACATCAGCAGTAAGCATACCCTCGGCATTATATAACGGTCCGGCTAGTACTTTGCCCAAAGGCGAAACAATAACACTTCCTCCTCTGCTTAACACTTCTGGTCTGTCGGCAGCGAGTTCATTTTGTAAGTGTTTGGGATAATCACTTTTTGTGAAGTACTGATTGCATCCTATTACATAACATCTGCCCTCACAGGCAATATGTATCATACTGGCATTCCAGCTATCACGTGCATCGGCAGTTGGCGCAAGATAAATTTCTATCCCTTTTTTATACATAGCCATTCTCGCTAAGGGCATATAATTTTCCCAGCATATTAAGCCACCCAACTTACCAATCGCTGTATCAAATGATACTAGTGTACTTCCATCACCTTCTCCCCACACCAGTCTTTCGGCAGCAGTTGGTTTTAGCTTGCGGTGTTTCCCCATCAGTTGACCTTCCTGACTAAAATAGAGCATGGTGCAATACAAGGTTTTACTCACCAAATCGCGTTCCGTCACACCCATCATGATATACATCTCGTGTTCTTTGGCAAGTGAAGCTAAAGTATTAGTTTCTTTTCCTGGTACTTCCACGCTGTTTTCCCAATATTCTTTGAATTGGTCTCTGCCAGCTTCTGTTCTGCTACCTACCACAGTGCCAAAACCCAAACCCGCAGGATAAGCAGGAATAAAACTCTCAGGAAAAACCAAAAGCTTAACATGCTCTTTGGCAGCTTCTTGAATAAGCTTTTCGGCCTTTGCCAAAGTTTTTGCCTTATCGAAAATCACAGGAGTGGCCTGCACACAGGCTATTTTAAATTTTCTCATATTTCTGAATTTTGAGTTTGATAGTTATTATCTAATTTATTGGGTAACAAATTCTATAATATGGTTAATCAAATCGGCCGAATGTTCAGAACTGAATAGATTCTGGGCATGGGAATTTCCTTGATAAGTTTTTAAGCTTTTTGGACTATTTGAATTTTCGTAAACATTAATTACTCCATTATAAAACCTATCCTCAAGAGCAACAACAAATAGTTTTTGGATGGAAGAAGACATAACAGCGGGACCCCCTGCCGGAGCAAGCAGGACTACTTTTTTGACACCGGGCTGCTCAAGTCCATCAAGTGCCATAAGTACCGCTGCCCCTCCCATACTGGCGCCAATGATATAAATTTCAGATAAGTTTTGTTGAACTGCATAATCAATTGCACCTAAAATGTCAAGTGATCTTTTATTGGTACTGCCGGCTTTGCTTTTTCCGTAACCCCTGAAATCAATGGATAGTGAAGATATTCCTATTGACTTAAATTTTTCAGCAAGAAAATACCAACTTTCTTTGTTGAACACGGCACCATGTGCAAAAATCACCACTTTATCTGTACCTGCATCAAAATATGCCGCCTCAATTTGCCCCTGATCTGAGGTGGGGTATTGTATTAGTTTGAAACTTTCCTGTGAAAAAGTTGGCACTGATTTGCACAAAATCAGCATGACAATTATTAAATAATTAATTCGAACCTGATTCATGATTTTTGAAGAATTAAAGCTACTCCTACGAACCAACTAGTATATGAATGATTTATTACATTCCAGCCTATTCCACGACTGTTAGCATATTCGATTGCGCAGTTGCCTGGTGTTTCAATTTATGGGGATAATCGTTGTTTTGCCCAGCTATTATCTTTTTCAAGTTTATACTGAATCCGGTCGTGTAATCTATTTGCTCTTCCTTGCCAGAATTCCATAAGAACCGGCGATAAACAAAATCCTCCCCAATGATCGGGTCGCGGAACGGGTTTACCTTGAAATTGTTTTTCTATTTCGTCAACTTTCTTTTCCAACGATAGTCTGTCTGTTACGGGTTTGCTTTGAGATGAAACCCAGGCGCTGATTTGACTTCCCCTTGGTCTGCTGTTAAAATAATTGTCTGATTCTATGGACGAAACAGGTTGAACAGTTCCCTCGATTCTAACTTGTTTATATAATTCCAGCCACAAAAAGGTCATAGCGGCAAAACTGTTTTCGGTTAATTCATTTCCTTTCCTGCTGTTATAGTTTGTAAAAAAGATAAATCCTCTTTCATCAAATCCCTTTAAAAGCATTATCCTGCCAGATGGCTTTCCGTTAGCCGTTGCAGTGGATAGGTGCATTACATTCGGCTCGTTTAATTTATTGTCAACTGCTTCCTTGAACCAATCTTCAAACTGGTCAATTGGATTGCTTTTCAGGTCAGCTTCATTGATGCCATTAGAGATATATTCGTTTCTGAAATTAGAAACCAATTGCCGGATAGATTTTGTCCGAAAGTGAGTAGTAATCGTTTTTAATAATTTCATTTAGCAAAGAATGTGGTAAAATGTAAAAATTATTATCATAAGCCTTACTGTTTTTATCGTAAGGTTGTATTGGATACCCGCCTGCCCTGACGTACGGAAGGGTACAGCGGCGTGAAAGGCGCTCCTCACCGCTTACAAGCTGTGAGGCCGTCTACCCGATTGGGCGTATTTGCTCAATCGGGTAGACAATTTTTTATATCCATTCGTTCATGTAGTATCCTGACAATCTCGATTTCATCATTTGAAATTTTATAAAAGATCAGATGGAACTTAACCTTTGATGCCCGGTATCCTTTACGTACATACTCTATAGATTTACCAGCATTTTCGTTCTCGCAGATGTAAGCTATTTCGTCAAATATTAATGTATAGTAGCGATCAGCTTGTTCAACAGACCACTTTTCAACAGTATAAAGCCATATTTCCTCAAGATCAGAAACCGCTTTTTTACTGATAATGTAAGTTCAGTTTTTCATATAAACTTACTATGCAGTTTCTTTAAGTGTGTTTTGGGGTTGAAATTCTTTTCATATCCGCTTTTTTCACCCTGAAGGAGTGACTTATTAAGATCTTTTTTCTTTCCCTCTTCATTTTGCAAAAGTCTTAAAGCTGTTCGTATTACTTCACTTGCTGAGTTATATCTGCCAGATAATACTTCACTTGAAATAAATTCTTCGAAGTGATTTCCTAATAAAATGGATGTATTTCTGCTCATATTTTTTTATGAAGATACCAATTATTGGTATTTAATCCAAAAATTAACTTGAGAATTCAGGGCTAAGCGAATCCCTTTTAAGGGAAGGGTATTTCTTTAAAAGTGGCTTTACCGCAGTGATAAAGCTTTTGGCAACGCGAATTGCCACACTCACTTCAAAAACTCTTTAAGAGTTTACAATTTGTGACCGGCCTTTTTGGCCATTTTCACCTCTTGAAGCCCTTTATGGCAAGTATTAGCGGCAAGCTCCGTGACATAGATGGCTGGTTGCGAAACCGCTTACGCTATTGCATCTGGACTGACTGGAAGAAACCTGAGCGAAAGCGTAAAAACCTTATCAGTTTGGGTGCCGACCAGCATCATGCCTATGTATGGAGCAGAACAAGAAAGGGAGGATGGGCAATTGCCCAATCACCCATACTGGGAACAACGGTAACCCTTAAACGTTTGCAACAAAGAGGTTATGAATCCATGCTCGAATACTACGTAAAAGTAGCTCCACAGCTTAATGAACCGCCGTATGCGAGGCCCGCCTGGCCTGCCCTGACGTAAGGAAGGGTACAGTGGTGTGTTTGGTGAGGAACAAGCCAATCTCAATTCCCCATCTCATTATCTGGCACAGTTCTCCCGGCTTATTTGCCGCAGGCGTAAAAGAAATAAGACGGGTGTACTGTGCCGGGTCTTTTGTAATATGCTTCTATATAAAAATCCTATACACTTCCGTTAGGGATTGCAACGGAAATCCTTCTGATAAGAAGATTGAAGTGAAAAGCCCGACCAGAGGGAACGGCATCGTATATCTAAGTATTTTTTCTTTTTCGCAATTATACTCAATCACATCCTCACCAATGTAACCTTTGTTACCATCCGCCAAAATTCTTAATAACATCTTTGCACCCACTAAAAAGAAAGATGTTATGGAAATATTAGGCTACGTTTTGGCGGCAATTGTAGGTATATCGCTTGGATTAATTGGTAGTGGTGGCTCTATTTTAACTGTACCCATTTTGGTATATGTAATGGCTGTAAACCCTGTACTGGCTACGGCCTATTCGTTGTTCATTGTAGGTTCAACTGCATTGGTTGGTGGTGTACAAAGTGCCATTCAAAAAAAGGTAGATTTTAAAACCGTTCTCATTTTTGGTATCCCCTCTATTGCGGCAGTATATGCCACCCGTATGTGGCTTGTGCCGTTAATTCCAAAAGAACTGTTCTCTATAGGGGCATTGGTTATTACAAAGCCAATAGCATTAATGTTATTGTTTGCTGTGGTTATGATTCTTGCTTCTATCAGTATGATAAAATCGGGTAAAAAGAAAGATGAAGTTGATGAAAATGCGCCAATGAGATATAATTATCGCATGATATTGCTGGAAGGTGCGGTAGTGGGATTACTTACCGGCTTGGTAGGTGCAGGTGGTGGCTTTCTTATTATCCCAGCATTGGTAATACTTGCCCGTATGCCCATGAAGTTGGCAGTAGGCACATCGTTATTTATCATAACAGCAAAATCGTTAATAGGGTTTATTGGGGACTTACAAGGCAGCCAGATTATTGACTGGAAACTGCTTGGCAGTTTTACAGGCTTTGCAGTAGTGGGTATTTTTATAGGTATCTATCTATCTAAAAAAATATCCGGCGATAAATTAAAAAAAGCTTTTGGCTGGTTTGTATTAGTGATGGGCATTTACATCATTATAAAAGAAATCTTCTTTCCAACCGGTGGAGAGCATTAATAATATAGTGTGCACAATAACTGTTGTATAAAGTTAAACGAAGCGGTAAAGACTGGTTTGCATCAATTCCTGTTATTGGATATTCGTAACCAGACGCAATTTTCAATCCGTCATTTACCGGGTGCTGTTAATATTCCTTTTGAATGGCTTAGGCAACAATGCCAAGAATTGGCGACAAAGCACCGGATTTTGAAGCAGTAACTACTACTGGCAAACTAAAGTTTTCAGATTACAATAAAGGAAACTGAGTAGTATTTTTTTCTCACCCGGCAGATTTTACACCAGTGTGTACCACAGAAATGAGTGGCTTTACAATGGAAAAGGAATTTTTTGCTGAGCATAATATAAAGCTGATGGGTTTAAGTATTGACAGTATCCATTCCCATATTGCCTGGGTAAATGCCGTGCATGAAAAAACAGGTATACTGTTTGAATTTCCTATTGTTGCAGATATTGACATGAGTGTATCGAAACTTTATGGTATGTTGCAACCCGGCGAAAGCGAAACTGCAGCAGTAAGGGCTGTGTTTATTATGGACCCGGAAGGAAAGGTTCGTTTAATAATGTACTACCCATTGAATGTGGGTAGAAATATGGCGGAAATTAAACGTTCACATCGTTATAAAGCATAATACAAAAGGGGGCTGGATAGTCAAGAGTGGTTATGTATGTCCTACTACCTTGTTGTTGAATTGAATTGCGCTTTTTTGAAATAGCTCCGGAAATTAACCGGGGCTATTTGTTTGTACCCCAAATTATGGCTTTTAGCATCTGCCGATATAAAAGCCTGAAGTAACCCTCTGTTACACTCTTTTCTGAATGTAACCAATGTTACCATCCAGGGTAAAAAGAGGGTGCATATTTGCATAACAGTTAAACTTAAAAATTAAAAAACGATAACTATGTTTTTTCAGCACATTTACGACAAAAGCCTTGCCCAGGCAAGTTATTTCATCGGTTGCCAAAAGGCAGGCGTTGCGGCAGTTATTGATGCAAAACGGGATGTGGATACCTATCTTGAAATTGCAAAAGCCAATAACATGAAGATTACCCACATCTTTGAAACGCATATTCATGCCGATTTTTTGGCTGGTTCAAGAGAACTGGCTAAACTCACTGGTGCTGAATTATACCTTAGTGATGAAGGCGGCGAAGGTTGGGAATATGAATTTCCCCATCACGGTTTAAAAGATGGTGCTAAAGTGCAATTGGGCAATCTTACGTTTGAAGTATTGCATACGCCAGGTCATACTCCTGAAAGTATCAGTTTTCTTTTAACAGATAATCCTGCGTCTAAACAACCGGTTATGTTGTTTACGGGCGACTTTGTTTTTGTTGGAGATATTGGCCGTCCGGATTTATTGGAAAAAGCAGCAGGTATTACAGGTTCAGCAGATGCAGGTGCATTGCAAATGTATAACTCCATTAATAAATTTAATACCCTTGCAGATTACATTCAGGTATGGCCTGGGCATGGTGCAGGCAGTGCTTGCGGTAAAGCATTAGGTGCAGTACCAAGTACAACCGTGGGATATGAAAAAGCAAGGAACTGGGCTTTTCAGTACGCTGATGATAAACCGGGTTTTGTAAAATATTTATTGGAAGACCAGCCGGAACCACCAAAGTATTTTGCCATGATGAAACACCTGAACAAGGTTGACCGTCCTTTACTAACAGAAGTTCCAAAGTTGAAACAGCTTTCAATAGTAGAGTTAAAAGGCGCAATGGCACAAGGCATGAAAGTGATTGATGCAAGAAACAAGGTTGATTTTGCAGCAGGGTTTATTTCTGGTAGCTATAACATACAAGGTAATAATGCTTTTGCCACCTGGGCAGGTTGGCTATTAAAGTATGATGAACAATTTATACTATTGGCTGATGAAAGCCAGTTGGATGACCTTACAAGAAAGCTGATGCGTATTGGTTTGGATAATATTTACGGTTATGTAAGTTCTACTGCTGTTTGGACAGATGCCGGTGGTACTTTGGAAAAAGCTAATGTTATTACTTTAGCAGAAGCAAAGGATTTGATACATAATAATGGTGTGCAGGTTATAGATTTAAGGGGCGTTGCAGAATACAATGCAGGGCATATTGCCAAAGCAGAAAATGTATTTGTTGGTACATTGGCAGACAATTTAGAAAAAGTGAGTAAAGACAAAAAAGTAATCATCTATTGCCAAAGCGGCGACAGGGCGGCAATTGGTTATTCCATCTTGGCAAAAAATGGATATAAGAATGTATCCAATTTTTCCGGAAGTATAAATGAATGGGTGAATGCGGGGGAACCTGTGGTATCATAAAATAAGAAAGGCGGTTGCCTTAAAAGCAGTCTCTTTTTATTAAAGAATAGTTTCAGAAACATAAAGCCAATCATTATGGATACAACAGTTAACAATGTACCGCAGGAAATATATGAACAGATAAAAGCCGAAATAACCAATAAAGACAGTGTAGTGGGCATAGATGCTTTACATACGCATATTTTGGTTCTTCACCGGTTGATGCAAATAAAAGCCAAGTTTGATGCACTTAATGAAAAACTGGGGGCATCAAAAGTACCGTATTAAATTTTAGTGAAAATGAAAAAATACTTATTACTTTTTGGACTTGCTGCCATAGCAGGCATGGATGTATTCTGCATTCCTTAAAAAGTAAGGCAATTGTTGCCTTTATTATGCCCGTGCAAGGGTTTTATTCTTCAACAATATGGCTTTTGCAAGTGTAACCTTTGTTACCAAACAAGCCAATGGTGAAATTTACTTTTGCATTACAAAAATACTAAAATGACAACTCACTATATATTTGTTGAAAACATAAAATGCGGCGGCTGTATAAACAGCATTAAAACAGCCCTGCTAAAACTAAGTGGTGTTACGGCTGTAGAAATATTTAAGGAGGAAGATAAAGTGTGTGTCAGCGGCATTGCGGTAGAAAAAGATGTGGTGGTGGCAAAGCTATCTTCATTGGGCTATCTGCAAAAAGGAAATAATAGCTTTTTGAGTAAAGCAAAATCTTATGTAAGCTGTGCCGTGGGCAAGTATGATAAAATTAAATAGTACAACAATGAAACAGGCAATATTAAGCAACTGGAATTTTATGCGGTTTTTAAGGTTGGGTTTAGGTATTGCCATTATTGTACAATCGGCAATGGCAAAAGATTGGACAATGGGAATTTTGGGCTTATTGTTTACTGCTATGCCAGTATTTAATATTGGCTGTTGCGGAACGGGTGGATGTAATACCCCAATAAAGAAAACTTCTGAAACTACAAAAGACATTACTTATGAAGAAGTGGTTTAGCAATAACCTGCTCTACATTATCGGGGCATTAGTGGGTGCCATTGCTGGATATTTTTACTGGCAGCAAATAGGCTGTTCAAGCGGTACATGTGCCATTACATCAAAGCCTTTTAACAGTACGCTGTATGGCGCAGTAATGGGAGCTTTATTGTTAGGCATGTTTAAAAAAGAAAGAAAAAAACAGGAAGAAAAATTAGGATAATGACATTTGATGAAATCATACAATCGGATAAGCCAGTGCTGGTAGATTTTTTTGCCGAATGGTGTGGCCCATGCAAAATGATGGCTCCTGTTCTTAAAGAAGTAAAATCAGTAATTGGCGATGCCGCTACTATTATAAAAGTAGATGTAGATAAAAGCCCACAGGCGGCTAACGAATACCAGGTGCAGGGTGTACCAACATTTATAATATTTAAAAATGGTAAACCATTATGGAGAAATAGTGGTGTGATACCTAAAGCGAGATTAATAGAAGTAATTAAAAATTTCACAGCTAAAAATTAAAACAATGGGCTTATTTCAAAATTTATTTGGCGGCGGACAAACTGCAGATTTAAAAATTATTATTGAACAGGGAGCTTTTTTGGTAGATGTAAGAGAACCCGGTGAGTTTGCAGATGGTACTGCTAAAGGTGCTGTTAATATTCCATTAGGGAGTGTGGCAACTCAGCTAGCAAAATTTAAAGGAAAAGATAGTATTGTTGTTTTCTGTCGCAGTGGTAATCGCAGTGGCCAGGCCAAAACCATTCTTGAGCAAAATGGCTTCAAGAATATAGTGAATGGCGGCACATGGGAAAATGTAAATCAATTTGTGAAATGAAAGCAGTAAGATTTTTATCCTTTTTGATATTGCTTACGGCAACAATCATTTCTTGTTCAAATTCTTCTGCTAATACTGATAACACTAACCATACGATTTTGCCTAAGCCCGGTAAAACCATTATTGTAGATGTTCATACTGTGGAAGAGTGGAACAATGATGGACATGCTGATTGTACCGTTAATTATCCTTTGGATGAATTGAGTACAAAAATTGAAACGTTGAAGGCTTATGAGAAAGTGATAGTAGTATGCTGTAGTGGTAACCGGGCAAATGCTGCCAAAGAAATGCTTGAACAGAGTGGTATAAAAGATGTGGAAAATAAAGGTGCATGGCAAGATATTGCCTGCAAATAAATAACAGTTTTAAACTAAAAGCAGATGGAAAAATTAAAAATTCTTATTCCAACAGATTTCTCCGTACAGGCTGAGTTTGCTTACCTGATGGTAAAAAGATTAGAAGTGAAAACCCCTGTGGATATTCATTTTGTTCATGTGATGAATGTACCGGATACTGTAACAATGGATGCCAATGGCAACATACAAACCTGTGGCGAAATTGATGTAAAGTATGTGGTAAAACAAAAAGAAATAGCCGAGCGGAAATTAGCTGACCTGAAAAATATTTATGGCAATGATATTAACAGCCATTTTATATTGGGGAAAGTAATAGATGGTATTTTAAATTTTGCAGAATCCAACCATTTCGATTTGATTGTGATGGGAACTAAAGGTGCATGGGGCCTAAAAGAAAAACTGTCCGGTTCAGAAACACAAATAATAGCCCGGAAATCTAAAATACCGGTGCTGTCTTTAATGTGCGACCGTTCTGACCTGAACATACAGAACATTTTACTGGTACACAATTTCAATCATCCTGCTAAAGAAGATTTGCAGTTGATGCACAAACTGATTAAGGCATTTAATACAAAATTTCACCTGCTTCAAATTACATCAGGAAAAGTGGATGCCCAAAAGACATCGGTAGAAGCAAATATGAAAATGTTTGCAGAGCTGAACAATATAACTAACTACGAATGTCATTTAATAAATGATAACGATGTTGAAAAAGGCGTTGTGCATTTCAACCAGATGAATAATATGGATATTATATGCATCGGCACACATGGCAAGGGTGGCATATTCCATCACAGTGCAACAGAAAGACTTATCAAGCATCTTTTTAAACCAATTATTTCATTTCACTTAAACTAGTATAAATACATACATGAGAGAGTTTATAACACAAACCTGGTCATGGTGGTTTTCCGGTACAATGATAGCGGCCATCATGTTCTTTCTTTTATACTTTGGCCAGTCCTTTGGTTTTTCTGCCAACTTAAGAACCATTTGTGCAGCAGCAGGGTTAGGAAAGAAAACAAAGTTTTTCGATTTTAACTGGAAGGCCCAAACATGGAACTTGGTTTTTTTAGTTGGAGCAATTGTTGGCGGTTTTATTGCAAACCAGGTTTTATCATCAGGTACGCCGGTAGAGATTTCACAGGCAACCATTAATGATTTAAGTAAGCTGGGTATTGCTGCTCCTGCTTCGTTACAACCTGCCGAACTTTTTAGTTTAGATGCAATCCTTTCTATAAAAGGGTTTCTTGTATTGGCGGTTGGTGGCCTTATGGTTGGCTTTGGTTCCCGTTATGCCGGTGGTTGCACTTCTGGTCATGCCATCAGTGGTTTATCCGATTTACAAGTGCCTTCACTCATTGCCGTTATTGGATTTTTCATCGGTGGCCTGGCAATGACATTTTTCATTCTTCCATTAATATTTTAATAGTATGAAATTTATAAAATTTTTATTGCTTGGTATTGTTTTCGGTGTTGTAATGGCTAAGTCAGAAGCCATTTCCTGGTTCAGGATTCAGGAGATGTTCCGCTTTCAGGCATTTCACATGTATGGCATTATCGGCACTGCGGTTATATTAGGTGTAATTGGTGTAGCACTAATAAAGAGATTTAAAATAAGGGATTTTCATGGCAACCAGATATTATTCTACCCAAAGGATAAGTCAATCATCCGCTATCTCGTTGGTGGAACAATTTTCGGATTGGGTTGGGCATTAAGCGGCGCTTGCCCCGGCCCAATGGTGGTTAGTATAGGTTATGGATTTTTAACCATGAGTATTGTATTTCTGTTTGCCATAGTGGGTACTTATTTATATGGCGTTTTCAAAGAGAAATTACCTCATTAATTTATAAAACGATTGCTTGTGCATCAAGAACATAACGACGATAAAATACAACAGGTGCTTATTCCTGTTATCAGCAAACTGATACTTGTTATTGTAGTGTTGGTAATTGGTCTTATAGCTATGCCTATTGTATTTTATTATAGTAACCAACCAGATAAACCAAAGGATAAAGCCAGTACTGCAGATGCAGCAAGCACTGAAGTAAAAAAAGATGCGGTGGCTTACTGGACAGCACCTGATGTTAGCAGTATTACCGATGCTAAACAAAAAGAGCAGGTGGAATACGGTAAAGAATTAATTGCACATACGGCAAAATATCTGGGGCCTAATGGTTCTGTATTAAAAATAAGTAACGGATTAAATTGCCAGAACTGTCACCTGCAGGCTGGTACGGCCGTTTTTGGAAACAACTATGGTTCGGTTGCATCACTTTATCCAAAATTCAGGGCAAGAAGCGGAGCAATAGAAGATATTTATAAAAGAGTAAATGATTGTTTTGAACGCAGCTTAAATGGCAAAGCAATTGATACTGCCGGTAAAGAAATGCAGGCTATTGTTGCCTACATAAATTTCTTGGGTACTAATGTAACCAAAGGAAAAAAAGCTGAAGGTTCAGGATTTAAGGATCTTGCGTTTTTAGACCGTGCCGCCGACCCTGCAAAAGGGTTAACAGTTTACACAACAAAATGTCAAAGTTGTCATCAGGCAAATGGCGAAGGCGTTTTTAACGGCGATAAAACAGAATACACATTTCCTGCATTGTGGACTACTCATAGTTTTAATGATGGCGCCGGCCTTAATCGTATTAGTAACTTTGCAAAGTATGTAAAGTATAATATGCCACAAGGAACTACTTACCAAAGCCCACAACTTTCCGATGAAGAGGCATGGGATGTTGCCGCTTATATATTATCTCAAAAAAGGCAACACATTAATGTGCCCAAAGACTGGCCTGATAAATCTAAAAAGCCATTCGACCATCCGTTTGGTCCTTACGCAGATAAGTTTACTGAAGCACAACACAAATTTGGCCCCTTTAAACCAATAGTGGAAGAGCAAAAGAAAAAGGAAGAAGAAGCCAAAAATAAAACAATCGCATCTACCAAAAAGTAAAACTAAAAACTTGCCATAATGAGTAATAACAGAAGGGATTTTATAAAAAAATTAGGTACTGCTACGGGTGCAGGTTTATTAGCCGCTACGCCTATTGCTTCAATTGCCGAAACAATAAATAACAAAGAAATGGATGAAATTATTGCTGATAATAAGCCCTTTACTATTTCTATTTTGCAAACCACCGATGTACACTGCCAAGTACATCCGCATGATGAATTGTTTTGGGAAAATGATAAAGCGGTGTTTCGCAAAACAGGTGGCTATGCACACTTAGCCACTTATCTTCAAAAGGAGAGAAAGAAAAATGCAAATACATTTTTGATTGATACAGGTGATATGTTTCAGGGTAGTGAGCTATCTGTAAAAACAACCGGCAAGGCAATGGTGCCTATTTTAAATGCGTTAGGTTACAATTTATATTTGCCCGGCAACTGGGAAATAGTTTATTATAAAAAAGCAATGCAAACTTTATTGGGTTCATTAAATGCACCAAAGGTTTGTGCCAACATGTATCATGATTTAGGCGATGGAAAAAAAGGAGAATTAATTTTTCCACCGTATTATATCTGGAATATTAAAGGAGTAAAAATTGGTTTCTTAGGATATACCGACCCATTGGTTCCCATCCGTCAATCACCTAACTACAGTAAAGGAATTATATACACTAAGCCGGAGGAAAACCTTGCACATTATGCAGATGTTTTGCGTAACCAGGAGCAATGTGCTTATGTTTTAATTGTAGCACACCTGGGTTTATCGCAACAAATACACTTAGCCAATTTAGAAGAATGTAAAGGCATTGATTATATCTTGGGAGGTGATACACATGAAAGGGTTCGTAAGCCAATAGAATGTAAATATGCAAAAGTAGTTGAGCCTGGTGCATTTGGTTCTTTCGTCGGCAAACTTACTCTTACCATACAAAATGGGAAAGTAGTAAAAGATGATTATGAACTTGACGAAGTAACTGCCGATGAACATAAGCCTTCTAAAGAAATTACTGCTTTAATTAAAAGTAATGAAAAGCCTTTTGAAGAAGATATTTACAAGATTGCCGGTTACAGTACTATTCCTTTGTACAGGTATTTTGTGGTAGAGAATCCCATTGATACCATGATACTCGATGCATTGAAATGGAAAGTGCCGGAAGTAGATATAGTTTTATCAAATGGTTTTCGCTTTTGCCCACCAAGAACAACTCCCGACCATACAGGAAATATTCCTATTACAGACGGATTCATATTTGACATGTTACCTGTTGACAGTACAGTAAGAACCGGTACTGTAATAGGCCTGCAGATTAAAGAATGGTTAGAAAATGAGTTGAATAATGTATTTGCAAAAAATGCATCAGAGCGATTTGGTGGTTGGGTAATAAAATTTAAAGGAATGGAAGTATCGTTTAATGCTTTTGGAGAAAAAGGAAAAAGAGTGCAGAAAGTTATGGTAGGGGATGCTGCTCTTGATTTGAATAAAAATTACAACATCTGTGCCTGCGAAAGAGATGGCGACCCAAGTGATATGCTTTGCCGGATGAAAGGTGTTGCTAATGCAAAAAATACGCAGCATACATTACATTCTGTATTAAAAGCATACTTAACCGCAAATTCGCCTGTTACACCAACACCTCCAATGAATGCCAAAATATTAGATGCTCCACAAACATTACTTACACAGGTAACAGGAGTTGATTATAAATTTTACTAATTAAAAACCATACAAATGAAAAAATTATTAGTAGCTGTACTTCTTTTAACCGCAGGATTTTCAGTAAATGCACAAAACGAAAAATATGTATGTCCTGAAGAGCAAATGAGCAAAGCTCAGAAGCCTTTTCATAAAATAATATTCCAAATTACTACAGAGGATTCACTTGCCCAGAAGGCATTGGTGAAGCAGTTGAATAATATTCTCACCCTTGCCCCAGATGCAAAACTTGAAGTGGTTTGCCATGGCCCAGGATTAAGTATGTTGGTAACAGCCAAAACAATTGTTCAGGATAAAATAGCGCAAATGAAAAAGAAGGGGGTTGAATTTGTTGCCTGTGAGTTTTCTATGAGTGAAAGAAATGTAACGAAAGATAAAATTATACCTGAAGCAGGATTTGTAAAGGGTGGCATTATTGAAATTGTAACTAAACAGGAAGAAGGCTGGAGTTATATCAAATCTGGATTTTAGTACCCATAAAAGTTTATAGTTAAAAATGAAAAGAATTGTTACAGCAGCAGTTTTGTTGCTTATGGTGAATATTGCGAATGCCCAGCACCAGGAAATATCCGAAAAGCCGGAAATGTACAAGGGTAAACAGGTGCAAACTGAAGATACTACCTCTTTATTATCAGCTTTTAAAAGGGGCATTTTAACGGCCACTTCCGTTATTTTTTTATGAGTACCCAAAACCAGAAAGGGCTTACTGATTATTATTTCAATCTATTTCGTCTGCGTTTTTTGGGTTGTTTGCCTTGATAAACGGTTGCCCGATAAACTTACCAATCACATGCGGCAACCCCCAAAAACGTAGATAACTACCACTTTAGTTTATCTAAGTGGACTCTATAGGGTGGGTGCCATTTTTTTTGGCTGGATAAGTAAACCTACCTGCCGGTGAATAATTTTGGGGTTACTGTTTTTCTATAAATATAGATTTTTCAGAGAAAAGATAAAGGGGGGCTACTGTAATATAAACCTGCAACCTGCACAAAATAAAAAACCTCATATCAAATTGATACAAGGTTTTTTGTGGTTGTTGCCCGACCTGGATTCGAACCAAGACAAACTGTACCAAAAACAGTTGTACTACCCTTATACTATCGGGCAATCCGTACATTCTTTATCAGAATGGGGTGCAAAAATAGGATTGCACCCTATTTGTTCCAAATTTTTTAAATAGACTACTGAAAATCAACTCATATCTTCTTTTTCTTTCAGGTCCTTTATCAGATCCAGCGCTTCTGCCACCACATCACACATAATCGTGATTAATGAACCCGCTTTGGCATGCGCATAAGCGTACAGGATGGCTTCCTTCTCATTATAAATGATTTTAATGGGCAAATCCTGGCTCTTTGTTTCATTGATGCCTTCTATCAGCAGGTTTACAATCTCTTCGGCTGTACGCCCTCTCAGGTTCTTATCCTGGCGTATAATGATCTCATCAAAGGATCTGCCTGATATCCTGCCCAGCTCCCGTATATCATCATCCCTGCGATCGCCTGTGCCACTGATAATGCCCACTTTTGGCGTGCCATCCATCTTTTTTATAAAATCACATAATAATTCCAGCCCGGCAGGATTGTGCGCGAAATCTACCAGAAATTTAAAATGCCTGAACTCAAACAAATTTAACCTTCCCGGCGTTTGCGTAGGCGAGGGTACAAATGTGCCCAGCGCCGTACGTATATCTTCAATCGTAATATCCTTAAATAAATAAGTGGCCAGCATGGCGGGCAAAGTATTCATGATATTATGGATGGCTTTACCACCATAAGTAATCGGTATCTCACTCACTTTCATCACCCTTATTTTCCAGGTGCCTTTTAAAATAGACACATAGCCATTTTCATACACAGCGGCATAGCCCCCCTTTTTGCAATGTTTTTTTATTCTCGGATGGTTCTCATCCATACTAAAATAAGCCACATTGCAATCGAGCCCTTTATGCATGGCATACACCAGGTCATCCTCGGCATTTAAAATAGCGAAGCCATGTTTAAAAGTGGTTTCAGGTATCACGGCTTTAGCGCGGGCCATCTGCTCCAGGCTGTCAATGCCCGCCAGGCCCAGGTGGTCGGCCGTTACATTGGTTACAATACTTACATCACAATTTCGAAAGGCCAGTCCGGCTTTTAATAAACCGCCGCGCGCACATTCCAGCACAGCAAAATCAACCGTAGGATCGCGGAGTACGAATTTAGCGCTGAGGGGGCCGGTACAATCGCCCTTCATCATCAACTGGTTCTGTATATACACCCCATCACTGGTAGTGTACCCAACTTTTCGTCCGGCCGTTTTACAGATATGTGCCGTTAATCGGGTAGTGGTGGTTTTACCATTGGTACCTGTTACCGCAATGATAGGAATACGGCCATCAGAGCCACTGGGAAATAACATATTGATCACCGGCTCTGCCGCATTACGCGGCAAGCCTTCCGAAGGATCAATATGCATGCGGAAACCGGGCGCGGCATTCACTTCCAGCACGGCCCCGCCATTTTCATAAATAGGCGTATGCAAATCAGCCGCCATAATATCTATCCCGCATATATCCAGTCCAATAATCCTGGCAATTCTTTCTGCCAGAAAAATATTCACCGGGTGTACCTCATCCGTAATATCCGTAGAAGTACCGCCCGTACTGAGGTTGGCCGTTGTTTTTAATAAAACCAATTCTCCATTGGGTGGAACAGTGGTTAGCGTATAGCCTTTGTCGTTCAGCATTTTTTCAGTGGATTGATCAACCGTTATCTGGGTCAATACTTTTTCATGACCATAGCCCCTTCGTGGATCTTTATTGGTTTCATCTATCAGCCATTGAATGGTGTTTACCCCATCACCCGTTACCGACGCGGGTGTTCTGAGTGCGGCGCAGATAAATTTATAATTGATCACCAATACCCTGAAGTCAAAGCCGGTAATGAATTTTTCTACAATCACACTACGGCTATATATTTTGGCCGATTCGAATGCTTTCAATGCCTGCTCCCGGTTGGTAATATTGGTGGTATTGCCCTTGCCGTGATTGCTGTCGATGGGTTTGATCACTAATGGATAACCGTATTTTTCAATGGCTTCCTGCAGTCCCTCTGCCGTGCGTACTACCGTACCCCTGGGTACCGGTATTTCCGCGGCTTCCAGTAAATTTTTTGTTTCTTCTTTATCGCTGGCGATATCAACGGCAATATTAGAGGTAGTGCTGGCAATGGTGGCACGTATCCTTTTCTGGTGTACACCATAGCCCAGTTGCACCAGGCTCTGTTTATTTAAGCGGATGAACGGTATGCCGCGTTTGGCCGCTTCCTCCACAATACATCCGGTGGAGGGGCCCAGGCGGGTATCTTCCCGGATCTCTCTTAGTTTTTGAATATCCGCTGCCAGATCATAGGGTACCGCGTCTGCCAGCGCCTGTGCAATGCTCACTGCCGCTTTTGCGGCATACACACCGGCATCTTCTTCTGTATAATTAAATACCACATAGTATTCGCCCGGCTTGCCTGTGCCCCTGGTTCTTCCAAAACCACAATCCATTCCGGCAAGGGTTTGTATTTCGAGGGCTACATGTTCAATCACATGGCCCATCCAGGTGCCTTCTTTCACTCTTTCAAAAAAACCTCCCGGCGTTCCTACACTGCACCTGTGTTGATACATGCCTGGAAAAAGGGTTTGCAGTCTTTCCGGAAAACCATCAATCTCATTAGTGGGCCTTTGTTCCAGCTCTTCCAGGTCGAGCTTCATTTGTATTAACTGTGAACGCCGAACACTCCAGTAATTGGGGCCCCTTAATATTTTTATCTCTTCAATCTTCATAGCATTGGTGGTTGTTTATACCTTACTGAATTTACGTACAAATCAGTCATTTGTTGTGGAACGATGAATATATTGCTTTTTCGTGTAAGGCCGGCCAAACCAAAACGCTTATTTTTGTTCGAAATGAATTTACCGGTATGCATATTCCCAAAGGAAAATTGATAGCGATAGGTGGAGCGGAAGATAAGGGAACGGACCTGGAAAAAGGAGAAGTGTTCCGGAATAACCTGAACTTTTTTGAACTGGGGATTCTTCGCCGCATAGTGGAAGAAGCCGGTGGTACCGCCGCACGTATTGAAGTAATCACTACGGCTTCCACCATCCCCTATGAAGTAGGAGAGAACTACCTGGATGCTTTTGGCAAGATAGGCTGTACCGATATCGGTGTGATGCATATCCGTAACAGGGAAGATGCCCTGAATGAAACCTTTATCCAGCGTATCAGCAGTTGTGCAGGGGTTATGTTCAGCGGCGGTAACCAATTCAGGCTGACCACTATTTTTGGCGGCACCCCATTTTTAAAAATTATTAAGAGAAGATATGCTGAAGAAAATTTTCTGATAGCGGGCACTTCCGCGGGCGCAATGGCAATGAGTAATACGATGATTTATGAAGGTAATGCCACCAGGGCACATTTGAAAGGGGAAGTAAAAATTACTACCGGCTTAGGTTTTATGGATGAAGTAATTTTTGATTCGCATTTCGAAAAGCGTGGCCGTTTTGCCAGGCTGGCACAGGCGGTATCGGCCAACCCTTCCTGCATAGGTATTGGTTTGGGCGAAGATACCGGTATGCTTATTACACAGGGCAATCGCATGGAAGCTATTGGTAGCGGACTTGTTATTATTGTAGATGGACATGAGATCAGGCATAGTAACCTGGCAGACATACCCGAAGGCAATCCGCTTAGTATTGAAAATCTAAAAGTTCATTTTTGTGCAAAGGGAAATGGCTATCTTGTTACAGAAAGATCATTTGTAGAACTGATGGGAAAGACAACCACGCCGGTGATGACGAATATATATTGAGTTTGGAGTTAGGAGTGGCGAGGAGAACTTTAAATTTACAGGCCTCTTGTGTTTTTAAAAATGCTACCTTAAATATTTACAATAATTATCAATCAAATAACTATTCCAAATTCCTAACTCCTAACTCCAAACTCCTATGTCCAACAAGCTCATCCTCCTCGGCATCTTTGTCATCAGCATGATTCTCATGTCGTTCAATTTTATGAAAAAGAAAAAAGTCGTTTTTTTTGGTGATTCGATTACCCAGGCCGGTGTTGCTCCGGGTGGTTATATTAAACTGGTAGATTCTTTGATTAAGCAGGAAGGCCAGGAGAATAATTACGAGTTGATAGGAGCGGGGATAGGGGGTGATAAGATTTATGATCTCTATCTAAGGGTAGAAAATGATGTGTTGAAACATAATCCTGATATCGTAATCATTTTTGTTGGCGTGAATGATGTTTGGCATAAAACTTCCAGCGGTACCGGTACAGACTTTAATAAGTTTGGCAGGTTTTATGAGGCCCTGGTAAATAAATTACAGGCCGCGGGTATTAAAGTAATGGTTAGTACACCCGCAGTGATAGGTGAAAGAACGGATCATTCCAATTCGCAGGATGGCGACTTGAATTTTTATTGTAACTGGTTGCGGTCCTACACAGCTAAAAATAATATTCCACTAATCGATCTTCGTGCCGGTTTTATACAATATAATGTACAAAACAATCCCCAGAACAAAGAATCCGGCATTCTTACAACAGACAGGGTACACCTGAATGCAAAAGGAAATTTATTTGTTGCGGAAGAGATGTGGAAAGCGATTAAGGCAGTGAAATAATATTTTTTAATCAACAGCTATTACTAAATAATAGTTTTTCTTTCCCTTTTGGATTAGTAAGTATTTTTCTTTCAAAAGGTCGGTAATGATGATCTGTGTTTTTTCGATAACTACTTTTTCTTTGTTAAGCGCGAGCCCGCCTGCCTGCCACATTTTACGGGCTTCACCCTTGCTGGGGAATATTTGTGTGTCGGCCAGAAAGCTTACGATATCATATCCTTCCTGTAATAAATTTTTCCTGATCTCTATTGTTGGTACTCCTTCCAACACTTGTAATAACTGATTTTCAGTAAGGCTTTGCAGCAGGTCTGTTGTTGCATTGCCAAATAACAGGTCGGATGCTTTTACAGCGAATGAAAAATCTTCAGGGCTATGAACAAAACAGGTTAATTCTTCTGCCAACTTTTTTTGCAGGGCTCTTTCGTGTGACGCTGTTTCGTGTTTAGCCAACAGTGTTTCTATTGTTTCCTTTGGTAACAGCGTAAATATTTTAATCCATTTCTTCGCGTCTTCATCACTTGCATTCAGCCAGAACTGGTAAAACTGGTAAGGTGATGTTTTCTTGGGGTCGAGCCAGACATTTCCTTTTTCTGTTTTACCAAATTTGCCGCCATCGGCTTTGGTAATCAGCGGGCAGGTAAAAGCAAAGGCCTCGCCACCGGCTTTGCGGCGTATCAGTTCTGTACCCGTTACAATATTGCCCCACTGATCGCTGCCACCCATCTGCAGCTTGCAGTTTTTATTTTGGTATAACCAGTAAAAATCATACCCCTGTACCAGTTGGTAAGTAAATTCTGTAAAGCTCATCCCTGTCTCACTCTCCAGTCTTTTCTTCACGCTGTCTTTCGACATCATATAATTCACCGTAATATGTTTACCAACCTCGCGGATAAAATTCAGGAAACTAAAATTTTTGAACCAGTCGTAATTATTCACCATCTCCGCCGCATTGGGTTTATTGGCAGTAAAGTCTAAAAATTTTGCTAACTGGTTACGAACGCCTGTTTGATTAAATTGAAGCTGTTCTTCACTCAATAAATTGCGTTCTTCACTCTTGCCACTTGGATCGCCCACCATACCGGTGGCGCCACCTACCAGGGCAAAAGGTTTGTGCCCTGCTTTTTGTAAATGAACCAGTAATAAAATAGGCACCAGGCTGCCAATATGCAGGCTGTCTGAGGTAGGGTCAAAACCGATATACCCTGATACCATTTCTTTTTGCAATAGTTCAGAGGTGCCCGGTATTATGTCCTGTATCATGCCTCTCCACTGTAATTCTTCAATCAGGTTCATCTTAATTGGTCTTTCGGCGAAAATAAGGAATGTTTTGCGTCAGAAGACTGGCGACTCACGATTCACGTCCCTCTTTACTTATTTTTGCAAAATGAAAACAGCAGGCGATGGCACCCGGGCTTTGAATTTCTTTATAGACACCCTCCTGATTTTTGCCCTGGCATTCTTTATCTTCCGGGGCTGGAACTTCCAGGTGATGTATTGGGGGTATAGGCCCTATAATTTTGGATGGTTCTTTTTTGGAACCGGGTTTTTCTATTATATATTTTTTGAGGCCCTTTTTGCCAGAACACCGGCTAAATGGTTCACTTATTCCAAAGTGGTGAATAAGAAGGGGGGCAAGCCTTCTTTTGGTCAGATACTCATCCGGAGCCTTATCCGGCTAACCATTATTGATCTTTTCTTTATGCCCTTTCTGGGGAAGACGTTGCATGATTATGTTAGTAAAACAAATGTGGTAGAAAGCTGAACGCGGAACGCTTTTAGCCTTCGGCATCATGTTTTTAGCGTTAAGCGTTCAGCGTAACCAATCATTCCTTAATTCGCAACCCCAAAGCAGTAACATCACTTAATTTTACAAATAATTCTTTTCGTAGTTTGTAATTAAAAAATTCGTATTTGTAATGGCTAAAATAGGCATCAATATAGCAACCGGCAGTTTACAACAGGCAGAGATGATTGTGGGAATAGACCTTGGTACCACCAATAGCCTGGTGGCCATCATTCACCCGGAAAGCAGGCAGCCCACCGCTTTAAAAGAGCATAATGCCAGCAGCCTGGTACCCAGCATCGTTCATTTCGACCCTTATGGAAATCCGGTGGTTGGTGAAGAAGCCAAAAAATTCCTGGAAACCGATCCGCAGAATACCATCTTCAGCGCCAAGCGTTTGATGGGGAAGAGTTATCATGACTTAAAAGAAAACGCGGGGTTCTTTACCTATAAAGTAATTGATGACGATACAGACAGCCTGGTTAAAGTACAGGTAGGAGATCGTTTCTATACCCCCATTGATTTATCTTCTTTTATTTTAAAAGAACTCAAACAAAGAGCCGAACATATACTTAAAACGCCCGTTACCAAAGCGGTAATTACGGTGCCCGCTTATTTTAATGATGCACAAAGGCAGGCCACCCGCGATGCCGGTAAATTAGCCGGCCTGGATGTTTTGCGAATCATTAATGAGCCAACAGCCGCCAGTCTTGCGTATGGGTTGGGTTTGCGTAAAGACGAAGAAAAAACAATCGCCGTATATGATTTGGGTGGGGGAACATTCGATATTTCTATCCTCAAAATTAGCAATGGCATTTTTGAAGTGTTAAGCACCAATGGAAATACCTATCTCGGTGGCGATGATCTGGACAGGGCCATTGTTCAATACTGGATGGGCCAGGCCGGCATTACGGAAGATGATCTGCAGGGTAGTAAAGAACTCTCGCAGGGACTGCGTTTGCGGGCAGAGGAAGCTAAAAAAATATTGAGTACTGAGGATACATTCAGTGTAGAATGGAACAATGAAACCTTAGCCATTACCAAAGAAAAATTTGAAGAATTAATTAAACCATTGATTGATCAAACCATTCAATCCTGTGATCAAACCATTCAATCCTGCATGCATGCATTGGCTGATTCAACATTAACTGTAAAAGAGATTGATACCATTGTAATGGTAGGTGGCAGTACAAGGGTTCCTGCAGTTAAGCAGGCAGTGAGTGCATTCTTTGGCAAGCCCGTAAATGATTCTGTTAATCCGGATGAAGTGGTGGCCTTAGGCGCGGCTGTTCAGGCTGATATTCTGGCTGGTAATAACAAAGATTTTCTGTTACTGGATATCACTCCTTTAAGTCTTGGTATTGAAACCATGGGCGGATTAATGGATGTATTGATACCGCGCAATGCCAGGATACCCACCAGGGTGGGCCGGCAATACACCACTAAAGTTGATGGGCAGCAGGATATGCGCATCTCTGTTTACCAGGGTGAGAGGGACCTGGTAAAAGATAACCGGAAACTGGCGCAGTTTAGCCTGAAAGGTATTCCCGGAATGCCGGCAGGTTTGGCAAAAGTGGAAGTAAGTTTTCTGATCAATGCAGACGGAATACTGGTAGTAAGGGCCAAAGAACTACGCAGTGGTGTGGAGCAGTCTATTGAAGTAAAACCGCAATATGGCCTCACTGATGAGGAAGTAGAAAAAATGCTGATGGACAGTATTACCCATGCAAAAGAGGATATGCAGGTAAGGGTATTGGTAGAAGCCAGAACAGAAGGAGAGCAGATATTGGCAGCCACTGAAAAATTTATTGCTAAAAATACAACCCTGCTAAACAGGGAAGAACTGGTTGCTACCGCGGGTATTATGCAGGCTTTGCAATTGGCTCTTACCATGGAGGATAAGAACCTGATCTATTCAAAAATTGATGAGCTCAATGCCTTTACCCGCCCCTTTGCCGAAAAAGCCATGGATGCTGCGGTGAGTGGGGCGCTGAAGGGGAAGACGATTATAGCTTAGGAGTTGGGAGGTTGTTAAATAATTGACTCCTAACTACAAACTCCAAACTCCTCTGCACATACTTCCCAAGTATATCAAATTCAACATTCACCACACTATCTTTTTGCACCTGATTAATATTGGAATGCTCAAATGTATAAGGTATCACCGCTATCGTAAACCGGTCCTTGCCTACCCTAAAACAGGTTAGGCTGGTGCCATTCACTGCTATCGAACCTTTCTCAATCACAAGCTGGGCAAAACTTTCAGGGAATTGAAAAATATACTCCCAGCTACCATCCAGTTTCTTTCGTTCCAAACAAACAGCGGTGGTATCTACATGGCCCTGTACAATATGTCCATCTAGTCTTCCATTCATCAGCATACATCTTTCCATATTAATTTCACTCCCAACGGCCCAGCCGGAGAGGTTGGTTTTTTTGATGGTTTCCTCAATAGCAGTAACCAGGTGGCTACCTTCCTTTACAGCTTCCACTGTAAGACATACGCCATTATGACTAACACTCTGGTCTGCCCTCAATTCGGCAGATAAAGGAGATTGGATCCAAAAACTCAGATTGGTCCCTTTTTGGGAAATAGCGTCAATCCTCCCCGTACATTCAATAATTCCTGTAAACATACCCGCAAGATAATCCAATTCAGGATTTTTCCCCCCAACTCCTAACTTTCACTCCCCCTTTGACGCAATTAAAAAAAGGGTTTGGCATTTTCGAAGCAATTCCTATCTTTGCCGTCCTAAAAACACCTGAGGAGGTATCAACATTATGCTTATCATTGATTCAAAAGATTGCGAAAACATCGACAAGGCGCTTAAAAAGTACAAGAAGAAGTTTGAAAAAAGTAAAACTTTACTGCAGTTAAGATCACGCCAGGCTTTTATTAAGCCTTCAGTGGTTCGTCGCGGCCAGGTGCTTAAAGCCATCTACAAGCAGAACATAGCAAGCGGAAAAATAGACGTATAATCTAAGTTTTTGCTTAAATATATCCAGGTAGCCCCCCTTAGTTTTGTAACTTTAGGCTACCTTTTTTATGCCGGTACCTCATTATCCCCAAATACAGTCTTTCCTCAACTATATCCGGTTTGAGAAGCGGTATTCGCAGCATACCCTCCTGTCATATCAAAACGATCTGGAACAGTTCTTTGCGTACCTGGCCAGCCAGTTTGATGCCCCGGCTTTAGATAAAATCACAGCCATGTTTATTAGAAGCTGGTTGGCCGAATTAAAAGAAGAGGGGATCAGTTCAAAGACGATCAACCGTAAAATCTCTACGCTCAGATCTTTTTTCAAATATGCCATGAAAACAGGGGTATTGGAGCAATCTCCCATGACCACTTTGGTTGCGCCAAAAATCAGTAAAAGATTACCCTCTTTTGTAGAGGAAAAAGACATGTCAACCCTTTTTGAGTATGTATCTTTTGAGGATAACTGGAAGGGCAAAACTGAGCGCCTGGTGTTGCTTTTGTTTTATAGCACAGGGATGCGCTTAAGTGAACTGATTAACCTGAAAGAATCACAATTGGATCCGGCTTCTTCACAGGTGAAGGTAGTAGGAAAAGGTAATAAGGAACGGGTGATACCGGTATCCAAAGAGTTGATGGCTGAGTTGCAATCTTATATAGCTGATAAGCCTGTAAGACTGGAAGGGGTGGTGACTGTTTTTATAGCAGAAAAAGGAAAGCCATTGCAGCCACGGGCTGTATATTCTTTTGTAAAAAATCAACTAAGTAAGGTTACCACCATTCAAAAAAAGAGTCCGCATATCCTGCGGCACAGTTTTGCCACACATCTGATGAATAATGGCGCAGACCTCAATGCAGTAAAGGAATTGCTGGGGCATAGCAGTTTGGCGGCCACGCAGATTTATACACATAATACGATTGAAAAACTGAAAGATGTTTTCAAAAAAGCCCATCCCAAAGCGTAGTCTGCCAAGGCAATCACAATTATTTAAAAAAAAAGGCTAATATTTTTTTATTGTTATCTTTTAGTGTAACTTGTAATGACAATGATGGCTGATCATTCGGCATTAAAAAAAATCAACAAAAAGTTCTTTCAAATATATTTTTTCACCGATTAAACGTGAGTTGCTATGAACGTTAACATTCAAACTGTGCATTTTGACGCAGACGACAAATTGGTAGAGTATGTAACACGTAAGCTGGAAAAGCTGAGTACGTTTCACGACAAGATCCTGAAAGTGGATTTGTACCTGAAATTGGATAATGTGGTACATACGATTAAGGACAAGATCGTAGAAATCAGGGTTCATGTTCCAAAACATGATTTTTTTGCAAAAGATTCTACCAAGTCATTCGAAGAATCATTTGACAATGCGATGGAATCTATTGTTTCACAGATAAAACGAAAAAAAGAAAAATTAGCAGCCTAAAATGAAAGGCTTCCTTACAAAAGGAAGCCTTTTCTTTTGATATAAATACATGAAAAATACAACCGGAATAGTAAGAATACTGTTTTTTACTGCCTGTTCAAATGCCCAACCCGAAATCTTTGCCCATACTCTTAGTCAATGCAGGCTGGAAGCCGGAGGTAAATTTCTGGAAGGTTTTTTTTCAGAAAATCCAGCCAAAAACCGGTTACTACTGCCATAAACCCCGCATTTATCCTCATTACTGGAAATACTGTTGAAAACTGGCTGAAAATATTTTTTTCAAAATTTTGCCGAATTAAGTTTTCCATTACCTTTGCCATCCCAAAAAAAGGGTTAGTTCTTTTATTTTTGAATTTTAGATAGGGAATCCTGTTTGTCGGCAGACAGGTGAAACCTCCTGAAATGAATATGCCGAAGTAGCTCAGTTGGTAGAGCAACTGATTTGTAATCAGTAGGTCGCGGGTTCGACTCCCATCTTCGGCTCTTAGAAGTTAGGAGTTAGGAGTCTGGAGTTGTGAAAAATCACTCCAAACTCCAAACTTTTCCCGGGCAGATGGCCGAGTGGTTAAAGGCGACAGACTGTAAATCTGTTCTCTCACGAGTACGTAGGTTCGAACCCTACTCTGCCCACGGTTCAAATTTGAAAATTAGATAATTTGAAAATTTGAAAATTGTTCTTTGTAAATGAAAATATGAGAAAGTGTTATTTATCGAATTAACGCTTTCTCATATTCTCAAATTGATTCAAGCGGAAGTAGCTCAATTGGTAGAGCGATAGCCTTCCAAGCTATAGGTCGCGAGTTCGACCCTCGTCTTCCGCTCACGCGGAGTTAGGAGATAGCAGTTAGGAGTTGGGAGACTGGAGTTAGAATGAAAGCAACTCCAGACTTCCAACTGCTAACTCCAAACTCCCATCAGCCGTTGTAGCTCAGGGGTAGAGCACTTCCTTGGTAGGGAAGAGGTCGTGAGTTCGATTCTCACTAACGGCTCCAGAATGAGGAAGTAAGAAAAAGCGGACGTAATTTTGACAGGAAAATTTAAATTTTAAACCGGCGATAAGCCAACAATTTTTTAAACACAACTAAAAACCGATAAAAATGGCAAAAGAGACCTTTAAGAGGGAAAAACCTCACGTAAACGTAGGTACCATTGGTCACGTTGACCATGGTAAAACTACTTTAACTGCAGCTATTACAATGATCTTGTCTAAAAAAGGTATGGGTAATGTTGCTAAAAAATATGATGAAATTGATGGTGCCCCCGAAGAGAAAGAGCGTGGTATTACTATCAATACTGCACACGTTGAGTACCAGACTGAAAGTCGTCACTATGCACACGTAGACTGTCCGGGTCACGCTGATTATGTGAAGAACATGATTACCGGTGCCGCTCAGATGGATGGAGCCATTTTAGTTGTGGCAGCAACCGATGGTCCTATGCCTCAAACCAAAGAACACATTCTGTTGGCCCGCCAGGTAGGCGTTCCACAAATTGTTGTTTTTATGAATAAGGTTGACCTTGTGGATGATCCTGAATTATTGGAATTAGTTGAAATGGAAATTCGTGAACTGTTAACTTCTTATGGATTTGATGGTGACAATACTCCAATTATACAAGGTTCTGCAACAGGCGCCCTGGCTGAAGATCCAAAATGGGTTGCCAAAATTGAAGAACTGATGCACGCTGTGGATACTTATATTCCATTGCCTCCCCGCCCTATTGACTTACCATTCCTGATGTCTGTAGAGGATGTATTCTCGATCACTGGTCGTGGTACTGTTGCTACAGGTCGTATCGAGCGTGGTATCATCAAAGTGGGTGAAGGTGTTGAAATCGTTGGTTTAATGGAAGCTCCATTAACGTCAACTGTTACCGGTGTGGAAATGTTCAAGAAATTATTGGATGAAGGCCAGGCGGGTGATAACGCGGGTTTACTCTTACGTGGTATTGAGAAAAAAGATATACGTCGTGGAATGGTCATCTGTAAGCCAGGTTCTATTACACCGCATACCGACTTTAAAGGTGAGGTTTATGTATTGAGCAAAGAAGAAGGTGGACGTCACACCCCATTCTTCAACAAATACCGTCCTCAGTTTTACTTCCGTACTACAGACGTAACCGGTGAGTGTACTTTACCGGAAGGAACCGAAATGGTTATGCCTGGTGATAATATCGGTTTAACTGTAAAACTGATTCAGCCAATCGCGATGGAGAAAGGATTGAAATTCGCTATCCGTGAAGGTGGACGTACCGTAGGTGCGGGTCAGGTTACTGAAATAATCAAATAAGCTCAAAGCCATAAGCTTTTAGCTTCAAGCGAATGTTTTTTCTTACATTTGTTATATCATTCTAAAAGCTGTTCCGGACCTCCGGAATAGCTTTTAGCTTTCTACGGGCATCGTACAACGGTTAGTATTAAGGTCTCCAAAACCTTCGATCTGGGTTCGAATCCTAGTGCCCGTGCAGGTTAATTTGAAAATGTGGCAATTTGAAAATTTGAAAACGTTTTTTTCATTTTTGCAAATTGAACAACAAATTTTCAAATTTTCAAATTTTCAAATTTTCAAATTTTCAAATTGCTTCAATGAACAAGATCGCTACGTATTTCAAAGAGAGTTACCGTGAGTTATTGGAAAAAGTAACCTGGCCAACCTGGATACAATTGCAACAGAGCACTGTTATTGTGTTGGTGGCTACTGTTATTATTACAGCGATGGTATGGGTGATGGATTTTTCCAGCAACCAATTGTTGAAGCTGATTTATTCATTATTCAAGTAAAACAGCATGGAACCAGAAATAGTAGAAACAGCCGTTGCAGAAACCGTGGCGCCACAGGCCGAAACCAAATGGTATGTTCTCCGTGTGGTGAGTGGTAAAGAACGTAAAGTAAAAGAATACCTCGATAAAGATATCATCCGCAGTGGATGGCAGGAGATTATTAAACAGATTTTCCTGCCAATGGAAAAAGTGTACAAAGTGCAGAATGGTAAAAAAGTAATGCGCGAAAAAAACTATTTCCCCGGTTATGTAATGATGGAAGTACTGGAAGGTAAATTAAATGATGATATTGTTCAGCACATCAGCAATATCAGCAATGTAATGCACTTCCTGACTGATGGTAAAGGCTCAAAGGGCAATATAATTTCTCTCCGTAAAAGCGAAGTGAATAAGATGCTGGGTAAAGTGGATGAGATGAACGACCAGGGCGTAACCATGAGCGAACCATTCATTGTTGGTGAAACCATCAAGATCATTGAAGGGCCGTTCAACGACTTCAATGGCGTAATCGAAGATGTGAATGATGAGAAGAAAAAGCTGAAAGTAACCGTTAAGATATTCGGCCGTTCCACACCGGTGGAGTTGAGTTACATGCAGGTAGAGAAGCTAAGCTAATTGCTGAAAATATAATTATAAGCCTTCCCATTCGGGAGGGCTTTTCTGTTTAATCTAATATGATGTACCCATATTGTAAGACACTTTCTTTCCGGCTTTTGGACTTTTCAGTTTTCAAGTCTTGCTGTAGACTTGGCAATTTAAATTGTACCATTTATTGTACAATAATTATATCTTTGTACAAATACTAGTACAATGATTACTACTTATTCTGACTTTAGGCTGAAGCTAAAGTCTTATCTGGATGATGTTTTCAAAAACCAAAACCCTTTGTTCGTAACAAGAACCAAGGGCGAGAACGTGGTGGTTTTATCCCAGTCGGATTACGATAGCATAATGGAAACCTTTTATTTACTAAAATCGCCCAAAAATGCCTCACGTTTATTATCGGCGATTGAAGAATATAACCAGGGCTTAGGTAAGGAGCAAAAAATGCT
The DNA here is from genome assembly GCA_023229465.1 of Chitinophagaceae bacterium. Classification (GTDB taxonomy): domain Bacteria; phylum Bacteroidota; class Bacteroidia; order Chitinophagales; family Chitinophagaceae; genus Sediminibacterium. The sequence goes on from JALNZE010000012.1 coordinate 40,977, forward strand.
TGAAAAATGAGGATTGTATTTATGTCTGATGCATGGGAAGATTATCTTCATTGGCAGCAAAATGACAAATCCACTCTCAAAAAAATAAATGCGCTGATCAAAGAAGCTATGCGGACACCATTTGAGGGCACTGGCAAGCCTGAAGCATTAAAGGAGAATCTAAAAGGGTTTTGGTCACGGCGCATTAACTTGGAACACCGTTTAGTTTATAAGGTAGACGAAGATGCTATTTACATCCTGCAATGCCGATATCACTATTGATAATCAATTAGTTGAAAGTTTGAATCAATAAATTCCAAACTTTTAACTCTTAATTTTTCACTTTTAACTCCTTTTCCTTACCTTTGCCGCCCCAAAAGTTCTTTAGATAAAGAATGATTGAATTTGGGAGTCACGCCAAAAGCGAGACGCTATTACCAATTAAATCTAAATACAATGGCAAAAGAAATCTCTGGCTTCGTGAAGCTGCAGGTGAAAGGTGGACAAGCCAATCCTGCGCCTCCGGTAGGCCCCGCACTCGGTTCCAAGGGTGTGAACATTATGGAGTTCTGCAAACAATTTAATGCAAGAACCCAAGACAAAATGGGCAAAGTTGTTCCCGTTTTGATTACCGTGTATACCGATAAGTCTTTCGACTTTATCATCAAAACCGCTCCTGCTGCTGTTCAGTTAATGGAAGCCGCCAAAATCCAGAAAGGATCAAAGGAAAGTAACCGTCAAAAAGTAGGTAAAGTTAGTTGGGATCAGGTTGAGGCTATCGCCAAAGACAAGATGTCTGACTTAAATGCCTTCACTTTAAACAGCGCGATGAGCATGGTTGCCGGTACTGCCCGCAGTATGGGTTTAACAGTTGATGGTAAGGCCCCATGGGAAAATTAATTATTCACCTTTAATCATTAGAAAATGTCACTTACTAAAAAAAGAAAAGTAGCAGTAACTAAGGTGGATAAAAACAAAGTTTATTCCCTGAAAGATGCTTCAACACTCGTAAAAGAAATTAATTGTACCAAGTTTGATAGTTCTGTTGATCTGCATATCCGTTTAGGAGTAGATCCTAAGAAAGCCGACCAGCAGGTACGTGGTACCGTATCATTACCACATGGTACCGGTAAAACTAAAAAAGTATTGGTTCTTTGTACTCCCGATAAAGAAGCCGCTGCTAAAGAAGCAGGCGCTGATTTTGTTGGCCTGGAAGAGTTCATTACCAAAATTGAAGGCGGATGGGTTGATATTGATGTTATCATAGCTACCCCTGCTGTAATGCCTAAGATTGGTAAACTGGGTAAAGTATTAGGGCCCCGTAACCTGATGCCTAACCCTAAAACAGGAACAGTAACCAATGATGTGGCTGCTGCTGTGAATGAAGTAAAAGGTGGTAAGATCGCTTTCAAAGTTGATAAAGCGGGTATTGTGCATGCTTCTGTTGGCCGTGTATCTTTTTCAACTGAAAAGATTGCTGAAAACAGCGCTGAACTGATCAATGCTATCATCAAATTGAAACCTTCTTCATCTAAAGGTATTTACCTGAAAGGTGTTAGCATGGCCAGCACCATGAGCCCGGGTATTAGTTTAGACACCAAATCATTAATGAACTAATCCTGGTGATTTCGTTACTAACGGAAGATGATCCGGGTTTTTAAAAAGACTTAGTTATGACAAAAGATCAAAAAAATGAAGTAATCGAAGTTCTCAAAGAGAAATTCACTCAGTATAATAATTTCTACATTACAGATACTGAAGCCTTATCTGTTGCCCAGGTAACCAAACTTCGCCGCACTTGTTTTGACAAACAGGTTGAGATGAAAGTTGCCAAGAATACATTGATCCGTAAAGCTTTGGAATCACTGGATACTGAAAAATATGCGGGCGTTTACGAATCATTGCACAATGTAACTGCACTGATGTTTTCAGAGAATCCAAAAGAACCGGCCCTGATTATCAGTTCTTTCCGTAAGGCGAGTAATGGTGATAAACCCGTTCTGAAAGCCGCTTTCATTAATGGCGATGTTTACACAGGCGATAATACCCTGAAAGCGCTTACACAGATCAAGACTAAGAATGAACTGATCGGAGAAGTGATTGGCTTATTGCAGTCTCCTGCAAAACGTGTACTGGCTGCTTTATTGCACCACCACGAAAAGCAGGCAGAAACTACTCCCGCGGAGTAAGCTTACTTTGAAAATTTGAAAATGGGGTAATTTAAAAATATTGCTTGTTTTCAATCTTCAAATAAATAAGGATTAACTGGAATGCTGGGTTTGAAAATTTTCAAATTAAAATTTTCAAATTTTCATATTTTCAAATTAATATTTTCAAATTTTTTTAAACCCTCCGTCGGATCACGAACCTGATATGAAGACGGAAAAAATTTAAACACATGGCAGACGTAAAAGCATTAGCCGAAACATTAGTAGGCTTAACAGTAAAACAAGTTCAGGAATTAGCAGATGTATTGAAAGCTGATTACGGTATTGAACCAGCTGCGGCTGCAGTTATGGTAGCAAGCGGCGATGGCGGCGGAGCTGCTGCTGTTGAAGAAAAAACAGCCTTCGACGTAATTCTTATTAGCGGCGGTCCAAGCAAGTTGACTGTTGTTAAGATTGTTAAAGAATTAACCGGTCTTGGACTGAAAGAAGCAAAAGACTTAGTAGATGGCGCACCTAAAGCTATTAAAGAAGGTGTTTCTAAAGTAGAAGCAGACGAAATAGTAGCTAAGCTGAAAGATGCTGGCGCTGAAGTTGAAGTGAAATAATTTATTTCACAAAAGATATAGCCGGCAAGAGGTTCTTGCCGGCTTTTTTGTGCAAAATGAACTGGATTTAATTAATAATTAGGAATTAATAATTAATAACTTATTTTAATATGTAATTATTTAGTTACTAATTCCTAATTATTAATTGAGTTTCCGCTTTTCTTATCCACAAATAGGTAGGTTGGTCCAAAATTTGTTTTTCTAATTTCCCCTCATTCCTTACCTTTGCCATCCTTTATTTTGGGCTATTTAGCAATCAGACAGTTTTATCGTGTGTAATAATTAGATAATCGTCTCATTTTCAGCGCTTTGAGAACCTGCAAGTTCTCCCCAAAATTTATTCCATTAAAACCGGTTTTCACATATATGTCTACAACTACATTGAACAACAGGGTCGGCTTCGGAAAAACCAAACATTTAGCTGATGCCCCTGACCTGCTCGACATTCAGTTAGAATCTTTCAGAGAATTTTTTCAATTGGAAACCACGCCTGATAAACGTAATGTGGAAGGGCTGTTTCGCGTGTTCAAGGAAAATTTTCCTATCACTGATACGCGTAACATTTTCATGTTGGAGTTCCTGGATTATTTTATTGATCCGCCCCGTTACACTATTGAAGAGTGTATGGAACGTGGTTTAACCTATGCTGTACCTTTGAAAGCCAAGCTACGCTTGAGCTGTAATGATGAGGAGCACGTAGATTTTCAAACCATTGTTCAGGATGTATTCTTAGGAAATATCCCTTACATGACACCCCGTGGTACCTTCGTAATTAATGGAGCTGAGCGTGTGGTTGTATCACAGCTTCACCGTTCACCTGGTGTATTCTTCGGACAGTCTGTTCACCCCAACGGAACAAGGATCTACTCTGCAAGGGTAATCCCTTTCAAAGGTGCCTGGATGGAATTTGCTACAGACATTAATAATGTGATGTATGCCTATATCGACCGTAAGAAAAAATTCCCGGTTACAACGCTCCTGCGTTCTATCGGTTTCGAAACAGATAAAGATATCCTGGAACTCTTTGGTATGGCCGATGAAGTGAAAGCTGATAAAAAATCATTGGCTCACCAGGTGGGTAAAAAACTCGCTGCACGTGTACTGAGAACATGGGTAGAAGATTTCGTAGATGAAGATACCGGTGAGGTAGTAAGTATCGAACGTAACGAAATCGTGATGGAACGTGACACAGTTCTGGATGAAGAGGGTATTGCCACTATCATTGAAATGGAAGTGAAAAGCGTATTTATCCAGAAAGAAGATGTGGGTGGAGATTATGCCATCATTTATAACACACTGAATAAAGATACCTCCAACAGTGAACTGGAAGCGGTTCAGCATATCTATCGCCAATTGCGTGGCGCTGATGCCCCTGATAACGAAACTGCCCGTGGTATTATTGATAAATTATTCTTCAGCGATAAGCGTTATGACCTGGGAGAAGTGGGCCGTTATAAAATTAACCGCAAACTGAACCTCGATTATCCTTTACAGAAGAAAGTATTAACCAAGCAGGATATCATCGAAATCATCAAATACCTAGTTCGTTTAACGAATGCCAAGGCAGAGATTGATGATATTGATCACCTGAGCAACCGTCGCGTTCGTACCGTAGGTGAGCAATTATATGCCCAGTTCGGGGTAGGTCTGGCCCGTATGGCCCGTACCATCCGCGAGAGAATGAATGTTCGTGATAATGAAGTGTTCACCCCGGTTGACCTGATCAATGCGAGAACCTTATCTTCTGTTATTAATTCATTCTTCGGTACCTCTCAGTTATCGCAGTTCCTGGACCAAACCAATCCTTTGAGTGAGATCACGCACAAGCGTCGTATCTCCGCATTAGGGCCCGGAGGTTTGAGTCGCGAAAGAGCCGGTTTTGAGGTTCGTGACGTACACTATTCTCACTATGGCCGTTTATGTACCATTGAAACACCGGAAGGACCCAACATTGGCCTGATTTCTACACTTTGCGTACATGCGGCTATTAACGATATGGGATTTATTGAAACCCCTTACCGTAAAGTAGTGGATGGTAAAGTGAATATGAAAGAATTAACCTTCCTGAGCGCGGAAGAAGAAGATTCAGCTAAAATTGCCCAGAGTAATTCTCCATTGAACGACAAAGGACAGTTTACCGAAGATAAAGTGGTATCCCGTCAGACAGGTGATTTCCCGATTCTTGATAAAGAAGAAGTCGAATATATGGACGTTGCGCCAAACCAGATTGTAGGGTTGAGCGCCTCTCTGATTCCGTTCCTTGAACATGATGATGCCAACCGTGCCCTGATGGGATCGAATATGCAACGCCAGGCAGTACCATTGATCCGTTTGGAAGCACCTATTGTAGGTACCGGACTGGAAGGTAAAGCCGCACGCGATGCACGTATTCAGATTCACAGTGAAGGCAATGGTATTATTGAATTTGTGGACGCAAATGAAATTCATGTTCGCTACGATAGAAATGACCTGGATCGTTTGGTGAGTTTCAATGATGACTTACAGGTATACCACCTGACTAAGTTCATGAAAACCAACCAGGCTACCTGTATTAACCTTTGTCCTGCTGTAAGAAAAGGACAGAAAGTAAAGAAAGGTGATTTCTTAACGGAAGGATATGCGACCAAAAATGGGGAACTGGCATTGGGCCGTAACCTGCAGGTGGCTTTCATGCCTTGGAAAGGTTACAACTTTGAGGATGCGATCGTAATCAGCGAAAAAGTAGTAAGGGAAGATCTGTTTACTTCTGTTCACATTGAAGAATATGAACTGGAAGTACGCGATACCAAATTAGGGGAAGAAGAACTGACTCCTGATATACCAAACGTTTCTGAAGAAGCAACCAAGGACCTTGATGAACATGGTATCATCCGTATCGGAGCTACTATTAAAGAAGGAGATATCCTGATTGGTAAGATCACACCAAAAGGTGAATCTGATCCTACACCGGAAGAAAAATTATTGCGTGCCATCTTTGGAGACAAAGCGGGTGATGCGAAAGATGCTTCTTTAAAAGCGCCAAACGGAACTGAAGGTGTGGTGATAGACAAAAAACTTTTCCAGCGTGCCAAGAAAGATAAGAATGGTAAGATTCGTGAAAAAGCACTGTTAGAAAAAGTAGAAAAAGTTCACCAGCATAATACAGAAGCACTCAAAGAATTATTGCTTGATAAGTTGCAGACTTTATTGAAAGACAAAGCATCAACCGGCGTAAGTAACAACTTTGGGGAAGTGCTGATTGGTAAGGGAGCTAAGTTTAATCAAAAGAACCTGGCCACCATTGATTACCAGAATGTGAATCCATTGGGCTGGACGGCTGATGCAAAAACGGATGACCAGATCAATACGTTATTGCACAACTACAGCATCAAATTCAATGAAGAATTAGGTCGCTATAAGAGAGAAAAATTCAATATTTCTATTGGTGATGAATTACCCGCAGGTGTATTGAAACTGGCTAAAGTTTATTTAGCGGTTAAACGTAAACTGAAGGTGGGTGATAAGATGGCGGGCCGTCACGGTAACAAAGGTATCGTTGCCAAGATTGTACGCGCGGAAGATATGCCATTCATGGAAGACGGTACACCGGTTGATATTGTACTGAATCCGTTAGGGGTACCTTCCCGTATGAACCTGGGACAGATATATGAAACCATTCTTGGCTGGACCGGTAAGAAGTTGGGATTGACATTTGCGACACCAATTTTCGATGGTGCTTCTACGGATCAGATTGAAGATTATTGTAAGCAGGCAGATATTCCGAGAAACGGACATACCTATCTCTATGATGGTGAAACAGGGGAGCGCTTCCACCAGAAAGCCACTGTGGGTGTGATATACATTATCAAACTGCACCACATGGTTGATGATAAGATGCACGCCCGTTCTATCGGACCATACAGCTTAATTACACAACAGCCGTTGGGTGGTAAGGCACAGTTTGGCGGACAGCGTTTTGGAGAGATGGAGGTATGGGCACTGGAAGCATATGGTGCAGCCAATATCTTACAGGAATTGCTGACACTGAAATCGGATGATATTATTGGCCGTGCGAAAACGTATGAAGCAATCGTGAAAGGTGATAATATCCCTCGTCCGGGTGTTCCTGAATCATTCAATGTATTAGTACATGAATTGAGAGGCTTAGGGCTGGATCTTAAGTTTGAATAAATAATCGTGAGACGTGAGTCGTGAGAAAAATTTTCATGACTCACGATTCACGACTGACGAATAGCGTTATTGGAGCACAAGGGCGCGATGCAACAGTAGCTGAAGTAAGATTCAGTTGCTGGTAACAAAAAAATAAAAAAATACAAATCCTCAACAGCGATATGGCAATCAAAAGAGATAACAAACCGAGACCAACTTTCTCTCAGATCACTATCAGCCTTGCATCTCCTGACAGTATCCTGGAAAGAAGTTTTGGAGAAGTACTGAAGCCTGAAACCATTAACTACCGTACTTATAAGCCGGAACGTGATGGTTTGTTTTGTGAAAGAATTTTTGGACCGGTAAAAGATTATGAGTGTGCCTGCGGTAAGTATAAGCGTATCCGTTACAAGGGTATTGTTTGCGACCGTTGTGGTGTGGAAGTAACTGAGAAAAAAGTACGCCGTGAGCGCATGGGCCACATCAAACTGGTGGTGCCTGTTGTGCATATCTGGTACTTCAAAAGTTTGCCCAATAAAATCGGTTATTTATTAGGCATGAGTTCCAAGAAACTGGAAACCATTGTCTATTACGAAAGATATGTAGTGATCCAGGGTGGTGTGAAAGAGAACCTTACCATGGGCGATCTGTTAACCGAAGAAGAATACCTGGATATACTTGATAACTTACCCAAAGATAACCAATACCTGCCTGAAGATGATTCGCAGAAATTCATTGCTAAAATGGGCGCAGAAGCAGTTCATGCTTTATTGGAAAGGATTGACCTGGATGGTTTAAGCCTCTCTCTTCGTAACGCGGCAGCTACCGAAACCTCTCAGCAACGTAAAGCCGATGCTTTGAAGCGTTTGAGTGTGGTTGAATCATTCCGTGATGCGAGTACAAGAATTACCAACCGCCCTGAGTGGATGGTCATGCAATATATTCCTGTTATTCCACCAGAATTACGTCCATTGGTTCCATTGGATGGTGGCCGTTTCGCGAGCTCCGATTTGAATGATTTATACCGTAGGGTAATTATTCGTAATAACCGCCTGAAAAGATTATTGGAGATCAAGGCGCCGGAAGTTATCCTGCGTAATGAAAAACGTATGCTGCAGGAAGCCATCGATTCATTATTCGACAATAGCCGTAAATCAAACGCGGTTAAAGCAGAGGGTGGACGCGCACTGAAATCATTGTCTGATGTATTGAAAGGTAAACAAGGCCGTTTCCGTCAGAATTTGCTGGGTAAACGTGTTGACTATTCAGGTCGTTCTGTAATTGTGGTAGGACCAGAATTAAAGATTCATGAGTGTGGTTTACCAAAAGATATGGCTGCTGAATTGTTCAAGCCATTTGTTATCAGAAAATTAATTGAAAGAGGTATCGTGAAAACAGTGAAGTCCGCTAAGAAATTAGTGGATCGTAAAGAAGCTGTGATCTGGGATATCCTGGAAAATATTTTGAAAGGTCACCCAATTCTGTTGAACAGGGCCCCAACTCTTCACCGTTTGTCTATTCAGGCATTCCAGCCCAAACTGGTAGAAGGTAAGGCCATACAGCTTCACCCATTGGTAACCTCTTCATTCAACGCCGATTTTGACGGAGACCAGATGGCGGTACACGTGCCTTTGAGCAATGCCGCTGTATTGGAGGCCCAGTTATTGATGTTGTCTTCACACAATATTTTGAACCCACAGAATGGTACACCAATTACCCTTCCTTCGCAGGACATGGTATTGGGACTCTATTACATTACCAAGGGTAAGAAAACAACTGAAACGGAGATTGTAAAGGGGCAGGGCATGGCTTTCTACAGTATGGATGAGGTAATCATCGCATACAACGAAAACCGTGTTGACCTTCATGCAAATATCAGGGTAAAAACCAATGTACGTGAGAACGGACAACTGGTGAAGAAACTAATTGAGACTACTGTTGGACGTGTATTGTTTAACCAGCACGTACCGGTAGAAGTAGGGTATATCAATGCTTTGCTGACCAAGAAAAGTTTGCGTGAAATCATTGGTGATATCATCAAGATCACAAACGTTCCTAAAACAGCGAAGTTCCTGGATGATATTAAAACACTCGGATTCCGTATGGCATTCCGTGGTGGATTGTCGTTCAGTGTGAATGACCTGATCGTTCCCGCAATCAGGGACCAGTTATTGGATTCAGCCAAGGCGGAAGTTGAGGAAGTGTGGGAGAGTTATAACATGGGATTAATTACCAATAATGAGCGTTACAACGCGGTTATTGATATATGGGGTCGTGTGGATATGAAGATTACGGAAAGCCTGATTCGTGAAATGACTATCGATAAGCAAGGGTTCAACTCAGTATTTATGATGTTGGATTCCGGCGCCCGTGGTAGTAAAACACAGGTTAAACAGTTGGTAGGTATTCGTGGATTGATGGCAAAACCCCGTAAGAGTGGCAGCACCGGTAGTGAGGTAATTGAAAACCCTATCCTGTCTAACTTTAAAGGCGGACTGAACGTGTTGGATTACTTTATCTCTACGCATGGTGCCCGTAAAGGTCTGGCGGATACGGCGCTGAAAACTGCGGATGCAGGGTATCTTACCCGTCGGTTGGTTGACGTATCACAGGATGTGGTAATTTCTGAAGAAGATTGCGGTACACTTCGTGGTAATGCAACCACTGCACTGAAAGATAATGAAGACATCATTGAACCATTATCAGACAGAATTGAAGGGCGTACCTCTTTACATAATGTATATCACCCGGTAACAGAACAACTGATCATTACCGCGGGAGAAGAAATTTCTTCTGAAGATGCCAAAGCGGTTGAAGAGGCCGGTATTGAAATAGTTGAGATCCGTTCTGTATTAACCTGCGAAAGCAAGCGTGGTGTTTGTGTTAAGTGTTACGGTAAAAACCTGGCAACAGGTTATTTAACACAAAGAGGTGATGCTGTAGGAATTATTGCCGCGCAATCCATTGGTGAACCTGGTACACAGTTAACCCTGCGTACCTTCCACGTGGGTGGTGTTGCGGGCTCTGCTTCTGTTGAATCTACTTTACAGGCCAAGTTCGATGGTACTATTCAGTTTGATGGATTACGTACCGTTGATACCGTAAATAATGAAGGCACGAAAGTGAAAATAGTTATTGGCCGTACCGGTGAAGTAAGAATCATGGATGTGAAGAACGACCGTTTGATGATTACCAATAACGTTCCGTATGGCGCTACCTTGAATATCAAAGATGGTACAGTAGTTAAGAAAGGAGATGTGATTTGTACATGGGATCCGTTCAATAATGTTATCGTTGCTGAACAAGTGGGTAAGATTAAATTTGAGAATGTACTGGATGGCATCACTTACCGTGATGAATCTGACGAACAAACCGGTCACCGCGAAAAAGTGGTTATCGAAACAAAAGATAAGACCAAAATTCCAACCATTATTGTGGAAGGAAAAGAAATCAAACAATATAACTTACCGGTTGGTTCACATATTGTGATTGAAGAAACAGATGACGTAAGAGCAGGACAGGTATTGGTGAAGATTCCACGTGTATTAGGTAAGCTCCGCGATATTACCGGAGGTCTGCCACGTGTAACTGAATTGTTTGAGGCACGTAACCCGGGTAACCCTGCCATTGTTTGTGAAATTGATGGTGTGGTTACATTCGGTAATGTGAAACGTGGTAACCGTGAGATCATCGTTGAATCAAGGGATGGCATGGTTAAAAAATACCTGGTTCCGTTAACCAGGCAGATTCTTGTACAGGATGGCGATTTTGTAAAAGCCGGAACGCCTATGTCTGACGGACAGATAGCGCCAGCTGATATCCTGGCTATTAAAGGACCATTTGCCGTTCAGGAATATGTGGTGAATGAGATTCAGGAAGTGTATCGTTTACAGGGTGTGCGTATCAATGATAAGCACATTGAAGTAATCGTTCGCCAGATGATGAAGAAGGTGGAGATTGTTGATGCAGGCGATACCAAATTCCTGGAAGAAGACCTGGAGGACCGCTTCGACTTTATTGAAGAGAACGACAGGATATATGATAAGAAAGTAGTAACTGAAGGTGGGGAAAGTACCAAAATGAAAGCTGGCCAGATCATTACTTTGCGTGAATTAAGGGAAGAAAATTCTATCCTGCGCAGAAGTGATAAGAAACTGGTGGAAGTAAGGGATGCAAAACCCGCTACCGCTACCCCGGTACTATTAGGTATCACCAAAGCATCATTAGGTGTACAAAGCTGGATTTCCGCTGCATCATTCCAGGAAACAACCAAGGTATTGAGCCAGGCTGCTATACAGGGTAAGACAGATATGATGTTGGGATTGAAAGAAAATGTAATCACCGGTCACCTGATACCGGCAGGTTCAGGACAAAAAGAATTCGAAAACATGATTGTGGGCAGCAAAGAAGAATATGAAGTATTGGCCACAACTCGTGAAGCAATGAGCTTTGACGATGATGAATAATCTCAGGTTACACAGATTTTGATATGATTGATATGAAGTAGGAAGTGAAAACTTCCTACTTTTTTTAACATATAGATCGTATCAATCTTTGGTAAATTTGTTCGGAACTATTCTTTTTTCGTAAAATTCATACCCTAAACCATATTAATCAGCGATTCATGAAAAATGTTACACTTGGTTTAAATATTGTACTGTCTATAGCAGTGGCTGTTCTTTTCTACCTGCATTTCTCATCGCCTTCTTCGAATACCGGGGCAGTCTATGCTACCAAAGCAGTTCCTAATGGCAATTTTAAGATTGCCTATTTTGAAACTGATTCTATTCAGAACCAGTTCGATTATTTTAAAGAAATCAGCACTGAACTCCAGGCAAAAGACCAGGCCAATGCCAAAATACTAGGTGATATGAAAAATACTTTTGCAACCAAGTACCAGGAATTGCAAAGAGTAGCTTCCTCCCTTTCTGAGTCGGAACTTGCCAATAAGCAACAGGAACTGATGCAGATTGAAAAAGCTTTCCAGGGTAAGGAAAAGATGATGAGCGACCAGATGCAGGACGAGCAATTCAGGAAACTGCAGGATGTGAAAAAGAAGATAGAAGATTACCTGAAAGAATATAATAAAGACAAAGGGTATGCTTTTGTGTTTTCAAGTTCAGTAGATTTAATGTACCTGAAAGATAGTTCCTACAATATCACCCGGGATGTGGTAAACGGACTGAATGCTTTGTATAAGAAGAAGAAATAAAATTTCGATCATATGTATTATCTTCATCCCGCTATAAAAGGCGGGATTTTTTATGAATACTACATCCAACTTCAAGCCAACACTGGGCTTATTTGATGCTACCATGATTGTTGCAGGAAGCATGATTGGCTCCGGTATCTTTATTGTTAGCGCCGATATTACCCGTAATGTGGGCAGTGCGGGCTGGCTGATCCTGGTATGGCTGATTACCGGGTTCATGACTTTGATAGCTGCTATGAGTTATGGTGAACTTAGTGCCATGTTTCCAAAAGCAGGTGGTCAATATGTTTACCTTAAAGAATCCTATAACCCGCTTACCGGTTTTTTGTATGGGTGGAGTTTTTTTGCCGTCATACAAACCGGCACCATCGCCGCGGTAGGGGTTGCTTTTTGTAAGTTTGCCGGTTATTTTTTCCCCTCTCTCGAATTAACAGATGCCAATATTCTGTTGCAGCTTGGATCTGTCAAGATATATTATGCACAATTGGTTTCGATTGTGTTAATTATTTTCCTGACCTATATCAATACAAAAGGGATTAAAGGGGGTAAACTCATTCAAAGCAGTTTTACGGTAACCAAATTACTCTCTTTATTTGGCCTCATTGTATTTGGGTTCCTGCTGGCTAAACCAGATGTTTGGCACGCAAACTGGGCGGATGCCTGGACCATGAAAAATATAGCATCCGAAACGGATATAACCCCGGTAATCGGGGTGGCAGTGCTGGGCGCTATCGCGGCTTCAATGGTGGGTTCTATTTTCAGTAGCGATGCATGGAACAATGTTACTTTTATTGCAGGTGAGATAAAAAATCCTAAAAAGAATATAGGGTTGAGTTTATTTCTGGGAACATTGACTGTAACCGTTATATATGTATCTGCCAACCTGATGTTTCTGAGTGTGATGCCGCTGAATGATATTGCTTTTGCTCCTTCAGACAGGGTAGCGGTAGCGGCATCTAATGTAATCTTTGGTAATATAGGAACTTATGTTATCGCTGTTATGATTATGATTTCCACTTTCGGTTGTAATAATGGACTGATCCTGGCGGGGGCACGTGTTTATTATACGATGGCACAGGATGGTCTGTTCTTTAAAAAAGCGGCTAAACTTAATAAAAATGCTGTTCCCGAATGGGCGCTATGGGCTCAGTGCATCGTAGCCTCTTTATTATGCCTTAGTGGTAAGTATGGAGATCTACTGGATATGGTATCCTTTATCGTTGTTATTTTTTATGTATTGACTATCGGTGGAATTTTTATACTTCGTAAAAAAAGACCGGAAGCGGAACGGCCCTATAAAGCATTCGGATACCCTGTATTACCCGCTGTTTATATGGTGATGGGTATAATATTTTGTGTTTTATTAATCATTTATAAACCAGGGTTTACCTGGCCGGGTTTGATTATTACATTGATTGGAATTCCTTTGTATTATCTTGCAGTTAGTAATTTTAAAAAGCCTGCTTAATGAATTTCGAACTATTATTTTCCTGTTTCCCATCGATTAAAGTGGCCATAGTCGGGGATGTGATGCTGGATACCTATTGGTGGGGTAATGTAGATCGCATTTCTCCCGAAGCGCCTGTACCTGTTGTAGCCCTGAAACGAAAAGAGCTGCGCGTAGGAGGGGCGGCTAATGTTGCCCTGAATGTTGTTTCGTTGGGTGCACAAACAACCGTTATTTCCGTAATCGGAAATGATGAGGATGGAAGGGAACTAGTACGTTTATTAAATGAGAACCAGATTAACACAGACCACATTCTTCAGTCTGATAAAAGAATCACCACCAATAAAACGCGGGTGATGAGCCGCAACCAGCAGATGATGCGGCTGGATGCAGAAATTGTTTCGGATTTAGATGCTAAAACAGAAGACAAACTTCTGCGTCATATGGGTGAACTGTTTAAAAAAAATAAACCGGATGTATTGATTTTTGAAGATTATAATAAAGGAGTACTTACCGAAAAGGTTATAACCGCGCTGATTACATTGTGCAGGGAAAACAATGTGATAACCAGTGTGGATCCAAAGAAAAAGAATTTCCTTACATTCAGTGGCGTTACCATCTTTAAACCTAATCTGAAAGAAGTAAAAGAAGGTCTTAATCTTTCAACAGAAAATATTACGCTTTCTTCCTTGCAGGAAATACATAAAGTATTGCAACAACACCTGCATCACGAGATTTCATTTATAACGCTTTCTGAGAAAGGCGTATTTTACCAGGATGCAGGAAGCTCAAAAATCTTCCCAACACATATTCGAACAATTGCGGATGTTAGTGGTGCGGGCGATACTGTAATTGCGGTAGCTTCACTGGTATATGCAACCACATTAGATATGTACCTGGCAGCGGAAATGGCGAATATAGCAGGTGGTTTGGTTTGCGAAGAAGTAGGAACCGCTGCCATCAATAAAGCAAAATTTAAGAAGGAATGTGAGTTATTGCTGGGTTAGTTGATCACTTACTGTTTAGCGCATAGACAGGATTGAACAAAAGCATCTGTCCATTGAACCTTCTCTAATGATTGTTGGTATTAATTCGATTTTTTGAGTTTACTAAATAGCTACTTTCGGTATATATATAAGGGGAAAGCTATGTCTAATTTTACAATGCTTATTCATGGAGGCGCGGGTACCATATTAAAAGAAGATATGACTCCGGCACTGGAGCATGCCTATTTGGAAGGCCTGCAAATGGCTCTTTCTGTTAGCTATGCGGTTTTGGAACAGGGTGGCACAGCCATCAACGCGGTAAAAGCGGCACTGGTATTGCTGGAAGACAATGTATTGTTTAATGCGGGCAGAGGGGCCGTATTTACCAAAAAAGGTGTGCAGGAAATGGATGCTGCCATCATGGATGGGTCCGACCTGTCGGCCGGCGCCGTTGCCGGTGTTCGTAATGTTCGCAATCCTATTGAACTGGCTACAGAAGTGATGAGAAATAGTAACCATGTTTTTCTGAGTGGTAAGGGAGCCAATGATTTCGCCATCAAACAGGGCATAAAGCTGGAGCCGGATGAATATTTCTTTTCTCAATTCCGTTACGACCAGTGGAAAGCTATCCGTGATTCTGATAATTACTCTCTCGATCATACCAATCATCATCTGGAAGAATTGATGCGGGATAAAAAATTTGGAACCATAGGGGCCGTGGCCTGCGACAGCAATGGCAATGTTGCCGCTGCTACGTCAACAGGCGGTATGACCAATAAAAAATATGGAAGAATAGGAGATAGCCCTATGATCGGGGCCGGTACGTATGCCAATAATGCAACCTGTGCCATTAGTTGCACCGGGCATGGTGAGATATTTATACGAAGTGTGGCAGCTTACGATGTGAGTTGTTTGATGGAATATAAAGGACTTAGTTTGCGGGAAGCGATGGATAAAGTAGTAAACGAAAAGCTGGTAAAGATGCAGGGAGAGGGGGGGATGATTGGTGTGGATGCAAAGGGTAATGCAGCGATGATATTTAACAGTGCCGGAATGTACCGTGGCTTAAAAAGCAGTAATGGTTTACAGGAAGTTTCCATCTATAAATAGATTCATTAATACGTTAACTGTAAATACACATATATCATCACATGCAAAAATATGCGGTAATAGTGGCTGGTGGCAGTGGGCAAAGAATGGGCGCCGATATGCCTAAACAATTCCTGCAGTTGCAACAGAAGCCCTTACTGTGGTTTACACTGCATACTTTTCTACATTCGTTTGATGATATACAGATCATTCTCGTTTTGCCTAAAGCGAATATGCCGGAAGGCGAAAATATTTGTAAGCAATTAGCCGCGAAAAATAAAATTACTATCACAGAAGGCGGTCTTACCCGTTTTCATTCTGTTCAGAATGGGTTACAATTTATAAAAGAACCTTCCATCATATTTGTTCATGATGGTGTTAGATGTTTGGTAACCAAAGAGCTTATTCAGAGATGTTATGAGCAGGCTTTACTAAAAGGCAGTGCCATACCGGCAGTGGCTGCAACAGATAGTATCCGTATGATGGAGGAGGAAGATCATTTTACGGTAAACAGGCGGAATATTCGAATTATTCAAACACCGCAAACATTCCAGAGTCGCTTACTCCTGCCGGCTTTTAAACAGGCATATGATGAGGATTTCACCGATGAAGCTACGGTTGTTGAGGCATCTGGCGAATCTGTTTTTCTGATTGAAGGGGATTATAATAATATCAAAATTACAAGGCCCGTTGACTTGTTGATTGCAGAAAAGATATTGACGGATCGTATCAGCTTTTGATTAGCTGAACATTTTATACAAGTATGCTGGTACTGTTTAGTTTCTCCAAAATCTGGTGCGCAACTTCCATCGCCAGAAACCCATCAATTTCGCTAACTACGGTAGGTTTATTATGGATGATGGCATCTGCAAAAGATTCCAGTTCCAATTTGATGGCATTCATGGGTTGAATAACCGGATTAGCAACAGCGATGGTTTTTTTGCCATTGGTAGTTTCAATGTCAAATGAAAATACATTGGTGTCTTCCGGCTGTTTCAGTTTGATGATCTCTGTTTTCTTCTCAAGAAAATCTATACCCAGGTAAGCATCTTTTTGAAATAACCGCATTTTGCGCATTTTTTTCATGCTGATACGGCTACTGGTAAGATTGGCTACGCATCCATTATTGAATTCTATGCGCACATTGGCAATGTCTGGTGTTTCTGTCATAACGGCTACGCCACTGGCTGAAATATTTTTCACATCACTTTTTACCAAACTCAGTATGATGTCTATATCATGTATCATCAGGTCCAGAATCACACTTACTTCTGTTCCTCTTGGATTGAATTGAGCCAGCCTATGCACTTCAATGAACATGGGATTCAGGTTCATGTCTTTAATAGCCAGGTAAGCCGGATTAAAACGTTCTACATGCCCAACCTGTAATTTGATATTGGCTTCACGAACCATTTTAACCATTTCACGCCCTTCCTGCAGCGTATGCGCCATTGGTTTTTCAACAAATACATGTTTGCCTTTTCGGATGGCCTGCATGCAAATCCCGTAATGGAGGTTGGTTGGTGTGATCACATCAATAATATCACAGGCATCAATCAATTTGTCTTCGTCAACAAATCGTTTCAGGCCATATTGTTCCATAACCTGTTTAGCATGATCGTTATTGGGATCAAAAAAACCAACCAGTTTGGTTCCTTCTATTTCTTTCCAGTTATTCAAATGGAACTTACCCAGGTGGCCCACTCCAAAAACACCTACTTTAAGCATAATATTGGCTATTGATCAGGGGGTAAATATAATTATTTGCACAGGCTAAACCTGACCATATTCCTTTATGTGGATATTCTCTGTTGTATTACAGGCGGTTTAGCCCTGTTAAGCAAACAGCTTAGTGGTGCTGTATATTGGTTAATGCCCTTGCACGGAGCAGCCCCTCGTTACCTCGCACTCCCCCCATCAATCGTTAAACAAATTCCATTCACATAGGCGGCTTCATCAGACGCAAGGTATACATACCCATATGCAATATCAATGGGTCTACCCCAATGCCCTGCTGGTATCATGGGCGTAAGTTTTTGTTTTACTTCTTCCGGAATGGCCTGTGTCATCTGTGTTTCAATAAATCCGGGTGCGATGCAATTGGCGGTTATGCCAAACCTTCCCAATTCCAGCGCCCATACTTTAGTCATGCCGATGATGGCAGATTTGGTGGCCACATAATTGGTTTGACCAAAATTGCCTCTTAATCCTACATTGGAAGAAGCAGAAACGATTCGCCCATACTGTTGTTCTTTCATGTAATGAGCCACAGCCTGTGTACAAATAAAAACGCCGGTTAGGTTTACCGCTAATACTTTGTCCCAATCATCCTGTTCCATTTTCAGCAGCGTTTTGTCTTTGGTGATGCCTGCATTATTAATCAGAATATCTATTCTTCCAAATTCCTTAATTGTATCAATAGTTGCCGCCATTACTTCTGATTTTTCTGCCACAGATACTTTTTTAAAATAAACGCGGTAACCTTTACCGGTTAGTTCATCGGCTGTTGCCTGGCCACTTTCAGTAATATCCCAGATAATAACAATAGCGCCTTCTTTGGCGAATAAGGCTGTTGTGGCCAATCCGATACCTGAGGCGCCTCCTGTAATAATAGCTACTTTGTTTGCTAATCTCATATTGTTTTTTTAGGTTTGGCAGTAACTAATCAGGCGGATACCCGGTGCCTCTTCAGGCTCAGTAACTTCCTGTAAAATAAGGGTATCTGGCAGCCTATGGGTAAGGCATAGCAGTGCTTTCATGAGTGTCGTTTCTTTATAATTTGGCCCCGAACAAGTGGTGAATTACCGGGAAACTGAATTTACACTGATTCGATGAGAACAATACGTTCTGTTTTATTTTTTCTTTATTCCCTAATAAAAAATCCCTAATTTCATTCTTTATAGCAACCTGGATAGCTGAATGTGCGAAATACTATTCTCATTATTCGGTTGCAATTATGCATCTGATAAAATCCCCAATTAAATCTGATGATCAAAAAGGTACTTTGTGTTGATGATGATACCATCGCCTTAACTATTTCACAATTATTGCTAAAGCGAACAGGTTTTGCTGCCGAAGTGATAACGGCTATTGATGGAAGTGACGCGTTAGAATACTTCGAAAAACTCTTTGCTGAAGATCCAAATGCGGTTGAGAATGCTCCCGAACTGATCTTGCTGGATATTAATATGCCGGTGATGAATGGATGGGAATTTCTTCAGTCTTTTGTTCCCCTTTATGAGAACAAATTAGCCAAGACCCGCATTGTTATTCTATCCTCCACTATTGACCCGGAAGATTTTGCACTTGCGAAAAAATTTCCTGTAGTTATTCAGTTCATTAGTAAGCCCCTCAGCATTGATAACCTGGAGGAGTTAAAGTCTCATGAACGAATGACAGACCTTTTCCCGGCATAAACAGGGCCTGTTTTAATAAGTATATAAAATCGTTTCCGGCTTGAGTGGGGCCATTTTATTAATTTTCGTGGATAAAAGGTCAGATAGGAGAAAAAGTTAGGCTTTCCCTTCCGTAACTGTCTTTTTAACAAGTGCCACTAACTGCTTAACATTGTCAATAGTTTCTACATCAGTCTGATTAATACAAATCTGCCATTTTTTTTCAACCGCATTTAGCAGGTATAGCAGCTCCCAATCAGCCAGTTTAAGATCTTTCTTCAGGTCTGTTTTAGCTGTAATAACAGGGGTATAAATATTCAATTTCTGTTGTAACAATTTTTGAATGCCATTCACAAAAGTCTGCATAACGTTCATTTATATACTTAGTATGAAACGTTATAAGGCAAAAACGCTGCCAGTCGTCTATTAAGAACCTGTTAAAGTAGGTGGCTATAGGGTAAATAAAAAAGCGCAGACTGTAATTTCTGCGCTTTTTGATAGTAGGATTAACGAATTCAATTCTTTTTAGCGGCGCCAGGTAAAGCAGGTGCAGGCGCGGCATTTTGCGCCGCTGCTGATTTTACCTCTCCTTTAATAGTAAGGATGGTCTGTGCATTTTTTGCATTCGAGATAATGGTAATTTGTTTGTTAAAAACGCCCGGACTCGCCGCATTATAGGTGGCTTTGATGGTAGCAGTGGCCCCTGGTTTAACGGGCTCTTTGGGCCATTCGGGTGTAGTACAACCACAGGAAGCCGTTACATTGCTCAGTACCAGCGGGTCTTTTCCGGTATTCTTAAAACTGAAAACATGTGTTACGGGTGTGCCCTGCGGAATAACCCCAAAATCAAATGTGCTTTGTGTAAAACTGATGTCTGCCTGATTGGTAGTAGCCTGAGAAAAACCTGCATTGGCAAAGCCAATAGCGATAACAAAAGCTAAAATTATTTTTTTCATATTTCTGTTTATTGTTTGATAAAGATAGGAGATTATTATTTCAAAAAAAGTTGCCTGGCTAAAAAAATGGCCTTACTTGTTAATGTGAATCCCTGGAAACCTCACTCCCTGAATGCCCTTTCAAAAAATCCAGATCTGCCCCCAAATTAGCCTGTTCTACATGTTTGATGTATAAACTAACATACCCCCTGTCTGTAGGAAGGGGAGGTGCCTGCCAAGCTGTTTTTCTTTTTTGAAATTCTGCTGCTGATAGGTCAATATTCAGGCTTCGATTTTCTACATCAAGTAAAACCCAATCGCCGTTCTGAATAAGCGCAAAATTGCCACCTGCCGAGGCTTCCGGAGAAATATGCAATACTACGGTTCCAAAGCCGGTACCACTCATCCTTCCGTCAGAAATACGTACCATATCGGTAATGCCTTTTTCCAGTAATTTTTTGGGTAATCCCATATTGCCAACTTCCGGCATACCGGGATAGCCTTTCAGTCCCACATTTTTTAAAACGAGTACACTATGCTCATCTACATCCAGCAGTGGATCATCAATCCTGTTTTTATAATCTTCAATGTTTTCAAATACCACCGCTTTGCCTTTGTGTTTCATCAGGTGAGGAGAGGCAGCAGAAGGTTTAAGTACGGCGCCATCCTCACAAATATTTCCTTTTACTACCGCAATGCCTGATACGGGATTAAATGCATTTTCAATGGTAGAAATGATATCTCTGTTATAACAGTCAGCAGCGGCATAATTTTCTTTTACCTTTTTACCATTCGCCGTAATGCATGCATGATGTAAACAGTTGTCCAGTTCTTTCATCACCGCGGGTAAGCCCCCGGCATAGTAGAGATCTTCCATAAAGTACTTTCCTGATGGCTGCAGATTAGCCACCAGTGGTATATTGGCAGACAATGTATCAAAATCATCCAGGTGCAGTGGCACACCAATTCTTCCGGCAATGGCCAGCAGGTGAATAACAAAATTGGTGGAGCCCCCGATGGCCGCATTTACCATGATGGCATTTTCAAACGCGTTACGGGTAAGTATATCAGAGAGCCTGAGATTTTCCTTTACCATCTCTACAATACGTAAGCCAGACATTTGTGCCAATACTTTCCTTCTCGAATCTGCGGCCGGTATGGAGGCATTTTCGGGTAGCGAAAGCCCGATCGATTCTACCATACAAGCCATCGTAGAGGCTGTACCCATTACGGCACAATGGCCACGGCTTCTGCACATGGAGGCTTCTGCATGCCCGAGTTCTTCCTGTGTCATTTTACCGGTTCTTACCTCTTCACTAAAATGCCAGATATCGCTGGTGCCAATATCCCGTCCCCTGAATTTTCCGGTAAGCATTGGTCCACCAGACACAACAATGGTAGGAATATTAACACTACAGGCACCCATAACCAATGAAGGTGTTGTTTTATCGCATCCACAAAGGAGTACAACACCATCCAGTGGATTGGCGCGAATCGTTTCTTCCACATCCATACTTGCCAGGTTTCTGAAAAGCATAGTGGTTGGTTTCATCATGGATTCGCCCAACGACATCACCGGAAACTCTAATGGAAAACCACCCGCCTGTAATATGCCCCGTTTTACTGATTCTGCCAGTTCCCTAAAATGTGCATTGCAGGGGGTAAGTTCTGACCATGTATTACAAATGCCAATTACCGGCCTGTTTCGAAATTCAAAATCAGGGAAGCCCTGGTTTTTCATCCACGCACGGTAGATAAAACCGTCTTTACCTTCTTTGCCAAACCAATGCTGGCTGCGTAAAGTTACACTCATATCAGGGATTATTTAAAAGGACAAAGTAAGGCTTATTTTCAGGTTTTGGCTATTGTAAAAAGTGTTAAATGTTGACATGCAGTGACTTACCGGAGTTATTTCTGTGGATAAAGGGCAACAAATTATCAAATTTATGACTGATTTGAGCTGCCGGGCGGGCTATCATAACAATTTATTTTTAAAAGATTTGCAACAATAGTAATTTGCCGCATATTACGAAATTGAAAATAGTGTCCGGCTATTGTAATATTTCACTTTTTTTAGGTACTAATGGATTAAACTAAAAAATTAAAAAATAAACAGTATGAAAAAAATTTTCTTATCTATGATGGTGTTTGGTGCAACTGCTTTTACCCTGAGTGCACAAACGGCAGATGAAATTATCGAAAAATATATCACAGCCATTGGTGGAGCCGATAAATGGACCAAGGTTCAGTCAATAAAAGTAGAAGGCCAGGTAGAAGTGCAGGGCCTTGCCATACCTTATACCATGCAGGGGTTACAGCTAAAAGGAATGCGGGTTGACGCGGAGTTTCAGGGAAATATAATCATTGATATTGTTACCCCAACCAATGGCTGGTCTCAAAACCCGCTGGCAGGAAAAAATACACTAAGCCCCATTACAGAAGAAGAACTAAAGTCTAAAGTGGATGACCTTGACATTCAGGACGCCTTCATTGAGTATCAAACGAAAGGATCCGCAGTTGAATTTTTAGGAAAAGATGAAGAAGATGGGAATGAGTATTTTAAAATAAAGATGACCTCTAAAAATAATAATGAGAAAACGTATTTTTTTGATACAAAAACATACCTGATCTATAAGATAGAATCTGTTGTTAAACAACAGGGTCAGGAAATGAAAACTGCCGTTAAGTATCTTGATTACCAGTTAATAGATTTTGGCATTAAAATGCCATTTAAAACTGATCAGGGTATGATGATGATGGTTATTAAAAAAGTAACCATTAACCCCGTGGTGGATGAATCTATTTTCATAGCCAAATAATTCTGATTGCCCACTGTAAATGCAGGGTATATTTCTTAATGCTTGGCCATAAAGTATTGAGGCGTATATCCTGTTTTTTATGTAAACGATATGTATATGTATATGTATAGGTATTTAAAATATAAATTATCTCTCGCGGCTTTTTTTCTGGTAATGATTACCTGGGCGCAAACGGCTATTAACTCATCCCATTTCCAGGTAATGGGGGCAAGGGCTTTGGGGCCATCCACCATGAGTGGAAGGATAACCTCCATTGAAGGAATAACGGTGGCCGGGCAGGTAAATTTATATGTGGGTACCGCGGGTGGGGGTATCTGGAAAAGCCAGAATGGCGGGCAATCTTTTAACCCGGTCTTTGATAAATATTGTCAATCCATTGGCGCGCTTGCCGTAGAACCCGGTAATGCTAAAGTAGTTTATGCCGGAACAGGTGAAAGCAATACAAGGAATTCTGTTTCCATTGGCGATGGTTTGTATAAAACAACAGATGGTGGTAACAACTGGCAAAAGATGGGGTTAGACAGCACGGAACGTATCAGCAAAATTTTGATTGATCCTTCAGATAAAAAAAATATTTATGTGGCTGCTCCCGGTCCATTGTGGAAATCATCTTCACACAGGGGCTTATATAAATCAACGGATGGTGGTAAAACATGGAATAAGTTATTGTATGTAAATGAAGAAACCGGATGCGCTGATATAGCGCTGCATCCTCAAAAAAGTAATATAATATTGGCTTCTTTCTGGCAGTTCAGGAGAAAGCCGTATGCGTTTAATTCCGGCGGACCGGGTAGTGGGCTTTTTAAATCCACTGATGGTGGTAAAACCTGGCATAAACTAACCAGGGGCCTGCCTGAAGGTGATCTTGGAAGGATGGTTATCACCATTAATCCATCCCAACCATCAGAAGTATTGGCTATTGTTGAAGCGAAAATTCCCGGGTTATATCTTTCACTGGATGAGGGGGAAACATGGAAAAAACTGGCTGCTACAGAGAATATCACTGCAAGACCATTTTATTTCAGCACGCTGGTATATGATCCGGGTGACCCTAAAAGGGTATATCGTCCGGCATTTGATTTCGCGTATTCGATTGATGGCGGTTATTCATGGAGTAATACCACCATCGGTGGTGTACAGCCCCATGCGGATCATCATGCGCTATGGGTGAATCCGAATAATACAGAAATGATGTTTCTTGGAACGGATGGAGGCGTGTACCAAAGTTTAAATAAAGGAAGCTCCTGGCAATTTCTTAATAACCTTCCGGTTGGTCAATTCTATCATGTGAGTGTAGACAACCAGTTACCTTATAAAATATATGGTGGATTACAGGACAATTATAGTTGGATAGCGCCCAATACTGCACCGGGTGGTGTAAGCTCTGCCGACTGGCGCATTATTGGCGGTGGGGATGGTTTCTGGGTACAGCCAAGTCCGGTAAACCCAAAAATTGTTTTTTCCGAATCGCAGGGCGGTGAGATAACGAGGGCCGATCTGGCAACAGGTTTATCCTTCGGAATTAAACCAAAAAAATTGCCGGGTGATGATGAACACCGGTTCAACTGGAACACACCCATTGTAACCGGCAGTTCGGTTAAGAAAGGGGTTAATGGGAAACCATTATATAACCTGTATATCGCGTCTCAATACCTTTTTAAATCAACAGATGATGGAAGGAACTGGGAAAGAATTTCGCCGGATCTTACCACTAATAACAAAGCCAAACAACAGCAATCAGAAAGCAGTGGCGGTATTACCGGCGATAATACCAGTGCAGAAAACCATTGTACTATTTTTACTGTTGTACAACACCCGAAAAATGAGCATATTATTTGGGTAGGTACAGACGATGGTAATCTGCAGTATACGGGGGATGCCGGAAAAACATGGCAAAACAAAGCATCCGGTATCTGGCAAACAGGGGTGCCCGAAAACAGCTGGATCAGTAGTATAGAAATTTCTTCGCTGAACCCGAAAAGGATGTATGTAACATTGGATAACCATATGTACGGTGATAACAATACCTATCTGGTAGTTAGTTATGATGCCGGTAATACCTGGAAAAGATTGGTATCAACAGAGTTTACCGGGTTTGCGCATATTGTAAGAGAAGATATCGTAAATGATAAACTGCTTTTTTTAGGAACTGAAATGGGACTCTTCATTTCATTGGATGGAGGCAATCAATGGATGCGTAGCAAGTACCAGAATATGCCATGGTATAACCTGGTACGTGATATCAAAATTCAGCCACAAACCAATGACCTGGTAATTGCTTCTCATGGCAGGGGAATATATGTGATTGACAATTTGCAACCCTTACGCGACCTGGTGAAATCTGATGTAAATAAAGAAGCGATCCTTTATCCTATTCAATCATTTACATACGATTTTGCCGCACAATTACCAATAGCGCCCCCTAACCTGGCAGGTTGGGTTGGCGAAAACAAAGTAGTGTCCCCGGTTATTTATTATTACCTGAAACAAAGAAGCAATGATGCAGTGAAGATTGAAATATATGATGCCGATAATAAAAAAATAAAAGACTTTAATGGCTCTGGATTGAAAGGGCTAAACAAAGTTTACTGGGGTCTCAATACCAATCCGCCCAAAGTGGCCCTGGGTGGTTTTACAACGGGGTCCAGCGTACAGTACGCTTCCTTTATCAGTCCGAAAGTACCTGTTGGTAAATACAAAGTTGTTATAAAGGCAGACGGTAAATTATATGAAGAGTTCATACATATTAAAGCCAATACGGAGAAAGGGTTTACTGCTCAGTCTATTGGCCTGTTGTATAAGCAGGGGATGCGTTTGCACGGGTTACAGGAGAAACTGGCTGTATTGGTGGATACACTTGATAAAACCATCGCTTTATTAAATAAAATAGAAAAGAAAGAAGAGCCGAATAAAACCAAACTTGAAAAATTGACTGAACTCAGAAAAGAAATTATCGAGATGAATCGTACATCTATTTTCTTTGATGAATTTAAATTCAGGAGAAGGGTGAGCGATCTTTATGTAAGTGTAGCAACCGCTATTGAGCCTTTATCTGCCAGACAGGAAAAAAGTATCCGGGTATTGGAAAATGAGTTTGAGCTGTTTAAAGAGAAGGCCGGCGCTTTATTGAAGTAATGATTTTTTTGAACAACCACTGAGCTTATTAACTTTAGGGATGGCACAGGCTTACCTATTGAATAAAGGCTACCTTCGCTAAATATTGCTCCATGACTCTTATTACTGATTTAGCGGCACATTTTCCGGCGCAAAGACTGAAACATAAATTGATAGAGCTGCATGCTTATTCAAGCGATGCCAGTTTTTATCAGTTGATCCCCAGGGCTATTGTTTTTCCGGTTTCTGTGGAAGAAATTCAGTGTTTGTTTGTGATTGCTAAAAAAAATAAAACCTCTTTAACATTTAGAACTGCCGGAACGAGTTTATCCGGTCAATCAGTAACAGACGGGATACTGGTAGACCTTAGCCGGCATTGGAACAAATCATCTGTTGAGTTGAATGGTGAAGTAGTTCGGGTACAACCGGGTATTACCGGAAGAGACATCAATCACCTGCTGAAAAAATATGGGAGAAAAATCGGTCCCGATCCAGCCTCTATTAACGCGGCCATGATGGGGGGCATTCTTTCTAATAATTCCAGCGGGATGTGTTGCGGAGTATTGGATAATTCTTATCATACTTTGCAGCAGGTGCATTTTATCCTGGCCAATGGAAATGGGTTTAATACGGCGCTGGCAAATGATTATAAAAGATTTGAGGAAGAAGAACGGGAAATATTTGAGGGTATACATGCTTTAAGAAATAGCTTGTGGAACAATGAAGCCCTGCTGGCCAACATTCGCCGGAAGTATCAAATGAAAAATACGGTGGGTTACAGTATTAATGCGTTTGTTGATTATGAACACCCACTGGATATTTTAGCGCATTTACTGATAGGGGCTGAGGGTACCCTTGCCTTTATTGCCGAAGCTGCCCTGAAAACAATACCTGATAAGCCTTTCAAAAAAACGGGTCTGTTGTTTTTTGATTCACCCAAAGCCGCCTGCGATGCCATCGCCCCTTTGAAAGAAACCGGTGTGGAAGCCCTGGAATTTATGGACAGGCCCGCTTTGCGTTCTATTGAAAATTTACCGGATACCCTGCCTTTTATTCAAGCTTTGCCCGCGAATACTTCCTGTATTTTATGCGAGTACCAATCTGATACAGCAGCTGCTTTAGCGGTAAAGTATGAAGCGGCATTAGCGGTAATTAGTTCA
Organism: Chitinophagaceae bacterium; assembly: GCA_023229465.1. Taxonomy (GTDB): domain Bacteria; phylum Bacteroidota; class Bacteroidia; order Chitinophagales; family Chitinophagaceae; genus Sediminibacterium. Next base: position 68,035 of record JALNZE010000012.1, read on the forward strand.
CTCCCCCTGGTATATCAGACAGATTTTACCACAGATGCCGTATTGCAATCTTTGTATTGGAAGTTAAGAAAAGGGATGTATCCATCCGTTGCGGCAGTTAGGGCAAAAGGAACTTCGGTAATGCTGGAAGATGTAGCAGTGCCGGTAGATAGATTGGGCGAAGCCATTGTTGATCTGCAACAATTATTTTTACGGCATGGTTATTTGGATGCCATTGTTTTTGGTCATGCCAAGGAAGGCAATTTGCACTTCCTGGTTTCGCAGTCTGTATCAACAGGGGAAGCCATCAGGAAATTTGAATTATTCAATGATGCGTTAGCTGAATTGATCATACACCGTTATCAGGGTTCCCTGAAGGCAGAACACGGAACCGGAAGACAGATAGCTCCCTATGTAGCCGATGAATGGGGGGAGGATGGATATGCCATCATGGAGTTACTCAAAAAATTACTCGATCCGAATGGCATTTTAAATCCGGGTGTGATTATCAATGCGGATAAGAAATGCCATATCAAAAATATCAAATCACTTCCGGTGGTGGAAGCAGAAGTAGACAAATGTGTGGAATGTGGTTATTGTGAACATACATGCCCGAGCAGAGACTATACACTTACGCCGCGGCAAAGAATTGTGCTGCGCCGAACCCTGTCGAGAATGAAATCTTCGGGTGATAAAAAGCAATATGATGAGATAGTAAACGATTATCAGCATTATGGATTAGATACCTGTGCGGTAGATGGCATGTGTGCCACAGAATGCCCGGTTAATATTAATACCGGCGATCTGGTGAAAAGGCTACGAACAGAAAACCATTCTGATACAGCCAATGCTATGGCATTGTTGGTAGCTAACTATTTTGGTTGGGTGGAAAGTTTGGTTACACTTGCTTTATACGCCGGCAATGCCATCAATAGGCTGTTTGGCAAATTTGCCATGTATCATGTAACGATGGGAATAAGAAAGCTGGTGCCTGCCTTTCCTATCTGGACAAAACAGTTAACCCAACCGCTAAGTATTCCGATGATTGAATCAGCAGATCCTGAAATTATTTATTTTCCCTGCTGCATGAACCGTATGATGGGCGCTGATATCGAAAAAGATACAACGATTGTTGATGCTGTGGTAAGCCTTGCGCAGAAAGCAAATATTAGGATCACTATTCCATCTGATAGTAAGGGCTCCTGTTGTGGTCAGGCATTTTCTTCCAAGGGGTTTACAAAAGCATATCGGTATACTGTTAACAAAATGGTTGCTACATTATGGCAATGGACAAAACAGGGTAGGGTTCCGGTGGTATTGGATATTACCTCCTGTACCTATTCATTAAAAACCTGCAGGCCTTATCTCACGGCGGATAATCAACAACTATTTGATCGCCTCACTATTTTGGATAGTATTGAGTTTGCCGCTGATATCCTGCTTTCAAAATTGTCTATTTCTACTAAAAAGGAAGAAGTTATTATGCACCCGGTTTGTTCTGTGCACAAAATGAATTTGTCTGATAAACTGGAAAAAATAGGCAGGGAAACTTCGGATAAACTGGTGATTCCTTTTAATGCAGGTTGTTGTGGGATGGCCGGTGACAGGGGGTTCTACTACCCGGAATTGCTAAGGTCTGCTTCCGGAAAAGAAGCTTCAGAGGTGCTTGAATCATCCTCTGAAGCCTGTTATTCTACAGGCAAGCCCTGCGAAATGAGTATGTCGGAAACTACGGGTAAAAATTACCGGTCTATTTTTTATTTACTGGATGAGGTTTCTGATAAAAAATAATGGTTAGCCGGCAATTGTTCTGTCGGTAATTAATTGTGCAATAAGACTGGTCCAACCTGTTTGATGGCTTGCTCCCAGGCCTGTTCCATTATCACCATGAAAATATTCGTAGAATAAAATAAGGTCCTTATTTTCCGGTCTGCTGTAAAACCAGTTCTGATTGCCATGCAGTTTTCTGTGATTTTTTTCATCTAGTTCAAACAGGCTGATTACCCGCTTCGACAGTTCATCGGCAATCTCATGTAAGTTCATGAAAATGCCTGAGCCCGTTGGGTATTCTATGCTGAGAGAGGCATCATAAAATTCACCAAATTTTTTAATGCTTTTGATGATCAGGAAATTGATGGGCATCCAAACGGGGCCCCTCCAATTACTATTGCCACCAAAAAAATCAGAGGTAGAATCGCCCGGGTCGTATTGAATTGAGTAATCGTGCCCTTCAATGGTTACTGTATAGGGATTTGCTTCGTGGTATTTTGATAAGGCACGGATGCCGCCTTCTGATAAAAACTCAGTTTCATTCAGTACCCTTTTTAAAATGGCAGTCAATTTATTTTTGGGGATCAGTGAAATCAGCATTTTTTCTTCATCAGCTACTTCTTCATTCGGCCAGAATTTATTATTCTTTAGACGGTATTGTTCAAACCAGGAAATACGTTTGGTAAAGTCCTCCATTTTTTGCATCACTTTTTTATCAATAATGGAAACTGCAAACAAAGAGGTAAGGCCTACAATGGATTGTATGCGCAGGTGCAGGGTGGTATTATCCGGAAGGCCCAGTGTATCATAAAAAAACTGGTCCTCTTCATTCCACATGCCCATTTGATTCAGCGCTTCGGCTATCAATACAAAATGTTCAAAAAATTTGGTTGCACTGTCTTCAAACGCTTCATCCTGCATGGCAATTTCGATAGCAATATCCATCAGGTTTAAAGCGTACATGCCCATCCAACTGGTACCATCTGCCTGTTCCAGTTTCGCTTCACTGTGTAATTGTATGTTCCGGTTAAATACGCCAATATTATCCAACCCCAGAAACCCGCCTTCAAATATATTTTTTCCATTGGGGTCCTTCCTGTTTATCCACCAGGTAAAGTTGATAATCAGTTTGTGAAAAACCTTTTTCAGAAAATTGATATCTCCTTTTCCTGTTTTATTTTTTTCAATCTGGTAAACCTGCAATGCCGACCATGCCTGTACGGGTGGATTAACATCACTGAAATTCCATTCATAGGCGGGCAATTGTCCATCGGGTTTCATGTACCATTCCCGCATGATCAGGGTAATCTGGTGCTTGGCAAAAGTTGGATCAATCATAGCCATAGGCACACAATGAAAAGCCAGGTCCCAGGCGGCATACCAGGGATATTCCCATTTGTCGGGCATCAAAATAATATCCTGGTTTTTCAGGTGCCGCCAGTCGCTGTTTCTGCCTTTTAACCGCTCATGACTGATATTGGCTATGCCATCAGACTCTGTTAGCCAGCGTTCAATATCATAATAGTAATATTGTTTACTCCAAAGTAAGCCAGCCAGTGCCTGGCGTTGAATATTTTTCAGATCGATTGAAATGTCACCCGGTAAAATATCAGTATAAAAATCGGCAGCTTCCTGTTTTCTTTGTTCAAAAATGTCTGTAAAGCCTTTGGTAAAAGGCGATTCCATGATAACATCACTCAGGCGCAGATAGAGCGTTTTTGATTCACCTCCGGCAATGGTGTATTGGTAAACCGGAGAAAATTTAGTGCCATTCTTTTTATTGCGGAGGGCCTCTGTATTTTTATTGTCAATAATGGCATCATGAAAGGCATCTTTTACAAAAATGGAACCGTTTTTTGTGCCAAATAACTTTTCGGAATTGGTTTCATTCTCTGTAAAAAAAGCGTCATTAGGCTTGGGGTAATACAAATAATAGTCGCCCAAACGTTCATGCACGGCTTTTACCATGCATTCTTTGTTGATCGATTTGATGGAAGGTTTTTTATCCTGGCCACGTGACTGCCACCTGTTAAAAAACCATAAGGTGGGTAATACGGTTATGGGTGCGCTATGGGTACTTCGGTTAGAGATTTCTATTTTAATACCCACATCTTTTTTATTAATTTTGGCATAGGTTATTAATACATCAAAATAATTATTGTCATCAAAAACACCGGTATCTAAGATTTCATATTCCGGCTCCTGTTTGCCGCGGCTTTTATTTTTATCAATCAGTTCCTGGTAAGGAAATGCCTGCTGCGGATATTTGTACAGCATTTGCATGTAATAATGCGATGGGATATTGTCTAAATAGTAATATAGTTCTTTAACATCTTCACCATGGTTACCCTCTTTATTGCCCAATCCAAATAAGCGTTCTTTTAAAATTTTGTCTTTGCCGTTCCACAAGGATACCGCGAAGCAGAGGTTGCCAAAGAAATCAGAAATACCTCCAAGGCCATCTTCCCCCCATCTATAAGCCCGTGCATGTGAGTGGCTAAACGGAACATAATGCCAGGCATCTCCGTTTTCGCTAAAATCTTCCCGAACGGTACCCCATTGTCTTTCGGCCAGGTAAGGCCCCCATTGTTCTAAAGGTATTTTTTTGGTACTATTTGCTTTAAGCCTTTGTTCCTCTGCAGTCATAATAGGCTCTAAATTAACCAGACTGGGCATTAGTGTAAAATAATAATTATTTACACATGTAATATATTATATATGTTTAATGACTGCTTAAGGTTGCAAATGCAAACAGTATTGATTTGATTACAAGATTTTTCATGTTTATTTTTTATTGTTTAAGATTCATTTACTGTATTACACCAAATCGGGGGCCGATATAAAAGGAAAATCCATTAACATTTCCTCCCTGTACTTTGGCAGGAGAAATCCAATGTGAACCATCAATAAAAACGGTTTGAAAGAAGCTTGATCCCGTTTTGTATGCCAGTCTTGTACCACTTCTTGCAAAAAGACTACTCTTTCTAACGGCATCCTGTGTGGCAATATTCGGGGTAGGATCAACAGTAACCTTTGGCTCACCAACATTTAAATATCCGCCTCCGCCATAAAAAGAAATGAACCATTTCGGATTTTTAAAATAAATATTTTTACCGCCATTTAATCCTAGAAGCAATAATGAACTATTTGTGTTTTGGAATAAAAATGGCGAATTTGCATCCCTGATCTTCTGGTCATATTTTAGTGCGTTAAAGTCCAGTACAAACCGACCAAACCAATTATTCTTCATTGATCATTCTACTCCGGAATTAAATGTGACGGTTGACTTAAATGCTTTGCCAAAATTTCCTTTTGCATTAATCAGGCCGACTGCAGTAGTAAAGAATATTTTGCCCTTTTCCTGCGCCCGGGCATTTATTACTCCTGTTGCCATAATGATGGCGATGCTTATTTTTAGTATGAATTGTTTCATCGGTCGAATTAAATGGTAGGAATTATTTCACAATATCACATTGTATGAGAACCCCATGTTCATACAAGTCAATATCCGGATTAAAGCTGTTGCCTGCAATTATTACAAGAATAATAAGTGCAGGGCCAATTCTTTTAAATGTGATTTTAGACATAATTGGGATAGTTTATTTTTTTGAATAAATGCCTGGGCATTCTTACTCTTTTAAATGAGGTGCAGCCGGTTAATTTTTATTTATACTTCTTGTAATTCAGGTTCTGACGATTCTTTAAAGGAGTAATGATGTTACTTGTTTGGTTTATAGCTTTGTTCGATTGTATTGATGGAGGAGCCATTCTTGCCTTACAGGGCTTTCAAATTATTCTGAATTATTTATATTTTAGTACAACCGGTTTGTTTACCTTAGTGATAGTAAAACAGACTGTTTCCATGGAAATGAACTCTTATACGCTGAATCCCAACCAATGGCTTGAAAAATATGGTGAAATGATGTATCAGTACATTTTACCGCGAGTAGGGGATAGTGAGTTAGCCCAGGATTTAGTTCAGGATACTTTTTTTTCTGGTTTGAAAGGCCTTGCGGGTTATAAAGGGATGGCTACCGAAAAAAACTGGCTTTTTAGCATTTTAAAAAATAAAATAATTGATCATTATCGGAAGAAATCAACTCAGCAGGATATTATGTCAATGCCCGACTTACGTACACTTAAAGATGAATGGTTTAATGAAGACGGTCATTGGGCTGAAGATAAACTACCCCAAAATTGGCATGTATCTGACAGTCAGACAGAAAGAAAAGAGATTCAAAAAATTATTAAGTGGTGCACTGATCATTTAAAAACAGTTCAGCGACATGTTTTTACTTTGAAATATCTGGAAGATATTGATTCAAGTGAAATTTGTAAGGTTTTAAACATTACATCGTCTAACTATTGGATATTAATTCACCGGGCCAGGCTTCAAATGCGTGAATGTGTTGAAAAACACTGGTTAAAAAGTTGATGGTTATGAAAAGATTGATGATGAAGCATTTTATGGTAAACTGTAAGGAAGCTACTTTTCTTATGGGTAAAAAAGAGGAAAGTAAACTCACTTTAGTGGAAAGGGTTAAATTATATATGCATACCTCTATATGCTCCTTTTGTAAAAAGTTTGAAACGCAAATAAATGTAATTTCGAAAGAGAGTTTACATATTCATGCTGATGAAAGTTTGCCAATTAATACCAGGGAAAAAATACAAAAAATGTTTGAAGAACATTCCTGATTTTACATAAAACCAACTCTCATTATATTGCTCCGGAATTCATTCTGCTGTATTTGACCTGAAATGTTTCTTCTTCTTCTATCAAATTATCAAAATTAATTTTATTCAACATTTTGGTATACCTGGAATTTTCCCTGAACATATTCACGCCTTCCTTATGCGTCAGGAATGAGGCCCCGTTTTTTTTATTTTTTATTGAAATACTGTAAAGAATGCGCCAATGCCTGACTATTTCCTTCCAGGCAAAAAATATTGAATGGGTAGGGTCATACATGTGGGTTGGCTCACTTCCCGCACCATTCAATTCTATAATACACCAGTTTTTGTATTCAATCATTTCTTCATAAGAATTAAAACGTATATCAAGTCTGCCGTAATAAAAGCCATCAATACTCTGACATACCGTATGTATAAATTTTTCCAACTGGGGGGTAATCTTGGTTGAAGCATCCATAAATAAGGATCCCCGTGCGTGATTGCCATAAGGAACCAGGACCCTTTCTTCATTTTCATTCAAAACTGTAAGTATTTCATTACCTATAATCTTTCGGATAGCAGGTATCTGTAAAATGTATCTTGGATTTTTAAGTAATAATTCTTCAATGGTACTATATCCGTTTCCGATTACAGTCAGGAATCCCTTTTCTACCATACCGGTAATATTGCCTTCCGATTGATTTGGATAGCGGGTATAAAAAATACCTATTTCTTTGGAAAATGGAATAAAAGGTTGAATGATGTAATCAACCGTAAACTGATTTATTGCGTGGTTAAGTTCTCTTTCGTTATCAACTTTAATTACTCCTTTTCCCTGCATTCCAATATCGGGCTTGATTATTAATGGATATGTAAGATTTGTTTTTTTGATGTAATCAATTACTTTATTACATGGTGTATCATAATAAAAGAAAAATGTGGCTGGTTTGTATTTCCCGGGAATGAGAAGATCAATCTCTTTTTTAGACTCCATTAAAAAACCGCCATTTTTAATGGTAGGGTTTGCCGCTGCAAAATAAAATAAGGACCTGGCCTTGATGCAGTACCATATCCAGATAGGGTAAATAGGAAAATATACAACATGGAAAGGCCAATATTCCCAGTTGGTTAACCTGATGAATGAAGCGTTAGACCTGATTATTCTGATAAAGTGCGCCATCTGAAATTAGCGGTGAAGATAGCATTTCCATGTTGTGTAATAAAAAGCGATCGATAGTCGGGTAAGCAAAGGGGAATTTCACCGCCTGCTCCTCACAGGTAAGGGGTTGAGCGGTGGCGCATTAGATTGTAGTCCCTGGTTTTCACCACCCGCCTCGTCCTGAATGTTTAAATGAACTCTTATTGCGCAACGCATCATTTCTTCCGAACACCTGCAGCGATAACACCGGCAAGGGGAAAAATTATAATTTTATACCTATACTAAGTGTTACATAGAACATTTCCTTTCCACGTTCTGACAGATCCGGACGACCGGCAATGGTAACGAGATTCTGTGGAATTACATAAGAAGGCGTAACGGAAGCATTGAATTTACCGGATACAAATACCACTGGCACAGATACCTCATAAGAGAGAATATTAAATTGAGTTACCTGCTCCGTTGTTTGTTGTGTTACAGGAAATCCCAGTATATTCTTTTTTTTAAGATAGGTGTTGGTAAACTTCTGTGTACCGGCATAAACATATACAGAAGGATTGATGGCAATGGCTGAATGCTTCATTCCATTTCTAAAAAGAAATAAATGATCCAGCCCCAGTGTTGCGCCTACATCAGTCTGGTTACTGAATTTCATATCTATTCCTCCGTTCAGGTTGATGACCTTGTTGAGATAACTGAGGTTTATACCGGTTTGAGACTGCAAGGCCGACTGCACCAAAGCGCTTTTGTCGTTGTATAGAAACTGAGAATAAAAAAGGTTTCCTGAAAAATGGTCTGATTGTGGAAAACGATACCCTGCTTCAATTGTAGTGCCGGTATAAGTTGTTGCCTGGCTTGCATTTTGTACAAATATGAAATTCCCCTGCACATATAACCCTGTTTTGGATTGAAAGCCAACTGAAGGAAATAAACCACTGCTTTTCAGGCTATCCGTTCTGCCAAAATAATGTAAAGCAGATTGATAATTAACAGAAGCGCTAAGTTCATCCTTCTGGGATTCTTTTGTATTGCTTTCCTGGGCCAAAGAGAGTACCGGTAAAAGCATTCCAATAAAAAGCGAATACCAGCAGCTAATGGTTTTCATAATCTATATTTTTAAAAATTGATGGTGGCCGACTTTTGAAGCAGGATATGTTTTTAAATCAGTTCAGGAAATGATAATTAATTATTGTTTTCCTGTTTTTACAGAGCTTTGTGCACCCGCCTCACCACTGGCTTTTGCAGAAGGGCTCACCGATTTTACTTTTTCTTTTGTTTTCACTTCAGTTTTAGCCGAAGCATCTTTCGCTTTCTCTGATTTTACTTTGGCTTCTTCAGATTTGTTTCTCATTTCATCCTTTGCTTCATTCATTGGCAGGGTAGCATTTGCATTTGCGTGTACATCAGCTTCTGATACGGATTTGGCACGAATAAGGCCCCTTTCTTCACCGCCTGCATTGCTGTTTGCGTCTGCTTTGTTATTGCTTTTTACACTGGCGTCCACACTTGCGTCTGCCCTGGTATTGGTTTTAACTTTTTCTTTGGCATTCAGCGTGGCTGTGGTGGTTTGTTTTACGGCACCAGTGGTAGCCTTAACGGCATTGCCGGTAGCAACTGTTGCTTTATTGGTTGCATTCACAGCGGCATTGGTTGCCTTTGTAGCATTTAAAGTAGCATTGGCAGCAGCATTAGTATTGGCTTTCAGGCCAAGTTGTGCCTGTACAGATTGAAAGAAAAGTACAGAAGCAAGAGCCGCAAAAGATTTGATTAACATTTTCATAAAAAAAATTTAGGTTAACAATTTTAATACAAAGAGGAATATTTCAATTACCGTGCCAAAAAATTTTACTTATTAGTTGCCCCTCCAAAAAAAATATTTTTAGTTTTTGGGCAATAAAACTCAGGTAAGTGATATTTAAACGCACTGGCTGGAATGCTGCGGTAAATTTAATAGTTGCTCTGCCAAAACCACCATTTACCCGTATAATTGCTGCTGCTTGTGTTAAATATCTGGAGCTTTGCAAAAAAAGTGATATTTATCTTTATTATGAGGTATACCCCCTAATGTAGGTATCATATATTAATTATTTTAATTTTTGAAAGGAAATGGCAACTTCTCCGTCAGTATGCGAAAGAAGTATTTTGATTATACTAATTTGGTACAGGCAATCAATAGAACAATAAATAAGTTAATCCCTGTAAAGGAAAGGAATGGAAATGAAGTTGGTGGCAATGATATACTGATCAGTTTTGTAGTTGAAGTTTCATAATGTATTTTAAAATGACCAATAGAATTACCGACAAAATTATTGCAATTATCCAGAATCTGGATGAGAACAGGCAGGCGGAGACTACTCTCCGTAAGAGTTATACAATACCGGAAATCCTGGGTAATTTGGACATTGCCATACCGGAGAGAGGTATATCCCCTGAGGCGCTAACTAAAACGATTGATCAGGTGCTGGATAAAAGCGTTAAAACAAACAACGCTTTGTTTATGAATCAAATGTTTGGTAAGCAGCAATCTATTGGCGTGCTTGGCGACATATTAGCGGTATTGCTCAATACGTCTATGTACACGTATGAAGTAGCTCCGGCTCTAACTTTAATTGAAAAGGAGTGTATAAAACGATTGGGATCATTTGTATGGAAATCAAGTGAAACAGGCGATGGGATTTTTACTCCGGGGAGTAGCATTTCCAATATAACCGCAATGACGTTGGCCCGAAATGCTACATTTCCAAATTCGAAGAAAACCGGATTGTTTGATAATTTGAGGTTCAGCATTTTTGTCTCGGAACACGCGCATTATTCTTTTGTAAAAGGAGCCTTGTTTTTAGGAATGGGTGAACAAACCATTGTTAAAGTTAAAAGTGATACCAACGGAAAAATAGATATTCCTTCATTGAATAAAGCAATCGGGAATGAAGTTCAAAATGGCCATATTCCCCTGATGTTAGTTGGAATTGCAGGTACTACCATTACGGGTGTTTATGATGACTTATACCGGCTATCAGAAATTGCTAAAAAATATAACATGTGGTTTCATGTTGACGGGGCTTATGGAGGTTCTTTGCTGTTTTCATCGAAGGAAAAACATAAATTGAATGGGATACAGTATGCCGATTCTGTTTCATGGAGCTTACATAAAATTATGGGAGTTCCTTTAGTCTGTGCCGTGTTATTGACAAAAAACAAAGGTATTTTGGAGAATTCCTTCGCCGTTTCTGCGGATTATTTATTTCATGGTGATACTGATCTTGATTTGGGTCAGAAATCGTTGCAATGCGGCAGGAGGGCCGATGCATTAAAACTTTGGTTAGCCTGGAAATTGGAAGGAGATAACGGCTTTGAGGGTAGGGTTGACGGGTTAATGAATGCCGCGAACAAATTCTCGGAAAAAATTAACGGGAGTGAAGCTTTTGAGCTATTATGTTTACCCGAAACGCCAATCGTATGTTTCAGGTTTATATGCCTTGAATTATCTCCCGGAAATCTAAATAAATTAAACAAAAAAATACGTGAAACCATATTCAATGATGGACGGATCCTGTTTAACTATTCAACCTATGAGGGGAAAATTTATTTACGTTGTGTAATTTCCGATCCCAACATGGACGAAACGCTTATGGAAACTATTTTAACAGAAGTAACTAAAGTAGCGAACCAATTGCTTCTCACTAAACATGATCTCAACATTAACACTCAACCTGTATAGGCCGGATATCAACTAAAATCTGTGATAACATGCCCGGTATGTGGTAATAGCAAAGCAGAACAAATGCCTACTGATGCCTGCCGGCATTTTTGCCATAAAACCCTGCAAGACATTGTAAGGAAAATTGAATTAAAAAGTCTTTATGAGAAAAATGCATAAAAAGATACTACTATCCGGTCTGCTGGTAATGGTTGCTGTTCTGGCTTTTACCATTATCCCCAAAAACAATAATGGGGAAACCGGGGCAAAAATCGACAATGTAAAAGGTAATGGAATACAGTTTATTGAAGCGAACTGGAATAAAGCCCTGGAGGAAGCCAAAAAACAAAACAAGCTCATATTCTTAGATGCATATGCAACCTGGTGTGGCCCCTGCAAATTATTAAAGAAGAAGACTTTCCCCAATAAAGAAGCCGGTGAACTCTTCAATCAGAATTTTATCAATGTGGCCATTGATATGGAAAAAGGGGATGGGCCCGCATTGTCTGATCTATACAAGGTAGACGCTTATCCTACTCTAATCATCACGGATGCAGATGGTAATATTATTACCTATACCAAAGGGTATATGCAGCCAAAACAATTGATAGAATTTGGCAAATACGGTCTTTCGCAAAAGAAAAAATACAAACCGTTCAATTAGTGTTGATTAACGTATTAAGGGAATTAAGTTAATCTGATTATATAATGAAGTAAGCAGTGTACAGTATGATAACAGATTTTATCTTTCTTTGAGAGACCAACAGGAAAGAATAGAAAGCGATGACATTTAATATGTATTTTTTACTATACATTAAATACTATTCTGTAAGGATATTATTTCTATCCTTCATTGGTTTTATTATTTTACTAACAAAGTCAAAATTCCCTTAAAATGAAAAATCGAACACTATTCTTTCTTATTTTACTGTCTCCAATACTGGCTTTTGCCCAGCTTTACCCTAAAGGACTTAAGGTTAATGACAAAGCCCCTGATTTCATTGGCAAAGACCAATATGGTAAATTAATTAGCCTTTCTGCTGAATTGAAAAAAGGGCCGTTGGTAATTGTTTTTTATCGGGGACAATGGTGCCCATATTGTAACAGGCAGCTTAAAAAATTAGAGGACTCATTAACGTACATAAAAAATAAGGGCGCTGATTTGGTTGCCATAACTCCGGAGAAACTGGAAAATATTAGTAAAACAATCAAAAAAACAAAAGCCACCTATTCTGTTGTGTTTGATGATGGGTTGAAAATAATGAAGAGTTATGATGTATCCTTTTCCGTTGACAGTAGTATGATTGAGCGGTATAAAAAATTTGGTATTGATTTCAAGGAAGCAAATGGAGTAAATGGGGCAAATCTTCCGGTGCCGGCTCTGTTTATTATAGATCAAAAAGGAAATATAATTTTCCGTCATTTTGACCCTGATTACAAAAACCGGGTTTCTGTAAAAGAAATTCTATCGTATTTGTAATGAATGCCCGATCGTTAGGCCTCTGCGGATGCTGTATTAGCCTGATACGTGCTTATGTGGTATTAATCAGGATTGGCATACATGAAGTTTCCAGCATACAGTTGCCAAAAGAGGCTTGGGGTGGCCCCGTCAACGTTCAGATATCTTTTAAAAGCTAATGTAAGTACAGAATATTCAGCTATTGTTGGATAATAATATTTTACGTTACTTTAACGATGGTACTAAATAATAAAAAGATACTTATTGGCATTACCGGAAGTATCGCGGCTTATAAGTCAATTATCCTGATACGGCTTCTTATAAAGGCCGGCGCAGAAGTTAAAGTGGTGATGACAGATGCAGCCAGGGAATTTGTTAGCCCTTTAGTCTTATCGGTACTCTCCAAAAATAAAGTTCACATTTTGTGGCATGAGCAAAACGAATGGAATAACCATGTTGCCTTAGGCCGTTGGGCCGATCTTATGCTGATTGCCCCGCTTAGTTGTAATACCTTGTCAAAATTAGCGGCAGGGGCCTGCGATAATTTGTTACTTGCCGTGTATCTGTCTGCCACCTGCCCGGTGGTTGTGGCCCCTTCTATGGATGAGGACATGTGGCATCATCCTGCTGCAAAAAAGAATATCAGCCTGCTAAAAGAGTATGGTATAACAATGATTGATGTAAATAACGGAGAGCTGGCCAGTGGATTATCAGGAGAGGGAAGGATGGCTGAACCGGAAGAGATGATTCATTTTCTTATTGAGCGTTTTTTCAGGTCAACACAACTAAAAGGTAAAAAGGTTTTAGTAACTGCGGGCCCAACATATGAAGCCATTGATCCGGTACGTTTTATAGGCAACCGGTCATCAGGCAAAATGGGCTTTGCCTTAGCGGAAAGCTTTTATTTGGCGGGAGCTGAAGTTGTTTTGGTATCGGGGCCCACCCATCAAAGGACCGCATATAAAGGGCTCTCTGTAATTCAGGTTCAGACTGCGGAACAAATGTTCCATGTATGTGATGAACACCGGGATGCAGACATTATAGTTATGAGCGCCGCAGTGGCAGACTATACCCCATCTATAACAGCTAATCAGAAAATTAAAAAAAATGGGGATGAGTTAAATGTAACGCTCCGTCATACTAAGGATATATTGCAGCATCTTGGAACTAATAAAAGGCCCGGGCAATTTGTTGCCGGCTTTGCCTTGGAAACTGAAAATGAAAAAGAGAATGCTATCCTGAAATTGACTAAAAAAAAGCTGGATTGTATTATTCTCAATTCATTGAATGATGAAGGAGCCGGTTTTGAAAAAGATACCAATAAGGTTACCATTATCGATCAGAAAGGTATGCTTGAACTGGCTACACAACCGAAACAGGAAATCGCCAAACAAATACTTGCCTATATCATGATGCGATTCACTGAAAATGATCACTTGCCAAAACAGTAATATACACGATTAGTTGAGATTTACTAAAATGATTATTTCATAAAGTCAAAAGACAAATGTGTACTTAACATAAACCCGTTATTATATTGAAACACGGCCTTGTCATTTATTCTTTTTCCCTGTTGTAAAATCTGATTGAGATAACCTGCTTCAAGTTTTATGGTTTGATTTAACTTGTAACCAAGTAAAACCGCTAAACGGTTTTGGTCAAAAATATTTGTGCCAATGCTTTTTCCCCAGCCAATAAAAACTTCATCCTGTGCTATGATACTCCAGGATTTTTTAATTGCTTCTTTTTTATGTAAGGGAATTTCTCCGCGTACCCTGTATCTTATCCTGTTTAAAAAAATGTAGTCGGTATTTTTAATTCCGTTAGGCATGGTTACTTTACCAACAAACCGCTTTTCTAATGTAAAACGATGCGACAGGTCAATGCCGCCAATCGGATTTTTAATAACCACCTGCTCATAAATCCGATGTTCCGGAAAAGCATTTGAGTTTGGAAAATCACCATACGGTAGGTTTTCTGCAAAAGCATATCCCGCGTTTAAACTTATATCCTTTCTGAAAGCATAATTTATTCCTGTACGGAATAGAGTTTGCTGCCTGTTTTTTAGTCCATCAACCCGGCGCCACTGATACTCTGTATGTATTGAAAGTTTAGGCTTTATTTTCAATGTGCCGGTATAAGCATACCAGCCAATACTATTATTATCTACCAGTCTTTCTTCCTGAGAATAAGACGGACCGGCATATATTATTAATACCATGACACTGATAATATGCTTACCTGCTTTCAATATGGACTTAATATTGCAATATATTTTCAGATAATTTATCTTCTCCTTCAATATAGTGTTCATGTATTACAACGGGTTTATTATTCTTGTGCATCCGCATTTGAGAAAAGCTTACCAGCATTGAAAAAGCCATTGAGAAATAAATGCATCCTTTGGGAATTTCAATGCCAAAGCCTTCGTTTATCATGGCAAAACCTATCACTAATAAAAATGAAGTTGCCAGCGTTTTAGATGAAGGATGCTGATTTATAAAATTGCTGATTGGCTCTGCGGCTACTAACATTATTAAAACAGTAACAATAATAGCAACATGCATTATCCATACTTCATTAACCATCCCTATTGCTGTAGTAATCGAATCAATTGAAACCCCCAAATCCATTAATAAAATCTGCAAAATTACCTGGGCAAATGTTGCCGATTTAATATTTTTGGTTTACGTTTTTTTATTTGCCTTTTCAGTATTTCAACTGCTTGTGCAATGGATTCTTCAAACTTTTTATATCTAGTACTTACCAGCAGGTCGTTACCAGGAATAAATAATCTGATACTACAAATTTTATTTTCCTTTGTAGCTGAGTTATCAAGCCTAAGACAAACTTCACTGCCAATAATTTCGCCATATAAATGGGTTAGTTTGTTTATTTTTTCGTGTACAAAATTTATGAGTTCAAGCCTTGGGGTAAAACCAGGGGATTGAATTTTAATTTTCATTTTTTATTTTAAACTGTGGTTTAATATCTTTTGAAAGGTTCTTTACTTTTGGTTGTTAATAATTAAAGTATCCTCATAAAAACTTACTTCACCCGTTGTTATATCATGTGTGCCGCCTACAATCCCTATTGTACCGCTTTCAATCATTTCTTTTAAAATGGGGCTACGTTCCATAATGGCGTGTACTGTTCTTTTTACATTAATAGCGGATACTTTTTCTACAAAGCCCTCGTTGCCTGAATTACGATTTTCTGTTACTGTTTTTTCATCATAGACCGCAGGCTGAATTTTAGAAAGTAAAGCAGTAAGGTTACCCATTTCTACATGGTCGCAGGCGCCTTTTACCGCACCACATTTTGTATGTCCTAAAACCACTATTATTTTAGCCCCGGCCACTTTGCAGCTAAATTCCATACTGCCCAAAATGTCTTCGTTAATTATATTACCCGCGATACGAACACTGAAAACATCACCCAGGCCCTGGTCAAAAATTAACTCTGCTGAAGTACGGGAATCTATGCAGCTTAATATGACTGCAAAAGGGTGCTGCCCGTCAGATGTTTCATTTGCCTGTTGCAACAGGTTTCGGTTTACCTTTAGGTTATTTATAAACCTTTTGTTGCCTTCCTTTAAAATATTAATTGCCATTGCTGGTGTAATAGCGTCTTGTAATTCTTTGTTTAATGTCTTCATTTTTGTTTTTTTTATGGTTTTGAGATAGTTAAGTATTTAAGCCGGTTCGATAAATTTTATTTTCTCAACGGTGATGTTCTTGGTTTTTGCATTAATCTCATAATCCTTTATTAGTTCAAGCACATCATGGGCAACTGATTTTGATTTAGAAAAATCAATAATCACTTTTGAATTTACCGGGATTTTATCCAGTTCTTTTATCACATTTGCTTTATTAAAAAAGGAGACTTCTTCCGCTAAAACAAGGTGGTGAACTTCATGCCCTTCTTCTGTAGTTATGGTTTCTTTCATGTAATGTGAGTTGCGGTAACTATGGCGCAGGGTATAAAAGATACCGAAGAAGACTCCGATGGTAATTCCTTTTAATAAATCGGTTGCCAATATCCCCACAACTGTTGCAACAAAAGGAATAAATTGTTCCCAACCTAATTTATACATCTGTTTAAAAAGAGATGGTTTGGCTAATTTATAACCGACCATAATCAATATGGCGGCTAAACTGGCAAGTGGAATCATATTAAGCAACCCGGCAATGGTAATAGCGCTGATTAATAAGAACACACCATGCAGTATAGCTGATAGTTTTGTTTTACCACCAAATGAAATGTTTGCAGAACTGCGAACAATTACCTGCGTAACAGGTAAACCGCCAATTAAGCCAGAAACAATATTTCCCAAGCCTTGTGCCTTCAACTCTCTGTTAGTAGGTGTAACCCTTTTTTGTGGATCTATTTTGTCGGTAGCTTCAACACATAACAATGTTTCCAAACTTGCAACAATGGCTAATACAACAGCTACTTCCCATACTTTTATATTTGTTATTGCGGAAAAATCAGGAAAGGTAAACTGATTGAAGAATTCCGTTAAGTTATGTGCAACCGGAAGCCTTACCACCTGGTCTTCGGCCAGGCTGAAATTTAATGTGCCACTTTGAAACAGATAATTCATCACAATGCCGAGAATCACTACCACAATTGGCCCTTGTATCAATTGAAATATTTTGTGTTTTTTTGTTAATACTTTATCCCATAATACCAGGATGGCTATTGATATGGCAGCTATAAGTAAAGCTCCCGGGGTTATAACCTCAAAAGCCTTTGTTATGGATGATAAAGTGGTTCCGCCGTCTGTTTGGAAATACGATAAATCCCCTTCGGCGTCTTTGTCGTAACCTATCGCATGGGGTATTTGTTTTAAAATAATCAAAAGCCCAATACCGGTAAGCATTCCTTTAATGACAGAGGATGGAAAGAAGTAGGCAATAAAACCAGCTTTGGCAAAGCCCATAATAAGCTGTAAAATTCCGGCCAGCACAACGGCTAATAAAAAGGCAGGCCAGGAACCAAGTGCTGCGATAGAGGTTAACACGATTACAGCCAACCCGGCAGCGGGGCCGCTAACCCCAAGCGGCGACCCACTTGCAATACCCACTATAATACCACCGACAATACCGGCAATAATACCGGCAAATAATGGCGCCCCCGATGCCAAAGCTATACCTAGGCATAAAGGAACAGCCACAAAAAAAACGACAATACTTGCGGGGAGGTCGCTTTTCAATTCTTTAAACATATTTTTTACTTGCATAATCAGTTGCTTTTAGATGTAATGAGGCGAAGATAGTAGTTTTATTCTAAATGATAGTAATACTATCTTATTAAATTGTAAAACTTTTAACTATTTTTGCACTGTACACATCAATTATTCTAATTTTACAGCGTCGGCAAATCATAAATAGTTACAGAAAATAAACAACCGTATGGAATTACACTTACAAATAAAAATGAATGAAAAATTGTTTCTCAGAAACCCGGAGCAATCTGACTTGGGAAAAAAAATAATTTTGCACAGCATACAATTGATACATAAAAACGGGTTTGAATCCTTCACCTTTAAAAAACTGGCAGAAGATATTGGTACAACCGAAGCGGGTATTTACCGATACTTTGAAAACAAACATCGTTTGCTCATCTATATCGTAGCATGGTACTGGAGCTGGCTTGAATACCGGGTTACTGTTCATACCAATAATATTAAGGACCCTGTTGTTAAGCTCAAAAGAGTAATAAAGTTATTAGCTATAGCTGTTGAGGACGATGTTAAAACCAGTTATGTTAATGAAAGCATTCTACACCAGATTATCATTACAGAAGGTTCCAAAGCCTATTTAACCAAAAAAGTATCTGAAGATAACAGGGACCACCTGTTTAAACCATACAAAGACCTTTGTGCAAAAATTGGCGATATTATCCTGGAGTGTAATCCCAAATACAAGTATCCAAAATCTTTGTCAAGTACCATTATTGAAATGGCGCATTTCCAGAATTTTTTTATGAATAATCTGCCTGCACTGACCGATTTTGGGAAGACTAAGGATGAATCTAAGATTGTTGCTTTTTTGGAAGAACTGGTGTTTTCCAGTATAAAGAAATGATGAGCGCAATATTTAATAGGATATTTTTTGAGCCAGGCTTATAAAACGTGGTTTACCCTGAAACTTATTTTGGATTATATCGTTGAAATCTATTTTCATTAAAAGTCAAATTATTGGCAAAAAAGTAAAAAAGTGCCGAAATTTTGATTTTATAAAGATTCCCTCTATATTTTAGCTACCGGTGTTCCCTTCAAACCTTCATTTACCAGATGCCCTAAGAATTTTGCGAATGGTTTAATATTTTGTTTCACACTTGCTTTTTCCAATGCCCCCATGTAAGCTGCTCTTTGTTGAACAGACACTACTGTCCAGGGGTATCCGCCAGAAGCAAGCATAGCATTTAAAATAAATCTGCCCATTCTGAATTATTTATATTTACCGGCACTAACTTTTTATTTAAATGAACTTAGCTACTAACAAAAGCGGTCTGGAGCAACAGTTGGAAGATATGAAGCGCTTAAATGCTATCTTTGAGAAAATCAATCGACTTTCAAATGACTTCGCCTGGGCCAATGCATTTACCGATGATTTGTTTATGCACCAACCATTTCTGTTGTCCATGCTGACGGGCTACCAATTTGATTTGTCAGCGCTTGAGCTGGATGAAGCCCTAAAACTCTATATTGCGGTTTGGGAATACTTTAAGGTTAATCCAAAAGTGAAAACCAACGCAATAACGGAAGCCCAGTTTGACCGTTTTCACAATATCAATATTAAAGTATTTGTGGTAAATGATCCGGCAGACAGAGAAACCATGACGGTGTTGCTGGCAGCGATCTTTGAACGATTTGTAAATCGGCCGGTACTCTTCAATATGGAAACACAAACAAAGGGAGCCCTTATGATCGGTGTGAAAAGCATCATTGAGTGCTTTGAAGAGATCACATCTTAGTATTTGCATGGTTTTCAAATAATATACTTTAATAAACAGAAAATATAAATGCTATGGGTATAGCTGACGACTTTATGAGCTCATTTTTTGAGCACTATCCTGAGGCCAGGAGCGGTAAATTGAGCATGGAGGAATTGAACAGGCTTATGGCTGAATTTCAGCATAAGGGGAACAACAGCCCTCTGGATGATTTCGATGGGTTAAGCCCCGCGCAAATGAACGTTTTACTGTATGAGCCGCTTTCAGGTAACTGTATATTGCAGTTTAACAGATCTATGGATCAGCACCTGGAAGAGGTTCCGTTGCTTCAGCTATCAGAATTGCTGCTGATGGAAATCCGGGATGCAGGCAAGCTAAAGCTGACGGTAAAAGGAAACCTGCCCGTTCGTGTATGTGAGTTGCTTTACAGCCAACAGTTGATCAAATGGGAATACATGGAATATATGAAAAGAGTGCGGGAGGAGGATATCCCGTATATAGGGCCCTTGAAACATTATTTGCTGAGCCAGGGGATTATTAAAAAACGTGATAATGCATTCTCCTTAACAGAAAAAGGAGCTGAATTTCTAAAGGAAAGTAGGGCTGCACGCTTTATCAGCCTGTTTCTTTTCTTCGCCGGTCGCTTTCACTGGGGGAATTTTTATGGTCTGCAAGATAATGGAAAATACGGACAACTTGGCTGGGCCTTCTCATTGGTACTGTTGTCAAAATATGGTGATAAAGCCAGGGAAAGTCAAATTTACAGCCTCAAAGTAATGCAGGCATTTGAAAAAGAACTGTGGGATACCCGTGGGGCCAAAGGCAAGGAAGAACACATACTGTCTTATAACCGGGCCTATGCTGTCCGTTTTTTTGACTGTTTTGCCAATTGGTTTGGTTTAGTTAACATTGAAAGAAAAAAGAATCTCAGCATCTCTTTCTTCGATCAACGGGTCGTAAGGAAATCAGAACTCTTTGACCAGTTGTTTGAACCGATTACCGATAAATCTTCAAACCGTGGTTAGGATGCTGATCGATAAAGGCTAACTAAAATTCACATACCACCAAATGTGACGAAGAACCAATTAGATTCGCGAATTAGCTAGAATGCTTTACAGTAAAAGGTTCCCTGAGAAAAAGGTATCATAAAGAAAAGAAGAACCTATGATACCTAAAAGGATACCTTTTAGATTGATATAATATGATATGGAATTACACTCGGTAGGGGATTTAAACCACGTTTTACATCTAGAATAATGCAAAAAGCCACTCGAAAGAGTGGCTTTTGCGGACCGGACGGGTACGTGTTTGACTTCGTAACCTATTGTCCTTTAATATGTTGCAGCATTCAAAAAATCAGAATGCCCGAATGAATACCTTTCTTAAAAGGAGCCTTAATACTAAACACCATAAAGATAATAAAATCCTGTCAGCCGCCTACTGCCTATTTATATTAATTCAATGATTTCTTTACGCACAATTTCTATTGCTTTTGGAACATCATAGTCAATCCCTTCCCTGATTAGAAAATGCATATCACCAGTAAATTGTGCTGATTGCATTTTAGCATCAAGATTTAATTCAAATTCTCTTCGGCTTACAGTGTGGTTCTCTTCTTTCATATACTTTTCCCAACTTTCTACAATCTTTTGCGGTTGGCAATCAAGTTTCGTAACAGCGTACCAAAGATCAAATAAATCCCTTCCTTTTTTCCGTTGATATAAAGCCCTGAGTTTTGTACTCAATAATTCCTCCAATGTGAAAGTTGTTATTGTTCCTTCACTGTTATGCCAGGAAGAAGCCAATTGAAAAGGTATTTGCTGATACCCAAACACCGTAAAATGTTCCCTTGTATTGACTTCAATTTTCAGTTTCATCTTTTGACCACCTTCGCTTTCAAAGCGGTAGACCATTGTGTTATTATGTTCCTTTTGTTTACGTGCCGGTGTACCTAAAAAGGATAAGCATTCCCTGAGTTGATCCATCACCGGGCCAAAGGGTTCTGCTTTGATCTGTACCAGATCAATATCTTCTGAATATCGAGCCGCTGGCTGGAAATACAATTTATGCAAAGCTGTTCCTCCTCTGAATGCCAGTTTCTCTTTCAGTTCAGTATCCGAAAAGATAGCATTGAGTGCCCTGCTGATAATTAAATCCTGCTCCACCTGGTAATCATCCCGCCACGGTGCATGTTGCCTCCATTCATCTATGTATGCTTTAGGTATCATATATCGGATTCTATTTCTGTATTAACAATAACACGCCAATCATTGCCAGTAATTTTTGATTTGTGATTTTTATCTCCTGCATCCAGTAGTGCTGCATGATATTTTTGTTGCCGAAGCCATTCTTTTAATGGCAATATTTTTTCTGAATAGCCTAAAAACTCCAATAAATATCCTAATCGCTGTACAGCCATCAAACTGAAATAACGCCCGGCTACTTCTACTAATTTATCTGAATCTATTTCTTCGGAAAGTTCCTGCAATACAGTTGCTACCTGGTTGATACCTCCGGCGTGCCTGCTATAATAACACAAATCAAGTGCAGTTAACTCAGGAGAAGAAACCATTACATAGCCTGCGTTAGTTTTCTGTTGTACTATATCCTTTTCCTGCCAGCTTTTCTTATAAATAAACTCAATGCTTGCATAAGGCTTACGAATAGCAGGTAATACAGGCGGGGGAACTATCACAGCATATTTTTGTGGTTGCTGATGTGCTGCTCCATACCATGCTGCTGCATTTAAAAGACCAATATAATAAGGTCGTTTTAATAACTGCATCATTCCATCAATATAATAAGTTACAGGCGGTGCTCCTGTGATGCGATACTCTGGTGGAACAATGGCATAAAACCCTTTGCGGATCAGGGCCACCTTTTGTTTTTTGAGGAGAGGCTGTAATTGTTTCTGAACAGCGGTTTGGTCAATCTGTAATTGTTTTTTTGTTTCTTCCAAAGTAAAAAAATACTTTCCTCTACCTTGAATATCATCCAGGTATTGATTTAGCTGTCCGTATGATTGACCACTTTTCATTAGGTAAAAATACAAGATTTATACCTAAAAAAGGGAATAATCTTGTATAAATACCTATTATGAAGTAATTATTTATTATATATGATATAGCAGTAAAATGTTAAAAATAATTGATAATCAGTTATTTTATATTGATTTTGATTTGTTTAAGTATGCAATTTATTTTGGTGTGTTGTGATTTGCTTTCAAACTGGGTTCTTCCGATCTTTGATACCAACATCACAGAAACGGATGCAGATATAGCCATTGTTGTGATTTGCTTTCAAACTGGGTTCTTCCGATCTTTGATACCAACGAAGCAGCCGTTAGGTGCTTATCTAACAGTGTTGTGATTTGCTTTCAAACTGGATTCTTCCGATCTTTGATACCAACAACTTCCCAACTCAATCCCCGCTTTGTACTGTTGTGATTTGCTTTCAAACTGGGTTCTTCCGATCTTTGATACCAACCTTTGAGGACGGAGGATACCTTACTGCCGAGTTGTGATTTGCTTTCAAACTGGGTTCTTCCGATCTTTGATACCAACCATCGCTTAAAATTTCAATTTGTGCTTCATGTTGTGATTTGCTTTCAAACTGGGTTCTTCCGATCTTTGATACCAACGCAGCAACGCTAAGCAATACAGCAGTCATTGTTGTGATTTGCTTTCAAACTGGGTTCTTCCGATCTTTGATACCAACGCAGCAACGCTAAGCAATACAGCAGTCATTGTTGTGATTTGCTTTCAAACTGGGTTCTTCCGATCTTTGATACCAACACGCAATATCTTTGGTGTACTTCTTTTGCAGTTGTGATTTGCTTTCAAACTGGGTTCTTCCGATCTTTGATACCAACAACTATTATACATACAATAGCTATTCCGGCGTTGTGATTTGCTTTCAAACTGGGTTCTTCCGATCTTTGATACCAACTTTGTAAAAGGTGATCCGGTCTAAGTGTTTGTTGTGATTTGCTTTCAAACTGGGTTCTTCCGATCTTTGATACCAACCATAGCTTTCCCTGTTACATCGGTTGCAGGGTTGTGATTTGCTTTCAAACTGGGTTCTTCCGATCTTTGATACCAACGTATGTAGCTTCCTCCCGTTGAAGTGATGGTTGTGATTTGCTTTCAAACTGGGTTCTTCCGATCTTTGATACCAACTGCAACAACTGCGACTACTCTACAAACCGCGTTGTGATTTGCTTTCAAACTGGGTTCTTCCGATCTTTGATACCAACATCGCCTTTGTAATGCCTTTGACATGGTGTGTTGTGATTTGCTTTCAAACTGGGTTCTTCCGATCTTTGATACCAACTCATTTGGCTTTTAGAGCAGGCTATTCAAAGTTGTGATTTGCTTTCAAACTGGGTTCTTCCGATCTTTGATACCAACTAAAATATCATGACCCACAACAAGACAATAGTTGTGATTTGCTTTCAAACTGGGTTCTTCCGATCTTTGATACCAACGGCACTCGATGACGAAATAGGCGCTCCGGAGTTGTGATTTGCTTTCAAACTGGGTTCTTCCGATCTTTGATACCAACTCAAAAACATGCTGATACGATATTACGCTAGTTGTGATTTGCTTTCAAACTGGGTTCTTCCGATCTTTGATACCAACGCTATCTACATAAGGCAATGCGGTAGCCGGTTGTGATTTGCTTTCAAACTGGGTTCTTCCGATCTTTGATACCAACTACGGACCTGAAGGGCCGCAGCGGTATCTGGTTGTGATTTGCTTTCAAACTGGGTTCTTCCGATCTTTGATACCAACTGGTATAAGTACAGCCAGATACATTCAATTGTTGTGATTTGCTTTCAAACTGGGTTCTTCCGATCTTTGATACCAACTGCCAGCGCACTCCGTCAGGGGATTGAGGTGTTGTGATTTGCTTTCAAACTGGGTTCTTCCGATCTTTGATACCAACCCTTCCGCGGCAGCTTCGCTCTTATGATCTGTTGTGATTTGCTTTCAAACTGGGTTCTTCCGATCTTTGATACCAACAAAAGTGGTAGCCGTAATGGTTCCGGTAGTGTTGTGATTTGCTTTCAAACTGGGTTCTTCCGATCTTTGATACCAACACATAGTTTTGGCTGTGCTAATGTTTTATCGTTGTGATTTGCTTTCAAACTGGGTTCTTCCGATCTTTGATACCAACATGATCATTTGGGGTACCAGCGGCCAGGGGTTGTGATTTGCTTTCAAACTGGGTTCTTCCGATCTTTGATACCAACTCAAAAACATGCCGATACAATTTTGCGTTAGTTGTGATTTGCTTTCAAACTGGGTTCTTCCGATCTTTGATACCAACTAAAGAATAATTAATGCCAATAACCAATAAGTTGTGATTTGCTTTCAAACTGGGTTCTTCCGATCTTTGATACCAACCATCATAGCTGAATATGCCCAAGCGTTTATGTTGTGATTTGCTTTCAAACTGGGTTCTTCCGATCTTTGATACCAACTTTGAATTGTTACAACAACTTGCTTAATAAGTTGTGATTTGCTTTCAAACTGGGTTCTTCCGATCTTTGATACCAACAGGTAATGTAATGGTCAACGTTAAGTCTGCGTTGTGATTTGCTTTCAAACTGGGTTCTTCCGATCTTTGATACCAACATAGATGGGGGCCGTCAACGATGACACGGGGTTGTGATTTGCTTTCAAACTGGGTTCTTCCGATCTTTGATACCAACTAATCAATTCTTTGGTAAGAAACACACATCGTTGTGATTTGCTTTCAAACTGGGTTCTTCCGATCTTTGATACCAACAAGCGAGGCAAGGGGTATATTGAATTTGGGGTTGTGATTTGCTTTCAAACTGGGTTCTTCCGATCTTTGATACCAACTCGTTATTATTATTTCTTCGCCTGTCAAGGGTTGTGATTTGCTTTCAAACTGGGTTCTTCCGATCTTTGATACCAACATGTCCTGTGCGTGGGTGTCTGAGCCGGACGTTGTGATTTGCTTTCAAACTGGGTTCTTCCGATCTTTGATACCAACACAGAAGCAATCCACCATTCGCCGTTAGACGTTGTGATTTGCTTTCAAACTGGGTTCTTCCGATCTTTGATACCAACCAAGGGTTAGGGTATGAGATATTAGAAACTGTTGTGATTTGCTTTCAAACTGGGTTCTTCCGATCTTTGATACCAACTCCGGGATATAGGCGGTAGTATATTCATTAGTTGTGATTTGCTTTCAAACTGGGTTCTTCCGATCTTTGATACCAACATGCTCGTTTTTTCTTGTTATTATCGGGTCGTTGTGATTTGCTTTCAAACTGGGTTCTTCCGATCTTTGATACCAACAGCTTTCGGTAGAAGCCAATACCAGTATGGGTTTTCAAAGAAAAGAAGAACTAAAAAATGACTAAAAAAGCCTTCGTATATTAATTATACGGAGGCTTTTAGGTTTGTATTCATTAGAAAAGCTCTAATTGCTGGGGTATTTCCACCGGGTTGGCAGGCCATTTTCCCTGGTAAATCTCCATCATGCCAAACTGTTTGTCGGTAATGGTCATAATGCCTACATGCCCTTTCTCGGGTAAACTCTTTTTCACCCTTTTAATATGTACATCCGCATTTTCAGCGCTGGCACAATGCCGCAGGTAAATAGAAAACTGGAACATGCTGAAGCCATCGGCTAACAGGTTCTTTCTGAAGTCGGCATAGATCTTCCTGTCTTTTTTTGTTTCAGTTGGTAGATCGAAAAAGACAAGTACCCACATAATTCGGTATGCGTTTAAGCGGTTTGCCCTCATGGCATTTGCGGGTAAATGATTTTTCTCTGTTCACCTGCATAACATTTGGCAAGGGATGCGGCTGTGCGTTGTGTAGCGATCATCAAGGGGCTTGTTTCCCCATCCATCAATACATCAATGGTGGGCAGGTTCAATAACTGCACTTTCAGCTCTTTGGTCAGTGTATCAACTGCAGATGTCTGGTTAATAATACTTCTTACTATGGCATCTACAAAGGGGCGGTAGGGTTCCATAATATCATCCGCCAGGCAGTAGGCATTATAGCGGTTGCGGTGAAAGATGCCAAGGGTGGGTAATAAGCCAGCACCTGTCAAGGTGTTTGTACCGATTCAATTATGTACCACTATTCCGGGTGAAAAGTGTACCACCTATCAGGGTGTAAATGTAGTTTCATTTTGTTTAATAATGCTTGGATATTTATGCCTTTAAAAACCTATCATTA
>JALNZE010000013.1 GCA_023229465.1 Chitinophagaceae bacterium
TTAATGATAGGTTTTTAAAGGCATAAATATCCAAGCATTATTAAACAAAATGAAACTACATTTACACCCTGATAGGTGGTACACTTTTCACCCGGAATAGTGGTACATAATTGAATCGGTACAAACATTCATATTTGGCATAAATATATTTTATTTGACTTAACAGAAAAATATATTTAGGTATTTATACTATTTTTTGACTGTGAAATAGCGGTTATTCAGCTTTTATTACGTCTTTTGTACTCATAAATGAATCAATACCATGCTGACTTTTGGAAAGAAAATGCGTGAGATACGCGAAGCAAAAAATATATCGCAAGCTGATCTTGCACAGGTATTAAGTACCAACCCTTCACTGATCGGGAAGTATGAAAAGGATGAAGTAAAACCAAGTATTGATGCAATAAAGAAACTGGCCGAAGCTCTCGGCACTACTGCGGGATATTTACTCGATGATACAAGCGACTTTGACTTCTTAAAAGATGTTGCCATGCTCAAACGCTTCAACGATCTCAACCTGCTTCCTGAACCTGACAAAGAATATATCCTCTATACACTTGATGCGCTTATCAAAGCAGCTAAACTCAAATCGCTGTAAATAATTCTTTTGTATTTTTTTGCATTGCTTCTTGCTCGCCGACAAAGAAACGGGAGTGAAGAATGAACGGACGTTTCTGCGAGTGCCATTGTCTGGGGTGACAGTAAAGCGCGAAGTATGAGCGCGATGGACACACAGTGCAGGGGCAAGAGTGTGGCATACGATAGTATAAGCGTGGGATCTGTGCCAACGATGCCCCGGAACGCAGACAATGGCCGGCAGGCGAGCATAACAATAGAAGGATGCGGGTAAATGAAAAGGCACATCAGGGAAGTATGACCTGGTGTGCCTTTTCATTTACAGGAGCATCCCGAACAAAAGCGTGAGGAGCGCAAGGAGTGTGACAGACTGACGAAGGAGTGTCTGGCGCAAACCTTGCTGACGAATGATTTTGTGAGACCTATTTACCAAGACATATTATTTGGAGCAGCGTTTATCAATCCTTCCATAAAGCAATGTGGGTTTTTAGTATTGTGGTTGTTGAGTTTAAAGCATAAAAAACACCCCGCGCTGTAGCGGTTGAATGATTGATAGTTTGATGGGATTAATTACTTAGGCCACAACTTATTCAACTTGATACTATACCGATTTCCTTTGTCACCCGATACGACAGAAGCTATTCTTTTGTCAAAATTAACTGTGGCTCTATCAAGGGTATCACCAACAGCATGGACATCATAATGTTCAGTAATGAAAAATGACTTCGATTTGTTATCAAACAAAATATCCCATGTTAACCCTGTAGGCAAATCAGCTACCTCATAACAAATATAATCCGTAGGGATGTAAGCGTATTTTTTTTTAAACTCTACACTGTAGTCTTGATTTCTTAAACGATACACCTCACGCTTTTGGCTACCATTATAATAAATCAATACATAATCGTAAGTGTCCTTGGAAATCCTTTGACTATCAATCATTATATAATTTGAATCTGCATGTTTTACTGTTCCTGTCAATGCGTCCAGTGAATTAATACTACTGTCTTTATTTTCAAGCTTAGTTTGTTTGCTATTACAACTCGTAATAAGCAATATGAAAAGTCCGGTTAATAAATTGAATAGGTTTTTCATTGTTTAATATCCATTTTAGTTTGTTTTCCGTCTTTATCAATTTTAATAACACCTGTCCGAGTCTGGTTACCGGATTTGTTTTGGGAATAAAATTTTGTGTCTAATACAGAGTTAGGGTCTAACCTTCCACCTAAACCTAAACCCGGATTTGACTCGCTTCTCATTTCAAAGTGCAGATGTGCTTGTGAGGCTGGCAAATCGCTTGCATTCCCTGTCATACCAGTTTTGCCAATAACATCTCCTTCCTTGACTACTTGTCCTTTTTTAACATCAATTTCTGATAAGTGTGAGTACTGAGCATAGCTTACGGTTCCATCTTTACCTACAATTTTTAGTTGGATTTGATTTCCATAAGCCGCTTTAGAATCTGTTACTATCTTAAACACTGTTGCGTCTTTTACAGCAAGAGTGGGAGTTCCAACAGGAGCAGCTAAATCAAATCCCTGATGGGGTCTAGTACCGCCATTCCTGACCATCCCTTGCAAATTACTTGCTCTGTTTTCACGTATCTCCATTTTTTTCAATGGGTCTTCTGGCATCCTACCATCTGAATCAATAAAACGAATTGGATTATCAAACGCATAATTGTATGGAGAATGCCTTCGCATTGAATCACCTAACGGGTCTACGCTATGCCATCTCCCAATCTGCGGGTCTTGCATCCTCGCCCCATAATCATACAACTCCAACCCACTACCATCACTAAACTCCTTACTTTGCAATTCCTTTCCATTATACTTATACCTATTCTCCAACTTCCCGGCGGCCTTGCTACTGATTCCTTGTAAAGTGAGACCCCATGCGCTATAATGATCTTCGCTTAACAATGGCCCACGATTCTGTATCACCTGTAAATTATCAAAGAACACATCAATATTGCTCTCATTAGAACAGTACACATAAAGGTAACCGTTCTTGGCTATGCTTACACTCTGAGTATGCGTTTTTAAGGTACCGGAACTATTATCTACTGCATTAAATCCACTGCTTGAACTTACGGCTCTAAATTGTTCATCAAACAATATCCAGTTAATGTATGCTTTCGGTCTACCACTGACAAGTGGTGCAGTTGAAAGGAAGTTTGATACATCACTTGGGGTTACTCCCGAACCCGTAAGTGCTGCGGCGGTTGCTCCTTTACCTGCATTGGCTACAGCACTCGTACCCGCTAATGCTGTCAACAGGTCATTGACTACCGTTGAATAAGAATTATTCGGGCTGCTGCCAGTCCAATAACTCCTGCCGTAAATATTTACATTGTCTCCGGCCATTACTTTAAGCGTAATACCTAGTCCTGTTTTGTCACCGGTATTGCCATTGAGCTTATACATCTTCGCACTGGTGGCAGTGGTGTTACTGTTTGGATTGGTATTATATGGAGGGTTACCATTGTTGTTTGCATAGGTACTTGGTAGTGATCCTGGGTTAGCAACGATGTTGCCGGTATTGATTGAATAGTAGGTTTGTTCTGTTGCTATCGCTCCATCTTCGAGAGTTGCTACAGGATATGTATCTGTTTGTTGTTCATCGGTTAAAACAACGCGAGTATTTCCTAAATGGTCCTTCACAAAATAATCATACGCAAATACTGTAGGGTTACTTACGGTAACTGTAGGGTTCAATCTTATTCTTCCTTCTTCATAGGTGAAGAATTGCAAAGTGTTATTCTCATACACAAAACCATTCAGATAATCCGTTTTGGTGGTTTTACTTGTTGGAGATGTTTCAATGGTGCGTTTCTCTAATTTATTGCCCGTTGCATCGTAGATATATTTGATCGTGCCTTTTCCGGTAACGGCTATGGAATCAAGCAAGTTCAGGTGATTGTAGACAATACCATTGGTGCTTGCGCCACCGATACTTTTGTTTCGGTCTTTTAGCAAGTTCCCATTTCCATCATACCCGTAATCATCACCGCTTGTATTGTTATCGGTGAAGTCTCCGAGTTTCTGATCAGCTGTTATAGCATCGGCAACATTGGCGAGCTTATTGCTGTTAGTGTTGTATGTATAGGTAAGGTTATCAATCAATGCACTGCTGTTTAATTTCAATCCCTTTTGTTGCATTGCCAGGATATTACCATTCGCATCATAAGCACTTGTTGGTATTGAACCATCTCCCATCTTCACACTAAAATCAATGGTGAAGTTTGTGTTGCCGGGATCTGCTTTTGCCCAACTGCCGCTAAAGTTCTGATTGAAGTCTGCAAACAATATTCTGTTTGCCTGATCGTATCCGTAACCAAATGTCCGCTCTGCTCCATCACCGGCACTTACCCAACGCTGGCCTGCAATATTGCCACTGAACTCATTCGTTCCAAAACCCCAGTCATAGCTAAGATCCATTGCAAACCATTTGCTATTGCTGATATTCATCTGCGAAGTAGTTGGGCCGGATGATGCTCCGTAGTTCCAGTTCATACCTTTTAGCCATCCGCGGATATTGTAACTGTAATCCTCATTGTTCAACGCAGATGTATCGGTCATTGATTTTTGGCCTAACCTTTTTCTGAGCAATTGTCCCATTGCATCGTAACTATTGCGGACAGTGAAGCGCTTTGTGCTGTCATTGTCATTGAGTTGCTTGGTAACAGTAAGTAGTCTTCCTGCATGGTCATAATCCACATTGGTTCTTACCCTCACTGTTATGGCACTATCAGCAGGATTGGTATGCAGCAAATAGTTACAGATAACTTTCCCGTTAAAATCATAACGGTTGGTTGATACATCAAGTCCACCTTTGTAATTACCACCACTGGTTTGTATTACTCTGCCCTTATCATCATAGAAGCTGGCAGTTTCGAGCCATGCTCCTTTGGTAAGATCAGAAGGGCTTTCAATTACGCGAACTCTGGTAACTGTTGCCATACCTCTTGTATGGTTGCTGTTTGCGCTCGGAATTGAATCTCCATACACATTGGCACCGATACCTAATTTGCTGTTATCTGTTGTGCTGTAAGATCTGCTGGTGGCGGTGTAATCATCGTAATAGGTGTAAGTGAGTGCTACAGGGCTGGTACCGGATGGAATCGGGTTATCGAGTACAGTAACACTGTTACTAAACGTTCCCGTACTGCCTGTTACGATCTCTGCTACAAACTCTGCGGTACTCTCGCTGGTGAACTCTCCATTAAATGTAATTTGATTCGTTGCATGATAGGTAGCTCTTCCAGCCTGTCTTTCGTACATATCCAGATTAGCAGGAACAGACGGCGGATAACTGCCCGATGTGGTTACCGAACTACTGCTGGAACTTCCGGTATTACTGTCCACATAACTCTGTAAACTTGATGGACTAATGTTATCAGTCATGATGCCTGTCTGCACAGGGCGGTTTAATCCATCATACAATGTGTACATCCATTGATTAGATGCATTCAGATTCGCATCCTGTGTAAACACTAACCTATCGCGTTTATCATAGATCATATACACCCATCCCGCACCGGGAACTTTCTTGGCACTCATTCTTCCTCTTCCATCATATTCATAGCGGAAGGAAAGTTCATTTATAATTGTGTTACTGCCTGTTGTTAAATCCCATGTACCCGCTGAAAGCAGCGTGATTACTGCTTTTGGGGGGATGACGAATCTTAATCTACCGAAATCATCGTATACATAATAGGTACAGGGCCAGCCGATATGCGCAGTTCCGGGTGAGGGCACGATCTGCACTTTCTTTAAGATCACACGGCCTTCTTTGTCTTTGTATTCAACTACACTGTTTCCTTTTTCATCAATGATTACATTCTTATACAATTGCCCTGTACCATACGCTGCAGCCGTGGTTGGTATATTGGTACTGACATCTGAATTGGTGTACGTTAAATTATTATTCGTTATCGTCCATATCCGTACAGAATCACTTACCGTATTTACCAGGTACTGCATCTGCACCCCATGTTCTGTCCCACCTTCGCTGCCTACCCAGCTATTACCAGGTGCAAAGTTTTTCTGTACACGGTTTAATCCTGAACGCTCAAAAATGTTTTTGCTATAATACACAGATTCGTTTGTGATAGCCGCCTGTTGTCCCGGATAAGTAGTCGTATAAAAAGTTGCCTGGTTATTAAAGGGATCGTTCTTGAATGAACCATCTGTTGCCGTAGTGGCATAAGGCAGGAACTTATATTGCTCCCTGCCGATAGAATCATAAACCATCGCAGACACGATATCCTTGAGTGTTGGAGAACTTTGCCAACCAACTGTTTGCAATGGCCGCCCCAGCCCATCTAAATACTGTGTAGCGCGGGATACCTTGGTAGCATCCGTTTCTGAAGTAACACTTGATTGCGATGTATATGGCTGCAATGGCTGCCAGGTTCTTACATAGTTTACCGGTGTACCGCTTGCATAGGCCGAAGGGGCATAAGGTGTAATGCCTGTACTACTTCCAACTTTTGTATCTGCTGTTGGAGCATTGGTTTGAGCCGTTACTTGTTGAACAAGAACTAATGCTGATAAAAGGGTGAAATATTTTTTTATGAAGACCATATTGAATGGTTTTATTTTTTAAGTGTTTTTGTTTATTGAACTACTTTATTATTGGTATTGATAGGTGTTTGTTTTCAGTATTTTTCTTTTTTCATCTTTTACCTGTAAAAGCCGTCCCTGGGAGTCGTATTCGTAATATGTAATCTTGTTTCCTGCATCACATTGAGAAGTCATACCTGTAAGTGGCAGGTATGTATAAGTTGTCATAAGTGACCCTTTTGGATAGAGCCTGAGTTCATCAATAGAACCTGTTCCTGATACACCAATAGAAGTCGCACCAGTTACTTCATGTTCGCAATATGTCCAGCCTCCGATTGAAGCGCCCGTTTTACTCGAAGAACCTGTTCCTGATACCGTGTAATATGTTCCCGTACTACTCCAGTATGAAACGATATAAGTAACACCTGAACTAAGTCCTGTTTTTTGAATGGTACTTTCCGTTAGCGTATAATATTTACCACCAGTAGGCGAGGATGCATTGCTCACCACACTACCTGAACTGATTCCTGACCAGTTGCCGGTTCCATCTGCTTCAAAAGATGTATATGCTATACCTGCGCTATCTGCATTGCTTACTCCCGCTACTGGGTACATGGATTGGTAATCCCATAGATACGTATGTTTGACATCTCTTAGCTCTTGCTGCTCTACTATATTGCCGTATGCATCATACTTATTTAGAGATACCTGGGATTTGTATAAACTGCTTTTGGTAACGCTGCCACTTGATACTGAGGAAGCTGAAAACGAAGTTGTGGATGCTGCCAATTCTGCTGTATAAATAGTATCGGGTAATGGAATGTTTGGCTTGTATGAAGTAAAGGCTGCCTGAGTTGTACGGCTGTCACTGCCCAATTGGGTATATTGCTCTATGACAGGCGATACCACATTTTTATTTTGCAGATTCTTTATACCTGCAGTAAGGTCGTCGGAGCCGCTAAGACCGGCATAGTCCAATGGGTATTTCATATGGTGTACCACATTCTCTCCTTTACTGTTAGTAGTTGTTAGTGCTATAGGTTGATAATGGTTAGACCCGTAGCCATAATTCCTAACTGATTCTGTATAGGTAGAGAAATTGTTTTGATCATAAGTCCGATGTGTTTCAGATGCAAGAGAGAACCAGCCGGAAGTAGTTGTAAATGCTGAGGTGACATAACTATTGTTTCCCGTATGGCTGAAGGTATAAATCTCATTCTTCCCGATCTTTAATCCCTTATTAGAATTTGTTGGATAATCAGTATAGTTATTTATATTTTCATCTACAAGTTCGTACACCTGGCTACCGGAATTGTAACGGAATTTTTTGGAGTGTAGCAATTGTCCTCTTTTCCAGTCATGCGTATTGGATGGAGCAAATGGAAAGTTTGTAAGCACCGAATCAGGATAACCGTCAGGTGCGGTAAATACATATTCGTTTTTCCCAAATTCACCGTTTTCACCTAATAATTCTTGTACATACTTATATCCTACATATGAACCCTGTGAAGTAAGTAAGGGATAGTTTGAACCTGAACTGATCGTTATATAATCGCAATAATAAATAGAAGATGGATATGTTATTTGATTATAGATTCGAACATATCCGATATAATTTGGAAATGAAACGAGATAGCCGCTCGAATGGCTCAAAGTATCCGGATTTTTATATGTATACTTTTTCACATCAGCCTTTACACCACTTGCAGAATAATTGGTTATTTTTTTGATACGGAGACCCCCTACATTTGCGTTGTACTTAAAGAAACTATCAGAGAAGGCGCTTTTACCCCAGGTTATATCAAATGAAAAATTAGCAATAATATTAGGGTCTGTCACGCCGGAAAGATCAACTGTTACAGCATAGCTGCCTTTTTGCAAATAACGGGCAGGGATATTATCAAAAATATTGAAACTGCCACTTGGTCCTGATAGAGTTACCACAGGGCAACCCAATGAAGCACCAAATGCACATGCCCCACCTCCATTATTAATTGAGATAGTGGCATTTACTCCACCCGTTCCTGCATAATCGTCATTAATATTAAATGAACCACTGTAAGAAGTAGTAGTACTAAAATTATCATACCCGGTAACAAAATCCTGACTTTTCGAAAGATTTACAATTTTATTGGTCTCAAATTCAAAATCTGTGCGTCCTCCCGTTGGATATGTGATGGATTGAAGAATCCCTAACTGATTATAGACAGTATCTGTATTTCTGTTTGCCCCATTGATTACAGCATAATTGCTATCATTGTATGCTATGTTATATGATGGCGCAAAATCGACACTATTTGATGCTCCGTTAGAATATCCCCAATGATCCTGGTTATATGAATTGCGCGACGGGAAAGTTGTTGATTGATTATAGGTAAACTTGTAGCTGTTAACCCGCCCAGTCAAATCAAAAATAGTAACACTATCAAGAAACATTCTTTTAAGTTCCTCGGTTGGTGTTCCATAAATAGAACTACTCCCTGTATTATAACTTTGATAAAACTGGTATTTTTTATAAAAACTATGATCAGTATTGGAAATGACTATCGAATCAATTGCATGATCATATAAATAATCAACTCGTTCAGCCGATTTTGCATAAAATCCTACATAGCCATTTCTGAAATTGATCTGACTGAGGCGTTTCGTAAGAATATTATTTAAGCTATATGCATCATCCTGTGTTTTTCCCGTGCAGTTAGGATCAGAGCTGTTCAAAACATATTTGGTTTGAGCGATAGAAGAATTAAATTGTGTGAAAGTTCCATCATATACAAAACTGACTGTATCAATACCGGAAGGACTAATCATTTTAGTAAGATACCAACTGGTGATATTGGCGCTGGTTGAACCAAGTGAGCCGTTAGTGACAGAACTTGCCGAAGTGTTTTCCTTCGAAGTAAAATAATAAATCGTTCCATTTGTGCCCGTTACCTTCCAACAACTATCCTGCCCAAAGTATGTACCGAATTCAAATTTGTTTTTCGTAACCGGTATAGATATCACTGTGCCGCCTGGTTGGAAAACAAACTTTCCTGCATCACCCACAAGATTATAGGTGAAAATATCCTGCTGTGAATCTATTGTTCCATCGTTGATCGCATCAAGATAGCTCTGCGCATTTCCCGATGACATTTGATTATTTATGAAACTATCAATTTTATTATAGCTTTGCAGGTAACCACCACTTGGACTTTCATCGGCGATGCCTCGAACCTGCCGAGTGATTATACCTCCGGAATTAAGGCTCCAACCCAATCCAACCCATGAAGCAACTTCTTCTACCTTCATACCTCCAGCATGGTAACTTAAACTTACCGGAATTTTTAAACCCCCGGATTGAATCTCATAAACCGGTATACTGATATTTGGAATACCTGTTGAATAGCCCACTGGCACTTCACCATATTTACCTAATGATGCTGCGTTAGGGGAAACCGGAACGGGGCTGTTGATATTCGGCATTGCTGTCTGGGTAATCCCCGTTAATGCCAGTCCATTCAGGAAAAATAAAAAAAAGCCTTTAACCAGAATTTGTTTTATAAGATTCATGTCAACTAATTTATTGTTTACCGGTTTGTTTTTTTTCGATTGCGCTTTTTACAGTGGCATCTGTGAAAGGTCTTTTGCCGGGTAGAAAGATTTCCGCCAACATGCCTTTTTCGTTAATCAGGTATTTTTGAAAAGCCCCCTTGATTTCTGAATCCAGAACACCATTTAGTTTTTTATTTGTCAACCACTGAAATAAGGGACTAATCCCCTTACTTTTAACATGGGTCTTCGCAGCCACCACAAATGGAAATTGAAACCGGTTTAGAAACAACGCTATCTGTTTATCATTGGCTGGCTCTGTATTAAAATCATTACAGGGGAAAAGGATAATAACCAGTTCTCCTTTTTGTTGCCGTTGCAATTTTTTCAACTCCTGTAATTGATAAAAACCGCTGTCTAAAGTGGCGCTGTTTACAATCAGTATTTTCTTACCCTTAAAATTGGCAAAACTGATTGCTTTACCGCCGGAGATAGAATCAACTACAAATGAATAAATGGAAGAGTCTTGCTTTTTTACCGATTGCTCTTTTTGGGCATGAACTACCAGGAAACAAAATCCCAGTATAGTAGTAGCTATTGTTTTTTTCGTCATATTATTTTATGTTTTTTTCAAGTGTTTGAACTCTTTTTATCAATTCGTCATTTTTTTTATTTAGTCTGATCATATACAGTGTCAATTCTTCAATCTTTTTGAGTAACAAAGCCTGGTTGTCTCCCACACTAATCCCTTTTGCTGCTACTTCCATAGCGGTTGGCACTTCAGGTAAATGTTTGTATCGATTAATGAAAGTTTCGAGAGATTGAAGGCTTCTTAATTTGTAACCTTTAATAAATACATAATCGCTCCAGCCGGTTTGGGTGACGATGAGCTTTTGAGCCTTGATGTTGCCATTCACTGAGAATTTTTCGGATGGGGATGTGGTTCCTATACCGACTTTGCCGCTTTTAAATCTCATCACCTCTGTAGCACCAGTAGAAAATACCATATCTGTCCCAATGCTGTTACTGTTAATTATTCCAGTAGAAGTAATAAAACTACCATACTTATCTATGTCTATCGCTAAATTTCCAATCCTATCATAAAAATTCGCTGCACTTTTTGTATTATCTGTACGAACATCTAGCTTCGCTCCAGGACTTGTTGTGCCGATACCAATGCTGCCGGAAGAAAGAGCCGTTAATACAGGTGTTCCAGTTACTGGATTACCACCCTGTGTTGTACTAACTTTTAAGGAAAATGTTCCATAACTTTCGTAACCATTAGCGAAAGCCCAGTTCCTTGATCCACCCGAAACTGTATATGTATCTGCTAATATGATTGCAGGAAATGAACCACCATTTGAACTTCCGGAAATATCTAATAATGCCCCTGGACTTGCCGTACCGATGCCGACATTGCCTGCTGCAATAATAGACTTTCCTCCAATCGTGCCAACACTGAGTGGTACATCAATATCATTTGCATTGCCATCAGTAGCAGGATTACCTGCTTTAATACTCACTGATTGATGTATCTGTGAATATCCATTTATATTCCAGAATCTAGCTATTGCCTGAGAAGAGCCAGTGGAATAAATTGGTTGAACATGCAATGGCGACCCCGGACCCGTTGTACCAATACCAACATTCCCACTTGATGGAAAAGTATTTGTTTGTGCAATAGTATTTGTACCGGCAAATCCTATCCAAAGAAAAACGATTGCTTGTTTCATCTTTTATTCATTTGTTTTAATAACTTGATTTCTTTTGCTTGAACCTTTATTTCGGCCTTCATTTGATCGTTGGTTTTATTCATCTCAATCATATATAGCGTCAACTCCTCAATTTTCTTCAATAACAAAACCTGGTTATCGCCAACACTGATGCCTTTAGTAGCTACTTCTTTGGCAGTAGGTACTTCGGGTAAATGCTTGTTTTTATTGATGAAGGTTTCCAGGTCTCGTAAGTTTCTTAATTTGTAGTCTTTATTGAATACATAATCGCTCCAGCCGGTTTGGGTAACGATGAGTTTTTTTGCTGCGATATTGCCGTTGACTGAGAGTTTTTCTGAGGGAGATATTACGCCTATGCCTAGATTACCACTGCCTGTTAAAACCATTCGATAACTAGATGCAGCATTATTGTAGAAGGCAAGTCCACCACCTGAAATACCACTTATATCTGCTCCGATCATCCAATCCTGTGTAGCCCCCCCAGTAGACTTTAGCTGCAATGCTCCAAAAGTCGAACTTGATTCTGCTTTAATAGCAGGTACAACTGAGGAACTGATTACATGTAAAAGATTCTGAGGACTTGTTGTGCCGATTCCAACGTTGCTGGCACTTCCATCGACAAACAAGACCGGACTTCCTTTTCCGTTACCAACTGCAAAATCTGCAAATTTTGCTCCATCATTATAGCCCTTG
Organism: Chitinophagaceae bacterium; assembly: GCA_023229465.1. Taxonomy (GTDB): domain Bacteria; phylum Bacteroidota; class Bacteroidia; order Chitinophagales; family Chitinophagaceae; genus Sediminibacterium. The sequence goes on from JALNZE010000013.1 coordinate 12,101, forward strand.
TCATTGATTACGAGAAGAGAATTATCATCTCCTGCATATCCGTTATTAATGGACGAATAATAGGATGTTTGTAGTCCGTATGCCGCAGGAATTACTCCCCGTATTCCTATAGAAATACCATTATTACTTGCACCATCGTTATAGGCTGAAATCCTGAACTGTTCTCCATACGCATCACGACGTATGTGCAGCGGTGCCCCCGGACTCGTTGTGCCAATACCGATATTGCCATCTTTGTGTATTCTTAATTTAGTTGAGCCTGCCAACTGAAAATTAAATCCTCCCCCCGTAGTCCAGGTACCTCCCCCGGCAATATTGAACCTTACATTATCTGATACTTCACTTATTCCAAAATTATATGTCGTCCCTAAATAGTCATGTTCAGCATAATATCCTGTAGCCCCTGGATTTAATCTGACGGCGCCTACAATCTCTAATTTAGCTCCCGGACTTGTGGTACCAATACCAGCATTCCCGCTTGAAGGGAATGTATTTGTTTGAGTAAACCCAGAAATGGCACTTACCACAAGCAGTATAGTTGATATTATCTTTTTCATTTTGTGAATGTTTTTAATAATCGATCTATTTGTGTTTGCTGTTTTTTATTTTCATTTTTTAGATCAATAACATACAACGTCAACTCCTCAATCTTCTTTAACAATAAAGCCTGATTATCCCCCACACTGATACCTTTCGTTTCTACTTCTTTAGCTGTAGGCACTTCGGGTAAATGTTTGTATTGATTGATAAATGCTTCGAGGTTTTGAAGACTTCTTAATTTGTAGTTTTTCCCAAATACATAGTCGCTCCAGCCGGTTTGGGTTACGATGAGTTTTTTTGTTCTGATATTACCGTTGACTGAAAGTTTTTCGGAGGGCGAGATTGTGCCGATACCAACATTGCCATCTGTCAGGTAAGTTATTATGTTTGTACCACCCGAATTTTTGAAATTTACCGCGGATGAACTGCCTGCCGTATAGGTATTTGTATAAACAGATGTGCCTACGATCAGGTTGGTTCCGATACTGGCATCACCATTTACATCAAGGCTTCTTCCCGGCGTAGCAGTCCCAATCCCTACGTTGCCGTTGCTTTTAATCACCATTACACCAGTGGCATTTGAAGGGGTTACGTTAGTGGAACTCGCACTTCCTTCTAGGCCGATCTGCAGATACCCGCGTCCAAAACCTGATCCATCGGCAACGTAGAATATCCCGGCTTTCTGGTAACTGCCCTTATCGGGAGCGCTATTAAAAGAGAGGGCGCTATAATTTCCGGAAGATTCTGTAGTATTTTGAATAACAATCTGACCTCCTAAACCGGTCGCCCCTTTGCTTACATCTAATAGGGCGCCCGGGGACGTTGTTCCCATACCGACATTACCATTTGCATCGATATAAAAAGAAGTTAGCGGATTAGAAGCGTTTGACCGGTAAGTATCTACTCTAAACGTGCCATTAGTACTTGTATTAGGTCCAAGAACTCCAATCCGCGAGCCGCCGCTGTAATAATCAAAAAAAGCTTCAGATGCCTTTGTGGCTGCTGCGGTACCACTGGTATGAATTCCGCCGACCACTTCGAATTTATCAACCGGCGTTATTGTACCAATCCCTGCATTACCACTCGATGGAAATGTATTTGTTTGAGCAATAGTATTTGTTTGCACAAATACTATTCCAAGAAAAACAATTGCTTTTTTCATTTTTTCACTTGTTTTAATTGCTTGATTTCTTTTGCCTGGGCTTTTATTTCAGCCTTCATTTGATTGTTAGATTTATTCATCTCAATCATATATAACGTCAACTCTTCAATCTTCTTTAGTAATAAAGCCTGGTTATCACCCACACTGATGCCATTGGCCTCCACCTCCTTAGCAGTAGGCACTTCGGGTAAATGCTTGTTTTGATTGATAAACGCTTCGAGATTTTGAATACTTCTTAATTTGTAATCTTTATCGAATACATAATCGCTCCAGCCGGTTTGGGTAACGATGAGCTTTTTTGCGCTGATATTGCCATTGACTGAGAGTTTTTCTGAAAGAGTTGTGATGGTACCAATACCAATGTTTCCGTTTGGATCTATTATCATTGAGGTTGTGGATGACCCATCAGCACCTTTTGCAATCCACGTAAACGTGCCTTTTGTTGCCCCGCTTGTACCCATCGAGAAGAATCGCGAACCTCCTCCAAAATAATCAAACCCGCCAGTATTGCCGGATGTGCTGGAGAATGCGCCAGATACAAGAATGCCGCCTGCTACATGCAGCTTTGAGCCTGCATCCGGGTTTGTTGTACCTACACCAACGTTGCCGGTATTATCTATTACTATTCTATATCCAGCAGAACCAGATACTCCAGGGTCTCTAAAAGCAAATTTTCCCCCGCCTGCATCACTATTTGCATTGTTTGTAGATAAAATTTGATAAGCTCTCCCACCAGTTCCAGTTTCATTAAACTGCATATAAGCTCTGCTAGAACCAGAGATATCCAGCGGTGCCCCTGGACTCGTTGTACCGATACCAACAAAACCGCTTGCATCAATACGCATACGTTCATTAGAACCTCCTGTAAATAATTTGATAATTCCAGAACCCCCTATCGCACCAATATTAACACCAGTGGTATTTGCAGCGAGAACTAACGCTCCTGCATCATAGATATTATTGCTGGTATACGATTGCCCTAATGTGAAAATTTGATTATTTGCACTACCAGCAGACAAATTTAAATAACTGTATAAAGTTGCATTTGATGAAGTAATATTGAGTGCAGGATTGTTACCATTCACACTTAAAGCATTACCGCTAAAGTTACCTGTGCCATTCACATCGAGTTTATATCCCGGACTTGTCGTACCTATTCCGACATTGCCATTATTATCAATCCTCACCCGCTCGTTAGCGCCGCCGGTATATAATCTAATAACTCCAGATGCATCCGTTGCCGCAATATTAACTCCTGTTGTCGTACCTATAAACACCATAGCCCCCGCGGCTAAGTAACCACTACTGTTATACGATTGCCCTAATGTGAAAATTTGATTACTTGCACTACCAGCAGATAAATTTAAATAACTGTATAAAGTTGCATTTGATGAAGTAATATTGAGTGCAGGATTGTTACCATTCACACTTAAAGCATTACCGCTAAAACTTGCATCCGTTCCTACTAATGATCCTGTTAATGTACCGCCGGTTAAGGGTAAATAATCTATATAGTTAGATGCTGTTTTTTCAAATTCATTTTTATAAAATGCATTGGCTGAGTCAGCACCTTTGAATGCTTTTATTGAGACATACTTTAAATAATTGCTGTACGTTTTGAAACGCAAAGGTGCTTTGGCATATCTAACTGGTGCAGTAAGATTATTGACTGGGATTTCTGTATTTGCAGTTGCAGTTTGTGTAAATAAGAGAATACCACATAAATAGATCAATACGTTCTTCATTGGTTTATTTTTTATTTTTCAATTCTTCAATTTCTTTTGCCTGATTATCTATTTGTTTTTGTTGTGCAATTACATATAATGTTAGTTCTTCAATCTTCTTTAACAGCAAAGCCTGGTTATCACCCACGCTTATGCCTTTGGCTTCTACTTCTTTAGCGGTAGGCACTTCTGGTAAATGTTTATACTGATTGATGTATGCTTCGAGAGATTGAAGGCTTCTTAATTTGTAGTCTTTATCGAATACATAATCGCTCCAGCCAGTTTGGGTAACGATAAGTTTTTTTGTACTGATATTGCCATTGACGGAGAGTTTTTCGAAGGGAGCGGTGGTTCCGATGCCGACATTGCCATTCAATGCCAAAATGGTCATTCGGACACTTTCCGTACCGGAAGCAATTGTATTGAATAGCATGCTTCCTCCGCTATAATTGTCATTTGAAATACTGATTGTTGCACCAGCAGTATTTCCTGCATTTACCCAAAATCGCATACCGGAACGGGCATCAGCTGCTGTGGTTGGGTTTTCCAATGTAAGCATGTAATTATTTGATCCGGCACTAACAGCATTTTGTAACCATAATTTACTTCCAGGGTTTGCTATACCTATACCGACATTTCCGGTAAAACTTGAATTACCCGTACCGGAGACGGTGAGTGTTGTGTTGGGAATAACGACATTACCATTATTCTCAAAATACATCGCTCTGCTTTGTCCAGCCGTGCCAATAATTGTTCTGCCGAGAGCATCCTGATTCGAACTAATAGAAAAAGCAGACCCGATATTGGGTGAAGTAGTATTTGTGCCAATAAGATTGAAACTGGCAAAAGTTGCTCTGACATCCAATGTAGTACCAGGATTAGTCACACCTATACCCACATTTCCACTTGATGGAAAAGTATTTGTTTGCGCCTTTAATCCTGAAATAAGTAGGAACAAGAAGTTTAACACAATCAAAGAATGTCTGCTAATTTTCATGACTATTTGGCTTATATTATTATATACAAATTTTAAAAACTATACCCCATCCTAAACTTCAATGCTTGTGTTCCTGGCACCTGGCTATAACTCAAAAAATCCCATAACAATTGCAGGTTGCCACTCTTCTTGCCCACTTTATACTTTTTGGTTAATCCAACTAACCCACTCTGTTGCCATGCATTTACATCTTTTAACTGGTCAAGCTTAGTAAACTCATGCTGGTAATTTTTTTCATATCCACCACTGATCCAGATGCTGCCTTTTAGTTTGATATCTAAATAGCTTCGTAAGGAAACTCCCTGGCTTGTCAGGTGGATATTACGGATATTCTTGCCCCAGCCCAGTTTATAGCCCATTCCTATACCCATTGTACTTTTATCATTCAGCTTATAGCCTGCGGTAAGTGCTATATCACTTGTTGTTGGCAGGAAGGCATTTGTTTTCTGCGACTGGATATTGAGCCCATATTCCATCCGTTTCCCGAATGATTTTGATTTTTGGTTATTGGGTTTAAACTCGGGCATGACCATCTCACTGCTACTACCACCTAACTGATTTACTTTGTCTTTTAATTTATTCAATTCACTCTGTGCCTGCCGTACCTGCTGTTGCAGGTATTGCTGGGGGTTTGCACCCCCACCTGCCAGTCTTTGGCTTAGTTGCTGTTGTATACTTGCTCTCGTTTGCAATCCTTGTAAAGCATCAACAGTGCCATAACCATTGGGCATGCTGAATAGCTGGGCAATCAGGCTGTTCTTAGACATAAAGTCTTTAAAAGCCGGTACATCCCGAATAATTGACAAAGCCTTTTGTTCCAGTTTTTCCGGGTCATTAATAAGAGATTTGTATTCATTTAGCTGTTGCTGGTAATAATAGACCTGCTTATTGATTTGTTTTAACTGGTACCCCATCCCATATCTATCCAGTTGTTCTTTTAGCAGTTGCTTTCTCTCCTGCAAGAATTTCTTTATATCAGTGGTACTTTGTAGTTGTGTCTGCAGGCTCTTTAATTGGGTAGATACTGCTTGTAGTTGTTGGAGTTTCTCTGTGGGTATGCCAGGAATCTTACCCCCTGCTTTATCCAAAAAATTGAATGTAGTTTGCAGGCTGTCTAATCCTGGCAGGTAGTCATTTAAAGAACGGGTATTGATTTTCCCGGCGGGATTCTTTAGTTTTTGCAGTATGCCGGCATATTTCTCTTTTATCGTTCCGAAAACTTCTTTTGCCGCAAGACTATCCTTTTGAGCCAGCCTCCGCTGAAGCCTCTGTTCCTGTTTTTGCAAGCGTTGTAAGGATTGTTCACTGTAATTAGTCAGCTTATCTTCCAGTTTATGATACTTCATCTCAACAGATATGAGCATCTTATCACTGAACCGATCAATAATTGTTGCTGTCTTTTGAATACCTGAATCAAGTTGACAAATGCCATCAGTAGTACTAATACATAACAGGATTAGTATGAAAAGCAGGGTTAGTGGTTGCAGTTGTTTCAGAAATGGGGTTATTAGCAGTACAAAAATGGGTACTCTACTTATCTCTTTTCGAACTCAGGCTCAATAATAGGGGATTTAAAGCTACAAAAAAAGGGGGGAAACACCCTTTTTTGATTAACACAGAATAATGGCCGCGAAATAGCTCTTTACATACACGGGCTACCATTTTTTCGAATATTATTAAATTGTAAAAAATAGAAACTGCACTTTCGCACGCCTTTCTTACCCTTGTTTGCTGGTCTTGCCATTAAGAAAAGTGATTTGAATAGGAGATCAGCCCCTTAACCAGAGTCTATTTTTTTACCCGTTTTTTATTACTTTAGTCGGTTACTAGTGATTTTTGTAAACAAAAAACGTACGCAAATAAAACTACTCATCTGGGAAGGCTGATAGTCTGGCCATTTATTACAAAAGGTTAAAAAAAGGGGTGTATGAACTTCCTTCCATAACACCCGATAATACATGCGCCACCATTGATGCGATTCAGTTGCAATTGATTTTGCAGGGTATTGTACTTATTTCTGTAAAGAAAAAAGTTCGTTTTTCGTTGAACGGATCAATAGGTTGAGTTATGCACAAGTAGTTTTTGAAACTAAAAATAACACCTTGGTTGTGCACAATTTCAGGATGTTTTTGTAGGTAAATAAAGTGACCCATTTATTTGCTAAAATGCAATTACAGAGCGGGTTTTACACCATCAAACGATGAAACAAAAACACGAAAATATTGACTACAAAATTGAGTTTGAAGAAGCGCTTGTTCTCATTGAGTCTCAAAGCATAGCAATTCAAAAATTGCAAGCAACTGCTCAGGAGTATATAATTCGGGCTTCTACATTATAAACTCTGTAAATATTATTTCAAAAAGTCCATACAATTATGATACGACTAATTTTATTAATGAATATTCCAATATCGGGGGAAAATTAAAAATTGGTTTTGATTTTTCCGTAAACGGTAAAGTATCTAAGATATTTACTACTCTATTTAGTGCTACAGCAGAATGCATAAAGTATAGCATTTATGATGATATAATACCCTCGCCCTCCAGTTTAAGGTAAACAACAGAACCGAATTAAGCTGTTTCTGTATCAAAAACGGCCTGGTTAAACTACCTGCCTTTTACGATAAAACAGCTAATTAATATTCATCCGAAAAAACCATTACTTTCATGAACATATTTATGTTTATGAAAGTCACACTCAAATTACGCCCCCTTTTTTTGATCTGCCTGGCAGCAACCCTGCCCGCTCATGCACAAGAATCCGATATCCTCATTAAAAACGGCAAAATACTCGATGGAACGGGCAATAGCTGGTATTATGCTGATATCGCCGTTCAGCATGGAAAAATCGTAGCTATGGGTAAACTGAACAAATGGACCGCGGCAAAAACCCTGGATGCCCGGGGACTGATAGTAGCCCCGGGTTTTATTGATGTACACACCCATATTGAAGGCGATGAAAAGAAAAATCCTACCGCTGATAATTTTATTTACGATGGGGTAACCACGGTCGTTACCGGCAACTGCGGATTATCGCAGGTGAATATCGGCAGCTATTTTAGTATGATTGACAGTTTAAAGATTTCCATTAATGTGGCATCACTAATTGGGCATAATGATGTGCGCAAAGCTGCCATGGGCTCGGCCAACCGCGATCCGGATGAAGCGGAGATGAAAAAAATGGAAGAAATAGTTGAGCAGGCCATGAAAGATGGGGCCGTAGGTTTATCAACCGGACTCATTTATATACCCGGCACCTATTCAAAAACAGAAGAAGTAGTTCGACTGGCCAAAGCGGCCGCGAAATATAATGGGGTTTATGCCAGCCATATGAGAGATGAAGGTGACAGTGTTACACAAGCGATTGATGAAGCCATTCATATTGGAAGAGAAGCGAAAATACCGGTAGAAATATCTCATTTTAAATTAAGCGGCCAACAAAACTGGGGGCGCAGTAATGAAACCCTTCCCATGATTATCAAAGCAAGGGAAGAGGGATTGGATGTAACGATTGATCAATATCCTTATACAGCAAGCAGTACCTCTTTAAGTACTTTATTACCCGATTGGGTTTTGGCCGACGGACAGGATTCGATCAAAGCAAGACTGGCCATACCAGCCATCAGGGAAACAGTAACGGCCTATATGCTTATGAGACTAAAGAAAAGAAAACTCAAACATTTCAGTTATCCCGTGGTGGCTTCCTTCCGCGCTGATAGTACCCTGAATGGTAAAAGCATTGAAGCAATCAATCTCCTCAAAGGAAAAAAACACAAGGCCGCCAAAGAAGCTGAAACCATTATTGAGATGATGGAACAGGGCGGCGCCGGCATGATATTTCATGGTATGAGTGATAAAGATGTGAAAGCTATCATGCGATATCCCTTTAATATGTTTGCCAGCGATGCCAGCATCCGTGTATTCGGATCGGGCAACCCTCACCCCCGCGGATATGGCACCAATGCAAGGGTATTGGGAAAATATGTGAGAGAAGAAAAAGTAATTTTACTGGAAGAAGCCATTCGCAGGATGACTTCTTTGCCCGCGCAAAAATTTCAACTAACCAACCGCGGTTTATTACGTGAAGGATACGCGGCAGACATTGTGATTTTTGACGAACAAACAGTAGCGGATCTTTCCGGCTACGATAAACCGCATCAATATTCCACCGGGTTTAAATATGTATTGGTAAACGGTACCCTTACACTGGATGAAGGCAAACACAATGGCACACGGGCCGGCGCTACTTTACGAATGAAAAACTAACCTATGCGAAAATACAGTTTCTTTTTTCTGCTTACTATCTGTACAATCACGCGGGCACAGCAGATAAATTATAATACGGTCGATTCTATTCTTCAATCAAACGCCGGCAAAAACCATTTTAGCGGCGTAGTATTGATTGCAGAAAAAGGAAAGGTAAAATATGAACAGGCTTTGGGATACCGGGAGTTTGCGGAGCAGCTACCCCTTGAGAAGACAGCTATTTTTGAACTGGCCTCTGTAAGCAAACAATTCACCGCCATGGTGATTATGATGCTGAAAGAAAAAGGTCTCTTACAGTATGACGATCTGGTTGAAAAATACCTTGCTATTCCATACAAGGGCATTCGTATTCGTAATCTGTTAACCCATACCAGCGGTCTGCCCGATTACCAGGCTATTATGGATGCGCATTGGGATAAAAGCAAAATAGCCGGCAATAAGGATATTCTCGAATACCTGAATACTTACGCCCCTCCCATATTATTTGAACCGGGAACCAAATACACCTATAGCAATACCGGTTATGTATTGCTGGCAAGTATCGCTGAAAAAGTAAGTGGAAGGGATTTTATTGAATTCTGTAACAAAGAGATCTTTTATAAACTCAATATGACACATACCGCCATCCGCACTTTGCAGGAGAAAGCGGCTGAGAAAAATTTTGCTATTGGACATATATTCGTGAAAGAAAAAAATGAATTTATCAGGGCCGATTCCTTCCCCTCATCCGATTATACCATCTGGCTGGGTAACCGCAAAGGCCCGGGGCGTATCAGTTCTACCGCTGAGGATCTGCTGAAATGGGACCAGGCACTGTACACAGAAAAACTTATCAGCCAATCAACACTGGAAGAAGCTTTTACACCCACCGTTTTGAAAGACGGCAAAATTTCTAATTATGGTTTTGGCTGGAATATGATTACCAATAATGCCGCCGGTAAAATTGTTTGGCATAATGGCGATAACCCGGGATATAAAACAAAAATCATGCGTTTTCCCGGAAAGCGAATCACCCTGGTGATACTTTGTAACAATGCCTCTGATCAATTTGAAAAAATCAGTAAAGAGATCCAGGATGTGCTTACTAAATAACCAACGTTTCAAAACCCTATTCAACCTTTACTTTTAAATACACTACACATGATCAAACTATTATTTCTGCTCATCGCGATCCCTTTTACCATTCAGGCTCAGAATTATCAGAAGCTACATGCCAAAGCCATCGTAGTTGATTCGCACAATGATATCCTTACCGCCTGTATGGAAAAAAAGGTAAGCATGGATGCCGATCTGAAGGGAAGAACGCACTCAGACCTGAAAAGATGGAAAGAGGGAGGTGTGGATGCGCAATTATTTTCTGTCTGGTGTGATGGAGACCAGGCAAACCCTTATGCCTGGGCCACCCGCGAGATGGATACTTTGGATGCCGTGGTAAGCCGTAACCCCGATAAGATGGTAATCGTAAAAAATTATAAAGAATTAAAACAGGCTATAAAAAATAAAAAACTCGCATCCATGTTTGGTGTGGAGGGTGGCCATATGATTGAAAACAACCTGGATAACCTGAATACCTTTTATAACAGGGGTACCCGGTATATGACACTCACCTGGAACAATTCCACTTCATGGGCCACTTCCGCTATGACAGAAACAACCAAAAAAGACAGCCTGGCCCTCGCACACAAAGGATTAACGGATTTTGGAAAACAGGTTGTAAAACGAATGAATGAACTGGGCATGGTGGTTGATATATCGCATGTGGGTGAACAAACTTTCTGGGATGTTATTCATACAACTACCAAACCGGTTATTGCCTCACACAGTAATGCGTATGCATTATGTCCTGTTTTCCGTAACCTGAAAGATGAACAGATCCTGGCCATTGGAAAAAATGGCGGTGTAATTGATCTGAATTTTTATGCCGGTTTCGTTGACAGTAGTTTCCGGAGCAAGGAAATAAAATTTATTCTTTCGCACGCAAGGGAAATCGATTCATTGAGGGAAGCCGGTGTGCAGCGTGAATATGCCATCACCCTTATTACCGAAAAATATGCATCGGAGGTTGAAGCAGCCAGGCCACCCATGCGTATGTTACTTGACCACCTGGATTATATAGTAAACCTGGTTGGCGTAAACCATGTAGGTTTGGGTTCTGATTTCGATGGCATTAGTTCCGCGCCAAAACAACTGGATGATGTTACCAGTTACCCGCTCATCACCAAAGCCTTACTGGAAAGAGGGTACCGTAAAAAAGACATTACAAAAATATTAGGAGGAAATATTTTAAGGGTATTGAAGGCTAATGAAAATTAGCGTTGCTATTTCAATAATTATTAAATGACAGCCGTATGAAAAAAATATTCCTTACCCTGCTTCTCCTTCCGCTACAATTGCTGGCACAGCCTTTCAGTAAAACCGAGATCAGTAACTGGCAACAGCAAGCCAAAAGGGTAACCATCATCCGCGATAACTGGGGCATTCCGCATATTTATGGCAAATCAGACGCGGATGCCGTATTTGGTTTATTGTACGCGCAATGCGAAGATGATTTTAAAAGAGTAGAGATGAACTATGTAGAGAAATTGGGAAGATTGGCTGAGGTGAATGGAGAAAAAGACCTATATAATGACCTGCTCATCCGCATGATTATAGATTCAACAGATGCCATTGCAGATTACAAAAAAAGTCCAATTTGGTTAAGGCAATTACTCAATGCGTATGCGGATGGCATCAATTATTATCTGTATAAACACCCTGAAACCAAAGCTGCTTTACTTACCCGTTTTCAACCCTGGTACCCATTACTCTGGACCGATGGAAGCATTGGCGCCATAGATATAGCGGATATAACAGTGAATGAATTGAAAAACTTTTACTCGGGAGAGCCGGCCATTACCGCATCTGTCGCTTCCGGGGAAATAGATCCCTTGCCCGGCGGCTCCAACGGTTTTGCCATTGCCCCTGCCAAAACCGCATCGGGCAATGCCATCCTCTATATCAATCCGCATGTAACTTTTTATTTCAGGCCCGAGGTAGCGGTAGAAAGTGAACAGGGATTGCATGCCTATGGAGCCGTTACCTGGGGCCAGTTCTTTATTTACCAGGGCTTTAATGAACACTGTGGGTGGATGCATACTTCCAGTTACAGTGATGTTGCAGATACTTATTCAGAAAAAATTATTCAGAAAGAGAACGCGTTTTTTTATGCATACGATGGAAAATCAAGGCCCGTTATCCAAAAAAAAATAACGCTTAAATACCTTTCCAATAATAGCCTTACCAGCAAAACCATCAACACCTATTACACGCACCACGGGCCCGTTATGGCCAGCAGAAATGGCAGTTGGATAAGTGTAAAAGCAAATAACCGGTCCATCAGGGGTATCATACAATCCTGGAAACGTACCAAGGCCAAAGGATTGGCTGATTTTAAAAAGAGCATGGAACTATTGGCCAACACTTCCAATAACACAGTGTATGCGGATGACAAGGGAAATATCTCTTACTGGCATGGCAACTATATGCCTGAGAGAGATCCCAAACTTAACTGGTTACATCCCGTTGATGGCAGTACTTCTAAAACAGAATGGAAAGGTATCCATCGTTTACCGGAATTGGTACAGGTACACAACCCCGCAACCGGCTGGATACAGAATTGCAATTCAACCCCTTTTACCGTATCGGGAAGCAGCAGTCCGAAGAAAGAAAATTTTCCGGTATACATGGCGCCTAACGGTGAAAACTTCAGGGGTATTACTGCCGCAAAAATATTAGCTAACACAAACCAATACACCATTGATAAAGTGATCGCTTCAGGTTACGATACATATCTATCCGCCTTTGAACTATTGTTACCTGCCTTATTTAAGGCTTACAATACCAAAAAAGCAGACCCCATTTATGAACCACTGGAAAAGGCTGTAAGCCTGCTGACTAACTGGGACCTTCGTTCTTCTGAATCATCTGTAGCTACTACGGTTGCCATTGAATGGGGACAAAAGTTATGGCCAACGATTGTAAAAGGAACCGGGCATCCGGATGAGTCGCCGGATATAGTAGAAAAAACCAAGCGATTTGCAAGCGCCGCTTCCGTAGAAACATTACTGGATACATTATCTCTAACCATACATGAGCTTACCGAAAAATTCGGCGCCTGGCAAAAACCATGGGGAGAAATCAACCGTTTTCAACGTTTATCCGGCGATCTCAAAGAAAAATTTGATGATACCCAGCCAAGTATTCCTTCCGGTTTTGCGGCTTCTACCTGGGGCTGTTTGCCATCCTTTGTAAGCAGAACAACTCCACAAACTAAATTGCGTTACGGATATAGTGGTAACAGTTTTATCTGTGCGGTAGAATTTGGTAAAAAGATAAAAGCTAAATCATTACTGGCAGGTGGAGAAAGTGGCGATGTAAATTCCAACCATTTTAAAGACCAGGCAGAGATGTATACCAGGGGGCAGTTTAAAGAAGTATTATTTTATAAGGATGACGTTTTGAAGCATGCGGAGAAAACGTATCATCCGGGGAGTTAGGAGTTGGGATGTAACTTAATTGCTTCATCGCTTATCAATCGCTTTAATATGGTACTCCTGAATCAATGCAGGATTTTCAGGTGTTAGGGTAAAGCTTACCCAGACATTGGCTTTTTCTCCTTCTAATATAAAATATCCCCTTAACTGATTTTCGGGTACCACTTCATTTATTTTATTGATCTTACCTGCTTTGGCAAATATTTCATTGGCTTCTTTTTTCATTGTATCCGTAAAATAATCGGCAAAGAAATTATCCGCAAAAATTCCGGAACCGGTTGCATTGGTAAAATCAGGAAGCAATTTTATGAGCTCATCACGCCTTTGTATTAATAGGTGAGAAGCCGGTAACTGTCTTGGTTTTAATTGCGCCAACCGGATTAAAGTATCCAGTACAGAAAAATTAGGCGGGGTGGTGGGTGCATACGTAACATTGGCAAAAAGAATCACGCCCAATCCATACTCCGGTAAGAAGCGCCAGTTACTGCCAAAGCCGGGCAAGCCACCGCTATGCGCCACATAGGTCCGGCCTTCACAATCCCTTGTAATATTTAATCCATATGCATAAGAAGAAGTAGTGGCGCAGGCCCGGCCACTGGAATATTTGAAATTGGGATTCAACCCTATCAAACGCCAGGGCTGGTGCATTTCGCGGATAGAACTTCTATTTACAGGACCGGTCTCCGCTTCATTTCTCGCGGGCCATGCAGTTTGATGCAGGGCCACATATTTACTGAATGATTCTATAGAAGTAATCATACCACCCATTGCACCATAAATACCATCATGCAACAAAGCCTCTTCGCGCCAGTTATCATTAATCCAGCGATATCCATGGGCGAGGTCATTGGCGGGCACTTTACTGTATTCCCATTGTGCCTGGTTCATGCCTAAAGGTTTCCATATATTTTTTTCGATATAGTCGCTGTAAGGAATACCTGTAATTTTTTTAATGATATATCCCAACATCGCAAAACCCAGATTGCTGTATTCATATTCCAGGCCCGGATCATTAGAAAATGAAATGCCTTTTTTGATCAAATTAATTAAGTCTGCATCAGTATCTTCCAGTTGCCTGTCGCCCCATGGATTGTCTTCCGGAAAACCGGCTGAATGCGTTAATAAATTTTGAACGGTTATTTCAGGCGCATCATTGGTTAGTTTCTGCCCCTTCATTTCAGGAATATATTTATAAACCGGATCGTCTAATGTAAGCTTGCCTTCATCACGGAGTTTTACTATCGCCATGGCAGTAAAGCTTTTACTCATCGATGCGATGCGAAACATTGATTGGGTAGTAGCAGGGATTTTTTTATCTATATCCGCATATCCCCCACTTCCCGAATACACCAGTTTCCCATCCAGCACAATACCAAATGCATACCCGGGAAAATGATTTTTATCCGCGTAACGCTTATAGACCTCATCAACTAAAGGAAAAAAAGATTGTAGTTTTTGTACCCTTTCCTTATCTGTAAAGGAGGGAGCCTGGTAGGAAGCGTTGGGGTTTTGAATAGCCGTATTCATTTGTCCATAACCAACCATTGATACAAAAAAAGTACAAGCGATGATTAGCTTCTTAAATGCGACAGATGTTTGCATCATAAAATTTCATTTAAATAAAACGACCATTTAATAATTCGCTAATTTTGAAATGTATTCATCCAGCCTACTCTTCGCCATAAAATTTTTCTCCAGTTCCATATTGAATGGGATGGGGGTATCCATCGAGGCACAGCGCATCACAGGCGCATCCAGTAATTCAAAACAATGCTCACTTATCCAGGCGCTAATCTCACCGCCAATACCACCAATTAGTGTGTCTTCATGCAATAATAACACTTTCCCTGTTTTGGCAACCGATTCTTTAATAGCTGTATAATCTAATGGCAGCAATGTTCTCAGATCAAGCAGGTGTAATGATATATCGGGATGCTGTTCCTGGTATTCCATGGCCCAATGTACACCGGCGCCATAGGTAATCAATGTAATATCCGTTCCTTCTTTTACTAATCTTGCCTTACCGATTGCTACCTCATAATATACTTCCGGCACCGGGCCGCTGATACTTCTGTACAGCGCCTTGTGTTCAAAAAATAAAACAGGATTGGGGTCATTTATGGCAGCGATCAATAAACCCTTGGCATCATGCGGTGTGGAGGGGTACACTACTTTCAATCCGGGTACTTTGGTAAACCAGGCTTCATTACTTTGCGAATGAAAGGGCCCCGCGCCTACGCCGCCACCCGTTGGCATCCGTATCACTACATCGGCATTTTGTCCCCAGCGATAATACGATTTTGCCAGATTATTTACGATCTGGTTAAAGCCTACGGTTACAAAATCCGCAAACTGCATTTCCATAACAGATTTATATCCTTCCAAACTTAACCCTAACGTACAGCCTACAATGGCACTTTCACAAATGGGTGTATTACGTACCCGTTCCTTACCAAATTCCTCAACAAAGCCTTCTGTTATTTTAAAGGCGCCGCCATATTCCGCAATATCCTGTCCCATAAGAACGAGGTTAGGATGGCGGCGCATACTTTCCTGTAAGGCATCTTTGATAGCATCGAGCAATCGCTTATCGTGAGTCGTCAGTCGTGAATCGTTAGAGTTGTAAGAGTCGTGAGAGTCAATAATATTTATTGCCGACTCAAGACTTACGTCAGACGGTATTCTTGCATACACATCCCGCAACTCCTCTTCCCTATCGGGTACCAGGGCATCTGCTTCCGCTGCCAGTGCTAATTCTGCATCAATATAGGCTTTGAATTCGTTCCGGATATCAGACACCTGCATTTCTGAAAATACCTTTTCCGCGATAAGGAATTGTTCATAGTTTTTGATTGGATCTTTTCTGCCCCATTCTTCAAAAAGTTCTTTGGGTACATATTTTGTTCCGCTGGCTTCTTCGTGACCACGCATGCGAAAGGTCATGCATTCGACGAGATAGGGCTTTTGATTTTTAATACAATAGTCTCGAACACCTTTAATGGTATCATAAACGGATAACACATTATTTCCATCGATGCGGATACCTTCCATCCCATAACCCCTGGCTTTATCAACCAAACTTTCGCAACGGTATTGTTCTTTCACGGGTGTACTTAATCCGTAACCATTATTTTCGATAACAAAAATTACCGGCAAATCCCATACAGCAGCTACATTAAGGGCTTCATGAAAATCACCCTCACTGGTTCCGCCATCACCACTAAAAGCAAGAGACACTTTATTTTCCTTTTTGAGTGTATAAGCCAATGCTACCCCGTCTGCAACGGCAAGCTGCGGACCCAGGTGCGAGATCATTCCGCAGATATGGTGGGGCTTACTGCCAAAATGAAAACTTCTTTCCCTGCCTTTGCTGTAGCCTTCTTTATTGCCCTGCCACTGCATAAATAATTTATGTAATGGCATTTGGCGGGAAGTAAACACGCCTAAATTTCTATGTAAGGGAAAAATCCATTCATCGTTCTCAAGGGCAAGTGTACATCCTACAGAAATGGCTTCCTGCCCAATACCACTGAACCATTTACTGATCTTACCCTGCCGGAGCAATACCAGCATTTTTTCTTCGATCATTCGCGGCATCAGCAGGTTACGATATACATGAACCAGTTCTTCATTCGTAAAATTCAGTCGGGCAAAGTCCATGGGGGTATAGTTACAGGGGTTATTCTTCAATCGTGAAACCCTAAGTTATCTTATTTCAACCTTTTATAAATAAAAAAGCCATCCTGCTAGTGCAAAATGGCTATATAAAAATGTATGGAGATAATTAGTCGCGACTACCCAGTTTACTCAACAACCTGAGTATTTCAAGGTATAGCCAAACCAGTGTTACCATTAATCCGAAAGCGCCATACCATTCCATGAATTTAGGGGCGCCTCTTTCCGCGCCTTGCTCAATCATATCAAAATCAAGAATCAGGTTTAAGGCGGCAATCGCCACAATAAATAAACTGATCCCGATACTTAACAGGCTGCTGTCTGTCATAAAACCAACATTCACTCCAAACATCCGCAAAACCATGGTTAGGAGGTAAAAGATACCAATACCCAGTGTAGCTGTGAAAATAACAGATTTGAACCTTTCTGTTGCATTAATAACGCGGAAATTATACAAAAGGAACATGGCAATAGCCACACCAAAGGTAAGTCCCACCGCCTGCATGATAAGCCCTGGATATTTTTCCGCGAAAGCGGCATTCAGGATAGCAGATATACCACCAATAAACAATCCTTCCAGCAAACCGTACAAAGGCGCCAGGTAGCCGGCCCAATTGGGTTTAAAGGAAATAGCGATACCGGTGATCAATCCACCAAATACCCCAACCATTAGTAAGGTAGTTACCATTGAAGACTGCCCCTGTTCAAACAAATGCCAGTTATACGCCGCACCTGCAATCACCATCAGCATTAAAAAGCCGAATTTATTGATCGCTCCCCTAACACTCATGGTTCCCTGCAAACTAGCTTCTATATGCATGCTTTTGTCGAACATCTTTTGTGTCAACGTTGGGTTACCAGATTTAAAAATTGCCATAATTGTAAAGAATTTAGAATACCAAATGTACGAAAACTTACACGGATTTATTAGGTATTGATATATAAGAAAAGGCTAAAATTCGTGAAACAGTTTCAATTTCAGTGTGTGTGATGCCTACTTATTAAGTATCTTCGCGGGCACAATTTATTCTTCGATGGCTAAAAAAGATGAACTACTGCAAGACGTTGTAATAAAGTTTGCAGGCGATAGCGGCGACGGTATGCAACTTACCGGTCAACAGTTTACCAACAATACGGCAATGCTGGGCATAGACCTGGCTACTTTCCCAGACTTTCCGGCGGAAATTCGTGCCCCGATAGGTACGGTACCCGGTGTGAGTGGCTTTCAATTGCATTTTTCTTCCAATAAGGTTTTTACCCCGGGAGATGTTGCGGATGTATTGGTTGCTATGAATGCGGCGGCGCTGAAAGTGAACCTGAAAGCCATTAAACCCGGCGGAAAGATCATTGTAAATATGGAAGGATTTGATGCAAGAAATTTGCGGCTGGCTAATTATCCGGAAGGCGTTAATCCTTTGGAGGACGGCAGTCTTGGTAATTACGAAGTCATCCAAATTGATGTAACCAAACTTACCCGCGAATCATTAAAGGATTTTGCGGAGTTGGGAAATAAAGAACGGGACCGGGCCAAAAACATGTTCGTTCTTGGTTATATCTACTGGATGTATAACCGTAGCCTTGATACCACTATTGAATTTTTGAAAGAAAAATTTGGCAAAAAACCCACCATCCTCAATAGTAATATCAAGGTATTACAGTCGGGATATAATTATGGAGATACCACCGAAACCTTTACTACCCGTTACACAGTAGAAAAGGCAAAAATGGATCCGGGTTTTTACCGCAGTATCATGGGTAACCAGGCATTATCGCTTGGATTGATAGCGGCAGGAGAAAAAAGTGGTTTGCCCATTTTTCTGGGAGCCTACCCTATTACACCGGCTTCGGATATTTTACATGAATTAAGTAAGTATAAAAATTTTGGTATTAAAACCTTCCAGGCAGAAGATGAGATTGCCGCTATCTCAGCCGTAATCGGCGCAAGCTATGGTGGGGCATTGGGCATTACGGCTACCTCCGGCCCCGGTATGGCATTGAAAACCGAAGCCATGGGTTTGGCCGTTATGCTGGAAATACCTTTGGTTATTATCAATATCCAACGCGGCGGACCTTCAACTGGTTTACCTACCAAGACTGAACAAAGTGACCTGATGCAGGCTTATTATGGCCGTAACGGCGAATGCCCGATGCCGGTTATTTCCTCCTCAACACCAAGCGACTGTTTTGACGTTGCCTATGAAGCGGTTCGTTTATCCGTACAACATATGACTCCGGTTATTTTATTGAGTGATGGATATATTGCCAATGGCGCTGAGCCCTGGAAATTTCCTTCAGCAGCGGACCTGGCAACCATTACCGTTAATTTCAAAAAAGAGTTGGCAGAAGATGAACCCAAATTCCAACCTTACCGCCGGGATGATAAACTTGCCCGTTCCTGGGCCATCCCGGGCACACCCGGTTTTGAACACCGTATTGGTGGTTTGGAAAAACAGGATGTAACCGGCAATATCAATTATGAACCAGAGAATCACCAGCAAATGGTGACTATCCGCCAGGCCAAGGTTGATAAAATTGCTGATCATATTCCCTTACAAACCATTGACAGTGGCCCGGAAAAGGGAAAAGTTTTGGTACTGGGATGGGGTTCTACCTATGGCGCCATTAAAAGTGCCGTACTGGAACTTCAGGCAGAGGGCCATGCGGTAAGCCACGCGCATATCCGTTACTTACGTCCATTCCCGAGAAATCTCGGAGACATAATAAAGAACTTTAATCAAGTACTGATACCTGAGATCAATAACGGGCAACTCGTTAAAATCATCCGCGATGAATACCTGGTAGATGCGAAGCCTTATAACAAAGTGATGGGTATTCCAATTACGAAAGGCGAATTGATTGATGTGATCAGGAAGATGTTATAAAAAATTAATAGGTTTTTCGAACGCTCTTGGCTAAGTTTATATTCATGAATATAGAACAGCTAAGAGCGTTTTGTTTAAGTAAACCCGGAGTGGAAGAATCCCTGCCATTCGGGCCGGATACTTTGGTGTTCAAAGTCAATGCCAAAATATTTTTACTTACGGGGCTCGACAGCTATCCTTTACAATTCAATGTAAAATGCGATCCTGACCAGGCGCTTGAATTAAGAGAAGAATATCCCGGCACCATACTCCCCGGCTACCACATGAATAAAAAACACTGGAATACCGTTATTGTAAACGGCAGTTTGAGTACGCAACAACTGCAGGAATTTATTAATGATTCGTATACCCTTATAAAAAAGAAAAAATAAACTCCGTGAAACTCCTTAACCTCTGTGAACCTTTGTGAACTCCGTGTGCTCCGTGTTGAAAGAGAAACAGTGGGGGGTTTTTTAACACGGAGTTCACAAAGGTTCACAGGGAAGTTATGAATGCGTAGAGGTTCATTTTTAAACCCTTTGTTTATTATTCTTATGGTAATAATCACACCAGTCTTTTACCCCACAGGTTTCACATTTTGGATTTCGGGCCAGGCAAATATATCTTCCATGTAATATTAACCAGTGATGGGCTTTGTACACAAGTGCTTTCGGAATATATTTAATCAGTTCTTTTTCAACTGCTAAAGGCGTGGATGCTTTTTGTGAAACCAGGCCAAGCCGTTTACTTACCCTGAATACATGTGTATCCACAGCCATATTAGGTTGCTGATCAATTACACTGGTAATAACATTCGCGGTCTTTCTGCCTACTCCCGGTAATTGTACCAATTCAGCTACTGTCATTGGCACTGTACCTTCAAATTTTTCAAGCAGCATATTGGCCATGCCAATCAGGTGTTTGGTTTTATTATTAGGATAAGAAATACTGCGGATCAATGGAAACAATTCATCATAGCCAGCCTTCGCCATTGTTGCAGGAACGGGATATCTGGCAAAAATGGCAGGCGTAGTAAGGTTTACCCGCTTATCTGTGCATTGGGCAGAGAGAATAACCGCCACTAATAACTGATACGGATTATCGTACAACAATTCTGTTTCGGCATCGGGAACATTTTGCTGAAAATATTCAAGTATGAAATGGTAACGCTCTTTCCTGGTCATTTATACAGTAACTAATTACACGCGAAATTTAATACTGGTGAAAGCTATCGCCGATAAATTTTAAAGCATCCGTAATGCCTGTGCGCCAGTAGGTCCATGTATGGGCGCCATCGCGAACCCGGTATTCATGTGGTACCCTTTTCTCTGATAAGGCGATGTGTAACAGGCAATTCCCTTTTGTTAAAAAATCATCATCCCCGCAATCAATCCAGTATCTCACTTTGCGTAATTCATCCGCTGATTTTTTTTCAATAATTTTCAAGACAGAATTATCATACCAGTCTTTATTCAGGCGATCCCTGCCTTTCAGGTTCCGGCCATATAACTGTCCAAAAATTCCATCATACCTGTCGGCCGGCGTATTTACCACCGCGGTATCATCAAACACCGCCGCGCTTAAAGGAGCCGCAGCGGCAAATAGCTGAGGATATTTTAAGGCATATATCAGTGTACCATAACCACCCATCGATAAACCGGCAATACCCCTGTATTTTTTCTCCGCTTTAATATGATAAGTATTTTCAACTGTGGGTATAAATTCTTTCACAAAAAAATCTTCATACTTCTCTTTCCCATCATAAGCATTAATATACCAGCTTGAATCGGCATTAGGCATCACAATAATCATAGGTGGAATAGCGCCATCAGCAATCGCTTTATCCGCATAGCGGTTTACTTCTCCAAACTGTAACCAGCCGGTGTTATCATCCGTGTATCCATGTAATAAATACACCACAGGATATTTTCTGTCGGAGGTCTCATAATCGGCTGGCAGATAAATTGAATAACGTACATCCCGTTCTAATATGGAACTTTTCACTACCCTTGTTTCATACACTTTCCCCGCCGGTTGTGCATAGGCTGTGGTGATGGTACAAAGGATTATAAAGAAAGCATTACGGCAAACAGTTTGCATACCCGTTATTTTAGTGGAGTTAAATTTAATCGAAAAGAATGTAAAATAGCTATTTCCTCTCCGCATGTTTCAGAATAGCCTTAATAGATTGTTTTGAGGGAGATGTCAGCTTTAATTTGTTGAGCTGCCGGATAGTACGGCTAAGTACCCGTAAACGATCTTTTAGCTCAAAATCCAGTTCAAGGGCTTCTTCTATAGCAGCCCTCAGCCTGGGTGAACCATCTTTATATAGATACAGGATCAAATCCTCCTCCTTAAACTTTTTCATAATCTTTTATCATATCGTGATATAAGAGAACACGACGTTTTAATAAAACGATGTATGTTACAGAATATTGCAGTGACAGGAGAAAGGGGGGATGAACGATTTTAGGCCGCATTTATTTTTTCAGCAAGCCGGAATCTTCAATAATAAAGATATCCTCACCATCTTTTTTCATCAGGTAGCGCTCACGGGCGAACTTTTCAAGGGCGGCAGGATTATTCTGAAGATCAGTGAGTTCCTTACGTGTTTTTTCGATTTCCTGAACGTAATAGCGTTTTTTAGCTTCCAGCCTTTTCAGTTCTTCCTGCCTGTCCTGCTGCTGAAAATAATCACGCTGATCAAAAAAAAGCATCCATACCACAAAAAAGCTGAAAGCTATGAGGTATTTGTTGGTGAGAATAGGGATGATTTTTTTCATGAGGGAATTAACTGAATAGTTAGTTTATCTTTCAAAAATAGAAATAAACTATTTATTGATAGAGATAAACTAATTAACAGATGTGAGAATCGTGAGAAGTGATTCGTGAGATAGGGAGTTTCACAGAGACTGTATCTCACGAATCACTTCTCACGACTGACGAATAACATCTGACTAAAAATTATTTAGAACCAAACCTGATCTTTCCTTTTGGATAAATGCCAGTACTTCCCAGCATTTCTTCTATACGGATCAGTTGGTTATACTTAGCTATCCGGTCTGTACGTGAAGCAGAACCGGTTTTAATTTGTCCGCAATTTAGGGCAACGGCCAGGTCAGCGATAGTAGTATCTTCTGTTTCACCGCTGCGGTGACTCATAATGGTATTGTATCCATTATGCTGAGCCAGGGTTACCGCATTAATGGTTTCGGTAAGTGTTCCAATCTGGTTCACTTTTACTAATAAACCATTGGCAATACCTTTGTCAATTCCGGTTTGCAGCCTGTTTACATTCGTTACAAACAAATCATCACCCACTAACTGGCATTTGCTGCCAACCGCCTGTGTTAGGGCTTTCCAGCCATTCCAGTCATCTTCAGCCATCCCATCTTCAATTGAGGCAATGGGGTATTGTTTCACCCATTTTTCCCAGAATTTTACCAGCTCATCACTGCTAACAGTTTTACCACTGCTCTTATGGAATACATATTTTTTCTTTTTAGCATCCCATAATTCACTGTTTGCGGCATCCATGGCAATCACAATCTGTGACCCTGTTTTATACCCTGCCGCGGTAATCGCTTCCAAAACAGTTTCAATCGCCTCTTCATTACTTTGGATATTGGGTGCGAAACCACCCTCATCACCTACATTGGTGCTGAAGCCTTTTTTCTTCAACACGCTTTTTAATACATGAAAAATCTCCACACCCCAACGCAACCCTTCACTAAAAGAAGAGGCGCCAACCGGCATGATCATGAATTCCTGGAAATCAATTTTATTATCCGCGTGCGCGCCACCATTCAGGATATTCATCATGGGGATAGGCAATGTTTTAGCATTGGTTCCACCGATATACCGGAACAATGGCAAAGCCGCTTCTTCCGCAGCCGCTTTGGCAACAGCCATACTTACCGCGAGAATCGCGTTAGCGCCTAAATTGGTTTTATTAGGGGTGCCATCCAAAGCGATCATCACATCATCAATAGCAGCCTGTTGTGACACATCAAACCCGATAATTCCTTCAGAAATGATATCATTCACATTCTTTACCGCTTTCAATACACCCTTACCGGCATATTTCTTTTTATCATTATCACGCAATTCCGCGGCTTCATGAATACCGGTACTGGCGCCACTTGGCACTGCCGCGCGGCCTAATGCGCCGTCATCAGTAACTACATCTACCTCAACGGTAGGATTACCCCGGCTATCTAATATTTGTCTGGCGTGTACCTCAATAATGTAACTCATGATCGGATGCTTGTTTGGTTATGATTTGTTTGTTGAAATAGTTATTTTTTCCTTTTGGAGCCGCAATTTAAGCATTTGCCGGCTTTTGTATTTTGAAATCATGAAAAGATCCCCTTGTTTTACGCATAAATACCTCATCATAGCCTTTAATTACATAGTCTTTCAGGATACCCACTACCTCATACCCCAGCCGCTGGTAAAGTTTTTGGGCGCCTGTATTGAAAGAGGATGCACAGATGAATACATTCGGACTAACCCTGAATATCAATTCTTCCACATAATGGATGGCTGCTTCTCCAATACCAAGCCCCCTTGCTGAGTCCGCCAAAGCAATGGTTTGTATATACCCGGTAAAACTGCCTTTCAGTTTGATCATGATAAACCCAATGCGAACTCCCTCTTTTTGCAACAGGTATACTTCACTTAGCGGATCCTCTAAAAGCGGAAGAGAATCCTCATAGGTTCTTTGTAAACTAATCCATGGTTCATTGGAAGCCATTAAACGGGCGCACCATTGCAGGTCTTCGGTTTCGGTGGTTTTTCCGATGGAAACAGGAATTGATAAACCTTTCAGGGTATCCATATGAATAATTAATGTATGAAGTTCAGAACGAATCATCTACCCGCTTCGGGGGTTACCATTTTTCATTCGTTAATGACCGGAACACTTCTTCCAGGCTATGCCCTTCGGTTTGTAAAGAAATAATGTTCAGGTTATGACTTATGGAAAGTTCCAATAATTGTTTGCGAACCGCATCCGGATTACCCGTTTGCAGTTTATAGGCAGCAGGTTGTGATTGTTCAATTTTGTCCACGCCTGTTATTTGCGCTATCAGGCTTTTGTCAACCGCCTCTTTAAATTCAACACTAACCATATGCCTGTCATTTTTCCCTCTCTGCAAATTAACCAGCGTATCATCCGCCACTATACCGCCTTTATTGATGATAATAACGCGGTCACAAATGGCCGCCACTTCCTGTAATATATGAGATGAAAAAAGAACCGTTTTATGTTGTCCCTGCTGTTTAATTACCTTGCGAATCTCGATGATCTGGTTGGGATCAAGGCCACTGGTTGGCTCATCCAATATCAATACTTCCGGATCATGTAGTAGGGCGGCGGCCAGTCCAACGCGTTGTTTATATCCTTTCGATAATTGACTGATCTTCTTTTTAGATTCAACCGTTAAGCCGGTTAGCGAGATGGCTCTTTCCACTGCCGCTTTGCTGTCTTTTAATTGATGAATACCTGCTACAAATGCCAGGTATTCCCGCACATACATGTCTGTGTATAATGGATTGGCTTCCGGTAAATAGCCTATCTTTTTTTTAACAGCGATAGGATCAGTTGCCGGATCCTGTCCGCATACCATTACGTTTCCTCCATCTGCCTGCAAATAACCGGTAATCATTTTCATGGTAGTACTCTTACCCGCACCATTAGGGCCCAGAAAACCTACAATCTCTCCCTTATTTATTTTAAAAGAGACGCCATTCACCGCTTTCTGCCCGTTGTATTGTTTAAATAAGTTGGAAACTTCTATTGACATGCCTGATGCGTTTCGGTCAAAATTACCGTAATGAGGGCAAATTACTGTGGTGTTTATGGGTTAAGGGTTTGGTAAGATTGAAATTAACAGGTAAGGGCAATGATCAAAATAACGGAGTAGCTATTTCATTAACTCTAAGCCCCTGCCCTCCCAACCTGGAAACAACTTACCATTATCATTTATTTGTAAATGTTTATTGGCCACCGCGCTGAATACGGAACGAAAATCGGTAGAAGGATGGTTAGCCAGCATTTCCAAAACCCGCAAACCTTCATTGTATCCACCATTGGCAGCAAATGTCTTTCCAAGGATTTGCTTTTCTTTTGCATCATGTTTATCGCCACGATAGAGAAAATCTCCTTCAACGATCCAACCTCTTTTGCTAAGCATGGCCGGATTTGCAGCCTGTAAAATTTTCGCACCCGGTCCCTCTTTATGCATAGGCAATACACTCCAACCGGTTAGTGCTCTCGCCAATTCTGTTACATCTTTTTGTGTATAGCCTCCGTCTACACCCAATGTATGCAGCTCCATTATTTCTCTTGCATAGTTTTCATTCAGTCCCTGTGTTTTTCTGGCATTAATGGTTTGTTGTAATATTTTAGCGCCGGGTGTGCTGGTATCGTTGGCCCTATCCTGCATGCGTTGCCTGGCCATTCTTACCAGCACGGATTTTTCCTGCCGCGCAGCCATGTCATTATCCATACTAACACTCATGGCATTATCCAGGTATTCAAGCATGGCCGGGTGTTTGGCAGTAGCTTTCAATAAATTTTCAAAACTGCCCAGCACATTTGGCCGGATGGCATCACGCTCATAGGTAAGCACAAACTGCTGGCATTGTCCTTTGGAAAGCGATACATTAAAATGATTAAACCAGAAATCCGTTAACAGTTCCTGCAACTGGTTCCGGCCATAGGCGGCGCGTATAATTTTTTGATTGATGAGTTGCCGTTGTAATTCCTGCGGCGCTTTATAGCCCTGTTCCTCCATCAGTTTCTTTATCTGCGCGCGGTATTCAGGTTTATCTAAATTCTTTACTGAGTCTTTATCCAACCAATTATTTTTGGCAGCCATGCGCAAAATCTGTCCGGCATTGAGGTAGGTGTTTACAATGGTTTCATTATTCATAGCCAGTGCCTCATACTTTTCCGCCGGTAAGCGGTGAACAATTTCCTCATCCAATAAAATTCCATCGAGTTGTTGTTGTAACCATTTTTCTAAACCCATCTCAACCACTTCTTTTATTTGCCCGGGTTTAGCGCCAAAAGAAAACCGGCTCAGCAAATGCGCCGCAGCCTGTTCTTTGGTGAGGCCCATTTTTTTATAGGGGAGGTTGATCTTTGTATCGGAAGAGGAATTGCCATTACCCATAAAGGCAGATAGTATAGTTACGATGGCACCTACAATACATATTCTAAAAAGTCGCTGAAAATGCATAACCTATTTTTAGGTTGGATGGGTTGCGAAGGAGATAGTTTAATGGAATGGGAATAATAGTCTGGAGCACAGGACAAAAAAACCCGCAATAAAAATATTGCGGGTTTTAAAAATGTTTATAGCACCGGGTTACGCCGTTTTCTTAATCGCCACCCGATATAATATCAACCCCATTACCGCAAAGAAAATCGTACCCAGTATAAAGTATCCGCCTTGTGATAAGCCTCCGGCAATACCGGCTTCGAGACTAACGGCTTTCAAAAACCGCTCGCCCCAGTCTGATCCTGCCAGGAAGGCAATTACCACACCGGCTACCGCGCCGCCGGCTACTAATCCAGTTGCAAACAGGTTGCCTTTACCCAACTCTTCTTCTTCGGCATTCAGTTTTATGTTATCCCTCTTTTGTTTGGCTTCTACAATACCCCTGATGGCGCCACCAATAAAAATGGGTAAGGTGGTAGCCAGTGGCAGATACACCCCTATCGCAAAACTCAAAGATTTAATTCCGCAGAGTTCCATCGTTACTGCCAGAAAAATCCCCACTACCACATATTGCCAATCGAGGTTCTGCGATAAGATACCCTTTATCAGGGTAGCCATCAACGTGGCTTGTGGCGCGGGATATTTATCAGACCCGATAGCATGCTGAATACCCTGTTGCACCATTTCGGTGGTAGGCCTGTCGAGAAATTTAACGGTGATGCCAATTACAATGGATGAAACGATGGCCCCAACAAATAAAGCGATCTGCTGGTTACGCGGTGTTGCCCCTACTATATAACCACTCTTCAGATCCTGCGAAGTGGCGCCTGCATTGGCGGCGGCGATACAGATCATTCCACCTACCACCAATACCAATGGTTCAAAGGCCTGGCCCGTCCAGCCCACACTTAAAAAGATCAGGCTGGTACCCATCACTGTGGCAATCGTCATACCGCTGATCGGATTATTGGATGATCCGATCAATCCCACAATCCTGGATGATACGGTTACAAATAATGCCCCGAATAAAATAACCAATACCCCTATCAGTAATTTCTGTAAAACACTATCACCAGGTACCTGTGGCAGAACGGCTATCAGTGCTACCAGAGCCAAACTACCAAAACCAACTACTTTAAAACTAAGATCTTTTTCAGTACGCAAAACAGCCGCGGCGCCTGGTTCGTTTTTAGTTTTTAAAGAAGCAAAACTTCCCTTGATTGATTTAACAATGGTAGGGATGGTTTTTACTAAAGTAATGATACCACCTGCCGTTACCGCACCGGCTCCTATCTGGCGTATGTAGGCATAGTAGATAGCTGCGGAGTAATCGGCAAAGCTATGTGTAACGGGGTCCCATCCCCCCTTACCGCCGTTTTTGGCAATATCAGCGAGATAGCCCAGTTTCACCAATTGCAGGGCGATTAAATCTGGTGGCACTAAGGTAGATAACAAGGGAATAAATACCAGCCAGCTCAATACACTTCCCGCTACGAGTACACCGGCTATTTTCGCACCGATAATATAGCCCACACCCATATATTCCGGTGTAATCTCACCACTCACTTTAGCGGAAGGAAAAAATTTATTGATCTGTTTGGTAGCATAGAATGGCGTTTCGGCAATCACGTGCAACACCTTTTGTAATAGGGCATAGGAGAAGGCTACCCCCAGTCCCCAGAAAGCCGTTTTGGCAAAATCGCCGCCCTTTTCTCCTGCTTTCAACACATCCCCGCAGGCCGTGCCTTCCGGATAAGGAAGGTTATCATGTTCATTTACGATCAGCGCCTTACGCAAAGGGATCATTAATAAAGTACCCAATAAACCACCAATGATCGCCAGTATTAATATCGTTACATAGTTAAAATATTCCGCACTGCCGGGTGATGATAAAAATAAAAAACCAGGCAAAGTAAAAGCCACGCCTGCCGCGATACTTTCACCCGCCGACCCGGTAGTTTGAATGATATTATTTTCGAGTATGGTTGTCTTTAAAAACTTCCGGCCCAGTGTAATGGCAATCACAGCGATAGGGATGGAAGCAGAAACGGTTAAACCGGCTTTCAGCGCCAGGTACACGGTAGCTGCTCCAAAAATAACACCGAATAAACTACCCACCAGGATAGATTTAACAGTAAGCTCTTTCACGTTCGCTTCGGGCGACACAAAAGGTTTGAACGTTTTCTTGGCTTCAGACATAGAGGGGGTTGTTTAGAATGAAAAGCGGCCAGGTACCGGGCGCCGGTTTCTGGATGCCGGTTATAAGTTATTGATAGTTTGATAACGGATACAAGATACAATATTGGTGTTGCCGAAAGTATTACCTGATTTTTCCGATACCTTTAAAAATACAAAATACAACTTATGAGTGAAATTCTAAGCGGGCCCAAAAAAACCGGGATGCCTAAGGCGGTACCTTATATTATCGGGAATGAAGCTGCTGAAAGGTTTAGTTTCTATGGTATCCGTTCTATCATGAGCACTTTTCTGGTGGCGCAGTTCTTTAATCCTACCATGAACCCTATGTTACAGGGGATAGCCGAGGCAAAGTCTAATGAAATGGTACACCTCTTCGTAACCCTTGCCTATTTTATGCCCCTGGTGGGCGGTATTCTTGCCGATTGGTTTTTTGGAAAATATAAAGTGATCCTGTATGTATCCATACTGTATGCGGTTGGCAACCTGGTATTGGCATTTTCAACCCATAATCTGACTTTTTTCTCTATCGGACTGGTGGTGATTGCAGCGGCGGCAGGCGGTATTAAATCATGCGTATCGGCCAATGTGGGAGACCAGTTTGATAAATCGAATGAACACCTCCTGTCTAAAATGTATGGCTGGTTTTATTTTACCATCAACACGGGTTCTATCGTTTCTACTTTGTTGATACCCATTGTCTATAATAAGTACGGGCCTGAATGGGCTTTTGGTATACCCGGTATATTAATGTGTTTGGCAACCCTTATTTTTTGGATGGGCAGAAAAAAATATGTGCGGGTACCCCCGTCTGGTACCAAAAGAGAAAATTTTATGGTCATCAGTTTTTTTGCCCTCATTCAATTATTCAATAACGCGGTTAACAAGCTGTTCAGAAAAAAAATCATTAGGCCTTTCTGGGAAGAGCTATCGCAAAGAAGGAACTTTTCTGCCAAATCCATTGATGGCGTACAAGCTGTTTACCGGATACTGATGATCTTTGCTTTCACACCTATCTTCTGGGCATTATGGGATCAAAACCTTGCTGAATGGGTATTACAAGCCAAAAAACTCGACCTGACCATTTTCGGTTACCAATTATTTGCCGAACAGATTCAGACCTTTAACCCCATTTTTTTGGTAAGCATGATTCCTGTAATGACTTATGGGGTATTTCCTTTGCTTGAAAAAATGGGACTAAAAGTTACTCCCTTAAAAAAAATAGGCGCCGGTTTGCTGCTAACAGGCATCACATTCGTAATCATCGCGTTGATACAGGAAAGCATAGATAAAGGCGGGCGCCCCAGTGTTTGGTGGCAGATACTGGCTTACCTGGTATTGGCTATCGCAGAAATCCTGGTATCTATTACCTGCCTGGAGTATGCCTATACGCACTCCCCCAAATCCATGAAAAGCACCATGAGCGCCCTATACCTGCTTGGCATTTCAGTAGGCAATTATTTTGATAGCCTGGTAAACAGGAGTATTGCCCATAATGGTTTTTTTGCGCAATATACCGGAGCCAGATACTATTGGCTGTTCATCGGTATCATCTCTGCCTTTTTTGTTTTGTACCTCTTTGTAGCCAAAAGGCTCCCGGAAAAAAGTTATGTGGGTTTAGAAGATACGCCATCCTAAAAAATAAATGGATAGTGTACATTCGCCCTGCAATTTGTAAACATGCATATTTTACTACTAGGCTCCGGCGGACGTGAACATGCCCTGGCATGGAAAATGGTTAAAAGTCATCACTGCGATCAACTTTTTATCGCACCCGGTAATGCCGGCACTGCTGAATTTGGCGCTAACCTGCCTATTGATATCTCTGATTTCACAGATATAAAAAACGCATGCCTGTTTCATAAGATAAATATGCTGGTGGTAGGACCGGAAGAACCATTGGTAGAGGGCATCTATGACTTTTTTCAGGCAGATCCGCAACTGCAACATATTATTGTAGTAGGGCCATCAGCAGCGGCGGCACAACTGGAAGGCAGCAAGGCATTCAGTAAAAAATTCATGCAGCGGCATAATATTCCAACAGCGGGTTATGCGGAATTTACTGCCGGAAATTTTGAAGAAGGAAAAAAATATATTGCTGCGCATAGCCTCCCCATTGTATTAAAAGCGGATGGGCTGGCTGCCGGCAAAGGCGTGGTGATAGCGGCTTCGCATGATGAAGCGCTGCAGGTGTTTAAAGAAATGATCATTAACAAACAGTTTGGTGAAGCCAGCAGTAAAGTAGTGATTGAAGAATTTTTACAGGGCATTGAAGTGAGTGTATTCGCTTTAACGGATGGCGAAGTATACCAGGTAATCGGTCATGCGAAAGACTATAAACGCATAGGCGAAGGGGATACCGGTTTGAACACCGGGGGTATGGGCTGTGTAAGTCCCGTTCCCTTCATGGATACAGCATTCATGCGTAAAGTGGAAGAACGCATTATCAAACCAACTATTGATGGGCTGGCCAAAGAAAAATTAAATTACCACGGCTTTGTTTTTTTTGGTTTGATGAATGTGCAGGGCGAGCCATGGGTGATAGAATACAACTGCCGCATGGGCGATCCTGAAACAGAAGTAGTGATGCCATTGCTGCAAACAGATCTTGTTGCATTATTCGCGGCAATGGATAACGGAACATTGGCGGATGCCAATATTTCGTTTGATGAAAGAAGTTGTGCCACTGTGATGGCGGTGAGTGGCGGGTATCCGGGAGCCTATCAAAAGAATTTGCCGGTTAACGGATTAGCGGATTGTCGCATGAACAATGATTCAATGGTTTTTCATGCAGGCACTAAACAGGTGGGTGATGCAGTGGTAACCAATGGCGGACGCGTACTGGCAGTAACTTCCTATGGAAATACCCTTGCGGAAGCCGTAGAAAAATCAAAAACTGTTTTACAAAAAATCTCTTTTGAAGGGATGTACTTTCGGAAGGATATCGGGTATGAATTTTAAAGTCCGTAAGTCATGAGCCGTCAGTCCTGAGACAATTTTCGATTCCCCCCAAAAAATCAGTATTTTGGCTTTGTTTATTAACTAATATCAGTCACCTTTGCATTCATTGATTAACACATTCGAACTTTTTATATACAATGGGATTGTTTAACTTTTTCACACAGGAGATTGCCATGGACCTGGGTACAGCCAATACCCTGATTATACATAATGATGAGGTAGTGGTGAATGAACCCTCGATTATTGCCCTTAACAGGAACAATATGAAAGAGGTATTGGCCGTGGGCAAAAAAGCCCTGATGATGCACGAAAAGACCCATGAAAGTATTCGTACCGTAAGGCCCCTGAAAGATGGTGTGATTGCCGACTTTAATGCCGCCGAACTGATGATCAGGGAGTTGATCAAAATGATTTATCCCAAAAAGCCCCTGTTTCCACCAAGCTGGCGCATGGTAATCTGTATTCCTTCTTCCATTACTGAAGTGGAAAAGCGTGCCGTAAGAGATAGTGCCGAGCAAGCCGGAGCCAAGGAAGTATATATGATTCATGAACCTATGGCAGCAGCCCTGGGTATTGGTATAGATGTAGAAGAGCCGGTTGGCAATATGATCATTGATATTGGGGGTGGTACTACGGGTATCACCGTGATCGCGCTGGCAGGTATCGTATGCGACCAGAGTATCCGTATCGCGGGGGATGAATTTACCGCGGATATTATGGAGGCCCTTCGCCGTTATCATAGTTTATTAATTGGTGAACGTACAGCAGAGCAGATAAAGATCAATGTGGGAGCGGCTATGAAGGACCTGGACAATCCTCCGGATGATTTGCCCGTTAATGGTCGTGACCTGGTTACCGGCATACCCAAACAGATCATGGTGAGCTACCAGGAAATTGCCGAAGCGTTAGATAAAAGTATTTTCAAAATTGAAGAGGCCATCCTCAAAGCCCTGGAAACTACCCCTCCTGAATTGGCTGCCGATATATACCGCAGGGGTTTATACCTGACCGGTGGTGGCGCCCTTTTACGGGGCCTGGATAAAAGGTTAAGCGCCAAAATAAAATTGCCCGTACATGTTGCCGATGATCCGCTGAAAAGTGTGGTTCGCGGTACCGGACTGGCCCTGAAGAATTACCAGCGTTTTCCATTTATTATGAGATAGATTATAGATGGTATCTATCCACTAATTCCCGTTTGTGAAAAACATCTTCCTCTTCATACGCCGCTACTTCAACTTCCTCAGCTTTCTGCTGTTACAGGTAGCAGCTATTGTAATGCTGAGTAGCGCCAGTAAAACACACGATTCATTTTTTTCTTCCCTTGCCAATGAAGTAACAGGTAGTATCAATAAGCGATACAGCGGGTTTCGTGAATATTTTACATTGAAAGAAACTAACCGGGTATTGTCTGAAGAAAATGCCCGCTTGAAAAACGGGCTACCATCAAACTTTCTGCCGGTGAATGACGGAAAGACTTACTTCCTGGACACGCTGACAAGAGATACACTTGGCCATTATCGTAAATTCACTTACCTGCCCGCCAGGGTTGTGGGCAATACCTATACTTTGCAGTCTAATTTTATTACCCTTGAAAGAGGAACAGAACAGGGTGTAAAAAAAGGAATGGCCGTAGTTGGATCAGCCGGTATTGTGGGGGTTGTTGTTGAAACCAGCAGTAATTTCAGCAAAGTAATGAGCCTGTTGCACCGTAACAGTAAAGTAAGCGCCATGCTGAAAAAAGATCATACTGCCGGCAGTATTGAATGGGATGGAAATGACCCTTCTTACCTCACATTGAAAAATGTAACAAAAGGAGCAAAAATAAATAAGGGTGATACAGTATTAACCAGCACTTACTCATCCAATTTCCCATCCGGACTGAGGATAGGAACCATTGCTGAAATTGATGCTGACCCGGCTAGTAATTTTTATACGCTAAAAATAAAAACAGCCACTAATTTTTTCAGCATCCAGTATGTTTACCTGATAGAAAACACCAGGTACATTGAACAGGTACAGTTAGAAACAAACACACCCAAAAATCCATGAGCATACTGCTGAAAAATATTATTCGTTTTGTGTTGTTAATTCTGTTCCAGGTGTTTATCCTGAACCAGATTCCACCATTGCACCAGTTCATTGTACCCTATCTATACTTCATCTATATACTCTGGCTTCCTTTTCAAATTAATCGTTTTTGGTTACTGGTGATCGGTTTTATTTTGGGCCTTAGCTTAGATTATTTTACAGGCACACCCGGTTTGCATGCGGCACCCTGTGTATTGATTGCCTATATCAGGCCCTTTTTGCTTAACCTGCTCATCCCCAAAGAAACCACTGAACAGAGTTATATAGAGCCAGGTTATAAAAGTATGGGCTGGGCGCCGTATGCATTATATGCCGGAGTACTCACATTTATTCACCATTTCTATTTGGTACTGATTGAATGGCTGCAGTTTGGTGATTTTGTTTATTTCATCGGTAAAGTAACCGGTACCACAGCCATCAGCCTATTGATGATTTCCCTGGCAGAGATGCTGTTTAACCGGAAAGGCCGCCTTCGTACGAATGCCGCATAGAGAATACAGGCGGCCCATCCACAAGTATTAATAACTTTTTTAAAAAAGATTGATGCAAAGCTTGTGTCAATTCAGCAACTTTGTACAGATACGGTTCATATCAGCAATTTCATCTTCTTAGAAAACAAACATGCCGGCATTTAATCAAAGCAGAGGGGGTATTATACAGATCATTTTTGCCGTTGTTTTTATAGTGATTCTTGGGCAATTGATTAATCTGCAGTTGTTTTCTGTCAAATACAAGCTGGCAGCGGAAAGTAATGCCATCTTCCGTAAAGTGGTCTACCCGGACAGAGGTATCATTTTCGACAGAAAAAGGAAAGCCATACTGGAAAATACCATTAGCTACGATCTTGTTGTAATCCCATCAGAAACGAAAGGTATTGATACAATGTCTTTATGCGGGTTATTAAACATTGATGCCGCTGAGTATAAAAAAAGGATGCGCGATATCATCTTCAAAACAGGAAATGTTCGCATCGGTGTTTTTGAAACACTGTTATCGCCCGAAACGTATGCCCGCCTGAATGAGAATATTTACAAGTTTCCCGGATTTTCTCTAACGGAACGTTCTGTAAGAAGTTATCCTTACCATATCGCGGCCCATGTATTGGGGTATGTTGCGGAAGTGGATACCAGTTTCCTCCGCAGGCATAAAGACGAAGGATATTTAATGGGTGATTATGCCGGCTTTACGGGATTAGAAAGATCGTATGAAAAAGTATTGATGGGACAAAGAGGCGTAAAAAACTTTATCCGGGATAATAAAAGCCGCATCCAGGGTTCGTACGAGAACGGGGTTTATGACACAACCGCCATTGCCGGAAAAAACATACATACCAGTCTTGATGTTGAGCTGCAAAAACTGGGTGAACAGTTAATGACTAATAAAGTAGGTAGTATTGTAGCGATCGACCCTAAAACGGGGGGCATCTTATGTATGGTTAGTGCCCCAACCTATGATCCCAATTTCCTTACGGGTAACCAGAGAAGAAAACATTTCGCGGAACTGTTTCTCGATCCGCGAAACCCTTTTAATAACAGGGGTATGGGCACTTATTACTCACCGGGATCTACTTTTAAAACAGTGGTAGGTATTGTTGGTTTAACAGAGGGTGTAATTGATGCGAGAACAACGGTTACCTGTAACGGATATTTTGCGGGCTGTGGTACCGGAAGGCCCAAATGCCTGGATAAAGGAACTTTCGTTTTTAAAGAAGCGGTTGCACATAGTGATAATACGTATTTTTCAACAGTATATAAAAGAACACTCGACCAACCAAGATATGGTGGTGCAGACAGTGCATTAAAGGTATTTAACCGTTACGCTTATTCATTTGGCCTGGGCAGGAAATTAGGAATCGATCTCCCGTCAGAAAAAAGAGGCAATATTCCTGTTTCTTCCGATTATCGAAAAATTTTTGGCCCGAGATGGCACTCCTGTAATGTAATATCCAACGCTATTGGGCAGGGCGAAGTGAATACCACCCTCGTGCAGTTAGCCAATGTAATGGCCATCATAGCCAATAAAGGCTGGTATTATACCCCTCACCTGGTTGATTCAATAGAAGGAGGCGATGACTACCAGTTACTGGATGCATTTAAAACGAAACATTATACAGATAAAAATATTCCTGATTCTATTTTTGAGGCCGTTCAGGATGGCATGCAGGCGGTGGTAGATTATGGTACAGCCGTTAGATCGAAAATACCGGGTATCACCGTTTGTGGCAAAACAGGTACTGTTGAAAACTATGCCAAGGTAAACGGGCGGATGGAACCACAGGTGGACCATTCATTTTTTGGCGCATTCGCCCCCAGGGAAAACCCCAAAATTGCTATCGCGGTTATCTGTGAAAATGCGGGACAAGGTGCATGGAACGCGGCCCCTATTGCCAGTTTATTGATAGAAAAATATTTACGGGATTCAATTACAGGAAAGGAAAGACAGGCAAAAGTGGAGGAGTTTACCAATAAAAACCTGATACCCCGGTTAATGCGTTTGGCAATGGCCAAAAGAGACTCCTTACAACAGGTTAAAGAGGCCCAGCTATTACTGCAGCAACGCATCAGCAGAGAGGGCAACGACTCGGCAGATATGGAAGAAAATGTAGAACCTGAAACAAAGCCGGCGCCCGCTAAACCCGTTAACCGCCCTTTACCAAAAAAGAAAACAGGTACACCTGCCATACTGATTAATGAAGATAAAAAGAATAAAAAGAATTACAGGATAAGCTAATGAATAATCGTAATAATATATCGCAGGGAGTTGACTGGACAATCATCTGGCTATATGCCATACTGGTGTTGATAGGCATTCTTTGCATTTTTATGGTAGAGTACAGAACCGATACCGATTGGCTGCAAACATTTCTTAGTGGCAAAACAAATTACAGCAGGCAGTTGATTTTTGCAGGTCTTTGTACCATCATTGCCACCTTTATATTATTAACCGATAGCAAATTATTTACCGCATTGGCCAACCTCCTCTATGCTTTCGGCATTTTACTGATGCTGGCTACTTTTGTTTTTGGCCGGAATATCAGCGGATCTAAAAGCTGGATACCCATTGGTGGCGGCTTTAATCTTCAGCCGGCAGAGTTATGCAAGATTTTTACCGCATTGGCATTGGCTAAATTTTTATCCAGGCAGGAAACGGATTTTAGTAAACTCAAATCACAATTGATCGCAGGCCTGATAGTTGTGGCGCCTGCCGTACTGTCTATTTTGCAACACGAATTAGGGCTGGCCCTTGTTTACTCAGCCTTTTTAATGGCTATGTACCGTGAAGGTTTACCCGCGCAGATATTGATCTTTGCCTCTTCGTTCGGCATACTGGTTATTGCCACCCTTATTCTTGATCCAAATATTTTGGCCCTCGCCTTAACTATTATTGCAGGCATCATTTTTTTCCTGGTACGCAAACAAAACAGAAAGAGTAAAAGCCTGCTGGTAATGATTGTAAGCATTTGGTTATTATGCGTAGGCACACAAAGATTTGTGGTACCCTATATATTTAACAATGTGCTGGAATGTTACCAAAGTACGCGTATTTACAGCATGGTGGGCAGAGAATATGATTGTACGCTGAATAAAAAATCAGAAAGAAAATCAGGGGAGAAAGCGGTAAGAAAGCCCGATGATTATAATGTGAGACAAAGTAAAATTGCCATCGGCTCCGGCGGATTAACGGGCCGTGGATTTTTAAAAGGCACCCAAACCAGGGGTAAATATGTGCCCGAACAACACACCGATTTTATTTTCACCTCACTCGGCGAAGCCTTTGGTTTTACGGGCTGTGTCATTTTTTTAAGCATCTACCTGTTCCTTCTCTATCGCATTGTACGAATGGCAGAGCGGCAGCGAAGTACTTTTAGCCGGGTATATGCTTATAGTGTGGCCAGTATACTGTTCTTTCACATAGCCGTAAATGTGAGTATGACCATTGGTCTCTTCCCGATTGTTGGTATTCCCCTGCCACTGATCAGTTATGGAGGCTCATCACTGCTAACATTTACGGTACTTATTTTTATTTTATTGCGGCTGGATGCAGACAGGCAAATGGTGTTGAGATAAACACAACCTTTTTAGTATATGCAGATAATCCCACTTTCAGAAGGCTCTTTTACAATAGATCAAACCAGGGTTTTCGTTCCTTTCAATACCGGTATGGAAGAACTGAACACGCGCCCCGCGGGAAGCTTGCTGGTAGAGATACAGCCCTTTGTTATTATTACGGATAATGATATAATTCTGTTAGATACAGGGCTTGGCTATTATGATGCAAGCGGCAAATCTCAATTACATAATAATCTGCTGAGAGCCGGCATCAATCCCTCACAGGTTACAAAAGTATTGATGAGTCATTTGCATAAAGACCATGCAGGTGGCATTACCATACAGGACCCTCAAACACCGGAACGTTTTATCAGTTTCCCCTATGCAACCTATTTTGTGCAGCGGAGAGAGTTTGATTATGCAATGGAAGTTGGATCAGCCTCTTATATTACCAAAGATTTTACCTTACTTGATTCATTTAGCAGAGTAGTTTTTCTGGAAGAAGATGAAGGATGGATAGATGGTTATATACGTTATCAATTAACAGGGGCGCACAGTAAATTTCACCAGGTATTCTGGATTACAGAAAAAGGCCGGACCGCATTTTTCGGCGGCGATGTGGCGCCACAACTGCAACAGATGAAAAACCGTTTCATAGCTAAATATGATTTCGACGGGAAAAAATGCATGGAGCTGCGCCGGCAATGGTGGCAGCAGGGGCAGGCAGAAAACTGGACTTTTCTGTTTTATCATGATATCAAATCGCCCGTTTGGCCCGAATAGTTTTTACACAATCAAACAGGATCAGTTCAGATTTTTTCGGTTATTCCGCATTTGTATACGTTGCTGCAATTCCTTTCGCAGTACATTATTAAAATCACGTTCCGCGGTCAATACCCTATTGGTACGTTCATCCGTCAATAGCAGTTTTTTAAACATAGGTTTATATTTTTTCCGAATACTTAACACCTCCTCTTCCAGCCCCAGTATATCATCTTTCTTATCCTGCCTGGCTTTCCTCAATTCGCCGGCATAGGTAAAATATAAGGGCCAGAATTTTTCCGACTCCCCGGTAGTAAGTGTCAGTTGCCTGGTTATAAAAGCGATTTTCAGCCCTTGCATCGTAGCTGCATTGGGCGAAGCCTCCTCTTGTTGTGCCATTCCGGAGAAAGCAAGGAAAAAAGGTAAAATAAAAAAATATATTTTTTTCATGTGATTATTTTTATTGTATGGTGACTCAGGCCATCCTTATTTATTTTTTTGCCGCAGAACCCGTTTCAGCGGGGTCTGTATTTTCTGTAATATATTGGCTTAATACTTCATCACTCAAAAGTTGAATTGTGTTGTTTACATCAAACCAGGCTTCTTCAGAAACTGGCACTGTAGCGGACTGTGTAAACACTGTATGCTCTGGTTCATTCAGGTATTTCTCAATATCCGCTTCACTAATACCAGTTAGCCCGGCGGGCATATCCATACGCGTATACTTTTCATACTCGATATAATTATCCCCGTTGTCTGTAAATAAAAAAGCGCCGGTGATTAAGATGCCGGTTATCACAGCCGCGGCGGCCATTGGCAGCCATCTTCTAATGGAGGGCAGTTTAACAACGCTGGCCGGTTTTTTTTGCTCCTGGAAAACGGGAGGCATAAAAATCACCTGGTTAAAATAACCGTTAGGAACTGCCTGTACCTGCTTTTTGCTGATTGTATTCAATAAAGGGGCAATAGCAGCCAATTCACTACTGATTTCATTCTCCCGCTTTTCCTTTTGCTGTATGTTGGCTAATATAAGCCGGGGAAGTTCTGCAAAGTAATCTTCGGGCACATGGTAAGGAATTGGTTTTTGTATCCCTGCCAAAAAAGGGCTGATGTCACTCAATTCCCCCGATATGTCTTCCTTGCTTTTCATTTGATTATTATAGACGAACTGATTTATGGAAAGTTTAATAATTTTTTATGAATTCCTCAATTTTCCTGGCCGCGTGATGGTAGCTGGCCTTCAATGACCCTTCACTGGTTTCCAGCATCCGGCTCATATCCTGGTAAGGCATCTCATCATAATACCGGAGATTAAATACCAAACGCTGCCTTTCGGGCAAATGCTGTATGGCCAGTTGCAATCTCCATTCCAGCTTTTTCTCATCAAAATGGCTATCTGCCCTTAACTGGTTACTCAATCCTTCACTGCCTTCTTCATCCAGGGAGATGGTACCATTTCGTTTTAGTTTTTCCAAAAAACTTAGGCTCTCATTGGTGGCAATACGGTATAACCAGGTATATAAATGACTGTCTTCCCTGAATTTATTAAGGCCGTTCCATACTTTAATAAATACATTCTGCAATACATCATTGGCATCATCATGCACCACTACCAGGCGCCTCACATGCCAGTATAATTTCTCCTGGTATTTCTGTATGATGGCCGTAAATGCCCGCTCTTTGGTATCAGTTTGATTGAATTGACGCAATAATTCCTTATCGTCGGCGTACATGCAGGGTATTTTAATAAATATAGCTAACTGCCGTTTGACTTACTAAGAATAGATAAAGTTTAATTGCATTTTCGCGAAGCCTAACTAACAATCATTAGTACGAAAAGCAGCGAAATATCAATGATATGAAGGTTTTTGTTAGTTTCTTTTTATACAAATGTTTAACTTGGGCGCAAGCAAGCAAAATATGTCCTCCTCCCAATACATCAATAATTTCAAGCGCAATGTAACAGATAAGTATACGATATACAATAGCCTGTTCGCCGCGCTGCCTTTTTCTGGTATCGCCAATGTAGGCGCTTTGCTACCCATTTTATTACAAGCCTGTAAGGATGGTTATGCAGAAGGGAAGAGCCCGATGGAGATCATTGACCATTTTTTTCAACAGCATACCAATGTAAAAACCCAGGCCGAAAAAGTTGAGCGGCTATTCAAATTTGCCCAATATGTAGAAAGGCAGGTGGTATTATTTGATGCCATTGAAGACGCCGCTTTTACTACGGTACATAATATGGATGGGGCGGGTAGTTTAAAAGCCCTGTATAATGAAGCGGTTTTTGCAGGCAAAACGCAGGCAATGAAAAACAAACTGCGCAAATTCCGGGTTAGGGTAGTACTTACTGCCCACCCCACACAGTTTTACCCGGGCAGCGTGCTGGGTATCATTCATGATATGAATGAAGCCATCAGCAAAAATGATTTTCATACCATCAACCTTTACATACAACAATTAGGTATCACGCCATTCTTTAACAAGAAACAGCCCACGCCATACGATGAGGCAGTGAACCTGATGTGGTACCTTGAAAATATCCTATATCATTCCATCGGAAATATTTACAACTTTATTGAGCAGGAGATTTTTGATAACCAGTATGATGGCGACAACCCATTTATAGAATTAGGTTTCTGGCCCGGTGGAGACAGGGACGGCAATCCATTTGTGAACGCGGCAACCACCCTGAAAGCCGCACAGGCGCTGCGAAGCGCCATCATTGTATGTTATTACCGCGATGTTCGCAAACTTACCCGCAGGTTAACATTTAGCGATGTTGATACCATGATACACAGCCTGGAAGAACAACTATATGAAAATGTATTCAGGCCCGAAGAAAGTAACCGCATCAGTTCCGCGGAACTCTTGCTGCAATTAAATAATATACGTGTACTGGTAGTATCCAATCATCATTCATTATTTTTACAACGGATAGACAGCCTCATACACAAAGTAAAAATATTTGGAACCCATTTTGCCGCGCTGGATATCAGGCAAGACAGCCGGATACACTCAGAGGTATTGCTTGGGGTAAATTCAGGATTAAAAGCGAAAGGGTTACCCGGAATTTTACCTGATCATTATGCAGCGCTTTCACCGGAAGAAAAAATAAAAGCGCTTACCTCCCTGGAAGCCGCTATTGATCCCGAAATTTTTTCAGATGGAATTGTGAAAGACACGCTGCAAAGTATCTATGCCATTAACAGTATACAAAAGATGAATGGCGAAGCAGGTTGCCAACGATACATCATCAGCAATTGCCAGAGCCCCGTAAATATGATGGAAGTATATGCCTTATTCCGTTTATGCGGATGGAAAGCTGCCACGTTAACCGTAGACATCATCCCATTATTCGAAACCATTGACGACCTGAAGGAAGCGGAAACGATCATGGAATTTTTATATACCCTCCCGGTATACAAACAACATCTTATACAAAGACAACAGCAACAGACCATCATGCTGGGTTTTAGTGATGGCACAAAAGACGGCGGTTACCTGCAGGCCAACTGGAGTATTTATACGGCCAAAGAAAACCTGACGGCCATTTCACGCAAATATGGTATCAAAGCGAAATTCTTTGATGGCAGAGGCGGACCACCCTCAAGAGGCGGCGGGAAAACCAATAAATTCTACGCATCACTTGGAAATAATATCGAAAACGAAGAGATTCAGCTAACCGTACAGGGACAAACCATTACCTCCAATTTTGGTACCATACAATCTTCCCAGTATAATTTAGAGCAGTTGTTAAGCGCCGGACTAAGTAATGAATTATTCTCCGATTCGCGTATGCAGCTATCAGAACATGATCGTTACCTGCTCGAAGAACTCGGCAAGATCAGTTACGAAGCCTACCAATCTTTTAAAACACACCCTTTATTCCTTTCTTATCTGCAGCAGTTTAGTCCACTGAATTATTACAGTAAAAGTAATATCGCCAGCAGGCCCTCTAAACGTGGAACTGAGGGTGGGCTTAGATTTGAGGATCTTCGCGCGGTTCCTTTTGTAGGAAGCTGGAGCCAGTTAAAACAAAATGTACCCGGTTATTTTGGAGTAGGTACCGCCTTACAGCAAATGAAAGAAAAAGGATTATGGGAGGATGTAAAAGCCATGTTCCGCAATTTGCTTTTCTTCCGCACCTTAATTGATAACAGTATGATGAGTATGCTTAAATCATCTTTCGCCCTGACACAATACATCAAAGATGATCCGCAATACGGCACGATATGGGAACTCATCAAGAAAGAATTCGATCTCACCAATCAACTGGTTTTAGAACTATCCGATTCAACGATTCTCATGCAGGATGATAAGGCAGGAAGCGCCTCCATTCAGATGCGGGATAAAATTGTGTTGCCACTATTAACCATCCAGCAATATGCCTTACACCAATTACATAAAGAAGAAACAACCCCTGAATTAAAAGTGGTTTATGAAAAATTAGTAACCAGGAGTATGTTTGGAATTATTAATGCGGCGAGGAATTCGGCATAACACTAACCGTTATGCGTCCTTATACTTCCATAAATGCAAACAGGCATAAGTCCGGTATGGGCTCCATTTCGCGGAAATTTTCAGCATTTTTTCTTTCATCCCTTTTTTATCCGCGGGGTCCAGTTTGTATAATTGTATCATCGCCTGCTGAATGCCCAGGTCATCAACGGCAAATACATCCTCCCTGCCCAGTGTAAACATCAATAGCATTTCAACCGACCATTTACCTATTCCTTTGATCTGTATGAGCAAATCAATGATCTCTTCATTGGTCATCGCCAGCAATTTCTTATCGGTAATTTTATTTTCAATACAAAAGGCCGCTACATTGTGCACATAACTCACTTTCGCGTTACTCAGCCCAATAGATCGCAGGGTAGTGCCGGGCGTATCCAATACCTGTTTGGGTTTGGGTTCCTTACCCTGGTATAGTTCCAGGAAACGTTTAAATATTACTTTAGCCACTTTGGTACTTAATTGCTGACTGATAATACTTGCCATCATACGCACAGGGATATTGGGGTGCAGTACGAGCTCATGCAATTCTTCCCCAATCGTTTTGGCTAATTTTTTATCCTTTCGTAAATGAGAAACATAATCCATGCGGTTAAGTTAATAAATTTGTACTGGCATGCAAAGAGAAATTTAATCCTCAAATCAATGATCAATCCGCCGAATTATCGTAGCTTACCCCGTAAACTTTCCGCATGAAACGCCTTTTAACCCTTTTAACTACTGTAACCTTTTTAACCACCGCCAGCGCCCAAAACAAAGACGAACAGATTATCCGCTCCATACTCGCCAACCAAACCAGGGAATGGAACAATGGCAATATCGAAGCATTCATGCAGGGATACTGGAAAAGCGACAGCCTTTTATTTGTAGGAAAGAATGGACCGAGCTATGGCTATCAAAATGCCCTCGAAAATTATCAAAAAAATTATCCGGATACAGTAACTATGGGAAAGCTTAGCTACAACATATTAAAAATGGAACAACTCACACCGGACCGTTATTTTGTTCTGGGTAAATGGATGCTAAAAAGAAGTATTGGGGATGTAAGCGGATACTATACACTTTTGTTTCGCAAGATCGGGAACCAATGGGTACTCATATCCGATCACAGCAGTTGATGTACTATTTTTATCTATTAATTTAAAAAAAATAAACCATGGCACTTATTATTCTAGGCCTCATTTTATTGATAGCCGGCACGATACTTATTAAGCAAAGAGATGAACTGCATAAACTGGCAAGCGGACTCCGCATTGGCGGATTAGCCCTCGCGGTGATAGGTTTTCTTACCGCCTCTATCAAACAGATAGATGCCGGTGAGATAGGCGTTAAATCAATATTCGGTAAAGTAGACAATGATATTCTCACTAGCGGACTGAGTATCGT
Organism: Chitinophagaceae bacterium; assembly: GCA_023229465.1. Lineage (GTDB taxonomy): Bacteria > Bacteroidota > Bacteroidia > Chitinophagales > Chitinophagaceae > Sediminibacterium. Next base: position 57,049 of record JALNZE010000013.1, read on the forward strand.
AAATCCGTTAGTAGATGTAAAAAGAGTAGATATCAAAACCCAGAACTACACCATGAGCGGCGTACATGACGAGGGTGATAAAGGCGGCGATGACGCCATTCGTGTATTAACGGCGGATGGCCTGGAAGTGGTGATAGACCTTACTGTTCTCTATCGGGTAATAAGCACGGAAGCGCCCAACATCGTTAAAGAAACCGGGTTGGATTACAGAGACAAGATTGTTCGGCCGCTTACCCGAACCAAAATCAGGGATAATGCGGTGTATTTTACGGCGATAGAACTATACTCCGTAAAAAGAGATCTTTTTCAGGGTCGCATCTTTAAAAGCATAGAAGAAGATTTTAAAAAACGCGGATTGGTGCTGGAGCAATTACTGGTAAGAAATATCACATTGCCCACTACCGTAAAAGGATCCATCGAAGAAAAGATCAAAGCGGAACAGGATGCCCAGAAAATGGAATTCGTACTGCAAAAAGAGAAACAGGAAGCGGAACGTAAAAGAGTAGAAGCGCAGGGTATTGCCGATTATCAAAAGATCATCAGTTCCGGTTTAGGAGACAAACAGTTACAATACGAGCAGATACAGGTAATGAAAGGGTTGATTACCTCTCCCAATGCCAAAGTGATTATTATGGGCGGCGGAAAAACGCCGGTAATACTTGACACAAAAGATTCTAAGAACTAATCGCTGATTTATCAGGCTTTCTGCCCAATCTGTGAAATCCGCGATCCCATGAGTTTCGCAAAAACCAGGTGACTACAAAAAACACCCGCTACCGAAGAAAAAATATCCAGGTAATCAAAGGTTCTGCCAAATACAGGTATGAGCTGGAGATACTCATTTATGATCACTAATAATAAACCGAAGGAACAGGTATAAGCGAGATCAGCCGGTGTTTGCAATTTAAAATATCGCTGAAAAAACCAACAGGCGCCAAAAGGCAATAAAAAAGATCCGATTAGATTGGGCGAAAAACCTACCAAAGGTTTCATTGCAGCCGGCACATGAACAAAGGGCCGGATAATAAACTTCACGGTCCATATCAGCAATGTTCCGGTTATAACAATCCATTTTGAAACTGACTTCAATTGCATGTGGGATGAAATGGTTTGGTAGCTGAAAATAAGAAAAATCTACGGCATACGAATACCCACAAGAAGGTATTTTAGCACAATCCTACGCATCATAATCAATCGGCTTACTCCAAACACGAATAACCCACCAGACAAATACAACAAGGCTTAGGACTAACCAACTATAAAAAATAATATTTCCGGCAGTAACCCCTTTATCAATATAGGCAAACTGATACCTGATACCAAGCGTACTGTTTACTGTCATCCATACCAGCCAAACAGATATCGTATTCAGAATGCGTTGTAAATATTGTTTTACACCTGGTTCCACAAATGAATTTTTTTAGTCAAAACTCTGGTTACTTGCCGCTGCCAGTTTCAATATCCTGTCGAACTGCGCAGGCGTAAGGTCATTATAGAAATAATAGATCGGATCCACAGGAATACCATTTCGGTGAACTTCATAATGACAGTGCGGACCCGTACTCTTACCTGAATTACCCACATAACCAATTACCTCACCCCGCTTCACCGTTTCGCCAATCCTGGCTTTAATTCGTACCATATGCCCGTATAATGTTTCATAACCGAACCCATGATTGACCACTACCCGGTTACCATAACCACCTGTATTATACCCGGCATCTTTTACCCTTCCATCCGCGGTAGCATAAATAGGCGTTCCCATAGGAGCGGTAAAATCTAACCCCATGTGCGCCCTTCTGTCTTTATAAACAGGATCAATCCGGTATCCAAAACCTGAGGCAACACGGCTCAGGTTCTTATTACTTACCGGCTGTATCGAAGGGATGGCAGCCAGCAGGTTTTCTTTATTTTTCACCATATCCCCTATTTCCTCGAACGACTTCACCTGGTAGGTAGTTCGCAGGGAGAGATTATTCAACTGTCCGGCAATACTTTGAACCAGCTCCGACTCACCCATACCCTGAACCAGTTTCACTTCCTTCTTCAGTTCTATGTCTTTGATACGGGCGCTGTCTGGAATGGGTTCCGATCCAAAAATAGACCGGTAAACAGTATTATCCCTGTTTTCTATCTCATCCATCTTCAATTCCAGTTGCCTTAGCCTTTCCATAAATACACTGTAATTCTGGGTAAGGTCATAGTTTTGCTGGCGCAGGTATTTCTCTTTGGGCGAATCGATATACCGGAAAGCAATGGCGAAAATGATCAATCCGGTAACTATAGAAGCCGCAATAAAACCAATCAACTGCAATAACCTCACACGCAGGGGCGTTTCAAGCTTCTCATAGCGGAGCGTGTGGGTATTGTAGTAGTATTTTACTTTTTTCATTGTTGGCAGTGCCTGGTGGCAGGGCGTAAACCGTTGGTCGTGAATCACGCCCCGTTTCCTTACCTTTGCTACCCTTTAAAAGGCCACCAAATATAGTTTCTAAGAACCTAACTATTTGTTTAAAATTTTCTGATTAATGATGACCAGTTCCGAGATACGCAAACAATTCCTTGATTTTTTTGCTTCCAGGGGGCATCAGATCGTTCCATCAGCCCCTATTGTAGTGAAGAATGATCCTACCCTGCTCTTCACCAATGCAGGCATGAACCAGTTTAAAGATTATTTTCTGGGCAATAAAAAACCGGAAAGTACCCGTATCGCCAACACCCAAAAATGTTTACGGGTAAGCGGTAAACATAACGACCTGGAAGAAGTAGGCGTAGATACCTATCACCATACCATGTTCGAGATGTTGGGTAACTGGAGCTTTGGCGACTATTTTAAAACAGAAGCCATTGCCTGGAGCTGGGAGCTGCTGACCGAAGTATATAAACTGGATAAAGACAGATTATATGTAACCGTATTTGAAGGGGATGCCAGAGAAGGATTACCAAAAGATGAGGAAGCTTTAGCGGAATGGAAAAAATGGATGGCAGAAGACAGGATTTTACCGGGCAATAAAAAAGATAATTTCTGGGAGATGGGCGATACAGGTCCTTGTGGCCCCTGTACCGAAATACATGTAGACTGCAGAACCGATGCGGAAAGAAAAAAAGTGGATGGAAGAACATTGGTCAACAACGACCATCCGCAGGTACTAGAAATCTGGAACAATGTATTTATACAGTTCAACCGTTTAAAGGATGGAACGCTGGAACCTTTGCCTGCCAAACATGTAGATACAGGTATGGGGTTTGAAAGACTGGTTCGTGTGCTGCAGGAAAAGCAAAGCAATTATGATACCGATGTATTTACCGGCACCCTTGGAGCCATAGAAAAGATCACCGGTAAAAAATATGATGATAGTGATAGTAAAGAGGCGATTGCTTTTCGTGTACTATCAGACCATACCCGGGCTATTGCCTTTACCATTGCGGATGGGCAATTACCGGCCAATAACGGCGCGGGCTATGTAATCAGAAGAATTTTGAGAAGGGCTGTTCGTTATTATTATACCTACCTTGATTATAAGCAACCTTTATTGTTTCAATTGCTCCCTTTACTGGCCGGTCAATTTGAAAATGTATTTCCGGAACTTCACAAACAACTCGACTTTGTAAGTAAAGTAGTAAAGGAAGAAGAAGATGCCTTTTTAAAAACGCTGGATAAGGGTTTGAAAAGGATTGATGATATTATTAAATCTTCAGGCAAAGAAATAGAAGGTAAAGCCGCATTTGAGTTGTTTGATACATTCGGGTTCCCGATAGACCTAACCCGTTTAATTGCGGCGGAAAATAATTTACTGATTGATGAAAAGGGTTTCGAGTCAGAAATGCAGTTACAAAAAACCCGTAGCCGCTCGGCAGGCGCGGTAGACACAGAAGATTGGGTTGTACTGATTGAAGACGGATTTTCTGAATTTGTGGGATACGATTCCGTTGAGATAAAAAGCAAACTGCTCAAGTACCGTAAAGTAAAAGCCAAAGGAAAAGAAGCCTACCAGTTAGTATTGGAAGCTACCCCATTCTATGCCGAAAGCGGCGGTCAGGTTGGAGATACGGGCACACTCAATTTCGATGGAGAAATTATTTCCGTTACTGATACCAAGAAAGATAATAACCTGGTTATCCATTTTACAGAATCCCTTCCTGCCAATATTCATTCGCATTTACTGGCAAAAGTGGATATGCCTAAAAGACAAGCTACCACTGTACACCATAGCGCCACGCATCTTTTACACGCTGCCCTTCGCAAAGTGCTGGGCAAGCATGTGGCACAAAAAGGTAGCCTGGTAAATGAAGAACAACTCCGTTTCGATTTTTCCCATTTTGCCAAAGTATCTGAAGAAGAGATCGCTGAGATAGAAAGAGTTGTCAATGAAAAGATCAGGGAGAATATTCCTGTTCATATAAAAGAAATGAGCAAGGATGATGCCATTGCCACCGGCGCCATGGCCCTGTTTGGAGAAAAATATGGCGACAAGGTTCGGGTAGTAATCATGGATCCTGATTATTCTGTTGAATTGTGTGGCGGTACCCATGTGGGCGCTACGGGTGAATTAGGTTTCTTCAGGATAAAACACGAAACAGCCGTAGCTGCCGGTGTTCGCCGGATTGAAGCAGTCAGTGGCAAAGCCGCGGAAAAATTGGTGAACAGTCAATTCGATGACATTCGTGTAATTCGTGAAATCCTAAAGAACCCCAAAGAAATCAGCAAAGCCGTTGAATCACTGGCTGCCGATAACAACGAATTAAAAAAACGAATAGAAAGTCTGGAAGCTAAACAACTCAGCGCAATCAAACAGGAGCTGTTACAGAAAACAGAATTGATCAATGGTATCACATTTATAGGGTCGATTGTAGAGGTAAGTAATGCCGATAGCCTTAAAAAATTATGTTTCGAACTAAAAAATAGTCTCACCCATTATATGGTAGTCCTCGCTGCCGCTATTGAAGGTAAGGCACAGGTAGCCATTTTACTGGATGAAGCGGTAAGTGATACCAAAAACCTGGAAGCCCCTAAGCTCATTAAAGAACAGGTAGCCGCATTAATCAAAGGCGGAGGCGGCGGACAAAAAACCTTAGCCACCGCGGGCGGTCAGGATGCCAGTAACCTGCAACAGGTAATTGATAACCTGAAAAAACTGGTTGCCGGATAGCCCGCCCAAATGATTAACTTTTTTTAACATTTCCGAAGAACTTCGTATTTAAAAAATCGGCTACATTTGATCTACTAACAAATTCGTACATTAAAATTTACCGATATGAAAATGCTACCAATTGCCCTGCTTGCCTTATGTATTAGCCTGGGTGTTTCTGCTCAAACCAAGGAAAAGGTTCAGAAAGAAACACAGGAAAAAATTATCATCCGCAAAAAAGGAGCAGCTACAGAAAAAATGACCATCATTGTAGATGGTGATAAAATAACCGTAAATGGAAAACCGGTAGAAGACCTGAAAGACCTTGATATTGAGATCCTAAACGAAAAAAGTCCAGACCATCTATCTCTGAAATCTACCGGAAGGATAGGCCCAATGGGCAATCACCGGGTATTTGGAGAAGGATTTGCATCATCAGGCAACCGTGCCTTCCTTGGTGTAGTAACCGAAAAAACGGATAAGGGGGCTAAAATAAATTCTATAGTAAAAGAATCAGCCGCGGAAAAAGCTGGTTTGAAAAAAGAGGATGTTATTACTAAAATTGGTACAAACAAAATAGAAGGAAGTGATGACCTTTTTGAGGCCATTGGCAAATACAAACCGGAAGACACCATAACCATTAGCTACCTGCGTGATGGAAAAGAAGCCACTGCCAATGCCCGTTTAGGCAAGAGTACTTCTCCGGGTATCAGGAGTTTTAATTTCAACAATGATCATTTTAATATGGAAGTGCCCGGGTTTCAGGGGTTGAATGGCATGAATTTTAACTTTAATCGTAAACCCCAACTGGGATTGCAGATTCAGGATGTAGAGGAAGGGAAAGGCGTAAAAATAGTAGAAGTAAACGATAATACACCTGCCGCAAAAGCAGGGTTACTGAAAGATGACCTGATCACTGAAATAGATGGCAAACCCATCACATCTGTTGATGACCTGAAAGCAACCCTTAAAAATAGTAAAGAAGGCGATAGCATCAAACTCAGTTACCAGCGGGCCGGTAAAACTGAAACGACCAATATCAAATTTCCAAAGAAATTAAAAACAGCAGATCTGTAATGTTAGATTTTTTCTCATGTTGTATAAACCGTGCTATTCTTAGCACGGTTTTATTTTCAGGCTTACCTTCACACATTAATTTTACAACATGAAAAAACTCATTCTCTTCATTACCTTAGTCAGCTCATTGGTCTTAGAGGCTCAAGTATATTCCTCAAAAGAACCTTTGGTACATACCTTTTCCATAGTAGCACGCGATGAAAAAACGGGCGAAATGGCCGTGGGTGTGCAAAGCCATTGGTTTAGCGTTGGCACAGCGGTACCCTGGGCCGAAGCCGGTGTGGGCGCTGTAGCTACCCAGTCTTTTGTAGATAAATCCTATGGCCCAAAAGCATTGGCTTTATTAAAACTGGGCTTCACCCCACAACAGGCCCTCGACAGTTTAACCAATACAGACCCTGGTAAAGAAGTGAGGCAGGTAGCCATAATAGATTCCAAAGGAAATGTAGCGGCCCATACCGGCAAAAATTGTGTACAGGTAGCCAAACATAGTAAAGGATATAATTTCAGTGTTCAAAGTAATATGATGCTGGGTGATAGTGTTTGTGAATACATGGAAAAGTCATTCATACAAACCAGTAATAAACCACTTGCAGAAAGGGTATTGCTCGCTCTGGAAGCGGCGCAAAAAGCGGGGGGAGACATCCGTGGTATGCAGGCAGCAGCCATTACTGTAGTGCCGGGCAAAACAACAGAAACCTGGAACAATAAATCGGTAGACCTTAGGGTGGATGATTCACCACAACCATTAAAAGAGTTAAGAAGGCTATACACTATTCATCTGGCCTACGAACATATGAACAAGGGCGACCTCGCTGTTGAGAAGAACGATATGGCCCTTGCCATGAATGAATACAATGCCGCGATGAAGTTATTTCCCGCTAACCTGGAAATGCAATTCTGGACAGCCATCACCCTGGCCAACAGCAAGCAGTTAACAAAGGCCCTTCCAATGTTAAAAGCAATCTTTGCCAGGGACAAAAACTGGAAAGAACTCACCAGGCGTCTCCCGCCTGTTGGCTTACTAACGATCTCTACGGAAGAACTGAATAAAATCCTTGCACGCTAATTTGTTAAATCCTATAAATCATCCGCGAAATCTGCGATTAAGGCTATTTTTGCGGCTATATGGCTTTGAACGATAAATATGAAGCGGTGATAGGGCTGGAAGTACATGCACAACTCGCCACCAACAGTAAATTGTTTTGCGGCGACAGTACGTCGTTTGGCGCCGCGCCTAATACACATATCAGTCCTATTACCATGGGGCATCCCGGCACTTTACCCAAAACAAACCGGAAAGCGGTGGAGTATGCCATCCGTATGGGCCTGGCCTGTAACTGCGAGATAGAAAAAGACAATTATTTTGCCCGCAAGAATTATTTCTACCCCGATCTGCCAAAAGGTTACCAGGTATCACAACATACCACACCTATTTGCAAAGGAGGCTACATAACCATACACACCGCTGCCGGTGAAAGAAAAGTACAACTCAACCGGATACACATGGAAGAAGATGCCGGCAAAAGTATTCATGACCTTGATGATCAATTTACCTGTATTGATTTGAACCGGGCCGGAACACCGCTTGTGGAAATTGTAACGGAACCAGATCTTTTCTCCGCGGAAGAAGCCTGGCAATATGTTACAGAAGTACGCAGACTGGTAAGATGGATAGGAATCTGTGATGGTAATATGGAAGAAGGAAGTTTGCGTTGCGATGCCAATGTATCTATCCGCCTGAAAGGAGAAACGCGATTAGGAACCAAAGTAGAAGTAAAAAACCTGAACTCGATCCGCAATGTAAAAAAAGCCATCGGGTACGAGATCGAGCGTATGATTGCTTTGGTAGAAAATGGCGGCAAAGTTCAGCAACAAACCAGAGGTTTTAACGCATCCAATGATACTACTTTCGCCATCCGTGATAAAGAAGAAGCCAATGACTACCGCTATTTCCCCGATCCCGACCTTGCCCCTTTTCATTTAACCGATGCCTTCATAAAAGAAATTGGCGCTGGGCTGCCTGCACTACCTAACGCGTTAATAGAAACCTATCAAACACAATATGGGCTGAACGAATATGATGCCAAACATTTGTGTGATGAAAAGGAGACCGCTGATTATTTTAACCGGGTAATTAACTATACCACTCATTACAAAGCGGCCGCTAACTGGATACTGGGACCTGTACGACAATACCTGAATGAAAACAATACCGGCTTCGCGGAACTTACTATTTCGCCTGCTTTATTAGCGGAATTAATACAATTGGTAGAGGATGGCAAGGTTAACTTCTCCATTGCTACTGCTAAGCTATTCCCCCTGATGATGTCGGAAAAAGGCTCACCTTTAGCAATTGCGGAAAGATTGAATCTGATACAGGTTAATGATACCAATGAATTGGAATCATGGATTAATGATACCTTACAATCCATGCCCGGTAAAGTATCAGAATATAAAAAAGGAAAGAAAGGCCTGATCGGTTTGTTTATGGGAGATATTAAAAAACGAAGCAAAGGCAAGGCCGATCCGAAAATAGTTACCATATTATTAGAACAGAAATTAAACGATTAACCATACTCATTTGCCTTTACTGATAGGTGGGGCCAGGTTTGATAAAAAACTAATTATGAAAAAAATACTTCTTATAGCAACAGTAGTTGTTGCTTTCACTGCCTGCCAGGAAAAAAAATTCGGCGCGTTTACCGTAAGTGGTAAAATTGAACATGCCCCCAATCAAAAAATTTTTTTACAGGAATTACCCTTTGGCGGCCAGCAGCCGGTTATTCTTGATTCTGTTACACTTCCCTCAAGTGGAACTTTTACTTTACGCGCCATGGGTAAGGAAGAGAGCCTGTATAGGGTGGTGATAGAAAATGGCCCGGATGTACTGCTGGTTAATGATAGCAAAAGCATCAAACTGGCGCTGGATGTAAATAATTACCGCGCTTATACCATTGAGGGCTCTCCTGCCAGCGCTAGCCTGCATGAATTATTTGAAGATTACAGAACTAAAGACTCGTTGCTCTACGCCACCTTAATACTGCTGGATACCTTACAAAAACAAAATGCCGGCGATAGTCTGATACTTCTGACTAAACAACAACGCGATGAACAATTAAAACAGGTGAACAGCCATATAGCCAATTTCATCAACCAATCGCCCAGTCCGGCTGTCCGGTATTATGCCCTAGGGATGGCTTCCAGAACCATGTCGCAGGAAGAACTGCTGGCCCTGGTAAATACATCGGTAGAAAAATTCAGTGAACATAGTGGCCTGTCTAAAATGAAAAGCCTGCTAACCGTTCAAAAGCCTGTTGCTCCCCCGGGTTATGCGCTGCTCAATAAACAGGCCCCGGAAATCAGTTTGCCCGATGTGAATGGTAAACCTTTTCTGCTAAGCAGTTTAAAAGGAAAATATGTATTAGTCGATTTCTGGGCAAGCTGGTGCGGACCCTGCCGCAAAGAAAATCCCAATGTGGTGGCTGCTTACCAGAAGTTTAAAGATAAAAATTTTACCATCCTGGGTGTATCGCTTGATAAAGAAAAAGCCAACTGGGAGCAGGCCATTAAAGATGATAATCTTACCTGGACCCATGTAAGCGATCTAAAGCAATGGGAAAGCGGTATGGTTCCACTTTACCAGTTTGATGGTATTCCTTTCAATGTGCTGATTGATCCACAAGGAAAGATTATTGCAACAGGATTGAGAGGGGAAGACCTGGAGAGAAAACTTGGGGAGGTATTAGGAAGTATTCAGTAGTAAAGAAGATGTTCCCCCTTTTCATTTTTTACTTTTTACTCTTTCACTTACAAAGACTGATAATATTTCAAAACCTCAACCAGATCACTGTCTTTTCTAAAGGACAGTTTTTTCTCATTGATATACGACTGTATCTTTTCCCGTTGATCACTCAGGCTATCCAGTATTTCTGATTTATTTATTTTTATAAACCGCGGTTGATTGTTTTTACTGATATAATATTTACTGTTATTAGTAAAGGTTTTTACGATACCGGCATTTATTTCACTCATTTCAGAAACCTGTTTTATAGCCAGTTTATACAAGCCTACCGGGCCCTCCAGCAATACCTGTACATATTGATTTCGAGAAAAATCGGCTCCGGTTATTCCTTTCTTATATACCAGGTAAGTAGCTGAATCATCCGGTTTTGGCATGAGTGTAAAGGAAGTAATCTCATCCTGAAACTCAAATGCCTCATCCTCCTTATTAAAGAAAAGCGTGTTGTCATACACATTGAATTTTAATTCAAGCTGCTGGTAAATACCCCTGGGTGTGGTAGCGGTTCCCTTTATCCATTTATCCTGCAAAAATGGAGTCCCTTTAATACCGGAATACTTATCCGTATTAAAATTTTTAGTGGTAACCGGGTCCTGTAAAAAAGCAGTACCCTGTGAATAAGCGGTTGTAGTAAACAAAAAGGCAAGGGCAATAACAGCATTACGAATCATACAATAAAAATTTATACCTACCTGAAGAAGTTGCGTAACAAATATAAATTTGTTTTCCGTCTTCCTAAACGGTGTATTGTTAAAATAATAAAGGCTACCCGGTAAGGTAGCCTTTATTAAAAATCCTTTCTTTATAGAGAATACCGGTTAATATCCCGCATTCTGCTGTGGTTTGATGTTTGGATTCGCATCAACCTCAGCCTGAGGAATCGGGAATAATCTTCTGAAAACAGAGTAAGGTACTGTTCTTGATGACGCGGGATAATTGGTACTGCGTACAATATCACGTTTTAAACGTTGTAAATCGTGGAACCTGTCTCCTTCAAAAGCCAGTTCTTTTCTTCTTTCTGTAATGATATCTTCAAATAATTGCGTACCGGTAGAAGCGATAGCCGTAGCCCCTCTTCTGCTAGTAACAAAATTCGCGTAAGTAAGTGCATCAGCCTCATTGGCTGGCAGAGAAGCCTCCGCGGCAATCAGGTATACTTCACTCAAACGGATTACTTTGGTATCACTCCGGTCTCCGATGATAACCGGGTATTTGTTTACAAAAACGGAAGGTAATCCTGCCCTTGTTCCGGTAGCGTATAAACCTTTACGTACATCGGCGGCTTCATATAATGCATAGAGCTGATCTGAACAAAGCAGATCACCATAGTTACCGGTCTGGCTGTATAAATAACTCAAGGCATCAAAAGCAAGGTTAGCTACCCCATCAGACGAAACCTCGAATACGGTTTCTACTTTATCGGTTCTAACAGCAGAATTTGCCCAATAAGAAGCATGCCCCGCTGAAGTTAACGCTGTAAAACCGCCATTATTAATAACATCCAGCGCGGCTGTTTTCGCATTGGTTTTATCACCCATATTCAGGTAAACTTTTGCCTGCAGGGCTTTAGCCGCATATTTACTGAACTGTGAAGAGTTGGTATACTTAGTCATCAAAGTATAGGCCTTATTCAAGTCGGCGATTATTTGCACATACACTTCCGATACTTTGCTACGGGCCGGTTTCAGATCCGGATTGTAAACCGTAACAATAGGAACACCCAATGCAGCGGGATCATCGGCATATGGTTTTGCAAAATGGCGAACCATTGCAAAATAAGCCAACGCCCTGATGGCATAAGCCTCGCCCTTGTACTGATCAATATTCACTGTAGAAGGCAAAGTTGAATTGATGATATTATTGGCACGCAGGATCACCAGGTAGCCTGAGGTCCAGTTACCCAATACATTACCATCATTGGCAACAGCGCCTTTTGTATCGCTGTAATCATTAAAGAAAGTATAGCGGTTGGTATTCAATGCAGACTGATAAGCATTGTCTGCCATAATATCACCGATAACAGGTAATGACCTTCCGTAAAAATCCACCCCTCTTAAGCCTGCATAAGCGCCACGAAGCGCCACGGCAAGATCTGCCTCAGTTCCCAAAGCCTGTTCCGGGGTTAGAGAAGTTGGTGAGCTGAGCTCGATAAAACTCTTTTTACAGGATGAGAATATTGCCAGCAACACTATCACCAGCAACATTTTATATTTAACTATTTTTATCATAATTGACATTTTTTAAGACTGTATTAAAATCCAACACTAAGTCCTACAGTTACTGTTTTAGGGATGAAAACATTCAGGTTAGAAGCACTATTGGTTCCCTGCTCAGGATCAAAGGCAAGGTTTTTATCCTTAACCCATGTAAAAAGGTTGGTACCTCTTACATAAAAGTTCAAACTGGACAAACTGAACTTTGTAAGCAGGTTTTTGGAAAGGTCGTAGCCAACCTGTATTTCACGTAACCTGACAAAGTCTCCTTTTTGTAAAAAGAAAGTTGATCCACTCTGGAAGTTCTTATTACCCCCATAAATGTATTTGGGAAGATCCGCAATATCACCAGGTTTCTGCCAGCGATCAAGCACACGTACTACTTTATTAAAGGTGGCGCCAAAACCTGCTCCTAAGTAATACCCACTCCACGTATCGTAAACATAGTTACCATAGTTATAGTACAACTGAGCGCTAATGGTAAAGTTTTTGAAAGTAATGGTATTACTTAAAGAACCAAAGTATTTGGGCTGTGCATTTCCGGCAATAATTCTCGCGGCTACCCCCGGATATACATTGGTAGTAGAACCATGCGTATTATCGGCATACCACAAAGGATCTCCATTGGCGGGATCAACACCGGCCCACTCTCTTAAGAAGAATGAATTCAGTGAATATCCTTCCCTGATGATATAGTTAAAACCGGGCACATTGGGAATGTCAGCTCCGCCGGGCAATGACAGTACCGTATTCTTATTATTGGCGAAATTGAAATCAATATCCCATTTAAAATCCCTTGTTTGAACAGGAACTACACTTAAGGTTAATTCGATACCCGCATTCTTCATTGCACCAATATTACGGGTAGCGGATGCAAAACCGGAGGTACGGGACAAAGGAACAGAAAGCAGTAAGTTTGATGTGGTTCTGGTATAATATTCAGCAGTAAAACTAACCCTGTTTTTAAACATACTTACATCAATACCAACGTTGAATGGTTTATTGAGTTCCCAGGTAAGGTTAGGATCACCTACGTTGGCAGGTGCACTACCTGGCAATTGGTTATAGTTATTACCGTAGCCATATAATGGAAGTGCATCGTAGTTACCGATAGCGGTATTGCTACCGTTCACACCATAAGAAGAACGGAGTTTCAATTGGGTAATGAAACGCACATTTTCCATGAACCTTTCCCTGTCTATATTCCAGGTGGCGCCTACAGAATAGAAATTACCGAATTTATTGCTCGGACTGAATTTAGAAGATCCATCCCGACGGAAGCTACCGGATACAACATACCTGTTCTTATAGTTCACGGCTGCTGAAGCAAACTGTGAAGCGAAGGAATATTCAGAAATAGTAGCAGAAGCGGTGGTAGGACTGGCTCCCGATGCCGGATAGGTTAATGCGGTTGTTGGCGGAAACTGTTGTGCCTGCAAAGAGCTGAAATAACCTGAAGATTTTTGCGCTTCAAGTCCCAGTTGAGCGTTGAAAGACAGGTCACCACCACGGGTAATATTTTGTTGCAGATCGAGGGTATTGGTCCAAACCCAGTTAAAATAACGGGTATAAAATGAGAAGGCCCTGCCGTTTGAAGCGGCGCCGTCACCATGTAATGGGTTATTATACTGATCTTCTTCCAACAGGTTATAATCAATACCATACTGAGACCTGAATTTCAGGTTCTCCAGGATTTTGTACTCGCCATAGATACTTCCGCGGAAGCTGGCCTGACGCAGGAATCTTTTATCCAGATCAGCTAAAGCAATGGTATTATGTAACCCACCTATACTGAAGTTATATGAACCGTCGGCATTGTAAGCGGACCTGGTAGGTAACAGGAAAAAGGAGGATAATACCGGATTACCAAAAGCGCCACCCGCCAGGGGCGCACGTTGATTTACCACACCGGCATTCAGGTTAAACCCGAGTTTTAATTTATCGGTAGCCTGGTTAGTAATATTTACATTACCGTTGGTTCTGGTAAGTTTGGAATTGATGGTAGTACCTTCCTGAACAAAATGTCCACCTGATAAAAAGAAAGTTGTTTTTTCATTTCCACCCTGGACACTCATATTGTATTGTTGCTGGGTACCGTTCTTGCTAACATTATCCAGCCAGTTAAAATCAATACCGCTATTACCGCCTAAAGCGGTAATGGTAGCATCAATCACAGCCTGGGTCTGTCCCAGGTTTGCCAAACCTTCGCGGGTAACACTTGTATACTGTTGCGCGTTCAGTGGTTTGTATTTAGCATTTGTATAGGCTGTATTACTTTGACCAACCTCTGTATCAAATCTGAATTTGGTTTTACCTGCCTTACCTTTTTTGGTAGTAACTACGATTACGCCATTGGCGGCGCGGCTACCATAAATTGACTGGGAAGCGGCATCTTTTAATACAGAGATGCTTTCAATGTCGTTCGGGTTTAACGTACTTAACAGGTTGGCTGTTGTTTGCAAACGTGCCACATTACCTTCGTTAACCGGAACGCCATCAATCACCCAAAGCGGGTTACTGCTACCGCTGATAGAGCTGATACCGCGGATAACAATGCTTTGAGAAGCACCAGGCTGACCAGATGCGGCAATTGATTGCAACCCGGCCACTTTACCTTGCAGCGCCTTATCTACAGAAGAGAAGGGCAGGCTTTCTACATCAGCGGCTTTTAAAGTGGCCACTGAACCCGTTAGATCAGATTTCTTTTTGGTTCCATAACCTACTACCACCACTTCCTGGAGGTCCTGGGCCGTAGAAACAAGTGAAACAGTGATATTGGTTTTATTGCCAATAGCCACTTCCTGACCTGTAAAATTAAGTGATGAAATCACCAGCACTTTAGCGGTGCCGGGAACATTGATTGAAAAATCTCCGTTTGCATCGGCTGTGGTTCCGAGTGTGGAACCCTTAACAGTAACAGAAGCATTCGGAACCGGGTTACTTTTCGTGTCAGTAACTTTTCCTTTTATTGTACGCGTTTGTGCAGCTAGTTGAGTGATAGCTAACACCACGCACAATAACATGGTAACTAATTTTCTCATAATTCAGTTTTTAGTGATTGTGGGGTCGCAATTTAGTTAAAGAAAACAAAACCTTGACATATTATGACAATAGATTGTTGCTTAATGCTGCAACTATTAATGAACACAAAATGATGAACGGTAAATATAAATAAATTAGACTGATAATCAATTTTATATAAAATAAAAATATATAATATGCATTATTATTTTACCGGTTTTAACAAAATTGTTAAAACAAATTAATACCGATTACCGGTTGAACAATGTTAAGATTCTCTTTAGTGGTTTTATCGACAGTTAATGACCAGGAGGAGACCAATGAATACGCCTACTTTTGTGTGCGTTTTTTGACCCTGGAAGTGCCCAGGATCAAAACAGGCAACAGTACCAAATTGGTAAGTGTTCCCACAATAAGCGTTAGGGAAGTGAGCCAACCCAGCGCTTTGGTGCCCCCAAAATCGCTCCAGCAGAAAATGATAAAGCCGGCAATCAGCACCAACGAAGTGTATATAATACTAATGCCTGTATGCCGGATGGTTTGAACCAGTGTGATGGATACCTGGTTATTAAAATGGGGGAGCTCCTGTTTGTAATTGATCAAAAAACGGATAGTTACATCAATAGCAATACCCAATGCCACACTAAACACCAATACAGTAGAGGGCTTTAAAGCAATGCCCGCCCAGCCCATCACTCCGGCAGTTACCATCAGCGGAATGAGATTGGGGATAAGTGAGCAAACCAGTATCCGTAATGATCGGAAGAGGTAGAGCATGCAAAGTGTAATTAATAAAAATGCCCAGAAAATACTTTCTTTCAATCCTTGTATAATAAAGCTGGAACCTTCCAGAAAGCTGATACTGCTACCTGTAAATATTACCTGGTAAGACGCCGTATCAAATAGTTCATCCGCCTTTTTTTGAAAGTCCGCCAGTAGAATGGGAAGCGCAGCGCTTCCCACATCTTTCATATTTACACTTATCCTGGCTACCTGTTTGGCACTATCCATAAACCCATTCATCAGCTTTGAAAAACTTGTTTTCCGGGCTCCGGGGCTATCAGCATTACTACGCAGGTAAGGCCCCATAAATGCCATGTCTGCTTCATAAGGAATGGTATAACTCATGGTATCACCGTCAAAATAAGCCTGTTTGGCAAATTTTAATCCTTCTACAAAAGAAAGCGGACGGGCCGTTGAGGGATTAGCAGCTATATAGGCAGAAAATTCATCTATTTTAGTAATGGGCCCGGTGTTCCGTAAAAGTCCATTTTTCTTTTTCGTATCAATTACTATTTCCAATGGCATCACACCACCAAACTGTTGTTCAAACCATTTCAGGTCTGTATACACTTTATCATTTTTCGGAAGATCATCTACAATAAAGCCTTCCGTTTTTATACGGAAAATACCTGCAATGGCCAGGAGGGTGATTACCGCGGTAATACCGTACACCCATTTAGCATGATGAAAGGCCCATTTTTCAACCTTTAATAAAACCTTTTCCAAAAATTTATTATCCAGATACCTGGTATGTTTTGATTTGGGTGGTGGCAAATAGCTAAGTACCGAAGGGATAAAAACAAGGGATATAACAAACAATACCATGATGTTGATGCCCGCTACCGCGCCAAACTCCTTCAACAGGTCGCTATGTGTTAAAGCGAATACCGCAAAGCCAATGGCTGCCGCGATATTGCAGAACAGGGTTACGATACCCATTCGCCCCACCATGGTAATAAGGGCTTTTTCTTTATCCTTCAGTTCCCGGTAAGCCGTATGGTATTTGTTTAAAAAATAAATACAGTTAGGAATGCCGATGACCACTACCAATGGTGGTATTAACGCGGTTAAGAGGGTAATTTTATATCCCAATAAAACAATGGTACCCAAACTCCATACAACCCCCATACTTACTACCAGCAAGCTCATCAGCGTAGCGCTAACCGAGCGGAAAAAAATAAACAGGGTAACTACTAATAACAGCAATGACCCGATTAGAAACCAGTTCATCTCTGATTTAATCCGGTTGCCAATCGTTGTCCTGATAAAGGGAAGTCCGCTGGTATACACCCGCGTACCCGCTTTCTTTTCAAACACAGCTACCTTCCCGAGTATTTCATTAATCAGTTTGGTACGGCTTTTACTGTTAATCGTGTCTTTGTTCACACTTACGCCCATCAGGTAACTACCGGTTTGCGGGTTATATAACAGATTCCGGTAGAAAGGAAGATTTTCAAAAACAACCCTGGCGCTATCCAGTGATTGCTGAGCTGAAAAAGGATAATTGAAAATCCGTACAGGTACCAAACGATGATGGATAGGATCGTTATGGAGATTAACCACTTCCGGAATACTTAGTATATCCGTAACACCCCTGATTTTTTTTAATTGCTGATGCAGTTGTCCCAGTTCATTAAAAAAAGGAACTGTAAAGAGGCTGTCAGATTCGATACCGATTACCATCGTATTCCCATCACCCCCGAATTTTTTCAGGAAAGCCTGGTACTCGCGGTATTTAGGGTTGTCGGTTGGTAATGCCCTTGTAAAATCATAACTCAACTGAACTTTTGATGCCTCCCAACCCATAAAAGTGGTAGCGGCAACTAATAAGATCAATAAGAAAAGTCTTTGTTGTAGGATGAACTTACCCGCTTTGTACCACATGTGATTGTATTACTAAGTAAATGATTACAAAGAAAGCGATAAAAACGCAAAAATGAACCGTTGAGATCCGTAATGCTACGCGCCAAAAAAAATCTGCATTACATAAGAAAATAATAAGCAATTAACTGGCAGCCTATCCCTACCAACCATCCTGAGTATATCTCTTTATCTGTATGATCGCTTACCAAAAAGCGGGCTGTACAAACAATTCCCGCGAGCAGCGTAGCCACACTCATTGATACACCCAATGGTGAACGGTAATACAGGGCAAACAGGATAATTGCCGCCATCGCACCCCCCACTCCCATTGCATGAAGGCTTATTTTAAAGTAATTATTTAATATTAATCCAAAAACGGTTGCCATGAAAATACCCATATAAAAGAATTTCAGTACTGCCGGCTGGTCCGTAAAATTACGGCTCAGGAAATACATCCACCAGTAAAAAAACATGGTGATGATATAGGGTACAATCCGTTCTTTCCGTGTACGCAAAAAAATACTCTCACTGAATTTTAGCCTCCATAAAAGAAAAACAGCAAAGGCCGGAAAAAAAGCGGTTAACCAGAAAATACTGAAGAGGCGTAGTTTTAATTGGTACTCAGTAATTCCCGCAAACTCATAGGGAAACTGATAAATAAGGAAACTAAATACATAGGTTGGTATGAAAAGCGGATGAAACAGGTATGAAATTAATTTCGCGGGTACTGCAAGCAGTACCGGCGGTTTTGAATTGGCTGCTGATATTTGTTCCATTAGATCCTTTCTTTTTCTGGTATGAATGTTTTGCTACAATTCTTTGCGTAACCTGGCAACAGGCACATTTAACTGTTCCCTGTATTTAGCTACAGTTCTCCTTGCAATGTTATACCCCTTTTCCTGCAGCATATCTGTAAGCAACTCATCACTAAGTGGTTTCCTTTTATCTTCCGCCTCAATCATATCGCTCAATATTTTTTTTACTTCCCTGGTACTTACTTCCTCCCCGCTATCAGTGCTGAGAGATTCACTGAAAAAGAACTTCAACCGGTAAGTTCCAAATTCCGTTTGTACAAACTTACTATTGGCCACACGGCTAACAGTTGATATATCCAAACCGGTTAGTTCGGCAATATCCTTTAGGATCATTGGGCGCATGGTAGTTTCATCACCAGTAAGAAAAAACGCATGCTGGTGTTTCATGATGGCGCTCATGGTACTTACCAGGGTATCCTGCCGTTGCTTGATCATATCAATAAACCATTTGGCAGAATCTATTTTTTGTTTGATAAAAAGCACCGCTTCTTTTTGCCTTTTGTCTTTCTTACTCCCCTTGTCATAATCCTTCAGCATATCCCGGTAACCTTCACTAATACGCAGATCCGGCGCATTTTTCGCATTCAAAGTTAGTTCGAGCTTACCATTACTGTTGAGCACAAAAAAATCAGGCACAATATAACTCTCCGCCTTATTAATCTCACCGATATTACCACCCGGTTTCGGATTTAGTTTAATAATCTGGTTTATCACCTCCTTAATCTGTTCATCAGAAAGGTTCAGGCTACGCTGAATTTTTTCATAATGTTTCTTGGTAAACTCATCAAAGTATTTACTAAGAATTTGTATCGCCAGCGCCACACTAATGCCCTCATTCAATTTGCGTTTCAATTGAAGAAGCAAACATTCCTGCAGGTTGCGGGCACAGATTCCTGCCGGATCAAATTGTTGTATCTGATGTATCAGTTCCGCGATCTCTTTTTCTTCCACCACCAAACTCTGCCTGAAAGCAAGATCATCTGATATAGACGACATTTCCCTGCGCAAATATCCATCATCATCGAGGCTGCCTACTATCTGTTCCGCTATTTTAAAATTTCGCTCATCCAGTTCCAGCATGCCCAACTGGTTTAATAAAAGTTCATGGAAACTTGATTCCACTTTGATGGGAATCACTTTCTGATCATCCATTTCCGGATAATTATCATCCTTCATTTTATAGTCTGCTATCTCGCCATCATCATCCACTACATATTCACTGATATCTACATTCTCATATTCTTCCTCACTTCCATCCATATCCACCTCATCATCACCAGGCGAATCAAACTCATCCTGTATATCATCCCCATATTCATCTTCATGCCCTTCTTCATCCATTTCCAATGCCGGGTTTTCTTCCAGCTCTTCCTTAATACGTTCTTCCAGGTTGGCAGTAGGCACCTGTAATAGCTTCATCAACTGTATCTGCTGAGGCGACAGTTTTTGCAATAACTTCTGCTGTAATGATTGTCCGAGTGACATAATATATCTGAAGATAGAACTACGAAATGTGAACGAAAAAAACCATTACCGTTGATTCCTGAAATTCTGCCTTGTTTTAATGCTGTAAATTTACATTTGAGTATCCTTTCTATGCCTGTTGCCTTTTCTCCTGCAACACTTTTTTAATAACAGCCACCATCTTCTCTCCTTTTTCCCTGATCTGCTCCTCCGTCCAAACCAAACTGATAGCGGTAGATATGCACCGGCTCATGATCGCGTCGCTGGCAGGGAAAGTGGTTACTTTCAATTTGAGCAAAGCGCTTTTTTGCACTTCACTGATAGCGTTTAATGTGGTTGCATTTTTAAGATGATCCCACTTACTCAGGTAATGCCAGTTATTAACGTACCAATAAAAATTACCCGCTAAAATTCCCTGCAGCTTCATCTCAGCAACAACCGCTTTCGTAATTTCTTCTGTTGGTAAAAACCAGCTTAAAAAACTGCAACTGTCATCACCGCCTTCCGGAACCACACGGAAACTAATGTCGGGTATCCGCTGCAGATAGGCCCTTAAGGTTTTGTTGTTGTTTTTTTGCAGCGAAAGAAAAGTACCCAGTTTTCTGATCTGCGCCAGCCCTACAGCGGCATGCAATTCGCTGATACGGAAATTATTCCCGATAAAAGGATGCAGATCAGCGCCGCGGTCTATCCCTGCATGGTCGTGTCCATGATCGGTATACCCATCAGATTTAATATACACTTCTTTATCATTGGTCATCACCACACCACCTTCCGCGCAGGTAATCATTTTTACAAAATCAAACGAAAAGGTACCCGCGTTGCCAATGGTTCCCAATGACCTGCCTTTATAGGAACCGCCGATACTCTGGCAGGCATCTTCCAGCAAAACAAGTTTATGCTCAGTACAAATCTTTGTAAGTGCATCCAGGTCGGCCATGCTGCCACACATATGTACAGGCATGATGCATTTTGTTTTGGAAGTGATGGCCGCGCGAACAGCTTCAGGTTTTAGCGTAAGCGTTTCATCTACATCAACCAATACCGGAACGGCGCCTACGCTTAACACCGCTTCAAAACTGGCAACAAATGTAAATACCGGCATGATTACTTCATCGCCCGCGCCAATATGCAAAGCAGCCAAAGCGGTAATTAATGCCGCGGTGCCACTTGATGTAAGCTGTGCATATCCACAACCAAATATCTCTGTAATAGCCGTTTCCAGTTCTTTGGCTTTCCATATCCCTTTACGCGGTCCATCAAAACCATATCTCATCAGGATACCCGTTTCCAGTACATCATTCACTTCTTTTCTTTCTTCAGCGCCAAATAATTCAAAACCGGGCATAAAATTGAGTTAGGAGTTAGGAGTTAAAAGTGTTTTTTTAAAGAGTGAAGATATAAAAGAATCATCTTCCCCAACTCCTAACTCCCAACTCCTAACTTCGCAAAATGCAACCAATACTCTTTTACTGCTACGATGCCTGGTGCGGATGGTGTTATGGATTTAGCCCGGTAATCAGGAAAATAGCGGAGCAATACCCTTCCTTACAGATAGATGTATTATCAGGGGGAATGATTTTGCCTGAAAAACCTGTGCCCATCGCCGCCACAGCAGCGTATATTCAGAAAGCCTATCCTACTATTGAAGAATATTCAGGCATCCGGTTTGGGGCCGATTTTCTCTGGCATATCAATCACCCGGAGCTGAGTGATTGGTTCCCCCATTCTGAAAAACCCGCTATCGCCTTATGTATTTTTAAAGAGTTTTACCCTGAAAAACAGGTGGCATTTGCCACTGACCTTCAATATGCCCTGCATGATGAGGGACGCGACCTGACAGATGATGAAGCTTACCGGCATATATTGGAAAAGTACAGCATACAACCCGAAATATTTTATCATAAACTTAACAGCGAAGTCTACAAAGAACAGGCTTACTATGAATTTCAATTGTGTAAACAGCTACAGGTAACCGGTTACCCTTGTGTGCTTTTACAAACTTCAGAAACCCGGTTTAATTTATTGGCCCGTGGCTATACAGATTATGATACCCTGGCCGGAAGGCTTGATGCTGCCTTAAATGAACCGGGAGAAAATTGATCATTCCCTGCTCATTTAACTTATTTTCAACGGAAAAAATGGGTTAGAAGCACCATAAAATAGTTGTTACCCGGCCTGGCAGAGATAATTTTCTTCATTTTCCCCTTACTTTGCACCTCTTAATATTGAAAATTATGGAATACAGTAAATTAATATCAGTTACCGGCTTAAATGGCCTTTTTGAAATGGTGGGCAGCAAAACAGACGGCGCTATTGTAAAATCGCTGGATGATAAAACCACCAAATTCATAAGTAGCCGGGTGCACAATTTTTCACACCTGGAAAGTATTGAAGTATATACCGTTCGTGATAATGTAAACCTGGTAGAGGTATTCCAGGCGATGACAAAGAGCAAAGAAGCCTTACCATCCGATAAAGACGCGGCGGCAGTAAAAGCCTATTTTCAAAAAGTGTACCCTGATATGGATTTTGGACGTGTGTACAGCAGCGATATGAAAAAAATGATCAAATGGTTCGCCATTCTGAAAGAGAACAATATTGATCCAATATTGAGTGAAGAGCCGGAAGCAAGTACTGAAGAAGAAGAAGCCTGATTTTTTACTTATTTACAAAAAACCGGAATCGTATTATTTCCGGTTTTTTTATGAGGTATATACTCCCCCGGCACCTATTTTATGATTTGTTGATAAATGCTAACTTGTGCATTCTCCAGACGGCACTACTCAATGATTCTGCTGATGATAGTACCCAATGGGGTTAATAATTTTGCCAAATAAAATTCACCATCACTATTCTCCCCGGTTATTCGGGTAAAAGAATTCAATAAACGAAACCCATGATAAAGAAATGGCTGTTTGCCCTTGCTGTTAGCCTGCCTGTACTGTTTGGAGCCTCCTTAACTGCACAAACATTTTATGAAAAAACGCCGGATGCGGAACGATGGGTAAAAAAGAAATTCAGAAAACTGAGTAAGAACCAGCGTATCGCTCAATTAATGATTATCCGCGCGCACAGTAACCTAGGCCCTGAACATGTGGCAGAAGTAACGGAACTGATAAAAAAGTACAATGTAGGCGGGTTATGTTTTTTTCAGGGTGGGCCCATTAGACAGGCACTGCTCACCAATCAGTATCAGTCAATAGCCAAAACGCCCCTACTTATTTCGATTGATGGCGAATGGGGTTTGGGTATGCGGTTAGACAGTGTAATTAATTACCCCCGCCAGTTAATGATGGGCGCCACCCAGGACGCCAAACTGATCTATGCATTTGGTAAAGCAGTGGGGGAACAATGTAAAAGGATGGGCATACAGGTAAACTTCGCACCTGATGTAGATGTCAATAATAATCCGCTAAACCCTGTCATCAACGACAGAAGTTTTGGAGAAGACAAGTTTAAAGTGGCGCTCTATGGCGTGCAATACATGAAAGGCATGCAGGATGCAGGTATCATGGCCTCCGCGAAACATTTTCCCGGGCATGGTGATGTGTCTGTTGATTCGCACAAGGACCTGCCTGTAATTACTAAAACCCGTGAAGCGCTTGATTCACTTGAACTCTACCCTTTCAGGGCGCTGATCAAAGCCGGCGTGGGTAGCATTATGACGGCCCATTTATCCATACCAGCCATAGATTCAACCCCTAATTTACCCAGTTCCTTATCTTACAAAAATGTAACGGGGTTACTAAAAAATGAACTGGGTTTCCAGGGCATTACATTTACAGACGCGCTGGAAATGCAGGGTGTTGCCAAATTCTTTCCCAAAGGAGAAGCCGCTTTGCAATCAATCATCGCGGGCAATGACTTGCTGTGTTTACCCGGTGATATACCGGGAAGCATCGCGAAAATAAGGGCGGCAATCAGGGAAGGAAAAATAGGCTGGGATGATATTAATGCAAGAGTGAAAAAAATATTATTGGCCAAATATCACCTGGGATTGAATAACATTCAACCAATTGAAACGGAGGGCTTATTAAACGATTTGAATGCCCAAACCCTTCGTATTAAAACCATCCTGAGCGCCAACGCGCTCACTTTATTGAACAAACAGAATGAAACTGTTTTTCCCATTGCCAAAGGGAAAAAAGTAGCGTATGTGTGCATTGGCGCCCCTTCAGAAAATACGATTGCCGCGAAATTCAGGAATGAATACAACGCGGATGTTTACCTGTTTGGAAGTAAAACAGAAATGGGTAAACAATTAATGGATGATAAAACGAATATTATTACCATTGACAATAGCGATAGCGCGGCTGCTACACAACTCATCAATATTCTCCAACAGAAAAATTACGATGTAGTAATCGCGGGCCTTCATAATTTCAGCAGACGCCCAGCAAATAATTTCGGACTAAGCAATGTTTCCCTTTATTTATTAACCCGTTTACAACAATCACAAACCATCACACTGGTATTCGGTAACCCCTATTCCATTAAAAATATAGCCAAAGCGCCCAACCTGGTTGCCTGCTATGAAGATGATGAAATTACACAGGCGGCGGCTTTCGAATTACTAAAAGGCAATTTGCAGCCCAAAGGAAAATTACCCGTAACCGTTAACAAGGACCTTACATTTGGATACGGGATTGTTTATAATAGTTACTTCCCTGTTATTACCCCTGAATTTGTTGGCTTACAATCCGACTCACTAAATAAAATCGATACCATTGTAAATAATGCGATCGCCAAAGGCGCCACACCAGGCTGTGTGGTATTAGTAGCCAAAGAAGGCAAGATTGCTTATCACAAAGCATTTGGCTATACCAACTTCAATAATAAAGAACCCGTTACCACTGATATGGTATATGATCTCGCTTCTGTTACCAAAACATCGGCAACTACTGTTTCTATCATGAAATTGTATGAAGAAGGAAAAGTGGACCTTGAAAAAACCATAGGCGATTACCTGCCATGGGTAAAGGGCTCAGATAAAGCGTCCCTCAAATTAAAGGATATCCTTTTGCACCAGGCCGGCCTTAATCCATTTATCCCTTTTTACAGGGAAGTGATTGATACGGTTACCGGCAATCCCTTACCCCAATACTTTTCAACTGTAAAAGACGCGGACCATCAATACAGGGCGGCAGAAGATTTGTATGTTCTTAATAACTGGCAGGATAGTTTATACCAACGCATATTGAAAAGCAAACTTACTGTGGCGGATAAGTATGTGTATAGCGACAATGATTTTATTTTCCTGGGAAAAATTGTTGAAGCCGTTAGTGGTAAACCATTAAACGACTATGCGGGAGAAATATTTTACGGCCCTTTACACATGACTACCACTACCTACAGGCCACTGGAATTGATGCCCATTGATTTGATCGCTCCAAGTGAAGATGAAAAACATTTTCGCCGGCAATTAATTCGTGGCGATGTGCACGATGAAGGCGCCGCTATGTTTGGCGGGGTAGCCGGTCATGCAGGATTGTTCAGTAATGCTTACGACCTGGCACAATTATACCAATTGCTTTTGAATGGCGGTGAGTTGCATGGTATTCGCTTACTTCAAAAAGCTACGATTGACAAGTTCACCGGTTATAACAGTACTGTAAGCAGGAGAGGATTTGGATTTGATAAACCGGAGAAAGACAATGCCACCCGTAAAGACCCTTATCCATCCCGCAGTGTGTCGCCAGAAACATTTGGACACACCGGTTTTACAGGCACCTGTGTTTGGGTTGACCCGCAATATAAACTGGTCTATATTTTTCTCTCGAACAGGGTTACCCCAACACGTAACAACAATAAATTAAGCCAGTTGAATGTACGTTCAAACATCCAGGAAGCCATTTATCAGTCAATTTTGCATTAAAACACCCTATCAATAAACAAATCAAAGGCAATGTCTACCTTTGTCTTTACATAAAATCATACCCAGGTTATGAAGCAGATTGTACGTCTTTCCCTTTTGATGTGGTTGGTAATAATAACCTTATCCTCCTGTAAAAATAATATCCCAAAAGAGGCCAGGTATATTCCGAAAGAAGCCGGTTTTGTGCTGTCGTTCAACCCGCAGCTAATGAAAGACAAATTACAAAAAGGAGGCATCAGCATTGATACCTTACTCCAGCGGGTATTTAAGAATGATTCGCTCGATAGCAAAGACAAAGCAAGGTTCAATCAACTGAAAGACAATGCAGGTATTGACTGGAACAGCAAGATTTTTGTTTTCATGCTTCAAAAAACAAATCCGGATAATAGTGTTTCCAGTAATTATAGCCTGTTGGGCGCTGTAAAAGATGCCGGCCTGTTTGAATCCTACCTGCAATTACAGGATGAACTGAAAGGCAAAGAAATCAAAAAAGAGAAAGACTATAGTTACCTGGTTAATGGCAATGGCTCTATCATTGCCTGGAATAACGAACAGGTAATCGCCACCATGTTTAGGCATACGCAAAAACCTGTGTATGATACAGTTGCTATGGCGTTTAAACAACCCGCTCCCATAAATATGGAAGCAGAAATGAAAAGGGAAGTTGGCCGGTATTTTACACAAAAAATAAATGAATCATTAGCCTCTGTAGACATATTTACCGCTATGTTCAAAGAAAAAGCGGATGGCTATGTTTTCACCAGCGCCAACAGCTCTTTGGCCGGTTTAAGTATGCTGCCTTTTCAGCTACCAAAAATGGAAGAACTGCTTAAAGACAATTTTGTAACTGCCACATTAAGCTTTGAAGAGGGAAGGATTATAGCTAAATCTACCGGCTATCCCAATGAATTATTGGGATCTGTTTTAAAGCAATACGCCGGGCATGCCGTGAACCTTTCTTTAATAGAAAATTATCCTTCTCAGCATATTAATGCCATTGTACTGGCCGCATTTAACCCTGAAATATTTGGCGGACTGTTAAGGCAACTGGAAGTAGAAGGATTGGCCAATAATTTTCTTGAGAAAGCGGGTGTTACCAGCCAGGATTTATATAAATCTCTCAAAGGAGATATCGCGGTGGTTGTTTCAGACTTTGACATCACCCAAAAAGAACCGCAGTTTAAGACCGATGAAAAAAGTATGATCAGGAAAAAACCAATCGGGAAGATGATAGTAACAGCGCCTGTTGGAGATAAAATAAGTTTTATAAAATTGATGGATAAGGCGGTTGAACAGGGGGTTCTTAAGAAAGTGGGGAATACCTACAAAGCCGGCGTACCGGTATCCTTATTGGGCCTGTATATTATGGCAGACGAGAAAAACCTGGTGATTGCAAGCGATTCCCTCACTTACACAGCGTATATATCAAAAAGGACCAGGTCGGTTATTAACGAAGAAGCTTTGCATAAATTCAAAGGAAAATCAATCGTTTTTTATGTTGATATTGCCGGTACACTGAATGGTTTATCTAAAGAATCAGCAGGCGATTTCAACAAATCCCTGAATACGGCTAAAACAACGTTTAAGGATATCATAGCAACCACTGATAATTTTGACGGTAAAAATAGTAAGGCGGCATTGGAAATAAGATTGCGGAATGAGCGGCAAAACAGCCTGGTTACCTTAACCGGTTTACTGGCCGATATCGCCGTAGATATGCGGGTACAGGCAAGGAGAGAAAAAGAAACAGAAGAAAAATTATTCCCCGGAGGCCTGCCTGCCATTATCCGTACCAATTAATCAGCCTGGCGCCCCGCATAAATGGAAAGTCCTGAGGTTTCGTGAGGTAACCCAAAAAACGGAGATTAAAATGATTGCCGATACAGCAACTTCATAAACGCAGTATCAATTTCCCTGTGCATAACCGGCAGAACGCTGTCGAGCGGTTTTATATCGGTTACGATGGTTATCGGCTCAGATGACATCCATATTGCGCTTGCGGTCGAGTCCACCTTTTCTCGAAACAAGGAACATATTCGACAGAACCACAGTAGTTCATTTACATTCAACTCCATTACACTTACTTGTCTGCCGCCATCATTTATACAATTACGAACAGTTGATTACTCTCCTTGTTTCTCGTGACACACTCAGGCTGGAACTACTGCTGATATTGAGTTGTAGCCGATTGCTCTTCCGTCAGCCAGCCTATTGCCAAACCTGCCGTTGTGCGTTCATTTTTCTCCCTGTCAAATGATGCGGTTGAAATGTTCTTATATACTTGCAAATCATTATTTCTGTCCAATGTTGTAAGTTAAAGAAACCAAACCTGTTGAATATGTTTTTATGTCAACCAGCGTAAGTTTAATTCTGTCTTTAATGTTATTGAATAAAGGCTTGCCGCCGCCAAGTAAAATAGGATGAACTGCTAATGATAGTTCGTCAATCAATCCTAAATTCATTAATGAAGTTGTCAAACCCGCACCGCCAAAAAGCCAAATATCTTTTCCCCTTTCCTTTTTGATTTCGTCAACTTGAGTTTTTATATCGCCATTTATTAATGTCGCTCCAACTTTAACTTTGTCAAGCGTAGTCGAAAAAATATACTCTTTAAATTTTGGGAAACCACCACCATTGGCACTCATAGCCAAAGTCATTTCGTAAGTTTTTCTGCCAATGAATGCTGTGTCAACTCGCTTAAAGAAATCCGAAAGTCCGTAATCTTGGTCAGTAAAACACCAATCATACTCACCATTAGGTCCTTCAATAAAATTGTCTAAGCTAACTGCAAGCCCTAATATAACTTTTCGCATAGCAGGTCTTTTTAAAAATTCTGACTAACGTTTCTGTTTCTCATTAATTATTGTTCTGTTACAAATCCTACATCGACAGGCTTAAGCTCTAATTTAGCGATATTTTTTTTGATTTTTCTATAATTCTCATTTTTCTTTTCTGGTCAGGGAATAAATATTCTGTTGGTGGTGTGTAGGGTATCTTTTTTGATATCATGTTCCAGATGATAACAGCAAGCTTTCGGGCTGTGGCACTTACCGCTGCTGTTCTTCCTCTTCGGTATGCTACCCGTTTAAATACGATTTCCCTTTTACAGTTGTTTTCTATTGAGCCCTCTCTTTTTCACTACCATCGATTATTAGAAAATCGGGTATTCCCTTGCGGGAAATGATTTTTTATTTTTTTTTAATTCGTCTTTGGCTATCCCCCCCCTTAGTAGAAAAGAAACAGCGTCAATGATTCAACCTTATTACCTTATTCTAAGGAATAAAATGAAAATAGATGATACAATCTATACACCCGTTTTACCCGATAACAATCGGGCGGCCTTGCATCATCAGTTAAAATAAGGTAATAAGGTTGCAGGGATTTAATGAGCCATTTTTCTACTAAGGTTAAAGTTCCTGGCTGTGAAGGACACACAGGGAAAGGAAATAAAGCCTGCCCAACCTCCAAAATCACGTTTCAGACATTCACTCCGCCGCGTGTATCACTTGTTTTTCCCCGAAATAGGTTTCCGGCTTATCCTGACTAAACAAAACCGGTTAGCCGGAAGCGATTGCCCCCTGTTCCCTGGAAAATAGGG
The DNA here is from genome assembly GCA_023229465.1 of Chitinophagaceae bacterium. Taxonomy (GTDB): domain Bacteria; phylum Bacteroidota; class Bacteroidia; order Chitinophagales; family Chitinophagaceae; genus Sediminibacterium. The sequence continues at coordinate 86,692 of JALNZE010000013.1, forward strand.
TGTTTTCACGGTTGCGGATGAAGGGGTTATGGAATAACTTAGAGGCTAATAAGGGTTGAAAAAGGTGATAATGTGTACCCCCCTTACGGTTTGTAACGCCCCAAATGGGTTGAGGCAACAGATGCGAGTCAACAACTATTGAGTGTTGCAACGAAAGGAAGATTTGTAGTGTCAATACTAAAAACAGCGGTATGAAAAAATAACTTTATTGGCTCTTGCGGGCATGTTATTTATCCTGACCATGTTTTTCAGTTGCAAAAAGGAAAAGACCGGGTTATGTCAAAATGTTTCTTCAAGAGGAAGAATAATTGGCTATGACCCTTGCCGGTATTATACACCCATCAATAAAAGAAAAGATGCGGGTTTTGTTATTGAAATTGATAATGGAATAGCTAAGGATACAGTAGTTAATTACAGCATACCCGAACATCTTTTCCTATTTCCTTTGTACACATACT
>JALNZE010000019.1 GCA_023229465.1 Chitinophagaceae bacterium
GATGATTTGTTTCCACTTCCAACATTTTGTGCCCATTTGGTTTCCAGGCAAATGGACGGGTTTTTTAACTCTGGAAGTGGTACACTTTTCACCCGGAATTTGGTACACTTTTCAATCGGTATATACAAAAAAGCCAATATGAAGTATTAATTATCTTTTGTATATTTATCAACAGGCGTTTTCTATACGTAATCACATCCTGTACATCTAGATACCATCCTGATATGCAATATGTAAACCCTTTTGGTCTCTTGGAAATTCGGTCAGAGAATCTTTATGACATTAGCTCTTCACAAATCAGGAGAGCTAAAAATAATCTATTAGCGAATATAGAGCTTAGCGATAATGATACGATCGAATATAGTGGAATCAAATTGACAAAATCCGACTGCATCAAAGTCATTGATGAGTTGGATAGCAAAGACAAAAGAGAATTTCATTTTTTTATTTTCAAAAATCCAGATTTAAACTCATTCCTAAAAGAAGGGAGTTTAAAGTTTTTCAAAACCTATAAGGTTGAAAGTATTTATAAACTTCCTGAATTCTTAGATTTTATTAGTCCCTTTTTTACATTCCAATATGATAAGCAATTATTACTCAATTACAAGAAACAAGATGTTGATAATGTTAAATTATTATTATCTATAAATCCTATAACAAATGAGGCATATAAAGACCGTTGCTTTAAAGGCACCTATACAATTCTAAAGGAAATAGAAAACGAATTAATTTCAATTAATGAAGAAATTAAAAATGGAACAAGCAAATTTATTGAAAATAATTTTGGGCCATTAGTTGTGTCTATACGCAATAAGGTTAATGTTTCATTGTTAAACCTATTGCCGACTTATTTTCAAAATATTAGAAACCAAATAGCTGTTTCGATACGAAATATAGAAGTGTCTTTGTATAATGATCCCTATAATAATTATTCATGTGCATTTGAATTAATTGAACTTGCTAAAAATATTAACTGTGATGGGCTTTCGCTTCAAACAATTACGAAAAGCTATTACATCGTAAAAACTCAATTTGAAAGCGTATCTAAATATCCATTGATAGCTACGATGGCAAGTACTAAAAACATCGAGGAGGAGGTTGAAAATGATGCTAAGGAAGCGATAGTGGATAAGGATAAAATTCAGGAAAAAGTACAGGAATATAAAAGCAATACATTTTCTAAGGGATATTTATTGGTCTCATGTTTCTTGCTTATTTGGTCAATTTACAATGATACTACCAGGACGGTGATATTATCGTTTTATGCTTTTTCTTATCTGATGACCATATCAACATTTCTTAGAAAGCCTGAAGAATTTAAAAAAAGTAAATTATCGGATATTCTTTTTCTTCTTTTATCAATAGTTATTTGCGTGTTTGCCTATATTAATAAGACAATTGCAATTTTCTTTCTGCTTTATCATTTTGTAGGATGTTGTTTTACTGCCTACTATGAGTTCATACAGAATAAGCCGTATAATAAAAATAAAAGTATAGCTTTTTTAATATTAGCACTTATTGGAACATATTATTTTAAAAGTGGCGGCACTTCTCTCAGTGCAAATAATTTAAATAATAGTCAGGAGGTTGTTGCAACATTGACAGACCAGCAATATTTTGAAAACGGACAAGGCCTTTTTAGTCAATCACGTTTTTCCGAAGCAATAGGTCAATATACCAAAGCAATTCAATTAAACCCCAATCATGTAGATGCTTTTTTAGATAGAGGTGTAAGTAAAGCAAACCTTGGGCAGTATGATTCAGCGATTGTTGATTATAATAAGGCAGAAGAACTTGGGTATAAAAAATCAATTCTCTATTCTAATCTTGGACTAGCGTATTATCAACTGAAACAGACCGAAAAGGCTAATGAATATTTTGAAAAAGCGTTAACTATTGATTCAGCCAACTCATACGCATATAGGGGGCGTGGTGATATTAAATATGATCAAAACGATAACAAGGGAGCGGTGGATGATTATTCTTTAGCAATACAGTACAACCCGAGCAATGCTTCTAATTATTCTGCAAGAGGCTTAGGGTATTATTACTTGAAAAATTATAAAAGAACAATTGAAGACCTTGATAAGGCCATCGAACTAAACTCCAATAACGGACAGTATTATTTCGATAGAGGGGATGCGAAAGATCAATTAAAAGATTTTAATGGAGCTTGCAATGATTGGATAGCTGCAAAAGCCAAAGGTTACAATGTACCAGAATACAAAGTAAATAAATGTACGCCACAGATTGTAAGTTTAGCAAATGGGGAGCTTACTGGCTGCAACACCCCCAGATACAATAAGGGGCTGGATAACAAATTGCTAATTGAAGTTGGAGGTAACGCCAGCGTTGTGGTTAAGCTAATTGAAATAAAAACTCAAAGATGTATTAGATATGTTTTTATTAATAAAAGCACGTCCTATGCAATAAGAAATATTCCAGAAGGGAAATATTATTTAAAAATTGCGTATGGTGACGATTGGAGCATCATGCAAGATCAGCCAAACTGTTCAGGACGATTTACCAAAAACGCTTTATTTAAAAAAGGCGAGGATATTTTGGATTATAGCCTAGTCTATTCAAGGAATAAGTATCAAATTCCGAGCTTTTCTCTTAAACTTGATATTATAATATCAGACGATAAAACAAATACCTTTAACACGGGTAAAATAGACGAAAACGATTTTTACAATGACAGACAATAGTTTCAAAATACCAAAGCATTTTTTGTTTATGCTCAATCAATTGTTTGAAATGGAGCAAAAAGTCGCTAAAGTCCAAGAGCAGAACTCTATTCAAAGAAATATTGATAGACTAAAAGGGTTTTTTGAAACTGAAGCATTGACTGAGAACCAGGGATTGGTATATTACAATCCCATAGGAGAAAGCTTCGACGAAACAAGAACAGATTGTGAAGCTACAATTTCTGGCGGCAGTCACGAAAATTTGAAAATTATCGAAGTAATTAGGCCAATTATATATTTGAAATACGGTAACACACAACTGATCGCTCAAAAAGGCATCGTAATTGTTAACTCCGGTAATAAAGTATAAACACAATGGAAAAGATGATCAATTTTGGCATTGATTTAGGAACAACTAATTCAGCCATTGCAAAATTTGTAAAAGGAGAAGTTGAAGTTTTTAAAAATCCGTTACAAACAGGGAGTGAGACCCTTCCTTCTGTAGTTTATTATAAAAAAGATAAAGTTGTTGTAGGGGTGAATGCGAGAACATATTTCGAACGCGATGGTAAAAATGTATTCGGAACGTTCAAACGCAAAATGGGCACTACCGAGAGCTTTAAAGTTAAAAGCATCAATCAATCCAAAACACCAATAGAATTATCCGCAGAAGTATTGAAAGAGCTTAAAGGGTTCATTCATTCAGGCGAAATTATCGAAGCCGCCGTAATTACTATACCAGCCTCATTTGATGTAATTCAATCTAATGCAACAAAAGAAGCCGGTTACTTAGCAGGGTTTAAGCAAGTTATTCTTCTACAAGAACCAATTGCAGCGAGTTTGGCATATGCTAACAAACATAAAGAAAGAGATTTAGGGAACGGACAATGGCTGGTTTATGATTTGGGTGGTGGAACATTTGACGTAGCATTGATCAAAATCAAAGATGGTGAGATGAAAGTGCTCGACCACGAGGGCGACAATTTTTTAGGCGGTGCAGATTTTGATAACTTGATAGTTGAAAAAATTGTTATACCGTATTTAAACAAAAACTTTAATTTTTCAGATTTAGAAAATGAATTAAAAAGTGCATCTGGCAAATTCAATAATGTTTATTATCGTTTTATTAAGTTGGCCGAAGATGCTAAAATTTCTCTGTCTAACAGAACCTCTGCTGAAATTGAAGTTCGCGACATGAAAGATGATAATGAAGAAGAGATAGATATTGCTATTGATATTACGCGTTCAGAGTTTGAGGGTATTGTTAAGGATTATATCGACAGTACTTTAGACATGATTAAAAAAATTCTTGTTCGCAATTCTTTGAAGCCATCCGACATTCAATTTACACTTATGGTTGGAGGCTCAACCTATATGCCTTATGTTAGAAAACGTGTTGAAGAAATATTGCAAATACCGATTAACTGTGATATTGATCCTACTACTGCAATAGCAATTGGTGCTGCATATTATGCCGGAACAAAAGAAAAGAACTATAAACAGGAGAATAGAAAAAAATCAGCCTTTGGTATTAAAGTGAAGTTGCATGCAGTCCCAACTTCACAAGACGATGTTGAACTACTTGCGGGTAGAATCGAGGGAAATATAGAGGGGCTTTTTTATCAAATTACAAGGGAGGATAAAGGGTATGATAGTGGCAGAAAGCCCTTGGTAAATAGAATTTCAGAGGATTTGCCATTAGTAAAAAACGCTTACAATTTTTTCCGTTTGACTATACTTGACAGTCAAAATAATGTTGTAGAAACCGATTCGGAATTAATAGGCATAGCGCAAGGGAAATACAACGTAGCCGGTCAACCTCTTCCACAAGATATATGCCTTGAGCAAGATTCCGATGTTGAAATGGAAAGCAATTCAACGAAGCTTGATTTGATTTTTGAAAAAAATACAATACTCCCCCAAAAAAGGACTAAGCACTATACCCTAAAAAAATCAATAATTAAAGGCGGGAATGAAAAATTCATTGTAAATGTTTTAGAAGGCCCACAAATATCTTTGCCAGAGGCTAATCAAACAATCGGATATATCGAAATTGACGGAAGTAAGGTAAGTAGAGATATTGTAAGAGGTGCAGAAATTGAAGTTACAATTGAGATGTCAGAAAGCAGGGACTTGAAAGTTACCGTGTACATTCCAATGTCAGATCAACAATTTACGGAGGTTTTTAACCCATCTAAAAGACATTTACCAGTTATAAAACTTAAAGACGAAGTAAATACCCTAAGTGAAAAACTAGACAATGAAATTCAAGAAGCTGTAGAAAGAGAAGATTACGAAACAGCCGAACAACTTAATACACTAAAAAAGCAAGTTGATATACTTTTAGTCAGCTCTAATAATTTAACTGATGATGATGTTACTGACAAGAAATTTCATTTTGAAAGTACTAAAAGAAAAATTGCACAAGAAATTGACGACGCAACGAAAGATAAAAGAATTGCAGTGTTAAAAATAAAATACAATGAGGACAAAGAATGGTGTAAAAAAATTGTTGATGAAAACGGGAATGACCATGATCACAAAATATTTAATGAAATAATTGGCCGGGAACTTGCGTTTTTAAATTCTATAAATCCAGTTAAAATACTAGAGGCCATTGAAGAACTTAGTGACCTGGGTGGGAATATTCTCTGGAGAACCCCTTCATTTCTTGAGGCAAGATTTAAAAGATTGATTGAGAAGCCACAGCTTTTTAATGATCAGGAACAAGCAAAAAGTTTGATGGAAGCGGGAAATTTAGCTGTCACAAATAAAAACTTTGATAGGCTAAGAGAAATCAATTGGGGATTGATTAGCCTATTGCCAAAGAGTGCTCAAAAAGATGCTGAATCAGGTAAAATTGGGTTCTAAATAATTGAATTTTGCATTTAGTTGTTGTTACTTGGTAATAAGGTCTCTCTGCGGCAATCGTCTGCAAGGATTCCGCCACGCCAGTAGGCACTTCCAATTCTCTCTCGTTTCACTCCAGACAATTGGAAGAGCCTTACTGCCCTCCGGGTGCTATCGCAGCGTGTCATACTCCTAGCGGCTCCTCATGCCTGCGTTCGGGCGGCTCTTGTGTCCTTATAGGCACTCTTTTTCATTTCTTCCTCCTTCCACTTCATTTCGCTCATTCATAGCCCCGCGCCGCTCATTGCGGGATCATCGCTGAAGCGCCACACAAAGCCACGCACATTCTCAGCGTGATCCCTTATTTCGTCCTAACATTCATTTCGCTTTCATTTCGTTCCAGTCGTTATACATTCGAAGAGAGCCTATAAGTCCACCCGCCGCCTTCTATTGTTGTGCTCGCCTGCACGGCCATTGTCTGCGTTGCGGGGCTTCATTGGCACAAAAGCCACACTTATGCTACGCATGCCACATTACGCCCCTTCACTGTGTGTCCATCGCGCTCATACTTCGCGCTTTACTGTCACCCCAGACAATGGCACTCGCAGTCACGTCCATTCGCGCACTCATTCCCGTGCCTTTGACGGCGAGCTTAATTCTTAGTAATAGATCAAGAGGAATAATGGACTTTTAAATAAATACTGATTTTTTTTCGTTTTGAACTAACGTTTGTAATCGTCTTATCTTGTCAGTTAAGTTTAACAGATCAGTTTGAGTTATCTGGTATGTTGACCTATATCGAGATTCGATATAGGCTTTTTGTAGCAATTGAAACATCCGGTTGTCTTCTGCTATATGTCTGCGGAAAATATCGGCGACATTAGATGACACCAGCGAACAAAAGCGAAGCAGTTTATCTAAGTTGTGCGTGGTAACACTAAGACCGGTATGTAATTGAAGTATAGTTAAGAGCGCGTGTTCAGTTGCTTGGTGGAGCATAAATGCAGTTAACTGATTTTGTTTTCGTATGCGATATAGATCAGCACCAGCAAGAAATTCTTGAACTTTATTTATGCCTTGGCAAAAGATTATTTCGTTTTCATTTTTCACAGCTTCGCGATCAATTATCCCTGGCTCATTAAGTTTTGTGCTTAGGTTATCAAATAGGCATACAGCATTACTATATACCCGACTGGCAAACAAATGACCCTTTAAAAGCCATTCATTAAATTGTTCAAAGTCAGCAACAAAGGCAGTTACAGAAGTAAAGGAAGCACACATTGATTCGATCTTTTCTTGTAGCGTAGTATTACTGTTTTCGCGATTTCGTAAGACAAGAACAAGGATATAGTAATGTTCAACAGAAGTCTTTTGTACCGGGGCGCTTGTGAAGATATTTTGCGTCCTACGATCAGCATTAGTTGAACCTAACAGAAAAATCTTTTCTGCACAGACCGCTTTTAAGACTGATTTAGATAGTTGGACGTATTCATCGGAATGGAACATAGTATTTTATTTTTCTAATGCAGTTGGCGTGTGTTTAACTTTAATCCTTACATATATTAAATGGCAGGCTTCAAGCATTTTCTGTAATAATTGGCTTATGTGAAGTAGCTCTATATCTATACTTAAATCTGCCAAGCTGTTTGAACCCAGTGCGTAGCTCTTTATATACTGTAAAATTTCTCGCCACTCTTTTTTATTACAATACCCGGCAAATTTTTCTAAAGCCTTATATGGGTTGTGATATTCCTTTATACTCAAAGCTCTAGGAACATAGTCCCATGCCATGTAATTATCATAGGTGCCACAGAAAAGATGAAGTTGGGTAATATCAGGAGTGTACCAAGGAGAACTCATGACGATAACGGCATCATCCCTATACCCCCTTTTTGAAATAGCTATAACAGATTTGACCAAGCTTTCCAGTCTTTCAAAAAAATACAGCAAATCAACAGGTCCTCCATGCTTCCAAATATTTTTACTTTCGGCAGCCATTAGCGCCGATAGTAGATACTTTCTTGCTGGAGGCAATGAGAAAGATTCAAAGAATTCATATATCGCTTCATAGCAACCTTCTTTGTCTTCAAAATGATGGGCGTTGAATTTATCTTTCATTAATTAAAATTTAGAATTCCAAAATAATCAGATGCTGTAGTAAGGATCGTGCGGCTTGCCCCCTATTTCTGGTGGCAAGCACTCTATTTATCTTATTACAGAGGTTATAGATCATTTTTGAGCTTTTAAATGAGGCTATGTGCCATAAAGCTCCTAGAATAAAAAAATCTTTGGGGTACTCATCCCGTATCCGGTGGGATTGAGCATGTATTCGGTCACATTCAACAGTAATCCGTCGATTCAACCGTGGGTTTCTTTCTTTGAACCTAATCTGGGTTAGCTAAAAAACAAGTAATACTTTTGTTTTATACTAGTTAACTCAAGTCCATGAAAAGAAAATCAATAGTATTTACGATTATACTTACTGCTCTGGGTATTATGGCAAATATTGACGGCTCATTAAATTTTTTAAATCGTTTTGGCATTTCGATGGGTACTATTAAGGTAATAATTGGAATTGCCACAATTGCCATAAACCTCATTCTTCCTATCGTAGCAATTTGGATTTTTTATCGGTACAGTGAATTAAAAAAGAATGTCGCAGAATACCGATTGAAAATTGACGCTGAGCTTAAAACGCAGAATGATACATGGGAGTTGAACCGTAGAAGTATTTTTGAGACGTTAATGGAAATACAGCAGCAACAAAATTTTGACGAATGGCTACTGAAACATATTATGCTACCGACCTTTTTTACTGATGCAGAAAATCTTAAAAGACTTGGCTTGGCTCTATATAACTCAAACGCAAAAGTTGAACAGTTAGAGGAGTACCAGGTAGACAGCAGAATTATTGACGCAGTTAAATTGCATAGGAGTGAAATGGAAATCAATGCTATAAAAAGAAAGTTATAATTGAAGTGACTATTTTTCAGTTTTTATAGGATTTGGATTTTACAAAACCTTCTTTATAGCTCACTCAAATCATATATCACCCTGGATCTTACAACACGTTACAATGTTTATTATCTACAAAACAAATAGAAATCAACTTAAAATATTGGAGTTGCCGGAAAGGACAGCGAAGGCGTGGACTAAATACAAAAGGAACTTGGCAATAAAAGACCCGGCTTCAAAAAAGCATGTAGATGATTTCAATCTGGTGCGTAAGTGGGGATGGCCACAAGACCTTTTAATTCAAAAACCCACTACTGCATCCAATGCTTCATCAGCATCTTTATGAATAAAGTTTGCTTGGTAGCCAATCGTTGTAGTAACAGAAGAATGTCGGTACAGTTTCTGTAACATTTGAATAGGGATTCTATCACCTGAAATGTTGCCAAAAGTATGGCGGGCTATATGCATAGTGAGAGGCTTATCGATACCCGCAGCCGGTGCAACATGAGTTCGCAGGAATTTATCTAAACGACTTGCGGTAAAAGCGATTGTTCGTTGTAATACGAATACATCGTTGATATCCTCTAATCTCTTTAAGTCCGGAAAAATAAAATCGTCCTTGCCATGCTTATTATCCGCATAATTCAAAACAATGGCATTTGCCTTAGCTGGAAGTTTTAAAGAGCCTCCTTTTTTATTTTTACCCATTGAATAGTGTAACCGACTATCTTGGATGTCTGACCATTTTAAACGAAGCACATCTGAAACACGCATCCCCGCTAAATAAAATGAAAAAAGCCAAAGATTCCTTGCGTGATTTTGAAATGATCCCTCTGGTAGTTTTGCCGATTCTATAAGAGATACTTCCTCTGGGGTTAATCCTATTTTGGCAGATGGCGGAAATTTAATGGATATTTTGCCTTCACCAAATGGCGACTGCCCTTTCTCAAGAGCACCTTCTTTAACCGCCAGACTGAATATAGAACGTACCATAGCCAGATGATTTACAATAGAACGTTCACTTAGAGGCTTTCCCGGCTCGTCTTTCTTTTTTTTGATTTTGTAGGTGATCTTTAAATGTATTTTAAATCGTTCTAGGAGAGATTCCGTAATGTCCGAAAAAGCAATATCTCTATTCAGAAAATCTTTGAAATGTTTGATCCTTGGCTTATCAGCGGTGTATTGATTGTATTTGCCAGATTGTTTCAACCGCTCAAGGTAGAGAGTGGCAATACCGAAGAAAGTCGATCCACTGGATGGTTTAATTTTTTGACGCACCGCATGAGATGTAACGCTTGGTTTTTTTGTTTCGAGGTCTAACGATATATCGCTTGCCTCTGAGCGTTTTTGAAGGAGATAGTTGTTCAGTCGCTTATGGCTTGGGTGGCTTGATTTAACCATCTGAGTTTGCGGGTTCCAGTCTTCGGCTAATACGTGTTTACCGAGGTGTATAATCGAAGACTTGCGATTATTGATTATCTGTAATACTAAAGGCTGAGTATTATCTTTGTTCTTTCTTGAACGTAGCACTATTTTTACGGAAGCCATATGTGGTAACGCTTTTAGAGCTATAAAGGTAAATATATTGGTCGAACAATGGTCGAACAATCGGTGAATTTATGTGAAATTAAACGGGTATGTTTGAGACAAGAATTCAATGAAATCAATGGTTACAGACCACATGAATTCATATCAAACCATATTTATAAGGACTGAAAATCCTTGTGTCGCCGGTTCGATCCCGGCCCACACCACTTTTAAACGATAAAACCCACGCTGGTCGTGGGTTTTTCTATTCCGTGCGCGGAACGGTGCGCGGAGATTGTCCTTTCTCAATGTTCATCCAACCCATCTTTTTTATCGTTTTTGGATTTCTTTTTATCATTATTATCCCAAAATTGTTGCATGATTTGAGCGTGTTCTTCCCCTGTTGCTTTGATGTAAGCACGGAAGGATTTTTCCGTTTTATGTCCTGATATTGCCATGATGGTTAATACGGGTACACCCATCAAATACATGTTCGTACAGAATGATCTTCTGGCGGTGTGGGTCATCAGTTTCTCCCACTTCATGGTTTCTTCCACCGTGATCTTCCTGTTGCGGGTAATCTGTTTAGAGAATGGAACATTCAATGCAGGGATTCTCTGACCCAGATCCTTCAAGGTTCGGTTGAACTCCTGATTGGTAGGACAGGTTGGTAATACACCGTTATACTTGTTAATGATGTCTTTGACGTTTTGGTGAATGGGTATGGTTACTTTCTTCTTTGTTTTTTGCTGGATGGTGGTCAGTATGGAGCGTATGCCCGGCTTATTAATTGCCCACATCATCTTGAAGAGCCGTATGAATCGAGAGGTTCAAGTACGGTTCTGTGAGGAGCAGGGGGTGAAATTCCCCTTGCTTACTCGACTATCGGCTGCCCTTCTGTCTGTCTAATAAATTTTGTTTGTTTTTATAAATAACTCAACCACCATTTTTCTTTATGGGATTGTTTGTACATATCAAATCTTTTACATAGCGGATAAAGTAAAAGTATAGTACCCATCCAAACCGCATATACCACCCAAAGACTAAAGCCATAACCTTTCAAATTTGGTTCACGTCCTACCCATGTTGACAGAATAAATTTTTGCCATCCCCAACCCGAAGCCTGAGCAAAAATCATTGCCAAAATGTGAATTAAATAGAGATGTAGGATATAGTAAAAAAAAGGAACCCTTCCGAAAGTGCTAAAGAAGTTTACAATTCTTCCTTTAAGGTTTTCAGTATTTGCTAAAAATAAAAATGCTACACCTAAAGTCATCAATAAATACAAAAGTGAAGGCGGGTATTTGCTTGGGTTTAAAAAAGAAATTAGGTCTTGGGAAATAGTAGGATAGTCTTTAAATGGCTTTGGGTCTCCATAAAAGTTTGTCCATCTTAATGCAGCAAAAGCAGTAATTGCAGATACGCCAATGATGTTAAACAGTTTCTTTCGTTTATTACTGTCAAATGATTTATCATAAAATGCACTGAAATAATATCCTAATGCCATTACTGCAATCCATGGAACGATAGGGTAGCCAATCCCCAATTTAGTATTGTCTGATAAATTGTAAATAAGTTGTTCATGAATAATAGCCCATAGTACGTTTCCTGAAAAATGAACATTGTCAAAAAGGTTATGGCAGCAAATAAGTAATAAACTAAAAATTAAAATATAGGTTCTAGGTAAGTGAATTAAAGCTGATAAAACAATCATGCTAATTCCTAATGACCATATAACAAGTAAGCCAAATGTTCTAAACTGAAAATCGAAATGCCAAGCAAACCCTACAATTGTCAACTCGATAAAAACTAACCAAAGCCCACGTTTTAATAAAAAACCTGATAATTCATACTGTGTTTTCCTCTTGCCAACCATGAAGGCAGATATTCCTGCAAGAAAACTAAAAGCAGGTGCACAAAAATATGTAATCCAATTTGTAAAAAAGATTGGTAAAGTACTTTGTGTTGGGTCTGCTGGGTTAAATAGAAAAGCGGAATAATGAAAATAAGCTCTCACGTGGTCAAGTGCCATGATTACCATCACTAAACCTTTTAATAAGTCAATAGATTCTATTCTGGCTTTAGTGATTGCTGTCATAAATTTATTTTATTGGAGATGTTTTGGTTTTTGTAATATGTCGTTCCTTGGGTTGCCGATAACGACCAGGGCTTGCTGCTGTGCTAGTATTCATTGAATGTCCAGCCCGGAACCGAAGCCGATTTGAAAAACTGAACATGAAATTATGAACTAAAGTTGAAAATTGTACGTCAAGCCCGAATTGAAGTTGATAGCGTACTACAGCTGATTGTTACTATGTCAGCCAGCATAGCAGCAAACCGATTATTGTGCGTAGCCTTTTACAATTAAAGGGTGTTTAATTTGATTTACTTTTCAACAGCACATCAATGGAGAGGATTACAGAATCCGCTGATGATAATATTCCGGGGGTTATGATTTCTACATCATGAGCAAACATTCGTCTATCGAACAAAACAGACCGAAATACAGGATTAGAAATAAGATTGCTCTTTTGTTCTACTGATTTAAATAAAGCATTGTCATAGATGTATGGTCTTGCTGTTTTGTCCCATTGCTCATCCCACGACCGTTTTGATTGAACCAAACCTTCGAACCATGCAATATGAGTGGCAATTTTAAGTTTTAAGCTTGCATCCTTAATATAGTTACCATTCAATATATCCTTATAAGCCAGAATAGTAAGGTTATAGGCGCGGGTGGTCATAATTCCATTAATTAGGTTTGAGTTTACTGTGTCTTTCCTAAGCCCATTGAATAAAGAATCGATGCGTTTTACAATCCCGCTACCAATATTGTAAATGACTGTGACATCTTCTTTATGTTGTATGAAATCATTGCGTATTTGACGTAGATAGATTTGTTCATCATCATTAATTTTACCTGCAGTCACTTTCTCCGAAACAGTACAGGATGTTAGATAAAATAGTATGATAATAGTTGTGCTTATAAGTGCTATTCTGTGTTTGCAAGGTCTAATGTTTTTGCTCATTTAACTTTTTTTTATTGAAAAGGTAAGTTTAAGGTTTCGCACAACAATAAGAAAAGTATCCGCAAGGCCCCCTTAGAGAGCCCCGCATAAAACCTACTTGCGGGGCTTTGTGGTATACTTTTGTGTTGACCGGCTTCGCCGTAATCTTGGCTATTAGGGAGAAAGTATCAACCGGAACGATTCTTCCTGTTATTTTTTAATCCTGTTTTCTTTGTTTAGGCCAGTTTCAGAGAACCGTTTTTACGGTTTTTCTGTGATCGCCTCTTTAAAGTTAGTGTTTCGCCTTTTTATTCCCTATTTTATTGATCATTTATTTTCGTCCTCATATACCTCTCCCTATACATCTTTCAACGTTACCGCTGGTTGCCCATAAAACGAACACTCTTTCATGTATAATATTTTTATGGTGCGGAATCGTGCGCGGAATTACCCTCAAACTATCCGTTTATACGAGTTTATTCAAGTTTAAACCAATATCAATATCCTTATAAATCAGTTGGTTAAGTGTTTTTGGATGTTTCTCAATGGTCATCCAACGGACGGCCCACACCACTTTTTAACCACGTAAATGCCTGTAAATGAATAATTTACGGGCATTCTTGTTTTTGTGGGGGACTGTTTTTGGGACAAAATTTCCTTTCTACGGCAGAGCTGCACTTAAGGTAAACCATCAGGTCTGGAATCAGGTAGTCAATGCAATCGGATTTGCAATCCATACCCGATCGATCCATCATACATCACACTTGTTGCAACATAAATATTGTTATATTGGGTGAAATTATTTCACTGTAGAATATCATAAATCCAGGTTCTCATTTTTTGCACTATCAGGGGCTGATTTCAGGTTACATTAACCCTACCAAACTAACTAACCAAAAATGCAATTTGAAGTCGTCCGGTCGTATGGCCGGGAGTTAAAAGTGGAAACGAAGGAAGGAGAAGGAAGTATTTTCAGCATTCTATTACCCATTAATAATTAAAGTATCATCATGAAATATCTGTTAACAGTAGTTTTTATATTGAATACTTTATTTTATGGAACTGCTCAGGATACGACAATCGTACTTTCGACGTCTATGTTCAACAAAGAGGGAAAGATTTACCTTGGTGAAATTGAACATTGGTTATATAAACAGGGAAATGATCCCTCCTGGGCCAACCCCGGTATTGCTGTAAACAACTGGCAACACCTGAATCCGGCAGAGATCACTAAAAAACAGGCTGATCAAAACGGAAGACTCGAAGGATGGTTCAGGATGAAGATAAAACTGGACAGCAGTTTTAGCCAAACAGCTCTTTTTATCAGGCAGCGAAGTTTTTTAGCTTCGGATATCTTTATTAATGGAAAGCCCTTTTATTCATTTGGAAATACAGGGTATAACGGGAAGCCTTATCAGGAATTTACTGATTTTACAAAATTCCCGGAAGCCATAAAACTGGAAATGGGAAAGGAATTATTACTGGCGATACATTTTGTGGACTATACCGATTATAGAAATCAGTTAAAAGAAACAAGCTTTACAAAAGACGGATTTATAGCCATTGCCAACACTTCGTATTTAACAAGTTTTCATGCATATTCATTGTCATTAAGGAGGTCAATTGTAATCCTTTGCATTCTGGGGGTGTTGGCTGTACTATTTTGGTTTTTGTTTTTTTTAAATCGAAGTGAAGATCACCTTGTGTTTGTTGCACTCAGCACCACGAGTTTGCTTGGATTACAATTCTTCCATTTTCTCAAAGCGTTGGCATTTAGCACCTATAATCGGGAGCAATTATGGGAATTTCTTGCAACCATCAGCTTTGCCGGCGTTTTCACTTTCTTGCCAATATTGGTTGCCAAAGTGTTCAAAAATTATATCCCGCTTCCTTTGAAAATTTATGCAATAGCCTCTACGATTTTGGCGGGTATTAGCTTCTTTACCGGATGGGATAAAATATCGCTGGCAAATGAGCTGTTATCTTTCCTCTTATGCACCTACTATTTAATTGTATCCAGAAAAATATTAAAGGGAGCAAAATGGGCAATTGTAATTGGTTTGATCCTAACCCAGCTGATAGGTGCGTCAATGGACACCATAAATAATTTTAAGGTTAATGTGAGTTATAGTTATTCATCATTGCTAATGTTTGGTTCCTATCTGTCTTTCCCCTTAAGCCTTTTGGTGTATGTTGCTTTACGGATGAAGGAGGTGAATGCTGATGTACTTAGCAAGGCCGAAAAAATAGTACAGGTTACCGAAGAAAAAAAGGATTTACTGGCCAGTCAAAACAGGTTATTGGAAGAACAGGTAAAAGAAAGAACCACCGAACTTACGCAATCACTTGATAATTTAAAGGCAACCCAAAGCCAATTGATCCAATCGGAAAAAATGGCCAGTCTGGGAGAACTTACGGCTGGTATCGCCCATGAAATTCAAAATCCGTTGAACTTTGTGAATAATTTTTCAGAAGTAAACACCGAATTGATTGATGAATTACAACAGGAATTAAAATCCGGAAATACAGAGGAAGCCATTTCTATCTCGAATGATATCAGAGATAACGAAGAAAAAATAAATCACCACGGCAAACGAGCCGATGCTATCGTAAAGGGTATGCTGCAACATTCAAGAAGCAGTTCTGGCGTGAAAGAACCCACAGATATCAATGCTTTATGTGATGAATACCTGCGCCTCTCCTATCATGGACTTCGGGCAAAAGACAAGTCGTTCAATGCCACGCTCGAAACAGTTTATGATACTGCCATTGGTTCGTTAAACATAGTACCACAAGATATTGGGCGCGTTATTTTAAATCTGATCACCAATGCTTTTTATGCAGTGAATGAGAAGCAGAAAGTAAAAAGCGAAACGTCAAAGGCAGAGAGCTATCAACCAACAGTTACTGTGAGCACAAAAAAGATTAATGGAAATGTTGAAATTACCGTAAAAGACAATGGCAATGGTATTCCGCAAAATGTGTTAGAAAAAATATTCCAACCCTTCTTCACTACCAAACCAACAGGACAAGGAACAGGTTTGGGTTTGAGTTTGAGTTATGATATTGTGAAAGCGTATGGTGGGGAAATAAAAGTGACTACCAAAGAGAATGAAGGAACTGAGTTTATTATTCAATTACCAATATAATATAAAGCAAGTAATGAGATATTCATTTAAAATAGCCCTCCTTTTGTTATTCCCATTGATTGGATGGTCGCAAAATACGGTAGTAAACATCACACCTGAAAAGTTTAGTAAAAACATAGATGCTTTCAATATTGATGCCATCGATGGTTGGGTTTTCCACAAAGGAACCGATAGCAGTTGGGCAAAAAAAGATATTGATGTAAAGGGTTGGGAAAAATTAAAACCAACCGGTCTTTCAGCAAAGTATGCTGATAAAAATGGCAGAGTGGAAGGATGGTTTCGGATAAAAGTAACATTGGATAGTTCTTTACTCAATAAAGTATTATATGTTGATTTTGGTCAGTGGGCTTCGACAGCATTTTATATAGATGGAGAACTGGTTGCTGCTAGAGGCAATACGGGTGAGAAGGGAAAGGATTTTCGCGAATATAACGGTGGTGTAGATCCACTAACTATACGTTTCGATACATTGGCTACTCATATTTTCAGCCTTCATTATGTTGGATATTTGTCTCCCATACCACCGTATGATGTGAAGACCAAGTCTATGAAAAAAGTTATTCGTCTTGGTGGTCCAAATTATACTACCAGGGTATTAAATAATTACAAAACAGTGTATACTTTTCGTACCTCATGGGTGGTGGTTTGTGCTATTCTTTCTGTACTTTTCTGGCTGTTACTCTTTCAAAACCCAAACGAAAAAAGTCTATTATGGGTTGCACTTTATACCAGTGCCTTATTCATTTACACTTATTACTCGTATACTGATCCTAGCGGAACCTCGTTTAATGAATTTAAAATTAAAATAATAATAAGTGATTTATTTCAAATCTCCACAATAGTATTATTCCTGCCCATTCTTTTAATCAAAGTTTTCAAAAGAAAAATAAAAAACAAGCTTATTCTTAGCCTCATTATTTTAATAGTAGTGAACGAAATAATGACTTTTTTAAACAGTTCTTTTTCTATAATCTTCCAGTATACCTATGGGGGTTCTTTCATTTTTGTATTTGGTATATGTTTGTATTATGTCATTACTTCATGGAAAAATCTGATGGGTGCCCAATGGGCCATTGTTGGAGGTTTAATTTTTACAATTTCTATTTTATTAGGGGGGTTTATATTGAATTTAATTTTACCAAATCTCTTTGAATCGCAGTATTCTGGTTTGTTATTCAATTCCTTTTTTAATCTTGGTTTTCCTTTTTCCTTACTGATTTATGTATCCATGCGCTTTAAAGAGATGATACAAGAGGTACAGGCAAATGCTCAGACAGTACTGGAACTATCCGAAGAAAAAAGGGAGCAGGCTTTCATCCAACAAAAAGTGCTGGAAGAAGAAGTAAGCAGACAAACCAGTGAGATACGACAAACATTGGAAAACCTGAAATCAACGCAGAGCCAACTCATTCAATCCGAAAAAATGGCTTCCCTTGGAGAACTTACCGCAGGTATAGCACATGAGATACAAAACCCGCTAAATTTCGTCAATAATTTCAGTGAAGTGAATAAAGAATTGATTGGTGAAATGAAAGCTGAGATCGAAATAGGTAATCTTGAGCAAGTGAAAGCGATTGCAAATGATATTGAATCCAATGAAGAAAAGATAAACCACCACGGCAAACGTGCCGATGCCATTGTAAAAGGGATGCTGCAACACAGCCGCAGTAGTAATGGTGTAAAAGAACCTACGGATATAAATGCATTGGCAGATGAATATTTACGACTGGCCTATCATGGTTTAAGAGCGAAAGACAAAGATTTCAATGCCACACTTATCACTGATTTTGATGATTCTGTAGATATGATTAATGTGATACCACAGGATATTGGACGGGTGGTTTTAAACCTGATTACCAATGCCTTTTATGCAGTTGCCGAAAAGAAAAAGCAATTGGGAGAAGCCCGCCTGCCGGACGGACAGGGATACAATCCAACTGTAACGGTAACCACCAAAAGAACCGTCCCCCTCCCAGGGGGACCGCAGGGGGTTGAAGTGCGGGTATCAGACAATGGCAACGGCATCCCCCCAAAAGTATTAGACAAAATTTTCCAACCCTTTTTCACCACCAAACCCACAGGGCAGGGAACCGGATTGGGATTGAGTTTAAGTTACGATATTGTAAAAGCGCATGGCGGAGAATTAAAAGTAGAAACCAAAGAAGCAATAGGTTCAACATTTATTATTTCAATTCCGGCATAAATATTTTTTGAGATAGTGTAAGTACACCACTTTTAAGGAATAAAACCCACGCTGGTCGTGGGTTTTTGTATTTCGTGCGCGGAAACGTACGCAGAGGGGGTTGATAATCTTTCTCCCGCATTAACATTACCCATTTATTTTTCAAGCAACAACGCATCCATCTGTTCGTAAAATTCTTTTTTGAAATCTTCAAAATATATGCCGCTGCCCGGTCCGTAGAAAACGCCTTTGATATTCCGTACATTTCCTTTCCTATCAATAAAAATGGTAGTGGGAAAAGAACGGATAGGCGTTAGTTGTGGTAATGTTTTTTCTGTCTTGTTGTCATCACTTGCCGTGGCACCGGTAATCAGCATCGGGTATTGTACGTTAAAAAGCTGTTGAAATTTTCGCAGGCTTTTCTTTGATCTTTCTATATCGGTTGAGTTTTCATAGGCGAGGGCAACCACTTCTACACCCCTGCTTTTATTTTGATGATAGTACTCGCTTAAAAACTTTGTTTCATCCATACAATTGGGGCACCAGGATCCCATGATCTGTACGATTACCACTTTATTACGGAAACGCTCATCAAGGATGGATACCTGTTTTCCGTTTAGATCGTTGAAACGAAACGCGAGTCTGCTCTCGCCCTCACGCAATTGGGTGGGCTGATCCTGAGCTGGTAAGGGAACTGATTCGTTGCGGATAGCCACCCATTTTTCTTTTCCATTATTACCCGAATAAAAGAGCCCCCCAGAAAGGGTATTGGCATCGTCCACTTTGGCAGTAAATAGAAATGCATGTGAACCATCAAAAGCGTAGAGCCGGAGAGAATCGGCAGTTTGGTTTCCCTCCAAATAACGATAATCGCCGCTGGGTGTTAAGAAAGTGCCGCTGAGTTGATTCTGTTGTTGATTGAAAACGGCCACCGCTTTGCGTAAGGTTCCGTTTTGCCTGGTAATGGTAACATCCCATTTACCGCTGAGATTGGCTTTTGCCTGTCCTGTTTTTAACAATGAAGCTTTTTCCGGATATGCATAGAAGGGCCATACCTGAAAACCCGCGCCCGTTCCTTTTGTCCAGGTGCCTTCTAAACTACCGTCTGTATTTTTTTTGGATAAGAAAGCCGACTCAAATACCGGCATGGAAAAGTTTACCGAGTCTTTGGTTACCCTTACCTGTTTGATGGTGATCTTTTCTGATGTATTCGGCACATACAATACAGAATGACCATTCTCTTTTCCGGATTGTAATGTAAAAATAACCGGGATACTGTCTTGCCTTATCAGGTAAGCTTTCCAGCTTGCGGGTAATGCATTTTGCGCTGTAGTTAAAGCATAGGTGAGGGACAAGGCAGAGAAAAGGAATATTTTTTTCATGAAGGGGAGGGGCATTGATATTGCAATATCGGAGAAAGTTTTCATAGTTGTTAGATTGCCAATTACCCGGTATTTTTGGCCTTCTTCAAAATCTGCAGGTTGCAAGGCCTTCCTGAATCCACATATGTGCCCAATTTTTATTAGTAACCTTATTGGCCCACCAAAATGCCCCTTACTATTCATTCCCCCCGCTAATCGCATACACCGCAAAACTGGCCAACCAATGCTCCCCACCATAATTACCGGAAGCCACATTGGAAAGGCTTTCTTGTAAATGTTTTAAAGACGAGTTAAGTAACAGGGATTTTCTTTTATCATTTTTGGGTAATTGCCTGGCAATACCAGACATACACCAGCTTCTGCTAAAACTCAGTCCATCTAAATGCACAATCTGCAAATCTGTTCTATCAGACACTTTCGGTAAAGAGGTTAAATGCTGTAATGATTTGGCGGATAACCAATTATTAAACCAGTTTCTAAAGCCGGGCTTGTCTAAAACCTTCCGCATTAAATCTGCCTCCATTAATGATGGAGAAAAAAAATCAGAACCATCCGGCTCCCAAATCGTAGGCGCGGATGTATCTTTTACATATAAACGCCGGGCCGCGCTTATGAGCTCTTTTTCAAAAGCAATATTTTTGGTTGTGCGTGCATAATCCAATGCAAAACTTAAACCAAAGGCGGTATTACCATGCACACCGGTTCTGTTGGGATAGGTTTGTTTGGGCAGGAACCGCGTCCATACTTGAATCACCGTATCGCATAGGGGCTGTAAGGCGTTGCGCCACTTACCGGCATCGGGATCGTTCCAGGTAATGAGCTCTTCCTGTAATTTTAAAACCCAGGCCCAACCATAGGTTCTTTCAAAACTTTTATTTAGCGGCTCTTTAAAATAATTTGTTTCCTGATTCATATTGGCAACGGTGAGGGTAGTAGATAACAATTGTCTGATAGCGGCCCGCTCTTTTAATTCGGGAAACTGTTTTAATAAACGCACCAGCATCCAGTGTCCGTGCACGCTGCTATGCCAATCAAAACAACCATAAAAAGCAGGGTGCTGTTGAACGGGCGTAAGTATTTGATCACTATCCCCTATTGCCGTATGATTAATCTTATTGGGGTATTGTTGTAAAATACATTTCATCGGAAGAGAAGCCAGGTGAGAGGCGCCTTCGCTGGTTAGGGTAAACCGCGTGCTGTCTTTATTAATCGTAAAGAATTTAATTTTCTGCGCGGGAAGGTTACAGGCAATCAGGAAGAGTACAAAAGAGAAAATAGTTTTCACGTAATATATTTTAATATAAGATAGATAAAACTACTTATAAAATCAATACTGTGTATGAGTGGGCAAATTTCAGTACTTTGTTTCACCAGATTATGGTTCGGATAGGATGATGAGGCGGCGATTCATCCGCTACTATTGAACAATTGGTTATGTTATCTAATTTAGAAAGCATCAATGCTGTATTTGTTTATCAATGTCTGGCACAAAATGAAAGACTTTTGCAACTCAATAAAATTGCCATTACACAAATGAAAAGCCTGCTACAAAATAACAGTCTTAACAAATGGCAATAAAAATCGGGAGTGATATTTAGTGGTAAACAAATAAGTTGGATTTGTAACAAACAAAATACAGAACATGGAATCCGTATTCATCATAAGTTTGGTTGGTGTTGCATCGGTAGCTGCTATTATTGGCTGGCTATTGGCCCGGGCTATCTATACGGGGCAATTAATGGCTTTGCAGGAGCAGGTGAAAGAGAAACAGTTGCAA
This sequence comes from Chitinophagaceae bacterium, assembly GCA_023229465.1. Taxonomy (GTDB): domain Bacteria; phylum Bacteroidota; class Bacteroidia; order Chitinophagales; family Chitinophagaceae; genus Sediminibacterium. The sequence continues at coordinate 21,518 of JALNZE010000019.1, forward strand.
GCGCTGTTGGCACAGTCTGCTGTTAGTTTGGCTCAATTAGAAAGGGAAAAGCTGGTTGCCAGGCTGGCTAGCGCCGAAACGCAGTTAACCATCACCCAACAGGCATTGGATGAAGCCAGGGCCAATGGCTCTAAACTAAGTGAGCAATTGAAATTAGAAATGGCCGAGATAGCCGATACCCTCATGAAGCGCAATAGCCAGCAAATGGCCCAATCCAACGAAGAAAAAATTGGCGAGATACTCAAACCCCTGAAAGCTGAACTGGGTGATTTTAAAAAGAAAGTAGAAGAAACCTACGAAAAGGAGTCGAAAGAAAGGTTTAGCCTGGGTAAGGAAATAGATAAGCTGGTACAGATGAGCGCGCAGGTAAGCCAGGAAGCCAATAACCTAACCTTGGCCTTAAAGGGCAATGTAAAAATGCAGGGTAACTGGGGCGAGATGATACTCGAAACCATTCTCGAACACAGCGGTTTAACCAGGGGAAGAGAATATGTTACCCAGGAATTTATTCGCGATAATGCCGGTACTATTATTAAAGATGATCAGGGCCATGGCCTGCAGCCGGATGTGATCATTTCTTATCCCGACCAGCGCAAAGTAATTATTGATTCTAAAGTATCGCTGATTGCCTGGGACCAATATGTGTTAGAAGCCGGTACCGCAGAGCAGGAAAGGGCCTTGAAAAATCATATTCAATCTGTCCGCGCGCATATTGATGGCCTCAGTAAAAAGAATTATCCCAAATACGCGCGGGCGCTTGATTATGTGTTGCTATTCATACCCATTGAACCCGCGTTTTTAGAAGCGGTAAAAACAGATACGCAATTATGGAAGTACGCGTATGATAAAAAGATCATGCTGGTAAGTCCTACCAACCTGTTGGCCGTATTAAAGATTATTGCCGACTTGTGGAAAGTAGAACTACAAAATAAAAATGCCATAGAGATAGCGGAGAAAGCGGGTTTGTTGTACGATAAGTTCTGTGGTTTTCTGGAAAACCTGGAAACGGTGGGCAAAAAAATCGGCGAAGCACAATCTAATTATGATAATGCCTTCAAACAATTATCAACCGGCCGGGGCAATATTATTGGTAAGATAGAGGAGTTGAAAAAGATGGGAGCGAATGCGGGGAAACAGTTGCCGGATAGGGATAACTAAAATAAATAGTGTAATTTGATTACCATATAAATTAGGAGAACACAATGAAAGATATACAAGAAATAACCGAAGCACTAATACAGTTCCGTAACGAGCGAGACTGGAACCAATTTCATAATCCCAAAGATTTAGCTTTAGCATTAAGTGTAGAAGCGGGCGAATTGTTAGAAGTATTTTTATGGAAATCGGCCGGTGATGCCAACAAAGAAAAAGTAAAGGAAGAATTGGCGGATGTGTTTGCTTTTGGTTTTTTATTAGCCGATAAATATGGGTTTGATGTTAAAGAAATCATTATGGAAAAAATTATTCGGAATGGTGAAAAATATCCGGTAGAGAAATCAAAAGGAACAGCTAAAAAATACAATGAACTATGATTGTATATAACGCCAATAAGGAACAGTTTCTGGATGACGTACTAACAAACGATATTGAAAACATTGTCTTGAGTAATGTAAAAAAGAAACTAAATCGTGGCGTTGGTATTGCAGAAATAAAATCATGGGCTTCTTCTCTTGTGTACATGGACAGAATAATGCGTGATCCTGAAATTCCGGGAGATTGTGGGGTTGCAATTGAATACCAGATTCCTCAAACAGGCAAACGAATAGATTTTATTATTTCAGGGCAAAACGAAGATTATGCCGATTGTGCAATGTTGATTGAACTGAAACAGTGGTCGGAAGCAAAACTCACTTCAAAGGATTCGATTGTAGAAACCTATGTAGGTGGAAGAATCGGAGAACATACACACCCATCTTATCAGGCATGGTCCTATGCTACACTCTTGCGGGGATTTAATGAAGTTGTATACACAGAAAACATTGGCCTGCATCCCTGTGCTTATCTGCACAATTATATGGAAGACGATGTAATCAAAAACAAGTTCTATGCTGAATATATAGGCAAAGCGCCTGTTTTTTTGAAAAGCGATGCGGGGAAACTAAGGGACTTTATAAAAAAACATATCAAGTACGGAGACAAAACCAATATTCTATTCCGGATTGAAAATGGGAAAATCAGGCCCTCCAAACTACTTGCCGACAGCATCGGGAAAATGATTAAGGGTAACCAGGAATTTGTGATGATTGACGATCAGAAAGTGGTGTATGAAAACGCATTGGCTTTGGCTAAAAAGGCAAGTGACAAAAATAAACAGGTGCTAATTGTGCAAGGCGGACCAGGCACGGGTAAATCCGTTGTTGCCATTAATTTATTAGTACAGTTAACCAAACTGGGTTTATTGGCACAGTATGTTTCAAAAAATGCGGCCCCAAGAGCGGTTTATGAGGCAAGGCTCACGGGTAGCATAAGACCTACTGTTATACGTAATCTTTTTAGGGGATCCGGAGCGTTTATTGAAACGAAAAACAACGAGTTTGATGCTTTGGTTGTTGATGAAGCACACCGTTTAAATAAACACAGCGGATTATTTGGTAATCTTGGCGAGAACCAGATTAAAGAAATCATTGCAGCATCAAAGTTTTCTATATTTTTTCTTGATGAAGACCAGCGTGTTACCTTAAAAGATATTGGCCGAAAGCAGGAAATAGAAATATGGGCATCCCGGGCAAGGGCCACCATAACAGTGCTTGAACTCAACTCCCAATTTAGGTGTAATGGCTCTGATGGTTATTTAGCATGGCTGGACAATGTTTTACAAATTAGAGAAACAGTTAACGAAGACTTAGTTGATATAGAATATGATTTTAAGATAGTGGACAGTCCGGCAGTTTTACGTGACATCATTTTTGAAAAAAACAAAATCAATAACCGTGCAAGAATGGTAGCAGGATATTGCTGGAGATGGCCCAGTAAAACAAATCCTGCTGCTTATGATATTGAATTCCCAGCGTATGATTTTAGAATGAAGTGGAATTTGACCGAAGATGGTAGTACGTGGATTATAAGCCCTGAATCAGTAAACCAAATTGGCTGTATACACACATGCCAGGGTCTTGAGGTCGATTACATTGGAGTAATTGTAGGGGAAGATTTAGTTATCAGGAACGGTATGGTAATTACCGATGCATCTAAACGTGCCAGCTCTGATAGTTCTGTAAAAGGATATAAAAGACTTTTACGAGAGAATCCAGATGAAACCAAATCGATGCTTGACCTGGTGATCAAGAATACTTATCGAACATTGATGACTCGAGGGATGAAGGGGTGTTATGTTTATTTTGTGGATGAAGAGACGAGAAGATATTTCAAAACCGGTTTATATATTAAATAAACCCGAATTTAAATGGAGTAGCATAAAATAAATAGTATGAAAAAAGAACTTATCTCCCTTACGCGTTATGCCTGTTATTTGATTGCGCAAAACGGCGATACCACCAAGCCATCTATAGCATTTGCCAAAACTTATTTCGCCCTACAAACCCGTAAGCAGGAAAGAATCGAAAAAAGATTATTGGATATTGCAAGGGTTACAGCTCGCCTTCATCAAGAATTATTTTTATTCGGGAAATGGTTAATTGATTATAATACTCGTCTTGATAAACATTTTTTTAAATAGAATCAATCATCAGCAAAAGAAAAGTAACGTGGTATGGCATGGAAGAGAGAATGAAGGAATGTGAGAATTCTTGCATACTCATGATTAGGTATTTATACCTGAAATCAACCCATTCGTTTTTTATATATAAGTAACTCAGTACATTGGGTTAAATATATTTTTCTATTACCTACAGCCCACAAATTCATCACCGCGTTTCTATCCGATTAAAAGGATACGATTATTCGCAGGCGGGATTGTATTTCATTACGATATGTTGTGATAACAGGACACACCGTTTTGGCGAAATCGTAGGGGCAGGGTTTACCCCTGCCCAAAAAGGGCAACCGCAAGGGATTGCCCCAACGATTGCCCCAACGATTGCCCCAACGATTGCCCCAACGATTGCCCCAACGATTGCCCCAACGATTGCCCCAACAATGAAATTGAATGAATTTGGAATGGTGGCATTTAATGAATGGGCGAAATTACCCAAACGGTTTACGAATTGCGAATTGGATGTATTTCAAATAATGCCCAACCACATGCACGGTATTATTGTGTTAAACAACGTGGGGGCAGGGTTTACCCCTGCTGCCCAAAATGATAATGTTCAAAATGATAAACGGCAACCGCAAATGGGGCAACCGCAAATGGGGCAACCGCAAGGGTTGCCCCTACGGGGGGACGATAATCCGGCAACGATTGGTGATATTGTTGGTGCGTACAAATCATTGGTAACAAATGCATGTATTGATATATGTAATTTGAAAAATATTCGATTGGGTAAATTATGGCAACGCAATTACTACGAACACATTATTCGCAACGAACAATCCTATCAAACCATTTCGGAATACATCATAAATAATCCAGCAAAATGGTATGATGATAAATTTTTAACCAATTGAACAACAGCTAAATCTATCTTATTCTTATTCAATTAAAAACCTTACCTGTAAAGACCTATACTGATATTAAAAAAGAGAAAGTACTTATTTGAAAAATGGAGTACTTTCAATCGTATTTTGAAAAAATTCCGGGCGAAGTTGACGTTTAGGGCAATGTATTAATGAGAGAATTATTTTTGCTTTAATTTCACCATTACAAAATTAATTAATCGTTTACGTAACATTTTAACCCCCCAATAATATGAAACATCTTTCTTTACTAGTCTGTGTCTGTATCTCTGTTCTTTTTTTAGGAAAAATAAACGCACAAACAAATCCCTTTGGAAGTGAAATTCTGGCTTTTGAAAAAACCGACTCTTTTTATAAGCCGGTTCAGGAACAAATCTTGCTTTACGGAAGTTCGTCTATTCGTATGTGGGAGAGTTATGAAAAAGATTTTTCTAATAGAACCCTCAAAGTAATTAACCGGGGTTTTGGGGGTTCGCAAACAAGTGATGCTAATTTTTATTTTGACCGGATAGTTGCGCCTCATAAACCTAAAATTATATTTTTTTATGAAGGTGAAAACGACATTAATGCGGGCAAATCTGTTGAAAAGATATTATTAGATATTAAAACGTTTATCCAAAAAACAAAGAGGCTTTCACCTGAAACCCGAATCGTTTTTTTCGCGATCAAACCCAGTCCTTCCCGAACGCAGGATTTTGATAAACAAAAAGAATTCAATCTGAGACTTAAACAATTGGTGCGTAAAGACGATCACTTATACTGTATAGATTTATTTTCAAAAATGTTGGATAAAGATGGTAGGGCAGATCCGAAATTTTTTAAAGAAGACAGGCTACACATGAATAGTGAGGGGTATGCCATTTGGACTAAAGAAGTGCAAAAGCTCTTGAAAAAATGGGGGCTATAAAAATTGTTTATCTTTAAACCTAAATCATCCTTATGCGAAAAATACTGTTTTCAGCAGCCTTGCTGTTTCTTTTGCTTTCTGCAAACGCACAAAGTTTCCGCATCAATATTTCCCCCAATCTCAAACAAGCTGGTTTAGATGGAAGGTTGCTCTTGTTAGTTTCTACTAATCAGGCAAAAGAACCACGGTTTCAAATTAGTGATGCCACCAATACACAAATGGTATTTGGTAAAGATGTAGAAAACTGGCAAACAGGCAAATCACAACTGGTTAGTGTTGACGCTTTTGGTTACCCTGTAGAACGGTTAAACAATATACCCGCCGGTGATTACTATGTGCAAGCCCTGCTCCATAAATATGAAACCTTTCATTTAAAAACAGGACATACCGTAAAACTGCCCATGGACAGGGGTGAAGGCCAGCATTGGAACCAGGCGCCTGGTAATATTTATTCAACACCCGTTAAAATACATATTGATCCGGCGGCATCCAATGAAATATCCATCACCATTGACCAGGAAATACCACCCATAAAAGAACCGGAAGACACTAAGTATATTAAACATATAAAGATTCAGAGTAAAATGCTCTCCGAATTCTGGGGTAGGCCCATGTACCTTGGCGCTCATATACTTTTACCAGAGGGTTTTGATGAACATCGGGATGTAAAATACCCGCTGGCCATTTTTCACGGGCATTTCCCTACCAACTTCGAAGGCTTTCGCACCACTGCACCCGATCCTGCTTTAGTACCCGATACCAGCGACCGATTTCACATTACCGGGTATAATATTATACAACAACAGGAAGAATATGGTTTTTATAAACAATGGACCGGAGTGGATTTTCCCAGGGTGATTGCCATTGAAATACAACATGCCAATCCTTACTACGATGATTCTTATGCCGTTAACTCGGCCAACCTTGGTCCTTACGGTGATGCCATCACCTACGAACTCATCCCGGAAATTGAAAACCGTTTTCGCGGTATTGGAAAAGGATGGGCCAGGTTTATGTACGGCGGTTCCACCGGTGGATGGGAAGTATTGGCTGCACAGATTTTTTATCCCGATGAATACAATGGATGTTATGCTGCTTGTCCCGACCCAATTGATTTTCACCATTATACTTCCATTGATATTTACAACGATAAAAACGCCTATTTCGTAGCGAGTGATTTTAAAAAATTACAACGTCCCGGACACCGTAATTACCTGGGCCATATCAGTGCAACTGTTAAAGAAATGAACCAGCGGGAACTGGCATTGGGTTCCCGTAGTCGTAGTGGCGACCAGTTTGATATTTGGGAAGCCGTATTTTCTCCCATGGATACAGATGGATATCCCAAACGGATCTATGATAAATATACCGGTGTTATTGATACTTCTGTAGCCCGGCACTGGCGGGATAATTATGATCTGACACATATCATTAAAAGAGACTGGCCTTTAATTGGTGAGAAACTAAAAGGTAAGATTCATTTGTATGTGGGCGATATGGATAACTATTATTTAAACAATGCTGTTTATACCGCTGAGGATATGCTTAAGAAACTGAGTAACCCTTCCTGCAATTGTGAAGTAGCTTATGGAGACAGGGCAGAACATTGCTGGAACGGTGATCCCACGCTTCCCAATTATATTACCCGTATGCGATACAACCAAATGTTTATAAAAAAATGGGCCGAAGAAGTAAAACAGAGAGCGCCCAAAGGAGCCGACCTTACATCATGGAGATATTAATATAAGATAATACTTAATGGATATCTTCCCCTCAATCATACGTTTGGAATAAAAGCTACCTCTTTATTTCACTTTCTTGCCATGCTTATACACAAGGTCTACTTTTTGCAGTAAGTTAATATATCTCAATACATCACCCTTTACCGCGATAATATCCGCGTATTTGCCTTCGCTAATGGTTCCATATTCTTTATCTGCTCTCATGGCCAATGCGGGCCAATAAGTGGCGGCTTTGATGGCATACATAGGATCAAAGCCAAATTTGTTCACCCACACATCTAATTCATTCCAGGTACTTTGGCTATGAAATTTCATAGGTATGCCACTGTCTGTTCCTACCAGTAAAACCACTCCCGCGTTTTTTAGTTGATTGATTTTTCTTTCCAATGTGGGTCTGCGCACAGGGGTTAATTGAAAATATGGCATGCGCGCGGGATACTTTAATGATTCCCGGATATCTTTTATAATATAATCAGGCATATCTAAATGCCATGATTCATCATCTAATTTTTCGGGGTTATCTCTTACATATTCGTAATTGTACAATCCTTCTACGGTGGGTGTCCAGAAAAAAGGCCCTTTGTTCATTTGTGCCGTTCTCTCTTTAATCAACTGCATAATATCTTCCAGATATTCCGGGGAAGAAGAAAGCCCTGTATGTTCAAAACAATCCACGCCAATTTTCATCCCCACTCTTATTTCATTGGGCCGATGCGCGTGTCCTACTACGGGTAAATTTAATTTATGCGCCTCATCTACTACCGCTTGTGCTTCTTCTAAGGTCATTTCGTCCTGGTCAATTAATTTTACCACATTCACGCCCGCTGCCGCTATCTTTCTGACTTTTGCCCTGGCATCTTCCACACCATTCACTCCCCAACGGTAGGCTTCCGTATGCGGATAGGGTTTGTGTTGTATAAAAGGGCCGGATACATACAGTGTAGGACCCGGGATTTCACCTTTATCTATTCTTTTTTTAGTATTCACACTTGCTTCCAAAGGCCCTCCTAAATCACGTGCGCTGGTTACGCCGGCCATAAGCAATTGATGTGCCGAAGCGGGCATGATTACTTTTTCAAAATCTTTCATATAGGCACTGTCCCAATGATCGTAATCACTATGCCCGTTAATCATCAAATGCACATGCATATCCCACAAGCCGGGCAATACACTCATCCCTTCGGTTGAAATGATCTCCGCGTTTTTGGGAATAGGGGTAGCCCCAACCGTACCTACTGTTTTGATTCTTTCGTTTTCTATAATAATCACACTATTATATACAGGCTTTCCACCAAAACCATCAATTAAGGTTCCACCTACCAATGCTTTTATATTTTGCGCATTAAGCGGTAAGGCGCTTACCAGCAGTAAACAACCAATCAGTAAACAGGTCTTTTTCATCGTTTTATTTTTAATGTCTGTACAATTCTTATACTTCAACATTCGAAATTCCCCCGCGTTTTCTCCATTCTGCCCACCCGGCAACCGCTAATACCAGCAATAGCACAAACTGCACACTCGTAAACACATATCCTTTTATAAAGTATAACGGAACAGAAGCGATATTTGTTGCCATCCACCAGAGCCAGCTTTCAACTTTTTTCTTTGCCATAAGCCACATGCCTGTGTAGGCAGTTGCAGAAGCAAAGGCATCGGCCCATGGGATGGCTTCCGGTGCAAATGCCTGTTTGGCCCAACTGAGTGAGGCAAAAATGGCGCCATAGAAAAGTAAAAAAAACAGTATTTGCTGAATCCATTCTTTCCGGGTACTGAATGTGATGTGTAAAAGAACTTCCTGATTTTGTTTGTCTTTTTTAGACCACAGTATCCATCCGTAGATACTCATGATGGTGTAATAGAGGTTAACACTCGCTTCGCCCAGTAAATTTCCCTTTATACTCAGGTAGATATAGAACAGGGTATTGACAAGCCCTACCGGGTATACCAGGATATTTTCTTTGCGGCTGAACCACACACTGCCAATACCCGCGAAGACCGCAATAAACTCAATAACTCCGGTTTGCTGAATTCCGGTTATGAATTGCTGATAGAGTTCAGGGAGGGTCATTTTTAAATGTACGGAAAAAAATTATTCAGCTTCGGCTACTACTTCTTTTACTTCGGGTATCATTCGTTTCATCATTCCTTCAATGCCCGCTTTCAGTGTAATCATGGAAGAGGGGCAGCCGCTGCAACTTCCCTGTAACATCAGGTTTACAATACCCTCATTATAGCTTTTGAACTGGATAGCGCCACCATCCATTTCAACAGCGGGTTTCACATAGTTTTCGAGTAACTCTTTCACTCTTTTCACAATATCATCATCATCGGCGCTTACGGTATTGCTGGCTTCCTGTTTTACTTTGGCAACTTCTTCTTCATTCACTACCAAACCACCGTTTTCGAGGTACTCTTTCAAAAAGGTTTTTACCGCGGGTATTACATCCTGCCAGTCTTCTGTTTCTATTGTTTTAGTAAGCGTAACAAAGTTGCTGGCAATGAATACACTTTTAATAAAAGGGAAACTAAACAGTTCTTTTGCCAGTGGTGAGGGCCCGGAAAGTGTTTCATCACCAAAGTCGATGCTTCTGCCCGGATATAATAATTTATTGGCCACGAATTTCATGGTTTCCGGGTTGGGCGTCATTTCGGTATAGATGCTGATCACCGGGTTGCCTGTTTGTATCATAGTTCTTTCATTTAGCTGATTGCGGCAAAATTAATTAAAAGCATTGGTGAGAAGCCCTGCCGCTTACCGGAGAGGCCGATAAAAGGTATAATTTTCGGATATCGAAAACAAAACCGGCCAGATACAAGGCAGCTCTATCGTTTTAAGGATACCCGTTTCAAACATGTTAAATCACTCCCAATATAGAAATACCTGCCAAATGTCATATTTTATTGATTTGAAGCGATGTAGCTTTGCAAAATCAAATTATCAAACACCATCAATCCAACTTTATGAAAGGCAAATATATTTCCACCTCATTAATGCTGGCGGTTCTGGCGGGTACAAAAGAAGGCTTCATCCTTCACATTAATGAAACAAAAGCGGATCCAAAGGATCACCAGCTCATCTGGAGCAAAACGGCCGATACGGGCAAAAAAGGAAAAACAGAAACAAATCCTGCCTGACCCACCCACCTTCTACAATAAAAAAAGGGGAACCTCAAATGAGATACCCCCTTCAGTATTAGAAAAAATGGCCAGGCAATCAGAGTGATTTTAGTGCCTGTAACCTATCCCAGCGTTGCCGCAGGCCCTCATTGGCCATTGCCAGGAATGCTGTTGCTCTTTCAGGATCATTATTTTTAATGGTTGCAAAACGGTTTTCATGATACATGAACTCTTCCAATGGAACCGAGGGGTCTTTACTATCTAATACAAATCTTTGTCCCTGCTCTTTCAATGGATTGTAACGGAACAGTGGCCAGTATCCTGTTTTTACAGCCAGATCCTGTTGGTCCAGGCCGTGGCACATATCATACCCGTGCGCAATGCAATGGCTGTAGGCAATAATAATAGAAGGGCCGGGAAACGCTTCTGCTTCGAGAATGGTTTTAAGCGCGTGTACATCATTGGCGCCCATCGCAATTTCTGCAACAAAAGCGGTACCGTGCGCAATAGCCTGCATAGCAAGATCTTTCTTACCTGTTGTTTTTCCTTTGATAGAAAACTTAGCGCTTGCGCCTATCGGGGATGATTTAGATTTTTGTCCGCCGGTATTGGAATATACTTCGGTATCCAGTACCAGAATATTGATATTTTCGCCGGTAGATAAAACGTGATCCAAACCGCTAAAGCCGATATCATAGGCCCATCCATCACCACCTACAATCCACATGGATTTGTGTTCGAGGAATTCGGCTATCTGGGATAATAATCCTGCTGCGGGTTTATCAATCAGCTTTAACCTTGTTTTTAATTCATTTACATTCTTACGCTGCTGAATCACTTCTGCTTCATTCGCTTCCACATTAGTAAGAATAGCATCCGTAAGCTGGTCGCCCACCTCTTCCCGTAATGATTTTAATAAGGAGAGTCCATAATTACGTTTCATGTCGGTAGCTAACTTAATACCCAATCCAAACTCGGCATTATCTTCAAAAAGCGAGTTGGCCCAAGCTGGTCCGAGGCCCTGGGCGTTTTTACTCCAGGGTGTGGTAGGCAGGTTTCCGCCAAAAATAGAAGAGCAACCGGTTGCATTGGCAACGATCATCCTGTCGCCAAATAATTGTGTCAGTAATTTTAAATAGGGGGTTTCGCCACAGCCGCTGCAGGCGCCGGAGAATTCGAACAGGGGTTCCAGTAACTGAGAACCTTTTACAGTATTGCGGTTAACCCGTGTTCTGTCGATATCGGGCAGTGAAATAAAGAAATCCCAGTTTTGTTTTTCAGTTTCTTTCAGTGGCCGAACATCAGTCATATTGATAGCCTTATGGCCCGGCTGTGTTTTGCTTTCTATCGGGCAAACTTCAACGCAAAGATTACAACCTGTACAATCTTCAACAGCCACCTGTAGGGTATAAGACTCTGTGTCTTTAAAAAATTCTTTACCAATGGGCGCTGTGTGTTTGAAAAAATCGGGGGCATCTACCAATAAGTCGTTATTGTAAACTTTAGGACGAATGGCAGCGTGCGGACAAACGAAGAAACATTTACCGCATTGAGAACAAAGGCTCGCATCCCAAACAGGAACCTGCTCGGCGATATTTCTTTTTTCATAACGGGTGGTAGCGGAAGGATAGGTGCCATCTGCCGGGAAAGCGCTTACCGGCAGATCATCTCCTTCGCCGGCTATGATCCTGGCCAGTACCTGTTGTACAAAATCGGGAGCCCGTCCGGAGATAGCGGGCTCAATGGCTTTGGTACCAATGGTAAAATTTGAATAGTCTATCAGTGATAAATTTTCAAGTGTTTTATCAACGGCATCAAAATTCTTTTGCACTATGGCTTCTCCTTTTCTGCCGTATGTTTTTTTGATTGCATTTTTGATATAACTGATGGCCTCCTCTTTAGGTATTACATTCGAAATAGCGAAGAAGCAGGTTTGTAAAATAGCGTTGATACGGGAACCCATTCCGGTTTCTTTGGCAACCCTGGAAGCATTGATTACATATAGCTTCAGCTTTTTATCCATAATTTCTTCCTGTATTTTTTGAGGAAGGTTATGCCAAACATCTTCATTATTAAATGGGGCATTCAGTAAAAAGGTAGCTCCGTGTTGTGCGTCTTTCAATAAATCGTATTTCTCTAAATATTGAAAATGGTGGCAGGCAACAAAATTGGCAGAGTTAATCAGGTAGGTTGAACGGATAGGTTTTTTGCTGAATCGTAAGTGAGAAACGGTTAGTGAGCCTGATTTTTTAGAATCATATACAAAATAGCCCTGTACATGATTATCGGTTACGTCGCCCACAATTTTAATCGTGTTCTTGTTGGCGCTAACCGTACCATCGGCACCCAGGCCAAAGAACAGCCCGCGGAACAGGTGCTGGTCCTCCAGTGAGAATGTTTTATCGAAAGCTAAACTGGTATGGGTTACATCGTCTTCTATACCAATGGTAAAGCTGTTTTTTTGTTTGTCTTTTTTCAGCTCATTAAATACTGCCATTACCATACCCGGATTAAATTCCTTGGAAGCGAGTCCATATCGGCCACCAATAACGGTAGGCATTGTATTTTCCCATCCGGCATGCAGGGCGTTGATTACGTCCATATAAAGCGGTTCGCCAATAGCGCCGGTTTCTTTGCAGCGATCGAGTACGGCAATATGTTTTACGGTTTTGGGTATGGCATTGATAAAATGTTTAACAGAGAACGGTCTGAATAAATGTATATGCAGGTATCCTGTTTTTTCTCCTTTATTGTTCAGATAGTCAACGGTTTCCTGAACGGCACCGCAGCCAGACCCCATGATTATGATGATATTTTCGGCTTCCGCATGACCATAATATTCAAATAGTTTATAGGCACGGCCGGTAAGTTTTTCAAGTTTTTGCATCGTAGCTTCAACTATTTCGGGCACTTTCCGGTGGTATTCATTACAGGCTTCACGGCTTTGGAAGAATACATCGGGGTTTTGTGCAGTACCGCGAATAAAAGGATTTTCGGGGTTAAGGGCACGATAACGGTGACGGGCTACATCATTCACATCAATCATGTCTGTGATGATGGAATCAGGTATAATATCAACTTCGTTTAGTTCGTGTGAGGTACGGAAGCCATCAAAAATATTCAGGAAGGGGATGCTGGAGTGAAGTGTAGCTGATGTGGCAATCATGGCCATATCGTGCGCTTCCTGTGCATTGTTACCAAATAACATAGCAAATCCGGTAGAGCGAACGGCCATTACATCACTATGATCGCCAAAGATTGATAATGCGTGTGTTGCGAGCGATCTGGCGGCAATATGAAAAACGGTGGGCGTAAGTTCCCCCGCTATTTTATACATATTAGGTATCATCAGCAATAAACCCTGTGAGCAGGTAAAGGTAGAGGCCAATGCGCCACCCTGCAGTGCACCATGAATGGCCCCGGCGGCTCCTGCTTCGCTTTGCATTTCTATTATTTTGGGTACTTCCCCAAAAATATTTTCTCTGTTATCGCTGCTCCATTCATCTGCAAACTCACCCATGGTTGAAGAGGGGGTGATGGGATAAATGGCACACACTTCACTTGTTTTGTAAGCAATATGAACCGCGGCTTCGTTGCCATCTATTATAGCGATAGAAGAAGATTTTTTTGGAGCAACATCGGCTTGCTTACCTTTTACAACGGTAGTTTCCATTTTCTGGCAATTTATTTATATAATAATAAGCACAAATTACAACTCCCCCTTCTTTAAAATATGATTAATATCAGCCCGGGGTATGATTTATTGTAGCGTTCAGTTTAGAGAGACCGTAATGAAACCGCTTATTCCACTATCCGCAACTTTGCATAATTCAGCATAATTTTTTTCTCGCCATTCAGCTTGAACTGGATGGTGGCAACCGGGTTATGTGCCGAGCCTTCAATTTTGGCAACAGTGCCGAAACCAAATTTCTGGTGTTCTACCTGTTGACCCGCCCCGAGGTTAGCCGTATCGCTTGCTACGAAATTTGTGCTGGGTGTATGTTCCACTACTTTACCGGAGGGTGGGGTAATGGGTAAGTATTCGGGCTTTGTGTTATGGGTTTCCGTTTTTTTAGCGGGAGGAGGGCCGTATCTTTTTTCCGCCCTGGAAGCCGCATCGCCCAATCCGCTACCGCGTTGCATGCGTTCGAATCCGCCTCCCCAATCGGCGCCGAGGTTTCTGGCACCACCGCCGGCATAACTTTTATCAATAGGTTGCTCGGGCATTTCATCGATAAAACGACTGGGTTCATTTTGAACCAACTGACCAAAACGATACCGTGAATTGGCATAGGTTAACCAAAGCCGGTGTTTGGCGCGGGTAATAGCTACATAAAATAAACGACGCTCTTCTTCCAGTTCTTCCCTGGTATTAATGGCCATCGCATTCGGGAAAAGGGTTTCTTCTAACCCACCAACAAAAACGCAACTAAATTCGAGGCCTTTGGCAGCGTGTATGGTCATAAGTTTTACTACATCATTGTTTTCCTTGTCGTCATCCGCATCGGTTAATAAAGTGATCTGTTGTAAGTACGACCCCATGGTTTTATCACCCAGCTCTCCATCTTCATTACCCGGACTTTCGGTCCACTCTTTAATTGAGTTCAGCAATTCCTGCAGGTTCTCGTAACGGGCAAGGCCTTCAGAAGTTTTATCTGTAAATAATTCTTTTACGATATTTGTATGTTTACCCACCTGCACTGCCACATCGTATGCATTCTTATCGGTAAGCATACTTTGAAAATAGCGGATCATGGTAACGAAATTCGAAATCGTTTCCAGGGTACCTGCTTTAAAACCAAATTCTGCTGCACGGGTTAAGACCTCGAACATCGAAATTTTATTTTCGTTAGCATAGATCACACATTTTTCAACTGTTGTTTTGCCAATACCCCTGGCGGGGTAATTGATAATGCGTTTCAGGGCTTCTTCATCTTTTGTATTTACCATTACCCGTAAATAAGAAAGAAAATCTTTTACCTCTTTTCGTTGATAAAAACTAACGCCACCATATAAGCGATAGGCTATGCCCATGCGGCGCAGACTCTCTTCAAACGAACGGCTTTGGGCATTGGTGCGATAGAGAATGGCAAAGTCGCGGTTATAATAATGGTTGCGTAGTTTCTGTTCCTTTATGGTATCGGCAACAAATTTTCCTTCATCATTATCTGTCATGGTTCTAACCAGGCAGATTTTTTCACCATCGCTGTTTTCCGTCCAGAGATTTTTTGGAATATGGCCCTTGTTATTGCCGATGACTGTATTGGCTACAGTCAATATACTTTTGCTGCTACGGTAGTTCTGTTCCAGCTTCACCACTTTTACATCGTCATAATCTTTCTGAAACTGCAGGATATTTTCGATAGTAGCACCGCGAAAACTGTAAATACTTTGTGCGTCATCCCCCACCACACAAATGTTCTCGTGCATGGCGGCCAGCAATTTGGTTATTTGATACTGTACGGTATTGGTATCCTGGTACTCATCAATTAATATGTATTTGAACTTGCGTTGGTATTTGCTTAGCGCTTCCGGACTGTTATGTAACAGTTCATACATTTTCAGCAGCAGGTCATCAAAATCCATTGCCCCGTTTTTAAAACAACGGTTGGCATAGGCTGCATAAATCTGCGCGATGGCCGGTCGGTTGGCGCGTGTATCTTCCTGCTGAATATAATAATCAACAGCATATTCAGCGGCGCTAACCAGGGCATTTTTGGCAGAGGAGATACGGTTGCCTACCACACTGGGCTTATAATGTTTATCGTCTAAATTGAGTTCATTGATGACGGTTTTAATTACTGAGCGACTGTCATCTGTATCATAGATGGTAAAATTATTCGGGTACCCGATGCGTGGCGCCTCGGCGCGTAATATTCTTGCGAAGACACTGTGAAAAGTTCCGATGTATAAGTTTCTGGCCTCAGAATTACCCAGAATTTTTTCTATCCGCTCTTTCATTTCCGCAGCGGCTTTATTGGTAAATGTGAGGGCGAGAATGTTAAAGGCGTCTACTTTTTCTTTGTCCATCAGGTGTGCAATACGGGTAGTTAACACTTTCGTTTTTCCGCTTCCCGCGCCGGCTATAATCATTAATGGCCCTTTAATATGTGTAACCGCTTCACGTTGCGGTTCGTTTAGTCCTTCCAGATACGATTGCATGCCTGCAAGATAAGGTTTGAACCCGAACACCTGCTCTTAGGGTGAATAGGTCAGGTGTTTTTACGGCGGCCCCGCCATGCCCGTGGCTTCATAATACGTATGAATTTTTTTTGGCAGGCAATCGTAACGGGGTGGTATGTTTATACGGCCCCCTTTTTTTGTTTATTGGGAAAATCCGCCATTTCAGTACCCTTTTATCCATTTGTTTTTGCCCCCCTTATAAAATAAGCTAGAATTGATCTGTTTTAGCTTAGCTAGATCACACACCACACCCGTTTGAAATTCAATACCGTATTGGGGATCATTTTGTAATGGCGAAGAGGGGGGTCATTAAAACTTGGCGATACTAGGTCATGGTGTGCTGGAGAATGGGGATCAACATGCATGAATTTTCCAGTTTATATGTTAAACCTTTCCTGCAATTACCTAATTAGAGGCCATTCAGCAGTATAATCGGTATATTTGCTGTTTGCCAAAACCGAGCTGTTACGGTACAGCGCCCATTTGGGTGAACCGTTTGATCAATTTTTTATCACATTCAATAGCATAAATATGTATACATTAAAAAATACAAGATGGAGTTATAGGGTGGTGGCAATGGCCGGCTTACTGGTTTTTATGAGCATGGCTTTTAATAACCCCACCAAAGGAACCGCGACCTTATCGAACAAAACCACCGTTGCAAAATCTTTTGTGGAAGAAAAAATGGGCCTTTATGAAAGTCTTAATTTGGGCTCTTTGGGCTTATCGCAGGAAGCGTTTGCTTATGCATTAACCGGTTTTGAAAAATTAGTACATGCGGGTACTGTTCGCAGAGATGATATTCTAACGATACTTGATTTTAGTTTATCATCTGATAAAAAGCGATTATTTGTTATCAATATGGCCAGCGGTGAATTAATTTTTAATACCTATGCCGCGCATGGAAAAAATTCCGGAACCGATGTAGCTACCAGGTTCTCCAATGAAATGAACAGCAATAAAAGCAGTCTTGGTTTTTATATAACAGGCGAAACCTATACCGGCAAGCATGGCGCTTCCTTACGGTTAGAAGGGAAAGAGAAAGGCTTTAATGACAATGCAATGGTTAGAGGCATTGTTATGCACAGCGCGGCTTATGTAAATGAGTCAATCATAGCCCAACAGGGATATATTGGCCGTAGCCAGGGTTGTCCCGCTATTCCGGCTAATATTTACAAAGCGGTCATTGAAACAATTAAAAACGGCACCTGTTTATTTATGTATAGCCCTGATAGATATTATACTACTCATTCAACCTACTTCGGGTAAGCGCTCCTCAACAACATCCTGTTTATTGGCAAATTGTGGCCTGATAACCCAGCTTTTGTTATTTTGTTTTCTGATAACCAGCCAATAAAAAAAGAAAAGGGTAGTTGTAATTGTCATAGCTGTCAAACTCCATTCCGGCAGTATGCCCAGAAGATTTACCAATAAACCATCATCAGCATAATTACCAAAGCCAAATAAAGCCGGTAACCGGTACCAGTAATAACAGGAAACACCGGAAGCGGCGAATATACTGATCAGCCCGCGTTCATATTTTGGCTGAATAATTTTTGAAAGTATCCCAAACAATAAAAGGGTAACGATAAAACCAATAAGCGGTAGCCGGTAAACATTTATGAATGATTGAAGCGAGGTAATAGCGGTTTCATCCTGCACATGAAACCATCCCCAGATAAAACCCGGTAATCCACCAATAATCAGCCATCCGCTTAATTTATGATAAATTGTTTTGGTTGAGGAATTCGGATGAATATTGGGCGTGGAGTCCGGACAGGGTATGATACAGTTCATGCATTGTTCGCAATGGGCATTGGGTATAGCGGCCAGGACATTACCGCCATACAGTTTTTCAACCGGATGAATTGGACACAAACCGGAGCACCAGGCGCTTTTCCACTCATAAAAAAAGCCAAGTATTATTCCGATAAAAGCCATCGAAATAATTAAGATAGCCGTTGCTACTCCATTCGTATTAAATACAGCATGTCGTAAAGGAACAATTACAAACAAAGCAATCACGCCAACTAAATTAAGCTTACCCAATTGTGTTACTGAAAGCTTTTTTCTTTTGGATAAACCAAAATGCCTGGGCAGTAAATTGGTAGTAGCCAAAGGACAAACATTTCGCCAAACGCCAATGGCAATTACAAATAAGGCAGGCGCGATGGGTATTAATATGTTCCAAAAGAGTAAAACCCCCAGTGATGGGTAAAACAGCAAACAAAACAAAATAGCGGCCCCAACCAGCCAAACGGCTGTTTGTGCTATTCGCCATATCAGAATAGATATGGAAGATAATTGATCACCCGATTTAAGCACAACTCTGGCAATTGACATAAAGAAGCAATTAATTAGAAAAAAGAAAATGGTGTTTTCGCGGCATGAAAGTTAAATGAAAGGCAACGGTTAAAAGATGATATATCTCAGGTTTTTCCGTCATTAATAATAACGGTAATGGGTACCGCTTTTGGGGAAACCTAAAACCAGGTACTGGTCATAAGCTGCATGGTTCTCTAAAATAAATTGTGCACACGATACAGTTTATTATTGAAAACGAAGCGGTACACGCCACCACACTTGAAGTAAGCGGGGGTATTATTGCGAAGGGGTTGGCTAAATAAAATGAAATTGTTCTATCCTTAACCGCGCAACGTTATAGTAACCTTATAATTTTTTTGCTCATTAAAATTAATCTGTACTTCTTCAGTACCAACTTTAAAAATAACAGTAGCAGGATAAATAAGGTTTTGTAAGATATAGGTGTTCCTTTTTTGTTGCGTAGAAATGGTAGACATGTTCTGGTAGCTTCCTTTCACAAAGATGGCTTCTGAAAGCGTGGGCTTGGGAATATCACCATGTACATCAACGGACCCTCCGGTAACACTTTCTAAATTTAATTCAATGGTAGGTATAGAAGAAGCGGGTTCAAAAGTAATGTTTACTGTATTAACCATATAGGTTTTAGTAACCAGTTTATAGGTACTCTCAAATAATCCGATATACACATCCTTTTTCCAGAAGCCGGTTACGGTATTGGTTTCTCCCGTTTCTGTTTTAATAATAGCCACTCCTTCGCCATCACGTTTACCCTTTTTAAAACTCCCTTTAAAACTATTCCCTTTGGCATCCGAGTATATTCCGGTACCATCAGGCAACCCCAATTTGAATTGACCTTCATAGGTATTGGCGCCAACCGCTTTGCCCAAACCTTCTGCCTTACCATTTTTACACTCACCTGTATACACTCCCGCTAAATCGGGATCCAATACTTTACAATTTTGAGCCAGTACAACAGGCGAAAAGAATAAGACCGTTACAATAAAAAAGAGGAACGAAAAATATTTTTTCATAATCCGATAATTGACAAATTTGTTAATTTAGGGAATAAGATACGCCATTTTAAGTTGTTGAATCACTTTTTCAATAACATTGTTAACTTCCAGAAGCATGGGAGCAAGGGAAGGACTGTCTACTTCGTCTTTGCCTGCCATTTCAATCTCAAGAATGGCAGTATTCAACGAACTGATGCCCATATTGGCGATGCTGGGTTTTACTTTATGGGCTAGTCTGCCCATCTCTTTCAGATCGTGCTGTTCATAGGCTTTATTCATATCCACCACTATGACGGGCGTAAGCTCAATAAACATGTCGACCATTTTTTTAATAAAGTCCCTGTCGCCGCCTGCTACTTCTTCGAAATAGGCGATACTATACAAAATGTCGGCAGATTCATTGGGTTCAGACATAGATTTGGGTTTTAGCAAAGGTCGGATAATTTTAGCTAACAGGTATTAGGCAAAGTGGAAAGTTAGGATTTCTTCGGAAAATAGTCTCTATTTTAAATTAGTAATGCCTGCTGCCTGTTTGGGTCAATTAAGTAGTACAAGTTACGATTTTAGTATTTTTGTAAAATATATCAGATTGTGCTAAATAAATAAGATAGTCAGTAATATGTATCAGCAAAAGAAGGGTATTGATATTATTGGTAAAATCCTGGATGCATGTTATGCACATAATCCGGATGCATTATTTATTATGAGCCTGATGCACCAGTATGAGGAACGGGGAAGCCTGAGTAAAAAACAATTGCAGGGGCTGCTGTCAAAGGCCCAAAAGGTAAAAGAAATGCCCACCAACCTGCTGGGTACGCTGGAAGCGATTATTTTAAAAATGCCTACCCGGTATAAGTCTGTAGACCCCATTGTTCTATCGCCTGTTTATGAAAAGAATGCAGCAGCCGGAGAACTGATAAAAGCCATCCTGGCCAAATACCCGGAACATAAACGGGTATTATTTTTTAAATCGAAATTCGAGAATAATGAAACAATCGCTGCAGAGGAGGTAAATGAGTTAAAAAAATTTTATAAGGCGTTGGGGTTGATTAATTGATTCTTAATTGCCCCTAAAACCAGCCTCTACGCCGAAACACCAACACCATATAAATGGGCACAATCAGCATTAGGCCTACGGCTATAAAGAATCCATAGGGGTGATGAATATAGGGGAGCTGGTCAAAATTCATTCCGAAAATTCCACCGATAACGGTGGCGGGGGCGAGTAAGCAGGTTACTACGGCCATTACTTTCATTACTTCATTCATCTTCAGGTTTACATTACTCAGATAGAGGTCCTGTAAGTTCATCATCATATCCCGGTAGTTCTCTGCCAGGTCGTTGGCCTGAACAATATGGTCGTAAATATCTTTGAAGTATTTAGTGGTTCTTTCTTCTAACAGGTCACTATCACTACGGATAAATCCATTGATGAGGTCGCGAACAGGACTCACATTTCTTTTGAGTACAATTAATTCTTTACGCAAACTATTGATCTCGGCCAATGATCGGGTATTGCTGCTGCGGATAATTCTTTCTTCCAGCATTTCAATACGGTCGCCTAATTTTTCCATCACTAAATAATAATGGTCTACAATCATATCCAGCAAAGCATAACATAAATAATCGGCTCCACTCTGTCTAAGCTTGCTGTTATTGGTGCGAAGTTTTTCCCTGATAGGACTAAATACATCCCTTGTGCCATCTTCCTGAAATGTAATTACAAAGCCTTTGCCCAATACAATACTGATTTGCTCGGTTTCCACGGCACCTGTTCTGTCATTAAAATACAGCATGTTCAGCAGGCAGAAAAGAACGGGATCCATTTCATCCATCTTGGGCCGCTGGCTTACACTTAGAATGTCTTCCTGAATAAGTGCATGAATATTAAAGTTCGTAGCAATCTCTTCTACATCCGCTTTACGCAGGCCATCTACATTTATCCAGGAAACGGTATTACTATCTCTGAAGGAAAAGCTTTCTGCCAGGCTATTCAGCTTTTTTTCTTCCAGTTCTTGTGGTGTATAATCAAATATAGTAATGGCTGATATGGCGGCCTCTTTTCTGTGTGGCGCTGCCGTGGGGTTTACCTTAAAAATATCGCGGGTTCGCTTGGTATTAAAAAGGGTGAGTACTTTAAAATATTTGAGGTATTTATTTTCTGGCATCTTTGAAGGTAAAAACAAGTTTTTGAAAATAGCAAATTTTTCAAAAGCGTTAACTTCCTGCCAGGGCAGCCACCATCCTGATCTCGCCATAACTGATCTCTTCGGGTAGGTTGTCTTTTAATTGTTTCATCCCCAGGCGGCCATATTTTGCAATAGCCCTTTCTATTAATTCCTGTTTATCCGCAGGCACAAATTCATGGATGCCAATTTCACCGGTACTAACAAAATAACTCAGGTGTGTTTCAATAGTGGTATGGGCCAACTGGCGGCTTTCTGCAATCTCTGCAATAGTATTTCCGGCACGGTACATGTTATAACTTACCTTTTTAGTATCCGATGCCCCTGCCCGCGTTGCCGATGCCCGCTTTGCTTTTTTGGGGTGCTTTATATTCATCTTTGAACCCAACTGGTTTTCCTGGCAATAGTCTTGAATCAGTTCTAAAAAAGGCCTGCCATATTTTTCAATCTTGTAGGCGCCAAAGCCGGATATATTGGGCAGATCATCCTGTGCTACCGGTAAATAAGTGGCCAGGTCCAGTAAACTACTGTCACTAAAAATCAGGTAGGCCGGCACATTTTCTTCGTGCGCTATCCGGTTGCGCAATTTTTTCAGCTCTTCAAACAATGGTTTTTCGTAAGCATGCTTCTGATAGATTACCGGCTCTTTTGCAATGGTAATTTGTACCGGCGCCGTTAGAAATACTTTCTCTCCTTTAAACAAAACGTTCTGACTTTTCTCTGTTAATTGTAAAACAGGAAATTCATTAGCGGATTGTTTCAGGTAATGATACTGCAATAACTCTTTCGTGTAATGCATCCATTCTTCTTTCGGCCTGTCTTTGCCAATACCGTAAACAGATAAAGATTTATGTTCTTCTCTTATTTTTTCACTGTTACTGCCTTTTAAAATATCTATCATATACCTTGCCCCAAAGCCCTGTTTGATGCGATAGACGGCGCTCAAAATCTTTTGTGCAATTACGGTGCAGTCCTGCAGTTCGGGTTTATGTAAACAGGTATCACAGCTACCGCAATAACCTGGCGCCTCCTCGCCAAAATAATTGAGCAGGTATTTTCTGCGGCATCCTTTGGTTTCGCAGAGCCGCACCATCTGGTCGAGCTTCTTTAAAAGAATAGTTGTTTGTTCGGGATTATTTTCTACCTGTGCAAAGCCACGCAGCTTCATCACATCACCCGCGCCAAAAAATAATATAGCCTCACTGGGTAAACCATCGCGACCGGCTCTTCCGGTTTCCTGGTAATAGCCTTCAATATTTTTTGGCAGATCGGCATGCACCACAAAGCGCACATTACTTTTATTAATACCCATCCCAAAAGCGATAGTGGCCACCATAATTTTGATATCATCTCTCAAAAATAAATCCTGCCGTTCATCGCGTAAATTTTTCTCCAGTCCGGCATGATAGGCCGCGGCGCTATATCCGTCTGCCAACAGATCGCCTGCCAATTTTTCGGTTGCGTTCCTGCTCAAACAATAAATAATACCACTGTCTTCCTGATGTGCTTCCAGGTATTCGAGTAGTGCATCATAATACCCTTTTTTGGGTTTGATATAATAGGAAATATTTGGACGGTTAAAACTGTTTTCAAAAACATGATAGTTGGTGATCTGCAGTTGCCGGATGATATCATCTTTTGTGAGCGAGTCGGCTGTTGCTGTTAGGGCAATCACCGGTATGTTGGGAAATACTTCTTTTAACTGACTAAGCACACGGTACTCAGGTCTGAAATCATGTCCCCACTGACTAATGCAGTGCGCCTCATCAATGGCGAATAAAGAAAGTGGTATTTCCCGCAGAAAATGCAGAAAGGGAATTTCGCCACCCACTAATCTTTCCGGCGCCACATACAATAGTTTCAATTCATTTCTGCGCAGTTGCTGCAGTATGAGTGATTGTTCCCCACTGCTTTGTGTGCTATTGAGGAAGGCGGCTTTTACACCGCTTAGTACAAGGGCGTCTACCTGGTCTTTCATCAGGGCTATTAACGGACTAACCACAATCGTAACCCCGGGTAAACAGAGTGCGGGTACCTGGTAGCAAAGACTTTTACCGCCGCCTGTAGGCATGAGTACTACGGCATCTTTTCCTTGTAATAACTGCTCAATAATGGCTTCCTGGTTATGCCGGAAGGCAGGATAACCAAAAACGGAAGTCAAAATTTGATGTGGTGTTACGATACCCTTCATAGCCGCTGCAAGATAATACCCGAAAACCGTAAAAAGGTTAGGGGTTTATACTTTAATAGAGCAGTGTTTATACGGAGTTTGGAGTTGATTTAGAGTTCCCGGATCCAGATATTGCGGTAACTTATGGGGTTACCGCCATCCTTGCCGTGATCCTGAAGTACGATGGGTAATTTATCGGCATGAAATCTGTACACCGGCTCACCAATCCATTCGGTATGGCCCTTAATGGCCACATTATTTTGTACCAATATACCATTGAAGAATACCGTGATCCTGGCAGGCGATTGTACTATACCATCTGAATAAAAAACAGGTGCGGTAAAAACCACATCATAAGATTGCCATTCACCGGGCTTTTTGGAAGCACTCACCAGTGGGATATGTTGCTTATAAATACTACCTGCTTGTCCGTTTACATAGGTTGGGTTATTATACGAATCCAGTACCTGCAGTTCATATTGTTCCATAAAAAAGATACCGCTGTTACCACGTGACTGGCTGGCGCCGGCAATAGTGGTGGGCTCGCGCCATTCAATGTGTAACTGGCAATCACCGAAGCCCTGTTTGGTAGCGATATTGCCCGATCCTTTTACAACGGTTAATGCGCCATCCTTATCAATTTTCCAGGCGGGTTGTCCGCCTTTTTCTTTTTGCCATTGCAAAATATCTTTACCATTATATAAAATGATGGCATCAGAAGGTGCATCACTATTGGTTTTGCCGGGCGTAACCATTGGCGGCACCGGCTCCCATATTTCTGACTTTGCGGCTTCCTTCGCCAGACTATCATTATTTACCGGTTTCTGTGCAATCAAACTGTTTACCATATAAAACGCGAAACATAAAACAACAATTCTTTTCATAATATTCATTTTATTTCAACATTCAAAATTCCGTTATCCATATTCAATATTTCCTACAGAGCGGTTATCCCTACGGGATATTTCTTCAATGGCTCATTGCCCTGGCAACCGGTACCCATTATGATATTCCTTTGTTAAATATTTTTTATTGATAGCGTCATCTGTAAACGCCTGCTTACCTGTATCCCAGAATAATTTCTGCTTGGTGCGATACGCGATATTTCCCATCTGCGCCAGGGAAGCAATATCGGCTCCGGCCTGTATAGGGCATTTCAGGTCTTTCAGGTTTCTTGATTTTACCACGTCTACAAAGTTCACCCAATGTTTATCTAAACCATTATCCATTGATTTTTGGAAAGGCACCATTACTTTACCCGCATTCTTCGCCTCTTCCAATACCTCCCATCCATTGCGGTTTAATACCAGTGTTCCGTTATTACCAATAAAGGCAATGCCATGATCTTTTCCGTAATTACCATTACCAATACCCACTGCATGATCCCAGATAATATTAAATCCATCAAACTCATACAGGGCCATCAGGGTATCCGGTGTTTCATCTGCTGAATCGGGTTTTGCAAATTTACCACCTACCGTTACAATAGAATTTGGGTTGGCCACTTTCATACCCATCAATGCATAGTCGAGTAAATGCACGCCCCAGTCTGTCATCAATCCACCCGCATAATCCCAAAACCAGCGAAAGGTAAAATGAAAACGGTTAGGGTTGAAATCCCTTGTGGGAGCGGGCCCTAGCCATTGTGCATAATCAACCCCTGCAGGTACCGGTCCATTGGGTTTTACATCGAGCGGTTGTTTCCAGTCGAGGTAACACCAGACTTTTACCGTGCGAATATTGCCCAATTTTCCACTGTGTACATAATCGATGGCATCTGTAAAATGTTGCTGGCTTCTTTGCCATTGGCCGGCCTGTACTACCTTATTATACCGTTGTTGTGCCTGCACCATGGCACGGCATTCACCAATAGAGTTGCCCACAGGTTTTTCTACATATACATCTTTACCTGCTTCGCAGGCATGAATCATTTGCAGTGCATGCCAGTGATCGGGACTACCGATAATTACCGCATCAATATCTTTTTGATCGAGTAGTTGTCTATAATCGTTGCAGGTCTTCAGTTTAGAACTATCCACCTTCCATTTGCCCAGTTCGCCCATTCTTCTGTTGAGAACATTTGTATCTACATCGCATAAACCCACCAGGTTTACGCCCGGTACCTTCATAGCGGCGGTAAGGTCTGACCAACCCATACCATTAATACCAATAGCGGCGATATTCAGTTGATCGCTGGGGGCTATGCGGTTTTTAAAATAAGCAAATGCCTGGTTATGCGTTGCGGTGCCTAACAAACCGCCTCCCGCAACAAAAGCGGAATTGCGCAAAAAATTTCTTCGGGATGACATAGCGATCGGTTAAGAATTGAAGGTAGAAATTAAGCAGATTTTTTCATAAAAAATGTTCAACCGATATAATAAATTTGATGATAGCGAAGATGGGTAGCCCCTACGGGGCAAAAAAAATCTGCATTTATTGAGGCTACAGAGCGGTAGCCCCTACGGGGCAAAAAACGTTTGTACCTGTTGATGTTACAGGGTGTTAGCCCTACGGGGTAAAAAACGTTTGTACCTGTTGATGTTACAGGGTGTTAGCCCTGCGGGGTAAAAAACGTTTGTACCTGTTGATGTTACAGGGTGTTAGCCCTGCGGGGTAAAAAACGTTTGTACCTGTTGATGTTACAGGGTGTTAGCCCTGCGGGGCAAAAAACGTTTGTACCTGTTGATGTTACAGGGTGTTAGCCCTGCGGGGCATAGAATGGTGTGTGCGAATGAAGAGATGTTCAACAGCAACAATAACTTATTGATAAAATATCCCGTAGGGATAACCGCTCTGTAGCAAACATCGAAAAACAAAAACCAAAATGCCCCGTAGGGGCTACCCCTGGGTGCCGGCATTCAAAAATATTACAATACCGGCCTGGAAATTTTTGCCAAACGGATGGGTTTGGGTCTACGAATATTTTTATTTTCATCCACCGGAAAATCTTCTGCCTGTAGTTCAATACGGCGGGTAATATCATTCAACGAGGTTAAACGCTGAACGGTATAAGGAATGGTATCCAACCCGGACACGAATTTGAGTATATAGGTATAAATACCAATCAAACTACCGGCCATAATGGTGGTACCGGAAACCTGGTTGGTTACCAGTAATGAGATGCCAATCACCACCATTACCATCAACTCCATAATACCAAAATTCCATGCTTCCTGGTCGCTGATGCGTATTTGCCAGTGACGGAGATTATTAAAATGCGTAACAATGGCTTTCTTATTGCCCGATGTAATGATGTCTACCTGTTGTTCCAGTTCATCATTCTTTAACCTGTTCAGCCGCTTCATCCGTTTACCATACACATAGCTGATACCAATTACCGGAACTAAAATGGCCAGGCAGAGTAATACCACAGAACGGTCGTAAAAATACAACAGGATAACAGAGCCCAATAAATTATAGCCTGCTTCTATCACATATACCAGGTCAAACTCCAGAAAATCAACGAACTCCCTGGCTAAGGTAGAGTGGGCGCTGAGTTTGGATACGGCCGACTGATCAATACGGCGCGATAAAAAACGGGTAACCAGCGAAGTATAAATAGCCGAATAGGTTCGGGTATCATACCTATGCCTGATGGTACCGATGATGAGCCATGCCAGGTGAACACCCGATAATATGATCAATCCGTGGTAACTTCCTTTCATCAGGTCGTTAATGGCTTCTCCCATAAAGTATGGGCGTAACAGTGATCCCAGCATTTCCAGTGAAAATAACAGGTAGGTAATCACCAGTTGCGTCCGGTGTTTCTGTATCAGTTTCCGTAAAATCTCAAATCTCGACATCGTAATGCATCCTCAATTTTTTAGTCAGGCCGGCTTTTTACCTCACGGCTATCCATACCGCTGCAAGGGGGTAATACAGTATTATTGCTTTAATAGGGGTAATAACGTAAGACTGTAAAACAGGGGAAATGTTTAATTGCCTGCCCGGGTTTCCCGGCTGGTTACCGAATTATTTTTTTTGCCCGAGACCAGTCCCCGGCAATTGGGGGCGCCACACCGGCATTGAAAAGGCTCCATCATGTCATCCAGAAAGGAGGCATAGTCGAGGGTTAGTTCCTGCCCTGGTTGTATGGAACAAAGGGCTAATACGTTAAGGCCATCATAAGCGGTATTGGGCCGGCAGCTATGGTTTTGCGGGGCCCATTCGGCCGGGTTCTCATCCCAAAGTAAAAACACCTCATTACTAACAGGGTAAGCATATCGGGCAAATATTTCTTTTTCTGCCCCGGTCCAGTTTTCTGCTACATAGCGGCGGGTAATTATTCGCTGGGAACGACCTTCTCCATTAAAAATCAGCTCTTTGGCCTGTATAAAACGGGTAGCGTAGATGCCATAGCCGGCAATGGCATCCCCTTTGATAGTGTATTTTTTCTGTATACGGGCATAACGGGCCATGCCTTCGGCGATGATATGCCGCAGGTAACCGGCCTGCCCTATTCCATCGTAGTTAAGAATATAATCGGCGGAACCTTCATAGCCATCACGATAAAAAACAGAACAGGTAAAATTGATTTCGAGAAAATAGAGTTGCCCTTTTTCGTTTAACCGAAAATCGAGTCTTGCATACCCTACCCCATTAAATCCTTTGAATATTTTTTGGGCCGCATCGCGAAGCTGTTGTTCTATCAATGGGTCATTGCAGGGTATATTGGCATCGGGGTGTAGTTCGGATGTTTTTAAAGCATAGGTTTTGAAGGCGAAACCAGATGGAAAAATAAATTCTACCGGTTTAAAACTGGTGGCTGTTTTACCATCCGCATTGGCGGCAATGAGCACGGTAAATTCTCTGCCGGCTATATATTCTTCGGCAAGTAGTTGCGGATATTCCTGCAGGCTTGCCTTTACTTTTTCTAATAGTTCTACCTGGTTGTGAACGAGCGAATGTTCATCAATACCCAAACTATCTCCTGCTTTGGCGGGTTTAATAAACAGTGGGAATGTTAATTGTGCGGTGGCTGTATGCAGATCCTCTTCTTTTTCCAGTAAGGTATAGGCTGGTGTGGCAATGCCTTCGCAATACGCCACATATTTCATCAGCTCTTTTGGCGGATCATATAATAAGGTGGTAGGGCCGGTATACGGAAGCCCCAATAGTTCCAGTGTATAGATCACATCAATAGAAGGCACTTCCCATTCAAGATAGCCTTCGCAGAGGTTTACAAAGATTGTATAGCCTTTATGCTGTAAGGCCTTGAGTTGTTGGTAGGTAGTGAGTTTATTCAGAAATACATGATCAACCGTTGCTTCAGGTAAAAGCGCCGACAGGTTTCTGGGGGGATCATAATATTGATAATCTACCGCTGAAGTTGAATAATCGGGTAGCAGTACGCAGACTTTTAGGTGATTATTGCTCATTTCATAGGTATCTTACTGGTGCGTTGCCATGGGGCGGGGTACTAATACATTCTTTTTTCTTCTGAACGCATCATTGATAATTTCAACAATTAATTGGGTAAATGTTTTTTCACTCACGCGCAAGATAGCGCCGATAGAGGTATAATCCTCATCTTCACTTAAGCCACATTGCGCGTTAACTTCCAGTACATATAATTGTTGGGTTACCGCATCCATCCGGATATCTACCCTGGTATACCCTGTTCCGCCAACAGCGATATAGGCATCCAGGCTAATTTGTTTAAGCGCGTCAATCAGGGAAGGATCGGGCGATTGGTATTCATAAAAATTACCTTCTTCCGGCATGGGCGATTCTTCTTCATAGATTTCCCATAAACGATCGAAGGATAAAAATTTTTCTTTGTCGGGTAAGGAAGGATGAAATACCCTTTCAACGGGCTCATAAATAATACAGTCTTCCGGAAACAGGGAGGAGCCAACAATAAGTGTGGTGAATTCAGGACCGATAATAAATTCTTCCGCTACAAGTCCCTCTGCTGCCAGGTTCCAGCCTCTGTAGCCTTCAAACATTTTTTGAACCTGTGTGGCCAGTTCAGTTTTTGTGTATACTACATTTTTAATACCCACGCCCATGCTACCGCCGGAAACAGCGGGTTTTACAATTACCGGTGTTCCTAAATGTTTGAGCAGCCCGTTCAGATTTTGCGTGTTGGAAAGGATGGCTTCCCATTTTGCATTGGGTACATTCGCGTTATCGAAGGCTTCTTTCATGGGAATTTTAGAAGTGGTGATGCGATAAAAATATTCATCCGATCCTGTATACACCAATTCGGCGGCTTCCAGTAACTGTACCACAGAAATACCGGGTGTTCCGTTTACTTCATCTCCATCACAAAGATTCAGTACCAGCGGAAAATAGTCTCCGGTTATTTTTTCTGCCAGGATAATGGCAATGATGGCCTCATAATCATGCATGCCAACCGGCTGCCATTGCCAGGCAAACCCAAGTGTTTCAAATGTTTTGGTGTATTCAGCAATGCTTTGCGAAAAATCGTAATAGTAGTCAATATTGGCATCCGCTGTTATCAGGTATGGAGCCAGTACCCAAACTTTCAGACGGTCAACAGGAACTAAAGGAATAAAATCATCAACTGGCAACATGAGAATTATTTCGTCTTAGGGGTTTGAAGTGTTTGTAAAATAAAATCGGTAAGCCGGTACCTGCCTGCTTCCTGTTCAGAAAGGAAGGCGGCGCCCTGTATGCGGTGTAAACATTGTTGTGTACCACAAAAACATTCGAAGGGCCGGTCCATTTGCCATTCTGTGGAAGGATAAAAAAAGACCAGCTCATCGCCTGGTTGTATTTCTTTCAGGGCAATCAGCTCCATGCGGGGAGTATCAAAAAAAACATTGGGGTTACAACTATGATTGATATACTGAAGAAAATCGGGTTGCAGGGTAATATGTTTGTTCTCGCCTGTTTGAACGGTAAGGTAGTTGGGTGTTTCCAGTATTTTTTCTGCCGCAAAAACGCAGATCAGTTCACCCGCATCAAAAAACGCGTTGGTGTGTAACGATTTTTCACCGGTATGACCGTTTTGCATAATATCTGCAAAACCGTGTTTACCAAGCATTTTGTAAGCAGTAGTAAGGGCGCCGGACATGTTATTGGGGTATTAAGTTTTTATTATTTTTAAAATTCAATAAAATAAACCTGCTTATTCATTTTATTGATACTTAATACTCCACATTTACCGGTTAATTATTAACAGGTAGCGTGTTTGGTTTGGCGGGGCCTTTCCGATCTGATGTTAGTGGCTACTCTTTTCTGTTTAATTTGAGCCATTATTAAACCATACAGGATGAGGTGAATGGTTTGTTTGGATAACGGTTTGGTTACTGTGCTGTTCATGTATAGAGCCATTTGGTTAGGTATGGCTGATACTAAATTACGAATAAAATTGAATAGACGTATAATCATACGTCAAAAAATAGTTGCATTGAGCTGACCTTGTTAGCTGATGGATAACAAGGAAAAGATACTGCTCAGGTTTGCCACGCAGCTTACTAAACTCAGGCAGGCAAAGGGTCTCAGCATTCGCCAGTTGGCAGCGGCTGCTGAACTTGAGTATAGCCAGGTACAAAGAATAGAAAAAGGGAAAGTAAATTTTGCCTTTACCACACTGGTTGCATTGGCGCAGGGACTGGATATAGACATCCAGGTTCTTTTGCAGGAGTAAAAAATACCGTGTTTTAACGCTTGTCAACGATAAGTCTACTAAGTACTTTCGCCATAGCATTTCTATGCAGCGGGTGTAACTGTTGCTGATATCCTGTGAAAAGACTGGCTCAACCGGGTACTAATACCTTATGTATTTGTTTTCTGTTGTTAGATATTGCAGGAATCGGGGTTGCCATTACTGAGTAGATATTCTAACGGTTACCCCCCGTTGCATACTGCCTGGATTTGTTTACCGGTAGAACCATTACCTAAAAAAGATATATATGGAAAAGAAAAATATCAGGGTTTTGATTGCAGACGACCACTGCCTGTTCAGAACCGGGTTAAGAACCTTGCTTGCACAGGTAAAAAACCTGGAAATTGTGGGAGAAGCCATAAATGGTCAGGACCTGATCAGGCGTTCCATAGAACTTTCGCCTGATGTAATTCTCACAGATATTAATATGCCGGTAATGGATGGCATTATGGCTACCAGGGAACTGGTTCGCCGAAAAATTAATAACAGGGTAATTGTATTATCTGCCTATGGAAAAGAAGAACCCATTCTTCAGATGCTGGAGGCAGGGGCATTGGGCTATATTTTAAAAACCGCCGATACGGCAGAAATATCCGAAGCCATTTACACTGTTTACCAGCATAAGCCCTATTTCTGCAAAGAGATTTCTGAGCGCCTTACTGAGATTGTTTCCAGGAATTACCTGTTGCCACATAAATCCGAACTCTTTTTTTCTGAAAGGGAAAAAGACATTATGCGGCTGATCTGCCGCGAATACACCAGCAAAGAAATAGCCTATTCACTACACCTCAGCAAAAGAACCGTAGAGGGCCACCGTACCCGTATCATGGATAAGATTGGCGCCAAAAGCATTGCCGGCATTATAACCTATGCCCTCGAGAAAGAGATCTATCAACGGGGCGTTCAATAGCCCCAGCTCTTCATCACGCTCAAATCTTCCTTCACACATTCCAGGGGTGTTTTACCCTGGTACGATTCCTGTTCAATAATAAAATGCAGGGTACCACCCGATTTTTTGCCCAGGTCGGTAATGGCTTTGGTATTGGCCACACCGGTACCTAATATGGTGCTTTCATACCCATCGCCCATTTCGCCTTTGGCAACTTTAATTTCATCTTTCACGTGTAAGGATACAAAGCGGCCAGGATGCTTGGCTACAATTGCATAGGCATCTGCACCGGTACCTATCAGGTTACCCATATCTAACTGTTGGGTTACCAACGAAGGATCCGTATTGTCGAGAATAATATCATATACTTTTTGTCCGTTGAGCGACTCGGTAAATTCAAAATTGTGGTTATGATAACCAAAACGCATACCCGATTTATGACAGAGTTCGCCGCATTTATTAAACACATCCATATACCCTTTCATGTCATCGTAGGTTTTGCGCATACTTTCATCAAACCAGGGACTGATCACAAATTCCTGTCCAACCGTAGCTGCATCTTCAATGGTATATTTCCAGGCATCGGTAAAATCTTTTTTGTTGGCATCCCAATGATTTTTGCCCATTACGGTATGTCCACTAGGCATCGCTAAGCCATAATCAGCCAATACTTTTTTAAAGTCTTTTGCAGCATAGCCATAAAATTTCCGGTTAATATAATTGGCGTGTTCTACATTTTTATATCCCATATCAGCCAGGGCCTGTAAAGTACCCAATGGATTCTTGCGCATATCCTCTCTTACTGAATACAACTGAACACCCGTAAGGGTTTTAGCGGCCGAAGCGGCAAATAATTGGTTCGAAAAAATAGAGCTGCCTGCCAATACAATGGCCGATTGCTGAATAAATGATCTGCGTGAGTGGTTCATGCTAAACAATTTTTAAGATGGCTGAAAGATAATCAAAAAATGCGAGGCCGATATAAGCAATATTTTCCGGTTACCTTTAATCTATGAAGACGGCTACCATCCAGGAAATTAAACAAGAACTGCAGGCGGCCAATCAGTCAAAACTCCTCGGGCTCTGTCTTCATTTGGCGAAATTTAAAAAAGAAAATAAGGAGCTGCTCACTTATTTGTTGTTTGAAGCACATGATGAGGAGTCTTATATCAGTAGCGTTAAATCTTTAATGGATGAGGGTTTTGCGGAACTACCCAGGGCCAATCTGTACCTCACCAAAAAAAGTCTGCGAAAAACCTTACGCATCACCAACCGCTATAGTAAGTATGCCGGTTCTAAACAGGTAGAAATATCGCTATTACTATACTTCTGTAGTAAAATGAAAAATTCGGGAATCCCTTATCAAAAAGCAACGGTGTTAATTAACCTTTACGAGCAGCAGCTTAAAAAAATAAATAAGGCATTACCTCTCCTGCATGAAGATCTGCAATACGATTTTCAGCAAGAACTGGCTGCCTTGTAAAAAGTGGCGTAAAACAAACTTTTGTGGCGCCTAAGCCGCTAAAAAGGGCGTAAACAGTGGGTTTTAAAACCAAATTCGTTTTTCGGCCATAAATAATGCACCTTTGTACTGTCTTTTGCCGCATTTTCAGGGCAATCATTACACCCATAAACCCCATAATTCACAAGCATGTACACACAGATCTGGAGTAAATACCTACCCATTATCAAGATTTTATTGAAGAGAACCCTAAATGGCGACCAGGTACTGGATTTGAACCGGATAGATTTTGAAAGAGCCGGCAGTGGCCGTAAAGCGGGGTATAAATTTTCGATTGAATTTACCAGGGGCCGTGTGGCTAATATAATCAGTGGTTCTGCCCTGGCTTCTGATCTTGCTTTTGTAATGCTGGAAGATGTTAATATCAAACCCCTGTTACTGGGTAACCATTATGTGGTATCCCTCAACACTAAATTTCAGCTAAGCCTGAAAAATGTAACGCCCAAAGAAGAGGTTGCCGCGGATGATGCGAACTCGGAAGGTGAAGCATAATCATTTTTCTCTTTTCTTTTTCAATTCCGGGCCTTTCTTATAGGTCATGGCCTTTCTATAGTCTTTTCATGAACGGCTTGGATTTGCCATAGTTTTTAGACTATGTGTCGAATTGTTTAAAAAATAGCCCGACCGCCCTCCCCATCTACCCAAAGAAAATAAAAATTTGCATCCTGTTACGTTACAGGTTACATTTATGTATGATTGTCAGTATTCAGCACAAGGGGCTTCGGTTACTTTGGACAAAAAACGACGTTTCGAAGCTTCCTGCCGGGCAGATAAAGAAGATCAGGAACGTGCTGATGCTGTTAAATGCCGCAGAAAAGGTAGAAGACATGAACTATGCCGGATCCGGTCTGCACCCGCTAAAAGGAGAACTAAAGGGATTTTGGTCTGTAACAATATCCGGCAACTACCGGGTCATTTTCAAATTTGAGAATGGCGATGTTCATTTAGCAGACTATATAGATTACCATTAAATAACCAAAAGAGGTTCGTTATGATAAAGCAAGGAATGCCGCCGGTTCATCCGGGAGAGATATTGAAGGAAATGTACCTGGATCCGCTTGGAGTTAACAACACCCGGCTGGCCGATAATCTGGGCGTTGCCCGTAAAACGGTTTCTCAACTGATCAACGGTCATATGGGAGTTAGTGCAGCGATGGCCCTTCGCCTGGGTAAGGCGTTTGATACAACGCCGGAGCTTTGGCTCAACCTGCAGCGCAACTATGATCTTTGGTATGCAGGTACTAAAATAACCGTGAATAAGGTTCGCTCCTTTCGGGTTCTTTCAACCGGGCCCTGCCGGTTTTAAAGCTGCTGCCAGGTTTTCATATACGATGGCATAAGTCCGTTACTACAAGGCAACCAGTCTAACGGTACAGCTATGGTACAATCATTTTTGCCCTGATTTACGCATAACCTGTTGAATTCTACGTTATTAAATAAAACATAGCCGATACCTTACTCAATTATCGTTTATATTAGCTGACCAACATCCTATTGATGAAACGTAGTTCCCCCCCAGACTGCAGAATCAAGTTTTGGCTCCTGTGCGCAGGGGTGTGGAGGCTGTGTAGGGGGGAGGGTTTCTTTTTCCCCCAGGAGGATTTTATATTTTGTTTTGGTGGGGGTGATGTTTTTGCTTGGCCCCACTTTTAGTTTTGGCAATATATTATCGAGCTACTACAAATCATTCGTTTCTTCTTATGATTTAAAGACAACCGATCATATTTCTTTTTTCAGTGATGAAAAAAGAAATATAAAAACTGCAAGTAAAATTAATGGCGACAACAAAGTCGCAAATTTTGATCTTTCTGCTAGTATTACCGGGACTACTACCGTCTGCAAAAATGCAGTTACTAATGTAACCTTTACTGGTTCAGGTGGTACGGTGCCATATACTTTTTCATATTTTGTTACCGGAGTTGGTGGTGTGCAATTCGTTTCTACAAGTGGTGGTAGTTCTTCAGTGGATGTATTAGTACCTACTTCTGGTGGAAACATTACATATACCTTACTTGGAGTTACTGATGGTGCCGCAGGGAATGCTGTAGCTTCTGGTACAGCAGTCGTAACTGTTAATGCACTTCCAACTGCTACAATCTCTGGCACTTTAAGTGTCTGTAAAGATGCAACTTCACCCAATCTCACCATTACTGGTGCAGGAGGTACAGCACCCTATACATTTACTTATAATATTAATAGCGGAGCAAGTCAGACTGTTGTTTCCAATGGTGCTGGCGTTGCCACATTGGCTGCCCCAACGTCAACTACGGGTACATTTACTTATAATCTTGTTCAGGTTCAGGAAAGTAGTGTTACTTCTTGTGTAAATAGTACAAGTAGTTCTGCAACGATTACTGTTAATCCCAATCCAACATTTACTGCTGTTGTGCCCCCTTATCCAATCATTTGTCAGGGAGTTACTTCGTTTCCTGTAGGTTATACAACAACAGGGTCGCCTAATCAGTATAAGATTATATGGGATGCAACCGCATCTCTCGCTGGATTTCAGGATGTCAACCCAACATTTGCAACAAATAATCTAGCCACTTTCAGTGGAACATTTAATGTTGTTAATGTACCTACAAATGTTTCAGGTACTTTTAATGGCACTTTAACTGTTAAGGTATCTTCAACTGGTTGCTCGTCCAGTCCAACAGCATCTTCAGTTTTAATTAATCCCTTACCAACAGCATCCATCAGTGGAAATTTAAGTGTATGTCAGAATGGTTCACCACAGACGGTAACGATTACGGGCAGTGGCGGAACATTACCTTATACATTTACGTATACATTAAATGGTGTTACCCAAACAGCAACTACGAGCGGAGGTAGTAGTTCAGTAAACGTAACTGCGGCAACGGGAACAGTAGGAACATTTTCCTATACCTTAGTATCGGTACAGGAGAGTAGTTCAACTACCTGTAGTAATACAGCGAGTGGTAGTGCGATCATTACGGTTAATCCCTTACCAACAGCATCCATCAGTGGAAATTTAAGTGTATGTCAGAACGGTTCACCACAGACGGTAACGATTACGGGCAGTGGCGGAACATTACCTTATACATTTACGTATACATTAAATGGTGTTACCCAAACAGCAACTACGAGCGGAGGTAGTAGTTCGGTAAACATAACTGCGGCAACGGGAACAGTAGGAACATTTTCCTATACCTTAGTATCGGTACAGGAGAGTAGTTCGACTACCTGTAGTAATACAGCGAGTGGTAGTGCGATCATTACGGTTAATCCCTTACCAACAGCATCCATCAGTGGAAATTTAAGTGTATGTCAGAATGGTTCACCACAGACAGTAACGATTACAGGCAGTGGCGGAACATTACCTTATACATTTACGTATACATTAAATGGTGTAACCCAAACAGCAACTACGAGCGGAGGTAGTAGTTCAGTAAACATAACTGCGGCAACGGGAACAGTAGGAACATTTTCCTATACCTTAGTATCGGTACAGGAGAGTAGTTCGACTACCTGTAGTAATACAGCGAGTGGTAGTGCGATCATTACAATCAATGCAATACCATCAACGCCGGTCGCGAGTAATAGTGGTGCTATCTGTGCAGGCTCAACATTAACACTAAGTACAGCAAACGTAACTGGGGGAACGTTTACATGGACAGGCCCGAACAGTTTTAGTTCATCATTACAAAATCCAACAGTTGTAACAGCCACCACCGGAGCCACAGGAACGTATTCGGTAACCGTATCAGTAAATAGTTGTGTGAGTACGGCTGGAACAACAAGTGCAACAATCAATGCAATACCATCAACACCAGTAGTAACCAATGGTGGTGCTATCTGTGCAGGTTCAACGTTAACACTAAGTACAGCAAACGTAACTGGGGGAACGTTTACATGGACGGGCCCGAACAGTTTTAGTTCATCATTACAAAATCCAACAATTGTAACAGCCACCACCGGAGCCACAGGAACGTATTCGGTAACCGTATCAGTAAATAGTTGTGTGAGTACGGCTGGAACAACTGCTGCTACAGTGAATGCGATACCATCAACACCAGTAGTAACCAATGGTGGTGCTATCTGTGCAGGTTCAACGTTAACACTAAGTACAGCAAACGTAACTGGGGGAACGTTTACATGGACGGGCCCGAACAGTTTTAGTTCATCATTACAAAATCCAACAATTGTAACAGCCACCACCGGAGCCACAGGAACGTATTCGGTAACCGTATCAGTAAATAGTTGTGTGAGTGCTGCAGGCACAACTGCTGCAATAGTAAATGCGATACCATCAACACCCGTAGTAACCAATGGTGGCGCTATCTGTGCAGGCTCAACATTAACACTAAGTACAGCAAACGTAACTGGGGGAACGTTTACATGGACAGGCCCCAACAGTTTTAGTTC
>JALNZE010000034.1 GCA_023229465.1 Chitinophagaceae bacterium
ATGCGATACCATCAACACCCGTAGTAACCAATGGTGGCGCTATCTGTGCAGGCTCAACATTAACACTAAGTACAGCAAACGTAACTGGGGGAACGTTTACATGGACAGGCCCCAACAGTTTTAGTTCATCATTACAAAATCCAACAATTACAACAGCCACCACCGGAGCCACAGGAACGTATTTGGTAACCGTATCAGTAAATAGTTGTGTGAGTACGGCTGGAACAACAAGTGCAACAATCAATGCAATACCCTCCCTATCCATCACCACCCCCTCTACCCAATGCACCCCCTCCACCATTAACCTAACAGATGCAACCATTACCACTGGTAGCTCTGCTGGTTTAACCCTTGGTTATTTTTCTGATGCTATTGCCAGTAATAGTCTTACAACTCCTACTGCCATTGCTTCCAGCGGCACGTATTATGTAAAAGGGACCAATGCAAATAATTGCAGTGTCATCAAGCCGGTTATGGTAACCATTAATCCTAACCCCTCCATAAATATTAACCAGCCCGCGGCCATCTGCTCGCCGGGTACGGTGGATATTACCGCAACAATTAATATAGCAGGCAGCACCAGCGGATTAACCTATACTTATTTTACAGATGCTATAGCAACGCAACCGGTTACCGCACCAACTACTGTTGGCACAACAGGTACTTATTATATTAAGGGAACTACGGCTGATAATTGTTCGGTAATAAAACCGGTAACCGTTAGCATTAATGCATTGCCTGCTGTAACGATTACCAATCCTGTAGCCGTTTGCAATCCCGCTTCGGTTAATCTAACAGCGGCAACCATTACAGCCGGCAGTAGTACCGGACTAGCCTATACTTATTTTAGTGATGCGGCTACCAGTATCAGTATAGCTACACCTACTGTTATCAGTGTGTCGGGCACTTATTATATTAAAGCAACCAATACAGCTAACTGTACTGTTTCGAAACCGGTGGTAGTTAGCATTAACGCTTCGCCCAACTTAACCATTACCAATCCCGCCCCCGTTTGTGCACCGGGTTCGGCTAATTTAATAGCCGCGGCTATTACAAGAGGTAGTACAGCCGGACTCGTTTATTCACATTGGTTAGACGCGGCTGCTTCATTACCCCTAAACAATGCAGGCGCCATAACAACCGGCGGCACGTATTATATTAAAGCAGCTACCGCAGAAGGGTGCTCGGTTATACAAGCGGTTACTGCCAATATACTATCGCAACCCAATCTGGTGGTAAATTACCCGGTTGCTGTTTGTGCACCCGCTACCGTAAACCTTTTGCAGGCAAGCATTACAGCGGGGAGTACTGCCGGACTAAATTTTTCTTATTATACTGATTCAATGAATACCAATGCATTAGTAACCCCATCGGCAGTGGCCGCCCCAGGTACCTATTATATTAAAGGAACCCTGCCATCAGGCTGTAGTATGTCGAAACAGGTTATCGTAATTATTAATCCATCACCCTCCTTTCAAATTACCCAGCCGGCACCGGTTTGCGAGCCAGAAACGGTTAATATTACCTCACCCAATACAACCGATAGCCCAGGTTATACCTATTGGAAAGATCCAGCCCATACCATTCCGTTAACAACACCCTATGCAATAAATAGTTCCGGCATCTATTACATAAAAGGCGTTTTTACAAACGGCTGTTTATCATTGCTTCCTATAACTGTTACCATTAACCCTTTACCCAATGGGACCTTACAGACGGTAACAGAAAATTTTATTTGTGATGGCTCATCACAAATATTAAAAGCTTCTAACGCCTTTGCCTATCAATGGTATCGCGATCAAAACAGTATTCCGGGGGCCACGGCAGATAGTTTTGCCGCAACCACTGCCGGTATTTATACCGTTCAGTTTATGTCTAAAGAAGGCTGTAGTAAAGTAGCGTCTAATAACATACGGCTCGACCTGCTTACCAAACCCATTTTACAATTTAAACCCGGTAATGTTTGTGCGGGCTTGCCGGTAATTTTTTCCAATAACTCATCCATCGCTTCTTCCGGCGGTATTAACTGGTTATGGGATTTTGGAGATGGCGCTTCTTCCAATTCTTTTTCGCCTGTGCATAGTTTTCAGCAAACGGGCACTTATGCTATCTCTCTCAAGGCCATAAATACATCCTGTGCAACCCTTACTGAACAAATTATAACAGCGTATACCATTAGCGCTGCGCCAGCCGGTGCCAGGTATGATACCATTACGGCGGTAAACACAAAATCTTTTGTGCTGAATGCAAGATCCATTGGCAGCATTTATCTTTGGCAGCCCGCATGGGGTTTAAATAATGCCACACTAAAATCGCCAACGGCTACGCTTAGTAACGAAACAGATTTTACCATCCGAATTACCAATGCGGCGGGATGTGTTACCACCGATTCTGTTTTTGTTAAACTGGCCAGTACCGGTGAAATATTTGTTGGGCAGGGATTTACACCCAATGGTGATGGCGTGAACGACAAGTGTTATCCACTGCTGTCGGGCATTCGGTCACTTACCTATTTTAAAATATTTAACCGTTGGGGTAACCAGGTATTTCAAACCAACGATGCCACTCCGCAAAACGGATGGAACGGAAAACTATCGGGCAAATGGCAACCTTCCGGAACTTATTTGTGGATCGCAGAAGCGATTGATGGAAGCGGGAAGGTGATTAAGCGGAGCGGGAACGTTATTTTAATTAATAATTAATAATTGTAAGGGGGGTGATCGTGAGTCGTGAGAAAAGTAATATCTAACAACTGTCAACTGCCATCAAAAAATTATGGGCTTAAAAAATATCCATAGCTTCTTTTTTCTACTATGCTTTATCATGAGCAGTAGTGCCGGTTATGGGCAGGATCCGCATTTTTCGCAGTATTTTAGTTCGCCGCTTACGTTTAATCCGGCAATGACGGGGTATTTTAACGGGGCGCACCGGTTTAGTTTCAATGTACGCAATCAATGGGCCGCATTGGGCGATCCGTATACTACCGGTACTGCCTCTTTCGATACAAAAATCTTTAAAAACGCGATAGGCAGTAATGATCGTTGGGGATTGGGGGTACATGCTTTGTATGATCAATCATCAGGGGGTATTTATAAAAACAGTTACCTCAGCTTATCAACCGGTTTTAATAAGGGGCTTGATGCGGAGGGTGATCAAAGTATTGGTATTGGGGTGCAGGCAAGTATTGCCGGTAATAGTGTTGACTTCAGTAAAATTTCTTTCAATAGCCAGTTTACCGGTGGCGGCTTCGACCTGAGCATACCCAGTGGCGAAACCATCTTAAACAGAACCATTACGTATGTTGATCTGAACGCAGGTATACTCTATAATTATACAGATGAAAGCGGCAACCAGTTTTCTTTGGGGGCCGCTATGTTTCATATACTCAGGCCAAAGCTTAGTTATT
This sequence comes from Chitinophagaceae bacterium, assembly GCA_023229465.1. Lineage (GTDB taxonomy): Bacteria > Bacteroidota > Bacteroidia > Chitinophagales > Chitinophagaceae > Sediminibacterium. Next base: position 3,407 of record JALNZE010000034.1, read on the forward strand.
TCAGCAACAATAATCCACAACTGGCACAACGATTTACCATACATGCCGGCGCCGGCTTTGCGGTAGGCGAACAGGATAATATTTTTGTAACGGCCCACCTGATGGAACAGGGCGGCACCAATGAATATGTATTGGGCGCCGCGTACGGAATAACACTCGGTACCAGCGATAAGCAATTGTACACGGGCGCCTGGCTAAGGGTAAATGATGCAGTGTACCCATACCTTGGCTTACGGGCAAATGAGTACCAGGTAGGCCTTAGTTACGACATTACCCGTTCCGGCATAAGCCGGGTAAATAAATGGAGCGGAAGCACGGAGCTTTCGTTTATTTATTATTTTAATAACAGTGGTAAGAAGAAGGGGATACCCTGCTTCTTTTAAACTACAACCTAATTACACTATTGCTTCCGCCATACACATTTGAGCGCTGTGCATCGGCAGCAGGATCATTGATCCATTCTGTTGCGTTAACGAGGTATTTAAATTCGTGTTGTGAATTTTTAGGTAAGGATACGTCAGCCGTAAAACTGCCGTCTTTCTTTTTGCTCATCACAATGGCATTTTCCCAGTCGCTGTTCAGGCCAAGGATATCAACAGTTTCAGCATTGATTGCCTCATTAGCGAAAGAAAATTTTACCTTGCAATAGTCTTTTGTCTTGAAATATGTTTTTTGTATCATTTTGCTTAGATTTTAACCCTTGATACGCAAAACCGGGGAAAGTAACCCACTAAGAATGCCAAAAAAGGGGAGAAGGTTCAAAAAATCATCATTTATTAATCAACCGGGTAGTTGCTGATAGCGGTAGCCGGATATATTTGCAGATACCATCTATCAAAACCCTGTAATATGCCGGTCAAAAACATCCTGAATCAAACACTGCTATTGTTAGTAACCGTTTTTTCCCTGCCTGTTTCTCTTGCAGCGCAACAACCCGTTACCGTTTTACAGGTACCCGGTAAGAACCGTTTTTGTACCATTAATGAAAAAGGGGTATCTGTATTACCCAGTGGCCGTTTTCTTACACCTGCCGGTAAGTTGATACGCATTACAAACGATCCTTTTGGGATGGCTATTTCCCCGGATGGAAAAAAAGCGGTCACGTTGCACGATGGCGTTTTTACTATCATAGATATCGCTTCACTACAAAATACCAGGGTGCCCGGCTACGATAAAAAAATACCATCCCCCTTATCCAATAGTTCTTTTTTGGGGGTGGCTTTCGCACCCGATTCAAAAACAGTATACCTGAGTGGTGGAGATAATGGCGCTGTTATTGTGTATGATATTGAGCGAAAGCAACGGATAGATTCCATTTCATTGAACGGGAGTATAGCGGGGGAAAAATTCGCGGAGAGTTTTACCGCTGATTTATTAATTAACCATGATGAGTTATTGATTTTAGACAGGGGTAATTTTCGGATGGTGCGCTATCATCTGACCGAAAAGAAAATAACAGCTTCCATACCCGCCGGCCGTCAGCCATTCGGACTGGCCATAAGCGCCGATGCCAAAACCGCTTTTGTAGCCAATGTGGGTATGTATGCCTACCCGTTAATAGCAGGAGCCACTGAAGATAATTATGACGCGCTGATGATTTCCCGCCATCCTTATGGCGATAATACCAAAGAGTCGATTGAAGGAACCATCATCGATGGAAAAAAAATTCCGGGTGTAGGAAGCCCGCTATCACCCGAAGCGATGAGTGTATTTACCATTGACCTGGCAACCAATAAAGTAGTTGATAAATTTAAAACCGGTAACCAGATCGGAGAAATGATTGAAGGGGCAGAAGTGGTGGGCGGCGCCAGTCCTAATTCCATTGCCGTTGGAAAAAATTACATATATGTAACTAATGCTACTAATGATAATATTGCCGTGATTGATTATACCAATCACCGGATAGTGGGCCATATCCCCATCACCGTTGATGCGCGTATTGATCGCTATCGCGGTTTATTACCTTTTGGTATTACGTTAAGCAAAGATGAGAAAACATTGTATGTGGCTTTATTGGGTTTTAATGCAGTGGCGGTAATTGATGTAGAGAAGAAAATAACGAAAGGATTGATACCTGCCGGCTGGGGCCCTGCAAGGGTTCAGTTATCGGCCGATGAAAAAGAATTGTATGTGATTTCCTGCCGTGGCTTAGGGGCTGGACCCAATGGTGGCGCCGGTTTTATAGCTCCACCACAAGGCACGTATATTGGTGATATTCAGTTGGGCAGTTTTCAAAAAATTCCGATGCCCGATAAATCCGCGCTGGCTGCTTACACTGCACAAACTATCCGCAATACTTTTGAATCGGTTAGAGTGAATGATACATTGGCCAATCCGTTACCCGCTTTGCCGGGTATGCGGGAGAGTCCGATTAAATATATTGTGTACATCACCAAAGAAAACAGAACGTATGATGAAGTACTGGGGCAGTTAAAAAATGCTAAAGGCGATAGAACCCTGGCCAGGTTTGGGGTTGATTGTGAGTATACCCTACCCGATTCTTTACGTGCCAGGTTTAAGAATGTAAAAATTTCTCCCAACCATCATAAACTGGCAAAACAATTCGCTTTCAGTGATAATTTTTATTGCGATAGCGATGCCTCTATTCACGGGCATCACTGGATGATGGGCGTTATTCCCAATGAATGGGTTGAAACCAATTCGAGTGTAAGTAAAACGGCTAATTTATTTTCACAGGCGCCGGGCCGGCGCTTCCCCGGTTCTACAGGCAGTATGGATCCGGAAGATTATGCGGAAATTGGAGGTTTATGGGAAGCGTTGGAAAGAAAGAATATCCCCTTCTATAATTTTGGCGAAGCCAATGAAACGGCGCATGTTCGCGAAAGCTGGTATGATACGGCCACCGGTGCCGGACATGGGGTAATGGTACCTATGCAAAAAGCTTTGTATAAAAATACCAGTACCCATTATGCAGGTTTTAATTCCAATATTCCCGACCAGTTCAGGATGAACCAGTTTGAAGAAGAGTTTACCAATAAGTGGCTGAAAGGAAAAGAAAAAATGCCTTCTTTAATTGCCATGCAGGTTCCCAATGACCATGGCTCACGCGCAAGGCCTGAGGATGGTTATTATTTTCCGCATTCTTATATGGCGGATAATGACCTGGCTGTGGGCAGAATACTTCATTTTTTATCGCGTACCCCCTACTGGAAAAATATGCTGGTGGTGATTACAGAAGATGACCCCCAGGGTGGCGTGGATCATATTGATGCGCACCGTTCTATACTGATGATGGCAGGCCCTTATGTAAAACGCGGCTATGTTAGTCATACACATGCTAACTTCGGTTCTATTTTAAAAACAATCTATAATATTTTAAGTGTGCCCTATGTAAACCAGTATGATGCTACCGCTTCTTTATTACAGGATTTTTTTACAGACAAACCCGATTACACGGAGTACACACTCGAAAAAAATGATGAGCGGGTATTTGATGTAAATAAAGCGATGAAGCCTTATCATAAAACGATTGATTGGCGTAAAATTTTAAAAGGACCGGAGATGGATGATATCAAGGATATGCGGGCCGATCATTATCGGCAGCAACAAAAATTTTCGGGATTCAATCAATAAAATACATGCCGCGGGTAACTAAATATTTTCTATTGCTGTATGGTCTCATGCTCCCCTGCTTAAGTTTTTCGCAGGATGGTATTGAGGTAAAAAAAGATACAGTGGGTATGCTGGAAGAAGTGGTGGTAACGGCAACCAGGAAAATAACTACTGCGCAGCAACTGCCATTTTCTTATAATCTGGTTACTGCTAAACAGATGGCGCGGGCCGGTTTTAGAACCATACCGGAAGCATTGATGGGTTCGGTGGGTGTGTTTGTACAAAAAACAAATCATGGTGGCGGTTCTGCTTTTGTAAGGGGCCTCACCGGTAACCAAACACTGGTGCTGGTGGATGGTATTCGTTTTAACAATGCCACATTCCGGTATGGCCCTAATCAATACCTGAATACAGTTGATATGTATACGGTTGATAAAGTGGAAGTGGTACGCGGTACGGGTTCGGTGCAATATGGCTCTGATGCCATGGGTGGTGTAATTCAACTGTTTACCAGAGAGCCTGCTTTCGGAAAAAAATTGTTCAGCGCCAACACAGTGGGTAAAATGGTTTCGCGGGATATGGAATACACGGCAAGGGCCGAACTGGGTTACCGGTCAGAAAAAATAGCTATGTCTGCAGGCTATACCAACCGAAAATTCGGCGATTTATTCGGTGGCGATTCAACAGGCCGCCAGTTGCCTTCGGGATATGCTGAACAGGCTTTTGATGTTAAAATGAAATTCAGGATAGGCAAACAAACCGCCCTTACCGCTTCGCACCAGTATGTAAAACAGGAGCAGGTTCCTCTTTATCATAAAGTGAAACTGGAAAATTTTGCCTATTATTTTTTCTCTCCGCAGGAACGAAAAATGAGTTATTTGAAACTGGAAACAAAAACCAGTGCGCCCTTGTTATCGGCTGTTACTTTTATTTTGTCTGCACAGGAGAGCATTGAAAAAAGAGATTATTACAAACAGGCCAATGCCAACCGCTTTACCGAAGAAGACCGGGTAAAAACCATGGGGGCAACGGTTGATATTAGTTCTGTACCGGGAACAGATTGGCAGGTAAATAGCGGTATAGAATATTATCATGATAAAGTGAACAGTGTTAAATGGCAAATACCCATTGCCACATCGCCGGGGCAACGGTTGAGAGGTCTTTATCCGGATGCTTCTTCGGATAATAATTTTTCTTTGTATACCCTGCATCATATTAAAGCAGGCGCCTTTGATATAGAAGCCGGGTTACGTTATAACACCATGGGCATTCATATACCCGATACCAGTATATCAACCGTAAAATTGGGCAATGTATCTGTGCATCCCTCCTCATTGGTAGTGAATGCGGCTCTGGGGTATTCCATTAACCGGAGGTCGAGAGTGTATAGTTCTTTCAGCACAGGGTATCGTACGCCTAATATTGATGATATGGGTAGTTTGGGGCTGGTTGATTTCCGGTATGAAGTGCCGGCCTATGGTCTTCGTCCTGAAAAAAGCTATCATACAGAATTGGGCTACCGTTTTCATAACAGGCAAGTACAAACATCGGTAGCTATTTATTATATGTACCTCACCGATTTAATTTCGCGGGTGCAGGTTCCCGGGCAGCAAGCAGGCGGATACAATGTGTATACCAAAGAAAATAACCAGGCGTCTTTTGTAAAAGGCGCTGAGTTAGAATTGCGGTATCAGCTTTCTGCTGCTTTTAGTTTTTATACGGGTGCGGCCTATGCATACGGACAAAACGTATCAGCCAATGAACCCATGCGACGGATACCTCCTTTTAACGGAAGGGTACAATTGCAATATCATTGGCAACATTCCTATGTAAGTGTGGAAGATCTTTTTGCCGGTGCGCAAACGCGTTTGGCAAAAGGAGATAAGGAGGATAATCGTATCCAGGCAGGCGGCACACCTGGATGGAATTTGGTAAACCTGAATGGGGGTTATGCAGCTAAACATTTTTCTGTGAGAACAGGTATTCAGAATCTACTGAATATAGATTATCGCACACATGGCAGTGGCATCAATGGAATGGGAAGGGCGGTATGGTTGTCGTTACAGGTTATGCTCTAAAAAATATCAGCGAATCGTTATCGCTTCGATTTAAAAAAAGACCGCATAAGGCTGGCGCATTCATCCTGTAAAATACCGGTAACCAATGTTGTTTTAGGATGGAAGGGCCAGTTCTCTTTGGTAATATGTTTATAACCGTTCTTTTCATCGGCTGTGCCAAATACCACACGGCCAATCTTACTCCAGAATAAAGCGCCACAGCACATCAAACAAGGTTCAACCGTTACATACAAGGTAGCATCGGGTAAATATTTCGCGCCTAAATAATTATAGGCCGAGGTAAGGGCCAGTATTTCTGCATGCGCCGTAGAATCGTTCAGCAATTCTACCTGGTTATGTCCGCGTGCGATAATTTTATTATTGATCACTACTACTGCACCCACCGGCACTTCGTCTGCTTCATAAGCGGCCACCGCTTCTTTCAAAGCCTGTTGCATAAAATAGGTATCATCGTATTCAAACATGCTACAAAATTAAGCTTAGTTATTTCAAATCAATCATTCCCGGATAGTCAGCTAATTAAAAATGCCATCCCAATTCGAATGAGATGGCATCTAATAAAGTGAGAACTGCTATAATTTTTTGATCATGATATTTTTATACCAGACATCATTTCCATGATCCTGTAAAGCAATATGGCCCTTAAAATTGGTGCCAAAATCAGGCCTGGGTTTAAACTTACTGCCGGCAATTAATTGTTTCCAGTTATCATCGCCATAGGTAGTAGACAGCACAGTGATGCCATTCAATATAAAATCCAGTTTGCCTTTATTGCTGATGATCTCCGCGGTATTCCATTCACCCACAGGGTTAACGGCATCTTCTTTGCCTGCAATCAAATCATATAAATTACCCGCGCGGTGTTTATTGATTTTGCCATCGGAATGGCCATCATTATCCAATACCTGCATTTCCGGGCCGGTATGCCACGTATACGCGTATTTGGCAGGATCATCCTGCACCCAGAATATCACACCACTGTTTCCGTTCTTTGAAATTTTCCAATCCAGTTTCAGGTGAAAATTTTCAAAAGCATCATCACTCACAATATCTCCGCCACCCTTGGTTTGCCAGTTAGCCTTATTGGATGCATCCAGGTAAAGAGTACCATCGGCCACTTTCCAGGCTTCGCCTGCAAAAGTTTTTCCGAATGTATGCCATCCTTTGGTGGTGGTGCCATCAAATAAGGATATCCAGCCCTTTTCTTGCTGTACCGGCATGCGTACCGGAACTTTTTTTTCAGGCGTTGATACCAGTAAAGCAACCGCTAAAACGGGGATAGCTGAGAATAACTGCATGGATTATTTGTTTCTGAGTAAGAGAATAAATTTAGCCATTTGTTTGGCATCGGCTTCACTTAATTGCGCATGCGGCGTCATTGGAATAGCGCCCCAAACACCGGTTCCGCCTTTAATGATTTTTGAAGCGAGCAGGTTTACATTTTCTTCCGTGTTTTCATATTTGGCTGCTACATCTTTATAAGCGGGTCCAACAATTTTTTCACTCACCTTATGGCAGGTAAGGCAATCTGATTTAGCTACCAGTTCCAGTCCTTTCTGGTAATCAGGATTTGAACTTAGGGTTGAGGCAGTGGGCGCCGCCGCTGCCGGTGCTTCTTTTTTTTCAGCGCTGTTACTACAGGCTCCTATTAAAGCCGGAAAAGTGATGGCTACAAAATACTTTTTCAATGCTGTATGTTTTTTTGATTAGAGGTCAAAGTTATTAATCAATTCCTAAAATGCGCCGATTAAAATTTTCATCAGATCCGGTTCCGGCAAAATCATCAAATGCTCTTTCGGTTACCTTTATAATATGCTCTTTAATAAAAGGAGCGCCTTCCGCGGCGCCGGTTGCGGCATCTTTAATGGCACATTCCCATTCCATTACGGCCCATCCTTTATAATTATAAGCCGCAAGTTTACTGAAGATGGATTTAAAATCTACCTGTCCATCACCCAAAGAACGAAAACGTCCGGCCCGGTCTACCCAATTCTGGTAACCACCGTATACCCCCTGTTTTCCGGTGGCATTAAATTCCGCATCCTTTACATGAAACATGCGTATGCGTTCATGATAATGGTCTATATAACTAAGGTAGTTGAGACATTGTAATACAAAATGCGAGGGATCATATAATAAGCAGGCCCTTGGATGGTTATTTACTTTTTTGAGAAAGAGTTCATAAGTTACCCCATCATGCAAGTCCTCACCGGGATGTATTTCGTAACAAAGATCAATACCTGCTTCATCAAATACATTCAATATGGGTAACCATCTTTTGGCCAGTTCAGTAAATCCGGTTTCCACCAAACCTGCGGGCCGCTGTGGCCAGGGGTATATGGTATGCCATAATAAAGCGCCGCTGAAAGTGGCGTGGGCATTCAATCCCAGGTTTTGAGAGGCTTTTGCCGCATACGATAATTGTTGTACGGCCCAGGCGGTTCTTGCTTTGGGATTGTTGCGAACATTTTCCGGAGCAAAGCCATCAAACAAGGCATCATAAGCAGGGTTAACGGCAACGAGTTGCCCCTGTAAATGCGTAGACAGTTCGGTTATCTCCATACCGGCGGCATTTACAATACCCCTGATCTCATCCGCATATGTTTTACTTTCGGCAGCTTTCCGCAGATCAATGCATCTGCTATCCCAGGTAGGAATTTGTACACCGGTAAACCCCAGTGAGGCCGCCCATTTACAAACAGATGCTAAAGAATTAAACGGCGCGGCATCGCCCATAAACTGTGCCAGAAAAATACCCGGCCCTTTGATAGTAGTCATATACAATAAATAAATGAATGATAAAAACTCTCACGACTCACGTTTCACGATCAACTTTTTATTTTTGATTTTTCACTCTTCACTCCCCCGCACAACAATCACACCACATACTTCGTCCACTTCTGATCACTCGCTGCTGATGCCACTACATTATCAATGAAGGCCATTCCACGAATACCATCTTCGAAAGAAGGAAAATCCAGCGCTTCTTTGGAAGGAATGGTGCCATCGATTTTGGCAGTAAGTGTTAGGGCAAAATTGCGGTAGATATTTCCGAAAGCTTCGAGGTAACCTTCTGGGTGACCACCGGGTGTGCGGCAATTATGGGTAGCGAAACCGGATAAGCGGTCGCCATAATTACCACCGGCTCTTAAAATTTGTGTGGGCTGGTCAAGCCATTTAACCAATAAAGTATTGGGTTCCTGTTGTGCCCATTCAATACCGCCTTTCTCTCCATATACACGAATTTTTAACGCGTTTTCTTCGCCTGCTGCAACCTGCGATGCCATGAGTACACCGGCTGCTCCGTTATCAAATTTTAATAACACATTACCATCATCATCCAGTGCACGGCCATCCACCATAATAGTCAGATCGGCACAGAGATGGGTGATTTTGGCACCGGTAATATATTCAGCCAGATGTGCCGCATGTGTGCCAATGTCTCCCATACAACCACTCTTACCCGATTTTTTAGGGTCGGTTCTCCAGGCGGCCTGTGCATTGCCTTCGCGCTCGCTTAATTTACTAAGCCATCCTTGCGGATATTCCACCCAAACCTTACGTATTTTACCCAATACGCCTTCGCGAACCATGGCTTTGGCCTGTTTTACCATAGGGTAGCCTGAATACGTATGGGTAAGGCAAAGAAGTAAACCGGTTTCTTCTACTTTCTTTTTTAATTGTTTGGCTTCATCAAGTGTAAAGGTCATGGGCTTTTCAATCACCACATTAAAACCATGATCGAGGGCCATCATGGCCGGGGCAAAATGCGCGAAGTTGGGCGTAACGATGGTTACAAAATCTATCCGCTTATCTGCGGGCAGCAGGCTTTCTTTGGTAATCATCTCATCAAAAGTGAGATAGGTACGATCAGCGGGCAGAAAAAGCATCTCACCCGAGTCTTTGGCAATCTCCGGGTTAATACTAAGTGCACCACATACAATTTCAATAAGGCCATCCATATTGGCGGCGAGGCGGTGGATGGCTCCGATAAAGGCATCTTTGCCCCCTCCTACCATACCCATTCTGAGTTTACGGTTCATGACTTATACTATTTTACTATTTTATGATGATATATTGACCGCCTGCGTCTGAAAGACACAATGGATGTAAAGCTTATGAAATTTTTTGATGTAACTATCATTTTATCAATCCAGTTTTAAAAATAAAAAATTACATTTAACGACTGATTGTTTTTCCATATTAACTCTAACGATATGCAGACTACCCCTCAACGTAGCCAATTATTTGTGGCCAGCTGTTTGGCCCTATTAGTAACATCCCTTTCTTTCGGCATCAGAGCCGGTATCCTGGGACGCCTGGGCGTTCAGTTTGAATTAAGCGCGGGAGAGCTTGGAACTATTGCTGCCACTGCTTTCTGGGGCTTCCCCCTCGCTGTGATCATCGGTGGTTTTATAGTAGATATCATTGGTATGAAGCGACTGCTCATCGTTGCGTTTATATTTCATTTAGCAGGGATACTACTTACCGTTTTTGCCGGTGGATACTGGAGCCTGTTTATCTCAACGCTTTTTATTGGCATTGCCAACGGAACAGTTGAAGCGGCCTGTAACCCATTGGTGGCTACCATCTATTCAGATAATAAGACGACTAAACTCAACCACTTTCATCTATGGTTTCCGGGGGGTATTGTGATTGGTACTTTATTGGTATTTTTCCTCGATAAAATGGGTGTTGGCTGGCAAATACAAGTGGGATTAATGGCGATACCTACCCTTATCTACGGATACCTGTTCAGTAAACTTGATTTCCCGGTTACCGAAAGGGTGGCCAGCGGTGTGTCTGCCGGCGATATGTATAAATCACTGTTGAATCCTTTATTTATTGTGATGATCATTCTCATGTTCGGAACAGCCATCACCGAATTATTTACCGGTCAGTGGATTGATGTGTTATTAAAGAATGTATCTGATAATGCTATCTTATTACTTACCATCGAAACCGGTATTATGGTTATTGGGCGTGGTTTTGCAGGTCCCGTTGTTCATAAATTATCACCTACCGGCGTACTATTGATTTCCGCGATTCTGGCAGCGGCGGGTTTATACTTACTGGGGCATAGTACCGGCAATATGCTTTTTGTGGGTGCCATTGTATTTGGTATGGGCGTATGTTATTTCTGGCCAACCATGTTGGGATTTGTATCTGAAACCCTGCCTAAAACAGGCGCGGTGGGCATGAACCTGATGGGTGGTGCGGGCATGTTTGCGGTATCGGTGTACACTATTTTTATGGGGGGTTATTACGATAAACTGGTGGCAGCTAAATTGCCTGTGGGAGATACTTCGGATGCTGCCATGAATGAAGCCAGGAAATTAGCCGGTCCGGAAGTGCTGAACGCCACATTAGTCATACCCATTATACTGGTGGTTGCTTTTGCGGTTTTGTTCTTATATATGCGGGGTAAAAAAAATACAAATTCTGTAATAGCCTCTGCTGTCTAAACAGCATCGGAATGTATTTATATGCTTGAAAATTATGACGAATTCATCTAACAGAAGGCTTGCCATTAAGAACATCATAGCTGCATTAGCAGTAGGTACCGCCCTGCCCTCTTTTGCCGCTGCGGCAACTGCTGAAAAGAAAAAGTTCATGCTCAAAGGAAATATTAACCACTCTGTTTGCCGCTGGTGTTTCAATGATATTCCACTGGATCAGCTTTGTGTGGCCGCTAATGAAATTGGGTTAAGGGGGATTGACCTGGTGGGGCCGAAAGACTGGGACACACTCAAAAAATATAACCTGGTTTCTTCCATGTGCAATGGGGCCGAAATAGGATTAACCAAAGGCTGGAATGATAAACAGTACCATGCCACACTCATTAAAAACTATACAGAGCATATTGACCTGGTAGCCAATGCAGGATTTAAAAACCTGTTCTGTGCCAGCGGAAACCGCAATGGTATGGATGATGAAACGGGTTTGCGTAATTGTGTAGACGGACTAAAACAGGTTATTGGCCTGGCAGAAAAAAAAGGAGTGATATTGACGATGGAATTGCTGAATAGTAAAATTGACCACAAAGATTATATGTGCGACAGAACCCAATGGGGTGTTGAATTGTGTAAACGTATTGGCTCGCCTAACTTTAAATTACTCTACGATATTTATCACATGCAGATTGATGAAGGAGATGTGATCAGAACCATCAAAGATAACAATACCTATATCGGCCATTACCATACAGCCGGTGTGCCGGGCAGACATGAAATTGATGAAACACAGGAGCTCTATTATCCTGCTATCATGAAAGCCATTCTGGAAACAGGCTTTACAGATTATGTAGCGCAGGAATTTATTCCCTTAGCAACTGATAAACTGGGATCGCTGAAAAAGGCGGTGATGATTTGTGACGTTTAGAGAAGTTAGGAGTTAGAAGCCTGGAGTAGCATTTAAATTACTCCTAACTTCTAACTCCAAACTACCATAAGTAAACCAACCATAAAAACCAATAAGAAAAATGTCTGATCAAAATTACGATGCAATTGTTGTCGGCTCCGGAATTAGCGGTGGCTGGGCTGCAAAAGAACTTACAGAAAAGGGACTCAAAGTGTTGTTGCTAGAACGTGGCCGTAACATAGAACATGTGAAAGACTACGTGAATGCTAACAAAGAATCATGGGAGTATCCGCACCGCGGCAGAAGAACGCAGCAGATGATCAATGATTACCCTGTATTGAAACGCGACTACCCTTTGAATGAAACCAATTTAGATTATTGGGTTAATGACAAAGAAAGTCCGTACACAGAAATTAAACGTTACGACTGGTTTCGCGGATACCATGTAGGTGGCCGATCATTAACCTGGGGAAGACAAAGCTATCGCTGGAGTGATTTTGATTTTGAAGCGAATGCCAAAGATGGTATTGCCGTTGACTGGCCCGTTCGCTACAAAGAGATCGCACCCTGGTATGATCATGTAGAAAAATTTGCCGGCATTAGTGGTAACCGTGACGGGCTGGCACAACTGCCCGATGGACAGTTTCTGCCACCCATGGATATGACCTGTGTGGAAAAAGATGTAGCGGCCCGTTTGAAAGAATACTATAAAGGAGCACGCGCGATGATTATTGGCCGTTCTGCTAACCTAACAGTGGCTCACGAAGGAAGAACGAACTGCCAGTTCAGAAATAAATGCTGGTTGGGTTGTCCGTTTGGCGCCTACTTCAGTACTCAGTCATCTACTTTACCCGCGGCAATGAAAACCAATAATCTTACACTCAGGCCCTGGTCTATCGTAACCAAAGTATTGTATGATAAGGATAAAAAAAGAGCTACCGGCGTAGAAGTACTGGATGCTGAAACAAATAAAACAGTCACCTACACGGCTAAGATTATTTTTCTGAATGCATCCACTTTTAACAGCTCCTGGATATTGATGAATTCTGCCACCGATGTATGGCCCGATGGTTTGGGTAGCAGCAGCGGGGAACTGGGACACAATATTATGGATCACCATTTGGGTGTAGGTGCAGGAGGAAGAGTAGAAGGATTTGAAGACAAATATTATTTCGGACGCCGTGCCAATGGCATATATATTCCAAGGTACCAGAACCTGTTTGGCGATAAACGCGATTACCTGCGGGGCTTTGGTTACCAGGGCGGCGCTGGCAGGCAGGGATGGAGCCGTGATATTGCTGAAATGAGTATTGGCGGAGAGTTTAAAGATGCACTCACCGAACCGGGTAGCTGGACGATGGGTATGGGCGGATTTGGTGAAATATTACCTGATCACAGCAATAAAATTTCTCTCGATAAAACGAAGAAAGATAAATGGGGATTGAATGTATTGGCTTTCGATGCGGAACTGAAAGAGAATGAACTGAAGATGCGCAAAGATATGCAGGCCGATGCCATTGAAATGCTTACCAATGCCGGTGTGAAAGAGGTGAAAGGATATGATGCGAATGCCATACAGGGTCGTGGTATACACGAAATGGGTTCGGCACGTATGGGGGCAGATCCAAAAACATCGGTGCTGAATAAATTCAACCAGGTATGGGATGCACCCAATGTATTTGTTACGGATGGCTCTTTCATGACATCGGCTGCCTGTGTTAACCCATCTCTTACCTACATGGCTTTTACTGCAAGGGCAGTGGATCATGCAGTGTCGGAGTTGAAGAAGCAGAACTTATAGCAATTAAATAAATTAAACAATCAAAAAAACCAATCTCATGAATAGAAGAGAAGCATTATCCAGTGTAGCATTACTCCTGGGTGGAACTATTTTGGGTGCAGAAGCCTTTTTAACGGGCTGTAAAACCACCTCAGATACGGGCCTTGTGTTTTCGCCGGGCGATATTTCCTTTATGGATGAAGTAGCAGAAACCATTTTGCCAACTACGGCCGCATCACCCGGTGCCAAGGCGGCCAAACTGGGCGATTTCATGTCTGTGATCGTTCGTGATTGTTACGAAGAGAAGGACCAGAAAATCTTTTTTGATGGCATTAAAAAACTGGATGAAGCCAGCAAAGCCAAAAACAGTAAAACATTCCTCGATAGTAATGAGCAAGAGCGCCATGATCTGTTGGTTGCCCTCGATGCAGAGCAGAAGGGATATCAAAAAAATAAAAAAACAGATCAACCCAATCATTATTTCCGTATGATGAAAGAGTTAACCTTATGGGGTTATTTTTCTTCAGAAGTGGGCGCTACCAAGGCTTTGCGTTATGTAGCCGTACCGGGTAAGTATGAAGGATGTATTGATTATAAGAAAGGCGATAAGGCATGGGCTACTTAATTAGTAATTAATAATTGAGGCTTTCGGAGGCCGTCTACTTATTACTTTCAACTTATAACTATATTCTCACGACTCACGAAACACGGGTAACTTAATGGCAGTCATTATCTATTGTCAGGATTTCACTTAAAATAACATACTATGTCAACCAACAGAAGAGATTTTTTACGCACCGGTGCTTTTGCAGCATTGGGATTAAGTATTCCATTTGCCGGAAAATCTTTCTTAGTGGAAGAATTTACCAGGTTTAAAAAAATTCCTGCATTTGGGATTCAGTTATGGACGGTAAAAGAGAATTTGGGGGCCAATCCGAAAGATACCCTCCAGAAAATTTCTTCTTATGGATATAAAACAATCGAAAGTTTTGAAGGGAGAAATGGCATGTTCTGGGGTTGGAAAAATACCGAGTTTAAAAAATACATGGACGATCTGGGTATGCAGATCATTTCATCCCATTGTAATAACCTGGTAGATTTTGAGCGCAAAGCCGCAGAAGCCGCGGAGATTGGAATGAAGTATTTGATTTGTCCGCATAAGGGCCCACAGAAATCTATCGATGATTTTAAACGCTTCGCGGATGAGTTTAATAAATCGGGTGAGATCTGTAAAAAGAACGGAATCCGTTTTGCCTATCATAACCATGATTACTCTTTCAAACCCATGAACGGGCAGGTACCACAGGATGTGATGATGGAGGGAACCGATAAAGACCTGGTAGATTTTGAAATGGATATTTACTGGGTAGTAGCTGCAGGAGAAGATCCTAAAGCATGGTTTGCCAAACACCCCGGCCGTTTCCGTTTATGCCATGTAAAAGACATGGGCAAAACCGCCACCGGGCATGAATCGGTACAAATAGGCAAAGGCACTATTGATTTTGCATCCATCCTTAAAGCAGGTGCTGCCAATGGCCTCAAGCACCATATTGTTGAGCAGGAAGCATTCACAGGAACCAATCCGATGGAGAGTGCGGAGGCAGATGCGAAGTATATGAAAGCGTTTAATTATTAAATGATTTTTTCTTCGTTATTAAACAGTCATCTGTTCGATATTCGATAAATAAAAAGCGGTTCCTGAAACAGGAACCGTTTTTTATTTAATCAGGTTTCCGCACCCTGCCTTATACCCCCAAACTCCATCCTTCTCTATATGTTCTCTTCACAAATTGATTAGCATCATCAAAATTGGTGATCTTCATATTCGGGCCATCCCATAACAACTTGACGTTGCGGCCGGGGTAACTGGTATTTCCCTTTTCAGTTTTTTTGGCGATATGATAACTGCGGATAGCCAGGTTGCCCATCAGTACGCTTTCTGTTAACGGACCGGCGATATCAAAATTAGAGCTGAGGTTTTTTGCTTTCTCAGATCCATAACCTGCAATCGCGCCTTCAACCCATGCGGTATAGTGACCGCCATCGCCGCCTGGTACGAGGGCAACAGTTTTTGGTACGATGGTTTCTTTGGTGCGTGAGGTAGGCAATAGATTCGGATATTTACCATAAGTACCACAGATCATTTTGCCTTTGGTACCCAGGAAGATGGCGCCATTACCACCATCACCCATGATTTCGTTAGGGCCAAGCTCTTCCGGACGGTCGGGCTGAATACCACCATCCATCCAATGCAGTTTAATATCTGGTTTACCATTCTCGCCCTTAAAAGTTAAGGTGATAGAAGAAGAAATCGGGCCCGAATCGGGATATACACCGCGGTTCCAGTTTTCTGTATATGGTGTGGCTACGCTGCATTCTGCAGAAGAAGGATAACCGAGCCCGAGTACAGCGAAGGTGGGGGCCATAATATGGCAGGCCATATCACCCAGGGCACCGGTACCATAATCCCACCAGCCACGCCAGTTAAAGGGAACCAGTTTTTCTACATAATCGCGGTAAGGAGCGGTACCTAACCAGAGGTTCCAGTCGAGTTCTGCTGGAACAGGTGGTTTATTGGCCGACCAGGGAATACCCTGTGGCCAAACGGGCCTGTCGGTATAGCAATAAATGGTATGCACATCACCAATAATGCCTGCATTGTACCAGTCCTGCAGTTGACGAACCCCATCACCCGAGGCGCCCTGGTTACCCATTTGGGTAACCACTTTATAATCGTGTGCCGCTTTGGTAAGCATGCGGGCCTCATAAATATCGTGGGTAAGGGGTTTTTGAACATATACATGTTTACCCAGTTGCATAGCGCCCATGGCAATTACGGCGTGCATATGGTCTGGGGTGGAAACCGAAACAGCGTCAAAATTCTTGTGTTCTTTGTCGAGCATTTCACGGTAGTCTGTATAGACTTTTGCTTTGGGATAGCGCTCACGGCTCTTGGCTGTTTGGCGTGAATCCACGTCGCATAGAAAACCGATATCGGCTTTGCCGCTCTGGAAAAAACTCCAGAGATCGCTTTCGCCCTTACCGCCGGCACCCACGCCTGCAATGGTTAGTCTGTCGCTGGGTGCGGTAAACCCACGGCCCAATACATGGCGGGGCACAATGTAAAAACCGGCTGCAGCCAATGCCGCATTGCGGATGAATGAGCGCCGGGAGTCTTGTTTACCTGAATCTTTTGTGTTAGGAGATGGTTTTTTTTTCATGTAGTCAATCGTTAGTTGTTAGAGGGTAGAAAATAGAGAGTTCAATTTATTACAAATATTTCAATTGGCGTATAGATGATTGAAATTATTAGATACCCGTTTCTGCTCTCACGACTAACGACTCACGATCGTCAATAGTTACTTATCAGCAACTAAGGGGCCTGATTGGATACACGGATTTAGCCGATAGGTGGGCCGCATAGTAGTCAAAAAGAGCCTATTTCTGTTATTTTTTTTTGCTGACACAACTTTTTGAGTGAAATGAGCGTCTTTATACATAGTTCGAATCCAATTTTCAGCTGCCTGCCCTTTTGGGGTGGGCAGTTTGTCATTGTGGGATACACGGCTTTGGGTATGATTTTGATTGTGTTGTTTCAAGTATCGTAATTTATCTGCTAAACAGAAAGCAAGAGAACGCAGGGCCTTAATCAGAAATAATAATAATCGAAGAAGGGTAGCCCCTACGGGGCAAAAAATACTGTGTGCATCATGTTGCTACAGAGCGGTAGCCCCTATGGGGCAAAGAAAAATATCCCGTAGGGATAACCGCTCTGTAGCAACATGATGGGGGAGAAGATGTAAGATGCCCCGTATGGGGGCAACCCAAAGGATGATGGTAAATAATAATGATCGAAAAAAGATAGCCCCTATGGGGCAAAGAAAAATATCCCGTAGGGATAACCGCTCTGTAGCAACATGATGGGGGAGAAGATGTAAGATGCCCCGTATGGGGGCAACCCAAAGGATGATGGTAAATAAATGACCGAAAAAAGATAGCCCCTATGGGGCAAAGAAAAGTATCCCGTAGGGATAACCGCTCTGTAGCAACATGATGGGGGAGAAGATGTAAGATGCCCCGTATGGGGGCAACCCAAAGGATGATGGTAAATAAATGACCGAAAAAAGATAGCCCCTATGGGGCAAAGAAAA
>JALNZE010000014.1 GCA_023229465.1 Chitinophagaceae bacterium
CGTTAATCGGATTGGTGACTGTTAACCCGGTTAAAGTGCCCACACTCGTAAGTGAGGAGTTAACTACGTTTGGTGCAAGTGTTGTGCCCGTTAAACTATTGGCATTAACTAATAAGGTGATATCCGTAGTACCATTAAAAGATACACCGTTTATATTACGTGCTGTTTGAAGCGCTGTGGCTGTGCCCGCATTACCTGTAATCGTTCCGGTGATAGGATTCGTTACAGCAAGGTTAGTTAATGTGCCTACACTCGTAAGTGAGGAGTTAAGAACATTTGGCGCAAGTGTTGTGCCCGTTAAAGTATTTGCATCGGCAACTGATGTAATAATTATATTCGCACTACCATCAAAGGTTACTCCATTGATAGTTCGTGGATTTTGTAAAGCAGTTGCTGTTGCTGCATTTCCTGTTACACTTCCATTTATCGAACTCGTAACTGTTAACCCACTTAACGTTCCAACTAATGTTATATTCGGCTGTGAGGCAGTGGTTATTGTACCTGCTAAAGTAGTACCTGATATGGCACCGGAGGCAGACACAGATGTTGGTGTAATATTACCAAGCGTTAGTGTTATCCCGGGCGTACTGGTTGGATTGGTAACCGTACCCGAAATACCATTGGCACTTACTACAGATACCGTAGTTACACCCGTTGCCGGTACATTACCCGCACGAACATAGCCACTCAACATCTTGGTAGTATCACTGATCTTTAACCGGTTACTTAACATAGCAGCCGTATCACTTACCCGCAATAAATTGCTGAGCATGCTGGCTGTATCGGTAATATAAATAATATTGGAAGAAGAAATTTTTCGCAGAACCCCATTCAAGGTAGTTACAATCGAATCACTCTGCAAACCATTAGGAAGTATTAAATTATTTAATGTTGAAATAGAAGCGGGCTCCCATGCTTTCTTAACATTGTTGTATTGCAATACCTGGCCGGAAGTTGGTAAGGTTCCCAATACCGACTGACTCGCTAATTTACCCGCATTCCAGATAGCCGCAGAAGTGTTGGCTTTCACCGTCCAGGTATTACCTGCATTAGACATAGTAATACCCGCATTATCTCCTTTTATAATTATACTCCCTACCGAATCGTTTAGTGTAGTAACCCCGCTACTGCCGTTGAATGCGCCGAATGTTACCCATTCCCCGGCCTGTCTTGCATAAAATTTGTCATTAAAGTCGCTATACACCAGCATACCGTTAACCGGTTCCGTAATGGCACTGGTATCAAAAACTCTAGATATTAAAAGAGCCTTATCTGCCGCGTCTATCTGCAGGGCGATACTGGTATTATTTAAAAAGAAACTGCTACCCACAATCATACCCTGGGCATTGAGCACTTTTTTGTTAGACATGTCAATGTCCTGGGAAGCCTTATGTGAACCTAAGTTATCTCCAAACAACTGCGCATCGGCAGTGTATACCAATAAGAATAACATACCCGGAACCAGCAGGGTATGCTTCCATAAAATTTTTCTCACATTAGTTGGTATCACTATATATATCCCGTTAATTCAAAAATTGATAAATAAAAAATCCAGGTTTTACCCTATAACGTTCATTTTATCATTCTATTTTATCAGTACTATTTTATACAAACTTCCCGAAACAGGTATTTCTCTATCCTGAAAATTGGAAAACCGTATCGACACTTCATTCTTTTTACTAACCCAGGCACTATAAATATTAAAATTTACATAATCACCCAATGCTGTAATCAAAACCGGATCACCCACTTCCGCACCAGGTACATCCATTTTTACCAGCGTAGTGGTATTAGCTGCAATGACCGCGTTTTGTCCGCGTGCTACAATATTTGAATCTACCTTCAGGACTTTATTGTATATCTGGGTAATATTTACATTGGCCGACTGTGGAAACTGCCAGTTTACATTACCCAAAGTATCTGTAATAAGGAAGGTACCAGGCGGGCCGGGTTTTATACTGGCATTAACGTTGGTTACACTGGCATTACCGGCAAAAAGCGCATAGGGTACACTCTGCATTTGCTGGGTACCCATATCCAAATAGTTATCGGTGGCTACCCACCAGGATGCCGGTATGGAAGGGGCAACCGCTACTTTTATATTTAGGAAAAAAGGGCCATTTGCCCAGTCAATCTCATTAATCCCGTTTATAGGAATACCTTGAGACCTGGTACCCTGCCCGATCAAAATGGTATAGATCCCGTCATTATCCGCCTGGGCCACATGCGTTTCTTCCCAAACCTTTGTTCCACCTACCGGAGCAGTCTGATAAATAATGTTCTTAATATAAACCGTCCTGTTTTTAGCAGGATTCCCCAATGGATCTTTGGCCAGTGCCTGGAAATTTATACCGGGAGGTGGTTGCGCGATGATACTTCCGGCGATAAACACCAGTGGAAGTACCAAACACCTCTTAATAAATTTCAATCTCATAGGTTTACAAATTATTATATCTATGGAACGCTCAATAATACAGTTCTATTATTGAAAAGTAGTTTTTCATAGGATAAGACTTTACAAAAACCGGTTTTTCATAGGACATATGGCAAAAAAATAGTTTTTCATAGGATATTCCAACCATTTGATTCGCCACAAATTGACATAAAAAGCATTGATAATCAATAGAAGGTGTCTGCGAAGAATGGTAGAACTCATTCTACGCAAGATACCAATTGTTTACAGTTTGCTTTCCTGGTCCATTTTATAATTTTATCAGCTTCAAATTATAATGCTGATTCATAAAATCGATACTAACTACATAAATTCCAGCCGCGTAGTTTCCGGCATTGATGGTATAACCTGCCAGCACATCTTTCATGGAAACCATCTGGCTCATCATCGTTTTACCTTCTAAACTAATCACCCTAACCTGGCAAGATAAATTCGCGTCAAAATTTCCTTCACATTTTAAAATACTGATATCATGAGTAGGGTTAGGATATACCTTAAGAGACGTTAATTCCATCAAAATGGTTGCTACAGGAGGCGTTTCAATGCAGGAAGCGCCAAAAACACCCTTGCTGTTGGATGCAACTGCTATCACACGCAGTCCTGATGAAACGCTTAAACATTTGCCTTTCCCATCCATCACTATTGGATTACCTCCATTTGACGTAAACCCGTTTGAACTGGCGATGGGCGACATGTTGCTAGGCATAGAAAACTGAGACATACCCGTAGTGCAGGCAAGTAACAATGCGATGAAAAGGTATGTTCCTTTATTAAAACGCATAATATACTTCCCTCACTGTTTTAAGGTTAGAAGTGTATTCCATATCCAGCAGTGTAGTGGAAATTTCATTGATATAATAATCAATGATAATACCCCCTGGAGGGTTATTGGTGAGTACCTCATTCAACTGAAGATCAGTGAGCATTCTCCATTTTCCGGTATAACCATCTGAATTTACAAAAGTGCCGGTATAAGCCTGGGCGGGATTGATTGTGTAGGTTTTGGAAAACCTCATCTGGGCATCTGACAGTACTACCTGAAGATTGTTCACGTAAATAGCTTTTAAACGCCAATACCTGTTACCATCACCCGTAAGGAATTTTACATTCTGATCGCGGGGTGTCATGATCTCAGGACCTGGTTTGCTACATCCCGAAAGCAGGATAGCGGCAAAGCACATGATCATTATATGATTGAGAACATTTTTCATTTTGCAAAAGCTACTTTAGTCCTGAAACTTCTTTGATGTTCTCGGTTACCGTCAGCGATTCTTTTTAGCTGCCGTCCGCAGCTTTTTGATGCATCCTGAAGTAAACGGGCCAGGCAGAGGATAAACGATTCTTTGGAAAATGAGAAAAACACGATCCGGATATTTATTTCGAGTACTTTTTCGAAAAATCCTGCTGGATACGATGTTGAATTTCCATTCGACTCAAAGAATTGTGAATAATTTGGATTTAGAACCAGCTTTTGCATGGATATTGGATTGGATAGAGTTACTCTTGAGTATTAAATCTACTACGAGTAGTAATTATACTACAAATGTACTTCGAATAAACGACATGTAATGTAATATGGTGAGGTATTTTGGGGGACTAAAGGGCATAAAAAAAATAAAGCCATGATAATCAGGGCTTTATAAAAATAATTTAAGGGTATTTTAAACTTTAAAATGCGAGAAAGCCTTGTTGGCTTCAGCCATGCGGTGTGTATCTTCCTTCTTTTTGAAAGCGGCGCCCTCTCCTTTTGCCGCTGCAATGATCTCATTAGCCAGTTTATCGGCCATAGTACGACCATTTCTTTCACGGCTGTAGCGGATTAACCACTTCATACTCAATGAAATTTTACGGTCGGCACGTACTTCAGCGGGAATCTGAAAGGTTGCACCACCAATACGGCGGCTACGAACCTCAACAGATGGCGTAACATTAGCTATAGCCTTCTTCCACAACTCATATCCATCCTCACTGGTAGTTTTGCTAACCTTATCTACCGCATCATAGAAAATATTGATGGCGGTACTCTTTTTGCCCTGCCACATCAGGTTATTGATAAAACGGGTAACCAGTTTATCGTTAAAACGTCCATCAGGAGCGAGGGGTAATTTCTTGGCTTGTGCTTTACGCATCTTATTTGCGAATTAAATGATTAATAGCTGATTATTTCTTGGCCTTTTCTTTCTTGGTTCCGTACTTAGAACGGCTCTTCTTACGATCTTTCACACCGGCAGTATCCAAACTTCCCCGTACAATGTGATAACGTACACCCGGCAAGTCCTTTACACGACCACCACGTATCAGTACGATGGAGTGCTCCTGTAAATTGTGGCCCTCACCCGGAATATAGGCGATAACCTCAATTTTATTGGTCAGACGCACTTTCGCTACTTTACGAAGAGCCGAGTTTGGCTTTTTAGGTGTGGTAGTGTACACACGTGTACATACACCACGACGCTGAGGACAGGAATCCAAAGCCCTGGACTTACTCTTGGCCCTGATAATTTCGCGACCTTTTCTTACTAATTGTTGTATTGTAGGCATTCTAAGACCGTTTAAAATTTCGGACGGCAAAGGTAATGGCTGAAACCGAAAAACCAAAATGTTTTCCAAAGTTTTCCTGCTATTGCCTCAAAACCCTTTGCATATATACAAAATCACTTCAACCGTAAGCCGCATATAAAAAATCTTCAGGCTGGCAGGAAAAGACCGAGAAAATAGCCAAAAAAGGGGCATTTTCTTAGTTCCGGCAAGTAGAAACACTAATCCATCCGCTGTTTTATCACCCATTTATCTTCCCTCCCATTATTTTTTCCAAAAGGCTTTCTATTTTGAACCCGTAACCTCCTCCATAGCTATTCATCGTTGATCCTTTTAAAATGGTTTTATGAGAGGTATTATCCTGTACATGCTTTTATTCGCGGCCCTGTTTTCGCGGGATAGCCGGGCCCAGGCCCTGGCAACGCCGTTTTCTTACCAAACAAGCGGCTCTGTTTATACACAGCATTTTGATGGGCTTCCTGCTACCGGAAGTTTTGCCTTAACCGGAAAAGGTCCTTTTAATGTCAGCACCGCCCCCATTAATGGAACAGATATGGTTGGATGGCAGTTTTTAATGACGGCAGGTACA
Source organism: Chitinophagaceae bacterium (assembly GCA_023229465.1). Classification (GTDB taxonomy): domain Bacteria; phylum Bacteroidota; class Bacteroidia; order Chitinophagales; family Chitinophagaceae; genus Sediminibacterium. Next base: position 5,580 of record JALNZE010000014.1, read on the forward strand.
GGCACAAATGCCTCTTTTGCAGTTAGCACAGGTTCATCAACCGGTAATGGGGTATATAGTTTTGGGAGTTCAGTATCTGCGGACAGGGCATTAGGTACGCTCGCTTCCGGTAGTGGCCTCTATGCTATCGGAGTAGTAATTACAAATAACACAGGTGGCTTGCTGAATCGTTTTACGATAAATTTTACAGCAGAACAATGGAGAAAAGGCGGATCAACCAATAAAAACAATTGGAATTTTCGATATAAAACAGGGAACATACTGTCTATCGATCAAACAGACTTATCTAATAATGCCCACCTCAATTTTAGTTCAGTTATCAATACCAGCCAGGCATCCAGCCTGAATGGCAATCTCCCTGAAAATCAATTATCCATTTCGTATTCCGTTGATTCAGTTTACTGGCAACCGGGAGAACAATTATTACTTCGATGGGATGACATAGATGAAAGTGGTAATGACGATGCAAGTGGTATTGATAACTTTCAGTTCTCTGCAACGCTTGCCAGCGCTAAACCATCAATAGTTATGAGTGCGGTCAACAATATAACAGCCAGCGCTGCCTTACTTACCGGGATAGTCAACGACAACTATGCTACCACATCCCTTTCATTTGAATATGACAGCCTCAACACATGGATAAACCCATATAGCGTTCCCGCGATTCCTGGTACCATCCAGGCCGGTGCTGGAAACACAAACGTATCCGCACTGCTTACTAAACTCTCTCCAGGCAAAACCTATTATTACCGAATCAAAGCAAGCAATCAACAGGGAAGTATCACAGGTACCGCGCAAAGTTTTACAACATTAATCAACACGGCAACTGTTATCACAAGCAATGTACTATCAGTAACAACTAATACTGCAATGATGGGTGGCAAAGTAATTGAACCAGGCGGTGCGCCGGTTACTGAAAGAGGCATTGTTTGGTCAACTAATCCGGATCCGCTTTTATCTAACAATAAAATAATGATGGGCATAGATACCGGAAGTTTCGCGGCATTAGTTAGTGATTTACCGGAAGGGTCCACCCTTTTCGCAAGAGCCTATGCCATCAATACCAGTGGTATTTCTTATGGGAATGAGGTCACATTTACTACAAAGACAACTATTCGTTTCTTTAGTACAACAACTCCTATCAGGACCAACCTGCAAACCGTTAATTTTCGTTTGCAAACCCTACAAAACATAACCGGTTTGAGTAGCGCTAATTTTAAGATTGAAACCGATAAGATCAATAGCGCCTTAATAACTGCCGTTACAGGTTCAGGAAACACATTTACAGTAACGGTAGATACAGGAACAGAAGATGGCCTATTGGGGCTGACTATCACCAATAGCCTTGGCCTGTCAGCGCCCATCAACAACCTGCCATTTGCAGCAACCGGTTCCTACCTGGTTGATAAAACCGCCCCTGTCATTAAGCATATTGATATCCCTGATCAAACAATGAAGGCGGGGGATACCATAACGGTTGCTGTTGCGGTATTGCCCGATCAGGATACTTATCAAATGGTATCCGGTTCTGTAAATGACTTTCCCCTGTATGGATGGATGAAAAAAAACGATAGCAATTATACAGCCGGCATAATTGTTTCCGCAGGTGGCAGTGATGTGATGGCATCCGCGAATATTCCGGTTTCAATGCAACTGGCCGATGCTACCGGAAACATGAGCGCCATTTATCAAATTCCAGTTAGCCAGTCTTCAGATCTGATTGATGTAACAAACCCAATTATCCTAAGTGCCCATTACCCAATCAACAAACTTTACAAATCTGCCGACACACTATATTTTATTTTACATTTCAATGAAAAAATAAATGTTGCCACAAATGAGAATTTACCTTTCATACCCTTAACCATTGGCAGCAAATCAAGATCAGCCTTATATACAGCAGGTAGTGGGTCTGACAGCCTGGTATTCACTTATATCATTCAACCGGGTGAATTTGATAATGATGGCATTAAAACAGGCAATAGCATTCAACTAAATAATGCAAAGATTACAGATATGGCCGGCAACATCGCCTTACCCGGTTTCAGTAATCCCCCGTCAGCAAAAAGTATTACAGTAGATGCCGTTCAACCCAAAGTAAACAGTGTTACTGTTCCTGCGGCAGCGAGTTATATAACGGGTAACCTACTCGGATTTTTAGTGAACTATTCTGAAAAAGTGATAGTAACTATTACAGACAGCGTACCTGCTATTCAGATTTTGATTGGCGGAAAAACAAGAAATGTTTTATATCAAAGCGGCAGCGACAGCAGTACCCTGCTCTTCAGCTATCGTATTCAAAAAGATGATTTTGATGAAGATGGCATAAAATTAAAAGACACCCTCCTGCTTTTTAACAATTTCATCAGGGATGAGGCGGGTAATCCTGCCAAACTGAAGTTAACCAATATCGGCGCATTGTCTAAAATAAAAATAAATCCGGTAACAGCAGCAGTTGATAGTGTTACTGTTTCCGCGAATGGTTTATATAAATCAGGCGATACACTGAAGTTAGGGGTAAACTACAATCAAACTATTCTGGCAGACACTTCAAAGGGTATACCATCCATTAGAATTACATTAGGTAATTCAGCTAAACAGGCTTTGTATAAAAAAGGTGCTGGCAGTAATCGTTTATCATTCGCTTATATTATCCAACCAGGAGATGAAGACACCAATGGTATTAAAATCAGTTCCGGCATCACTTTACATAACAGTAGCATTACCGATACATCCAATCATCCGGTACCATTGAATTTCAACAATATCGGCAATACCGACAGTATTTTTATCGATGCTGTTTCACCTACTGCCAAAAACATTCTCCTGCCAGAAAATAAAATATACAAAACTGCGGATACCCTGATTTTTATTGTTCGATTCAACGAAAAAGTAATGGTAACCGCGAATGAGAATACCCCTTCCGTTTTTTTAACCATTGGCAGTACTGAAAAATCAGCATGGTGTACCGAAGGCAGTAAGTCTGACAGCCTGGTCTTCAGGTATATTATTCAACCCGGCGACCTGGATAATAATGGCATTACTATCAGCAAAACCATTCAACTGAATAATGCCAGGATCACTGATATCGCGGGAAACGATGCCGCACTTACATTCAGTATTTCACAATCAACAAAAGCCATTACCGTAGATGCTGTTTTACCGGAAGTAAACAGTGTTACCCTACCGGTAGCAGCCAGTTATAAAACAGGTAACCTGCTCGACTTCCTCGTAAACTATTCCGAAAAAGTAATCGTAAACAGTACAGACAGCTTGCCCTATTTTGAAATAGCTATTGGTTCCGCAACAAGAAATGCATGGTACCAAAGCGGTAGCGGTAGCCATTCCCTTTTATTCAGGTACCGCATTCAACAGGATGATTTTGATGAAGACGGAATAAAATTTAGCGACTCACTCCGCCTGTCTAACGCATCCATAAAAGATGAAGCAGGTAATAATGCTTTAGTAAAGCTGTCAACAATTGGCGAATTGCCAGACATCAAAATAAATCCGGTAACAGCCGTCATTAGCAGGGTAATTGTTCCTGCAAAAGGAATATACAAAACAGGTGATACACTTGAATGTATTGTAAACTATACCGAAAAAATTCTGGTGAACACCAATAAAGGAATACCAACGATTAAGCTGACCATTGGGAATACTATTAAACAGGCCTTGTATAGAAATGGAACAGGAACCAATGCTTTGGTATTTTCCTATATTATTCAATCGGGAGATGAAGACACCAATGGTATCACTCTCTATTCCGGCATATCACTTAACAATGGTACGATTGCTGATATAATGAATAACCCGGCGCCCCTCCTTTTGAATACAGTTGATAATACCAACGGGGTTCTGATTGACGCGGTTTCTCCGGAGATTAATCACTTTTCCTCTCCGGTAAATCGTGTTTATAAAGCCGGTGATACGCTTAATTTTATTTTTCATTTTTCAGAAAAAATTACAGTTCATACGCAACCTGATACTCCCTATATTTCACTTACTATTGGATCAGTTACAAAATACCTGCACTATCGTTCCGGAACCGGAACCCATCAATTACGCTTCAGCTATATTGTACAAAAAGGGGATCAGGATAAAAATGGAATCCGATTAGGATCATCAGTAATACTAAACAATTGCATCATCAAAGATATCGCGGGTAATAAAACAGTAACAGACATAAAAAAATCAGGCGTATTGGCAGGCATACAAATAGACGGGATAGCGCCCCATTTTTTAGTAAGTACCCATATCAATATACCTGTTTGTGAAAATAGCCCGGCTATCCATTTCGATTCTTTATTAGCTGTTACCAATGAAGAACCCGGAGAATTAATCAACTGGATCATAACCTTTACCGGCAACCATGGCAGCCTGCCTAACAAAACCTATTCGTTTTCTTCCAATGAAAAAACGATGCTTCCCAGTGGATTTACGTACATTCCACACAGCAGTCAACATGGCTCAGACACAATGCTGGCAATAGTTTCAGACGGTACTAACTCTATAGAAAAGAAAATAATCCTAACACTTCAGCCAGGTTTAACACATAGTATCATTGGCCCTTCACAAATCATCTGTACCAATCAAACGCCTGCTCCCATAACAGACCAGGTAACAACGGTTACCGAAACCCGTTTTTCCTATCAATGGGAAACAGCCGGTATTGACGATACCCTGAATTTTAAAAAAGCGCCAGGAACAAATAATGCCCGGGCATATTCTGCCCTGCCGCTAAACAACCATACCTGGTTTAGAAGAATCACCAAATCGGGCGTTTGCAGTGATACCTCCTCTACGATAAAGATTACTGTATTACAAAATGGTTTATGGCTTGGCAAAACAGATAACAATTGGAGCAATGCTCAAAACTGGTGTAATCGTAGGGTGCCTGATATTGCAACGGACGTAAAATTGTTTGCAAATACGATGTATTATCCGGCAATAGATGATACGGCAAGCTGTCATCATCTGATGATTGCCAATAACGCATTTCTAAACATTACAGGTGAATTAAAAATAAGCGGAGATATCTATACAGCGCCCGGTTCGATACAGGCAGCTAAGGGGTCTATGGTATTTGCCGGCGATGCAAAACAACGCATATCGGGCAATACTTTCCATAATCATCTTTTACATAACCTGCTGATTGAAAACAGGGAGGGAGTAACTATCTACGATTCCTTAATTCTTTCCGGAACTGTATTACTTTACAACGGATCAGTAACCACCAATAATCAACTGCACCTGCAAAACAATGCCTCAATTGGTCCTTCAGCTTCCGGTACCTCTGTTAAAGGCAATATATCACTGGAACACAAAATAAATGGTGGCAGAAGATGTTTTTGGTTATTGGGCCATCCTTTTAATTTGGATACCGGCTTGCAGCTAATCACCAGGTATATTGATATTACGGGTGAGGGGGGACAGCTAAACGGATTTACCGGTACGGCCACCAATCAGCCTTCTGCATTCTGGCACAACCCCTTTTTGGGTAATGATACACTTGGCGTAGACGCGGGATGGATACCATTTACGCACACGAATGGCACACAGGCAAATACCTGGAAAAAACATAGTGGCATACGGCTTTTGGTGAGGGGGAAACCAGGACAGGGTTTAGACGGAACCCCTGCCGGCAATGGACTTTACGGATCCTATTTACCCGAACCGGTGATGCTAAAAATTTCGGGACCGGTAAACACAGGTGATCAGGAAATTACGGTACGAAAAGATAAGTATGCAGGGTATAATATAATGGCCAACCCCTATCCCTCCCCCATAAATCTTTCATTCATTACCCGTGCTGGCAGTATTGGAATGCATTACTGGATATGGAATCCACAACAGGGAAGGATGGGCGGCTACAGTAGTATCCCATTCAGCACAACCTATATTCTGCCTGCTTTTGGAGCAATTATTGTGAAGGCAAATGATCAAATAAATAATACCATCCTGGTAACTGAAAACTGTAAAACACCTGATACACTGCAAGAGATTATACCGGTGATTGAAATGGATGATACACATCATGCGGAGCTAAGGCTGGAAACGGATAGTATTTTTTGGGACAGGATACTACTACTTTCCATGGATAGCGCGAAAGCCTTTTTCGATAAAAACGATGCAGAGAAATTTCAGAATGATGAAGTAAATTTTTACAGTATCAGCAGGGATAAAAAGCGGCTTTCAACAGATGCCAGGCCTCTCAGTAATGAATCGATGATAGCGCTGGGGCTACAAACAAAAGAACCAGGAAGATTTCGCATAAGAGTTATGAAAGCCTATTTGGCTACTTCCAATAAACTAATGCTCCACGACAGGTTACTGAATAACTGGATGCATCTTGAAAATGATAGTAGCTATTCATTTAATACAACCACTGATACTTCAAGTAAAGGCAATAACCGCTTTGAAATAATCAGTCAGAAAAAATTTGCAGAAAGCCTGGTAACTACCTCTGTGGTCCGGGTAAAAATTACACCTGTACCTGCAAAGGATAATATCCTGGTAAGTTTTCATTCCACCGAAGCAGGCAATACCACTATCCGGCTATTAACCCTTTCCGGTACAACGGTAAAAAATATACCACTTGGCATACAAAAAGAGGGGCAGGTAAACATTCCTGTGGGTGAACTGCCAAGAGGTATCTATTTAATAGAATTGACAACCGGTAACCAGCTCAATACACAAAAAATGATTAAATACTGAAACATTAAATCATATACATCCATCCATGTGTATCCGCGGCATGACCATCGCGGATGGCATTCAACCGACTCTTTAGTTCCCGCGCAATCTCAGACTTGTCTGTATCAAAATACATGGTATCTTCTTTATAACGTAATTCTTTGATCATAGAAATCGTTGCTGCAGTTCCGGTACCAAATACTTCCCGTAAAAGCCCGGATTGGTACGCTTCCAGGAGTTCATCAATGCTGATTTTCCTTTCTATAACATCCAGCCCCATTTCTTTGAGCACTACCATGGCACTATCGCGAGTTACACCGGCCAGAATGGTTCCATCTTCCAGAGAAGGGGTAATGGCCCGGTTACCGATGATAAAAAACACATTCATGGTACCCACTTCCTGCAGGTATTTATGTTCAAAAGCATCTGTCCAGAGAACCTGGTCATAGCCTTGTTTCTTTGCCAATTCTGTTGCCAGCATACTGCCTGCATAATTACCTGCATTTTTAGCAAACCCCACCCCACCCGGAGCCGCACGCGTATACGTCTCCTCTACATAAATTTTCATAGGTGCCGCGTAATAGGGTCCTGTTGGACTAAGCAGTATCATAAATTTATATTTTGCAGATGGTTTTACACCTATTACGGTGTCTGTTGCAAACATAAAAGGCCTGATATACAGGGAGTGTTCCGGCAAAGAAGGTATCCAATTTTTATCCAGTTCAATAAGGGTACGCATACCCTCAATAAAAATTTCCTCAGGAACTACAGGCATGCACATACGCTCTGCGGAAATATTAAACCGGCTAAGATTATCATATGGACGGAATATAGAAGCCTTTCCGTTAGCGTATGCATAGGCTTTAATCCCTTCAAAAATAGCCTGGCCATAATGTAAAGCGGCAGTTGAGGGGTCTAAGAGAAGAGGCTGGTAAGGCTTGATCTCAATATTTGTCCATGCACCATTTTCATAATCCGCTTCCAGCATATGGTCCGTAAAATAACGGCCAAAAGGAAGGTTTTCCAGAACCAAACCCTGTAACTTACTTGTTTCAACTTTCGTGATCTTTATGCCCGCTGCTGCTATCATAGTTTTATATTTGACGCAAATAAACAAAAAAAACAAAAGCTAACAATCGTTAATATTTACCAAAGGAATGAATTCAGCCAAAAATCAACTACCCGGATTTCTGCTAGCAGACCTGTTCAAGAATAGTCTTGTAATGGTGGAAGAGGCGCAGAAAGCTGAAAAAATAGTACCCAAACAGCTTACAATGCCTGAACACCAGTGGTATTTAGGCAGCAATTTACGAAAAATCACCCTTTTGGTAAAGGAAAAAGAAGCTGGATACCTGCCAGATGATTCCTTACAGTTCTTATCCTCCATTCTGGGAGCCTGTAAATTGAACCTGGGGGATGTGGCCATAGTTAATTATTACAATGACCCTGTTGGCTATGCTTTTTTGAAAGAAACCCTTTCTCCCGGGTATTTGTTGCTTTTTGACGTTACAGCAAAAGAGATACAATTACCTTTTACCATTCCGTATTACCAGGTTCAGCCATACGACAACTGTTCATTTTTACGCTGCCCGCCATTAGATACCATGCTGGGAAATAGCCAATCCGCCAAGCTGGAGAAAAGTAAACTATGGTTATGTTTAAAAAATATGTTTAGCCTATAACCAATGAAAACAAAACTGATTTTTGCAACCAATAACCAACATAAGGTAGATGAAATACGCCCGGTAATTGGTGAAGCGTTTGAAATTATTACGTTACAGGAAGCAGGTATTGATATAGATATCCCTGAACCGCATGAAACCCTCGATGCCAATGCTACTGAAAAATCGCGAACAATTCATGCACTTACCCGGCAGAATTGTTTTAGCGAGGATACCGGCCTGGAAGTAGTGGCACTCAACGGGGAACCCGGTGTAAAAAGTGCCCGCTATGCCGGAGGCGAGGTAAGGGATTTTCAAGAAAATATCAACAAACTTTTGCAAAATCTGAAAGGAAAGACCAGTCGGCAGGCACGTTTCAGAACCGTCATTTCATTGATACTGGATGAGAAAGAATATTTTTTTGAAGGCATCTGTGATGGACAAATTAGTGAGGTGCAGATGGGTACCGGTGGTTTTGGGTATGACCCGGTATTCAGACCAACAGGCGCTTCCGGGAGTTTTGCAGAAATGAGTATCGAAGAAAAAAATAGATATAGCCACCGCCAAAAAGCGGTTACCCAACTCATACAATTTTTAGCAGCATACAAAATATGAACAGGATAAAAATAATTTTGCCGGACATATTCCATTTTTCCACTACCCTGCTTATCCGGGTTACTGACCTTAACTATGGCGGACATGTAGGCAATGATACTTTCCTTTCTTTGATTCAGGAAGCCAGGCAACAGTTTCTCAAATCACATGGGTATGAAGAGCTTTCTATAGCGGGAGTGGGACTGATTATGGCAGATGTAGCCATTGAGTTCAAAAAAGAACTGAGTTATGGAGAAGCGGTGAAAATTTCTGTAGCTGCCGCTGATTTTAATAAATTAGGATTTGATCTTTTTTATAAGCTGGAAGTACTCAATGGAACGGAAACACATTTAGCCGGAAAAGCTAAAACGGGTATGTTGTGTTTTAATTATGTACAGAAAAAGAAAGTATCCGTTCCGGAAGAAGTAATAAAAAAATTATCAGGTGTTCCATATCCGCCAGCTCTCTTCAGCCTGTAGTACTAACATATCCATACCATTCTGGGTAGTAGCACCCTGTAATTTTCCTTTTTCTAAAAACCTGGTCTCTGCGGGGTTATAGATCATATCATACAAATGATGGCCCTGAGTCAGGTATTGATAAGGAATATCAGGAAAAAAATCCGCATTAGGGTACATCCCTAAGGGTGTTGTATTGATAATCAGTTGATGAGAAGCCAGTAACTCCTTATTTACCTGGTTATACGCGATAGATTTATCTGATGATTTTCTTGAAACAAATTGAATGCCAATGCCCAGTTTTTCCAATACAAATTCTACCGCGGCGGATGCGCCACCCGTTCCCAGCACCAATGCACTGGTATGATGTGATTGTAAGTGAGGCAATAAAGATTGCTCAAACCCAAACACATCTGTATTATACCCTGTAAGTTTTCCAGCATGAATGTGGATACAATTACAGGCCCCGATCTTTGTTACTAACTCTGTAGTATCAGTTAGAAAGTCCAACACTTTTTTCTTATAGGGTATGGTGATATTGAGCCCATAGAGATCTATCTGATTTTCGAGCAAGGGTGAGAGTTCACTGATTTCCTTGAGCGAAAAGTTCGAGTACACACAATCATACAAACCCAGAAGCTCAAATTTTTCATTGAAAAATTTTTGTGAGAAAGAGTGGGTTAACGGGTATCCTATCAGGCCATAGCGTCGCATAGACTATTTTTTATCCAGGTAAAGATCGAAGGTATCTCCTCGCAAACCGATCCGCATAGTTTCCAATGGTATCACTTCATTGGGCGCGATATTGCCAAGATTCACATTACAACCAATCAATTCAAGAAAATAGAGTTGTTGCGCTTTTTGAGGAGCCTCCCATATAATTTTTTCTTCAGGAATTTGTGTAAGAATTTCCTGAACCAACCCTTCCCTCACTTCACCAGAACCTCTGTAAATACCTACATTGCCTGCTTCGCGGGCTTCGGCAATTACGTATGAAGAACCTGCTTCCAGTTCGGCACGCATCAATTCAATCCATTTGTAGGGCGGAATAATATGTGCCGCATCCTTACTACCCACTTCACTTAAAACTGTGGCGTGCCTGGTAAGCTTTTCAATATAACCGCATTTTTCCGCATGTGGAATACTCACTGATCCATCACTTACTTCCACATAATTAATACCGTAGTCTTTACATACCGCTATATAATCATCAAACTGATTACGAATCAGAAATGCTTCAAACAAAGTGCCTCCAAAATAAATGGGCATATTATAGGATTGGTACACTTCTATTTTCTCGCGCAGGTTAGGCGTTACAAACGAAGTACCAAAACCCAATTTCACTATATCAGTATGCGGGCCGTTGACACTGATAAAATTATGAACCTCATTAATACTTAGTCCTTTATCCATTACCATAGTTAAACCCGATGTTCTTGGCCTGGTTGTACGGTTTGGAATCTGCGTTAGATTAAAATTCATCTTACTTGTTTTCGCAGGCAAAAATAAGTTAATATGGCGACTTGTAACAGCCTGATTTTCAAAGAGGCGGGATTGTTTGTCAGATCTTCTTCCCTTTCTTATACCTGGCCACAATATCAACTACCTGGTTATTCTGAAGAATAGAAGGATTCAATTCAATGAATTTCTTCAGTAGTTTAGGCGCTTTCTCCATAGCAAGTTCTAATTTTTGCAGGGCGTCTTTTGATTTACCAAGGGCGAATAAAATGGTACTATAATAAAAGAGAAACACCGGTTTCCCTTCAGTTGCTTTCATCGAGGCTTTACACTGCTCAATGGCTTCATCATAAAATTCAGCTTTAATCAGGCAACTGATCAGGGCTTCCCAGCCTGCCACATTCTTCGGTTTATTTCTAACCACCGTACCAAAATACTGAATGGCCTCTTTATACTGCAAGAGGTTCATCCTGCATTCACCCATGGCCAGGTTATATTCAGGAATGGCTCTATGGATACGCATAGCATTTTCTAATTGCTTTACAGCACTTTGCCATTGCTCTTCAAGCATATAAGTTACCGCGATCTTATAATGCAGCTTACTATCGTCTGGGTTTAGGTGCACTGCCTTTTTATAATGGAACCTGGCCTGGGCATAATTTCCCATCCTGTGAAAGCAGTGGCCAATGGCTTCATATATTACGTCTTCCGGCCTGGTAAGTTCCAGCACTTTTTCCAGTACTTCAATGGCTTCCTTGTATTTTCTTAACCGCAGATAAGCATCTCCCATATTCCGGTATGCATAGTCAAATTTTTCATCTATTGCTACGGCATATTGATAAGCATCAATTGATTTTTCGTAAAGTTTCAATCCCTGGTAAGCCGCGGCCAGATTAAACCAGGCCAGCTCACTAAATGGAAACTCTTCAATAATCTGTTGATGAAGGGTGATACTTTCTTCATTTCTGCCTGTAAAATCTGTCCAGAAACATATTTTATACAGTGCCTCTTCATTATTGGGTTCTTCTTCCAGAATTAGTTTTAAACAGTCAAATACTTTATCAAACTCCTCATAATCATCATACACATCTGCCAGTTCAAATAAAAGGTCCAGCCTTTCTTCCCCCTCAAATAACCCTAAAGCCGCTTCCAGTAACTCAACTGCTTTAGCCTGCTGATCAAGGGCCAGGTAGGCATCTGTCTTCAAAATATAGAGGTTTACATCACTCCCATCATATAATTCTGCCAATTCCAATACCTGAAGGGCATCTTTATATTTTCGGCTGGCCAACAAAAGATCAGCTTTCTTGATCATTAACTGAGAAGAGTAGGGAAATTGTGATAAACCGATCTCAGAAGCCTCTAAAGCCTCTGGCAGATCATCTTTTTCATCAAAATGGTCAATAATTCGCTCAAAGGCGTCTTCTTCCAGAAATGAGTGGGAACGACCAGTTTTGAGATTCTGGTACTGTTTTAATAGTTCTTTTAGCTCTTCGCGGTCTTCGCGGTACGGATTTTCTCGCATGGGCTATTAGGTTTATACAATGTATGACGAAAAAATTTATTTTTTTCAATTTTTGGCATTTTTTTTGCCATATTAACGAATAGTTAATAAAATGAGTGTTATGATTTTACCTAATAAAATGGTATCTTCGGGCCAAGTGAAAGTTAAGCATTTCATAAAAAAGGCCTTTTTTGTAGCCATACTAGCAATGGGTATTCAGGTAGTGTATGCCGCATTTTCATTTACCGGAATCGCTGACGAAAGGGCAAAAAACAGCAAATATTCATTAAAGAATATAGGTTCTTTGTCGCATAAAGGCTTATCCTTTACTTCTCTAAAATCAAGCCTTCTTTACAAAGGTTCCCAGTCGCCAAAGGAAACGTTTACCGGTGCAGCGGTTAGTTCCATGTTGCGTTTTGAGAACGGGAATACGACTTATATTTATCCTTATCGTTTTAAGATAAAAGCGCCTAAATTTAAAACACCGGCACCTCCCCAGCGCTAATCAATTCAATAATCTGTACCCACTTTTCGGAATATCAAATTTTGATGCCTGTACGGGAGTCAGGTTTATTTTTGTGGCTGTATATCTTATCTTCCTGTTCTGTGCTTCCTGTGATTCAAACTCTAACACAAACCCGGGAATGTCTTTAAACTCATATTCAAACTCTCTTACTGAAGGAATGATAGTAGTTGCATAAAAAAGAGTAAACATACGACCATCCTTCAGTTGAATGACCGCTTTTTTACATTCATAGCCCAGGATGGTTTTATTTTCATTGTTTACAAATGAAATTTTCATTCCTTCGTATTGGTTATTCTCTGCCGCCCATGATTTAGCATCCAACCTGGTAATAAATTTATTATTGCCAAATTCGCGCAAAATCACAGCAATACCGGTACGCTTATCATATAGTAATGATTGTGTAAAGGATGGCGTAACCAGATCTGTACGGCTGTCGTTCCCTCTGATATAAACTGTTTTAGAACTGGCTTTCAATGACTCTATAACATCCTTTTCCGCATTGCCTTCATCCGCACTAATAGCATAAGTAATAGTGCAATCCGCTACAACCCTTTGCTGTGCGGTTGCCGGTTGCAGTATGCAGCAAAAAGTAATGATAAAAAAAAGGAAAGTCTTCATACATTTTTCGTTTAACTACAACTAATATAACATCAATATACTCAAAAGCCCTGTAATCTTGGTTACAGGGCTTTTAATATAACAGACCATTTGCGATAAGGCTTATTTCTTATTTGGCGTTTTGCTTTTCAGACCCTGTATTTTTTTCTGGCTATCCATCATCTGGTCATATCGCTCCTGCCATTTACTTTTCTTTTTCGGGGTTTTCCGTTTTTCATCGATCTTGGCCAAAATCCTATCATGGTTAATGATATAATTCTGTATCACAAATTGCAGACCCAGGGTGATGATATTGGAAACTGTATAATACCAGGTTAATGCTGATGGCAACTTATTAAAGATGAACAGCAACATGAATGGAAAAATATACGGCATATACTTCAGCGCGGGGTTATCCTGCGTAGGTGTCATGCTCATATTATAAATGGAAATCAGGAAACTGGTAATAACCGCGGTAATCGTAAACAAACTAATATGATCCCCAAAGGCAGGTATGTTAAACGGTAAATGCGCAATTGAATCATAGGAGGACAGATCGTTGGTCCATAAGAAAGCCTGACCCCTTAGCGCTATATTAGAATTAAAGAAACTATACAAAGCGAAGAAGATGGGTATCTGTAATAAAGCAGGTATACAACCTCCTAAAGGATTTACACCCGCCTCCCTGAATAATTTCATCTGTTCCATGGCAAAACCCTGCTGATCTGTTCCGAACTTCTTTTTCAGGGTATCAAGTTCCGGGCGCAATACTTTCATTTTAGCGCCACTCAGATAACTGCTGTACGTTAAAGGAGCGGTAACCAACCGGATAAATAAGGTTAAAAGCAATACTACCCAACCATAATTCTTTACAAACCCCGCGAAAAAGTCAAATACACTCATAATAATGTATTTGTTGATTGGCCGTACAAATGAATACATATCCCTTCCCAGGTTTACGATTTTGTCCATTTCCGGCGCCTGCTTTTTTAAGATGGCATAATCACTTGGTCCGAAATATAACTGGAACGGCACATTTACCGAACTTGCCGCTGCCATTTTAATTTGTAACGTAACATCAGTAGTAGCCAGGGCATTACTCGAATCGGTTTTACGAATCCACTGTACCTGACCACTGTTAAAACTATTTTTCGCGATCAATGTAGTATTAAAAAATTGCTGAACCACACTTACCCATTGGATGGGTTTCTCAAATATTCGCTCACTTTTTGCAGAGATATAATCAAATTCATTGCCTTCAGAAAAACAAATATTAGACATCTGACGCTCATACTCAGCTGTTTTTTCAAGCTGAAAAGTTTCAGCCTTCCATTGTACATTAAGTACTCCCTGGCTCAATAATTTATCCGCGCCTGTCATACCCAGGTTCCAATCAATCATATACGCATCCGGCTTAATAATGTATTGGTGTGTTATTTGCTGCCCACCGGAGGCAGTTAAAGTAAAACCAATAACCTGTGTGCCATCAGCCTGTAATACAGGTGGCAAGGCTGTAAAGAATAAATTAGTTGTTTGTGAAGACTGATTGGCTGATGTATTGATACTATAGCCTAACTGGTCTTTTTCAGACAATATAACCGGCTTGCCATCAACTGCTGACTTATAATTTTTAAGTTCAACACTTTTAACGCGGGCGCCTTTGCTGGTGAAAGTTATTTTCATAACCTTATTCTCCACTGTAAGCAGTTGTTCTGTACCAATGGCGGCTGTAGTAAAATCTCCGGCGGTTGAAACCCTCACGGCCGAATCTCTTTTTAAGGAGTCTATTCTTGCCGTAACTGTATCCTGTGGTTTTATATTGGCAGCGCTTACCCTGCGCAAAGAATCTTCCTGTCTTTGTTTAACAACGAGTAACTCATTTTGCTGTTTATTACTGTACCAGAAATAAAGGAAAAACAGAAGTCCCAATAACACAAAACCTATGACCGTATTCTTATCCGTCTTCATAAAAGATTTTATTGAGCGGCAAAGGTAGTATTTGGAACGAAGATTGAGGCCTGAAAAGGGATATTTCCAACTTCTGCCTGTTTACAGGCCCTTAAATTAGGTATATGCAGGAAAAGACCCGTTCTATTTCCCCCGGGATGGGTATGTTTTTACCGGCCAGACCCGGTTTTAGGAACCTGGGCTTTGCCACCCTGGCCTGGATGTATTTTTTCAGAACGATAGCGGGAAGCCTGTTTATGGCAGTTTTGCCGGGTGTTTACCGGTATTCATATATAAAGTATTCCATAATATTCTTCTGTTTCGAATTACTTTATACGTTATATACTTTTTCAGAAAAATATTCCTTAGAACAGCGGATACCTGAATAAATGGAACCTGATAGGTTTCAAGCATTTCCTTTTCAATTTTTTCAGCGGTTTTATGAAAAATATTTGTCATTGAAAAGAAATCATTCTTCAGGCTGTCCATCCTATTTTTATCCTGGTAATGTGCCCCAATGACAGCTACCAAACAAACAGGAAGATCTTTTTGAATGTGTACATCCAAACAATTTACCAGGTTTTTCCAGGCATATAAAAATTGGTATAATAAAAACTTATCCCCGGATGAATTAAACCCGGCAAATACGGTTTTCCAATAAAAGGAAGGTATCGGCTGCCCTTGCAGATAAGCCTGCAGGTTCTCTTCAAATATGGCATCAAATTCTTCCACTACCCTTGCCACGAATACCGGGTAAGCAAACTTTCTTTGTTTGATATAATCCAACTGCTGTTCTGTAACCAAAGTATATGCTTTACAGAACCAGTATAAACAATTTTTTTGTTTGGCATTACTAAATAGCAGCAACCTTTTCTGCTGGTATACTAAAACATTCTCCGTTAATACGATAGCCTCGTTAATATCCATAAACCAATCTATAATTAATAAGTGTACCAAATAATTTCTGAAGCGCCTTCTAAATCTAATCTGCTTCACTATTGACTATTCTCTACCTGCCTCCCGGAGGGCAATACATCCGCAGATAATCTGTGTACAATTGCTGTAAATGCGGCGTTGTTCCCTTGCCTTCAGAAATTCCATGTGTACGGTTTGGATAGGTCATTAGCTGAAACTGTTTACCATTTGCAATCAATTCATTGATGAGTTGTTCGGCATTATTAAAGTGCACATTATCATCTCCGGTGCCATGGATGTATAATAAATGACCTTTCATATTTTTAGCATGGGTTATTGGTGATCCTTTTACAAAATCTTCCCTGTTCTCCTGCGGCAATCCCATATAACGTTCCTGGTAAATATTATCATAGGTAAGCTGGTTGCCCACCGCGGCAATGGCAATGCCTGTCTTATATATTTCAGGATATTGGAATAGCAGGCCCAGCGTAGCGGATCCACCCCCACTCCAGCCCCAAACCGCTACGCGGGATGTATCAACAAATGACCATTTAAAAATTTCTTTAGTAGCTAGCGCCTGATCGCGGATATTTACCTGGCCAATTTTCCGGTAAATAGATTTACGCCATTCCCTTCCCTTTGGCACAGGTGTACCACGATTATCCATGGTAATATAGATATACCCATCATTAGCCATATTGCCTTTATATAAAAAATTCCTTTCCGTTCCGAACCTGTCTACTGCATTTTGTCCCCACGGTTCCGTATACACTAAAAACACAACGGGGTATTTTTTGGAAGCATCAAAATTAGTAGGCTTAACCATCCAGCCATCCATTTCAACACCTTCAGCCGTGGTTACTTTAAAAAATGAAATAGTTGATTTTGAAGGATCACTATTGGCTACTGCTTTATTTACATCGTTGCCGTTAACCGAATGATGTTCCGGCAACGATACCCATTCTTTGGAAGGCGCTGTATAATAATTAGAGAAGGAATGTTGCGCATACCTGCCGGTTGGAGATACGGAATAACTATGGGTACCATTCTGATGCGAAGGCGACAAGCGTTGAGCATCTGCCATGCCATCCAGTTTGGTACGGTATAGATATTTCTGAGTGGCATTTTCCGGAGAGGCATAAAAATATACATAGCCGCTTTTCTCATCGATTGCGCAAATTTCCATTACATCATATTTGCCCTTGGTGATAAGTGTTTCCTGTTTACCCTCACGGCTTATGCGGTACAGGTGCCGCCAACCGTCTTTTTCACTTGCCCAAACAAATTCTTTTCCATCATTCAGCCAATCCCATCCACCATACTGATAATCGGTATCCCACAAAGGCAGGATATCTATCCAGGCAGGGTCGGTTTCATGATAGATACCATTTGATTTACCGGTAGCCACATCGCAAAGAAACAAATTAGTTTCATTTTGTTTACGGTTGAGCTGTTGTACAATTAGTTGAGTGTTATTGGAGGCCCATTCCATTCTTGGTAAATAAGATTGTAATACCGGATCTGTGGGAATAGACATCCAGTTAGTTTTGGCTGTTGTAATATCCACCACACCAATTTTAAATGATGAGGGTGCTTCACCAGCAACGGGGTATTCAACAGGTACCGTAAACGGATATAAAGAATCTGTATTATTCAGCATCAGATAAGTCTTTACCTCACCCACTTTTATTTGCCAGTAAGCGATTTTTTTACTGTCAGGGCTCCACCGA
The DNA here is from genome assembly GCA_023229465.1 of Chitinophagaceae bacterium. Lineage (GTDB taxonomy): Bacteria > Bacteroidota > Bacteroidia > Chitinophagales > Chitinophagaceae > Sediminibacterium. The sequence goes on from JALNZE010000014.1 coordinate 23,666, forward strand.
AAGCCATCCCGGCAAAAGAATTCTTCTTCATATGCCCAATCAAAGGTTCCGTTGATCAGTTTTCGACTACCTCCGTTTGTTAACGTAACTGTTTTGCCACTGGCAATATCCTCTACATACATATTGTACTCACTAACATAGGCTACTTTTTTACCATCAGGCGACAACTTTGCAAACATCAACGAAGAGGTGGGACGTAATTTACCAATCTGTTTAAGGTGCCTGGTATGCAGGTTAAATAACCAGTAATCACCACGCGTATCATACCGCCAAACGGTTTGTGTATTGGTGTAGATCAGTATTTCAGAATCGTTATCCGAAAAGAAAAAATTGCGTATAGAAAGCGGCGCCACCGCGGCTTTAGGCGTAAGTTCCGCTTTAGAAACTACTACCGATTGGATTAAAGAAGGCAATGCATACTTTACTATTTCACCACCTTCGGCAGCAAAATAGACATTCCCGTCACGGGCCCATTTTATCCCCTGTGGAGGCTGGGCATTTACAGTCAGGAAAAAGAGGAGCAACCCATGCAACGAAAGGAGTTTGTATTTTCTCATACCTAAATATATTTAGCGCATTGAAAATACCTCTTTATTTGAAATTCCCCTGTTGCTATTTTTTTACTCAGGTCAATGCATCTTTCAGTGAAGAGGTCTTCATCGATCCTTTTGTATCATTATATTTTTTAGCGGCATCAATAAAACCAACAAACAAGGGGGCAGGTCTTTCAACAGTACTTTTCAGTTCAGGGTGATATTGAACGCCAATAAAAAATGGATGCCCGGGGATCTCTATTATTTCAACAAGCCCTGTTTCGGGGTTTCTGCCACTGGCTACCATACCATTCAATTCAAACTGAGTAAGATACTCATCATTAAATTCATAACGGTGGCGGTGCCTTTCTGTGATCAGTGTTTCTCCATAAATATGCTGAGCAAGACTTCCTTCTTTAATTTCGCATGGATAGGCGCCGAGACGCATGGTTCCTCCTTTCATCGTAATTTTCTTTTGCTCCTCCATCATGTTTATTACTGCATGGGTAGTTGTCTGATCCATTTCGGTAGAGTGAGCATCTTTTAATCCCAAAACATTTCGGGCAAATTCAATCACGGCCATCTGCATACCCAAACAAATGCCGAAGAATGGCAATCCCTTTTCCCGGGCATACTGAACAGCAACGATTTTTCCTTCTATGCCCCGATGCCCAAAACCTGGCGCCACGAGTAAGCCATCCAGTCCATCCAATTTTTCAGCTACATTTTCCTTGGTAATGAATTCACTATGCACATTAACCACCTGCACTTTCACTTCATTAATGGCGCCTGCATGTATAAAACTTTCGAGTATAGATTTATAGGCATCCTGCAGTTCAATGTATTTACCAATAAGGCCAACCGTAACTTTACTGCGTGGATATTTGAGCTTATCTAAAAATACTTTCCATTTATCCAGGTTGGGTTCACCATACCCAGTAATTTTCATTTTACGCAGGCAGATCAGGTCAAGTTTTTCACGAAGCATCAATAATGGCACCTCATATATAGTGGCAGCATCCATCGCTTCAATAACCGCTTCCTGTTTTACATTACAGAACAAGGCAATCTTCCTTTTGATATCATTGTTCAAAGGCTCTTCTGTTCTGCACACAATAATATCCGGATGTACCCCATTTTCGCTCAGCATCTTAACACTGTGTTGGGTGGGCTTGGTCTTTAACTCTTTGGCTGCCTTTAAATAGGGTATCAAAGTTAAATGCACCACCATCACATCTTCTTCCGGCAGCTCCCATTGTAACTGGCGTACGGCTTCAATAAAAGGCAAACTTTCTATATCACCAACTGTTCCTCCTATCTCTGTTAGAATAATATCATATGTATCATCTGCGCCCAGCAACAGCATTCTTCTTTTGATCTCATCGGTAATATGCGGCACTACCTGAACAGTCTTCCCTAAAAAATCGCCCGCTCTTTCTTTATTGATCACCGTTTGATAAATGCGGCCCGTGGTTACATTATTAGCCTGGGAAGTATGAATATTTAAAAATCTTTCATAATGGCCGAGGTCAAGGTCAGTTTCAGCGCCATCTTCGGTTACATAACATTCGCCATGTTCGTAGGGGTTGAGTGTGCCCGGATCCACATTGATATAGGGATCAAATTTCTGGATGGTTACGCGTAACCCCCTTGCCTGTAATAATTTGGCAAGAGAAGCGGCAATAATCCCTTTTCCGAGACTGCTTGTTACACCTCCGGTAACAAAAATAAATTTGGCCATAATATATAGTTGATCGTTTAATGGTTGCTGGCTTGTTACCGGGCCTTCCCGGAATTGTACGCCCTTACTTTTTTTCACTAAATAATGAGAGGCCAAAAAGCAGTAAACCGCTCCTGTGCCTGAACTATTTACAATAAATGACCCTGGAAAAACAGTGAAGAAAATCTTCTGAGGTCGTACAAACCTACTGCAAAAAAATCGACAAAAAAAACATGCTGTCAAACAAATCTTCAGATGCCCCAAAGTGTTAATTTGTAGTGCAAATCTTTATCCTCAAAAACCAATTACATGTCATCCACTATTTTCTTATAACTGGTAATGATCCCTTTAATCAGGGAGGAACTGAAGCCCTGGTGCTCCATCTCATTTAAACCCGCGATGGTGCAACCTTTGGGTGTAGTTACTTTATCTATTTCCTGTTCCGGATGTGTATTTTTTTGTAATAATAATTCAGCGGCGCCTTTTACTGTTTGAGCGGCTATCAGAGATGCTGTTGCAACATTAAAACCTATTTCAATTCCACCCTGAATATTGGCACGGATATAACGCATGGCATAAGCCGTGCCACAGGCACCCAGTACGGTTGCGGCATCCATTAATTTTTCTTCGATAAAAACAGACCTTCCGAGTTGATTAAACAGATCAGTAACATAGGCAAGCTGTGCTTCAGTTGCCTGGTGAGAGCAAACACAGGTCATACTTTCCCGTATGGCAATAGCGGTATTGGGCATGGCTCTGAAAATGGCAAACCTGTTACCGACTACTTCCTGTATATCCTTTATCCAAATACCCGTTACCACACTAATCAAAATATGTTTCGAAGGATCCAGGCAGGGCTGTATAGCAGAGAGTACCTCTTTTAGCTGAAATGGTTTTACGGCCAGTACAATCCAATCGGCCTCCTTTACCGCTATCTCATTATCGCTGGTAACCAATACCCCTTTTTCTGAAAGTTCGGAAAGGGAACTTATATTTCGTTTAGTAACCGTAAGGTGCTCAGGTAAAATAAATCCGCTGCTTACCAACCCTTCTGCCATGGATGCCCCCAGGTTACCTCCACCAATGATGGCTAATTTTTTGCTCATAATTTTTGATTTGCCGGTAATGATATTCGCGGACCCATGTGTATGGTCCATGAGCTTAAAGATAATTTAATGTTCTCAGATAGTTTCGAACATAATCCTCCACCCCTTCTTCCAGAGAATAAAATGCTTTTGGATAACCCGCATCCACCAGCTTTTTCATATTAGCTTCGGTAAAATACTGGTACTTATCGCGTATATCTTCAGGCATATCAATAAAAACAATATTGCAGGGAAGGTCCATTCCCGCAAAAGTGGCTTTCACCAGATCATTAAAAGCACGGGCAGTACCCGTTCCTAAATTGTATAAACCATTTTTATCAATGCGCCATAAGCCTTGTACCATTGACTCCATCAGCCATCCGATAACGCTAACCACATCCTTCACATATATAAAATCGCGTAATTGTTCGCCGTCTTTAACGCCTTGTTTATGGCTTTTAAAAAGTTTTACCACACCCTCCGTTTTAATCTGGTTAAAAGCATGCCAGATCACACTTGCCATACGACCTTTATGGTATTCGTTCGGGCCATATACATTAAAGAATTTCAAACCGGCCCAGTAAGGGGGCCGGTGATTTGCGTTCGACTGCAGTATTGCCCACTTATCAAATTCATTTTTACTGATACCATAGGGATTAAGGGGATGCAATTTTTGGGGTAAATCATGATTGTCATCATACCCAAATTCACCGGCTCCATAAGTAGCCGCAGAAGAAGCATAAATGAGGGGAATGGATTGATGGGTACAGTATTCCCAGATATCTTTCGAATACTGCACATTCAATACTTCATGAATAGAGTAGTCAAATTCAGTGGTATCCGTTCTGGCTCCTAAATGGATAACCAGGCTCAGCGCTGGCTGATGCGTTTCCAGCCAGTCAAATAAAGCATGCCGCTCAACTACCTGGGCAAACGCTTTGGATTCCCAGTTCTTTCTTTTTTCTTCCACCCCAAAATCATCCACTAATATCAGGTTACGATAACCCATATCATTCAGGTAACGGGCCATGCAGGAGCCGATAAAACCAGCAGCGCCCGTTAGAATAATGGCTTTATGGTTCAAGGGATTACTATGGGTGTCCTGATCGGTCATCGTTATTGGTTATTCAGCAGTTTCTCAATGGCCGTATCATATTTTTCTTTCCATTCAATACTATTTCCCCAGTCCTCGCCATTTACCATGATCTTTCCTTCTGTTACCCTACCCAATTCAGTAACCGGAATACCTGCCGCTTTGGCTTTCAGTTGTAATCCTTCTGCCTGTAGCTTTGAACAGGAAACAACTACCCTGCCCTGGGCCTCACCAAACCAATAGGCATCTTTCCTGGTTTCAGCTGTTGCGGTAACATTGAATCCAAGATCATTGGTAAATGCGCTCTCCAGTAAGGTTATCGTCAATCCGCCTTCGCTGATATCATGTGCGCTATTGACGCGCTTTTCTTTAATGATGGCTGATACAAATTCCTGTATGCCCAGTTCTTCATCCAGGTTAAAATAAGGAGCAGGTGAGTATGTCACTTTTTTAAGTTTATGTAAATACTCGGATGAACCGATATCGTTTTGTTGTTTACCAATCAGGAGAATCACATCGCCTGCATTTTTAAAATGCAACGTCATGCGATTATCAAAATCATCAATGATACCTACCATTCCAATAGTAGGGGTAGGGTATACAGGACCATCCGGATTCTGGTTGTAAAAGCTCACATTACCACCTGTTACCGGTGTTTTAAATTTACGGCAGGCATCACCCATTCCGGTAACTGCTTTTACAAATTGATAGTATACTTCCGGGTCATACGGATTACCAAAGTTGAGGCAGTTGGTAACACCAATGGGTTCGCCGCCACTGCAAACAATATTTCTTGCGGCTTCTGCCACAGCGATCATGCTACCCTGGTAAGGATCTGCAAAAACATATTTACTATTACAGTCCACTGTTATGGCCAATGCCTTACCGGTACCTTTTGCCAAAATCACACAGGCATCACTTGGTGCATTGGTAGAAGCATTGTTTGTACCTACCATGCTATCATATTGTGTATACACCCAGCGTTTGGATGCTATATTAGGTATCTGTACCAGTTCTGTGGCTACTGATTTCAGATCACTAACATCCTCTACACTATTTATATCGAATGATTTGATTTTTGTAAAATAAGCAGGCTCCTTATATTCCCTGGTATACTGCGGTGCACCACCACCTAATACCAATTCATAAGCAGGAATTTCAGCTTCCAGTACACCATGCCTATAAAATGTAAGCAGCCCATCGTCAGTAACCACACCAATTTCACTGCAACTCAGGTCCCATTTTTCGAAAACGGCTAAAACCGCCGCTTCTTTACCTCTTTCAACTACTACCAGCATACGTTCCTGGCTCTCACTCAATAAAAGTTCCCATGCCTTCATGTTTTTTTGGCGCGTAGGAACCTTATCAAGGTCAATACGCATGCCCACTCCCCCTTTTGCACTCATTTCCGCGGTAGAACAAATGATGCCTGCGGCACCCATATCCTGCATACCAATTACAGCACCGGTTTCAATTACTTCCAAACAGGCTTCCAGTAATTTTTTTTCCTGAAAAGGGTCACCTACCTGAACAGCCGGAAGTTCTTCCGTACTGTCTGCCGTAATATCCGCGGAAGCAAAAGAAGCGCCACCAATACCATCTTTGCCGGTGGCACTACCAACAAATAAAACAGGGTTGCCGGTTCCCGTGGCTGTGGCACTTACCATTTTGCTGGACTGCATAATACCTACGCTCATGGCATTCACCAATGGATTGGTATGGTAACAATCTTCAAAATATACTTCACCACCAACAGTGGGTACACCAAAGCAATTTCCGTAATGACCAATACCATGAACGATACCGCTTAAAAGACGTTGTGTTTTTTTATCCTGAAGATTTCCAAACCGGAGACTGTTTAATGAAGCAATCGGCCTTGCACCCATGGTAAAGATATCCCGCTGAATACCACCCACACCTGTTGCCGCGCCCTGAAAAGGCTCGATGGCGCTTGGGTGATTATGGCTTTCTATTTTAAATACTACGCCAAACCCATTCCCCATATCCATCAATCCTGCATTTTCCTCACCGGCAGCTACTAACATACGGCCGCCATCCCTTGGTAATGTTTTTAACCATTTGATCGAGTTTTTATAACTGCAATGTTCACTCCACATGCCACTAAAAGCGCATAATTCAGTGAAGTTGGGAACACGACCTAATTTTTGTTTAATAGATTCAAACTCTTCGGCAGTTAAGCGGAGTTTTTCGGCAGTGGTAACGGTAATTTCCATGATGCCGCGAAGGTAAGAAAGTAGGCGTAAGAGGCAAGATGAAGTTTTACAGAAGCTATCTGCAAACTTAAAAACCATCTCTTCCAGGGAAATGGCTTCTAAGCAAAATTTCCTGCCTCTCTGCTTTCTGTCTTCCTGTTACCGTTTCCTTCCAATTTGTCCCATGGCCATTGGGCCATTGTTTGAATACTGATAAATAAAGCTGCGGCAAGCCCTAATTTTTGCATAACAATTTGTTTTTCATTTTAAACGATGCATCTATGGAATGAGTTACAAACGCAATAATTTAATATAGTTGCTCCCTAATAAATTATATAAAATTTATATTAATATATATTCTATGTTTATATTTTTCCACATTTTCTACCATTTTTTTAGATAATAGCTTCCTGTAGCACGTTTTTGTTATAATTATTTGTAGATTTGACTGTCTTTGTATTTTTGACTGTCAAAAAAATTAAAATTATGTCTTTACGATTTACAGCGATTGGTAATATTACCAAAGATCCAACCGGTATACCGGAATCCTCCAGCCAAAAAATCACTGCCATTTTCAATGAGGATGTTTTTACAGTAAAAACCGCCCGTGAATTTTTGAGTGATGAAGCGTATAAAAGCCTAACTACCAGCATTAGGGGTGGTAAAAAAATTGACCGTATTGTTGCTAACCAAATTGCCAATGGCATTAGAGCCTGGGCTGAAGCCAAAGGAGTTACACACTATACACACTGGTTTCAACCACTAACCGGAAGTACCGCAGAAAAGCACGACTCATTTTTTACACTGAAAAGCGATGGTACCGCTATCGAAGAATTCGATGGCGCCGCCTTAATACAACAGGAACCTGATGCTTCTTCCTTCCCGAGCGGTGGCTTACGGGCAACTTTTGAAGCCCGTGGATATACTGCATGGGATCCTTCCTCCCCTGCTTTTATCATTGAGATCGGGAAAGGAAAAACTTTGTGTATTCCAACTATTTTCGTCTCTTATACAGGTGAATCATTAGACTACAAAGCTCCTTTATTAAAAGCCCTGGAAGCATTGAATAAATCTGCTGTAGACGTTTGCAATTATTTTGATAAAAATGTAACCAAAGTAACCGCCACATTAGGCTGGGAACAGGAATATTTTGTTATTGATGAGTCGCTTGCCAATGTTCGTCCGGATTTGGTTCAGTGTGGACGCACCGTTTTCGGCGCCGCACCTGCTAAAGGACAACAACTGGAGGACCATTATTTTGGATCTATCCCTGAAAGAGTGTATGCATTCATGAGAGATTATGAAACAGAAGCCTATAAACTGGGTATTCCTTTACGTACCCGCCACAATGAGGTTGCCCCTTCACAATTTGAGTGTGCCCCTATTTTTGAAGAAGTAAATATCGCGGTTGACCACAATACTTTATTAATGGACGTGATGACCCGTGTGGCTAAACGTCATAAATTGGTTGTTTTGCTACACGAAAAACCATTTGCCGGTATCAACGGAAGTGGTAAGCACAATAACTGGAGCATGGCTACTGATACCGGTGTAAACCTTTTGGCCCCTGGCAAAACGCCAAAGACCAACCTAATGTTCCTTACCTTCTTCGTGAATATCATTAAAGCAGTTCATGATCATGCGGATATCATGAGAGCAGCTATTGCATCTGAACCCAATGATCACCGTTTAGGCGCTAACGAAGCGCCTCCTGCTATCATCTCTGTTTTTGTGGGTCAATACCTTTCCAAGGTTTTATCTGATGTAGAAACCAGGGTAAATACCAAATTTGATGAACAGGATGAAGCTATCCTGAAACTGGATCTGCACCGCAGTATTCCGGAACTGATGCTGGATAACACTGACAGAAACAGAACTTCTCCTTTTGCTTTCACCGGTAATAAATTTGAATTCCGCGCGGTAGGTTCTTCTGCCAACTGTGCCATCTCCATGACAGTACTTAACACCATCATGGCCGATACGCTTAAGAAATTCAAAATTGATGTGGATACCCTGATTGAAAAAGGTGATAAGAAAGAGATTGCTATCATGCAGGTGATACAGAAATATATTGTTGAAAGCAAAAAAGTATTGTTCGAAGGGGATGGATACAGCGATGAATGGCATCATGAAGCGGAACGCCGTGGCTTACCTAACCTGAAAACCACGCCTATTGCTTTAGACGCATTGATTTCAGATAAAGCTAAAAAATTGTTTGAATCAAATGGTGTATACAGCCATACTGAACTGGAAGCGAGACATGAGATAGAACTGGAAAAATACATTAAGAAAGTGCAGATCGAAGGCCGCGTTATGGGTGATCTGGCCATCAACCATATTTTACCTGCCGCTATCAAATATCAGAATGATTTATTAACCAACGTAAACGGACTGAAAGCTGCCGGCTTACCTGAAACAGCCTATGCAAGTCAGATGGGTATCCTGAAAGCAGTGAGCGAACATATCCAGGTAATCAACACGAAAGTGCATGAGATGGTGGAAGCCAGGAAAATCGTTAATAATATCGATAACACACGCACCAAAGCTATCGCTTATGAAAGCCAGGTTAAAGCCGCATTCTTTGATACTATCCGCTACCATGTTGACAAACTGGAGCATTTAGTAGATGACGATTTGTGGACCCTTCCCAAATACCGCGAAATGTTGTTTTTAAGATAAATTACTTTTTACCCGAGCAATACGGCCCCGTTCCTAAACTAAGTAACGGAGCTTTTTTTTCTTTCCTAAAAACGTTAATGGCTAACAAGCCGAATAACAACAGTAATGGTACAGCCGCCGGGAGGTGGTGGCAAATAAATCCTGCCCTTTTAAATTATTTCATTTTGAATGATTCTAAAAATTTTGTGGTAAAATTTCCTTTTCTGAAATCTTCGTTCTGCATCAATTGCAAATGAAATGGAATGGTTGTTTTAACGCCTTCAATCACATATTCACTGAGCGCCCTGTACATGGTATCAATGGCTTCCTCCCTGGTTTGTGCAACGGTAATCAGTTTTCCAATCATGGAATCATAATACGGAGGAATTACATAGCCCGCATAAACATGACTGTCTACCCGAACCCCATGACCGCCGGGTGTATGTAAAACAGTAATTTTTCCGGGCGATGGGCGGAAATCATTATAGGGGTCCTCTGCATTGATACGGCACTCAATAGCATGCATCTGCGGCTCATAATTCCTGCCGGAGATTCTTTCACCCATGGCAATCTTGATCTGTTCCTTAATCAGGTCAAAGCTTACCACTTCTTCCGTTACACAATGCTCTACCTGGATACGGGTATTCATTTCCATGAAGTAGAAATTTCGATGCTTATCAACCAGGAACTCAATCGTTCCCACACTTTCATAATTAATAGCAGATGCGGCTTTAATAGCGGCTTCCCCCATTTTCTGACGTAATTCTTTGGTCATAAAAGGTGAAGGAGATTCTTCAACCAATTTCTGATGACGGCGCTGAATGGAACAATCCCTTTCACTCAAATGACAAACATTTCCATACTGATCACCCGCAATCTGAATCTCAATATGTCGTGGTTCTTCCACGAATTTTTCCATATAAATCCCATCATTTTTAAAAGACGCAGCGGCTTCCATTTTAGCATTGGTATATGCTTTTTCTATTTCAGACTCTTCCCAAACCACACGCATTCCCTTCCCACCACCACCGGCTGTCGCTTTCAAAATAACCGGATAACCAACAACCCTGGCCAATGTTTTAGCTTCTTCAATACTAACCAGTAATCCTTCTCCCCCCGGTACTACCGGAACACCCGCTTTGATCATGGTTTCCTTTGCAGTGATCTTATCACCCATTTTATTGATCATCTCAGGAGTTGGTCCGATAAATTTGATGCCGTGATCGGCACATATCTGAGAGAACTTGGCATTCTCAGCCAGAAATCCATAACCCGGATGCACCGCATCCGCATTGGTGATCTCAGCCGCTGCCATGATATGTGGAATATTGAGATAAGAATCTGCGCTGGCGGGTTTGCCAATACAAACCGCCTCATCAGCAAATTTTACGTGAAGGCTGTCTTTATCCGCGGTGGAATATACTGCCACTGTTTTAATACCCATTTCCCTACAAGTACGAATTACACGTAACGCAATCTCTCCCCTATTGGCAATTAATATCTTTTTGAACATCCTGTTAATTTGAAAGTTTGAAAATTTGAAAATTTGAAAATGGCAGATGTAACAATCTTGTAATCTGATGATGAGAGGAATTGCTCATTTTCAAATTTTCAAATTGCCTCATTTTCAAATTACCATTAAGCCGGCTCTACCAAAAATAAAGGCTGATCATACTCTACCGGGCTTGCATCTTCCACCAGTACCTTTACAATAGTGCCTTTTATTTCACTTTCGATTTCATTGAATAGCTTCATTGCTTCAATGATGCATACCACTTTTCCAGGAGTAATTTCAGTACCTACCTCAGCTAAAATGGGTTTATCCGGCGACTGGCGTCTATAAAAAGTGCCAATCATGGGACTTTTAACGGTAATCAGGTTATCCGCTTTAAGCGGTGCCACAGGGGCCGGTATGGCAGGGGGCGGAGCGGGGGCCGCTGAAGTGGTGTATACCTGTGGTGCAGGGGCAGCAACCGTAACTACTGCTTCCTCTTTCTGCTTGATGGTTACTTTACCATCCTTATCTTCTATACTGATTTCACCAATATTACTTTTATTGATGATTTTGATCAATTCGTGAATTTGCTTTAAGTCCATAAATGGCAAATTTTAGGGGTAAAAACAGTGATTTTGGGTCAAATAGTGGGGCAAAATAGCCTTTTTTTGATAAAACCATGGAATTTCTTTATTTCCCCATTTTCTCATTTTCAGTACGCCGGCTCAGGAAATATACTCATCATTAATGCCTTTAAAGAGCCCCAAAAAGGCAACCACCGGTTACCTTTCAATAGTTAGGCAGCTAGCTACCTATGTAAATTTCAGTTCATCAATAAAATGCCTATTTCTCTTCTTTCACCCTTTCTACATAGGATCCATCTTTTGTATTCACACGTATTAACTCGCCGTCTTCAACAAAAAGTGGCACCATCACTGTGGCGCCTGTTTCTACAGTAGCGGCTTTAAGGGCCCGGGTAGCGGTATCGCCCCTAAGACCTGGCTCACAATAAGTAATTTTTAATACTATTTTTTCAGGTAATTCGGCACCTATGGGTAGTTCGGTTTCGGTATTGATAAAAACAAAAATTTCAGAACCATCCATCAGAAACTGGGGAGAATCAATCATTTCTTCGGCCAATGCAATCTGCTCAAAAGTCTCATTATTCATCAGGTTATACCCCGAATCATCTTTATACAGAAACTGGAAAGCTTTCTTCTCAACACGCACCGGGAAAATATTTTCACCACTGTTCCAGGTTTTTTCAATGGACCGTTTATTATCTACCCCCTTTAATTTGGCCCATACTTTGGCGGCTGCACGGGCAGTTTTGTTTTCGCCGAATTCTACTACAGAATATAAGCTGCCGTCTAATTTTAGAATAAGGCCGCGGCTGATGTCGGATGTGGTTGCCATGTTTTTGATTTTTAATGAATTACCCTTTCAGGCAGCCGCAAAAGTAGGGATTGGGAGTCAAATTCAAGAAAGCTAATTACTTACTGTTGCCTGGTGGCCGGTAAAAGACAGTTGATTCAAAACCAATTGCTTGTACAAAAACAGGCGTAAAAAAATAATTATCCGTTAAAAAAAGAAGGATTCACAGGCTGCAATGCAAAATGGCCCGGTATCTAACAGGTATAATAAACCAATATCCCATGCAAAAAATTATACGCATTGCCTGCCTGCTTTCTGTATTACTGATACAATCCGAATTAATGGCTAATACGATTATTGTAAAAGGATACGTAAGAGATTCAGCCAATAACCCAATCGCCAACAGAACAGTTAAAATATATAGTACAGACAGCACCAATCATGGCTGTATACTGTCTCATACAAAAGTAACCAACCCGAATGGTTATTATATAGATACACTTACCTGCGATGGTGATATCCGCAAACTTTCGATCATTGTTGAAAACTGCGATGGCAAAAAAATAATACACGAACATACCATTACCCCAAACAATTTTGTGGAAAGTAATTTTACCATTTGTAAACCATTATCCTTCCACCCGGATATCGTTTATTGTAAATCGGCCTTCTCTTATGCTTCATTGGCAACAGGGGTAAAATTTAATAGTGCGGGTTGCTTTGCACCAGGTGGCGACAGTATCATCAGTCGTAAATGGAGTTTTGGCGATACCTCGGCTGCCTTAACAGGTAACAGGTTTGATCCTACACATGCCTATTCCAAAGCAGGTATATACCAGGTTTGCCTGACTATTAAAACAAAAAGTGGCTGTGAGAGCAAATACTGCAGCACTATTGTTTTTACCCCAGAGTCAACCAATTGCAGGGTAGATTTACAGGTAGATTTTGAAAAGATGAGTCCGAAAAAAATCCAATTCAAAAGTCATAGTTCCATTTTAACCGGCGACAGTATTGTACAAAGAATCTGGAAGTTTGGAGATGGCAACTCATTAGATGGTAACCTGGCTAACCCTTTGAAAGAATACAAAAACAAGGGAGACTATAAAGTATGCCTCCGCGTAAGAACAGCGAAGGGTTGTGAAAAAGAATTTTGCATCACCCTCATCATACATGACACTGTACCAGGCACCATTCCCATTCCTGCCGGTTGCAAAGCAAAGTTCACTTATACCATAAAAGACACATTGATCGTATTCAACAGTTCAGGATCCGTGGGCAGTAATCCATCAGACAGTATCATCAGCCGTACCTGGTATTATACTGACAGTACCACTTCCGTTTCTTTACCCGGGAATATTATAACGCCATCTTATCCTTATACCAAACCAGGTAACTATCTTGTACTGCTGGTTATCAAAACCAAAAATGGTTGTGAAAGCAGGTATGAAGGTAAAGTAGTGATTGAACCAAAACCCATACCAACCGGTTGCAAAGCATTTTTTACTTACTCAATCAAAGATTCACTGGTTGTATTTAATAGTTCAGGATCCGTGGGCAGTACACCATCAGACAGTATCATCAGCCGTACCTGGTATTATGCTGATAATGCGGTTTCTCTTTCTTTACCTGGTAATATCATTACACCATCCTATCCTTATACCAAACCCGGCAAATACAAAGTTTACCTTGTAATCAAAACAAAGAATGGTTGTGAAAGTAAATATTATACATCAGTTGAAATCAGGCCAGCCAACTGTAACACATTGGTGCAATTCAATGCCGAAAGAATCAGCCCGAAAAAAATACAATTCAACAGTACAGTAAGTAATTTATTACAGGGAGATAGTGTGATAGAAAGAAAATGGAAATTTGGCGACAATACTCAGTTAGGCGGTAACCGGAAAGATCCTGTGAAAGAATTTTCGAGAATGGGTATTTACAATAGTTGTTTATCCATTAAAACATTGTATGGTTGTGAAGCACAAATCTGTAAAAATATTGTGGTGCAGGATTCCATGAATACATCACAATATTTAGTGGACTATATCAAGATCATTACCATTAATCCTAACCCGGTTGTAACCAGAATGGTTACCACTGTGTATAGCAGGAATAATAATGTTGAAGCTGATATCTCTGTTTATGATATTTACGGACAGGGGAAAATAAATGTAAAGAAAATGTTGGGGCAGGGAAATAATATCATTGAGATAGGCACTGAATCTTTATACCGTGGGCCCTATTTCCTGAAAGTAAGTACAAGGAATGGTAAAGACAGTAAAGCATTTTATAAATTATAATCCGTTATGACCCATTTCCCCAAAAAATCAGGAAGGTAACCCGGTTTTCACCTATTTTTGCCGCGAATTTCAAATAACCTGAAACTTTTGCCATGGCAGTATTAGTGAATAAAAATTCGAAAATTATTGTACAGGGTTTTACCGGTACAGAAGGTACGTTTCATGCAACACAGATGATTGAATATGGCACCAATGTAGTAGGTGGTGTAACGCCGAATAAAGGTGGCAGTTCTCACCTTGACAGGCCCGTGTTCAATACAGTAGCCGATGCTGTTGCAAAAACCGGCGCCAACGTTAGTATCATTTTTGTACCGCCGGCTTTTGCGGCCGATGCCATCATGGAGGCCACCGATGCGGGTATTGCATTGGTAGTATGTATTACAGAAGGTATTCCTGTGCAGGATATGGTAAAAGTAAAAAACTATTTACTGGGTAAAAATACGCGTTTGGTTGGACCTAATTGTCCGGGCGTAATTACCGCCGGTGAAGCCAAAGTAGGTATCATGCCTGGCTTTATTTTTAAGCCGGGTCGCATTGGTATTGTATCAAAAAGCGGAACCTTAACCTATGAAGCGGCCGACCAGGTAGTAAAAGCCGGGCTGGGTATCAGCACAGCTATTGGAATAGGCGGGGACCCAATCATTGGTACGCCTACTAAAGATGCAGTAGAACTTTTAATGAATGATCCTGAAACTGATGGTATTATTATGATTGGTGAGATTGGCGGAAGCATGGAAGCAGATGCTGCCCGATGGATTAAAGACCATAAAACAAAACCAGTGGTAGGCTTTATTGCCGGGCAAACCGCCCCTCCCGGCCGACGCATGGGACATGCAGGAGCCATCATTGGAGGAGCAGACGATACCGCTGCCGCTAAAATGAAGATCATGGCAGACTGTGGAATTGAAGTAGTAGCCAGTCCTGCAGATATTGGCAAAAAAATGGCAGAGATACTCAAGAAATAATATGACCCAGGTAAAAAATCCCGATCTGTTGCAGATCGGGATTTTTTTTGTGCAAAAAAAATCAAAGCGCCCTCAGCGATGACAATGCTACAATATTTTGCTAATCGGTCATACCTTGTGTGAAATTACCGGCAAGTTTGCATCCTAAGCAATAGCCATTATTTTAACCGAAAACCCGTTACATGGCGTTACGTAACTTATACATATCTATTCTTTTATTAGTTTCTTTGGGTTCACAGGCAGGAACAAACGATACCCTGTTTAAAAAAGAATGGATTGGGATTAATACCATACTCATTAAACAGGACCTGACCCGAACAGCACTTGATAAAGTAAATACCCTGTATCAAAAAGCAAAACAAAAAAAATTACCTGACCAGGTAATCAAATGCCTGATATACCAATACAGTTTACAGGGGAGAATCACATCTGTTGACCCAAACCCTATAATACAAAAGATACAATCAGAAATTACCCTATCTACAGATGAAACGCAAAAAGCGATACTTCATTCACTGCTTGCCAAATTATACCTGCAATATTTTAGCCATAACCGCTGGCGTATATATGGCAGAAAAAAGACGGCCGATATTTCAAAAGAAGATATCACTACATGGGGTATTGATGATTTCTATTTAACAATCAGCAAACATTTTATCCTTTCATTAAAAAATACTGACCTGCTGAAACAACAAGGCACGGCAACTTATCATTCGGTTATCATACAGGGCAATATGCCTGATGCAAACCCAACCCTGTTTAACCTATTAGCGTATGAGGCGCTTAAATATTTCAAATCAGGTGAAAACTATCTAAATAAACCCGCTTATGCTTTTACCATAAATGATGAAAAAGCATTGGCGCCATTGGATGAATTTATACAAGCCCGCTTTATCACCGCCGACAGTACTGAACAGCAATGGATAAGTTTGCAATTATTTCAACAGCTACTTTCGTTTCACCGGAACGACAAGGATAAAAACACTTTACTGCAAATAAACCTGGACCGCATAGAATGGGTGTACATAAATGCGGCCTTTCTCTCAAAAGAAACCGCTTACATAAATGCACTGGAAGAAATTACCACAAAATATAAAGAAACAGCAACCGCCTCTCAGGCATGGTATAATTTAGCTAAGATAGAAGCTGACAAGGCAGCAGGCTACAAGCCATTTGAGGATACTGCTAACCGTTATAGTTATATTAAAGTAAAGAAAATAGCAGAAAAAGCTTTGTTACTTTACAAAGACACAACCCGCGGAGCTGTACAACTACAAAATCTATTATCAGAGATAGCACACAAAGAACTACGCACACAAACTGAAAAAGTATCTATCCCCGGAAAACCAATCAGGGCCCTGGTTACTTACCGAAATGTAAATACTTTATATGGAAGAATCCTGAGAATCAAGAGTAAAGAAGAACTAAGCGGCAACCAATGGGCCACTGACTATTGGGAGAAAGCGCTCCGGTTAAAAGTGTACCAGGCATTCACGCAGGCGCTACCACAAACCAGTGACTACCAACAGCACAGTGTTGAAATTAAATTAGAAAGCCTTCCTGTTGGAGAATATGCTTTACTGAGCGCCAGCTCATCAAAATTCGACATTACCAGTGATAAGATGAGCTTACAGATTTTTCATGTATCCAATATCAGCTATGTCAAAAACAATCATGATTTTTTTATTCTGAATAGAAATGACGGCCAGGCAATTGAAAATGCAAAAACAGTTATCTATCAAAAAATATACAGCCAAATAAAACAGAACTATGTATTGGAAAAAATAGCCGAAAAAATTACCAACAGTAATGGCTATTTCAGGTTTGTTGAAAAAGCAAATGCCTATAATATCAGTTACAGGATCAGTAAAGGCGATGATGTATTGGATATCAACGAAAATGATTTTTTTTCTGATGAACCCATTGAGCCCACGACTAAAGATGATGGACTTATTGAAAAATATGAAAGAACGAATCAAAGGGTTTTCTTTTTTACCGACAGGGGTATTTACCGACCGGGCCAACCCGTTTTTTTTAAAGGCATTGCCATCACCAAAGATTACAGAACAAAACTAAGTAAACTGTTTACCAGCAAGGATTCCGGCTTATTGTACCTGAAAGATGCCAACCGGAAAAAAATCGATTCCGCCAGGTTTGCTTTAAATGAGTATGGTTCCTTTCATGGAAAATTTTTATTGCCGGTCAATGGATTAACCGGGCAGTTCAGTATAGAAGTTGCCGGAAAAAATATGGCAGGTACTTATTTTTCAGTGGAGGAATACAAGCGTCCGGGTTTCCATATTGTCTTCGAAAAAATAAGTGGCGCTTACCGGTTAAATGATTCTGTTACCATCGCAGGTAACGTGAAAGCATTTGCCGGTAATAGTATTGATGGAGCCACTGTTGTATACAGTGTAAAACGAAATATCCGTTTTAATGATCCATGGCTTTGGAGAAGGCCCTACCCTTTCAATAATGGCCGGGAAACCAGTCATGGTGTAATCAAAACCAATACAGAAGGAAAATTCACTATTACGTTTAAAGCAGGTGCGGAAGATATTACGGACCGTACAGGCAATCCCTTGTTTGATTTTTCCATCTCAGCCGATGTGACCGATATCAATGGGGAAACCCATAGTAACCAAACGATCATTACCACCGGCTTCAGCTCTCTATTACTGAACATTAGTGCGCCCTCATTAACAGAGATCGATAGTTTCAAAAATATAGCTGTCAGCAGTACCAATCTCAGCTATGAAAAAGAACCTGCCCAGGTACATCTGAAAATATATGCATTACAGGCGCCTGAACGAATAGTAAGAAAAAGATACTGGACCCGACCCGACCAGTTTGTAATAAGCAGGGATGCGTTTATACATGATTTCCCAACAGATGAATATGAAGAAGAAAGCAATTACCAGACCTGGCTCACAGGTGATCTGGTAAATGAAGGAACGGTCAACACAAAAGACGCCAATGTATTTCCTGTTAAGCCGGGAACTATGCAGGCTGGCTATTACCGCATAGAAGCGATTGCCAAAGACAAAGACGGCGGGGAAATAAAAAACATCCGCTACATACAGTTATTCAATTTTGCCCATCAGCAGTTAGCCGCGCCAACTTATCAATTCAATCATACAATCAGTGGTTCAGCAGTACCCGGACAAACAGCCTCATTTATCAGTGGCAGCATAGCTGATCAGATATACCTGGTCAGAAATACAGGAAAACTGCTGAACAAAACCAGCGACTATCAATACATACAACGAAAAAAAGGACTTGAAACCATACAATATACGCCGGATGAAAACGACAGGGGTGGCGTAACTATTGATGAGGTTTTTGTATATGATAACAGGGTGTATGCGTACCAATATTATTTAGAGGTACCCTGGAATAATAAGCGATTACAGGTACAATATGCAACCTACCGGAATAAAACAGAGCCTGGCAGTAAGGAGAACTGGACGGTAACTGTTCAGAATAATCAACATGAAAATGCCGCGGCAGAATTGCTCACAGGCATGTATGATGCATCACTGGATCAGTTTAAATCGAACAACTGGGCCATTCCATACATTTGGGAAACGAACAATCAGCAAAATATTTTTTCAGCAGGCTCCAATTTCAGTGTTGGGATTGCAAGTGAAAATACTGTTCCCGAAAAATACCTGGAAGAAATTGCCAATGAGCATGATCATTTGGCCATCGATATATTTGAATTTTTGGATAGCGCATTGACGTCCCTGTATGAGGGAGGATTTACCGGCTATGGGCCAAAGAGGTATAAAGCAGGAATGATTGAGGCAGGCAGTATGGCAAACTTAAAAGGCACCGGAATGCCTGATCAAAATAAATCAGTTACCGCAAAAAATATCAGTAATGCCGGTATCCGCACCAGGAACTCAGCGCCTGTGGTAGAAGAAGATTATGACAAAGTATATACCAATGTGAATTTGATAGATTCTGCAACAGGGGATCATATTATCAACGGAAAAACAGTGGGCAATACCAAATTGACTGAAATGACTCAGGTACAGACCAGAAAAAAATTTAATGAAACAGCCTTTTTCTTTCCGCAACTCTATGCCGATTCCACTGGTAAATACAGTTTCAGTTTTACCATGCCCGAAGCAATGACACAATGGAAATGGATGAGCCTGGCACATACAAAAGACCTGGCCTTTGGCAGTAACCAAACCCATATTCTTACGCAGAAAAAATTGATGATACAACCCAACGCGCCCAGGTTTATGCGTGAGGGCGACAATATAGAATTCAGCGCCAAAATTGTAAACCTGGGTGATACAGAAATAACAGGACAGGTAAGTTTCGAACTGATAGACGCCACCAGTAATACTTCTGTTGACGGCTGGTTTCAGAATATATTTCCATCGCAATACTTTACGGTTGAAGCCGGGCAAAGTTTTCCGGTGCAATTTCCGATGCAGGTTCCTTACAGTTTTAACCGGCCGTTAACCTGGCGCATCATAGCTAAAGCCGGCGAGTTCAGTGATGGCGAAGAAAACACATTACCTGTTCTTTCCAACCGGATGCTAGTTACCGAAAGCCTTCCCCTGCTTCTTCAAACAGATACCACACAGGTATTCAAATTTGAAAAATTACTACATAATAACAGTGAGACACTCTCGCATGAAAGTTTTACTATTGAATACACTTCTAATCCTGTATGGTATGCGATTCAGGCACTACCCTATTTAATAGAATACCCATACGAATGCTCCGAACAAAGTTTTAATCGTTTGTATGCAAACACACTGGCGTCTTTTATCGTGAATAAATATCCCGCCATCAAAGAGGTTTTTGAAAAATGGAAGTCGGACAGCTCTTCTCTAAAATCTAAACTACAAACGAATGAAGCGCTTAAACAAATCCTTCTTCAGGAAACGCCCTGGGTATTGCAGGCTGAAAGCGAGGAGCAACAGCAGAAAAATATCAGCCTGTTATTCGACCTGGTAAAACTCAGCAACCAGACAGAATCCCTCATCGAAAAATTAGCACAACTTCAATTACCAGATGGCAGTTTCAGTTGGTTTAAAGGCGGGTATTCAGACAGGTATATTACCAACTATATACTCACTGGTATTGGCAAGCTGAAAAGACTGGGCGCTTTATCACCTGGTATTGCTTTGCGCATCAGACCCATGTTAGTGAATGCATTGAAGTATGCAGACAGCAAACTGTCAGCAGATCACCAACGGTTAGTTCAAAACAAAACTTATCTGGCCAAACAACAAATTTCATCGGTTCAAATTGAGTATCTCTATATGCGGAGTTTTTTCAGGGATATTGCGCAGCAATCAACCGGTGCATACCAGTATTTTTATCAACAAGGCAAGCAGTTTTGGATCAAACAAAACAGTTATTACAGGGCACAGCTTGGTTTGGTTTATTATAGGAATGGGGATGAAAAATTCGCAAAACTAACCATCCTGCCCGCCCTATTGGAGAATGCCATTCAGGATACGAAACAGGGCATGTATTGGAAAACTACCTATACTGGCTCCTGGTATCAATCCCCCATCGAACACCAAACTATGCTGGTTGCCTTTATGAGTGAACTTAACCAGGAAAAATCAGGCAAAACGCTTATCGGTCATATCAATGCCATGAAAACATGGCTGCTTCTGAATAAGCAAACGAACAACTGGAAGACAACCATAGCCACTGCAGATGCATGCTATGCATTACTACTGAACGGAACTGATTGGTTAAGTTCAAACAGGAAAACAACTATCCAGGCAGGCAACTACCGTTTCAATAACAGTAATGAAAAAGCAGCGGTGGGGACAGGCTATTTCAAAAAAAGAATAGAAGGGAAAATGGTGGTACCAGAAATGGGGAATATTACCGTTAGTTCACATTCAACAATCAATCAATCACCTTCCTGGGGAACCGCTTATTGGCAATATTTTGAAGAGCTTGATAAAATAACTACTGCTTTATCTCCCTTAACACTCAGGAAACAATTATTTATTGAACGAAATACGGATAAAGGAAAAGTATTATTTCCGGTTCAGGAAGGTGACGAATTAAAGAAAGGTGATAAAATAATAATCAGGATAGCATTAAAATCCGACCGTGATATGGATTACCTGCACCTGAAAGATATGAGAGCCGCTTCGATGGAGCCGGTGAATGTATTGAGCAGCTACAAATGGCAGGATGGGTTGGGTTATTATGAAAGTACCAAAGAGGCAAGCACTAACTTTTTTATCGGCCATTTACCGAAGGGAAACTATATTTTTGACTACCCGGTTTTCATTACGCATACCGGCGTTTTTTCTGTAGGAATCGCTTCAATTCAGTGCATGTATGCACCGGTATTTACAAGCCATTCAGAAGGAATAAAGATCAGGGTATCGAATTAGTTTCTCAAATATTGAAACCCTTTTTAAACGATCTTTACCATCATGGAAGTTGATTATATGATAGTAGGGCAAGGCATCTGTGGCACGTTTCTGAGTAATGAGCTGATACAGGCGGGTCAAACAGTTTTGGTGATTGATGAAAACAGACCACAAAGTTCCACCAAAATAGCCAGCGGTGTAATCAACCCCATTACCGGAAGGCGACTGGTAAGAACATGGGAGATAGAAAAAATGATGCCTTATGCAGTGAATGCATACAAAACATTTGGAGAAAAAATAGCAACACCTCTTATCCGACAATGTAATATACTGGATTTTCATCCTACCCCGCAGATGGTATTGGCTTTTGCAGAAAGACAACCAATTGAAAAAGAATATTTGCGCATACCCGATTATGCGGATCAATGGAAAACTTATTTCAATTATGATTTCACCATTGGAGAAATAAATCCTTGTTGGCTAATTGAGCTGAATCAATTATTGGCAGGATGGAGAGTTGAATTACAAAAAAAGGAATCACTGTTAGAGGATCTGTTTATTTGGGAGGATTGTATAGTTGCAAAAGACCATATTCAATATCGAAACATTATTGCCCAAAAGATCATTTTCTGCGATGGTGTATTTGGTTTTGATAATCCCTATTTTAAACTGTTACCCTATTCACCTAACAAAGGAGAGGCACTCATTGTGCATATTCCCGGTCTGCCCCGAACAAATATTTTCAAGCACGGCATTAATATTGTTCCCTGGGAAGAGGATCTTTTCTGGATTGGGTCGACCTTTGAATGGACATTCAATCACACTAATCCCACACCTGATTTCCGAATTAAAACAGAAAAACAACTTAGAAACTGGCTGAAACTACCTTTTAAAGTGGTTGATCATTTTGCAGCTGAAAGGCCCACCAACATGGAACGTAGGCCCTTTGTAGGTTTACATCCAGTTACCACATCTGTTGGCATCTTCAATGGTATGGGTACCAAGGGCTGCTCTCTTAGTCCATACTTTGCCCATGAATTTGTTGAATACCTTTTACAGAATACCCCTCTTACCCCTGAAGTAGATGTAAGGAGATTCGCGAAAATTTTAAGTCGGTAATTGTTGACAAAAAATTAATATTGTAGCAACCCTTAACCCCAAAAAAAATTTAAATGGATAGAATACCTGTCGCTACCACCGTCAAGCCACCAGTAGACAATAGTTATGTTATTCCGCTTACTTACCGTAAGATGGAAAATCTGCACATCGTTTTCTGGCTCTTTAAAGATGTTGCCTGGTGCATGGTATGGCGTCCGCTGGGTATCGCCATGATCTTTCCAACACTGATTATCTCCATTATTATTGCCTGGAGAACCAGGCAGTATATGTCTGAACTCTGTCATAACCTCGCCATCACCATCTGGATTACCGCTAACTCATACTGGATGGCCAGTGAATTCCTTCATTTTGATACGAAACACCTGGTGGGAGAATTTACCTATAAACACCTGGCATTGATTCCCTTTGGATTAGGCATCCTGGTTCTTACATTTTATTATGTGTTCTGGAAGCCCCGTCACAGGAGCGAACTTGAAACATTGTAGCAAAAAAACCTGGAATCATTCCATTTTACCAGGACTTTATTTTGGTGGCCAATACAGTAGTGCCAAATCCTACAATAGCTATTAAAGCAAATGACCAACGTAAACTGAATGCCTGGGAAATAAACCCGATTAAAGGCGGCCCCATTAAAAATCCAAAGAAGCCAATGGTTGATACGGCAGTGAGTGCCATCCCTGGCGATAAAGATTTTGATCTTCCTGCTGCACTGTATACTAAAGGAATAACGGAAGATACCCCAATGCCTACCAGTAAAAACCCAATAGTAGCCGTTACAATACCTGGAAATAATACGGCAGTGAATAAACCCGCAGTGATGATGATACCACTTGCCTGTAATACTTTTTGTGTACCCAGTTTAGTAACTAAACGATCCCCGATAAAACGTCCGCCGGCCATCGTACTCATAAACGCGGCATAGCCAAGCGTAGTCAATTCTTTGGGTGCAGCCACCACTTTCTGAAAATACACGCCGCTCCAGTCAAACATAGTGCCCTCACAAACCATACAACTAAAGGCAATCAATCCAAATTGAAATAAAATACGATCAGGCATTACAAAGAATGACTGGCCGGTATGTACCGTATCTTTGGGAAGGGTGAATTGATGAATGTATAGAATCAAAAGAATGCTAATACCGGCAATTAAACAAAAATGAAATAAGGGAGAAAAATTTTTTGAAACAGCTATTGTTCCGATGGCTGCTCCTGTAAAACCTGCAAGACTCCATATGCCATGAAAGGATGCCATGATAGATCTGCCATATAAATTTTCAACACCTACTGCCTGTGTATTCATGGAAATATTACAGATATTACCCAGTAAGCCATATAAAAAAACAAAGGGTACCAGTTGCCATATCGTAGGGGCATTTCCGATGAATATCAAAATGAGTGGATAACAAATGGCTGCTGCAGTAATAACCTTTTTGCTTCCATACCTGGTAAGTAGCCAGCCAGACAATAACAGGCTGACCATGGAACCGGCAGGCAAGGCAAATAACACACCGCCCAAAACAGCATCACTCATATGCAAAGCAGCCTTGATATCTGGTATACGGCTGGCCCAGCTGGAAAAGCTTAATCCGGCTAAAAAGAAAAAAGTAGCTACGGCCCATCTATGGGCCCTTTGGGAGACTGGGGCAGATGTCATGGTTACAAAGATGACGTAAAATCAAAAACGGCTGTATTTTTCATGCTTAAATTGCTGAATTGGGCGGGCTTGGGGCATTTCGGTTATATTTGCCGCCGGAAAACGTGAGACGTGAAATGTCTTACGATAACAATCATTTAGCAACAGAAATAATCAATCGTATGTATCGTTCGCACACATGTGGAGAGTTAAGAATCAGTGATGTTACCAAGGAAGTAACCCTGGCCGGTTGGGTTCAGACAGTTCGAAAATTTGGCGCTATCACTTTTATCGATCTGCGTGACCGCTATGGCATTACCCAATTATTGTTTGGAGAAGAATTGAATGGTTTACTGGATGCCAATCCATTGGGCAGAGAATTTGTTTTGCAGGCAACCGGCAAAGTTTCTGAACGCAGCAACAAGAACGCAAATATGGTAACAGGTGATATTGAGCTTTCTGTAAAATCTTTTAAGATCCTCAACAAATCTGCCATCCCCCCATTCACCATTCAGGATGATACAGATGGAGGTGATGATATCCGTATGAAATATCGTTACCTCGATCTTCGTCGCAATGCAGTAAAGAAAAACCTGGAACTACGTTATGCTGTAAACCGATCTGCCAGAAATTACCTGCATGAGAACCATTTCATGGATATTGAAACACCATTCCTCATCAAATCCACACCGGAAGGCGCCAGGGATTTTGTAGTGCCTTCAAGAATGAATCCCGGACAGTTTTACGCGTTACCCCAATCGCCCCAAACCTTCAAGCAATTATTGATGGTGAGCGGGTATGACAGGTACTACCAGATTGTAAAATGTTTCAGGGATGAAGATCTGCGTGCAGACAGGCAGCCGGAATTTACACAAATCGATTGTGAGATGGCTTTTGTTGAACAGGAAGATATCCTGACCATGTTTGAAAGCCTGATCAAACGCATTTTCAAAGACGTTAAGAATATTGACTATACAGAGACCGTGGAACGCATGAGCTGGGAAGAAGCGATGTGGCAGTTTGGTAACGACAAACCGGATATCCGTTTCGGAATGAAGATTGCCAATCTAAAATCGGCTTTTCTGAAAGGCGGTTCTATACAGGCTACGGGAGAATTAATTAATGGCGCCGGCTTTGCTGTGTTCGACAATGCAGAAACCGTATTGGCCATTGCCGCGCCTGGCTGCAATGAATACACCCGTAAACAAACCGATGAATTAACAGAATGGGTAAAACGCCCGCAGATTGGTATGCAGGGTATGGTGTATATCAAATGCAATGCAGATGGCACTTATAAAAGCAGTGTAGATAAGTTTTATACAGAAGATACATTAAAAGACATTGCAGACGCAGCCGGTGCCAAAGCAGGTGATCTTGTTTTAATATTAGCGGGCCGTGAAGAAAGAACACGTAAAGCTACCAGCGAATTACGTTTGGAAATGGGCAAGCGCCTGGGCTTCAGAAAAGAGGCTGAATTTAAATTAGTATGGGTGATGGATTTCCCATTATTTGAATATGCAGAAGAAGACAACCGCTGGGTTGCCCGTCACCACCCATTCACATCACCAAAACCCGATCAGATAGAAGTGATGATTAACAATAACCCATTGATCGAAAATGCTGAAAAATACCTCGATCATCCCTATTCCAATATCAAAGCCAATGCTTACGATATGGTTTTAAATGGTAACGAAATTGGCGGTGGCTCTATCCGTATCTACCAAAGAGAACTGCAGGAAAAAATGTTTGCCGCATTGGGCATGAGTGAAGAAGAGGCCTTACACAAATTTGGTTTCTTACT
Organism: Chitinophagaceae bacterium; assembly: GCA_023229465.1. Lineage (GTDB taxonomy): Bacteria > Bacteroidota > Bacteroidia > Chitinophagales > Chitinophagaceae > Sediminibacterium. The sequence continues at coordinate 50,025 of JALNZE010000014.1, forward strand.
CGGCGCCTTTGAATATGGCGCACCGCCACATGGAGGTATCGCCTTTGGCTTTGACCGCTTATGTTCCATACTTGGTGGCAGCGAAAGTATCCGCGACTTTATCGCCTTCCCCAAAAATAATAGCGGCCGTGATGTGATGCTGGATGCACCCAGCAGTATTGATGATAAACAGTTTGATGAATTGCAGATAAAGCTGAATTTGAAATAATGGAGGCCTCAAAACATCTATGAAATAAAAAAGGCTGATTCCGATTATTTTGAGGAATACTACTTTTTAACCTGCTTTCAGAATAAATCTATTCTATCTGTGGCAATTATGACATCCATTGAACCTGCTGAAATGTAAAGTAATATATTTGCCGGGCAACAGCAACAATAACCTGTTGTACACATTCATGAAAATATTGACCATTTATCGAATTCTCACTTATGTGCTGTTACCAATTGCTGTATTGTTTGGCATGATAGATTTCTTCATGTTATTCTCTGCACTGGCAAACCCGGCATTACTGTTTATCGTGTTTATCATAGCGGGCTTTGTAATCTATACTTTTGCGAGCCTACGCTTTCTAACCAATGGTATCGATAGCAATAAGCCCTGCAAAACCTCGCTGAGAGACTGGATAAAAGTGAATGGATATGTATCTGTTTTTCTGGGCGTTAGTTTTCTAATGAATGCATTGAGTATATTTTTTTCAAGTGAAACGGGCCTAAGACAAGTACTTAGTAATTTCCTGGAATCACAACCCAATGTACCACCGATGTTAACTCCTGACCTGTTTATCTATATGATGAAAATAGCGGCATATTTTTTATTTTTTGTGAGTGTTGTTTTACTGGCGCACATTCTCCTGAACTTCCGCCTCCTGAAACAGTATGGATATCTCTTTGATGAAAAAGCAGCTTCCTGATCGCTTTTTGGCCATTCTGCAAAGACACAGTCTCACCCTTCCAAATTTTTGTTACTTTTCAGGAGTGAATAGCCATACTCCATTAGCCGAAAGAATGCGTCCGGAAACCCTCGATGACCTGGTTGGACAGGAACACCTGACCGGCAGGGGAAGTATTTTACGAACCTCCATAGAACAGGGTAAAGTACCCTCTATGATACTTTGGGGCCCTCCGGGAGTGGGTAAAACCACCATCGCTAATATTATCGCTCACAGTTTACAGGTTCCCTATTTTCAACTCAGCGCCATTAACAGCGGAGTGAAAGAAGTAAGAGAAGTGATTGAAGAAGCAAAACAGCAAAAAGGAACCATTTTATTTATTGATGAGATACACCGCTTCAACAAAGGCCAGCAGGATGCCTTGCTGGGTGCTGTTGAAAAAGGAATTATTACACTGATTGGCGCCACAACAGAAAATCCCTCCTTTGAGGTAAACAGCGCCTTACTAAGCCGATGCCAGGTGTACGTTTTAAAAGCCTTACAGGATAAAGATTTGATCAGGTTATTACACCAGGTAATTGAAAAGGATACGGAAATAAATAAACTGGATATCCGGTTACAGGAAACAGAGGCGCTGATCAATATCAGCGGAGGTGATGCCCGTAAACTCCTCAACCTTTTTGAACTGGCAGTTACAAACCTGCCCAATTTCCCCCTCCTTCCCGGGGAGGGAACTGATGATGTGCCTGCATCACCGGGAGTGGTTATAACAGATGCGGTAGTAATGCAGATTGCCCAAAAAAAAATAGCCCTCTATGATAAACAGGGCGAACAGCATTATGATATCATTTCCGCATTTATCAAAAGCATGCGGGGCAGCGACCCGAATGGAGCCGTTTATTGGCTTGCAAGAATGATTGAAGGAGGAGAAGATGTAAAATTCATAGCCCGGCGTATGCTCATTTTTGCGAGTGAAGATATTGGTAATGCGAATCCGAATGCTTTACTGTTGGCGAATGCGACTTTTGATGCAGTGTCTAAAATAGGTTACCCTGAAAGCAATATTATTTTATCACAATGTGTTACCTACCTCGCATCATCTGCGAAGAGTAATGCCGCTGTGGTAGCCATTGGCGCCGCACAAAATGCCGTAAAACAATATGGCGACCTACCCGTTCCCTTGCATATACGCAATGCGCCTACCAAAATGATGAAGGATATGAATTATGGAAAAGGATACCAATATTCACACCTTGGAGAAGGAAATTTTATAGAGCAGGAATATCTACCCGAAAAATTATCCGGCACTTCATTTTATGATCCGGGTAATAATGCCAGAGAGAATGAATTACGAAAATTTTTGAAGGAGCGATGGAAGAAGAAATATGGATATTAAACGAATGTACATTTTGAAGACGTAATTTTTTTGTGTGATTTTTCAATATATCAGGCACCCAATGGGTAGCCCCTACGGGGCATCTATATTTAAATCCAAATGTTTGCTACAGAGCGGTTATCCCTACGGGATATTTTGATTTTTTGAATCGCTGATTTAAAACGGGTTATGCCTTGTTACAAAGCGGTTATCCCTACGGGATATTTTGATTTTTTGAATCGCCGATTTAAAACGGGTTCCGCCTTGTTACAAAGCGGTTATCCCTACGGGATACACATTTGCCTATCCCGTAGGGATAACCGCTCTGTAGCACAAATACGTGGTATAAATACATTGCCCCGTTAGGGGCTACCCTTCGCATTTTAGAATAATTTCAGGCTAAAAGAATATGGCAAACACCTATACGCAATTATATATACAATGTGTTTTTGCGGTAAAATACCGTAAGGCAATGATTAGCCAAGTTTGGGATGAACGCCTTCGTCATTATATAACGGCTATTGTTCAAAACAATGGGCATAAAATGCTTTCTATTAATAATATGCCTGATCACCTTCATTTATTTATTGGGTTGAATCCGGCACAATCCCTTTCAACCCTAATGAAACTGGTGAAAGGGGATTCGTCAGAATGGATTAATACAGAAAAATTAACTGTCCAAAAATTTAACTGGCAAGAAGGCTATGGTGCATTCAGCTATTCAAAATCACAGATACGGGATGTATCAAAATATATTGAGCATCAACAGGAACATCACCAGAAAAAGAATTTTCTGGAAGAATATAAAACTATGCTGGAATGCTTTGCAATTGAATACAATGAACAATACATCTTCAAAGAGATGGAAGGCTGATCTGGCTGCAAGGTCTGACCATGCTAATACAGATTTATTACTATTATTATTTATTCAATGATTGAGGCACCAATCTTTCTGAAATTTTTTGTGTGTTGCCAACGCCTCTCTCCCCCCCTTCATGATACTCTGCATCTTCATTCACATCCCATAAATCATAGAGCTCATTTCCCGCAATGATATTTTTCGCGGCCAGCATGGCGGTCATCATACTATGATCCTGGTTATTGTATTTGTGCATACCGTTACGGCCCACCAAATACAGACCGGGATAGGCTTTCAGTGCCTCACGTACTGATTCCACATTTTCTTTGTAAGAATGATCATACACCGGATAGGCCTTGGGTTGCCGCACAACATATCCATCTACAACAGCGCTGTCTTTGGTTAAACCGATCTGTTCAATTTCTTTTTTTGCCAGGCTGATCAGGGTTTCATCTGAGCTGGTCCACAAGCCATCACCTTCAAAACAAAAATATTCCAGTCCGTAGCAGGCCATATTGGGATCTGGTACCATAAACGGACTCCATGATTTAAAATTTTGTATCCGGCCTACTTTCACACTGGGATCGTGAATATAAATCCAGTTATCAGAAAAAGCATCTTCATCTTTACAGATCAGTACTACCGTTAAAAAATCCCGATAACCCAATTGATGCGCCGAGTTAAAAGCTTTCTGAGGAAAACGGGGTGTAACAGCGTTAATTAATTCGCGCATAGGCGCTGAAGACAGTACATAATCAAATCCTTCTAAAGTTCTCTCATCAGTTGTATGAACTGTCCACAAATTATGCGTAAAATGTATGTTTGTAACACCACTATTCATATCTATCTGAACACCCATCTGCCTGCATTTAACAGCGCAGGTTTCCCACATCATGCCGGGGCCATATTTCGGATAACGGAATGAATCAATTAGGGTCTTGATTACTTTATCCTTATCCCCACTACCTGCTTTGGGTTTGAACAAAGCATTCCAGATAGCACTGCTTAATGATAGCCCTTTAATACGTTGCGCGGCCCAGTCGGCTGAAATTTCATTACAGGGAATACCCCATACCTTCTCCGTATAGGTTTTGAAAAAGATATTGAACAGTCGTTGTCCGAACTGGTTAATTACCCAGTCTTCAAAATTGGTTGGATTCTTAACCGGAAATGCTTTTGCTTTCAGGTAACTCAATACACATAACCCACTTTCTATGATACCCAATTTATTCAGTGCATCAAACGCGACCAATGGGTAAGAAAAGAATTTTTTATTGTAATAGATGCGCGAACTGCGCGGTCTTTCCAGCATTTCATCACCCAATATCTCCGTCCAAAAATCTTCTACTTCTTTTGATTTGGAAAAAAACCGATGCCCGCCAATATCAAAATGATACCCTTTGTAGCTTTCTGTTCTTGAGATACCCCCTACATAGGTTGGATCTTTTTCAAATACAGTTACCTGCTGGCCAGCCCTACCCAATAAATAAGCAGCGGTTAAGCCTGCCGGGCCGGCTCCTATGATGGCTATTCTTTTTGACATATGCAGCAATCGTAAATAATGGGGGGTTAGCTGAATAAAGTGCCAAAGGTGTGAAATTATTGTGGTTCTACCGCTATTTTTGCCCCACTAACTTAACAGGCAGCTCATAAAAACAGGTTCTAATGACAGAAAGTAAATTTACCATCTATAGTAAGCCCTTTGCAGAACTAACCCCTTTCGAGTTATACGATATTATTCGTTTGCGTAATGAAGTTTTTATTGTAGAACAAAGCTGTGTGTTTCAGGACGCTGATAATAAAGACCTTTCTTCGCATCATTTAATGATATGGGACGATAAAACCCTTGTTGCTTATGCCAGATTATTACCGAAAGGTTTGGCATACGAACAAATGTCGATTGGAAGGGTAATCAGCTCACCGGCCTACCGCGGAAAGGGAGCAGGCAAAATTTTAATGTTACATGCCATAGCGGCGTGCAAAGCATTATTTGGTGATGGCCCTATCAGAATTGGCGCACAGTTATACCTGAAAAAATTTTACGAATCTTTCGGTTTTGTGCAAACCAGTGATATGTATCTGGAGGATAATATTGAGCATATAGAAATGAGAAAGGCAATGAGTAAATGAGAGAATGGGAAACAACTCACACTCCTTCTCTCATTTACTCATTGCCTTAATTCTTCTTTCAGGAATCTCGCCGTGTGGCTTTTGGTAAGGTTGACCATCATTTCCGGAACACCTTCAAATAAAATGATTCCCCCCCCATCACCACCCTCTGGGCCGAGATCTATGATGTGATCGGCTACTTTAATCACGTCTAAATTGTGTTCAATTACTAATACGCTATTACCACGGTCAACCAGTTTATTCAATACATCCAGCAGGTGTTGTATATCCTGAAAATGCAGTCCTGTGGTGGGTTCATCGAGAATATAAAATGTTTTTCCGGTATCTTTCTTACTTAGCTCTGTTGCCAGTTTAACACGCTGTGCTTCACCACCACTAAGGGTTACAGCCGACTGACCGAGTGTGATATACCCCAATCCAACATCCTGCAATACTTTTATTTTTCTGAATAAGTAGGCGATGGGTTGAAAGAATTCGCAGGCTTCATCCACAGTCATATTCAACACATCACTAATGGATTTCCCTTTGTAACGGATTTCCAGTGTTTCGCGATTATATCTTTTGCCATTACATTTTTCGCAATGGACATATACATCCGGAAGAAAATTCATTTCAATGGTGCGCATGCCCCCCCCTTCACAAACATCACAACGACCACCTTTAACATTGAAAGAAAACCGGCCTGCGGCATATCCCCGAATTTTAGCTTCAGGTATTGAAGCGAACAGGGTTCGGATCTCCGTAAAAAATCCACAATAGGTGGCAGGGTTACTGCGGGGAGTGCGGCCAATAGGAGATTGATCAATCTCTATTACTTTATCAATATGCTCTAACCCTTTAATGCTTTTGAAGGGCATAGGTGTTACACGGCTGTTATAACAGTGTTTTGACAGAACAGGATACAATGTTTCATTGATGAGGGTTGATTTACCACTTCCGCTTACACCGCTAACTACTATTAATTTTCCTAAAGGGAATGTTACGTTTACATTCTTTAAGTTATTTCCCTGTGCGCCTTTTAGCTCCAGGAATTTACCGTTACCGGGTCTCCTTTCTTTTGGAACGGCAATACTTTTTTTACCATTCAGGTATAAAGCTGTTTCAGAACCACTAAGTAATACTTCAGCCGGTGTGCCTTCGGCTACAATATGCCCACCATATAAACCTGCTTTCGGACCAATATCAACCAGGTAATCGGCGGCCATCATAATATCTTTATCATGCTCTACCACCAATACACTATTACCAATATTTCGCAAATTTTGCAGGGCCAGGATTAACTGGTGGTTATCCCGCTGGTGTAAACCAATGGAAGGTTCATCCAGAATATAGGTGATACCCTGTAACTGAGAACCTATCTGTGTAGCCAGCCGAATACGCTGAGATTCGCCGCCACTAAGGCTTCGCGAAGGACGATTGAGCGAAAGGTAGGTTAATCCTACATCCAATAAAAACTGAACGCGTTCACGAATTTCTTTGAGAATATCTTTCGCAATCTGGTTTTGTTTATTGCTTAGTCTTTTTTCAATAGTAAAAAACCAGGCTAATAATTTATCCAGGTTCATATCACTCAGTGCTGAAATATTTTTCTCATCTATCTTAAACCAAAGGCTTTCCTTTTTCAACCTTGCCCCATTACAGGAATGGCAAACTTTTAGCTCCATAAATTTTTCTACCCATTCGCGCAGGGATTCGCTTTGACTATTACCGGCAAACCATCTTTTTAACATAGGAACAATGCCCTCAAATTCACCTTCGTAGGGTTGGCCGCCGGTTATATCATCCATATCAGGCATTTCCAGTGAACTACCTTCAGGATTACCATATAATAAAATATTCAGAGAAGCTGGCGGCAGGTCCCTGATCGGTTTATCGAGACTTATCTTATGTTTCTTAGCCAAAATTTCTACATTCCGAAACAGGAACGCATCGCGTTGTTCTCCCAGAGGCGCTATCCCGCCTTCTTTCACCGTAAGTTTTGAATCCGGAATAATCGCTTCCATACTGATGCTGTATACATTTCCCAATCCCTTACAGGCAGGGCAGGCACCATAAGGCGAGTTGAATGAGAATGCGTTGGGAGAAGGTTCTTCGTAACTGATGCCGGTATCTTCACACATGAGCTGTTTGGAATATTGAATGGTTTTATTGGTATCATTCAATAGCAGGAACAGTAACTCTTTACCCATTTTCAAAGTCTGCTGTACACTCTGGCTTAATCTAACCTTCATATCATCCGTTACCTGCAGGCGGTCAATCACCACTTCAATATCGTGTATCTTATACCGGTCAACCTGTAGTTTGGGCGTCAGGTCCATCACTTCCCCATCCACCCTTACTTTTAAAAACCCTTTTTTACGAATCTCTTCAAACAGTTCACGATAGTGGCCTTTTCTTCCACGGATGAGTGGCGCCAATAAACTAACTTTTTTATTTTTGTACCGGGCAAAAATGTCTTCCACAATTTCTTCTTCACTAAACTTCACCATTTTCTTACCCGTGTTATAACTATAGGCCTCTCCTATTCTCGCGAATAACAATCGTAAAAAATCATAGACTTCTGTTACCGTTCCAACTGTTGAGCGTGGATTTTTGTTGGTTGTTTTTTGCTCGATGGAAATAACGGGCGAAAGGCCCGTGATCTTATCTACATCAGGCCGCTCCATATCACCCATAAACTGTCTGGCATAGGCGCTGAAACTTTCCATGTACCTTCTTTGCCCTTCATTATAAATGGTATCAAAAGCCAGTGAAGATTTTCCACTGCCGCTTACGCCTGTAAATACAACGAGTTTATTTTTAGGGATGGCAATATCAATATTCTTAAGATTGTGTTCCCTGGCGCCAAATACTTCTATAAAGTCTTCAGGCACCATCGTTTCCTTAACTACTATTTTTTTTCCCGCTTGTTTTGCCATGCCAGTTTTCAATAGGGATCAAATGTACTAACATTAAAAAATGGATCCTGTTTAAATACTGTGCTGTTAATAAAGAAACTAATAATAAGATGGCATCATATTTGATATTTTTATATAACAAATACTTTCAGGAAGAAACCACTGCCTGGTCTGCTAAAACTTAACAGCATTAATGCCCGGGCTCAATTGGAAAAAGGGTCTAAAATAGCCGGAATCCAACCCGGTAAAAAATAATTTTTCTTCTGCAATGCTTACCAGTATTGAGTTTTAAAAAATTGTCTACTAATTCTATATACTTTTATTTGGAAATCTGAAATCAGTACCCTTACATTTGCACCAGTTCTTTAGATCACTTATCAAGAAAGGCAGAGGGAAATTGGCCCGATGAAGCCTTGGCAACCCATACAGTTCACTCAATTGTATGAAGGTGCCAACTCCGACCGCGCAATATGCGCGGGAAGATAAGTCAGAGTAAAGTTTGTTATTAAATCACAATTCCTGTGAGATACTATATTCAAGCTCATCTGACTTACCGGATGAGCTTTTTTTATACCCCAACCTAACTAAAAGGTTGCCAGGTCTTAAAAGAAAAGCGCACCCGGTAAGTCTACCACTCTCTTCTCTCGTTAAGTTCAAAAAGAATTTTTATACTATTTTAAATATTTCTGTTCCTCGCAACCGGGTTCAGAAAATAAAACACTTACCATGAGCACAGCCACAGAACTGATCCACGGCATTCCCATTGACCCTTTACCCGGAGCCATACCGGTTCTCATTTGTCAAACTTCCACTTTTGTACAGGCAGCCACCGGCGTAAACAAAGGATATAATTATGCCCGTAAGCCGGGTTTTTCAAAAAACCGGCTCAGGCAAGAATTAATCTGCCCAAAAAATATATTTTGGGAAATTAACTTAAAGTCTATTAATTTTGTAGGATAATACGCATGATAACCTGTTCAAATACAAATTTTCTCCGGAAGCCCTCAAATAAAGGCTGTATTTGTTGCATGTGTTGTTGTTGCCAAATGGCATAACTACTTCTCTCAACAGGCTTATTAACAGGCGCTGTTTACTTAGCAAATTTCTTATTATTAAACATTAATACAAAACCGATTTTTATGAGTCAACCACTCCATTTCGAAACCTTACAACTGCATGCAGGACAACAGATAGACCCAACTACGAATGCAAGAGCGGTTCCCATTTATCAAACCACTTCATACGGTTTTAATAATTCGGAACATGCCGCCAATTTATTTGGCCTGAAAGAATTTGGTAATATTTATACCCGTCTGATGAACCCAACTACAGATGTGTTTGAACAGCGCATTGCTGCATTGGAAGGCGGTGTAGCTGCCCTGGCTACAGCCTCTGGGCAGGCTGCTCAGTTTTTGGCGCTTAACAATATTCTGCAGGCAGGAGATAATTTTATCAGCACCGCTTATGTTTATGGTGGAACCTATAATCAATTCAAAGTGGCATTTAAACGCCTGGGGATTGAGGTACGTTTCGCGGATGGTGATGATCCTGAAAGTTTTGTTCAATACATCGACCATAAAACAAAAGCCATATACCTGGAAACCATCGGTAATCCCAGGTTAAATATTCCTGATTTTGAAAAATTTGCAGTGATTGCCAAAAGCTATGACCTGCCATTAATAGTTGACAATACGTTTGGCACAGCCGGATACCTGTTCCGACCGCTTGACCATGGCGCAAACATTGTAGTAGAATCGGCAACCAAATGGATTGGGGGCCATGGCACTTCTATTGGCGGGGTAATTGTAGACGGAGGAAATTACAACTGGGGAAATGGAAAATTTCCTCAATTTACTGAACCCAGTGAAGGCTATCATGGACTGAAATTCTGGGATATTTTTGGAGAAGGCAATCCACTGGGCCTACCTAATATCGCATTTGCCATCAGGGCAAGAGTAGAAGGTTTGCGTGATTTTGGCGCTTCACAAAGTCCTTTCAATGCATTCCTGCTATTACAGGGTTTGGAAACATTGAGTCTTCGTGTACAAAGACATGTTGATAATGCATTGGCTTTGGCACAATGGCTCGAGAAACATCCAAAAGTAGATTTTGTTCAATACCCGGGGCTCAGTAATAGCCCCTATCATGGATTGGCCAAAAAATACCTGCAAAACGGATTTGGAGGGGTGTTGAATTTTGGTATAAAAGGACCCAAAGAAAATGCCAGTAAATTTATTGACTCATTAAAACTGGTTAGTCATTTGGCCAATGTAGGAGATGCTAAAACCCTGGCAATTCACCCGGCTTCTACCACACATGAACAATTAAGCGCGGAAGAACAGATTAAATCGGGTGTGCAACCAAACCAGGTTCGAATCAGCGTAGGTATTGAACATATCGAAGATATCAAAGCAGATTTTGAACAATCATTTTTACAGGTTTTTTAGCATGATGAATATATTTCGCTCACAAAAATCATTCAAACTGGAATCCGGTATTGAAATACCGGATTTCCATTTGGCGTATACCACTTATGGCCAATTGAATGAAGAGAAAAATAATGTTGTCTGGATTTTTCATGCACTTACTGCTAATAGTGATGCGGCTGAATGGTGGCCCGGACTGGTAGGAAAGAATAAATTATTCGATCCTGATCAATACTTTATTATATGTGTAAATATGCCGGGCAGTTGCTATGGCAGCATTGGTCCGCTGGATACCGATCCCCTAACAGGTACTATTTATTATCATCGTTTTCCCTTATTTACCACAAGGGATATGATACGTAGCTATCAGCAACTGAAAAATTATTTAGGCATCCAAAAGGTATTTATTGGCATCGGCGGTTCAATGGGAGGCCAGCAATTACTCGAATGGGCCGTTGAAGAACCTGCTCTTTTCACATATATCATACCTTTGGCAACCAATAGCTTTCATTCACCCTGGGGGATCGCTTTCAATGCCACGCAGAGGCATAGTATTGAAAACGATCCTTCCTGGAAAAATAAAGATCCGAAAGCTGGTTTACAGGGTATGGCAATTGCCAGAGAAATAGCTATTTTATCGTACCGGAATTATCATACGTACCAACTCAATCAACGGGAAGAGGATACCGGTAAAACCGGTCAGTTCAAAAGCGAATCCTACCAGCAATACCAGGGAAAGAAATTGGTAAAACGGTTTAATGCTTTTAGTTATTTTTTCCTAAGTAAAGCAATGGATGCACACCATATTGGAAGGGGAAGAAACACAGTTGAGGAGGCATTGCAAACTATTAAAGCCGGCACACTGGTCATAAGTATCAGCTCTGACCTCCTGTTTCCGCCGGGAGAACAGCAATGGCTGGCAGAACATGTTCGGAACGGGGTTCATATTATCATTGACTCAGACTATGGCCATGATGGCTTTTTACTGGAATATGATAAAATTGGAAATGCCATCAGTGAATTTATTACACAATAAAAAACGGTACACAATACCCAAAAAACTATGGATGCACATAAACAGTTAACCATTGGATTATTCGGATTTGGCGTGGTAGGTGAAGGTTTGTACAAAGTATTACAACAAACGCCTTCCCTGAAAGCAAGTATTAAAAAAGTATGCATCAAGCACTCCGGCAAAATAAGAAATGCCCCGGCATCTTTATTTACAACAGAAAAAGAGGACCTCTTATTTGATGAAAACATCAATGTAATTGTAGAAGTAATTGACGATGCCAATGCCGCTTTTGAAATAGTATCTATTGCCTTACGGAACGGAAAAGCAGTTGTGAGTGCCAGCAAAAAAATGATTGCGGAACACTTGCCGGAAATTCTGCAAATGCAGCAGGAAACCGGGCTTCCTTTTCTGTATGAAGCCTCAGCCTGTGCGTCTATACCGGTCATACGAAACCTGGAAGAATATTACGACAATGACCTGTTACATGCTATCAAAGCCATTGTAAATGGCTCAACCAATTTTATTCTCACAAAAATGTTTGAAGAAAAACTCGATTTCCAGTCGGCCTTGCTTCTGGCCCAGCAATCAGGCTTTGCCGAAAGCAATCCCAAACTGGATGTGGAAGGATATGATGCCGTAAACAAATGGGCCATCCTGCTGAACCATGCCTATGGAATTGTGGAACACCCGGATAATATACTTTTTACAGGCATTCAGCATATTCAGTTAAGCGATGCAGCCGTTGCCAAAGAAAAGAATTATGATATTAAGCTGATTGCCCAGGCAAAAAAATTAAAGAACGGACAAGTAGCAGCCTTTGTATTGCCACAATTTGTAAAACTGAATGAGCCACTTGCTTTTGTAAAAAATGAATACAATGGTGTGGTGATAGAAAGTGGGTTTGCCGATAAACAATTCTTTTATGGAAAAGGCGCCGGCAGTTTCCCTACTGCCTCGGCAGTGTTGAGTGATATAGCGGCGCTTAGGTATGATTACCGCTACGAATATAAAAAACTTTACCACCACCATCCGCATGAACTAACGCATGATTATTACCTGAAAGTGTACCTGAGCTTTGATGACTGGAAATATATTCGGCGTGAAAAATTTGAATGGATAGAAGAATGGCATGCAGATGCTGATAGAAAATACCTGATTGGTGTACTGCATGTAAACCAGCTAACCGGCGGAAACTGGTGGAGGGAAAATGGCAGTTCACTGATCTTATCCATTGATCCCATTATCGACAATCTTGATATTATCAATTTAAAGAAACGGAGTCTTGAACTGGCGGGTATTGTGTAACGAATCATTACAACCCTTAGATTTGTAAAAAGAATACAGATTACATGACGCTAAAACCCGGTTCTGAGAACAGAAATTTTTCCATCGCGTTCATCATCACCATTGTTTCCGCTTTATGCCTGATGATAGATTCATGGATTGTTGGCAAAAACAATTTCTTTTTATTGGTAAATGCTGACCTGGGCATTGAAGCTGATTATATTTTCAGCTATATCACTTACCTGGGTGATGGGGCCGTTTGGGTAGTAGTGGCCATTCTTTTTTTTATCTATAGAAGAAACAAGTTCCCAATGCTGATAGCGGCCATCCTGGTATCAACATTAATTACCCAGGTAACAAAAAAATATCTATTACCGGCAGTACCCAGGCCAATAGCCGCTATAGCGGACCTTGGGTCCATTCATACAGTAGCAGGCGTTGAGGTGCATGCCGCTCATAGTTTTCCATCCGGACATACGGCAACGGCTTTTACTATCTATCTGTTGGCCTGCTTGCTGATCAGGAACAAATGGATTATCCCCATCGGATTTATGTATGCCCTGTTAGTAGGCTATTCAAGGGTATACCTGGCCCAACATTTTCCATTAGATATAGGCGGGGGCATGCTAACGGCAGTAATTACTATCCTGGTTTCTTTATTTATTCAGAAACAATGGGAGCTGAAAAAGGCAGTACATTAATCCTTCCAGTAACATAATCTGCTTCCAACCCATTTCCCATATCGACTAAATACAGGCCATTCAGCTTCAATTTAGCCGCTAAATATTGTTTTTTCATAATAATATTCTGTACATTCGATTAGTTGCATCATAACAGTTAAGTGTTTATAGAGACCATTTTGTTAGTCCCCCTTTCAACTGGTTTTTATTGTACCCAGTACCATTTCGCTGATACTTTTTCCAGCAAACTATTTGCCAGGTAATGAATAGTTTGTAAAGGTAATCCTACATCATTTAATAAGCCCATAAGCTAACTTTATGAGAAAAAATACCCCGAAATCTGAATCAATTTCTGAAGAAACTGATCCTGGAAGGCTTATACAGGAATTAGAAAAGGATGTAACAGAGAAAAAGTTGATTGAAGAAAAATTAAATAAAGCAAACCGGCTATATCTTTTCACCAGTCAGATTAACCAGATGATGCTGAGGGGAACGGATGAAACAACTCTTTTTAAAGAAGCCTGTTCCATAGCCATTGATATTGGAAAATTCAGGATGGCATGGATTGGATTAGTTGACGAGAAAACGAAAATAGTGAACCCGGTCATATTTGATGGTATGGACCTTAATTATGTTTCAACCATACAAATTAATACAAGTATAGACAGCCCGGAAGGGAAGGGGCCAACCGGAATGGCTATCAGAGAAGAAAAATATGTTATTTGCAATGACATAGAAACCAATCCGATAATGGCTCCCTGGAGAAAGCTGGCCTTACAAAGAAAATTTCTTTCTTCAATAGCATTACCAATTAAAAGATTCGGGAAAGTAATTGGCGCTTATACTTTGTATGCAGACAGTAAAAACTTTTTTGATACCGAAGAAATAGCTATGCTATGCAAAGCGGCAGATAATATTTCATTTTCATTAGAGGCTTTTGATAAAGAGGATATGCGTACCAAAGCAGCAGAGGCCTTACTGAAAAGCGAACGTCGTTACCTGACACTGACAGAAATTTCGCCAGTGGGAATTTTTCAATCAAACAAAAACGGATATGTTACCTATGTAAATCCAAGCTGGACAAAAATTACAGACCTGCCACGTGATGAGGCCCTGAGACATGGCTGGAAAAAAATTATCCACAAAGAAGACAGAAATTCTTTTCTCAAAAACTGGCAGGAAAAATCATCAGGCCAAAATCATTCCCCTATTGAATTTCGGGTAGTACGAAAAGATGGAAGTATTTCATGGGTGATTGGACATAGTGCAGCAGAAAGAAATTCAGAAAATAAAATAATAGGTTATGTGGGTACCCTTATAGATATAACCGAAAGAAAAAAAGCGGAAGCGGATACCCTAAAAACTACTGAACAATTACAAAAGTTAACCGCTCACCTCCAAACCATACGCGAAGAGGAAAGAAAAAGAATCGGCCGCGAATTGCATGATGAGCTGGGGCAACAGCTAACTGCCATAAAAATGGATATTGCCTGGATCAATAAACAACCACTTGTAGATCCAAAACCCATTAAATCCAAATTAAAAAACGTGACCCAACTGTTAGATGAAAGTAATACTTCCTTACGACGGATTTTAAATGAGCTAAGGCCCACCATATTTGACGAACACGGTTTACTGGATGCCTTAATTGATCATGGAAAACAGTTTACGGATATTACAGGTACCCCTGTTGAACTGATAACTGATGAAAAGGAAATCAAGGTACCGGAAAAGATAGCTACCTGTATTTTCAGGGCATTTCAGGAAGCGCTAACCAATATTACCCGCTATGCAGAAGCAAATAAAGTAGTAACTTCCGTAAAATTGGATAAGGGTAGTATTCTGATAAACATACAGGATAATGGCAAAGGATTTGATACATTAGCGGTACATTCCGAAACAAGGCAATCGTTTGGTTTACTTGGTATGAGAGAAAGAGTAAGGGCCTTAGATGGAGAATTTCACCTTATTTCAAGTATCGGGATGGGAACAAACATAACCATTCGTTTGCCTTTATATTAACCATTAACCTGTTACTTAAAATGAATTAAGCCATAATCAAATGATCAACCTCCGGGATTATTATTAGGCGAATTCAACCAAACATTCAGGATATACAAAAAACAATAAAATTTTCACATGAAAAGAATAATCTTGGCTGATGACCATAGTTTTATACGCAGGGGGCTTATACAGATACTAAAAGATGAATACCCTTCCGCTGAAATCAAAGAAGTAGGCGATGGCGAATCACTGGTTAAGGAAGTGACTTTACATGATTGGGACCTGGTGATTTCTGATCTGGATATGCCTGGAAGGAGTGGCCTGGAAGCATTGGAACAAATTAAACTAATGAAACCGCATCTACCTGTTTTAATTCTCAGTATTTATCCTGAAGAACTATACGCAGTAAGGGTTTTGAAAGCCGGCGCCTCCGGGTACCTGAATAAGAATTCCGCACCCGAAGAATTAATTACTGCCATACAACGTATTTCTCTTGGCAGAAAATACATTACTTCAGAAATTGCGGAAAAATTATTAATCAATATTGATTCCGAAAAAAAACCACACGAGCTACTTACCAATAAAGAGTTTGAAATCTTTAAACTACTGGCACTCGGCAAAACCATTACACAGATTGCCGATTCACTTTCCCTTGCTTTAACTACTGTAAGTACCCATCGTAGCAGGATACTTGGGAAGTTTAACTTATCCACCAATTCAGATTTAACCCGTTATGCCATTTCCCATCATATCATTTCAGATATTGATGGTTAGCACGCTTATTACAGCATTCCCCTATACTCAGTAGTATTTTTTCTACCAAACATTGGCGGTTAACACTATTGTGGCCTACCCTGCCTTATTGTTCCTTTACGCCACAAATCCAATGACACGTATCCTATTAGCAGACGATCATAGCTTTATCCGTAAGGGTCTTACGCAGATACTGAGAGATGAGTACCCTTTTGCCGAAATAATGGAAGTAGCCGATGGCAATGCCTTATTAAATGAAGTGAGCCTGCACGACTGGGATCTGGTGATATCTGATTTGGCGATGCCGGGAAAAAATGGCTTTGATACTTTGATACAAATCAAGTTAAGCAAGCCAGGATTACCTGTTTTAATTTTAAGTATGTATCCCGAAGAACGGTACGCAGTGAAGGCTCTCAAGTCAGGTGCTTCCGGCTATTTAAATAAAAGCGCTGCGCCGGAAGAATTAATCAACGCGGTACATCGCGTCATTGCGGGAAAAAAATACATCAATGCCGAGATTGCAGAAGCTTTATTGATGCATATTGAGCCTGAAAAAGAACCCAAAGACTTACTCACCGCCAAAGAATTTGAGATATTCAAATTACTTGCTACAGGCAAAACCATCACCCAGATAACCTGCATCCTTTCATTGGCATTTAGTACCGTAAGTACCTATCGCGGTAAAATATTGCATAAGCTATTTATAGATAACAATGCAGAACTTACCAGGTATGCCATTTCCCATCATATTGTTTCTACCCTGCCTGATTAATCAGCATTTAACCACAAAATTTTCCGGGAATCACTTACCAGGTTTGAGCAATCGAAGTACATTTTCAGACCGACAAATGAGTACAGAACTTAGGCGAGGCTTTCGCTAATACTGATTATTTTTTTGCCCCTCTTGTAATGGGTTTACCGTACTTTTTTTTCATGGCATCTTTACGTCTTACCTTAATATTGGTTTTACTGTTCTTGGCAGATTTTTCATGAAAGGCAGGGCCTTTTGCTTCTTTTTTGGGAAGTTTAACCTGGGTGGTTTTCATAAACACTTTAGGTTTTTCATCTTCCGTTAAAACTGCTGAAATAATAAGGGCCCGTGGAAGGGGCAGCACGGGTATCTGGTACTTCATTAATTCTTCGATAGCAACTTTAAAGGGAAGTTCTTTACTGGTAGTGAAAGTGATGGCAATCCCCCGTTTATCGGCCCGGCCTGTTCGGCCAATACGGTGAATATAATTTTCAGGAACTTCCGGCGTGTCAAAATTAATGACATGCGTTACTTCAGCAATGTCAATACCTCTGGCTACAATATCCGTAGCAATCAACAACCGGTAATTGCCTTCCTTAAACTGTTTTACGGTATTAAAGCGGTGGTTCTGTTCTTTGTTAGAATGTATGACACCCACCGTACCGGGAAATTTCAATTCTAATTGTTCAAATAATTGATCTGCCAGTTTTTTAGTCGCTGCAAAGACTAACACTTTTTTCATGTTTTGATCTTCGGTTACCAATAACTCCAGCAGGTTAACTTTTGTATAAAAATTAGGAACAGCAAAACCGGTTTGTTCAATATTTTCGAGCGGAGTACCCGTAGGGGCCGCTTCAACACGAACAGGATTATTAAAATAAGTCTCCATCAGTGTTTCCACTTCTTCCGTTATGGTAGCAGAAAACATCAGATTTTGTCGCTTTTTAGGCAACAGGTCCAGAATATTTTTCAGTTGTGTACGAAACCCCAGGTTCAGCATTTCATCTACTTCATCAACTACCAGTTTTTTAATCATTTTCGTTTTAATGGCGCCGTTCATAATCAGGTCAAATAACCTGCCCGGCGTAGCCACTAATACATCTACCCCTTTTTCTACCGCTGTTTGCTGGGTATTAATATTAACGCCACCATAAACGCCTGTAACAATCAGGCTCATATAGGGTGTTAATTTTTTTACCGTATCTACCACCTGTACAACCAGTTCTCTGGTAGGAACCACGATGAGTATCTGCGGATCCTTATTTTTTGAGAATACCCATTGACGCAAACAAGGCAGCAGGTACGCAATGGTTTTACCGGTTCCGGTTTGTGCAATACCACAAACATCTTTCCCGGACATAGCAACCGGAAAAACCCTGTGTTGTATGGTGGTAGGATGGGTATACCCTAACTCATCCAGTGCAGAGAGTAAAGCAGGGTTTAAATTTAAATCATCAAATATCATGGGGCCAAATATGGCCCGAAGGTAGTTTTAATTATTTAGTGCAGAGAGAATCCTACCAGGCATTTACAGTACCTCCACCTGGTAAATCCAGTTGCAACCAGTATTGCATGCCTGTAGGTAAGTAAAGTAGTAATGGCAGTGGCGCCTTCAATCTTTTTTATTGGCCATTAAACGATCGTATGCAGGAAAAATACGTGTATGGTTAAAATTTATTTTAGAATTATCTAAATTTAAATTTTGACTAACCAAATTAAATTTTATATTTGTAGAAAGTCCTTTACGATATGGGTAAGAACCAGTTAGTGCTGATCACATTCCTCTTAGCAACGGGTGCGGGTATCGTTTCCTGCGGTAAGTTATTGCCAGGGTCACCCGCGGCCGATCATACCCTGGATGGCCCGGTAGAAGGATTGACCCCTGGGCAAAAAATAATTTTTTTGCGCGGTGACATGGCTTTCAACGATGAAATCTTTACCACAAACAACGGCCTGGGCCCCTTATTTGTAGCCACTTCCTGTGGTTCCTGTCATGCCGGTGACGGTAAGGGACACCCTTTCACAACCCTAACGAGGTTTGGCCAGAGTGATACCTTTGCCAATCAATTTCTTCAGTCAGGCGGCCCGCAATTGCAATCACTGGCTCTTCCGGGATTTCAGCCGGAACAGATTCCGGCAGGCGCCAGTTTTTCAAAATTTACTCCACCAGCCAATACAGGGTTAGGTTTACTGGAAGCAGTTGCTGATGCGGCAATTTTGGCTTTGTCAGATGAAATTGATGCAAATGGTGACGGAATATCAGGAAGGCCAAATTGGATAACTATCCCTGCCTACTGCCAGCTTCGCCCAGGTACTGTTGAACGAAATACAAAATATATAGGACGGTTTGGTAAAAAAGCCGCAGTGTATGATCTGCAGCAACAGACTGCCAATGCCTATAACCAGGATATGGGGGTTACTTCTTCTTATGAAGTTTATAACACATACAACGGATTGGAGATAGACCCGGAAATTTCCAATCAAACCTTACTGGATGTACTCTTTTACCTGAAAACGCTCAAGGCCCCTATTCAAAGGGATCAATATGACGCGAATATTATTGCGGGTAAGCAGTCTTTTGTAAATATTTCCTGCAGTAAATGTCATACCCCACAACTTCAGACAGGTCCATCTTCCATTACAGCCCTATCCCATAAAACGATTTTTCCTTATACCGATTTGCTATTACATGATATGGGGCCGGGTTTAAATGACGGGTATACGGAAGGCACTGCCTTACCATCCGAATGGAGAACGCCTCCATTGTGGGGACTTGGCTTATCAAAAAATTCGCAAGGGGGCCAGGTATTCTTATTGCATGATGGAAGGGCCAGGAGTATAGAGGAAGCTATTGCATTACATGGCGGAGAAGCTACACAAAGCAAGATAAATTTTCAGCAGCTTTCCGCAGCAGACAGAACCAACCTAATTAAATTCCTTGAGTCTTTATAAAGCATAGCCAACCCAATGACAAGAAAAGATTTTATTATCAATGCCTGTACTACCTGCCTATCAGCCACAGCGGTTACTTCATTACTGACCTCCTGTACGGTTACCCGGTACATTCCGGGTAACCTGGTAACAAACGGTTTAACGGTAAGCAAGGATGCATTTGCTATCTCTCAAAAAGGAAATACGGCTTACCGGTCCTTTATTATTATAAGGAACGATACCCTGCAATATCCCATCTGTGTTTACAGGTTTGATGATCATTCGTATTCCGCAGTATGGATGAGATGTACGCACCAGGGAAGTGAATTACTGGCATCCGGTGATTTCCTGCAATGCCCTGCCCATGGCAGCGAGTTTACCAATAAAGGACAAGTTACCAATGGCCCTGCAGATAATAATTTACGGACATTTCCTGTAATCGCTACCCTTACTGAATTATTCATAGACCTCAGAAAGCCCTCATGAAAAAAACAATCATACTGCTTCAGTTAGTTTTAGCGTTTACTTTCGCTTTCGGACAGATCGATCCTGTCTTACTCAGAAACCCTTCAAAAGACATATCCGGCTTGCCTTTAAATATGGATGCAGTATATAACCGGCCATTTAGCCGGGTGGGGAAAACACCGGTTGCTTTAGGTGGTTATGTTGAGGCAAACTACCAGTATGTAAATAAGGATGGGGTAAGCGAGGGCCACCAGTTTCAAATGCGCAGGTTAACGCTGTTTGTTTCCTCTTCTATTTCAAAAAGAATAAAATTCTTATCGGAAATTGAATTTGAGGATGGCACAAAAGAGATCAGTATTGAATTTGCTTCGATGGATGTTGCGTTTGCCCCCCTGCTAAATATGAGAGGTGGTATCGTTATGAACCCAATTGGGGCTTTCAACCAAAACCATGATGGCCCGAAATGGGAATTTATTGACCGACCCTTTTCTGCCACACAAATGCTACCTGCCACCTGGAGCAATGTGGGTTTTGGCGTATTCGGAAAAAAATATAACAAAGATTGGGTATATGGCTATGAGGCATACTTAACCAATGGCTTTGATGAAACGATCATTTCCAATCAAGAGAATAAAACATTTTTACCGGCTGCTAAAACTAATCCGGCCAGGTTCGAAGAAAGCTTCAATGGAAGTCCCTTATTTACCGGCAAAATCGCGTTAAGAAACAGCAAAGTTGGTGAAATCGGCGTATCCTATATGGGTGGCGCGTACAATAAATACCAGGAAGGGGGTTTGGTATTAGATAAAAAAAGGCGGGTAACTGTTTTTGCACTTGACTTTACTACTACACTACCTAAAACCCGCACAGCTATTAATGCAGAATGGGCATGGATAACCGTTGATATTGCAGATACGTACACAGAGCAGTTTGGACGGAAACAATGGGGTGGCTTCATTGATATTGTTCAGCCAATTATTAAAAAAAATATATTCAGCTTTGACAAGGCTGTTTTAAATGCCGCGGTAAGATTTGAATATGTGGATTGGAATAAAGGCAATTTTATAGCTACCGGTGGCAATATATCTGAGCATATGTATTCTTTTATACCTGCCATAAGCTGGCGGCCCACTGCCCAAACTGTTCTCCGGTTTAATTACCGGTACAACTGGCAAACAGATATATTGGGAAATCCACCCTCTAAATCAGCCGGCTTTCAATTTGGGTTCTCTACTTATTTTTAAGGGGTATTTTTACTGACCCATTTTTTTAGTGCATCAGATGGTGACTATCTCTCCTACATTATTTGGCGAAGCCGTTAATATATAATTGTGTTCGCTGAACGGGCGCCATTCCTTTTAAAACAGAAGAAGGGAAAGTGATTATCGTGTTACCATTATCCAATCTGATCTATTTATTTAAAAATATCGCCTGCTTTTTTCGCCAGATTTTTCAGTATTGGTCTTTGTAATTTCCCGGTAAAAAAGAGGACATGATCAGGTCATAAGCCGGGCTGAACATGATTTCATTTTCCATGTGTAACACGGAAAAGTTTTTCAGATGCATATCGTTATTACCAGATAGATATGAGAAGAGCAACAGTTCAAAATATTAAAGCACATCAAGGCCCGAGTTCGTGCAGTATTTGATAATCAACTGCCCCACTTTTTCATAAGAACCTTTGTATTTATTCTCGGTTAAAAATTCCGATAGCTGACAAAAGTCCTCCTAAGTTAACAAGACGGTCATGAGTACATTTATAAAATATACCTATATTTTACAGTATAATATATCAATTTTACAGTAATTTTATATAAAACTATTTTACAGTAGACAATATAGTATTTATTCATTTTACAGTATCAAATAATCGTTTTACAGTAAAAATTAAACCACATGGCAGATAAACCTGCAGGAAATGAATGGCTAAAAGCGCATTTTGGCCTAATCAATTATTCCTTTACGCACAGTTCATACATAGGAAATAATGAGTCAATCAAACTGACATCCCGTGGTAATATAGAGCAGGTATATGGGCCAAGATATGCCGTGGCCAGGGATACCCCTCTTGATCATATAGAGTTTGCCCTAAAGTATGATGACCTGAGTCTTGATTTTTTTAAAGAGGTATTTAAACGGATTGGTACAGAAGAGATCAATGCCTTTATTGCAGATACCCCAAGTGGGCGGTACGCCAGGAAAATCGGATTTCTATATGAATTTTTAAGTGGTACGCAATTAAAGATGGGAAAAGAAGTAAAAGGTAACTATATAGACCTGCTGGAACCTGAAAAATACATTACAGGACAAGTCGTGAAAAATGTGCGCTGGCGGATCAATGACAACCTCTTAGGTACCATTGATTTTTGCCCGATGATTCGCAGAACCAAATCACTTTCCGAACTACTGGAAAAAGATGTAAAGCAAAGTATTGAAGGATTAAAGAATGAATTTCCGGAAGAGGTTTTCAGGCGTGCCGCGGCTTACCTGTATACAAAGGAAAGCAAGTCATCGTATGAAATAGAAAAAGAAAAGCCATCAACAGACAGGATGGAGCGGTTCATTTTATTACTTACACGAGCTGGTGCCAGACCCATGGCAGAAGTGCTTTCAAAGGAGAATTTGATTCAGTTCCAGAATATCATTGTAGATCCCAGGTATGCGGCGGCGGAGTTCAGGGGATTCCAAAATTATGTAGGTGAAACACTTCCAAACTATCATACACTGTTACATTATATATGCCCGCCGCCCACAATGGTGAATACGTTGATGGATGGATTGAAACAAGCAGCTGAAAAGACCAGTGGCGTTGATTCGATTATAAAAGCTGCCCTGTTTGCTTTCGGGTTTGTATTTATACATCCTTTTGAAGATGGTAATGGGCGGTTACACAGGTTTATGATCCATGATATATTGGTACATGATGGATTGGTGCCGCAAGGGCTGATCATCCCTGTTTCTGCCCATATGCTTAATAATATAAACGAGTACGATCAGATTCTTGAAACCTATTCAAAGCCGCTGATGCAAAGAATAAACTATTCCTTAAGCGAAACCGGAGAGGTTACCATCAATAATGCAGATGAAGTCGCAGGATACTATCGTTACCCGGATCTTACCCCACAGGCAATATACCTGGCTGAGACTATACATGCCACACTTAAAGAAGACATGCCGGCAGAGCTATTGTTTTTATTACGTTATGACGAAGCAAAAAGGGAAATACAAAAGATTGTTGATATGCCTGATAAGGATATAAACTGGATGCTGATTTTTTTACATCAAAACAAGGGCATATTTCCGAAGAGGAGGCGTGCAGAGTTTGCAAAACTAACTGACGGGGAAATCTCGGTTATGCAGGAGGCTTACAGGAAAGTCTATGAAATTATGTGATGATGAATTACAATTAAAAAATAGGCGGGGGTGATTTATCAAGGCAAATAACATTCTATTGTCACCTTCCAGTTCACACGCTGGTTTGTTTCAAATGGGGTAAATTGATATAGAAAACAATAAAAAAACCCGAAAACATCACTGTTTTCGGGCCTTTGTGGGCGTTTGCCTAACTTTATGTCGGGAAGACAGAACGAACCATAAAGGCTCAAATGTGTTATATATCAACCGGTTAGGTTTTAAGAAGTTCACAGGTCACCTTCCAGTTCACCAATCAAAAAAAGAGCTTGTTTGACACTGTAAATATAGCATTTTTTTGGACGAACCAAAAATAAAAATCCGCTGAAAGGCTTATCAACAAAGCATTTCAGCGAATTATAATCAGAAAGATATTTTACATGAATCCTTCATCAGCCATAGAACAATATCCTTCCGGAGAAATGATCAAATGATCCATCAATTGGATGTCAAGAAATGTTCCGGCTTCCTTCACTTTTGCCGTCAACGTTCTGTCGTTATTGCTTGGCGTAAGATTAGAAGAGGGGTGATTATGCGCTAACATGATACTTGTGGCTCCTGCCTGCAATGCTGCTATAAATACGAACCTGGGATCGACAACCGTACCACAAAGTCCGCCTGAACTAAGTTGCATAATCCCCAATACCCTGTTAGCCCTGTTTAGTAACATCAGTTGTGATTGTTCCACCAGGTAGATCATATCCATGTTCCACCCTTCCTTAAACAATCTGTAAGCGTCCTCTGATCGCTGGATAACTTGCCTTTCGGATGCTCTTACTTTCGGATGATAACTGATCCTTACATCAGATACCATTGCTCTTTGAACCTGTTCGAGTAATTCTTTGTTCGTTGCCATAGCTTCAATTTTTTAATTGTTTGGAAATGAATTATGGCGCAGGCTCCCGCGCTGGGTGCCCGGAAGGACAAGGGTGTTGCCCGTATAAATGCTGTGGGGTACAAAAGCCGAATGCGGGCAAAAAGCCCGCGCAGGAACAAAAGATGAGGACACGAACCGCACCGTTTTATGCCGGGCATCCCTTGGACTTCGGGGCTGCGCGGTAACTTTGCGGGAATACATTCATAGCCAAACACATTGTTACCAAAGCTTTTTAGTAGCCTTCCTGATAACATTGATCTTGATATTATAATTTATCATCAATTAATCATACTTTGTATTAATCAATCTACTTGGCTATGAGTTTTCCCGGTACTTTCCCAAAAGGATCTGAATGGAGGAAATGGGATTTGCACGTACATACTCCTTATTCTTTAGTCCAACATTTTGAAGGTGCAGATGAAGGCACACGCTGGGAAAACTTCATTAAAGACCTTGAAGCACTACCTGAAGAATTTAAGGTCATTGGAATTAATGATTACTTATTCATTGATGGCTACAAAAAAGTCTTGGAATTTCGTAAACAGGGAAGGTTACAAAATATAACTTCCATTTTACCTGTGGTTGAATTCAGGATAAAAAAGTTTGCCGGACATAAGGATTTTAAAAGAGTCAATTTCCACGTTATCTTTTCTGATGAATTGGAGCCTCATCTTATTGAAACCCAATTTCTCAATGGTCTTAATGGAAAATATAAGCTCTCACCGGGGCTTAGTGGGATAAACTGGAATGGGTTGATTACAAGAGAAAGCTTAGTTGACTTAGGGGCTGCTATTAAAAAAAGTGTAACCCCTGAACAACTTCTGAACTATGGAACGGATTTAGAAGAAGGTTTTAATAATTTGAATCTTGACGAAGAAGACATTTTAAAATTATTAAATGAAAGCACCTATTTAAAAGGAAAATCTTTAACAGCAGTAGGCAAAACAGAATGGGAAAGTTTATCATGGAATGATCAAAGTATTGCCGAAAAAAAAGATATAATAAACAAGGTTGATCTTGTATTTATTTCATCAGAAACGGCTGAAGCCTGTATAAATGCAAGAAAAAAACTAAAAGAACAGGCGGTCAATGATCTGCTTCTGGATTGTAGTGATGCGCATTTCAATACATCTAAGACAACCCAAAAAGATAGAATAGGAAAATGCTTTACATGGATTAAAGCCGATCCCACGTTTCAGGGATTAAAACAAATTGTGTATGAACCACTTACCCGTGTATATATAGAGGATACGCCACCTGAATCAAAAATTGACTACCATGTAATCGATAAAGTGAAATTTTACGGAGACACCGATGCCAAATATTTTCCTGATACAGCCATTGAATTGAACCCCAACCTAAATGTTATCATTGGTGGCAAATCTTCAGGAAAATCTTTATTATTATTTCATATTGCCAAGGCCATTGATCCTGTCCAGGTAAAAGAGAAGCTGGGAATTGTCAATGAAAAAGAATATGATCTATCCGGTAAATTAAACAATTTCGATTTTGGTGTCAAATGGAAAGATGGCGCAGTCAACAAGTTAAGTGAAAGTGCTGAAACACGAAATAGACAGATTACCTATATCCCACAGATGTATATTAATCATCTTGCAGAACAAAAAGGTGAAAAGAACCTTGCCGAACTCATAGAAAGTATATTAAATCAAAACAAAGAATTCAAACAATTCAAAGATGCTCTAGGTAAAATAATTCAGGATATAAACCTGGAATTATCCAATAACATTAATGAGATTTTTATTGTAAGGGAGAATTATCAGCAAGGATTAAGGGAATTCAAAGCAATAGGAGAAAAAGCTGCGATTCAAACCAATATTACAAGGATACAAAAAGAGATTACTGAATTAAATGAAAAAGCAGGTTTCAGTGCTGAAGAAACGAATACATTTTCAATGTTGCAGAAGAAAAAAGAAATAATTGCTTCTGCTAAAGTTAGGATTGAATCCTACCAGGAACGATTGATAGAATACATCGCAGTAATACAATCCACCAAAGAAGATGTTAATAAAGGATTAGAGTCTGCTCCTTTGTCATGGTTTGAATTTTCCGAGGATATTTACGCACAGGATTTTATAAATAAACATAATGACATTGACCGCAGAGCATCTGATGCAATGTTTGACAATTTTCTTTTAAAATATTCGACTCTTCAAAAGGACATGGGAAAAGTTTTATCGACTAAAATTGTTAAGCTTTCCGCATTAGAAATGGAACTCCTTCCGTTTACTGCAAAAATCTCAAACCAGGAACTCTTGACTAAATTAAAAAGTACATTAGAACAGGAACAAGGGAAATTAAAACAGCTTGACGATAAATTCAAACAAATCAACAAAATAAGAGAAACAGGTCAAAATCTAAAAAAATCCATTCAGGAAGGAATGGCCAAACTTTTCGAAAGCTATAAACTTATTTTGGATAAAATTTTGACACCTTCCCTTTCTCAAATCGGCAATGGTTTGGAATTAAAAACCACACTGGAAATTGATAGCGCATCTTTTCAGAATGGGTTTTGTGGTTTGCTGGATGGCCGTTCAAATTTTAATACATTGTTTGGTGAATGCTTTGATGCAAGCAACAATTATATTTATTCAGCAGATACCCATATTAAAAACATTGAAGCAATCTTCGATAAAGTTTCGGCGGCGGAAGCAAATCAGATAAAGTTTAGATCCGGTTATAATGCAAAGGATGCCATTTACCAACTATTAAAAGATAACTATAAGTTCAAGTATAATATTATTTACAATGAAGATGATATCCTTCAAATGTCTCCGGGCAAACGGGGTTTGGTTCTCATGCAGATAATTCTACACCTAAGTAATGCAATGCATCCGATATTAATTGACCAGCCGGAAGACAATCTTGATAACAGAACTATATTTAATGATCTCAATGAGTTTATCAAGGCTAAGAAGATACAAAGACAAATCATCCTTGTTACTCATAATGCGAACCTGGTGGTGTCAACTGATGCAGAACAGGTGATTGTAGCAAATCAAAATGGCCAGGACAAGGGCAAATCCAATGAAAAGTATCAGTTTGAATATGTATCTGGCTCATTAGAAAATACTTTTAGAAATCCCGGTCACAAAGGTATCCTACAACAAATGGGAATTAGAGAACATGTTTGCGATATTTTGGAAGGCGGAGAAGAAGCATTTCTTCACCGTGAGAAAAAATATGGTTTTAAGTAAGTATTGTATAAGTTTTATAGCTTCTATTTCATTTTTTTAAAGCGTTCCTATGCGATGAACATAGTTAACCAATAAACACCCCTTTTACCGGATTTTGAATTAATTTATAATTTGCGATTTGCGAATTGTAAATTATTGAGTATATTTGGGCAAAAATTAGCCTATGAAAGCGCATAAAGGCATGAGGCCACACGATATTGCGGTACTGCTTAAAATCATAGCGTTAGGGAAACAGGACTGGATGAATAAAGACCTGGCCGCTGGTTTACATATCAGCCCGTCCGAGATCACTGAATCCCTTTCTCGTTCCCAATTTGCAGGACTTGTCAATGCTTCCAGGAAAAAGGTATTTGTACTGGCTTTGGAAGATTTCCTGGTATATGGACTGAGGTATGTTTTCCCGGTACAGCCGGGCGCACTCGTAAAGGGTATGCCGACTGCCCATGCGGCACCAGTGTTACAAAGTCATTTTTCATCCGATGAAATGTATGTCTGGCCGGATGCACACAGCAATGAAAGGGGTATGATGATCGAACCTTTATATCCCGGTGCAGTAGAAGCAGCAAAAGAGGACTCGATTTTTTATGATCTGCTGGCCCTCTGTGATGTATTCCGTGTGGGTAAAGTCAGGGAAATCAGACAGGCAAAAGTGCTTTTCCAACAAATAACCAATTACAAGAATCATGTCCCATCACACTAATATTGTGCGCATCAAAGCGATTGCCGGTTTACTGGACCAGCTACATGAAGATGTGGTTTTCGTTGGCGGTGCAACAGTTTCTTTGTATGCCGATACAAAAGCTGCAGAAGCCCGTCCCACGGATGATGTGGACGTTATTATCGAACTGGCCTCCTATCATGGTTATGCAGTTCTGGATGAAAGATTAAGAGGTGCTGGATTTGTCAATGATGCAGCATCCGGTGTGATCTGCCGTTACCAGATACAGGGTATCACGGTAGATATTATGCCCACCCATCCCGAAGCAATCGGTTTTAGTAACAAGTGGTACCCGGATGGTTTCAAAGAAGCCATTACGGTTACAGTAGATGGGCGAAGCATTAAAATATTTTCTTTACCTTATTTCATCGCCTCCAAACTGGAAGCATTCAAAAGCCGCGGCAAAGGTGACTACCGATTCAGCAGCGATTTTGAGGATATAGTATATGTACTTGAAAACAATTCACAGGCACAGAATCTGGTAATGGAAGCCAACCCGGATGTACGACAGTATTTACAGATTGCTTTTTCAACTATGCTTGCTGATTCTGCGTTCGAGGAGGGTCTGACAGCACACCTTGAACCCCACACGGCACTGCAACAGGCCATCAAAATAGAAACAATACTGAAAGCCATAGTAGCAGGTTAGCTTTCATTTGCGACACCTTATTATAATTTCAGTACAAGGTTTCCCATTTTCCAGAATATAGAAACCCCCTCAAAACATAGCTGATCATATTAGGTTATGTGATAGCCCAGCGCAGCCCGAAAATGAACAGGCCACAAACTGAATCATGGTTTACTAAACGGATATATCCGTTTAGTAAAACTGTTACAATCATATTGATGACTCCATACGATTAGGCAATTCATAAGTAACTTTATGATAATGAGATATACTGCTCCGAAAATAAATCTGGTATTTGCCTGTGTTGTCGACAGAGATAAACCGGTACTGGCTGCAGTGATTTCATCCTATCTTGCTAAAAAAGATACCTATCTGCCGGTTTTTGAATTCCCTGGTGTTACTGCTGAAAACCAGGAATATGATACGGATGTTATCGATCCCAATACATTGAGCCAGCTACGTGCCAATCGCTATTCAACATTTATGAACAATGTTTTGGCCAGGATGAAATTTGATGGTAACCTGATCCTTGCAGGACTGTCACAGGAACAAAAAAGCTTTATTACCAGGTATCCTGCTGTGAATTATATTGAAATAGATTCCATAGCCGATGCCGACTTTATCCTGTCTTCCTTTCCTGAAATGCCAACAGAAATAATACAATGCAGAGGAGACGATATATGTGCAGGACTCTATGTTGCCATGAAACAAAAGCAAATCCTCAAAATTAACGAGTTCGCCGAATTAATTGTCCTGCCCGAATTAGACAAATGCGGTATTGTCATTATAGAGAATGAAGGCTACGCCCGTTCCATCACTGCGATCAATTATGCTTTTTCTGTCGATGCACAAATTTGTATAGTCAAAGAACTTGGCAACAACGAAGAATATTATGTGCAGAGTCTGTTGCAGGATTGGCAAAGAGGAAAAAGCGGGGCTTATGAAGTATTGCAGGAAATGGTAAAAAGCAGAGTAAAAGATATAGGTTTTAAAAAATATTTATGGGCAACTTTTTTTACCCAGGGGCTTCCTTATTCTCTTATTATACAAAACGAGGTTCCGTGCAGCTATGTAAACATTCATTATAACCCAGATATATTTATTGCTAATACAATTTTATTTGAACGCAATCATTATTCAGGAGGCGCGGGTGTATTTTCACCTTTATTTTTCCAGGACGAGGAAACAAGATTTGTCTCAGGTATTTTGAATTATCAAAACTATTTCGTGAAAGAACTGGTCGGAAAAGAAGCGACCGTATTTAACTTGGATATGCACTTAAAAGAATTTCCCTATGACATATTTCATATCTGCAGTCATGGCGGTGAAATCAAAGGTAACCTTATAGCCGAAACATTCATTGATCGCTATGGACATCAGCATGTGATAGAATATGAAAGTGTTATGAGCGTGACACCTGGAAATAAAGCCGGGTACCTTAAACTGCAAAGGAAAATGTTTTATAAAAGAGCCGATGGCATGCCATGGGCAAGTCCTGAACTAAAAGAAAAATGGTCCCGCGAAATTTATTCGGATATGCATAATGCTATGCATATCAGTTCGGCATCGGCCAAGAAAATCCTTAAATCAAATATTACAGTAACCAGTTCTTGCGCGATAGAATGTTCTGATAATGTTTACCAAGGTATGATGGAAACAATAGCATCACATTCCTCACCAATTATTTTTAATAACACCTGTTCTTCATGGTTTCATATCGCGATGCCTTTTCTTGATGCGGGGGCCAGGGGATACATCGGAACATTATGGAGTGTGCCTACCGTTGATGCCGCAAATTATGCAAGGGCATTTTATATAGGGGCTAATAAGGGCAACCTGATAATGGCAATGCATAACGCACGTTCCGTTCTAAAAGGAGATGTAAGTGAGAACATTTATGTTTTATGGGGTCTTCACTTTTCCACACTTCCTTCATTGCCGGACAAATATCTGGTCAAACGGCATGTGTTCATGAGAATGATTCAATCATTCCGGCATTGGGCACACAGCTATCATCAGGTTAGCAAGGTCAAAACAAAAGAGTCAATTATGGAGCTAATGAAATGGATTGGCCTTCAACTCGGATCAGGTTGGACCCAGGATGAAAAGGAGCGCTATCAAAAAGAAATGAAAGAATCTTTGTAATCAGGCCGGGATAAAACGTGATGGGTGCTTGATTGATTTTTCAAGCGCGTCCAGCATTTCCAGGAAAAATTTTCGGCTTCCTGTCATCACGTAACCTGCTCATTTTCTGGCATATGAAATACCACGGCTTTTTGCTCATCAAACATAATTTCTGCTTTTCCTTTCAAAATTTCATCCCAAATAGATCTTATCGTCTGATCAATACCAATAACCACCCACTGCTTTATCTTTTGATCTTCCCAAATTGTTTCTGCGTTTCCGTCTTGTCCTTTGGAAGGGTATCAGTAAATTTTATCCGGAGCCTTTTCTTCTAA
This sequence comes from Chitinophagaceae bacterium, assembly GCA_023229465.1. GTDB lineage: Bacteria > Bacteroidota > Bacteroidia > Chitinophagales > Chitinophagaceae > Sediminibacterium. Next base: position 81,793 of record JALNZE010000014.1, read on the forward strand.
CTGGCGCAATTTACATTAATTAGGCTATTCACCCAGCCTAATTACCCAAATTTATAAAATAAGTGTTAGTGGATTTTCCAGATGTAAGCTGCACACCCTATTCCTAATTTTGTTTGGAATATTCCTGTTCTGCTTTCCGTCCGCCGCCATAACACCAAGCAACTTTGATGCAATGTTTGTGTGCAGTATTTCATAGTTATTAATCGTTTAGTTATTTAGTGATACAGAATTCTCTACGCTGCATATCTGACGTGGCTTACATGAAAATATTTTTGCACCTGCTTTCTGTCATTTTTCCTATTGTTCATAAAATCTTCAAC
>JALNZE010000015.1 GCA_023229465.1 Chitinophagaceae bacterium
GCCTTGATTTGGCTGAAGGTCATGCAATCATTCAATTCCATCGTATTTAAAATAAATTTTGAATTCAACATAGAAGATGTCTCTCGATAGAGGACTCTGCGCTTCCCGCATAACGGGGTGATGCGGAAAAAGAGCAAGTACCGGCGCTATCTGCAATACGCCACGATAAAAGGTTTAAGGCTGTATATACCCAGTTGGCACAGAAACACGGCCTCCGTCAACCCCCCCATTCTGGCAAGCCCTATATGTTAGCGGCTGACATATTGTTTAGGTCTTGCAGTCAGTCCATATTTTTTACGGATAGCTGCCAAACGCTTTGCTCTCAACTTTGGGTCTTTCTCGTATTCTTTGCCCAATTTTTCCCGAATATCTCGCTGTAATTGAACAGCATCAAAATCTTTTTTCATGTTATTTTTCTTTTAAGATTTCTCTTGGATTTCTGATTTCTAAAATCATATAGCCGTGTTTCAGATTAATACCATTATACTTTTTAATTCTGTCAAGATTTACGATGTGCTTAAAATTCCAACTCACCAAAACATCAACTTTGTTTATAGTCGCAATGGCGATATGCAAAGCGTCCTCATAAAATTTTTTGGTGATGGCACCCTCCTTCAAGTAAGCGTCTGCAAGGTATTCCGCTTCCTTCTCATTAAGCACATACTCTTTGCTTTCCTCTGGAATAATTTTTAGTAAGTCACGAACTTCCTGTCTGGCGTTTTCAATCTCGTCAAGTGTCACATCGGAAATTACGGCAATGTTTTTACCTGTTTTGAACTCGTCAAAAAGCTTTCTGCTCCACTCTTGAAACTCCTTGTCAAGGTAGCCGCCAATTACGGAAGTGTCCAAATAAATTCGTTGCCTCATTGTCTATAATTATTAGTTCAAAGTTAGTGAAAATTTGAAGTTATCAGATGCAAATTCTCATTTTTCATTCCACTCAGAATTGTCATATGAATACATATAAACTTCCCAATCGTTGTCATGATATTCTTGCGTCAAGTAGGTATAAAGCCGGTTTCTGTAACGAAGCATATCTTTACCAAAGTCCTTGAAATCAAAAATAAGTTTGCCACATTTGATGTAATCAGTTTCTTATTCTTCTCAGATTCTGTCCTGCCAAACAGGAAATTCCGCGCAGATGTTTCTCGATAGAGGACTCTGCGCTTCCCGCACAACGGTCTTCAAATCTCAGATTTTGCAAAATGATAAAATGTAGAATAGACCAATACCTGCCCTTTTGATAGCTATCCCTCACTTCCAAACCAGAAATATCTGCTATCTGTGGTATCTTTGCACAATGAGTACCCCTTTACCCAACATACGTCACCTGAGTGTAACAGAGCTGGAAGCTTATTTTCAATCGATAGGTGATAAGAAATTTCGCGTAAAACAGGTTCATGAATGGCTCTGGCAAAAACATGCCCATAGCTTTGATGAAATGAGTAACCTGGGTAAAGAACTGCGGGCACGGTTAGCGGCTGATTTTACCCTGCCGGCCTTACAGGTGGATACAACACAGCATAGTGATGACGGCACCATTAAAAGCCGCTTTACAACCTTTGACGGCCATAAAATAGAAGGCGTATTAATACCTACCGAAGAACGTAAAACGGCCTGTGTTTCTTCGCAGATAGGATGCAGCCTGAGCTGTAAGTTTTGTGCAACAGGGTATATGGACAGGAAACGTAACCTTACCTATGATGAAATTTACGACCAGGTTGTGTTAATTAACAAACAAAGTGAACTGTCGTTCGATAAAAAATTAACAAATATTGTTTTTATGGGCATGGGTGAGCCATTGATGAATTATACCAATGTACTCAAAGCCATTGAACGGATATCCGCGGAAGATGGATTATTCATGAGCCCAAAAAGAATTACCGTATCAACAGCCGGTGTTGCCAAACAGATCAGAATGCTGGGAGATGATAAAGTGCGTTTTAAACTGGCGCTTTCCCTACACGCCCCAACCGATGCCAAGCGTAATGAAATCATGCCCATTAATGAAACGAATAATATCAAAGTATTGATAGAAGCCCTGAATTATTTCTATAAACAAACGGGCAATGAAATTACCCTCGAATATATTCTTTTCAAGAACCTGAATGATTCAGACAAAGACGCGGAGGATTTAACCAGGATATTCCGCCAGATACCCGCCGACCTGATTAATATCATAGAATACAATCCCATCGACGCTTTCCGCTATACCCGGCCCGATGATGAGGGCATTCGGCATTTTATGGGTATTCTTGAGCATAACCGGGTAAATGCCAGGTTAAGAAGAAGCCGTGGTAAAGACATTGATGCCGCTTGCGGGCAATTGGCCAATAAAAACAGGTAACTTTTTTTCAGTTACCTTTGCCGTTCCTGTTGAAAAACAGCATTAAACAAAGAACATGAAAAAACGTACAGACAACTTCGACAAGTTTGCCAACCAGAAAAAAGGCAGCGCAGTAAAAGAAGCTTTCCGCCAGGAAAAGAAAAAGATCAAATTAGAAGCCAGGGCCGCAGGCGAAGAAATGCGGCAAAAGAAAAAAGATAAGTTAAGAGGCACGAGTGAGGATAAGTTTGGAGTTAGGAGTTTGGAGTCCGGAGTTAGAAAAAAGACCAACCCTACCCGAACTCCCAACTCCAAACTCCGAACTCCTAACTCCAAACTGCTAACTCCCAACTCCCAACTCCCAACCGCTTCTTCCGATCTCATGCCTTTGAACAAATTCATCGCTCATGCCGGCGTATGTGGCAGAAGGGAAGCCGCTGAACTTGTTAAGGAAGGTAAGGTTACGGTGAATGGCGATAAAATATTTGAACCCGGTTATAAAGTAACCGGCAACGATAAGGTTACGGTTAAAGGTAAACAGGTATTTCTGCAACGCAATGCTGTTTATATACTGCTGAATAAACCCAAAGATTTTATTACTACTTCCAATGACCCGCAGGGAAGAAAAACAGTGTTGGACCTGGTAAAACAGGCAACACCGGAAAGAGTGTATCCGGTAGGCAGACTGGATAGAAATACCACCGGTGTTTTGTTATTGACCAATGATGGTGAACTGGCACAGAAACTAACACACCCATCTTTTGAAGTAAAGAAAATTTATGAAGTAACCCTGGATAAAGCCGTTGCCAAAAAAGACCTGGAAGCCATACTGGCAGGGATTACACTGGAAGATGGATTGGTGATGGCAGATGCAGTGGGATATACCGACCCGAAAGATAAAACCGTTATTGGCATTGAAATACATAGTGGACGAAACCGGATTGTTCGACGCATTTTTGAACATTTAGGGTATGATGTAAAAGCGTTAGACAGGGTAATGTTTGCCAACCTGACCAAGAAAAATGTAGAAAGAGGCAAATGGCGTTTGCTACAGGAGAAAGAAGTTCGCTTACTTAAGTTCATGAACAAATCTTTCCTCAGAAAAAATAAAGACACACAATAAGATCATACCCCCAGGAAGAATTCCGCTATGCAACCCGACATCATTTTCGAAAACGATTCATTTATCGCCATTAATAAACCATCCGGATTATTGAGTATTCCCGACAGATTGGGACAGGAGGTTTCATTGAAAGATATCCTTAAAGAGAAAAAAGGAACTATCTATACCGTACACCGCTTAGACAGGGAAACCAGTGGTATTATTGTATTTGCCAAAACGGGGGAAGCGCATAAACAACTCTCGCAGTTATTTGAAGGAAGGGAGATGGAGAAATATTACCAGGGACTGGTATATGGCAAAATGGTTAACCCTTCGGGCAATATTGATGCGCCAATAATGGAGCATCCGGGTAAGACCACCCGGATGATGACACATGCCAAAGGCAAAGCCTCTTCCACAGATTATACCGTATTGGAATCTTTCCGGTTATATTCATGGGTTGAATTTCGCATACATACAGGCCGTACACACCAGATAAGGGTGCATATGCAGCATATTGGACACTCCATTGTATGCGACGAAATTTATGGAGACCCCAAACCTGTTTTATTATCTTCTCTAAAGAAAAATTTTAAGCTGGCAAAAACAGCGGAGGAAGAAAAACCCATCTTATCCAGGCTGGCATTGCATTCGCACAGGCTAAAGTTTACATTGAACAATGAAACCTTTGAACTGGAAGCGCCTGTTCCCAAAGATTTGAGAGCTGTGCTGCAACAGTTACGGAAATGGAAGGCATGAATAAATAAATGATTCCTGACATATTATGCAAAACGTTTTAGCAAAACAAAAGCCCCGATAAATATCGGGGCCGGAACAAATACAAAAAAATAAAACGATTGCCTGCCCGTGTATTATTTATTAGGCTGCGGTGTATAACGCAGGTATGGTTTTACAATGGTAACTCCCTTAGGAAAGTTTTTGATGGCATCTTCGGTACTAACCGATGGAACCACAATAACATCTTCCCCTTCTTTCCAGTCGGCAGGAGTGGCAACACTGTATTGCGCGGTTAATTGCAAAGAATCGATTACACGTAATACTTCCACAAAATTTCTTCCGGTAGAAGCCGGATAAGTTATAAATAATTTTATTTTTTTATCGGGCCCGATAATAAATAAAGAACGAACTGTAAAAGTTTCCGATGCATGTGGATGTATCATATCATAAGCATGGGAAATGCTTTTATCTTCATCAGCGATAATCGGGAACCCAACAGTTACCTGTTGCGTTTCATTGATATCATGAATCCAGGCATTATGTTTTTCAACACTATCCACACTTAGCGCCAGCACTTTTACATTTCTTTTTTTGAACTCTTCCTGCAAAAAAGCCGTTTTGCCTAATTCGGTGGTACAAACCGGTGTATAATCAGCCGGATGAGAAAAGAGTACCCCCCAGCCGGTGCCCAGATAATCATAAAAATCAATTTCCCCGGCGGTTGTTTGTGCTTTAAAATTGGGTGCAACATCCCCTAATCGTAAACTCATATTTTTTTTGTTTTGAGGGTTAAAAATACATATTTCCTATTAAATAAGTAGACTATTTATTGTTACCGGTATATATCCAATAACCCATCCGGTAGTGTTACCTGTACTTCTTTCTTTTTATGATCAATTTTATTGAGGGTTTCCGCGTGCAAAGGAATGAGTGCCTCTTTGCCCTCCAGGCTAATGCGTAACAAAACCTGGTGGGGCTGTTCAATCACTTCTTCGATTGGGCCAAGGTTGCCCTCATTACTAAGCAGTTGATACCCTAACAAAGAGATGGGAGCCGATTTTCCGGCAAGTTTGCGAAAGTCTTCATCCAGTAACCATACATTTTTAGTAGTTAACCTGCTGGCCGATTCACGCGTATCGATACTTTCGAGTTTTACATACGTCTCTTCATGATCTTTGGCTTTGGAAGACGTTACAAAATAAGGGAGATACGAACCTTTATTCATTTCAATAAAAATCGCTTCGATATCTTTTAATATCGTTTTTTTACCCAGTGCATGCTTGAGTATCACTTCTCCTTTCAAACCAAAACCGGCAACAATCCTGCCTATGTTAATGTATTGATTCATTGGGTGCAAATTACGACATTAGAAAGTCAAAATTAAAAAGCCCGTAACTTTCGTTACGGGCCTTTCTAAGAGGGAATATTGCTGGCCCTTCTTTTAAGCTTCAGGTGCCGCCTCAGCAGTTCCTTCAGAGACTTCTTCTTGTTTTGTTTCCACTTTTTTTACAATTGGAACATACACTTTCTTAGCTCTTTGGTTGCTTCTGTGCTCATCAGAACGACGGGTAATGTTAGTTTCATGCTCACTGTGCCATGTCTGGAATTTTGTCATAGCCGCGGCCTCATCAAACAATCCTAATTTCACACCTCTTAACAGGTGTTTCAGGTACAATACTCCCTTGAAAGAGAGAATCCGGCGTACAGTATCGGTGGGTTGAGCACCTTTATTCAGCCATTCCAAAGCCTTTTGACGGTCTAACTGGATGGTTGCAGGTACTGTAAGCGGGTTGTAAGTTCCAACCTTCTGGATGAACTTGCCATCTCTGGGTGCACGTGCATCGGCCACTACAATAAAGTAGAAAGGGCGCTTTTTGCTGCCGTGTCTTTGTAATCTAATTTTTACTGCCATGTTAAATAGAAATTTAAAGGCGTTAAGAAATTGGTTAATCTGACTAAGAATAATCAGGGGAGCAAAAGTAATGGGAAAACCGGTTTATTCCAAGTTTGTAGGTAAATGAATTGTTACCTATTTAACTGCTAAGAAGGCTAAACGACTGATTATCAATCAAAAAATGTATACTATTTAATTTCGCATTCCCTTCATACCCGGAAAACGGCCGCCCATGGGCATGTTATTCATTGTTTTCATCATTTGTTTCATTTGTTCAAACTGCTTCATAAAAGCATTGATCTCGGTAATATCTTTTCCACTTCCTTTGGCAATCCGCAATTTTCTGGAAGGGGTAAGTGAATCCGGGTTGGCCCTTTCAAAGGCTGTCATAGAACTGATCATGGCTTCAATACCCTTGAAGGCATCATCCTTAATATCAATATCTTTCATGGCCTTACCCACACCGGGTATCATGCCCATCAGGTCTTTCAGGTTACCCATTTTTTTGATCTGCTGCAACTGGTCCGTAAAATCCTGGAAATCGAACTGGTTTTTACGGATTTTTTTCTCCAGTCTTTTTGCCTCTGCTTCATCGTATTGAGACTGTGCTTTTTCAACCAGGCTGGTTATATCACCCATGCCCAATATGCGTTGCGCCATCCTGTCCGGATAGAACACATCCAGCGTATCCATCTTCTCACCGCTACTGGAAAATTTAATGGGTTTATTTACGGTGTATTTGATAGACAATGCGGCCCCCCCCCTGGTATCGCCATCCAGTTTGGTTAACACAACACCGGTAAAATCTAAGCGGTCGTTGAAAGCTTTGGCAGTGTTAACCGCATCCTGACCGGTCATGGCATCCACCACAAACAAAATCTCGGCAGGATTCACTGCCGATTTAATATTGGCTACTTCTGTCATCATCACTTCATCAATTGCCAAACGGCCTGCGGTATCGATGATGATTACATTTTTATTTTTTGATTTGGCTTCTTTGATGGCATTGAGTGCAATGGAAACTACATCTTTATTGTCTCTTTCGCTATATACATCTACCCCAACCTGTTCAGCTAACACGGTTAACTGGTCGATAGCCGCCGGGCGATAGATATCCGCAGCAACCAATAAAACTGATTTTGCTTTTTTAGTTTTCAGGTAATGGGCCAGCTTACCGGTAAAAGTGGTTTTACCACTTCCCTGCAAACCCGCTACCAGTATGATGGCTGGATTACCGGTGATAGTAAACTGCGCTTCCGTTCCACCCATCAATTCAGTCAGCTCATCCTGCACAATTTTTACCATTAGCTGGCCGGGACTGATGGCATTCATTACTTTTTCGCCTACCGCTTTATCCCTCACTTTGTCTGTAAACTCCTTGGCAATTTTAAAATTCACATCCGCGTCTATTAAAGCACGGCGAATATCTTTTACTGTATTGGCAATATTGAGGTCATTAATTCTTGCCTCGCCTTTCAGGTTCTTAAAGGCCGATTCGAGCTTCTCACTTAACGAGTTAAACATAGGTCTCTGGTTTCAGGTATACACAAAAAAAATGAACATAACCGAAGCTATATTCACTAACGGAGTGCAAATATAAATTGTAGATACGAAATTAGAGATATTCTATTTAGATCCACAGGAGATAGGGCCTGAGGCAATAATCCTCCTGTCAATCATATTAAAATATCATGCACATACCTTCATCCTAAATAAAATCGCAGGTGCTTACACCGGTTGGTACTTCTGAGCTTTGTGATGGCCTTATCTTTAATCTGCCTTACCCTTTCGCGGGTTAAATGAAAGCGTTCCCCAATATCTTCCAGGCTCAAAGGGTGATCTACCCCTATTCCGAAAAAATAACAGACCACTTCTTTTTGCCGCTCTGTTAATGTGCGCAGGCTTCTATCTATTTCCATCCGTAATGATTCGTGATGAACCAGTTTTTCATCCGTTCGCTCGGCATTGGGGTTTTCCATCAAGTCCAGCAAGGTACCGTCTTCCCCTTCAGACAATGGGGTATCCATGCTTATATGCCTGAAGCCTACACTCATGGTAGCCGTAATCTCTTCAATTCCAATATCTAATACATCTGCCAGTTCTTCCGGGGTAGGTTCACGTTCAAATTCCTGTTCAAGTTGCTGATAGGCTTTACTGATACGGTTGGTAAGACCCACTTTATTCAGCGGTAATCTTACAATCCGGCTTTGTTCGGCCAGTGATTGTAAAATACTTTGCCGTATCCACCAAACAGCATAGGAGATGAATTTGAACCCCCTGGTTTCATCAAACCGAAGAGCGGCTTTGATTAAACCCAGGTTGCCTTCGTTAATCAGATCTGGCAATGTAAGGCCCTGGCTTTGGTATTGTTTGGCTACCGATACCACAAACCGTAAATTAGATTTTACCAACCTGTCAAGCGCTGGTTGATCACCAAGGCGAATGCGAAGCGCCAGCGCCACTTCTTCTTCCGGTGAAATGAGATCTACCTTCCCAATCTCCTGCAGGTATTTTTCCAGGCTTTGCGATTCACGATTCGTGATTGATTTTGTTATTTTGAGCTGACGCATACTCATAATAAGCAGGTTTTGATAGTAGGTTAGTATTGGTAAAAAACCTTGATGGTTAGTTTGTGTGAACGAAACCGGGCGTCACGTAATCAGTTGTAGAGCAATTTAAGTTTTTTTTAAATCTTATCAAAAAAAACATTTTTTACAATTTATTGATATACAATGCTTTAGGAAGAGTTTATTTTTAAAATACTTAATTGTGGCTCACAATGGGTATCCTTCATCAAAAAAACATTTGGAAGCGAAGGATTATTTAATATTATTGCATGCCTGCTACAGATTGTAGGTTAAAGTGATTGTAATGAGTAAGAAGCAACTATTTACGTTGGAATTTCCGGTTCGATGTTCGCCAGGTATACTATTCGATTTCTTAGCCACTCCGGCCGGATTGCAGGAATGGTTTGCCGATAAAGTAGATGAGTGGGAGAATGTATACAGTTTTTCATGGAATGGCGGTACCCCCGACAAAGCAGAAATTGTAGATAAGGATGATGATAAGTTTGTACGTTTCCACTGGCTGCACACCGATAAAAATGAGTACTTCGAGTTCAGGATCGAAAAAACAGAAATATCCAATCAGACTATTCTAATAGTTAAAGACTTCGCAGAGAAATCCGAAATAAAAGATCAAAGCCAGTTATGGCAATACCAGATTAAGGATCTTTTTCATAGACTGGGTGGTGCATAGTTCGATGATGCCCTGATCATTTCCTGTATCCCGGAATAACATTGTCTCAAAAAAATATGGATAGTGGCCCATTACGCTAATGAGCCTTTTTTGCCCCCCTGTTACCAGGACTTAATTCCCCAAAAATTGTGTTTACTTTTTGAGTGGGGGTATTCTTTGTTAAAATCCAATGGGTATCTTTCACCAATTCCCGTTCCTTTGGTGAAAACATTACTTTTGCAGGGCGGATCAGACAATATTAAGAAAGGATACATTGATAAAAAAATTAGACATACTCATCATCCGTTCATTCATTGGGCCTTTTATTGCCGCTTTTGCTATTTCTGTATTCGTACTCACCATGCAGTTTTTCTGGTTATATATAGATGACCTGGTGGGTAAGGGGCTGGATCTTTTCACCATTTTAAAATTGGTAGGTCTGGTTACGCTGTTCTGGGTGCCAACGGCATTGCCATTGGCATTGCTTTTTTCTTCCATCATGACTTTTGGTAACCTGGGCGAATCATTCGAGCTGGTAGCCATCAAAGCGGCGGGTATTCCTTTGCTGCGTTTTATGCGGCCCTTATTAATCATTACTTTTTTCATCAGTGGACTGGCCTTTTTATTTGCCAATAACATCATACCCGTAACACAGAAAAAATTATCCGCCCTTAAATATGATATCATCGTTTCCAAACCGGCAATTGATATTAAAGAAGGTATTTTTTATGATAAGATTGGGGGGTATGTGATAAAACTGGGAAAGAAAGAAAAAAACGACAGTATTATTCATAACGTAATAATTTTTGAAAAGGGAAACTTTTTGCAGGATAATATGATGATGGCAGAAAGTGGTGTGATGCGATTGACCAAAGACAAAAAATTTCTTGAATTTATTTTAAAAAATGGTTGGCGTTACGAAGAAAAAGGATCAAGGGGTACCACAAACACCCAATTTACCAGGATGGGCTTTAAGGAATATAAAAAGGTATTTGACCTGAAAAGTTTTCAGATGAATAAATCGGGAGACAGCGCTTTTTACGATCCAAAAATGCTTAGTCTACGGCAACTTAACCAAACAATTGATTCGCTACAAAACGTTGATACATTCTATTACAAAAAAGCCAAAACAGAATTAGCGCCCTATATCGGGTTTTCCCGTTACCTGGATACTGGGTGGGTGGTATTCAGCAAAGACTCTATTAGAAAAATTTCTCAATTCAACCAGTTGATTCCCGATTCAATGAAGATGGCGATATCTGATGCGGCTATCAGCCAGATTAACTCCATAAGAGGCAATGTGAATGTATTGGCAACAGACTATCTTGAAAAATATAAATCACTGCGTCTTCATGAAATTGAATGGCATCGGAAATTTACCTTGTCGGCAGCCTGCCTGGTTTTGTTCCTGATTGGCGCCCCACTCGGTTCAATCATACGCAAAGGCGGTTTGGGCGCCCCACTTGTTTTTGCCATTATATTTTTTGTTGTTTTTCACCTCTTCAATACATTTGGTGAGAAGTTTGTAAAATCCGATTCAACCAGCCCACTGCTTGGTATGTGGCTATCCACACTGATACTTATTCCGATAGGGGTGTTTCTTACCTATAAAGCAATGAGAGATTCTCAATTATTTAACCAGGAATTCTATTACAGATCATTCAAACAGTTGCAACGTTTTATAGCTAACTTTAAGCGTACTCATTATTCATCATCAAAATAAATTAGGTATGTCAACGCATAAACAAGACCGCCGTGCATTTATTAAAAACACCGGCAAGGCAGGTGTTGCGGCAGGCATTGCACTAACCGTACTTCCTGCATGGGCAACTGCCGGCTCACCATTAGCCTGGAATTCCTTTACACAACAACCCTTGCCATACGATTACAAAGCATTAGAACCTTTTATTGACGCGGTAACCATGGAAATACATTACAGTAAACACGCTGCCGCCTATGCCAAAAACCTGGGGGAAGCCGTGGTTGCTGAAAAAGTAGATACCAACAATACCCCGTTGGAAGATCTGCTCCGCCATGTGTCAAAATACTCTCCCAAACTCCGCAACAACGGAGGCGGGCACTACAATCATGAACTCTTCTGGCAATGTATGAAACCGGGTACCGCCACCAAACCGGAGGGAAAATTAGCAGCGGCCATTGATCAGTTTTTTGGATCATTGGATGCCTTTAAAACACAGTTTACCGATGCCGGCAAAAACCGATTTGGCAGTGGCTGGGCATGGCTGGTATTAACTGCTGATAAAAAACTAATGGTAGGTTCAACCCCCAATCAGGATAATCCATTGATGGACCTGAGTGACCTTAAAGGCATACCCTTATTGGGTTTGGACGTATGGGAACATGCTTATTACCTGAAATACCAGAACAAACGTCCCGACTATATTGCTAATTGGTGGAATGTGGTTAACTGGGAATTTGTGCAAAAAAAATTTGAACTTGGATAGAACGGATATTTAAACCTTACTAAATGACAACAACAACAAAATGGGTAGAGGCCCTTGCTTTTGATTCAACTGCAGACAGCGGGCATACGGTTAGAGTAGATACGAATGTGGAAGCAGGAGGTTTGGGCAGTGGTATGAATCCAAAGAAAATGTTACTGGGTACACTCAACGCGTGTAGTGGAATGGATGTGGTTGAGATACTAAAAAAAATGAAAGTCGCTTTTTCCAAATTTGAGATTGTGGCAGACGCAGAACAAACAGAAGAACATCCGAAAGTTTTCAAATTTATCAGTATGGTCTACCGGATAGATGCAAATCCAGCGGATCTTGATAAGGTAAAAAAAGCAGTTGCTTTATCACAGGAAAAATATTGTGGCATTTCAGCCATGCTTGCAAAACACTGTACTATCAACCATTCGATAGAACTCATTTAAAAAAAATCTTCTGCAACCTGCTAATCAAAATTTTCGGGTTCAACTATGGATCACCATACTGAGTGTGGCGCTGTTTCTTACAAAAATCATCGCCTACCAGTTTACCCATTCCCTGGCTATCCTTTCCGATGCGTTAGAAAGTATTGTGAATGTGATTGCCGGATTTATTGGGCTGTACAGCCTGTATGTGGCAGCCAAGCCGCGCGACCTGGAGCATCCCTATGGACATGGAAAAGCCGAATTTGTATCGGCAGCCATAGAAGGCGGTCTGATTGTGGCGGCGGGCCTCATGATTATTTATGAAACCATTCTGAATTTTGTTGAAAAAAGTACCCTGCAGCAATTAGATACCGGTTTGTACCTGATCGGCCTCACAGCGGTTATCAATTATATTGCGGGAACCATTTGCCTGCGCATAGGCAAAAAAAATACCTCCCTTGCTTTACAGGCCAGTGGTAAACATTTACAGACAGATACTTACTCAACCGTTGGTATTATTGCAGGACTTGTGATTATATTATTTACCAAATTATATTGGCTGGATAAACTGATTGCTTTGGGTATGAGTGTGCTGATCATTTATAACGGATACAAGATCATTCGCAGCTCACTGGCTGGCATTATGGATGAGGCGGATATGAAACTGTTGAAGCGGTTTATTGCTGTATTAAATGGACACAGACCTGCCAACTGGATTGATTTACACAATCTCCGTGTAATCAAATATGGCGCTTTACTTCATGTTGATTGCCACCTTACTGTTCCCTGGTACCTGAATGTGCATGAGGCACATGCGGAAATAGATACATTGGCCGCCCTTATTAAACAGCAGTTTGGAGATGCTATTGAATTATTTGTACATACAGATGGCTGTATGCCCTTCAGTTGTACCGTTTGCGTAAAAACCGACTGCGCCGTACGACAGCAGGCAATGAAAGGCAGAATGGAGTGGACACTACAGAATATCATTGCTAACCATAAACATCAGTTATAACCATCCGGAACCTGAATAGTAACTGTTTGCAAAAACTACTTCCTGCAACAAAATTTACTGCGTAAATTTGCCTCACAATTATACATTCAATCCCAAAATAAAAGATCATGCAGGTTTGGAAAGATTACCAGGAAAAACACAAAGAACGTTTTTTAAACGAGCTACTGGAATTATTACGCATACCCAGTATCAGCGCACGAAGCGAGCACAAAGAAGATATGAACCGCTGCGCGGAAGCAGTAAAACAAAGACTGTTGGAAGCAGGTGCCGATACCGTAACCATCTACCCTACTGCCGGCCATCCGGTAGTGTATGGCGAAAAAATAGTTGACCCTTCTAAACCAACCATTTTAGTTTACGGTCATTACGATGTACAGCCTGCCGATCCACTGGAACTATGGAACAGCGGCCCTTTTGAACCGGTGATTAAAGACGGAAAAATTTATGCAAGGGGTTCAGCAGATGATAAAGGCCAGTTTTATATGCATGTAAAAGCGCTGGAAACGATGACGCGGACCCATACTTTACAGGCCAATGTAAAATTTATTATCGAAGGAGAAGAAGAAGTGGGCAGCCCCAACCTCGCCACTTTTGTTAAAGCGAATAAAGCATTATTAAAAGCCGATGTAATCCTGATCAGCGATACCTCTATGTTGAGTATGGATACACCCTCGATAGATATCGGCGTTCGCGGACTGAGTTATATTGAAGTAGAAGTAACGGGCCCTAACCGCGACCTGCACAGTGGTGTGTATGGCGGAGCGGTAGCTAACCCGGCTACCATATTGGCAAGAATGATAGCATCCTGCCATGATGAAAATAATCATATCACCATCCCCGGCTTTTATGATGATGTGCTGGAAGCAACCCCTGAAGAAAGAGCTAAAATGGCCAAAGCGCCTTTTAGCGAAGACGACTATAAAAAAGATCTTGGCATAACCAGCCTTTGGGGTGAGAAAGGGTATACAACCAATGAAAGAACCGGTATTCGTCCAACACTGGAAGTGAACGGTATCTGGGGAGGTTATACCGGCGAGGGAGCTAAGACTGTTCTACCGGGAAAAGCAACAGCAAAAATATCCTGCCGGCTGGTGCCTGACCAGTCTTCGGCTAAGATCACTGAAAAAGTTATAAACTATTTCAAAAGCATTGCTCCTGCCGGTGTAACCATAAAAGCAGCAGAACACCATGGTGGTGAGCCTTATATGACACCTATTGATTCTGATGCATACAGGGCTGCTTCAAAAGCCATACTAACTACTTTTGGCAAAGAACCCATCCCCGTTCGTGGCGGTGGCAGCATACCCATCTGCTCTTTGTTTGAAAAGGAACTGGGACTAAAAATCGTATTCATGGGTTTTGGTTTAGACAGTGATAACCTGCATAGCCCGAATGAGAAGTATGCTGTTTTTAATTTTTATAAGGGGATAGAAACCATTCCGTATTTCCATCAGTTTTATTCAGAGATGAGCTAATGATTTGCCACAGCATGCCTGTTTGAACAAAGCAATTATTTGTGTTTATTTTTGAATACTGTGGTAATTTTTACAGATAAGTATGGCCGAAGAAAAAGAAAAACTCCGCATAGATAAATATCTCTGGGCCATTCGTTTATTTAAAACAAGGAGCCAGGCAGGTGATGCCTGCGATAAAGGCAAGGTAAAATGTAAGGGTATTAATGTAAAAGCCTCCAGGCTCGTTGTGGTAGGAGATGAATATGATGTAAAAAATGAAACAAGAAAATGGGGGGTGAAGGTAACCGGACTATTACATAAACGCGTTCAGTATGCCGAAGCCATCAATTATTACCTTGACATCACACCTGCAGAAGAACTTGACAGAATCAAGTTTGAAGCAGCCAGTTTCCAGACAGGAAAAAGAATGAGTAAAATAGGGCGCCCTACCAAAAGGGAAAGACGGGATCTGGGAGGGTATATGGATATCTAAATAACCACTGCCTGTAAGGTATTCTGTATGTTTGCATCATGAATATTGATATTCTTACCGTGGTTCCTGAATTACTCGACAGCCCTTTTAGCCATAGTATTCTGAAACGTGCCAGAGAAAAAGGGCTGCTGAATGTACACCTGCATAACTTACGCAAATGGGCCATCAATAAACATATGCAGGTAGATGATTACCAGTTTGGCGGTGGCGCCGGTATGGTTTTGATGCCGGAACCCCTGGCAAATGCCATCGATGAATTACAGAAGGATAAAAAATTTGATGAAATCATTTTTTTAACACCCGATGGTGAACTGTTTAACCAAAAAATTGCCAACCGGTTATCACTGAAAGAAAATATACTGCTTATTTGCGGACATTATAAAGGCATTGATGACCGCATACGTCAAAAATATGTGACCAAAGAAATTTCCATAGGTGATTATGTTTTAAGTGGCGGCGAACTGGCTGCTGCTGTAGTAGTGGATGCAATAGGTAGATTAATACCCGGAGTACTGAATGATGAAACCTCTGCTTTATTCGATTCGTTCCAGGATAACTTACTGGCGCCACCGGTGTATACCAGGCCGGCTGATTTTCGTGGAAACAAAGTACCAGAAATATTATTACAGGGAGATCCAAAAAAAGTGGAAGAATGGCGCACAGAGCAGTCATTACTCCGTACCAAAGAAAGGCGACCAGACCTGCTGAGTGAGGAGTAACTCATCTGCTACAGTAACCGCTTATCCTCCCATTCTTCCAATGGTTTCTTTGTTACTAATTCTTTATCCCGATCAATGGTAATTGTTTTTCATTGATCATTTTATTCAATGCCTTTAGGTCGGTATTCGTAATCATTTTCAGTTTCTCTAACTGAATATCAGCCAGGCCGCCTAACTCAATAAATGCTTCGCGAACCTGCTTGCTGGGTGGATTCTGGCCACTTGCCGCAACGCCATACAAACCAGCCAGTTTATCATTTAAACGAATGGGGAAGTTCAGCACATCCTGTCCGCTTTTAGATTTAGTCTGGTATAAAGCTTCTTCTACGGCAGTCATTTGTTTATTGATACTATCTGCCAATTTTTTCACGTCTTTGTTGGTTTCTGCATCAATCCTGGCTGTAAATTCATTGATCTGTGCTCTTACCACCCGAATATTTTTAATCGCTTTTTGAACTTCACTAAACTTATCCCTCACCTGCAACAGGTAGGCAGTTTGTGCATCATAAGCAGTTTCTGTCATCTGATAATTTGGATTCGCTTTAACCAGAAACGGAACATCCACCGAATCTTTTCCGTAACGGAAACGGGCACTGTATTTACCGGGAGCTACCTTTGTAGTTCCAATGCTCCCATTCCATAATATTAACCCATCTACTTTTTCCGCTGGCGGATAATTCATATCCCATACAAACTGATTCATTCCATCATTGCAATCAATTTTATCACCAGGTTCTTTTGCTTTTGTACTAAAGGTTTTGATGGGGGCGTGCTGTTTATCAAAAACTGTAATGGAAACAACAGAAGAATCAGTAGCATCTTTCAGATGATAATTGAACACTACCCCATTTGCCGGATTCTCTCCAATATTCTGAAGCGCACCACCACCACCTCGTGAACCTCTTCTGCCGCCGCCTTCTGTTCTGTATGCATCATTTACAGCGAAAACCTGCAGGTTTTTATGCAATAAAGAGGCATCCTTCTGCTGCAATAAACTCAAATCATCAATCACCCAGAAAGATCTTCCCTGTGTTGAAATAATCAGGTCATTTTCTTTAATGGTCATATCGGTAATAGGAACCACAGGAAGGTTTAACTGGAATTTTTTCCAGTTGGCTCCGTCATCATAACTGATGTACATGCCAAATTCTGTTCCTGCAAACAATAAGCCCGGGCGTTTTCTGTCGGCACGGATTACACGTGTAAAATGAGTATTATTGATACCATTGGTAATACGCTTCCATGTTTTACCATAATCTTCCGTTTTAAAAATATACGGCGCATAATCATCCAGTTTATATTTCGTTCCCACAAAATAGGCAGTCCCTTTTTTAAAATAATCCGTTTCAATACTATTCCACATCATCCATTTACCTGCCTCCGGAGGTGTTACATTCTCCCAGTTCTTACCGCCATCTTTACTTACATGAATGAGTCCATCATCACTCCCTGTCCATAACAGGTCCTTTTCCAAAACAGATTCAGCAGCAGTAAAGATGGTACAATAATATTCTACTGATGTATTGTCTTTGGTGATAGGGCCGCCACTGGAAGCCTGCCTGGATTTATCATTGGTAGTAAGATCAGGACTGATGGTTTCCCAGCTCTGGCCTTCATTTTCGGTAACGAATAAATGATTGCCTCCTGCATATAATTTTTTCGGATTGTGCGGCGAAAAGAAAAAGGGGAAGTTCCACTGAAACCGGTATTTTAAAACATCTGCACCCGCACCCATCGGGTTATCAGGCCAGACACTAATAGCGCGGTTCTCACCGGTTTTATGGTCGAGCCTTGATAAATAACCGCCATAATTACCACCATATACAATGTCCGGATTGAGGGGATCGGCTTGTACATATCCACTTTCATTGCCAGCAGTGGTTTCCCAATCTCTTTCCGTAATACCTGCACCGGTTGTTCGGCTTTTAATACGAACAGTAGAATTATCCTGTTGTGCGCCCAAAATACGGTAAGGAAAAGAATTGTCGGTTGACACACGATAAAATTGGCCGGTTGGCTGGTTATTCAAAGTACTCCAGTTATTGGCGCCATCAAAACTTACCTGAGCGCCCCCATCATCTGCAACAATCATTCGGCTACCATCCTCCGGATCAATCCAAAGATCATGGTGATCTCCATGCGGTGTATTTACGCTTTGAAATGTTTTGCCACCGTCTCTGCTACGCATAAATTCTACATTGGGGCAATAGACAAGGTTCTCATTTTTCGGATCAACAAATACTTTACTGTAATACCAGGCACGCTGACGGATATTATTATCGTTACTGGTAAGTGTCCAGGTTTCTCCACCATCGGCACTCGCGAATAAACCACCTGTGGCGCTTTCAATAATCGCATATATTTTATCTGTATTAGATGGCGCCACGGCAACCCCTACAATTCCCCAGGTTCCTTTGGGTAAGCCTTTCTTAGTTGCTAAACTTTTCCAGGTTTCTCCGCCATCTGTACTTTTATATAACCCACTGCCATCGCCCCCACTTTCCATGCTGTGCGGGGTACGTATTACCCTCCACATACCGGCATACAGTACAGAAGGATTACCGGGTTCTATTACCAGGTCTGAGCATCCGGTTTGATTATTTACAAATAAGGTATTCTTCCATGTTTTACCGCCATCCGTGGTTTTATAAACACCCCGCTCTTCATTGGGCCCGAATAAATGGCCCATAACGGCTACCCAAACTGTATTGGGATCCTTTGGGTGAATGATGATACGGATGATATGGCGGCCATCTTTCAACCCAAGGTTACGCCAGCTTTTACCGGCATCATCACTTCGCCAGATACCTCCAAGTCCCTCGGCCACATTGCCCCGCATGGTATTCTCGCCTTCACCCGCATACACTATTGTTTCATCGGTAGGGGCTACAGCAACCGCGCCAATCGTTCCCCCAAAATATTTATCACTGATATTTTTCCAGTTACTGCCTCCATCAATTGTTTTCCATACACCACCCCCTGTTCCACCAAAATAAAAAGTGGTCCTGCTTTTATAACTGCCTGCGGCAGCGGCGCTTCTGCCCCCTCTGTACGGACCAATAGAACGGTACCTGATTTTGGAATAAACAACAGAGTCACTGTTATCCGCAATAACGGCGACAGGAGGATTGGATTTTAATTTGTCTTTTTTCTGTGCATACCCGGCTAAAAACAAGCAGACAAGCGCCTGCAGGAGGAAGAGAAATTTTTTCATATGATTATTTTAGTTGTTTTGGTAATATGGAATTCGCCCTGTAATCATACACAGATAGTGATCATCAAATGATACAGGCTCATTTCATATATAGTTGAATTTGAAAAGTAAGATACCGCTGAAATCATTTGTAAAAAAATCGAATTGATGAATGGAAATGAATATACTTATTTTCGTTTGGGATTTACAGGGCTATGGCTTGATTCCGGATCAGCCGGGGCATTCTCTTTTATTTGAACAACCAAGATGATCAACTTTATGCATACAGGTTCATACAGTATTACCGGAAATCTGGTAGATGTCTGGAAAAAATCCATCTACCCGGCCGAAATTTTTGTAAAAAACGGGGTTATTCAATCCATACAGGAAATTCAAAACGCGGCGCTTACCCATCAAAAATTTATATTGCCGGGATTTATTGACAGTCACGTTCATATTGAAAGTAGTATGCTGATACCCAGTGAATTTGCGAGGCTGGCGGTTGTGCATGGTACAGTTGGCACAGTTAGTGATCCGCATGAGATTGCCAATGTGTGCGGAATGGATGGCATTGAATTTATGATTGAGAATGGAAAACGGGTTCCTTTCAAATTCAATTTTGGGGCGCCCAGTTGTGTACCTGCTACTATTTTTGAAACCGCCGGCGCCCATTTGAATAGTGGTGATGTAAAAAAATTACTGGAGAAAAACGAGATCAAATACCTGAGCGAGATGATGAATTTTCCGGGTGTATTGTGTAAGGATGCAGAAGTGATGAAAAAGATCGCTTCCGCGCATGCACTGGGGAAACCCGTAGATGGCCATGCACCCGGATTAAGAGGTGATGAGGCAAAACAATATATTGAAGCGGGTATATCAACGGACCATGAATGTTTTACAGCCGAAGAAGCGGTTGATAAATTACAGCATGGTATGAAAATTTTGATACGGGAAGGTAGTGCCGCAAAGAATTTTGAAGCCTTGATAGCATTACTGGAGGATCATCCAAAAATGATCATGTTCTGTAGCGATGATAAGCATCCGGATAGTTTGGTTGCGGGCCATATTAACCTGCTATGTGCAAGGGCTGTTGCAAAAGGGCATGATATTTTTTCGATTCTGCGAGCAGCCTGCGTGAATCCTGTTTTGCATTACCGGCTCGATATTGGTTTACTAAGGGAAGGTGATCCGGCAGATTTTATAGTAGTGAATGATCTTGAAAATTTCATCGTCCATCAAACTTTTATTGATGGTGAACGGGTAGCAGAAGATGGAAATTCATTTATTACATCCGTTCATCCCAAAGTAATCAATCAATTTGACTGTAAAGAAATCGCCGTTACCGCGCTTGCTATCCAATTGGATAGTTATCCGGTAACGGAAGGAAAGATACCCGTAATGGAAGCCCTCGATGGGCAACTCATTACCAACAGGTTACAACTAACCGGTAAAGCCATCAATGGCGAATGGGTGAGTGATCCGGAACAGGATATGCTGAAGATGGTGGTCGTAAACCGCTACCACACTGCACCTGTTGCGAAATGTTTTATTAAAAATTTTGGATTTAAACAGGGTGCAATCGCTTCTTCTGTGGCCCACGACAGTCATAATATTGTTGCCGTTGGCGCAGATGATGAGAGCCTCGCCAAAGCTATTAACCTGGTAATTAAAGAAAGAGGGGGCATAAGTTGCGTGAATGCCGATAGTGCAAAGGTGCTGGGTCTGCCGGTTGCCGGTTTAATGAGTGCGGATGATGGATACAAAGTTGCGCATGCTTACACGGAAATAGATGCCATGGCAAAATTATTGGGCTCATCATTGGCTGCCCCCTTTATGACACTGAGTTTTATGGCTTTATTGGTGATACCACATTTGAAACTGAGTGATAAAGGGTTGTTTGACGGGGATAGGTTTGCGTTTGTATAGCCTGGTAATCTGGTGTAAGCATATCAAACGCCAGGGCGTTTAAAAACAAAATTTTCCATTCCAACTGATAGAATTTAGTTTTGAGCTTTGAAACAACTGCAATTCCCGCTATCATGATAGTAAATTTAAGCGACCAACACAGCCTGGTAAGTAACTGGGTAGCTGAAATACGAGATGTAAATGTACAGGGAGACCGTTTACGCTTTAGACGTAACCTGGAGCGTATTGGTGAAGTTGCCGCTTATGAGATCAGTAAACTGCTGCCCTGGAAAGCGGCTGAAACACCCACCCCGCTTGGGATACATGATAGTAAGGTTTTGGAGTTTCAACCGGTATTGGCTACCATTCTTCGTGCCGGATTACCCTTACACAATGGCATGCTGAATTATTTTGACAAGGCCGATAATGCCTTTATTTCTGCCTACCGCAAACATCATCGCGACGGTACATTCGAAATAAGTATGGAATATATGAGCTGCCCTTCGCTGGACGACAGGATCGTCATCATCAGTGATCCCATGCTGGCCACCGGTGCATCCATCGTAAAAACCATTCGGTATATGAAAGAAGAGGGCTCTCCCAGTGAAATACATGTGGTGGTAGCCATTGCCTGCACAGTTGGTATTGAATATATCCAGAGAGAATGTGGTTCAAATATCAGTATCTGGTGCGGCGATATTGATGATGAATTAACGGCCAAGGGCTATATAGTACCTGGTTTAGGTGATGCTGGTGACCTTGCGTTTGGCATCAAAATGCAATCATAGTCATTCTCTTTTTCTGCTCAATCCCAACAGCTAATGCGTTAAGACAGCTATAATATTTAGTGGCTAATCTGCCTTCTTGCACAGATTAACTTACATTCGGTATACCTAAAGATTTATGCGAAAACTAATTATACTAAGCGGTTTATCCCTATGGCTTGGTTCTACCCAGGCACAGGACCCCCATTTTTCGCAATTCTTCTCATCACCACTCACTTTAAATCCGGCATTTACCGGTAAATTTTTTGGTACTTATCGTGTAGCCGGCAATTACAGAAACCAGTGGCCCACCATTAATAATGCATTTACCACAGCAACCGCTTCAGCCGATTTTCATATTATGCAGAACCGGATTGCCAGTAATGATACCTGGGGTGTTGGTTTTATGGGCTTTAATGATAATAGCGCCAATGGGGCCATAAATTTTAACTACGCTTCCATATCAACCGCCTACCATAAAGGATTGGATGAGGATGGCCTACACCAATTGGGCGCCGGGTTTCAGGTTACCTATGCAAATATGCTCATCAATACTACCAACCTTACCTTTGAGGACCAGTTAACAAGCTCTGGTTTTACCGGGGTAAGTTCTGAAATATTTAACGGGGCTTCACTCAAATCAAATTATATCGATGTGAATGCCGGCATCTTATACAATGGCAGCACCACTGAGCGGAATAATTTTTATTTCGGAATAAGCATGTATCATATTAACAGGCCCAAACAGTCTTTTACCGGTGCACAATATGTATTGAACCCCCGTACTACTTTTCATGGTGGCGCTTATTTTCCACTCGGTCATTCCAGTACCCTTCATCTAAGTGCCATGCAGGTGTTACAAGGAAGTACCTCTGAAACCCTGGTAGGCGGGGCCATACAATTAAATGCTACACCTGATGCCCCTAAAACCACCAGTTTTTATTTTGGCAGTTGGGTACGTTTGAATGATGCCATCATACCTTACCTGGGACTAGAGTTTGACGATTTCCGCATAAGCGCTACCTATGATTACAATAGCTCCCCACTGAAAACCGCTTCACAAAACAGGGGGGGTATTGAAATTTCATTGATTTATATATACCGCCCATCAACAGACAGGCCGGTTAACTGCCCTAAATTCTGATCGCTGATTTCGCAGATTTTTATAGGAGTTGTATTACTTTACAATCTGAAAACCGGCTATTTGTATGATGATTGTGTTCTCATAGAGCTTTTCTAAAACTTCTTTCGTTAGTTGATGAAAAAGAGATAGCCATATCCAGGCATAGTCATTTTATCCGGATTAAAAACAAGATAATTTAACAGAACACAGAAGTGTTACGGCATTCATGCGTATAAAACTACTGAATATGTTACCTTCGCCAGGCAAAAACGCCTCCTATTGTGCTGAAAGAAATGATTATTGCCATCCAGGCTTATTTTCAGGCCCACCGTTTTATACAAAAACACAAACTGTGGAAATGGATATTGATACCGGGTATCCTATACGCTACCCTATTTATCGTGGGCATGTATTTCTTCAGTCAAACGTCCAGCGATTTCATCGAATGGATCATCCTGAAAACAGGATTGAAACAATGGCTGGACAGGATTAACAGCAGCTTTCTTGGTTTCTTATTTACGATGGGCAGTTTATTACTCTGGTTAATTCTGATGCTTTTCTATTTTTCCTTATTTAAATACATTTTTTTAATCATTGGCTCACCTTTATTCGCCTACCTGAGTGAAAGAACGGAAGCCATTATTGAGGGGAAAACATTTCCATTCAGTTTTAAACAGTTTCTGAAAGATATAAAAAGAGGAATCGGTATTGCAGGCCGGAATGCCTTGTGGCAAACCGTGTATATCTTATCCATTTTACTGCTGGGCCTGATACCCCTTGTGGGTTGGCTAACACCGGTTCTTGCCATTTTAGTAGAGTGCTATTATTATGGTTTCTCCATGATGGATTATAGCATGGAGCGACATAAAAAAACACCGGCAGAAAGTATCTTCTTTATTGGCGGGCACAAAGGACTGGCCATAGGCAATGGTCTTATTTTTTACATGATGCACCTGGTACCGGTTCTGGGGTGGATATTGGCGCCCAGTTATTCTGTTGTAGCCGCCACACTTAGCTTATACCCCCTTAAAAAAAATGAAAGATAATTTTCAGCAAGATGGGGAAAGGAAAAGTATATCTTATACCAACTGTTTTGCAGGAAGAGGCTTTGGAAACAATACCTTCCTATATACCTGACTATGTAAAAGACTGCCAGGTTTTCTTTGTTGAAAATGATAAAACGGCAAGACGCTTTCTGAAAAAAATATGGAAAGAAATGGTGATTGATGATTACCAATGGTTTATCATACATAAAGCTGAAACAGCAGTAACCCAATCATTTTTACAATTGCTGAAAGCCGGAAAAAATATTGGCATCATCAGTGAAGCAGGTTGCCCGGGTGTGGCCGATCCCGGACAGATACTGGTTCAGGCGGCTCAACAGGCTAATATTACCGTGAAACCCCTGGTGGGTCCCAATTCTATTTTATTGGCCCTGATGGCCAGTGGCATGAACGGGCAGTGTTTTCAATTTCATGGCTACCTGCCGATTGATTCTTTGGAAAGGAAAAAAAAGATAAAAGAACTGGAAGCCGATTCACAAAAGCGAAACTGCACGCAAATATTTATCGAAACCCCCTATCGGAATAATCCACTCATCAAAGACATACTGGATAGCTGCCGTGAAGAAACCCACATTTGTATAGCGGTAGATATCACTGGCCCCACTGAAACCATCCGCACACAAACGGTTAAAAACTGGAAAGCAAAGGTTCCAGATATTCATAAAAGACTGGCGATTTTTTTACTGCAGGGAAGGAATAATTAATAATTTTAGGAAAATCACTTTTCCCCTTTCACTTTTCACTCCTAACTCCAGACTCCTAACTCCTAACTTTCCTTAGGTTTTAGTATAGATTCTCCCTGTACGCCTCTAACCTCATAAATACTATCCACAATAAATTTTTGCATACCCCTCCATGGCAGGGAGCCGAAATATTGTTTGTAATGAATATTCACTTCTCTGCCCGACACTTTCAGCAGTTCCTGTGCCACTGGTTCTTTCGTAACACTAAATGAGAATTCGTTACTCTGCACATTGGCTTTAAATCCACTCAGGATAATTTTTCCTTCATAGGTTTTAAAAATGATACCTTTTTTCTGAAAGATATTCAATGTGCCGGCCTGGGTACCCTCTGCCAGCACAAAATAGAAACGCCAGTAAATAAAAATGGCAAGTACTACCAATAGTATAGTTGAAACTATCCAGAGAATTTTTTTCATTACAACCCGTATTTATCAACAAGGTAAATCAATGCCGCCATGTTTACCGCGCCTAATAATAATTCGCGTTTATGTACATTTTCAAAAACATCACTTCTTGCATGGTGCAGATCAAAATATCGCTGCGGGTCGGGAAATAATTCACCCACGGGCGTACCAAAGGTCCTGTTCAAGGGGCCAATATCCGCGCCACCACCCTCTGGGGTTATTTCATGCGTTCCATAAGGAGTTAACAAGGGTAACCAACTTTGCAACTTAGCCATCTGTTCTTTATTGGCCTGTATAGAAAAACCCCGGGGCGTAAATCCACCTGCATCACTTTCCAGCGCAAACAGGTGTTTCTCTCCTTTTTCTTTAGCTACTTCCGCGTATTTGGATCCACCCCTCAAACCATTTTCCTCATTGGCAAATAATACAAATCGCAAAGTATGTTTGGGTTGGTAACCAATGGCCCGCAAAGCCCGCATTACTTCAATAGTATGAACTACCCCCGCACCATCATCATGTGCGCCTTCATTCACGTCCCAGCTATCCAGATGTCCGCCAATAGTGATATACTCATTGGGAAATTCCGAACCTTTCAGCTCAGCAATTACATTATGGTCAACCGCATCAGGAAGAAAGGAACCATAGGTTGTCATAGACAGGGTAAAAGACGACTGTTTACTCAATGCCCATACGGCATCGGCATCTCTCGGACCAACCGCGATGGCGGGGATTTTGGGAAAAGAATCCATATAGGCCATAGCGCCGGTATGCGGATCATTCGCGGTTGATTCAGTTAGTGAGCGTATCATCACACCCACGGCTCCATATTTGGCCGCACGACTGGGCCCCGATCTTCGGTAAATACCCGTCTGGCCATACGAAACAAAGGGTTTTACATTGGTTGGGTCAAAGCCCTGGTTATAGTATACAATCTTGCCTTTAACTTCCTCTTTTCTTTTTTCAAGCTCTTCAAAATCAGCAACAGCCAATACTTCAGCAGTAACCGTACCACCACTGCCCATTGAATTTCCAAGGGCCAGCACATCCAGTGGGCGATTGGATTTCTTTTTATTAATGATAACAATCTCCGCTTTATCCTGCCCACCCCTCACCCAATGGGGAACCATACATTCCTGTAAAAACACATTGTCGGCCCCGTTTTTTTCTAAAGTACGCTTACCCCATTCAACCGCTTTTACAGACTGGGGAGAGCCGGCTAAACGGCCCCCAACCTGTTTGGTTAGTTCGTATAACTGTTCATAGGCTTTGCCATTCCTGAGTATTTCATCAGCTATCTTTTTAATAACTGCCGCATCTTCTGAAGGCTGTGCCATGGTCAGAAAAGGGATACAAATAAGCGAGAGTAGTATTTTCTTCATACCGCTAAAGTTAACTATTTGTATTGTTTGACCAAGCAGGATGAACGGAATATGATAAATGGATAAATAATTGTTACTTGCAAACTACAAACCGAAATCTTATGCGTATAGGGATTGTTTGCTACCCCACTTTTGGTGGTAGTGGTGTTCTGGCCACCGAGTTGGGCAAAGCGCTTGCTGATGAAGGGCACCAGGTTCACTTTATTACTTACCAGCAACCGGTAAGGCTGAATGAATTCAATGCCAATATTTTTTATCATGAAGTAAGGGTACCTACCTACCCCCTATTTGATTATCCCCCCTACGAAGTAGCATTGGCCAGTACCATGGTAGATGTAATCATTAACCATGATCTTGACCTCTTACATGTACACTATGCCATACCCCATGCATCTGCGGCCTATATGGCCAAACAGATTGTAAAACAAAAAACCGGCAGAAATATACCTGTCATTACCACCCTCCATGGAACGGATATTACGCTGGTGGGTAAAGATAAAACATACGAACCGGTAGTCACTTTCTCCATCAATGAAAGCGATGCTATCACTGCTGTTTCACAAAATCTGAAAGACGAAACCTATAAGTCATTTGCCATTCACAAAGACATTGAAGTGATCTACAATTTTGTAGATGTAACGCGTTTCAATAAAAAACCCATCGCCCCGTTCCGGAAAGTGATTGCGCCGAACGGGGAAAAGGTTTTGATACATGCATCCAATTTCAGAAAAGTAAAAAGGGTGGATGATGTAGTTACCATATTCGCCGCTGTTCGTAAAGAAATGCCGGCTAAATTATTATTGGTGGGTGATGGGCCGGAAAGACCTGCCATTGAAGAACTGGTAAGGGTATTGGGTGTTGATGATGATGTACGTTTTTTAGGCAAGCAGGAACAGATGGAAGATATACTTGCCGTGAGTGATGTATTCCTCCTGCCCTCTGAATATGAGAGTTTTGGTTTGGCGGCCCTTGAAGCCATGGCGGCCAGGGTAGTAGTAATCAGCACGAATGCAGGCGGATTGTCTGAGATCAATATCCAGAACAAGACCGGTTTTTTAGCGGATGTAGGCGATGTAGCCGCTATGAGCAAATTTGCCATTGACCTGCTTCACGATGATGCTAAAATGGCTACTATGAAAGAAGCCGCTTACCAGCAGGCAGTTAGATTTGATATCACCAATATTATTCCTATTTACGAAAAACTGTATAGCCGTTTTTGCAGGATGACTTTGAACGAATAACGCAAAAAGCAAAAATAAGCGTTCAGCATTCAGCCTCCTCAATGCTTTTAATAATTAATTCGCAGATTTTTATCAACTCCTCATCACTGGTAATTAATGGAGGGGCTATCCGCATGCGGTCGGGGGCGAAAAGGAACCAGTCGGTGATTAATCCGTTTTGAATACATTGATGAATGATGGTACGGATTATTTCATCAGAGGCAAATTGTAATGACATCCAGAGGCCGGAACTTCGATAAGAAAGGATGGTGGGATGAACCAGGTGTGTAAGCAATATTTGTTCTTTTCTTTTTACTTCATTAATGAAATTACCTTCGAGTAATACTTCCAATGCCGCTTTTCCGGCTGCACAGGAAACAGGATGACCCCCGAAAGTGGTAATATGCCCCAATACCGGATCATGCGTTAATGTATGCATCATTTGCCGGCTGGAAATAAAAGCGCCCAGGGGCATTCCGCCGCCTAACGCTTTTCCTAATAACAAAATATCAGGTACCATAGCAAACTGCTCAAAGGCCCAGAGAGAGCCCGTTCTGCCAAAGCCAGCCTGAATTTCATCCAGTATTAATAAAACACAATGCTGGTCACATTTTTGCCTGATGGCCTGTAACCATTCTTTGGCAGGCGCTATAATTCCGCTCTCTGCCTGCACGGTTTCCAGTATTACACAGGCTGTTTGCGAATCGATAGCATCAATCACTTCCCAACTGTTATAATCGTAATGAAAGATATCAGGCAATAAGGGCCGGAAGGCATTACGCCAGTATTCATCTCCCATTACACTCAGCGCACCTTGTGTACTGCCATGGTACGAATAATTAAATGCTATGATCTTTGACCTTCCTGTTACCCGCTTGGCCAGTTTCATGGCACCCTCTGTAGCTTCCGCCCCGCTATTAGTGAAGTAAACGCAGTTAAGAGATGAGGGCAAATGATCGGTAAGTAATCTGGCATAAGTTGTTTGTGGCGATTCAATAAATTCACCATACACAATCAGGTGCATATATTCCGCGGCCTGGTCCTGGACAGCCTTTACAACTTTGGGATGAGAGTGCCCGACATTGCATACACTGAATCCGGAGATCATATCTACATATTGCTTACCGGTTGTATCCCATAAATGAATACCAGCGGCTTTCACCATCTCAATACCGATTGGCGAAGGAGAAGTTTGTGCAATATGCCGCAGAAAAAGTTGCCTGTTGTTCATGTTAGATGACAGTTGTAGAATTCTTTAAATAAAGTTATCTTCATTCCTTCAATCCGTCAAAAGTTACCCAAAAACATAGCATCTGTCAACTATCAACCCCCCTCATGGCAACCATCCTCACTATCCTAGGCAAACACCCGCAATTTGGCCATCAATGTTTTGTAGCGCCCAATGCCACTATTGTGGGCGATGTAGTAATGGGTGACGATTGCAGTGTTTGGTTTAACGCGGTAATACGGGGTGATGTACATTATATTAAAATGGGCAACAAGGTAAATGTGCAGGATGGAGCGGTTATACATTGCACCTACCAGAAGAACCCAACCGTAATTGGCAATAATGTTTCTATCGGTCACAATGCATTGGTACATGGTTGTACTTTACACGACAATGTATTAATAGGTATGGGGGCCATTGTGATGGACAGGTGTGTGGTTCATAGCCATTCCATCATTGCTGCCGGCGCTGTATTACTGGAGGGAACTATTGTAGAAGCAGGTACTATTTATGCGGGGGTACCGGCAAAAAAAGTAAAAGATATTTCACAGGAACTCATTCATGGAGAAATAGAGAGGATATCGAATAACTATATTAAATATGCCTCCTGGTATACCAATTCAAATGCTCAATAACTTTTGTCTTCCATGGTATCTAAAATAGTGAGGTAACTGGCATACCTGTCAACAGAAACCGTTCCTTTATTCACGGCATCCTTTACGGCGCAACCGGGTTCATTAATATGCATACAGTTATTAAACTGGCAATTATTCATCAATTGTTTCATTTCAGGAAAATAGTGCGAGAGTTCCTGTTTGGGAATATCTACAATCCCAAACTCCCGCACACCAGGTGTATCAATGACCTGTCCGCCATCAGCCAGGTCAAACATTTCAGCAAAAGTAGTCGTATGTAATCCCTTGCCACTCCAGCCACTCACTTCCTGCGTTCTTAGGTTGAATTCAGGAAAAACGGTATTGATAAAAGTTGATTTACCCACACCGCTATGCCCGCTTAGTAAAGTGGTTTTATTATGCAACAATGATTTTACTTCCGCTATTCCTATGTTATCCTGTACACTTACTAATAAAACTTTATAGCCCACCGCCTCATATATCCCCTTCAACAAAGCAAATTTTTCCAGTTCTTTTTTCTTATACAGATCAGACTTATTAAAAACGATGATAGCGGGAATATGATACGATTCGCAAGACACCAGGAACCTGTCCATAAATCCCTGCGAAGTTTTGGGATCCTTCAAAGTAGCAAACAGGATACTCTGGTCGAGATTGGACGCAATAATATGGTGTAGTCTTTTATTATGTGGCGATACCCTGGCAACATAATTTCGCCGGTCATAAATATGATCTATCATGGCCGATTCTTCCTGTATATTTTCAATCTCCATCTCCACTTCATCACCCACCGCGATGGGATTGGTGGAAGTGATCTCATCAATTTTAAAAACGCCTTTAATGCGTGCCTGGTACACCCTTCCATTCTCCGCTTTCGCGGCATACCAGGAACCCGTTGATCTGTAAATACGCGCCTTCATTTGAACGAAGATAATACGCAGGCCGGCATCCTTTAGCAGAAAGTACCGAATTGCTATAAGAATTTTTGCGAAATATTAACCTCAAAGGGGGTTTTGTATCCTGCACAATAAGTCCCCAGCGTTAGAAATTCAATATCTTCGCTGCCTATGGCAAAATTTGCGCATGATGAAGTAATGCCTTACCAGCATAGTGAACTGAACAAGAAAGAACAGGTGGCCGATATGTTTAACAAAATTGCCTATCGCTACGATTTTTTGAACAGGTTCCTCAGCGCCGGCATAGATGTTTGGTGGCGAAAAAAGGCCATCAGCCAGTTAAAACAACTGCAACCAAAAATAATACTGGATGTTGCTACCGGCACAGGTGATGTAGCCATTTTAACTTACCGGCTTCTGAAGCCTGAAAAGATTACAGGCATTGATATTTCGGAAGGCATGCTGGAACTGGGGAGAAAAAAACTGGAGAAACTGGGACTTACCGGCCAGATTGAACTGTTAACCGGTGATAGTGAAGTGATCCGTTTTGCAGACAATAGTTTTGATGCCATCACTGTTGCCTTTGGGGTACGAAATTTTCAAAACCTGGATAAGGGTTTGAAAGAGATGTACCGTGTATTACAGCCCGGTGGCAAATTGGTGGTATTGGAATTTTCAAAGCCCACGCGGGCCGGTTTCAAAAATTTGTATACCTTTTACATGAATACAGTGGCGCCTGCTATCGGGAAATTGTTTGCTAAAAACAAAGACGCCTACCAATACCTGAACGATAGTGTTCAAGCCTTTCCCGAAGGAAAACCCTTTTTAAACATTATGCATGAAGCAGGATTTACCCAAACTTATTTGAAAAAGCTTAGTTTCGGAATATGCACTATTTACTGCGGAAGCAAGTAGTCCTGCTCATCATTATTCTTCTTTCCTGTACATCGCAACTGCATGCACAGAAGGAGTTGTATCGCCGTAACCACGATGATCTGGTGTATTATTTTGGCCTGTCACTGGGTTATAACTACTCCTATTTACACCTGGCAAAATCGCCCCTGTTTTTACAGAACGATTCAATCATGAGCGCGGAACCCGGTTCAAGTGGGGGCATTGCCATGGGGCTACTGGCCACAGCACGTTTGAGTAATCATTTTCAGGTTAGATGTAACCCTTCGCTGATTATTGGCGGATCAAAATACATTGCGTATACCCTTAGTAAAACAAAACCGGGAGAAGC
The DNA here is from genome assembly GCA_023229465.1 of Chitinophagaceae bacterium. Lineage (GTDB taxonomy): Bacteria > Bacteroidota > Bacteroidia > Chitinophagales > Chitinophagaceae > Sediminibacterium. Next base: position 31,654 of record JALNZE010000015.1, read on the forward strand.
TGATTTTCAAATTCAAAGCCTGCCTTCCACACTGGTGAGCTTCCCGTTTCAGCTTAAATTCAATTCAGACAGGATTGGCAATTTCAGAACCTATATGCTGGGGGGTATTAAGTTTGACATGGACCTGTCCAGCAATTCCGCTGCAAGGAATATAGATGATATTATCAAGCTCAAACGCAATGATTTTGGTTTTGAACTGGGCATGGGGTTTAATTTTTACCTGCCCTTTGTAACCATTTCACCCGAGATCAAAATCAGTAATGGCTTATCAAACATACACCAGCAGGATCCCAACCTTAAGTACTCTAATGTACTGGGCCAGATACTCTCACGCATGGTAGTATTTTCGGTACACTTCGAAGACTAGTACCACAGCCCGGAAATGGTCTTTTGAAATGTAAATCAAGAAAAATGAAGCGCTTGCTTTTGAAATTAATAAATTGCAGTATCATCAAAGGGGCCCCGACTCAAATCTCTGTATGAATCAGTATATCATTAAAAATACCTGTATCATCAATGAAGGACAAAAAACCTTTACTGATGTATTGATAAAAAAAGGAAGGATTGAAAAAATTGCTCCCTCCATTGATACCAGGGAAAAATGTATAGAGATTATCGGTACTAATCAGTTTCTGTTACCCGGCGCCATTGACGACCAGGTACATTTTCGCGAACCCGGTTTAACGCACAAAGCAACCATCTATACCGAAGCAAAAGCCGCCGTTGCGGGCGGGGTAACTTCTTTTATGGAAATGCCCAATACACAACCTCCCGCCTTTACACACGCGTTGCTGGAAGATAAATACGAAATAGGCAAACGAAGTTCGCTGGCTAACTACTCTTTTTTTATGGGTACTTCCAATGATAATATTGAAGAAGTACTGAGAACCAATGAAAGAAAGAATGATATCTGCGGCGTGAAGGTATTTATGGGATCATCCACCGGAAATTTATTGGTAGATAACCCGCTAACGCTTGATAAAATATTCGCCGGATCAGAACTGCTAATTGCAACACATTGTGAAGATGAAAGCATCATCAAAGCCAATCTTCAAAAATTAAAATCCGAAAAACAAATACTGGAACCCTCAGATCATCCTATTATACGCAATGAAGAAGGCTGTTTTGAGTCGTCGTTCCGGGCCATACAGTTTGCCAAAAAATACAATAGCCGTTTACACATACTGCATATCAGCACAGAAAAAGAATTGCAGTTGTTCACCAATATGATACCGCTGAATAATAAACGCATAACGGCTGAAGTATGTGTACATCACCTGCATTTTACATCCGGTGATTATGCAGGATTGGGTAACCAGGTCAAATGCAACCCTGCCATCAAGGCGCCCCACAACAGGGAAGCTTTGTGGAAAGCATTATTAGACGACAGGCTGGATGTGATTGCCACAGACCATGCGCCCCATACCTGGCAGGAAAAGCAGGAAGATTATGAACATGCCCATGCAGGCTTACCGCTGGTGCAGCACTCCCTTTCTTTAATGCTTCATTATGTGCAGGAAGGAAAAATAAGTTTGGAGAAAGTAGTGGAGAAAATGAGTCATGCAGTAGCCAACTGTTTCCAGATCAAAGAACGTGGCTATATCAGGGAAGGATATTATGCCGACCTGGTTCTTGTGGATATGAACCGCCCGATTACCGTTACCAAAGAAAACATTCTCTACAAATGTGGCTGGAGTCCGCTGGAAGGCTTTCGTTTCCCCGCTTCAGTAACCCATACTTTTATAAATGGGCAACTGGTTTATGGAAATGGGGTGTTTGATGAATCACAGATGGGACAAAGGCTTCAATTTGACCGATAAAACCGCTTAACTAACGTATGCAGGTAGATAAAACCACACTCGCGGATCTTTCCATTTTTCATAGTGAAGAAGAGCAGTCTGTTTTTCATCATTTGAATTTTACGCAGACCAATGGTGGCAGGGAATATTTACGCCAGTTATTAGGTAATCCGTTGGGGGCTATCTCCGAAATACTGGATACGCAGCAAACCATACAGCAGTTAATGCTGGCAGCAAAAGATTGGCCCATTACCGTAACCAATGGCACCATTATGGTTATGGAAAGATTTTATGAATCGCAGATTAATCATTTTACGAATCATCCCAATGCAATAAATAGTGTTTGGTATAAACTGATTAACGGGCCGGATTACTCCCTCATCCGCTATACAGTAGAGCATGCCATAGATTTTACCAGGGGCCTTCAGCAGATAGTGGACCTGCTAAAAAATCAAACAATGAGCAGGCAATTGACAACCTGGACCAGTCGCATGGCCCTGTTACTCAAGAAGCCTGTTTTACAGGAAATGATGTTAGCGGATAAGAAAAAACTTACCCCCGGGCAGGTTCTCAGGTATGGGGGATTTATCCGTTACCACTTTAAAAATAATTGTTTCGAATTGGTAGGCATTTATAGCAAATTTGACGCATACCTGGGTATAGCATGGGCCTGCCAAAAATACGCATTCTGTTTTCCTGAATTTACACAAAACACCGCGCCTTTTATCAAACAGACAGGATTATATCATATGCTTATAGAACAGCCTGTAGCCTATGACATTGATTTATCTGTTGATAAAAATTTTATTTTTCTTACCGGAGCCAATATGGCCGGCAAGAGTACCTTTATCAAAGCCGTGGGTGTGGCCGTTTATCTCGCACACCTGGGAATGGGCGTACCGGCCAAAGAAATGCAGTTGAGTTTTTTTGACGGGTTATTAAGTAATATACAGGTAGTGGATAATATTATTAAAGGAGAAAGCTTTTTCTTCAATGAAGTACAGCGTATTAAAAGCACGATAGAGAAAATAAGTGATGGCAGAAAATGGTTGATCCTGATTGATGAACTTTTCAAAGGCACTAACCAACAGGATGCCGTAAAATGCAGCACTACGGTAATTGAAGGATTACGCAAAATGCAGAATGCCTTGTTCATTTTATCAACCCATCTCTATGAAATAGGCGATGAACTGAAGAAGTACCCAAATATCCAGTTCCACTATTTTGAAACCTCGGTAAAAGACGACCAGTTACTATTCAGTTATCAACTGAAAGAAGGGATTAGTAATGACCGGCTCGGCTACCTGATCTTGCGGAAAGAGGGTGTGGTGGCCCTTTTAGAAAAATTATAACCCAATCTATTAAAACGCGTGTGTAGTAGTACCTATCTGCAGATTAGGTATAAATACGCTATCCCCAAATAGTTTATTGCCCTACCTTTCTCTCCATAATAATGGCGGCATTTTATTGCTTGTAATCCCCACACAAGAGCAACCATTGACTGTTTTTCGTAACGGCATTGTAAAACGAATACCTGTTTTACGGTGAAATAAACTTGTAAGCATGCTTGTAAAAACCTTTGGCAGCGCCGTATATGGCGTAGAAGCCATCAGCATCACTATTGAAGTGAATGTTAGTATGGGACAGGGCTATCATATAGTGGGCCTTCCCGATAATGCTGTTCGCGAGAGTTTGCAAAGAACAGAGAGCGCCATTAAAGCCAATGAATTTTTTATGCCGCGTACCAAATTAGTGGTAAACCTGGCACCGGCAGATATCCGTAAAACGGGCTCTGCCTTTGATCTTCCCATAGCCATCGGCATATTGGGCGCCAGTGAACAACTGGATGAGCCGGAACGGTTAAAAGATTATGTAATTATGGGAGAACTTAGCCTGGATGGTGAAGTGCAATCCATTAAAGGCGCTTTACCCATTGCCATACAGGCACGCAAAGAAGGTTTTAAGGGATTGATTGTTCCACTGGCCAATGCCAGGGAAGCGGGCATGGTAACCAACCTCGAAGTATATGGCGTGAAACATGTAACTGAAGTTGTAAACTTTTTTTCTGGTGGATCAACCTTACAACCGGTAGAAGTAAATACCAGGGATGAATTTTTCAGTAATCAATATGATTTTGAGATTGATTTCAGTGAAGTAAAAGGGCAGGAAAATATTAAACGAGCCATGGAAATAGCCGCTGCCGGTGGGCACAATGCTATTTTAATTGGTCCGCCCGGCGCCGGAAAAACCATGCTGGCCAAGCGTTTACCAACAATACTTCCACCGCTGAGTTTACAGGAGGCATTAGAAACCACCAAGATCCACAGTGTAGCAGGTAAGTTACCAGAGCATAGTGCGTTAATTAATAAACGGCCATTCCGTTCGCCGCATCATACTATTTCGGATGTAGCGCTGGTAGGGGGTGGCAGCACTCCCCAACCCGGTGAAATATCATTGGCACATAACGGTGTATTGTTTTTAGATGAACTACCCGAATTTAAAAGAACCGTTCTTGAAGTAATGCGCCAGCCCATGGAAGAAAGAAGGGTAACCATTTCCCGCGCAAAAATGGCATTGGATTTTCCGGCGAATTTTATGTTGATTGCTTCGATGAATCCCTGCGCCTGCGGTTTTTACAATCATCCTGAAAAACAATGTACCTGCCCGCCCGGCGCCGTGCAGAAATACCTGAATAAAGTATCGGGGCCTTTATTAGACAGGATTGATCTGCATGTAGAAGTAACCCCCGTAGCCTTTAATGAACTGAGTAATCAACACAATGGCGAAGCTTCCGCCACTATTCGTGAACGGGTAATCAGCGCCAGGGAGATTCAGGCCGAACGTTACAGGGATCATCCCGGAATCTATGCCAATGCGCAAATGAGCAGCAAACAATTACGCGAAATTTGCGTGATAGGCACCGTGGGTGAAAATTTATTAAAGAAAGCGATGGAAAAACTAAACCTCAGCGCCCGCGCTTACGACCGCATACTCAAGGTAAGCCGTACCATTGCTGATCTTGCGGGGAGTGAGCATATTAAGCCCGAGCATTTGGCGGAGGCTATTCATTATAGGAGTTTGGATAGGGAGGGTTGGGCGGGGTGATTAATTACATACGTTCTTATTGCTGGGAAACGCTGCAGTTTCTTCCCTACACGAATATTTGATGCTGATACACTGAACGTTAGCAAAGCAATTACTTTTTGTCTTAAGAATGGGGTTCCTTACAGTTACGGCAATTTGAGTTTAAGCATAAAAAAATGGTATCTTACGGTACTATTCAAGCAAAACAAAATTCTGATACTAAGAAAGTAAATTCCACTTGTATTGATTGGTATTTAGTTACAACATATCATTATTCAAACGGAAGTACGTATCAAACATCTGAATACGTTGGAACAACATGTGGTGGCTGTGATACACCTGATTACCAAAGCTTGTGCCCCGGGGGAGATGGCGGTGGGGGAAATGATGGAGAATATACCCGTTATGCTTATTTAAATTTTACCGTAGATCCGCAGATTCCTGGCAACGATAGTATTAGAGTGAGAAGTTTTCTTGATGTGGTGGGAACAGGATCTGGAACAGGAGGTATATTTTTAGGTGCAACCATGTCAGGTTCACAAGCATTATGGAAGGATCCTAGCTATACTTATTCCAAAACAGGTGCAAATGCATCTTATGTGAATACTCAATCACCTCTTGTAACTGCTTCATTTACGGGAACAATCTTTACCGGCGTACAATCATTTAACACTGGACTCACTAGGACATATACATATCCACAAGCTTTTACTCCATAACTAGAATTTATGAATCGGATGTTCGTTATTGTAGGTTTCTCCTTTGCAATTGCCCTATTCAGCAATTGCAAAGGTTCTCGCTATACCACCCTTTCCAGCGAAGCGGTTGAGCGTGTAAGTACATTTTGGAAATTCAACAACAACATTGACACTCCATACATCACACTGTCTGAAAAAGCCTGGTATCAAGACAGTATCGGCATTACACAAATCTGTCGCATTTGGTTCTTTGAAACAGGCACCAGCCGATCCGTCAATATCATACCCATTGGATATCGCTTTGTAGACTTGAAAAAAAAGTGGGCTTATGAATATGCAAGCTTCAGTGATACAGCCTCTGTAGAACGCAAATATCGATATACAGATACTACAAAATATTCTGGAGGGTGGAATTTCGCAAACCGCACGCCGCTTCCAGTGGACAGTTTTGATTTTTTACCTGATACGACTATCGATGCTGTTGCTTATAAGCGATGTAAAGTAAGCTACATCTTTAACCAGACCAGGTTCGAAGGAATTGGCTTGTTGCGTTGTGATAAAAAGAATACCCATTTTCAAATTGATACCGCAATAAGCAATAAAATCGGGTGCCCGCTTGTTTCTTTCCGATATTATCCAATAAATAATCCTCATTCCCGACTTGACAGTAAAGTGAAATTTATTTCTAATTATCTTCCAGACTCGGTGGTTAGAGTGTTTGCTGCATGGAAAAGAAATGAAAATATAGACCCTGTAAAATAAATTGAGGAAAATCAGACGGAAGTGGTCAAGTATTACTACGGTTTGATGCAATGTCACTAAATAATGGATTCGTTTTCAATAATAGGGGTGGATATTTGTTTGTGGATCATATAAAAATATAATGTATATTTAAAAAACCAGAGCATGAAATACATTCGACGACAAACTTATATTTTTAGCGGTGTTGGCCCTTCGTAATTCTAATCTTTTTTGTATTAGCTGGGCGAGCAAAGTCTATAAATGGAAGTTTTATTATATTTATGTTAGTTTATTTAGCAGCGGTAAGCCACGGCTGGACCTTGGCCAATCCTAGAATACTTAAAGCCCTTATCGTTGTAGCCATTATGCGACTATTTAAAATCATAAGACTTGTCTGGACTTTTTATAAGAATTTTCTGCTGCTATCGGCGATTATCACAGCTTTTTGTCTCAGAGCATTCTGGATGTATGGTTTCGCCAGTTTCTTCGGTATCTTCTGGTGTAAAGTTGTGACATTGGGATTGACTTACTATTTTATAAACACCAATAAAAAGAATGAATATTATTACTATCAAAATTTAGGTGTCGCAAAGACTCTGCTTTGGAGGGCTACATTATCTTTTGACTTTGTTCTATTTCTCCTTCTTCTCATTCTGACATATCACTTAAAATGAATCATGTATTAGAGATAGACGGCGTTCAGCTCGAGTTCGACGGAAGAAAAATATTATCGGGCATTTACCTTAGATGTGAAACCGGAAAGATAACAGGATTATTAGGAAAAAACGGACAAGGCAAATCCTGCCTGATGAAAATTATTTACGGTAGTTTGCCTTGTGAGAAGTCCGTTAGGTTTGATCATATTTCTATTGTTGAAAGTTTCAAACGACCTGACTTGTTAGTGTATTTGCCAGAGTTTAATTTTATTCCAAAGTCTCTCTCACTTCGTCGGGTGTTTCAAGATTTTGGACTGGAGTTCAGCAAATTTCAAGATAGATTTTCTGAGTTTGCAACAAGAGATAAGTCTTCTGTTGGTAGTCTTTCAGGAGGTGAGCGCAGGTTAATAGAATTGTATGTAATTGTGAAGTCTGCATCGCAGTTTGCTATGCTGGATGAACCTTTTACTCACCTGAATCCCTTACAAATTGAAAAGGTGAAAGAACTACTTATAGAAGAAAAGACAAACAAAGGTCTGCTTATCACCGACCATATGTACAGGCATACTATTGACATTTGTGACAGTCTATATGTACTAACCAACAGACAAACATATTTGACAAAAAGCGTTACGGATATTGAAACATTAGGTTACGCAAGACTTTAATCAGTAACAACTTTACCTTGCCTGCTTCGCAGTTAGCCACCACTTATAAAAACTGTTGGATGATTGAATTACTGCTCGATTATAGGAGTTTGGATAGGGAGGGTTGGGCGGGGTGATTGTATTGTTGGTCAGGCGACCAACAACAATCCTCACTTCCTTGCAATTTTAAAAGATTTTGAAGTTGTATTGGTAGCAGTGGTTTTTGAAGTGACAGTAAATGTGGCCGTACATACAACACCGGGCGACAGGTTAGAGATAGTGACAGTTAATGGTGATATGGACGTTGTAACTGATGAACTCGAAACAACTGAATTATCTGAATCTTTCTTCACGGTAACATCTACCGTTACACCCGAGCCGGGCAGCTTTGAGCTGATGGTAACCTTTGCATCCTGTGTGGCGCCCAAAGCAGTATATATGCCGGTTCCGGGATCAATGTCTACCGCAAAAACAATATTCTCCTCCGTTGGAGTTGGTGTGGGTGTGGGGGTAGGGGTTGGTGCGGGTGACGGTGATTTACTACAAGCCAATAAACCCGCAAAAATCAAACAGACCAACCCTAATTTTCCTGACATATACATATTCTTCATACAAATAGATTTTTTATTCTTTTATAATTTTATCAGTATACATCAGCTTGCCATTCTTATCACTCACCATTACCAGATACATCGCCCTGGAAAGGCTTTTCAAACTAACCGAGGTACCACTGCTTATTTTATCTTTTTTCAAAACTAATTTACCACCCAGATCATACATTTTTATATTTAACTGGTACTGACCATCCAGTTTATAATCAATCCTGATATCTTCCCTGGTTGGATTAGGGTACAATATAAGATATTGATTGTTCGAAAAATTTACCAGGGCCGTTACCAAATAATAATAATTAGCGCTCATACTACTGGCACAGCCATTTTGTGTTGTCTTTACAGAATAATTAGCCGCGGTAGTGGGTTTATATTTCTGTGTTGTATCACTTAATGCAATGCCATCCTTATACCAAAGATTGCCAATTATTGCCGAAGAAACAAGATTGTTAGCCGTATCCCGAACAATTGTTGGCGTGGAAGGTGAAGATTTAACAGTTACCGTAAGCTTAGACCTGGCGCTTTCGCAACTGCCTGTGGCTGTAATCTGACTAACATAATAGTCCACAGTACCGGCAGTAGCCGTAGATGGTGTGGGCGCTGTGGCTGAACCGGTTCCTCCGGTAGCTACCGTATACCACAGCAAAGAATTACCAGAAGAGGCGGTTCCAGCCAATACTGGAGCAGTAACTCCCTGGCAATAAGTAACCCCAACAACTGTTGGGGCAGATGGAATAGTAGCCACGGTTACAACAGTGGCCGTGGATGTAGCGGAACAGGCATTACTGTTTGTAATGGTTACTGTATAACTACCGCTGGTGGTGGCAGTATAAGATCCTGTGGTTGCACCGCTGATGTTAACCGCATCCTTTAACCACTGATAAGTATAGCCCGTACCGGTATTGGCATTTAATACCACACTACTTCCGGCACAAATAGAAGTAGCGGTAGCGGCAGTAATCGTTGCAGCAGGTAGTGTGTTAACCGTAACCACAATAGCAGAAGAAGTAGTAGAACAACCACCTGCATTGGTTACTGTTACTGTATAACTACCACTGGCAGTAGCCGTATAAGATGCCGCTGTAGCCGACGTAATCGCTGTGGCATCTTTTAGCCACTGATAGGTTAAGCCGGTTCCGGTATTGGCATTTAATACCACACTCCCCCCGGTACAAAAACTGGTGGTAGATGCAGCGGTAGCAGTGGCGGCGGCAGTAGATGCACAGGAAGCTGTAACGATAAATTTATTGTACACAAGCAATCTTTCAGTAGTAGCTGATTCGCGGATATTAACCGTTACCGTATCTGTTCCGGTATGTCCACTGGCAGGCCTCATCCATAAAGTATCATTGGTACCCATACGTACTACCAGGCTCGCTGAAGTAGCAGACGTTGTAATGGTAAGGGCATGTGCATCTCTGTCTGCATAACGTAAAATGGTATACACACTATCGCCGGTAGATACCGTAAGGTTGGGTATAGAATCCAGCGTAGGGTAGCGATTGATGGTAGGCGTTATCCGCCAGCAACCAATCCCATTTTTGGGCGGACCATTACTTACCATATCCCTGGCCAGTACCACAATTTTAGTACCCGTTGAATCAACCCAGTTATACTGCGACTGTTCACCGCTGCCATCATCCATATAAGTACTTCTGGTAGCATGTAAGGAACCAAATGGATGATAAATGTCTATACCCCTGTCTCCACTAATCACAAAATCATCTAAATAAGCAAAAGCTTTTTGAGAAGATGGCTGAATTTTTCCAACGATGGTACCCGTTGAATTGTTGATTAATTGTCCGCTAAAATCCATTACATATCTGCCATTGCTGCTGTTATATACATCCAGGTTGCCAGTAAAAGCCGACCAGGTAACTTCACCGGTTAGCACATTTACTTTGGTGATGTCGAATGATTTGGTGCCGGTATATATATAGGCACTGTCTGTAGAAAATTTCAAGCCGTTGATGAAGGGCCATCCGCCTGTATAGGCTTTCCATACCAGCGTGCCATCCGAAATTTTAAATTTACGCAGAAACATATCACCGCTGCCTGCATACAGATGCTGCCCATCATCACTAAACACTATTTTCCTCACCTGCCCGGTACAGGGCATCTGCCATTTTTGTGTTACCGTTGCCGTACCATTGACTGCATGGTTATTTTCAAATAGGGTAACCACACCATTGCCCGTTGTACCTATGGCAAAATACCTGCCATCCTTACTCATGGCCACTTCCAGCCCTTCATATATATTGATAGGAAGATTGCCCCCGCTTCCCCATATTTTTACTCCGGTTATTGTATTGATGATACCTACCCAATCCTTGGAAACATTTGTTCTGTCTGCTCCACCCTGGTTTAACAGATAAATGGCATAGCGGCCGTCCTTACTTGCGGCGCCACCCCATGTTTCATCGCCTATTAAATAGGTCCAGGCCGTATCTCCAAAATTGGCGCTGTTTAATTTTAACTTATACATCCGGCTGTTTAATTTATTTACGCTGGCATTGTTCCAGTTTTCCTGCCCTGGAAAAATAATCAGCGAACTATCAGACGAAACAAAAACGCCCCGCCAAAAACCCGTTTGTGTTTGATAGGTTCGTACTGAGTCAATGGCAAAATTACCTACCCCAAAAGGAGCAATCCTGCCAAGAAATGCGGTTCCGGAACCGGTTACAGGCACATTGGTGTTGGGAATAAACCACTTGATACCACTCTTCACAACCGTTCTTGCCTGAATACGCCAGTCGTTTCTGCTAACAGCAGTAAAATTGAAATGGTAGTATTGGTCTCCAAAAGCAGAGGTGGTAGTAGAAGCCGGAGTAATTTGCCATTCTTTATTGTTCGAATTGGAATTCTGCAGATAAAAAGTAATGCTCTGAACAGAGTCTTTTAAATAAGCAGGCAGTTTAAAAGCGCCTTTAATAGTATAGCTGCCACCCGTGGTTACATAACTTAAGGCATTCACCGTTGCATCTGAATTATAGATAACGGTAATATCCTGAATCAGGGTATCCCTGTCGGCGGTTCCGTTTTGTGAAAACATAAAACGAACTTTTTTGCTGTTATTTCCGGTTGCCAGCGGGCAATTGGTACATTCAAACCAGCCCCTGCTCCAACCCTGTACCACCACAGAATCACCTGCTGCCAGGTTAACCGTTCCTCCATTGGGAAATACAGCAAAACCACCGCCACCCGTAGTTACCACACCTCCATCGGCATTCAATCCATTAAACTCTGTTATGATACCAGAAACGGTGGTGGCACTGATATTTTTAACCTTTACCCGGTGATTACGACTTAAATCAATCTTCATATCAAGCGTAGTATCGCCCACATAAGTATATTGCAATTTGCCGCGAAACTGGGCAAAGACAAGGGTATTGAAAATAAATAGTAAGCTGAAAAGCAGTAGCGTTGGTTTCATGGCTTTCAGAGATTAATAAGTGAAATGAATATTTAACCGCATCCGCCAGGATTAACTACCCTTGCAGGATGTTTGATACCCAATTATTTTGCTAATACTGCCCCGTACCCAACATAACCAACGTACAGGCCTCTTTGGTTTCTATCCCATTGGCTTGCGCCAGCTCATTCAGTTCTGCATTCTCAGCGCCCGGATTAAAAATAATTCTTTTGGGATGTAAAGCGAGTATATAATCGTAATACTCTTTTTGTATCCGGGGATTCAGGTAAAGCGTAACCGTGTCCACCTCCTTTTCCGCGGGGCGCCCGGTTATGATCTTTGTTTCACCAACCTTTCCTTCCTTATTACCAATGGCTATCACAGGATGGCCATACCTGTTTAGTTTTTCAACAGCCAGGTAACTATACCGCGAAGGGTTATCAGAAGCGCCAAGTACCATCGTTTTCTTCATAGTCTAAATTACAGTAATATTGATAGACGGATTACAGATTAACGGATTAAATTTCCGGCAAATTCCAATCCGCCAATCATAACCAACCAACTAAACAGGCACTTATGCGTACCTTAACTATTGTACTCCTGCTCATGATTACACAACGGACCGCCTATTCGAAACAGCGTATCTTCCTGTACCCCTCTTCTGAAGGCATTATTCATAAGGGTTTTGATACGATTGCTCCTTTTATGGATTATTACCCTTCTAAGAATCCATCCCCCCATAAAACAGCAGTGGTGATCTGCCCCGGTGGCGCTTATACGATGCTGGCCTGGGAAAAGGAAGGAATATTACCTGCTAAATTTTTTAATAACCACGGAATTGATGCTTTTGTATTGCATTACCGTTTAAATAACCAACAACAGGAGGGCCATCAGTACCCGGCTCAATATAATGATCTAACTACCGCCATCCGGATAGTAAGATACAGGGCAGCCGAATGGCATATTGACCCGGAAAAGACGGGTGTGATGGGCTTTTCGGCGGGTGGGCACCTGGCTTCTACTGCTACAACCATTTTTCAAAAAGTAAATCCGGAAGCAACCAATCCGCTGGAAAAATTTAGCAGCCGGCCCTCATTCTCCATTCTTATTTATCCGGTAATATCAATGGATACACTGTTTGGCCACCGTTACAGTAGGGAAATGCTGCTTGGAAGAATACCTTCAGAAGGGTTGGTTAATAATATATCAACCGAAAAAAGAGTGACAGCCGAAACACCCCCGGTTTTTTTGGTTCATGCGGATGATGATCATGGGGTACCTCCACAAAACAGTATCGCTTTTTATGAGGCGCTGAAGAAAAATAAAGTGCCCGCCTCTTTATACATTTATGATCATGGCGGACATGGTTTTGGAATGGCCCCCGGTGATGCATTGCTGAATCAATGGCCCTTACAATGTGTGCAATGGTTACAAAGACAAGGCTTCCAATAATACCGTACCTTACCCAGTGTAAAATATTCCTTACCTGAAATGATACTATTTACAAAAATATTTTTTTAACTTACAAGTCTCATCATTAACAAAACACAAACCCATACCATCATGGCAAAAGCAAGCAAAAAGAAAGCCGCTAAAAAAACAGCCAAAAAAGCGACTCCTAAAAAAATTGTAAAAAAACCGGCTAAAAAAGTAGCTGCTAAAAAAGTAGCGAAGAAAAAACCAGTAGCAAAAAAAGCGGCTGCTAAAAAAGTAGTTAAAAAAGCGGCTGCTAAGAAAAAAGTGGCCCCTAAAAAAGCAGTAAAACCCGCGGCAAAAAAGACCGTCAAAAAAGTAGCTCCTAAGAAAAAAAACGCCGTAAAAAAAGTAGTTAAAAAAGCAGTGGCCAAAAAACCAGTAGCTAAGAAAAAACCTGTAGCCAAAAAAGTTACTCCCAAAAAGCCAGTTAAGAAGGCAGCGCCCAAGAAAAAAGTGGCCCCCCAAAAAGCAGTAAAACCTGCTGCAAAAAAAATAGTAAAAAAGGCGGCTCCCAGGAAGAAAGTGGCCCCTAAGAAAGTGGTAAAACCCGCGGCAGTTAAGGCTCCGGCCCCCGTTGTTGCAGAAGCGCCGGTAGTTGACACTACGCCAACGCCTGCACCAGACGGTACACTGTTTGGCGGTGGAGATGCTTCAGCCAGCTAATACCTGTTTTGCCGGTTCACTTATATCCTGTTATTGTTTTTGTTCAAAAAATGATAACAGGATTTTTTTATGAGACAATAAAATAAAGAGTATACACAGTTACATTTTCGTGATAATTATCAAGTATATTTAAAATATTTTTATCCCGAAAACCAGTAAAAATATTTTTTCTCGGTTTATCAAAATTCTTCCTATGCGTAAATTTTTCTTCGGCCTATTTTGTTTATTTGTTCTTTTCGCCAATGGCCAAACCAATTCCAAAATTGCAGACAAAACAAAAAACATGAAACGCTATGATGGGTATTTCACTTTTTGGTGGGATGCGGTAAATGGTAAGATCTGGTTACAGGTAGACAAATTCGACAAGGAATTTCTATATATAAACTCCCTGCCCGCCGGCCTGGGATCGAATGATATTGGCCTTGACAGGGGCCTGATAGGCGGTTCGCGCATTGTTGCTTTTAATAAAGTGGGGAAAAAATTGTTGCTGGTGCAGCCCAATTACAGCTACCGTGCATCCTCAACCGATAAAAATGAACAACGTGCCGTAAGGGAATCCTTTGCCCAGTCTACCATTGGTAGTTTTGTGATTGATGAAGAGGAGAGCGATAAAGTATTGGTTGATGCCACTCCTTTTTTTGTAAGAGATGCACAGCAGGTAGCCGACAAAATTAAAACCATGCGCCAGGGTAGTTACACATTCAGTGAGCCTCGCTCTGCCATATACCTGGCCAATACCAAAAATTTTCCATTGAACAGTGAGTTTGAGGCCACCATCAGTTTTACCGGTGGCAGCGATGCAGGCAGGTTTGTTACCACCGTTACCCCATCCCCCGAATCTATTACGGTACGTATGCACCATTCCTTTGTGCAATTACCCGACAACAAATACATACCCCGCCCTTACGATATCAGAACCGGTTATTTTGGCATTTCCTATTTCGACTATAGCAGCCCCTTCTCCGATCCCATACAAAAAATGTTCATCGCCCGCCATCGGCTGGAAAAGAAAGATCCTTATGCCGCCAGTAGTGAGCCGGTAAAACCCATTGTCTATTACCTGGATAATGGAACACCCGAACCTATCCGCTCTGCATTACTGGATGGCGCCCGCTGGTGGAACCAGGCTTATGAAGCAGCCGGTTTCCGAAATGCTTTCATCGTTGCAATATTGCCCGATACCGCCGATGCCATGGACATCCGTTACAATATGATTAATTGGGTGCACCGTTCCACCCGCGGATGGAGTTATGGCGCCACTATTACTGATCCCCGAACGGGAGAGATCATCAAAGGACAGGTAACTTTAGGTTCTTTACGTGTTCGCCAGGATTATTTAATTTTTACCGGTCTGCTGTCTCCTTATGAAGCTGGTAAGCCTGTTCCCGAAACCATGGAGAACGCTGCCCTTCAGCGTTTACGCCAATTGGCGGCACATGAAGTGGGGCATACACTCGGACTGCAACACAACTATGCATCCAGTTTCAATAACCGTGCCTCTGTTATGGATTATCCGCATCCGAATGTGTTTGTGAACAGTAAGGGTGAGGTAGATTTTACACAGGTATTCACCAATGAAATAGGTGATTGGGATAAGCGGGCCATCAGGTATGGTTATGCCAGTTTTGCACCAGGTACCGATGAAACTGCTGCTTTGAAGAACATCCTGGACGAGAATACCAAACAGGGTTTCCTGTTTATTGCCGATGCTGATGCACGCGCCGCCAGTGGTTTTCATCCAAAAGCGCATTTATGGGATAATGGAAATGACGCGATTGATGAACTGAAGAACGTTATCCAGGTTAGACAAAAAGCCATAGACCAATTTTCTGAAAAAGCCATTCGTTTACATACCCCTATGGCAAGTTTGGAAGAGGTATTGGTACCCGTATATAATTATCACCGTTACCAATATGAAGCCACCTGTAAACTCATCGGAGGCATGAATTACAGTTACAGTATTCGTGGTGATCAGCAGGATAAACCACAGATATTAACGAAGGCCACTCAGGAAAAAGCATTGCAGGCTGCACTGGATTGTTTATCGCCCGAGATGCTTACCATGCCAGATAAGATAATGCAACTGATACCACCCCGCCCGCCTATGTATTATGGCGTGGGTGAATTATTTGCCAAAAGAACTGGAATGAGTTTTGATCCGGTTGCGGCTGCGGAAGCCTTAACAGATTTTGAATTATCCTTTCTCTTTAATCCGGAAAGAGCCAACCGCCTGGTACAGTTTAAAGCACAGGCAAATACCATTGGATGGGACGATGTGCTGGATGCCATCATTACCAAAACATGGAAAGCGCCTATGCAAAAGGGCCTGAAGGGAGAAGTGCAACTGCAGACACAACAAATGGTATTGACCTGGATGCTGGGATTAAGTCAGAGTGACCAGGCCAACTACCTTGTAAAATCTATCTGTTTCGACAGGCTGCAAACTTTAAAACAATATGCAGCGCAAATGCAAAAGAGTAACGTTCCTTTAAAAGCGCATTTTAGTTATGCCATGGAACGCATTAGCAAACCGAAAGACATCAGCTTACCGCAACACAAAGAAATTGCACCGGGCGCGCCGATAGGCTGTGATTTTGATGAGAACTGATGATTAGGGCCAATGATTTGATTATACCAACATACGCAAAGGCTCTTCCAGTAAGCCTTTCAGCGTTTGCAAGAAAGCAGAACCTGTTGCGCCATCTACTACCCGGTGGTCGCAACTCATGGTCAGCTTCATCACATTACCCGGTACTACCTGGCCGTTTTTTACAACAGGTACCTGTGCAATACCGCCTACTGCCAGGATACAGGCATCGGGTGGATTGATAATAGCGGTGAATTCATCTATACCAAACATGCCGAGATTGGAAATAGTGAAAGTACTTCCTTCCCAATCGGCTGGTTGTAATTTTTTATCTTTTGCTTTTTGCGCGAAGTCTTTTACTTCGGCGCCAATCTGGCTCAATGATTTCCCATCAGCGAAACGAACCACCGGTACCAATAACCCATCTTCTACCGCAACCGCCACACCAATATTAATATGGTGATTGTAGCGGATCTTATCACCCAGCCAGCTACTGTTTACTTTGGGATGTTGGCGTAAGGCCAGTGCCGTTGCTTTCAATACCAAATCATTAAAACTGATTTTAACGGGTGCTGATTCATTCATCTTTACACGGGCAGCTACAGCAGCATCCATATTGATACGCATAGTAAGGTAGAAATGCGGAGCCGTAAATAAACTTTCACTTAAACGGCGGGCAATTACTTTACGCATCTGGGATACCGGTACTTCTTCGAAACTTTCCTTTCCTCCAGATGCTGATGAGTCTGGAGTTTGGAGTTGGGAGCCTGGGGTGGTTATTGGATTTGACGAAGGTGTATATCCGTCAATATCTGTTTTGGTTATTCTGCCATTATCGCCTGTGCCTTTTACATAGCGAAGATCAATCCCCTTTTCAGTTGCCAGCTTTTTGGCGAGTGGCGAAGCGAATATCCTGCCTTCATTTACAATCGCAACAGCAGGGGGGTTGGGAGCCTGGAGTTGGGAGCCTGGAGTTGGGGCTGTGTTAACAGGGGTATGTTCTACTGATGCTTTAACGGCTGCAACTATCGCATTCACATCCAGTCCTTTTTTTCCGATGATGCATAGCAACTCATTTACTGCTATTTTTTCTCCCGCTTTTGCTCCCTGGTATAATAAAATTCCATCCTTGTAACTTTCCAGTTCCATGGTAGCTTTATCGGTTTCAATATCTGCCAGCACTTCTCCTTTTTTAACCGTATCTCCAATATTTTTCTGCCAGCCGGCTATTACGCCTTCTGTCATGGTATCACTCAATCTTGGCATCAAAACCACTTCTTCCATAGACGCAATATCAATAGATGATTTTTCTACTTTTTCACTTTTCACTCCTCCCTTTTCACTCCTAACGGCTACCTTCCCTCCTGCATGTTGTGCAACCAATGACGACACGTCTTCACCGGCCTTACCAAAAATAGCCAGCAGGTCATTCACCTGCAGTTTTCCTCCGGCAGGGGTTCCGGTATATAACAATGTACCATCCTGGTAACTTTCCAGTTCCATGGTAGCTTTATCTGTTTCTATCTCAGCTAATAAGTCGCCTTTCTTTACTGAATCGCCTACCTTTTTATGCCAGGCAGCAATCACACCTTCCGTCATGGTGTCGCTAAGTCGGGGCATTAAAATCACTTCAGCCATAGTTCGATTGCTCTTTTAAATGAGCCGTGAAATTACATTAAAAATGAGAACCACCATAACCCCTGCTAAAAAAGGATGGGGTGTAAACAATCACTATTGTCCCTGTGCCAGGCTATACGCCTTTTTATCGCCCCATTTATTCAACAGTTCGGTAGAACATATTTTAAAATCCTGTGACAGGCTTTTATACAGCTCCAGAATATCTACCTGTGTTACCGGTATACTCCCCAGGCTTTCAAAACGGGCGCAATATTGGTTAACCAGGTTGGTAAAAGAAGAACCCTTGGGCCAAACCTGTGTACCCCGGTTGCTGATGGTAACCAATTTGAAGATATCCGCTGAATGAAGCAGGCATTTTTCAGCAATGGCAGCCGGTTGCAGGTTACTTTCTATAAAGAGATCCACCCCAACCAGGGATACCAGGCTTAGCTCCTCACTTTCGAGCATGGGGTTTTTTTCTAATTTAAATTGAGTAGGGGTAGGTTCCTGGTCCGCGATAAATGGTTTGGGATTATGTGCCGGAATTTTTCCAAAATTGGCGATAATCGCTTCAGTAAACCCTGTGGTGCTTAAAGAGGGAATACTCTTATCGCCAAAATCACCTGTATGCACACCACTTTCAAGGGTAAATAATAATGCATTCTCAATAATAGTGGCTACTTCCATTAAACCGAGGTGACGAAGCATACCAAGTCCACTCAGTAACAGCGAGGTAGGATTGGCTATATTTTTACCGGCGATATCCGGCGCTGTTCCGTGTACCGCTTCAAAAATAGAGATATGATCTCCGATATTGGCCGAAGGCGCAAAACCCAGGCCACCAACCAGTCCGGCGCAAAGATCACTCACGATATCTCCCTGCAGGTTAGTAAGTACCACCACATCAAATAAATCTGGACGGCTAACCAGTTTCATACAAAGATCATCCACGATCACATCATCAGCATTCAGTTCCGGATAGTCTTTGGCCACTTCATAAAACACATCGAGGAACAAGCCATCGGTTAATTTCATGATATTGGCTTTGTGACCGCAGGTGATGCGGGTGGCCCCTTTCTTTTTAGCCATTTCAAAAGCATACTTGATAACCTGCAAACTACCCGGTCGGGTAATGAAGCGGCGGCTGAGGGCCACATCATGCGTAAGCATGTGTTCAACACCACCATAGGTGTCTTCAATATTTTCACGAACAATGGTAATATCAATGGGAATTCCTGCCTTACTAAAAACCGTATCCACCCCATGTAATGTCTGGAAAGTTCTTTTATTGGCGTAGGTGTTCCATGTTTTACGGGCAGTTACGTTTACACTTTTTACGCCTTTGCCTTTAGGTGTTTCCATCGGACCTTTGAAGAGAATACCATAAGCTTCAATCGTATGCTGTGCCTCAGGCGTCATTCCGTTGCTATACCCTTTATCAAACACCCATTTACCCATATCAACAAAAACAAATTCGAGGGGTACTTTGGCGGCTTTAAAAACCGATAAAACAGCCTTCATAATCTCCGGGCCGATACCATCCCCGTTTGCAACAGCAATTTTTGTCATATCCTATTTATTAATTGCTGCAAAATTAAGCGCAAACGCAACACAACACTGTTAAAACAGATGGATAATTCTGATGATTGGCTCCTAAGTAGGGGATATCTACTATTCCCTATTTTTTCACAGGTTTTTTTGTTCCAATTCCTTATTTTTACCTGGAGCAACCCTAGTCATCAATGGTATCCAAAATTTCAGAGGGCGTAGAAATTAGTGTAGAGACCTTTTACCAGGCCGACTACAGCAAGCCTATGAACGGTGAATACATGTTTGCCTATCGCATAACCATTGAAAACCATAACAATTTTACGGTTAAACTGCTGCGTCGGCAGTGGTATATTTTCGATAGTAATGGCGAACACAGTGAAGTGGAAGGTGAAGGAGTGGTAGGTGTGCAACCTGTACTAAAACCAGGCGAGAATTACCAGTATGTGAGCGGTTGTAACCTGCGAACAGAAATGGGTAAGATGCATGGCAGTTATCAAATGCAGAATGAAAACAGCAAACAATTATTCTCCGTTAATATCCCTTCTTTTGAAATGATCGCGCCCACAAAAATGAATTAGTACTATTTAGGTTTGTACCTCGCCTCTTCAAATAGTTGTTTGGCCGGCTTTTTCATCAAAGTATCCAGCGATGCATCTTTATTTTTTTCCATCCATTTGTTTACCATCTGCCAACCAACAAACTGCCCGATATTACCGGGAGAAGCATCCCCAAAAGCGGTAGTGTTGGGGCCATCCGTCATATAATCGCGGGTAACGGTAGGGTCTGAATTATACAAAAGATCATTCTGTACAAAAAAGCTCCAGATATTTTTCTCACTTTCAAAACACCCTTTTAACTGCTGTTCGGTATAGCCTGTTTTTAAAGTGTCTGGCAATTCGGGTAAAAATCTGTCAAGCAAATACATACGCTTACCCGCTTCCACCATTTGTTCAATTAATGGCCTGCCCATACTTTTATCCGGATACATATCATCAATAATATTACGAATACAGTTTACCGGTATATAGGCGGGTTCAAATTTTCTTGAAATAAATCGCGGATACAACTGCTGCCCTTCTACTGTGAGGTACAAGGGATAGTCTCTGCCCATTGATAGCTGTAGCCCCACAGCCAACGCATCGGGCGTAATAATATTACCATAACTGTTAATGGGCCCGATAAAAGTAATCAGTTTTTTAGGAAGCGGGTATCGGGGGAAATAATATTTTACAAATTGCAACCCACGTATCACTTCTTTCTCAACACTGTTAAACTGTTTGAACTTACCAAGAGAAGCCTGGTACATACCTGTATAGCCGCGAAGAAACAGGGTTACATCTTTAATGGCATTACCGGTTGAGCTGCCTAAAATATTGAATAAATAATCCTGTGTAAAACCAGGATATTTTTGAAACAGTTTTTGCAGGGAGCTATTCAGTTGTAAAGTATCCAGCGAAAAAAAATCTTTTTCAAATCTTTCTGTCTGCAGGGATATTTTGATACCAGACACATCAGGAATGCTTTTTTTTGATTGGCAAGCCAATATAACCAGCATAATACAGATATACAACAAGTTTTGCTTCATAGGCTTCATTATAATGCGGCAGCATTTACAAAAGTAATCCTACACGGCATACAGGCAGCTATGTTTTAATTATTTGTCTGTTAAAGAATGTACAGGTTATTCGTCTGTATAACCATGCGTTCGCCGGCACCGGTTTCTGTATTGACCTGCAGGGATGCAAATTGTTATCTTAAAAATGAAAAACTATCCAAAAGTTACGGAACTTTACACCATGAAGATATTTTTAGCCCAGCAGAATTATCATATCGGCAATTTTGAAAGCAATACGAATAAGATAATTCAGGCTATCGAAAAAGCAAAATCAGCGGGTGGCGACCTGGTCATTTTCAGTGAGATGAGCGTGTGTGGGTATCCGGCAAGGGATTTTGTTGAGTTCAATGATTTCATTCATAAATGCTATGCAGCCATAGACCAGATAAGGCAGCATGCCGATACCATTGGCGTATTAATTGGCAGCCCGGCAAGGAATACCCTGCAAAAAGGCAAAAGCCTTTTTAATGCCGCATTTTTTCTTTACGAAAAAGAAGTGAAAGCCGAAATTCATAAAACTTTATTACCTACCTACGATGTATTTGATGAGTACCGGTATTTTGAACCCGCCTTCGACTGGCAGGTAGTACCCTTTAAAGGCAAACGCCTCGCTATTACCATTTGTGAAGACATCTGGAACCTGGGTGATCATCCATTGTATCGCATTTGTCCCATGGATAAATTAATGGAGCAGCAGCCGGATATCATGCTAAACATCAGCGCTTCTCCTTTTGATTATACACATGATGAAGATCGCAAATCGGTGATTAAGGCGAATGTATTAAAGTATCATCTGCCTATGTTTTATTGCAATGCCATTGGCAGCCAGACAGAAGTAGTATTTGACGGGGCGTCTTTAATTTTTGATAAAGATGCCAACCTTTGCAAAGCATTTCCCCAGTTTGAAGAAGCTTTTGAAAGCGTGGTATTACTGGATGATGGAACGATTGATGCGCCCATCCTGGAACCCGCCGGCCGTGTACCGGGTAAAGAGCTGAATCCCGCTACACTTGAACCGGAACTGAATATTGCACAGGTGTATGATGCATTGGTATTAGGCATTCGCGACTATTTTACCAAAATGGGATTTAGTAAAGCCATTCTGGGCTCATCCGGCGGCATTGATTCGGCAGTTACACTGGCGATTGCCTGTGACGCATTGGGCAAAGAAAATGTGAGAGCGATTCTGCTGCCATCGCCTTATTCAACAGATCATTCGGTTGATGATGCCGTACAACTCAGTAAAAACCTGGAAAATCCTTATGATATCATCCACATTAATGAGGTGTATGATGCTTTTTTGAAAACACTAAAACCTGTTTTTGGCAATCTTCCTTTTTCACTGGCGGAAGAAAATATACAAAGCCGCAGCAGGGGAAACTTATTAATGGCCCTCTCCAACAAATTCGGATATATCCTGTTAAATACTTCTAATAAAAGTGAACTCGCTACAGGCT
Organism: Chitinophagaceae bacterium; assembly: GCA_023229465.1. Classification (GTDB taxonomy): domain Bacteria; phylum Bacteroidota; class Bacteroidia; order Chitinophagales; family Chitinophagaceae; genus Sediminibacterium. Next base: position 54,268 of record JALNZE010000015.1, read on the forward strand.
ATGGTACGTTGTATGGTGATATGGCAGGCGGCCTGGGCGTATTAGGGGATTGCTATAAATTACAGGTATATGCTCTGGCGAAATATATGAATCGTACCAAAGAAATCATTCCCAATAACATTATTACCAAAGTACCGAGCGCTGAATTAAGGCCCAACCAGAAAGACAGCGATAGTTTACCTGATTACAAAATCCTCGACCATATTCTGTATCAATATATTGAAAAACACCTGGGGCCTGATGAAATTAAAGCACAGGGATTTGATGCAACGCTGGTGGACCGCACATTGAAAATGGTTAATACCAACGAATACAAAAGAAACCAGTTCTGCCCCATCATCCGGATTTCGCCCAAAGCCTTTGGGGTGGGAAGAAGGGTACCGATTGTTGGAAAATATTTGAGTTAGCTCATTTATGCACCACCATCAAAGGTATATGGCTATGAAAAGCCAGCATTTTTGTATGACTGCTTGTAAACAGGCTCTCAATAAAACCATGTTTTTGAGGAATGGTAATGATCAGGTCTATATGATGTTCCAGCACAAATTCATCAATGGCTTTCATATAGTTTGTATTTTTTGTGAAATGATATTCCGGTGCAAGATCCTGAAGCAGTGTATGCACTGCATAGCTTTCCCCTAACACATTGGAAGGATAGGTAACACCATATTCATCTACTTCTTCTTCAACATTGAACACAAAAAGTTTTGCTTTTGTTTCTTCAATTATTTTCCTGAGCGGCTCAACAGGTATGGTTTTATCCGCTTTGTCAAAATCACTCAATAACATAATCTCTTCTATCTTGGTAAACCTGGCATTAGGGGGAACAATGATGACAGGTATAGTTGAATGTTTGGCAACAGAGGTAGTGTTACTGCCAATCAGTTTCTCTGTAAGTAGCCCACCACCGGTAATACCCATTACAATCAGGCCGGAGCCAGTTGATGCGCAGGCCGCATCAAGGCCGTTATGCAGTAATGCATATTCACTAAAAGTATCTATTTCACAGGTAGGAGGACAAAAAGCTTTTACAAATAATTTAAATTTCTCCAGCGCTTCCTTACTATCCTTTTTAAGACTGTCTTCATTCAGTAGCTGCACCGCGGGTACCATGGGATCAACCATTAAAGGCGCCTGGTAGGCATTATAAAAGATTACTTTGGGCGCGCCCAGTTGTTCAGCTAATTGCAACGCATATCGGCCGGCATTTCTGGCGGTGGCCGAAAAATCAGTGGGAACCAATATGTTTTTCATGGCAAGTTTATGTCAGGTAAAGTTATTCCAGCCCTCTCAATATAAGTATGATATTGGTCATTTAGTTTGCTAATCTTTAGCGGCAGACTATTTTTAGCCGGTAGCATAAAAAACCCCGCCAAAATAGCGGGGCCTTTGAAATAAATTTGATACGCAGCCATTTATAAATTTTCGATGATGCCGGCAATCCCCTGTCCGCCACCTACACAGGCAGAAACGATTCCGTATTTTTTATGTAACCTTTTCATATCATTCAAAATCTGAATGGTTAATTTACAACCGGTGCATCCCAATGGGTGTCCTAAAGCAATGGCGCCGCCATTAATATTTACGATAGCAGGGTTAAGGCCCAGTTCGCGAATTACCGCCAGTGATTGAGAAGCAAAGGCTTCATTTAATTCTATCAGGTCAATATCGTTCAGACTCATATTCGCCTGCTTTAATACTTTTGGTATAGCGGCAACGGGCCCGATACCCATGATTCGGGGATGCACACCGGCAGAAGCGCAGTTAACCAAACGGCCAATGGGTTTCAATCCCAGTTCCACAACCATCCGTTCACTCATCACTAAAGCAAAAGCCGCGCCATCACTGGTTTGTGAAGAGTTGCCGGCGGTTACCGATCCACCAATGGCAAAGGCGGGTTTGAGTTTGCCCAATGCCTCAATATTGGTATCGGCACGTACCCCTTCATCCGTATCTACTATATAAGAACGGGTTGCTTTTTTACCTTTTTCATTAAAATAGGTCTCTTCAACACTGATAGGCAATATCCCGCTTTTAAAATAGCCCTGTTGTATGGCGTTTAATGCTTTTTGATGAGAGCTTACAGCAAAAGCATCCTGGTCCTCACGGTTCACTTTATATTCTTTGGCAACCGCCTCAGCCGTTAACCCCATGCTTAAGTAATAATCCGGTTCATCTTTCGCGATAGAATAAGCCGGAACCGTTTTCCAGCCTGCCGTGGGTACCAGGCTCATGCTTTCTGTTCCGCCCGCGATAATACAATCAGCCATGCCTGTACGGATTTTAGCCGTTGCCATGGCAATGCTCTCCAGGCCACTGGCACAATACCGGTTGATGGTTAATCCGGCCACGTCAATACCAAGGGCACGGGCAGAAATGATCCGGCCAAACTGTAAACCCTGCTCTGCTTCCGGAACCGCGTTTCCAACAATCACATCATCCACTCTTTTAACATCCAGTTGCGGTATAGAAGCCACCAGGCCCCTGATTACTTCAACAGCCAGGTCATCCGAACGGAAAAAACGAAATCCCCCTTTTTTACTTTTAGCCACCGCGGTACGGTAACCGGCAACGATATATGCTTCCTGCATAACAAAGAATTTTAGCTGATCAAATGTAGGAAAAAAACAAACAAAAGGTTGCATAAACAACCTTTTGTTTGGCAGGAGGGGGGAGGATGAGTTGGGAGTTAGGGGGTTGGGTGGATTTCTGATGGTGGCTGACTGTCAATAGTGTGCCGCGCGTATCTTCGCAACATGATTTATCCGCTTATCAGAGATTTGTTATTCTGCTTTCCGCCGGAAGATGTGCATTATTTTTCGATGAATATGCTTAAAGCGGGCTGTAAAATCAGACCCGTAAAATCGCTTCTCAAACAAAATTTTTGCTTTGCCGGAACCGAATTGCAGAAAACGGTCTTTGGACTCCCTTTCAGTAACCCGGTTGGATTGGGTGCGGGCTTCGACAAAAATGCAAGCTATTTGAACGAACTGGAAGCGCTGGGTTTTGGTTTTATTGAAATTGGCACTGTTACACCCAAAGCACAACCCGGCAACGTTAAACCAAGACTGTTTCGTTTGCCCGCTGATAAAGCGCTGATTAACCGAATGGGATTTAATAATGATGGCGCGGAAACCATCAAAATAAGGCTCACCAAATGGCGGCAATCCAGGCTCCTCACCCCTAACTCCAAACTCATCATCGGTGGTAACATCGGCAAGAATAAAATAACTCCGAATGAAGATGCCTGGAAAGATTACCGCATTTGTTTTAATGAGTTATTTGATTGTGTGGATTATTTTGTGGTGAATGTGAGTTCGCCAAATACACCCGGACTTCGTGAACTGCAGGAAAAAGAATCGTTAAAGAAAATTCTATCTGAACTTCAAAATCAAAACCAGTCAAAAGCAAAACCAAAACCATTATTATTAAAAATAGCCCCGGACCTTACAAAGGAACAATTGGCTGATATCGTTGCGCTTTCATTTGAAGTAGCGCTGAGTGGATTAGTGGCAACGAATACAACCATTAGCAGGGAGGGTTTGGTAAGTGAAAAGTCAAAAGTCAAAAGTCAAAATATAGGGGCCGGGGGATTGAGTGGGTTGCCGGTTAAAAAAATGGCTACAGACATTGTAAGTTATCTTTCTAAACAAACAGAAGGAAAGATACCCATCATTGCCAGTGGTGGCATTTTTACCGGGGCGGATGCAACAGAAAAATTATCGGCAGGCGCGTCATTGGTGCAGGTATGGACGGGCTTTATATATGAGGGGCCGGCTATTGTAAAAAATATCTGCCGGCATCTTTCCCTGCAACAGAAGTTATAACGCCTGCTTTTATAAATTTTAATACATACGTTCATTATGGAATCATTGTACACTACAGAAAGTTTAATTAGTTTTTTGGTATTGGTAATCCTGGAAATAGTGCTGGGCATTGATAATGTCATTTTTGTAAGCATTATCATGAATCGGATGCCAAAACCACTGCAATCCAAAGCAAGGTCTATCTGGATGGTAAGCGGTATGATCTTAAGAACCATTCTGTTATTCGGACTTAGCTGGTTGCTGGCACAAAAAGGCAGGTCGCTGCTAACTGTATTCGGAAAAAGTTTTGACCTGGCCAGCCTGGTAATGCTGGCAGGAGGGTTATTTCTTATTTATAAAACAGTTAAAGAAATACACCACAAACTGGAAGGTGAAGCAGATACGGCAGCAGGCGTAAAAACAAAACCTTTGGGTTTTGGGCAGGCAGTGGTGCAGATTATGTTAATTGATATGGTGTTCAGCTTCGACAGCATACTAACAGCGGGTGGTACGGCTAAGCGTCTGGAGGTAATGATCAGTGCAGTGGTGGTTGCCATGATCGTTATGTTTTTGTTCAGCCCAAAGATCTCAGCCTTTATTCACAAACATCCTACCCTTAAAATGCTGGCGCTTTCTTTTTTAGTGATGATCGGTTTTGTGTTATTGGTAGAAGGCTGGAATAGTGAAAAATTGCATGATTTGCAGTTAAAGAACTACGTGTACTTTGCGATGGCTTTTTCTTTTATCGTAGAACTGCTGAACATGCGGATGCTTAAACGAAGCGCAAGACCCGTTGAGTTACACGAACCTGTTCTGGTGGATGAAAAGGCATAGATTCTGATATGGCCGGGCAGGCAAATCAATAAATATTTTTATATGAAAAAAATATCCCTGATGAAAGCTTTTGGATATGCCATTTCAGGCACTGGGCATTTTGTAAAGAATGACCGGAATGGTAAAATCCATTTGGCCATCGTTGTTCCCATATCCATTGCAGGCTGGTTTTTCGGGATCCCATTAGTTGAATGGTGCATACTGCTTATTTGCTTTGCGCTTGTGATCAGCCTGGAAATGTGTAACCATGCCATTGAACAGCTTTGCGATGCCGTTCATGAATCTCATCACCCACTGATCAAAATTTCGAAAGATGTGGCTGCAGGCGCCGTTCTTTGGTCGGCCATTATTTCCGTAATCATCGGACTGCTCATTTTCATTCCCAAAATTACTGCCCTTTTATGAAACTGAAAATATCACCTGTCAGTAAGATGCTGTTACTATCCATCACTTTTTCAATGAGTTTATTACTGGTCCGTTACCGGTTTGCTCCCACTGAAGACTATAGCTTCTACCCCTGGAATATTTTTCTGGCGGCGATTCCCTATGTGATGAGTACACAACTGTTAAAACTGAAAAAAATAAATTTCCTGGCTATACTTATGCTGGTTATATGGTTACTCTTCTTTCCGAATGCCCCGTATATTATTACAGATATTTTTCACTACGAGCAAAGGTTACCTATTCCGTTCTGGTACGACCTGATCCTGGTGATCTCCGCCGCCTGGAATGGGTTGATACTGGGTATGATTTCACTGATGAATGTTGAGAAATTTTTATTGCGCCATCTTAAACCAATCTGGGTAACCATTTGCGAATTTTTAAGCCTGCTACTGTGCAGCTATGGTATTTTTATCGGCAGGTTTCTCCGTTTCAACAGTTGGAATGTGCTTACTGATCCCCGTTCTCTCGTTTATTCATCAGCCAATCACTTATTAGCGCCGCAGAATTACCAGAAACTATGGGTATTTACTATTTTGTTCGCGGTAATGCTGGGATTGATTTATTTTACTTTGAAAAAATTGCCGGGGTTACTGGAAGCCAAAAACAAATAGATACTTATAAAACAAACAGTATTTCCCGATAACCTGGTTGATTATTAAGGTACTGCCAAAATCTTTCATAAAATTCTTTATAGGTTTTAAAGAAGCCTTTAATTAGTTTTTCAAGTATGCTGGTTTGTAATGTCTTTTTGTCCATTAGTCATTTTCTTCTTTAGATAACTGTTCTACCAACTGGTGCAGTTTATTTGCCAGCACTTTTTTGGATATCAGCTTAGTTTCATAATCAGCAATCATTGCCGGGGAAGTATTACGGGCCATAGCATATTCCACTACTTCTGTATCTTTTCCTTTGCAAAGCAATATACCAACGCTGTTGTTTTCAAATGGCCGTTTTATATCACGGTCAAGTGCTTCCAGGTAAAAATTGAGTTTGCCTAAAAATTCGGGTTCAAATTCCTGAATTTTTAATTCGAATAATACGAGGCATTGTAAATCACGGTGATAAAAAAGCAGGTCAGTATAATAATCTTTGTTGCCCACCTGCAGTCGGTATTGATTGCCCATGTAAGTAAACCCTTTGCCTATTTCGAGGATAAACTTTTGCAAATTTAGAATCAATGCTTTTTCGAGGTCACTTTCAGAATGCCCATCAGGTAAATCCAGGAACTCAAATATATACGGGTCTTTAAAAAAATTTTGTGATACTTGTGTCAACAGTGTTGACACTTTCTTGTTGGCTAATACAGTTCTTTCAAAAACGGCTGAATTCAGTTGCCGTTCAAGGTCTCTGACAGACCATTTTTCAGTTATAGCTGATAGGGTGATATACAACGTTCCCGCATTGGCGTTGTGGCGGAATTCCGCGATCCGTCAGCCGGGAACTGTTGCTGATTAAAGATACAAAAGCCGATGATTTATTCTGTTGCTAAATTTATAACGGTCGAGTTGGAACCTAAGCTGATTTCTTGCCGCCGCTGGGCACCTGCCTTCCGTCCTCCGCCATAACGCCAATGCAATGTTGTGCGTTCGCAATTAGCGACTATGATAATTGTAGTTGTTTCTTTTCAATTGTTACGTTGAAATGGATATCTGCTTTTAAGGCTTTGAATACTTTAAGAACAGTATCAATTGTCGCACTATTTGCACTACTTTCTAATTTCGAAATCTGTGCTTTCTGAACGCCAACAAGTTTCCCTAATTGTTCTTGGGTCAAATTGCGTTCTTGCCTGGCTTTCTTTATCATATGGCTTAGTACATCCATATTCAACTCATATTCATAGTTATCTCTGTCCGCAGTACCAACTTTACCAATATATTTATCTTTCATTTCGGCAAGTGAAAATGATTTCATTGTTGTCTTTGCCATAATCTATTTTTTTAGTTTACTTTCAAAATATTTTGCCTTAATTTTTACTGCCCTATCAATTTCATTTGAGGGCACTTTGTCAACCTTTTTAATAAAACCATGAGTCGCCAAAACAAATGTTTCCGTTCCATCTGTTTTGTCCCAAAAGGCAAGTAGCCTGATTTGTAATCCATTATATCTGGTACGAAACTCCCAAATGTCATTTTGCAACTTTTTGAAAAGCTTCGGATCGTTTGTTTGTTCAGCAAGGTCGATATTATAGAAGACTTTACTGGCAGTCTTGGAATCAAGACTTGCGATGAACTTATCCGCTTCTTCTAAGAAGCGGGTTTGAAAATACTCCAAAAGGTATCTTTTCGGCAAAGATAGGGATAGTTTCCAAATTTAGAAACTTATTTTTTCGATAAAAAACAGTTATGCAAAAGTGACGCACAACGTTCCCGCATTCATTCTTCGCAGATTGTCTGGCTAAACAGGAAATTCCGCGCAGAGTCCTCTATCGAGAGATATCTGCGCGGAACACATTGCGAAAAAAAACTTCAGTCGCCCATGGCCAATACGGCCAATTAGCGGCCAATTATTCTTTTAGTTCATGTCAGCCAGCATATCGCAAAACCGCCTATTAGCGGAAGTTTATTAAATAGATGTATTATCACAATATAAAATTTTCGCATCGACCAGAACAGGTGTTCCTTTAATTAGCGTTTGTAGCACTATACAACTTTGCTCAGTAGCTTTAATTAATTTATTTGCCATTTCTTCTTTAACAGAGTTATTTAGGGTAATCTCGACTTCCAATCCCATTGTCTGAAAACATACCGGCACATTTATATCAACTCTCAAAGTCCCACGTACATCAACATTTGCCGTAGCCCTAACTTTAGTTTTATGTAGAACGATCTGCAAACGGTTTGCAATCAGCCTGAGTGCTGTTTCAAAACAGGATGCCAGAGCAGCACATAGTAAATCGCCAGAATTCGGAAAATCATGGTGCCCACCAACTGCTCTATGAACCCCAATAGGGAAATCAACCTTAAGTTCTTCATTAATAGAAACAGATGTATGAAAAGGATCATTAAGATTTTTCCCTTCTATCACAGCTACATCGGTAATCCATGCTGCAGTAGGATCGATAATATAATTTTCAATCAATGATTGTTGGCGTTCCTTTACAATTGAACTAAAAGTCATAATACTTAAGTTTTTAATTGCTCAAAGTATGAAATATTCTCAAATTAAATTTTCGCTAACGTCCAGGGCTTTAAGCAGTTGGGGCATGCACTTCCGTCCAGCCTGGTTACTGCCGCCGAATAACTGTACAAAAGCTTAATGACATATTCTGCTGACGAGCCGCGTTGGGTCGCCCTGAAGCTGAAGTTGGGATTTGTACTGCCGATGAAAAGATATATTTGTCAAGCCCCAATTGCTTGAAGCCGATGTTAGCAGCAGGCTTTCGTTACTGCCTCAATAATTTCCAAATAAAATAATATTTATTTTCTCGAACTTCCGATTTGATTGTGCTTAGCTTTTTTATATTATTCCCAAATTTGTCGAGATAGTTAATTCCACCAACTCCTGTTACAATCGCTCCAGCTGCTTGAGGCAAAAAGTTTGTAAAGAGTCCAATAGAAACAAATGTTGAACCAACCAATGTGTCTTTTACTAAATCATTCAATATGGATTTTCTTGTTTTTTTTATTGTTTGATTGATTTTGATTAATTCGGGCTCGATTTCATCACGAAACGCTTCCTTTAAATTATAGTCTTTAGTAGTAATGGAAGATAAAAATTTGGTCAGCGAGCTTCTGTATAATTGAAATGCTTCGCCTTCACTATTTCTTAACTTAATTAAATCGTTCAAACTTGAAGTTGGGAGGAATGGAACTTTATGATTTAGAGATTGAGATACTTTATCACTAAAGGAGATTTTGTTTTTGTTTTGATTATTTGCAATCAATAGGCTATCTATTTTCCGATTTGTCAGATAATGGGAATCAAAAGTATTGGCATAATAATTTTGAATCATCAAGTCATTAATTATTGGCGAGCTAAAATCGTCGCTTAACCCCATTTCTACGACATCCTTTTTTGTCAATTTGTTTGTCTTTTTGTTTTTAACCAAAGCCTCGAATTTTTCTAATACTTCTCCGCTGAAATGATATACTATTGGATGCTCAGCTATGTCATTTGTAGGGAGGACTTCAACAAACGGAACTTCATCTTCATCATAGTCTATTAGAAATTTAAAGTCAGATAATATTTTTTCAGAAAGGAAAGATTTTGCCTTTTCTAATTTCAATTCATATGGTTTAGTCAAAATTTTTGCTTTACGCAAACAAGACTTACAAAGATGAATGAAGGAAGACGAAAATTTAAATATGCCACAAACCAACAGAGCTTTTACATGATAAACCAATAAAAAATCTGTTTCAAGTTCATGCCTATCTGATTCATCAAATGTTTCAAGGTGATAGTATTTTTCAAATGGATTAGTTATATAAACTACGTCCGCATATAATATAGCATTTCTTGCAAGCGTATCAATATTTTTAATTCTGCAGTCAATGTAAGTACACGGATGAGAGCCTCCACTTAACGTGTTGTTTGCGACAAAGCTAAATCTTGAATCAACTTCGTCCATGTTATGTTCTTTGATAATAGCATCAATGATTTCTAAAATTTTGACCAATTCAGAATCCTTTAGCTTGTAAATCTTTTTAGGAATTGCAGTTTTGGTTAAACCCACAATATTTAGATAGTCGAAAAGTTGATTCATTGTAATGTTTTGGTGGCCGCCGAATAAATGTACAAAAGCTTAATGACATATTCTACTGTCGAGCCGAGTTGGGTCGCCCTGAAGCTGGGATTTGTACTGCCGATGAAAAAATATATTCGTCCAGCCCCAATTGCTTGAAGCTTTTGTTAGCCGCAGTATTAATTTAGATCTTTCCAGAAATTTGCTATTAGCTCTTCATCTGTCAGGTTTATGGGATTCTCTATACAGTATTTTTTTAAATCGTCAATAAATGGTAAGGAAAATTTCATAAATGATTTCGCTACACCACATCTTGTTAAGGCTCTAAACTCTATGCCGCTTAAAAGCTTATCGGTAATGATTTCATTGGGAGTTTTGAATGTGTTACTATGTATCGATGTGTATAAACTATAATTTTTTAAATCATTTAAAGCGTCTATGTTTTCCATTTCATGAGCCGATGCCTCTAAAAATTGCAATTTATCTTCTACAATATCTTTTGTTACGAGCAAAACGTAATAGTCAATCGCAATCGATCTTCTCGTTTTTTCTTTATGATTTCTAAAATCACTTAAAAATTTCTTAACCGCTTTTTTGTCAGTGATATCTTCGAAAATAAAAAAGGCATAAATCCTAAATACTTTTCCTATTTCTTCAATTGCTAATTGAAATAAGGTATATGCTCTTTCCTTTCTTTTATTTTCTTTTAGCAATGTCGCATCGTCTATTAAGCCTTGTGCGTTTAATAGACACTTTTCAATTGCTTCCTTTAAATTATTTTGAGTAAGTGTCATTTATTTATTGCGGCCAACAATTATAATACGCTATTCCCTTCCCTCTCCCTGCGTATATTCAACACCCACCCGCCAGCTATCCGCATCTTTCATCCCTTTTTTAACCAACGCAATCCCCCATCCACCCACAAAAACCCATTAGCGATTATTACAATTTAATCACAAAAATTCATCAAACCAAGGCTGAATCTGAAAATTTAATATGAAGAAGAATACTTGACCCAATAACTCTATAAAAAACAGGCATATAGGAAACCCCATATGCCTGATTATTGAAAATAGGTATCATTAGAAATCAAACCCTAACGCAAAATACCAAACAGGCTTACCCACAAATACACCCTTCATTGGCCAGCCGGCATCCAGTTTCATAAAGTAGCCCAATAAAGTACTACGGATACCAAAACCATAGCCACCCGCAAAAGGCCCAAGGCCTCCCGCGTCAATTCTTACCAGTACCGGCGTATTGGGCGCTGTGATAACTTCTCCCGGACGCTTGATACCATTGTATTTTCCGTTCCAGGCAGTACCCAGGTCTACAAATTGTACCAACTGGAAATTTCGCAGGAATGCATTATTGATTGGCCTGTTGATAAGCGTAGAGAAAATGGGGAAACGGAACTCACTGTTAATCACCATCGCGTTATTTCCGTTAGCGATATTCTGGTTATACCCCCGCATATTTAACGTAAGGGATTGAAACGCATACGATTGATCCGCCGCGGGCTGGTTACGGTTAAACTGCGGACTTATCCATCCATCCACTCCTCCCAGATAATACAATATCTTCTGACCGCCCCATGAAAAATCACCGGCGGCACGCCCTGCCCAAATAAAATTCCGGTAAATCTTATGATAATATCTTCCGTCAAAACCCAGGTTCAGCGTGGCTTTTCCATTGTTCACCAAAGTCTTGAAGGTTGGCATGTTCACATCAAAATATACTTTGTAACGAAGGCCCACCCATATATTCTGTGTGGGTGTGATGGTATTATCATGCACATATTCAAAGCGCGATACAATATACCTGGTTACCGTATCATTATACTTCAACGCACCTTGATCGGGTAATCCGGAATTATTATCATAGGATCGTAACACGCCCCTGTCTGTTCGCAAACCTACTGTTGCGCGAAAACTCTTTACCTCGTTAAAGGGATAGGCAAAATTCGCCTGGTAAAGGTTGGTATACAAAACGCTGTTGAAGGAAGTATTAAAGAAGTTAGTTACGTTACTTCTGTAATAAGTAAGTCCCCAGTCTATCCGCTTTCTCAGGTTCTGATAGGTAAAGAACACATCTTTATCGCTAAGTGTTGTGCCGAAACGTACACCGCCTACAAATTTTACATCTTCCATCAGGTCACTTACGCCTACCCGGAAAGTAAAGTTGAAATCGTTGCCATTATTCAATTGTATCGGCCCCGAACCTCCGGCGTAGGGCTGGTAGCGGTTTACTAAAATATTATTGGTAAACCCGCTCAATATATAATCAGAGCTGAATTTGAGGCGATAATCGAATAGTCTTGATTTAGAAAGTACTGACGTTTTTAGCGGTACGGTTAGCAGGCTATTTTGTATGGCCATACTATTGCTGTCTGGTTTTTCATCGGCAAATTCATGCTGAAAAATATCTTTTCCTTTATTAGCCGTATCCGATGCCGCCTGTTTATTATAAATAATGGCCCGGCCCTCTGTTGCTTTCTTTTCTGCCGTTAGCTTGCGAACATATTCCGTAGGACGGGCATTTACATTGCGCTTGTTCAACGCGTTCTCATCCACTTTCAGTTTATACAGGAATTTAAAATCGCCTTCTCTTCTTACTTCGCTTACCAAACCATTGTTTCCCGCTATACGTGTTTCCAATAAAGAACTTTGGTAATTGGTGATAGGAAAAGTATAGGTAGAATCTTTATACACCTGGAAATAACTTACACTATCCGGCTCCTGTTTTTGCCAGGCAAGTAAGGTTGAATCAAATTCTTTGTTTGACGGATTACGCAATAGTTCATCCCCCACATAATACAAGGTATCCAGCCCCGTGCGCTGCGTTGCAAAAAATCCGGCCCACCGGTTGCCAATTCCATTCTCATCAGATACATAGGTAAAATGGTTGGTATTGTATTGCATCGGATACCGTGCATTTCCTGTTTTTACATTGGTTAACTGCGTCAGTTGTTTCTGCTTACTGTCGTTCAGGATATCTACCATAAAAACATTGAAATGATATTTGGATGGTAACACCGTATCCTGGTTCGGGGCATCCGGACCAGGGCGATTGGATGAGAAAATAATTCCGGTACGGTTAGGGAAAGCAACAAACGTAGGATCAAGGTCATCATACACATCATTGGTAACCTGAACAGTTCTTTGTTCTTCTATTTTGTACGTAAAAATATCTGAATGTCCGTTCTTCACTGCGCTTAATAACAGTGTATTGCCATCCAGCATAAAAGTCGCATCGAGTACCTGGTCAAGACCGGTAATCTCCTGTTTGTATCTTTTGTACTTCGCGAAGATATCATACACAAACATTTTTGTTTTGCCATCCTCCCAATAAATCACCAGTAAACGGGTTCCTTTCACATCCCAGGCAAGAATCGGATAATTAGGATTGATATCGCTCTGGTTGGTTCGTACGCCTATTTTTAATAAGGTTCTGGCGTCATAGAAATTCTCCATCAGCTTTACGGTGTACTGGCCTTTTTTAAATTCTACTACGCCATAAGTGGTACTCTTGGGATTGGGATTGGCCTGAAAACGGAAATAATCATTCTTCGAAATGTCTTCCGAAACATTCAACTGCCCCTTTGGCTGGTTACGCCGCTGGCGGATATCTTTTGAATATACTTCCTGCTCGTACTGCATAAAATCTGTTAGTACCTCTTTGAATTTCTTTTTACAAACACGCAAACAGGCATTGTTGAGGTTTTTATAAATGCGGGCCAGGTATAGTAGATAAGTGATATTTTCTTTACGGTATTTTTCTCCGATATAATACCAGAAAGCATGCCCCGCAAGCAATGGTTTTTCGAAAGCGAACTGGTAAAAAGAATTGTACCGGCCACCCAATATGGCGCTTTTTAATTCGTCATCCTTTTCTGTACTCCAGTTATTCGCGCTGTAGGCAACATATCCATCTACCAGCCATTTAGGTAAATCGAGCAGGGCCTGGTTACTGGCAAACTCTCCAATATCATCTCCAAACAACAGGTTATCGGTTAATACTTTTGCAATACCTTCCCGAACCTGCCTTTTCAGGTGTTCGTGATTCCCATCAAAATACACTACCAGCTTGTTATTAACCAGCTTGGTAAGCCCGCCCGAGTTCTGCCAATCACTTCCTAAACCAATATTGCTGCTTTTATAATCATTGTAATTAGTATAGATAACGATATTGGCCCGGCGTTGTAAAGAATATTCAATAAAATTTTCTATGGAATGTAATTCCTCTTCCGCTACCTGCGCCACAAATTTTCCCAATTCCACACCACCCTGTGCCACATAAGTGTTGAAATTGGGTGACTGATAGAATTTCCAGATAAATTTTTTATGCTGAACGCGGTTTTTCCCAAATTCAACTGAGTTTACCTGTGCCAGGCAAAAGAAAGGGAAAAGAAAACCCACAAAAAATATCCATTTGGTGATTCGATTCAATTGCATATCCGAACTTTAGTGTTTTAAAATTAGTCAATTACCATTAAAAGCGGGTAAAAATACCGATATGATCAAGGTCAAATTTTTTACATTCAGCCCAATTCATGAAAATACCTATCTCCTGTACAATGAGCAGGGCAAAGCTATTATAATTGATACCGGATGTTATTTCAGCGCTGAACAGGAAACGTTAAAAAAATTCATCGACGATTCTGGGTTAGTGCCTGAAAAGTTACTGAACACACATTGCCACCTGGATCATGTTTTTGGCAATCAATGGGTTTACCATACCTGGGGGCTCGAACTATGGCTCCATCCCAAAGAAGCGCAAATGTTACAACTGGCGCCATTGTCTGGCGAAAAATGGGGCCTGCCCTTTGAAAACTATAGCGGTCCGCTTCATTTCCTGAACCACGGCGATACCATCCGGTTAGGTGCGGATGAACTGCGGGTAATACTTACACCCGGGCATTCTCCGGGAAGTGTTTGTTTTTATTGCGAAAAGCAGCAACTGCTGATTGGCGGTGATGTGTTATTCCGCGAAAGTATCGGGCGTACTGATCTTCCGGGGGGAAATCATGAAACTTTACTTAAGAGTATCCGCGAAGAATTATTTGTATTGCCGGATGAGGTAATCGTGTATCCGGGCCATGGAATGGCTACTACCATTGGATATGAGAAGACAAATAACCCATTTCTCCGGTAACGAATTTTAATGAATAGATAAGCCGGATTAATCCTGTTGCCAAACCTTATCATAGGCCATTATGAAGATGGCCCCCAGGTTTTTATGAGGCGGGATATAATCATCGAATTTATCCTTATACACCGCCCCTACCCTTACCTGAACGGTTTTCCATAGTTGATCCCAGTTCAGGTCCTTACCTGCCCGTAGTTTTTCACTAATGGCATCTATCAGGCTTTGGTTTACCACACCGGCGGCAACCTGCTTGGAGGAAATGATTTGAGCGGCAGGGCAAATTTGTAAAATTTCATTCAACTTTTGATACCCCCCGCAACTTCCCAGTAAAACCAGTTTGGCCGTTTTTGGCAAACGATGGATGGTTTCCGGTAAATAATAACTATGGCCACGATGTATTACAATGGTTGGTGAGAGACTGTTTGTATGAAGATAACTAATCAGGCTATCCTGCGCTTTGATGTCTAATTCCAGTTTTTCATTGAGGGGAAGGTTGGCATAGATGGTAATGGGTGCGCCCTTTGCGGCAGTTATCTCAACCCAATTGGCTTTTCGTATCACTTTCCAGTTGGCATTGCTGAATTTGTTCAGGAAAGCCCTGAAATATACAGCCGCGTCTTTATCGCCATAAGAAAACTGCTGTATAATGATGCGCCCCGATGAATCCTGCAAGGATTTCTTAGGCATTACATACACAGGAGCAATGCCGAATTTGGCAGAAAGGTCAATTTTATTTACCGAATCCATTGACAGAAAGATGGTATTCAGCAGATCATAAATCACCGCGCCTTTCTTATTTTTTTTGAGCATGCTTTCTTTCCTGTTGGCTTGTACCTGGCCCAGCATCAGTTTGCGTATATCTTTATTATAGATACTGGCATATGAATCGGCAACATCTACCGCATCTTCCAGTGTTTGGGTTTTTTCTAATCCATTCACAAAATTTTGCATCAGCTTAACCGCGGCTGAACTTTCCATGCGGCCGAGAAAATTATCCAATGTGTTATACGCCGCGCACAGTTTGATGAACTTTTTATAATAATCATGGTGCATGCGTATTAATAAACTATCCGAACGCGGCAAACGCATTTTCCGGAATATCCGGGGGTACACCCCATTTACAAAACTGGAAGTGTATATCTCTTCTTCACCCAATACTGCCAGGTAATACAGGTCCTCGGGGTCCAGCTCTTCCAGTTTTTTGAAACGGATATGCTCATTCCTTTCATCATGCAGCGCATTGATCTCATTGATAAATAATTCTATGCCTTTTGTTTTAAGTTTATTAGTTAAGGCTATTACACCCATTGGTGTATCGCCCTGCTGCATTCTTCGCGCATAGTCGATCCTTGTTCGCACCAGCAGCTTATAATAACCGGCCGATGAATCATTCGAAACAAGGGGCGTAATAGAATCGAGGGAAATTTTTTTGTGATAGAGATTATCCAAAAAAGGGAAATACATCCTGCCGGTTTGTGTAAGCGCCAGACGCCCGATAATCTTTACCAGGGGATGGGCCACCGATTGAATTTTTCTACCCAACGCATTGGGCACTGCCGCATAGGAATATAATTCTTCCTGGTTTTGAAAGGCCGCTTTTATAATCAGGCTATCGGCATAGCGGTTATTGGGATAACGGGTTAGGATTTTCAGGATATTTTCGGGGTTAAGCTGGCAGGCTTTTAAAACCAGGATATCTCTTCCGGCAGCAATGCCGGCATTGTTTTTTAAGGCAAAATTATCCATTAGTATATTGCCTACCCCCGGTTCATTTGCCGCGATAACAGGCAGTATAGATTGATTAGCCAGTTCTGCCCCCATCGCATCTTCATAGGCTTTAACCAGGGGCGGTAACAAAGATGCGGCTATCGACTTTAACCTGTAGGCAGCTATAAAACCGGTAAGCATTTCATTGACACCTCTGAGCCAGGTAAATTTTGCATTGTCGTTTAACCCGGAATTTAATTCAATAGCGGCCCTCAAATTAGTAATGTGGATTCGCAGGGTACGGTTAATGGCGCTATCCAGCAGTGGCTGATGGGTAATGGGAAATACACTGTCTGATGGATGATCCAGCCTGGTAATCAGACCCATGGACCGGACAATCTGGTCATGGTGATAAGCCCTCGCAGCCGGAATCGGCGGCATACCCATTTCTTTCTGTGAAAAAGCGGAGAGGGCCCAAAAAACAGCCAAAATAGTTGTACAGATCTTCATTATTTGCATATCCTGAACAA
This sequence comes from Chitinophagaceae bacterium, assembly GCA_023229465.1. GTDB lineage: Bacteria > Bacteroidota > Bacteroidia > Chitinophagales > Chitinophagaceae > Sediminibacterium. The sequence continues at coordinate 71,418 of JALNZE010000015.1, forward strand.
AAATACTGTCATTTATGGCATAACAGCCATTTCGCTGATTTTGCAGTTAACAATAACATAATAAGGACAAAACCCTTAATTGCGGTTCTTTAAAATTAATTTTGTGTAAACTTAATGTTAACATGGAAGGAACGCCAAGGAAGATACTGATTGCTGATGACGAGCCGGATATATTAGAAATTGTAAGTTATAACCTTAGCAAAGAAGGTTACGAAATATATACTGCCAAAGATGGTAGCGAAGCCATTGAAAGGGCCAAACAATTACACCCCGACCTGATTATTTTAGATATCATGATGCCAAAAAAGACGGGGGTAGAAGTATGTCAGATACTCCGTTCACAACCCATTTTTCAGGAAACATTGATTATTTTTCTCACTGCTTTAAGTGACGAATCATCCCAGATAAAAGGGTTGGAATCAGGCGCCGATGATTATGTGAATAAACCCATCAGTCCCAAAGTGTTGGTAAGCCGGGTTAATGCGCTGTTCAGGAGAACCAATAGCCAAAAAGAAAACGGCAAGAGTATCCAGTTAGGCAATATCACCATTGATCCGGTTAAGTTCCTGGTAATTATTGATAACAAGGAAGTGATCCTTGCCAAAAAAGAATTCGAACTCCTGTACCTGCTGGCTTCCCGCCCGGGCCGTGTTTTTTTACGAAACGAAATCCTGTCCCAGGTTTGGGGTAATGATGTAATTGTTGGCGACCGGACCATTGATGTACATATCCGAAAAGTAAGACAGAAACTGGGGGTTGATTGCATTACCACCGTAAAAGGTGTGGGATATAAATTTGACATGTGATTTCTTTTTGACCATGTCCCCATGGCCGATAGTCCTTTGTAACAACTAACTTGCATACAGCCATGGTTAAAAAGCTATGGACAATGGGCCCAAGATGTTTACCACCAAAAACCTTTCTCCTCAACAATTATCGGCTTTTACGGCCTTGATATTATCAGTACCCATCGCGTTGGGTAGTTGGTTATTGCGCCCCGACTGGCTAATAGCGCTGGTTTCGTTGGCAGTTACTTTTATCGGAAGTTATTTACTTATCCGCTTTGTGCTCGAATCTTTTATCTACCGCAAAATCAAACTCATTTATAAATTTATCTATCAAACCAAAGCAACCAGGCGTGAAGAGACTTATTACAAGTATATTCTTCCGCAGAAGGGAATTGATGAGGTAAGAGAAGATGTAGAAAAATGGGCAGAGCAGCGTAGCGCCGAGATTGAATTACTTAAAACCAACGAAGCGTATCGAAAAGAATTTTTACAGAACCTGGCCCATGAATTCAAAACACCCATTTTCGCCATTCAGGGCTATGTAGACACTTTACTAAATGGCGCCATGGACAACCCGGAAGTGAGGATCCGTTTTTTAGAAAATGCGGCTAAAAACGTAGATCGGATGGTAAACCTGGTTGAGGATCTTGATGAGATATCCAAACTGGAAAGTGGGCAACAACCATTGTATAAAGAGCATTTTGTGATCCAGGATATGATCAGGGAAACCTATGAGAGCCTTTCCCTCAAGATATCCTCCCGAAACATCAAATGCAGCATCAAAAAAGGATGCGAATCGCCCATCACTGTATTCGCAGACAAGGAAAAGATACGGCAGGTGATTATCAACCTCCTGTCAAACGCGGTAAAGTATGGCCGGAATGAGGGCAGCATAGTAGCCAGTATTTATAAAACAGATGGCCAGCATGTATTGATAGAACTGAGTGATGATGGCATTGGCATTTCAGAAGAGCATTTACCCCGCATTTTTGAACGTTTTTACCGCACCGACCGTGGCAGAAGCCGCGATGTTGGCGGCACCGGGTTGGGGCTGGCTATCTGCAAACATATAATTGAGGCGCATGGCCAGACTATGCACGTAAGAAGCAAGCTGGATGTAGGCACTACTATTGGGTTTACGTTAGATACGAGAAAAGAGTAAAAGGCAAGCATTAAGGAGGTAGTATACAAAAAAAACCGCAATAAGCAATGTTACCTAATCATTAATTATTACTCCTTCGGCAACAATCCCTTTCTTAATCCTACTTTTGCCAAAATTATCTCCAAATGGGAATCAATAATATCGGCCGTTTTTTCATGCCAAAGAACAAAGTATTTTATGAGCTATTTGAAGATGTAGCGGAGAAAGTACACGAAATGGGTATCAAGCTAAAAGAAATGGTTAGTGAGGCTGAGCCTGATAAAAGGGCCGCCATACTTGCCCAGATTGAGGACCTTGAACATAAAAATGATGATAATACACATCGCATTTTTACCGAATTAGGCAGAAACTTTATCACACCATTTGACCGGGAAGACATACACTACCTGGCAACGGCGCTCGATGATATCTGCGATTATATATATGCCTGCGCAAAGAAAATAAATTTTTACAGTGTCAATCCAAATGATACCGGTATCCAGAAAATGGCCGACCTGATCTTACAAGGTTCAATTGAGATCAAGAAAGCTGTTTTTGGCTTAAGGGATATGAAGAACCTTCGCGAAATGACTGAGGCCATGGTAAAAGTGAACAGTATCGAAAACCAGGCCGATGACGTATTTGATATGAGCATTGAAATGCTTTTTCAGCAGGAAAATGATTTTAAAGAAGTGATTAAGAAAAGGGAGATTTACCAGGTGATGGAAATTGTTACTGATAAATGTGAAGATGCCGCGAATGTGATAGAATCTATCATTATCAAATACGCATAACAATTCAATTGATTCCCCCTATGTTCACATTACTCATCGTCATCATAGTTCTCGCCTTCATTTTCGATTATATCAATGGCTTTCATGATGCAGCGAATTCTATCGCGACCATTGTATCTACCAAAGTACTTACGCCGTTCCAGGCAGTAGTATGGGCAGCCTTCTTCAATTTCGCGGCCTTTTTTATTTCTAAATATATTTTTAAGGAATTCGGTATTGGTAATACAGTAGCTAAATGGGTAAACGGAGAGTTTATTACGCTTGAAGTGATCCTTGCCGGAATTATTGCCGCCATCATCTGGAACCTGGTTACCTGGTGGTTTGGTATTCCATCCAGTTCTTCGCATACCTTGATGGGCGGATTTGTAGGCGCGGCGCTGGCACATGCCGGCGGTTTTAGCGGTGGTGGTTTGGATGTAATTAATTATGCAAAAGTAATACCCACCTTCCTCTTCATTTTCTTCGCACCACTGATAGGAATGGTCATCGCTTTTATCATTACCATCCTGATTGTGCACCTCTGTAAACGATCGAATCCCTATAAAGCGGAAAACTGGTTTAAACGGCTTCAATTACTTTCTTCTGCAGCCTTCAGTTTAGGACATGGCGGTAATGATGCACAGAAAGTGATGGGTATTATTGGCGCCGCTATGATCTATTATGAAGGAACACAGGGGAACCAAATGGATTTCAATCAATTTGTATCACAATATAGCTGGGTTCCTTTTACAAGCTTTCTGGCTATGGGCTTAGGAACCATGAGTGGTGGATGGAAAATTGTAAAAACCATGGGAACCCGCATCACCAAAGTAACTCCGCTGGAAGGTGTGGCCGCGGAAACCGCCGGCGCCATTACTTTATTTCTGACTGAACATTTTAAGATACCCGTATCTACCACGCATACTATTACCGGCGCTATCATAGGCGTAGGCGCCACTAAAAGGCTGAGCGCCGTTAGATGGGGCGTAACCGTTAACCTTTTATGGGCATGGATAATGACCATTCCTGTTTCAGCCGTCCTGGCGGCCATTATCTATTACTTCCTGAAATTATTTATCTAACGGGTAACTGCAGCATTCCTTCTTTTAAACCATATCAACATATCTTGCAGAAAATAATCGCTGTATGGCTAAGATTCTCGTAACGGGCGGAACTGGTTTTATTGGCTCACACACTATTGTGGACCTTATAGAAAATGGCTTCAGTGTGGTGTCTATTGATAACCATGCGAGATCTTCTTCCTATGCTGTGGCCGGTATTGAACAGATTACCGGTAAAAAAGTAAAGAATTATAAAGTTGACCTGAAAAATTTTGATGAAACAAGGGCGGTATTCCAGGAAAACCCTGATATCACCGGTGTGATTCATTTTGCGGCTTATAAAGCGGTAGGCGAATCCGTGTTAGAGCCGATACTATATTATGAGAACAATATTTTCGGACTCATTAACCTGCTGAAATGTGTGCAGGAATTTGAAGTGGCGGATTTTGTTTTCTCTTCTTCCTGCACGGTATATGGCAATCCGGATACCATACCTGTTACAGAATCATCCCCTGTTAAAAAAGCCGAATCGCCTTATGGCGCTACTAAACAAATGGGCGAACAGGTATTAGCGGATTTTACCAAAGCCATAGAAAAAACAGCCGTTATCTTACTAAGATATTTTAATCCGGTTGGGGCACATCCTTCCGCGTTAATCGGAGAATCACCTGTTGGCAAACCACAAAACCTGGTGCCGGCCATCACGCAAACCGCCATTGGTAAACTGCCGAAAATGATGGTATTTGGCACTGATTATCCAACCAGGGATGGCAGTTGCGTAAGAGATTATATTCATGTGTGCGATATCGCGCATGCGCATACCCTGGCCATTCAATACCTGGCCGATAAAAAGAATAAAACGCGTTGTGATATTTTCAACCTGGGTACGGGTGATGGGGTAACTGTTTTAGAAGCCATCCATACTTTCGAAGAAGTAAGTGGCATAAAATTGAATTATGAACTTGGCCCGCGCCGTGCCGGTGATGTGGTGGCCATCTATGCCAATAATAACCTGGCTGTAAAAGAATTAGGCTGGAAAATAAAATACGGCCTCACAGACATGATGAAGACTGCCTGGGCCTGGGAATTAAAAATTAAGGAAGCGGAAGAAAAAGTAAAAAGTAATTAAGATTGATTCGCCATTTTTGCCGCGTTTTCAGCTAACTGCAGTGATTCAATGAATTCATCAATATCGCCATTAATCACTGCATCCAGGTTATACGAAGTAAGACCAATACGATGATCGGTTACCCTTCCCTGTGGCCAGTTATAGGTTCTGATCTTGGCGCTCCTGTCGCCGGTACTAACCAATGTTTTTCGTTGGCGCGATATTTCTTCTTCCTGTTTTCTTACCTGTTCTTCGTATAATTTAGTACGCAGCATGGTCATCGCTTTTTCGCGGTTACCCAACTGAGAGCGTTCTGTCTGGCATACCACTACTACCCCTGTAGGAATATGGGTAAGGAACACTTTGGTTTCTACTTTGTTCACGTTCTGTCCGCCCGCGCCACCACTCCTGGCGGTTTCCATTTTCACATCGCTATCTTTTAATTCAAAATCCACTTCTTCCGCTTCCGGCATAACGGCTACGGTAGCGGCGGAAGTATGAACCCTGCCCTGCGTTTCAGTATCGGGAACCCTTTGTACGCGGTGAACGCCACTTTCAAATTTCAGGGTACCATATACATCCTCACCGGTAACTTCAACCAGCACTTCCTTATAACCACCTACGGTTCCGGCGCTTTCACTTACAATGGCTGTTTTCCATCCTTTACGTGAGCAATAGCGTAAATACATGCCCAATAGATCACCGGCAAATAAACTGGCTTCATCGCCACCGGTACCGGCACGTATTTCAAGAATGGCATTCTTATCATCCTGCGGATCTTTGGGTATTAATAGTTTGGTCAGCGCTTTCTCAAGCGCATCTTTCTTAACCTCCAGTTCGGGAAGTTCCATTTTGGCCAGCTCACGCATTTCTTCATCATTGCCATTCAGGGCTTCTTTGGCAAATTGATAATCGGCCAGTACTTTTCTGTAAGCCTCATAAGGCTGAACAATTTTTTCCAGGGAGCGGTACTCCTTGCTATAGGCGCCAAACTCTCTTTGGTTATTAATGATCTCGGGATTGGTCAGGGCAGTACCCACCTGTTCAAACCGGGCTTTTATTGCATCCAGCTTATTCAGCATACCTTTAAAATTTCAGGGGGCAAAAGTACGGTTTTAGAAAGGATAAGCCATGTAAATAACGCAAGGATGGCTACATATGTCGTTTTCTATACTATAAATCCTGTTGCAAAAAGATTTCAACATATGAAGCCGATGGGTGATAAATATAATACCTATGGATCGTTTAAATTTTTTCAGTAGAGCTAATGCATTTACAACGAGTATTGTCCTTTTCATAAAGCCAAATTTGCAATACTTGGTAATAAGGTAGGGCACACACCTAAAACGGCAATTAACGATGACCTTTGGCAAAAAAATTAGGGAGATACGCGAAGAAAAAAGCATATCACAAACCGATCTCGCACAGGTGTTAGGTACTAACCATTCACTGATCGGGAAGTATGAGAAGGATGAAGTAAAGCCAAGTATTGATGTGATAAAAAAACTGGCCGAAGCACTCGGCACTACTCCCGGTTATTTACTTGATGATTCTACTGATTTGGATTTCCTGAAAGATGTTGCAATGCTCAAACGGTTCAATGATCTCAATACGCTTCCTGAACCTGACAAAGAACATATCCTTTACGCTCTCGATAGTCTTATCAAAGCAGCCAAATTCAAAGCACTATAATTTTTCTCTTGATTACGACCATTTCAATTCTTTATTAATAAAAAACGGAAGTTTTAAAATAAAAAATAGAATCAGTCCAATATTGATTGAAGAAATTATGCTTACGGCATAGTGAAACCAATTTTCTTTCGATGCAAGGATCAGCAATATAACAGGAATAAGAACTCCAAATAATAAACTACTTAAAATAAGTATCGTAATTAATAATTCTAAATCTCTGATCCCTTTACCAAGTACAACTAGGCAAGACCGCAAATTTGGTAAATGTAAAATATTCAATTCTTCAGCTATATCTAAAATCAAACTGTTATCTAATTCTCTGGTTTCATATTTTTTATTTATTCGCTTGGCTGCATCTAATATATAATCTGTGTTTTCGCCACGTAATGCATAATAATTAATCACTTGGGAATTCCTGTATTTGTAATATCCGATTGCTCCTAAAATATCGCAATCAAGCCACCTCTGAACAGCCTCTAACGTATAGATGCCATCATAATTATAGTCTTTATAAAGTTCTTTGTGATATACAAATTCAGAATGTCGCTGCACAGCAAAAGAAATCATTGCCAAATACCACACTGAACTTCCGTAACTAAAGTTTGGATTTGCAATTAATTTATCGATCAATTCTTGCTGTGGCGATTTATACTCACTTCTACTTTGTTTTTCAAATTCGTAGTAGTCTATTTCTTTGTATTGACCTATATGTAGAAGGCCATGGGTTGCTTTGTCATTCTCCCAAACATTATAATAACTGGTAAGCTTATTCAGAATCCGTCTAAAATCAGTTACCTTTTGTGAAATATTTTGAGCATCGGTATATATTAATCGTTTAGTTATTTAGTGATACAGAATTCTCTACGCTGCATATCTGACGTGGCTTACATGAAAATATTTTTGCACCTGCTTTCTGTCATTTTTCCTATTGTTCATAAAATCTTCAACA
>JALNZE010000016.1 GCA_023229465.1 Chitinophagaceae bacterium
CGGTAAAGGCACTGACACCAACCGCTATAATAACGGCTAATAAGCCGATAAAATACTTTTTCATAAGATTTTGTTTAATTGTTTAAAAAATAAAACGCGGTAAAAACTGTTGCCCTTTCTGCAACAAATGGTAATTCAATAGTTGCTTACTCTTTTACAGGTTTTCAGCTTGCTCCCTGCTAAATAATATCATTTTATTCCTATGTAGTCAACTCCCTTTTGCACTCCTGAAGTATTAGCATGATCACACTCAGTTAGCCATATACCAATCAAAGCCAACAGTATCCAAGCGATATTAAAAACAAGGTGCTGCAGCCAACTCATCTGTTTAATGACGCCACCACAGGAACAAGGCAGGTGTGGGGTAAATACAATCATATAAGCGATGTACCCCGTAAATAAAAGCAAAAAAACGAATGATGCATACAGGCCAATTCTGCGCATAGAAGGGAACAATAATAAAACCGCAATGCCTATCTCAGCAAAAGGTAAAAGCAATGCAATAATCATAGCATAACCAGCAATTAATGGCGACTGGCTTAATACAGCTTTAAAAGAATGGAATTCCAACAGCTTGGCGATAGATGCATACACAAACAAAAAAATAAACAATCCACAAATAATATTTATTGTGATGTCCTTTTTCATAGAAGAGATTTTTAAAACCATCGAAAACCAATTCATCATACTATTGCATTATATCCGTTGCGCAAACTATTGGTCAGAGACAGAAATACAGACTGACTATTTACGACTTTAAAAGTCACAAAGAAAACTGGTCAATAATGGTTCATTCAGTCATATAAATTGTCCAACAGGAAATATTTAATGCTGCCAGATTACAGGTTATGTAAATGTCTTCCGCATTTGCCCCGGTGTGATATCAAAATACTTTTTAAAAGCCTTAATAAAGCTTCCGGAGCTTTTATATCCGGTGGCGTCAGCAATTTGATTAATAGCAAGGCTCCTTTCTTTTACCAGATTACCGGCTTTGGCCATTCGTGTTTTAACCAAAAACTCAAACGGGCCCATCCTGAATTCATGACAGAATCCAATTTTAAAAGTTGTTGTGTTCATACCTGACATTTTTGCTATTTTACTGATACTATAGTGGTGTTCATAATTCGCTTCAATAAACGTTTTCGTTTCGTGTAACTTAGTAATATCATTTTCATTGAACTTCATTTTAGAATCCTTATCCCCGGATGGCAATGCCATGATATTGAACAAAAGTTCGGATGCCTTGATTCTTAAATAAATTTTTTGTAACTCAACCTGGTAATTGGAATGTAAAGCTTCATCTACAATCTGCCTGATGGCAAATGAAATATTGGATGGCTGCTTATACACAGCAAAGGCGCTACGGTTTTTTATTTTTGCAGTAAGCAATTTTACAAACGGGAATAATGCTGCATACTGTTTAATATGGTTTGCCCGGTAAAACACATCAAAACAAACATATTCTTTCCCTTTCTGAAAACCGGAAACCGTATTAATAAAAGGCAAATAGAAAAGATTGCATTGTGCTTCTTTAAAAACAATGGTTCCGAGTCCGCGAATTGAATAAGAAGGATCGTTTTTAAGAACAATATGTATCCCTAAGTATTGTTTTTTACTGGTAAAAAGGCAGGTACAATCCTCCTTAATCCTATAAATGCTATAACATATCTTAAAATCGCCTAAGTCTATCTGCTGATATAGCACTTTCCCAAAGTGCCCATGTGCATATTTTATGGTACTTCCCTTTATCCGAAAGTTTTTGAATTCGTCCGGAATCTCAGACAATTGCCTGAGATCATAGATGCGCTCATCAATGCTGAGTTTTCCTATTGAGTCCGGCATTTCACTTTAATTATAGCTGGGAGCAGCAACAGTATTGACCAGCATGGTACATGAACTACAGGAACAGTCCAGTGTTACATCGCCGCTATTACTGATAATTGTTTTCACCTGACAATTACAATCAGTGCCACTACACGTCACGCTACTCAAAGCTAATGCCTGACCGTTGAGGTATTGTTGTTGCAGTATCACATTGCTGGTACACTTGTTAGATTTATAAAAAACAAATGCATAACTTTTGTTTTTGGAATCAATATATGAGACACTTTCAATTCTTTCCAGTTTCTCGCCTGGCGAACGCTGGTCAAGTACCATTTGTATTTTCTGCAACGCTTCCGTATCATTTTTAAAAAAAATAGTCCGTGAAACAGCAGGTAATTGCGGATTGTTTTCTTTTTGACAGGCCGTAAGGACCAGAATACCTGCAACGATAAATAGCATTTTCATAGCTTGGATTTTGAATAGTTAAAAATGTTTCCGGTTTGTCCGGATGCCGCTTAAAACTGTTCAAATCCAATAGCTGCAAAGGTCTCTGTTGTGGGTGCGTTCAGAATCGCTGTGAATTGGTTGGTATTGGCCATTAATCGGTTTTTTCATAAAATGACAATTGTGTATATTTAACCCACAATATCTTGTTTGAAAAAGCTGTTACTATATAATTGCCTTCTGCTTTGTTGTGCCCTTTCAACAAGATCCCAAAATGGTAATACGTCTGTTATTACTTATATCGCTGAAATACCTATTATCATTGAGTCTGGTCTATATATAGACACCCTGACAAATGGAAAAATATTAAACACAATTTCCGGGAAAATCAGAATTGCGTTGGCTCCAAGGAATATCTCCATTTTAAGTGATCAATATTTTAAAATTGCGAACCCGATAAATAAGCAGCAGCTTCCAGGAATTGAATACCGTTACTTTATAAATGACCAGTCCAATAACCATTGGTTTTCTTTGCCGCATCAGGATACTGACGCTACAAAATTTCCATACTCAGGGTTGCTCGCAGATACATTCATTCGTGCCAATGAAAAATTGGTGATACAATTCAGGTATAAATGGAATCAAAAAATTATACAGCAAAATGTCTTCAGCCGACCTGAGTTACTTCCATCTATTTTTAGTTACCGGCAAAAAGAACAGTTTGATTCGCTCGACAACCGTATCCAATCAAAGGCAGTAAAAGACAGCAAAAAGCTATTGGCTGGTTTTGATACTTTAAAGGAAAGCAGGTTAACCGTATTACCCGGTAAACATCTTGAATTCCTGTTTAAAAAACTTTCTTTAAATAAAGATTCCTGTATCCAGTTTCGCTTACGGGAAATAAAGAACCAAGAAAATACCGCATGGAAGCTAACGGGACACTTGCTCACATTGAATACGATTACGGCAAATAATACATACATCCTTGAGGTAAAATACCTGGGTATGGATGCATTTAACACTTACCGGATTAATGCACTGCCCTTTTGGTATCAGACATCATGGGCGATGATACTATTTATCATACTGGGAGTGGTTGCCCTGATAGGATTACCTTATAGTTTTTACATATACAAACTGAGAAAAGAAAAACAAAAAATAGCGCAGGTACAGGAGCAGCTTAAAACAGTACAAAGCCAGTTGAATCCGCATTTTGTTTACAATGCCCTAAGTTCGATAGAAGGACTGGTTACCAATAAGGAAAATGAAAGGGCCAATGAATACCTTGCTTCCTTTTCAGATATTATGCGGGATACTCTTAAAAACAGTGGTGTATTGTTCATTAGCTTATCGCAGGATATTGAGATGCTTGAAAAATATATCCGCATTGAACAGTTGCGTTTTGAATTCAAATACACAATGTATTTAGATCCGCGGCTTGACCTTGATGCGATAGAGTTCCCTCCTATGCTTTTGCAGCCTTCTATAGAAAATGCAGTAAAGCATGGCATTTCCGGGTTAGGCAGTGAGGGTGTTATCTCAATTTGTTTTCATAAAAAAGAAACGACCCTTGAAATAACCATAAAAGACAATGGAGTAAAAAGAGATAGCAAGATCAAAGATGGACATGGATATGGCATAAAATTTACCAATGAGCGGATTAATAATTTGAGAAAATTATACAAGAAAGAAAAAATAGAATACCAATTGTTTCACTCAGAAAATGGCACAATTGTTACCTTCCTTTTTGAAAACTGGATACAATAAACTTATGAGAGCAATTATCATCGAAGACGAAAAAAAGAACATCATCCATCTGCGGGGGCTATTGACCACGTTTTTTAAACAGGTGGAAATCATCGGAGAAGCAACAACTGCGGAGGAAGGGCTAAAACTTATTGCCGGGGTCAACCCTAACCTGGTCTTTCTCGATATTCAAATGCCCGGAAAATCAGGATTTGACATGCTCGCTTCATTGGGGGAATATAATTTCGAAGTGATATTTGTAACCGGTTACGACCAGTACGGAATACAGGCCGTAAAATTTTCAGCATTGGATTATTTGTTAAAACCCGTAAAAGTCAACGAATTGGCAAAAGCGATAGCAAAAGCTGAGGCCAAAAAACAAAAAAGGCAGACCCATGAGCAGATCATCAATTTACTCACTGTTATCAATAATTCACAAAAAACTGACCATCGTATTGCATTGCCATTAATGAAAGAGCTCCGGTTTGTAAGCCCTGATGAAATTATCAGGTGTGAATCTGATAATAACTATACAAACTTTTACCTTACCAGTGGTGAAAAGCTGCTTGTTTCAAAAGGTATTTATGAATATGATGAAATGCTAAAGGATTATCATTTTATACGTTGTCATCAATCACATCTTGTAAACAGAAAATTTATAAAGAGCCTGCTAAAAGAAGATACTATTTTCGAATTGCTGCTGGTAGATGGTTCCCGTATTCCTGTTTCGCGATTGAAGAAGGATATGGTGAAAGAAGAATTGATGAAGTAAATAAGTAAGAACCTAATTATAGCAATATGTAATTAATTGTAAACTGGGTACTGCATTTAAATGTAGTTAATTATGATTGCTTTCCTTACCCAGGGATTTTCTGATCTGGTACAGATGCCTGTTAGCAAACAGCCATTCGAGCAGGTGTTTGTTCTCCCGGATATAATCAAAATACTGTTCATCCTCGTAGAAGCCTGAATCCAGTTCCTCGAAAAAATGGAGTTTCGGCGCATAAATCTTTGTTTTTTCGTGGAAAGGTATGTGTTCGAAGAACAGGTCAAGTGGTTCGGGATATGACAGGTTAAGAATTTTCACTAAAGAGTAGCTGATTTGCCCCTGACCAGTCAGATAATAAGTCTCATACAGGTGAGTACGCGTGATCTTGTTTTTAAGGAACCCCAGCGAAGTAATACCATACGTCTTGACGAGAGAAAACGGATTGTAAAAAGGCACCTGTATTTTCACACCCGTGCTTATTTCGCTGCTAAGGGTGATTAAGTAGTCCCCATATAACTGAAAGTGAATACCATGGGTATTGGTATAAACATCCTGATTTTTCTTTAAAAAATCCAAAACAGTTATCGCAGAAAATTTGACTGGCATAAGCAAATGTATGGTTTTATCTAAATTCTGGTTTTGCCGGACTATGTTTGCTTTCGTCAGAGTTATCTTATAATCTTGCATTCACTTAACTCATAAACCCAGGTTTCATAACTGTCTCAACCAATCCATTATCTCAGTTAAAGGGCATTTTTATCTTTAAGAACTGATTATTATAGATACATTTTTTCACTTATTTGATTCAATTCTATAGTTGAATGAATACTGAAGTCAGTATGCGTGTTTGATAATTTTTCGATCTGTTGACAACTTCAAGAGGGACTAAATACTATAAAATCACTACGCCATAAAAAATAAAACACAAATTCAGGGTGTTTTTTAGGTTCAGTTCGATGGAGCTACAACTTTATGCATATAAACTCCACTTGTGTTGTTCAAAAACTTTTGCCATTATTAGACTTTTGTTATTTACTTCAATGCAATTTTCATTTAACTTAAGACATTTTTAAGCTTTTTATCGTTTCAATAAAATGCAACCAACCTTCAACACTATCAACAATATCATCTGTTGTTCGACTCCAGGTGTATAAATACCAGAAGTTTTCATAGCCAATGTCTAAGGCTTCATCCCTAATCAGTTTAACACTCTCAGGACCACAGCATTCGGCAAACAACCATACTCTATGAACATAAGCAAGCATTTTTTTACAATAATCAACTTCAACGGCTGTTCTTGTAAGATAGGATTTACAACTTATTACAGCGATAGCTTTATCCTTATTTATAAATCGAAAGTCCATTATGTGATTATCTCCATCGCTTCCATTCCATTTTTTCTCATGCCCCTTTTTGTGTATTATGATATCACATTCACCGGAACATGACATTGATGCCTGCCAACATCCTTTGTTCCAGTTCTTCGTGAGTTGCTGAAACTTCAAGTCCATCCAAAGGATGGCTATCTAGCCAGTCGGCCAGTTCTTTTGCCTCGGCAGGATTAATCCTGTCTTCCAGCTTTTTTAAAGAGAGTTCCCGTATCTGGGAAAGGTTATTTGATACTGCCATATACACAAGGTCAAACGGCAGGTAGCTTTACCCTGAGTGGGTAGTAAAATAAATATCAGGGGAGTATAGTCAGGAAGATGGCTGTAAAGTCTTTCAGGCCACCCCGGATGGTTTTCAAAGCTTTGGTTACATGGGTTTCCACGGTCTTTTCAGAGATTTGGAGAGTTTCAGCGATCTCCCGCTGGCTCATACCTTGTTCCCTTAACCGGTAAACTATCTGGCATTTTTCAGGCAGGGTATTAACCAGGGTTTCCAGCCAGTTTTTCAAATCCTCGAATTTCAGTAATTCCAAAGTCCCCATATTAGCGGCAGGGGTATTTTGCCTTATGTTTTGCTCGATTTTCCTTGTTCTTTCCTGCCTTGCCAGCAGGTTTAAAATGCGATATTTGACCGCCACAATCAGGTAACCGGCAACAGAATTTTGTATATCGAGTGTTTCCCTTCTTTCCCAAAGATTCACGAATATATCCTGTATGATATTTTCCGCTTCCCCAGCATCTTCCAGCTTCTTACCAGCCAGGTAAAATAGCTTTTCCCAAATCGGTTATAGACCTCCGTAAAAGCCGCACGATCCCCCTGCCGGAGCATACGCACCAGCTCGCCATCGGTATATGTCGTGTAGAATTTCATGGGAATTTTTATTACAAAATTGGGCAACCGCTTTCACAGGATAAAATTAGCACAAAGGAAATGACACTGCCAAATCCTTCCTGATTATTAGGCAGTTAATTCTTTTGAAAGGCTGCTTTTATATTCCAAAAAACTGAAGTAGTATTACGCCAGCTAATCAATAACTAATTCTATGCAAAGCTCATTTCAGAATTTAATTAGCATGAAGGCCCACCTGTTATTTTTACATCAACAGGATTCGTTTGACGATGTTGAACTGGTAAAGGAGTTAAGAACACACCCCCTTCATATATACTTGATTTGCAAAACACCATGTATAAGGCTTGACAATTCAAAGACAAAAATTACAGACGATAAGATATGTCTCACTTTCTATACGACTATTGGGGGTGTCAGAAAAGATATTCCGATTGAAACAGTTAATAATAAAAGTTATCTGATAGGTAAAATTGAGAGTGAGTATCCATACAATATAGTAAAGGCGTTCAAACCCGATGGTTCAGAACATTCTGTTGCTAAAACTCACTTGCTGTTAAAATATCTTGCAGCGCAACAGAATATGTACCTGGATGAATTTGATCTTGAAGTGTTGTATGTAGGTCAGGCTTTCGGAAAAAATGGTAGTCGTATCACTGTAGACAGACTTAAAACACACGAAAAGGCACAACAAATTTATTTTGATACCCAACAAAAATTTCCGGATTATGAAGTTTGGTTTTTGGCTTTGACTTTTGAGCCGTTGCTGATGACCATGTTCAAACCATGGGGTGACGTTGACCCTTCTCTGTTCGAAGCTGATCTTGAAAAGCAACAAAAACTTGAAGAAACGCCCCTGTCATTCGATCAGCAAATTACCATTGCAGAAGCTGCACTAATCAGATATTTTAATACTTATCAATACAACAAAGAATACCTAAACTTCCCTTTGCCGGAACATGGATCGTATGACGAGTTGTACAATCTTGATTTTAATTCAGCGGGAATCGAGGTAACAACCGAATCAATATATACAAAGCTCTGGAGTAAAGATGCAGCACCATCCTTCTATCATTACCGCAGCTATTTCCTTCACAACAATACAGACCGCAAAGCAATGTTGAAATGGTTTGAGAAATAATTTTCTGCCATTACCGGTTTATGATTTTGGGCCATTGAAAAAAATAACCGGTGTTCATACAAGCATTTTTTCTTTCCCTTTGCACAGGTTTGAATGAAATTTTTTCAGACAAAATAGGAATGATTTAAAAACAGACAGAAACTAGACTCAAAATACCATAAAAATGATGTTCTTATCTACGTCCATTTTAGCCTTTCAAGATTTGACTCATATTCAACCAAGCTACTATTAACGAGGTCCTCTGCATCAAAATTTTCATTCTGTTGCTCATTAAACTCGTTGTCTAGGGGCAGGTGCTCAGCAAATGCAGCTTCTGCAATTTCAACCAGCTTCTTGAACAGATCGTCATAAGATACAAAAATGGTCGGCTCGTCAGAGTTTTCATCGATGTATAACCCAACTGTATTATTGCCAAAATTCCATTCTGCTTTTTCTAGTGTACTGGCAACTGCATTTTCAGCCTCATCCTCCCAAACCCATTTTTCTTTTTGTACACCAGTATTTTCATTCGAAAATATCTGCTCATAATAAGGTAGGTCAGATTTCTTCAATTTACTTTTTTCAATAAGTTCTGCCAGTACAGCAATCGAATTTCGAATCCGACTTCTGCCGATGCCAGATGCCTGAAAGAATCGATCTGAAAAATCAATGTGCTTTGCTTTTTTGAGATAGCTCTCAAAATCAATCTTAGTCGGATCGGTAGCTTTTTCCTTCCGCAGAATAAACTTTAAAATATCAAATGCTGCCTGTAGTCCAATCGTTTTAATAATATAGGAATTGCCGGATGCATTTTGCCACAAATATTTATTGGCCTCTTTTAGATAATTGATGATAGTGTCATAAATAGTCTGGTCTTGACCGGCAATAAAATGGTTACGCAACGGTGAGTAGTCCCTTATGCTGGCAATCATATCTCTGCTTCGTCCGGTTAGAAACGACTTTTGTTGCATAACAATCCTATCACGTTTGGGATTGGATGAAATCAGGCTGCAAATGCCATCTACAATAGTAGCTGTAGAAATAACCCATTGCTGATCAATCGGTTCATCAAAAAGCTTTTCTACATCCAGGGCTTCAACCCGAATATGTTGATATAATGGGGAGTTCTCTTTATCAATATTCAATTTCCGTGAAAGAAAAACTGCGAATTTTTCGGGCGTCCAAGCCTTTTCAGGTTCATCGTCGACATTGTAACCAAACTGTTCCAAAGCAAGGCTTCTATTGACTCGTTTTTGGTTAGAGTTGATAGTTGCAAACAAAAATGCCTGGTAGGAATTGGGTAAATCAAAATAAACCGAACAAATCAATTGAAGATTGCTGAAACGTTCTTCGTTGGTTACATAGTCAAAAGCATTCAAGCGATGTTGTCCGTCAATGATCGCCGCAAGTTTCATCTTTTTGGGAATAATCAGTTTGCAAATTCCTGTTTTGCTTTCCTCGATTATTCGCCATCTTTCGCTTGGATCTTTAGTAATGCCCCCCTGCGGTGTGTAATTGGCCGAAAGGATGATTGAATTGGGGAAAGCCATTTCAACAGAATCAATGTATTTCGCGATATCTTTTAACCGTTTCACATCCTTTACACGTTGACTACCCTGTACTTTACCTTCATTATCAACATACCTAAGCGGTTCAGAAAAAGAGATTTCCAGCAACTGTTTGGCAGGAATGGAAATGGCATAAAAATTCCCCAGTGGTTGTGTTACCTTCAACGCATTTATTTCTAAATAATTTTCTTCCATCTTTATCCGTTTTGAAGTGGTCTTTCAGCATTACCACCGAGTGTTGCATTGATATTAAACGCCGAATTTTTGTAATTAGCAACCCACCACATGATATATGCGGCAACAATTCCGAGAATTGCTAAGCCAGATATTCCTTTTATTTCTCCTTTAGAATTATAATATAGAATAAAACAAGTCATGATGAGTACAGCCGTGTCGCCGATACAGACAAAAAGAATCGCCATTTTTCGGTATGAGGCCTGATCATCGAACAACTTCATTACATAATCGAGGCTGGCCGAAAAAAGAATCGCGATAAAATAAGTGACAATATTTTGATTAAAATTTTTAATCGCATTAGGGTCGGCGTTCGCCCTATCGAAAACATAAGGTAGGGTCACTCCAATGGAGGCCAAAAAAATAATCGTAAAAAAAAAGTATAGAATAATTGTAATCGTTCTCATCAGCAAGTAGTTATAAATAAAAATGTATTTCTAACAATAAATGGTGCCACAATTTTTTTGGGGGAGTGGCAGATCAGAATGCGTTCGCTCAAGATATTGTGTTTTAGTAAAAAAGCGATTGCGCATTGTTAGTCTTTTCATTCCCGAAAATTAAATTATTTGAATACCTGGTTGTCCAAAATATTTAAGACTTAAAAACTTTTTGACTTTCTCCAGTTCTGCAGGCTGTTCCCGCAAGAAATTATATATTTTATCGTTAAGTTTTCCAATTGCGGGTTCCATTTCTTTAGCGGTAGGCGATTTTTTGTGCTTCAGACTATTGGGGTCAATATTAATTTCCCAAATGACAGATGAAGCAAGAAAAAGAAACGGGTATTCCGCTTGCTTCTGGCCTTTGGTCTGCCACCCATACTTTTCCATCACTCTCAAAAGTTGGGGCCGTATCTCAATATAAGCAAATTTATTGTCCGCGTTATTCTTAATCATATCCAGAATGATTAATAACAACAACGGTTTGTAAACAGCAAATTCGCCATTCCGCTTGTTAACAGTTATATTATCAAGAATTAATATGATCTCATCTGTCATCTGCATATATTAAGATTGAGTGGTAAACCGTGATTGAATTTGGTTAATAAGACTTTCTATATTTTGATAAGCAAGCGGATCAAGTGCAAGCTCTTCGTGTAACAGATATAAGCCTCCATTAGAAAAACTTTCGATATTCTTTCGCAAATCATCTGGTTGTTTTAAAATATCGAAGCTTTGAAGTTTGTCTATTGCCATCACAATTAAAAGATGCAAGTGAGGGTCTTTTATTTGCTGCCAGCGAAAAGGGGGCGATGGATGTCTTTTCTCAATTTCTTTTGGGCTATTTTTTGAATATCCCAATACGGCACCCCACACAAACAATTCCCACATTGTCGGAAAAGTAAGATCCTTACTGGCTTTCCCGGTATCGGAATGGCAAAGCCGTCTATAGGTATTTTCATAGTGAAATGCATCTACGTTCACCAGTAAGCTGGGATCAATAGGCGAATCTATCATATCACTTTATTTTTTTGATTAACGTATGCTGTTCCTGTTCATTATCACCTTCCATTACCAGTTCGTATGCATTCTTGATCGCACTATTCCCCATGATCATCGTTCTTACAACATCATTGCGAAGATTGTCCGGATCATAAGTAAGCGCATCATCCTTTAAAATAACAATAGATTGATTGAAAATCTCAATCATTGTGTCGATGGCTGTCAGCTTATTGTTTCCGCCAAGTGCAGAAATTGGTGCATCGGCTATAAATGGAAAATAATTATCCCAAAACCTATTAGATACATCTAGTACGGCGGCAACAAAAGCTATTTGAAGTGAAACTTTATTGGCCTGATTAATATTGAACAGTCTTGTGCCTGCTTCATCTATTGTGTATACTTCCTTATTGGCAAAGTCAACTTTGACTTTGCCGGACAAGGCTGCATTTTTTATGGTCATTTGCGTAAAAAACTTATTGGCATTTTCTTCGATATCGGAAATGATCCTATTTAAAAAATGGTCATAAAACTGCGATGTACTTGCATTTACCTTTTCTGCGAGTTGAAACCGTTCCTTTTCCTTTGTGTTCGAAGATTGCGCTATCAATGATTCATATTCTTCTAATTTATTGTCAAGCTCCTTTTTTAAAAAGTCGCGTCTGCCCTTTATCTGGTTAATTTTTGATTCTGATCCGTCAAGATCATTTTTAAATCTATCTCTGTCTCTCTGGATCTGAATAAAATTCTTTGCTTTAATCTCATCTTCAGAAATACCTGATGGAATAATAGACCTGAGTTCCTCCTCCTTAGCTTTGATTTTATTTTGCAGGCTACGAATCTGGTCCTCAACCTCCTGTAGTGATAAATAAAACTCTTTAATTTCCTCTGGTATCCGTGTTACTTTATCCAGCATGTTATCTGCCACCATGCTGAGTTGGTTAATTAGTTCAATTTCTTTATCAAGTGATCGGTCATTTAAAAAGGAAGCAATTTTTTTGTAGGCATCCGATTCGTCTGCCGCATCTGATCCGCAAACCTTACATTTATGTTCCGCAAGCATTTCCTTAATAAATTCCTGCCGGATTGGTTCTGGAATTTTCTTTTCAATTTTATTCTGTTTGTAGAATGAAAGAAATCTATTTAGAATAGCATCAGTTCCTGCATACATCCATTTATCGAACACATCTCGTTTCTGATTTGTTATGAGACTTGCTCGCAATTCATTTTTTGTAAGACGTTGCGCTTCCAGATAATCTGATTCACGTAAGATGGCGGCACACTCTTCAAACATTTTTAATTCATTGTTCTTCTTTTCAAACTGTTCTTTTTGAATATTCCTCTCCCGACATTCATTATCGAATTGCTCATCCTGAAAAGCCACATCCTCTTTTAATTTATCAATCTCCTGCGACAAACGAATCTTGCGCTCATGCAGCGCATTGTCAGCATCTGCCTTATTTTCAAAGTCTCTTTTTAAATTTTTCAAAACCTTATCTGCATAAGCCTTTGCCTTTTCAAAAACTTCAATCCGTGATAGATCACGAAGAGCTTTAGTGAAAGCTGATTTGTTACTAAGGCTCATGATCTGACTGATATTTTCACCCTGAAAAAGAAAGTAGCGTGAAAGATTTTCAGGGAAAAGCATCAGTAGCTGTTCTTCGGCATCACGATCATAGAAATTAGTATCGTTGCTGGTAACAGCATCAGTGCGCGTAAGGCTTAAATCGGAATTTCGCGGTATCTGCCAGTTTCCCTCGTTACTCTTTGGTAGTGAATACTCACGCGCTAATAAATATTTATTTTCATCCTCATCTAAAAAAGTCAAACACACTGAACAGGCTACGTATTCACCGTTTCTGCATTCAGCTTTTGCTTTTCTATTTATAAGATCCTCACGCCAATCTTTGGTTTCTGCCCATACTTCTTCTGTCGTCTTGAATGCACGATCATATAGTACCCAATTGAATGCATCAAATAGTTTGGACTTGCCGGTGTTGTTTTGTCCAAGAATGACAGTCGGGCCGAGATCGAAATCCAGCCTGTTCTTCTTATAATAAGAAAGAAAATTTTCTATTTCTATTGATACGATAATCATTGTTGCGTAGGTTTTAACTTGAAACTTACCTCCGCATCAATAAGGTCTGTTAGCTTACGTTCGACGTTGCGGTTGCGTCCGGTGTTATACTCCAGGTAAACCTCACTCAAAAGCTCTTTGATGATCGTATATTGTTGCAGGTCTTTTTCTTTTATTCCCTTCAACATCATTTCGATCTGGCGCATTACGTCAGAGTTCTTGATTGCCATAAGTTGAAATTTCAGATGAGAAAATATCAATTTTATATTGTTCTGCTATTGCTTCCAGGGTTTTGAGAGCCTGGTATTTGTTAATAGACATGGACGCAAACTCGTACACTCTTCTTAATTCAGCCGCCAATATGCTTTTCTCCATCGAAATACTCTCATCAAACAAACGGCTGGAAATATCCGGCACAACAATCATGTCGTAGATATAAGCAAACTTCTTTTGTGGATGTGTCCGCAATATCCGGCCCCTTCGCTGAATAAATTGTCGTGGGTTACTGGTGCTTGCACAGAAAATAGCCACCTCCGTTCTTTTTACATCAACGCCTTCATCCAGGCATTTCATAGCGGTTAAAACTGCGATCTCTCCCTCAGAGAATCTTTGAAGAATTTCCTTTCTGTTTTTGGTAGTTCCTATGAATTGATGCTGCGCTAAATGATATTCGTTCGAGATCACCGATGCATATTCATTGATAAGGCGCTCATCGTCCTCATCTGCTGTACTTGATATTCCTTCCGGAACATATACCAACGTATATTTCAATTCTGCTTTCTGTGCAAGTAATTCGTCCAGGCAAATCCTGAGCGTGTTTAGTTTATTTTCTGCTTTGTGAATGATTCGTCTACGCTTTAAAAGCAGTGAAGTAACTACGGGGTTATCCTGAAAGCCACCGCTTGCCCCATTAAAATATTTCAGGAGCTTCCTGGAAATTTCTTTGTATTCATGCAATTCTTCATCTGTCAACGAGACAATCTTGGGATAATAATAGTATTTACACAGGAATTCCTGTTCAATGGCTTCCTGCATCGTTAATTGAAAAGTCGGAGCTTCAGTAGCATTAAAAAACTGCAATATTGCTTTAGTACCTTCTGGGTCAAAATGCCGCTCCGGTGTTGCCGACAACCCGATTCTTCTGGCAAATTTTTCCGGAAAGTGACTTTGAGATCTTTGGGTTCCCAGGTTATGCGCCTCATCTGCTATAAAAATGGTATCTGTATCCAGCCTGCCGATGACAGCCTGGAATTTTTCCATATTAAATGTCTGATACGTGGTAATCAGGCAATAGCTATGATTTCCAAAGCTGCTCTTGTTAATTTCCTGTAGGATTTTTGCAACCCAATCCTTGCTTCTGCTATTGGCAAGAATAACATTCGTAAATCCAAACGCTTCGCAATCTTCCAGCCACTGATCTGCAAGGGAAAGGGTAGGAACCAGTATCAACACCCGATACCGGTTTTCTTTTTGGTATAGCGTTAAAACACAATTGAGTGATGTAATTGTTTTACCGGTACCGGTCGCCATTTCAAAAAAACCAATACAACCAGCTTTAAACCAATTTTCACACGCCTCGTCTTGATAGCGGTGTGGTGTTTTTCCTTTCGGAAAATGTGGCTTATTACTTGGACCCAGGTTTTCCCGCAACAACTCCATTTTCAATTTAAAAGAATTTGAAGTTGGTGTTTCAAATGAGCCGATGAGTTCACGTTCTTCTTCCAATAGATAATCCAGGTCTTGTACCGGAAAATGTTCAATCAGGGCTGTTTTAATTTTATCAATAGGCACACTTCGAACAGCCGGATAAGAACCAGACCATATTTTTCCAAATAATGAACTAAAATAAGATAACCGGCTATTCTCCATCTTCTCATTTGTCCACGATACGTAACAACTCAGAGACTCAACATTCCAGAACATGGCTGAGTTGGAAAAATTAGCGGAGCCGTTAAACGCTACACGATCTCCTTGTGAGTCCGAAAATATTCCGAATTTATGATGTACAATACCCTGTGAATGGTGGGCCGGAACAATCGCCATAATTTCCAGTTTTTGGGTTGCAACAAGCCATGAAATACAATTAAAAAAATGTTTGTCGAACCCCGAAAGTGTTTTCTCAAGCCTGACAATATCATCGATGATATTTTGTTCTATTAATTCATCCGGAGAGGCCACCAACCCCTTTTCTATAGCATCTTTATCCTGTTGCGATAAAACATCATTGATGATCATTCTCATTTTGCCCCCCCTTTTAATAAAGTAGGCAAAACCGATTGACAGGGCCCTAAAACCACTGCTGCTGAAAAACCCAAGGGCCAAGTCGAAGGAATTACTCTCTATCAGTCCATCCAAAAAAAACTCCGCCGGTTCATCCTCACCGGATGAATACACAGTTTTGAAGTTAGTTTCTTTAAGCATGTTAGTTTAAGCCTCTTAAGCCACGTTCAATCTTTGATATCAGAAAATCCGAACCATTAATGTTGTCGTTTCTTTTTATTTCGTTGGCAATCAACTGCAGTCCGTCATCAATATGCATTTTCACATACCGGGCAATATCTTTATCTGTTTTATACAACTGGTAATGAACACAGACCATCGCGATATAAATATCAGCATGATCCCCGAACAATACTTTACTGCTGTATTCCTTACCCTGCGAATCTTCGATTTGCAAAAGATCCAATTGCCTTTCACTGGCCATAGAATATGTAAATGCGATCCTGGCAATAACGTTCTCAGCACCTAATTGAAGCCTGCTGGTCAATTGCGTCACTAAATCCTTATTTGCTTTTGATGTCTTAATTCCCGTAAACATGCTGGATTGTATTATTATAGGTTTCGTAAAGTTTTGCAGGGTTTACTGATTCAAAACCTGATTCATATTGTGCTTTTTGTTTGATAAGGTAGCAGTCAGTAACTTTAGGATATAATAATTGAAACTCTGATTCATTGAGTTCTTTCTCCAATAATGGGAACAAAATTACTTGTGAAGAAACGTTAGGATAGAAATCTTCAATTATATTCCTTGCATGCTCTTTGTCAAATTTTTGTAGAGGGCTATCAATAAAAACAGGAAACCTTATATTGGATTCTTCTACTAATGCTTTAAGGAGTGCTGTTGCATATAACTGCTGTTCTCCCTTTGAAAGACTGTCTTTGTCTATTTGCCGTTGATCGGCATCATACAGTTCAATATCAATCATGTCCCCTTCAATCAATACCTTAACTTTTTGAACGAAGTTCTGCTTATGCATAAGAACATGCAGTTCCTGTAATATCTTTTCCTCCAGTGAATGCTTCTTTTGATTTTTGAGTTTATAAATAAAGGTTTCCAGTTCGCCGATTAATCTTGCAGCAACTTCATCTTTGGCCTTATCTATATCTTCGACTTTAACTCTTTTACTTAATTCTGAAACCTGCAGAGACAGGTTATTCTGCTCATTCTGCAATGAAATGATTTTTGCTTTTATATCAATACATTCTGCTTCTTGTTTTTTTATTTCAGTATCCAATTGATTTTTATTTGTCCTGATCACTTTTATTACCGGATCATTTTCTTTAGATTCTCCGTCAAACAGTTTCCTATTTATGATAGCAACAGAAGTTTGTTGTTTTTTGAGTTCCGCAGTTAGGGCCTTAAAATTTTTACTGAAAGCATTTTGTAAATTATCATATACCGCTAAAAACCGGTTTTCCTGTTCACTGGTAAAATCAAGCAATGGTTTGGGAACAATTACACCTTGCGGCAGCAATGTATTTTCAATAAGTAAAAAAAGCTCCTCCCGCTTACGGTCACCTGAAATAAGACCTTCAACCGTGATTGCTTTTTTAAGCGCATTCGCTTTTCTTTTAAGCAGCGACACATTATTTTTTTTATCCTTTTGCTCCTGTTCTGTTTCAATCTGATTCCTGATAGATTCCATCTTTGAGGCCACCAGCGCAAGTGGGGCCAATTCCATCATTTCCTTCATGCGGTTTTTAAGGCGCAAGCTTTCTTCCTGCAAATGCTCTTTCATTTGCCTGAAATCTTTCAATTCCTCTACAGTAATGGACGAACCTTCCCTAATTAATTGTTCCTGAAATTTATCAGAAGCAAATCTTTTTAATATTAATTCTTCTTCCTTCTCATGGACAATAGAACTATGGTGTTCAATCATTTTACTGTTCTGACCGAACAACTTGCCGAGCTTTTCCAGTTTTTCCCTGTCCGCCGCAGAAGAATTCTTTTTGCTTAGACGTAACCGTAAATTCTCCAGGTCGCCTTTAAGATCCAGATATTTTTTTATACCTAAAACTTCTCCATAAGCTTTACCTAAACTGCGCCTGTCTTCAATACTGCGGATTTCTGCTAATTCAACTATCTTCTCGGCATCAAAAAAGAAAAACTTAGCGATTTCTTTACGCAGGATAAAATCATTGATAAATATTTCAGGACCGACTTCCTTTGTCAACTCATTAGGCTGTCCATCAATATATACGGCTAAAGTCTCGGTTTGTGATTTGACATTGTAGGTACGAATTAGTTCAAGGTCATTACAGGGAATTGCAGGGATAAATATTTTTTTGAAACGAATGCTTACAGAAAATGAATATAGGTTTTGATGTCTTTGCCGAAGCCCTTGCCTTTCTGCTTCATCTGACGAACCCAATTTTGTTTCAATTAATTTGGATTCGGTCTCAGATTCATCAAGTGTAATACGATTAATTAATCGGTTGCAATAATTCTTATAACCTCCGCATTCGTAAATTTCTTTTTTATATCGCTCATCAACATCTGACATTAATTTTCCATAAAGACACCATACCAATGATGTGAGCAATGAGGTTTTACCAAAACCATTATTGCCAGTAATAATTGATACATTTTTACCAGGACTAATCGAAAGGTCAATTGTATTACTTCCTTTATATACTTTAAAATTATTCAGACTTATTCTGTCAATATACATAAGAGCATTACTTTTTAATAAATCTTTCTAAATGAGTTTCTATATCTGTCATTCTATAATTGTTGACTAATATGAATTTTGATTTTTGTAATTCAAGTAGTTCATTGATCAATCCATAATCTTTTTCGTCGCATACCTCGTTTAATATTTCGCTTTCGATATTTTTTTGCAGAGCAAAATCATCCTCCTGCAAATCGGTTCCATATACTTTATTATAAATATTGGCAACGCTATACTTAAAATTAGAATCTCTATGCCATGTCACCTGAATAGCAACGAGTTCCTGATAGTTAATCAGCATCATTTCCGGCTCTTGTTCACGAATTTCCTTTTGCGCCTGAAGAAGTTTCTCAAGCATAAATGCTCTTCTCTCATGCGTATAGGGACCAACGCCTTCTTGGTCATTTCGCCGTTTGGGTTCCCGCCAGGTATGATCATTTCTATTATCGGCAAGCATGTCCCTGAATTCTACCATTGGCTCCATCCATTCTTCTCCATTATCAATTAAAGCCTGCATGGATTTATCTTTTTTTACTACTGTACACACCCAACACCCGAAGCGGCTATTACCACAGGAAGGTGTTGATATATCAGTGATCAAAGGGCAATCGCCTCCCGTTGCATTATTATAGATGGTTACAAGATTTCTGTTTGATGCCCCCCAGGGAGACGGCACCTGTAAAAGATATTGCCATACCTCCTCTGTAATTACTTCTGTTATAGGGGCATATACAAATGCATTAGGTAACGGATGTTTCCGAAGTCTGCTATTTTCAACCTGACTCTTATTTTTCTCAATGCTTTGTGCTCTGGCTGTGCTTTCATCTTTGCGGGTACCTAATAAAATAATGGCATGCCCTATTTCGCTTATAGTTGTTTTTATAAATTCTGATGTAGGATTGATCTTTAACCGTTCTGTACACCAGCGAAAGGTATTATTAGGAGCAGGATATCCCTTTCCTAAAAGGTTGACCCAAAAAGTATCTTCAAGCCTTGGGGTAGTTTTCTTTACATATATAGGCATCCCCTGTTCCATTGCGGCTTTTTCAATAAGCTGTAATACCCTATCTGTATATTGAATGATCTTTGGGTTTTCAACTAAGGTATTATTGCATACAACATAAATCGGGCGCTGCCGCAAGCCTTGTAATTCTTCTTTCAAAGCATACCAAACCAGTTGCAGAAGCATCGTTGAATCTTTACCACCGCTAAAACCAATGATCCAGGGAATATTCCCGTCATCTTCCTGATACTGGGCCAATATCTCCTTTTCCAGTTCCTGTCTGCTATAAGCCATATTTGGTCAATTTTTGATAAAGATAAAACGCTAAATGCCAGTTTGGGGGTATAACTTGGCACAAATGTGAATTTAGGATCGAATCAATCTAATATTTAAATATATAATATTTACCTTGATACTTCAAGGTTGATAAGCATTATTATTAAAAAATAACCTAAATAATTGATTATTAATCAATAAGACAGCTAATTTTATTCAGTTTGTTCGTCAAAATTAAGCTTATATGGATCCTATTTTAGGTTATTTTATCTTCCAAAACATGGGTGATGGCTGCATTGCGTCAAAATACTGTCACCGCCATTTACATAGTTCCCATCCTGAGACCATGAAGCGGTTATTAGCAACTCCCGATGAGCGGGAAGAAAACTTGCAGAACCATCAGACAGAGAGAAATGAATTCATTAGACGTTTCCGAACTACCTGGATAGAGAATCTAGATGCAGAAAATTCGGAAATCTCCACTGTAGTTATTACTGCAAAGGTTAGTTTTCCCGGAATTTTTCGGTTACAATGGAATGATTTTGAAAATGAACCTGTATTTTTTGGTGAGGGCATGATTCACAAAGGAATCTTGATTGGAAGTTATTGGGATGAAGATATTAATAACCAATTCAGTTTATAAATACGTTTGCAAAGTGCAATTAAAAACAGAACGCAGAAGTGAGTGACACAACAGACGATGCCCCCGCTTACAAAAGCTGGGCAGACTATGAAAAACTAAAGCCCAAAACAAATAAATACTACAAAAGAAAACAAAAAACCGGCAATCCCTCGAGGCGGGACACCGGTCTGTGGCCCGTATGATAGAGTCGTGAGTTTACCTTTTTTAAGACACCTTACGGCTACGCTGCTGCTGTTGCCCCTGTCCCGGTTCCTGCCCTTGCGAAGCGATGATCTGTTTGGTGGTGTCCGGTAAATTTTTACCCTGCGTGGTATCTCCTACTATCTTTAACTGGTTATTAGAAAGGCTTACTTTCTGCCCTTCCGCATTATATACACTGATCGTTCCCAGATGTGGGGTGGCTTCAATAAACATGCGCTCCTTATTGGCACCCTGCTTCAGTGTTACCACGGCACGTTCCCCGTTTTTAAGTGCTTGCATTAATGCGTCTTTTTCTGCAGCATTCATGTTCTGCACCGGCAGTTTACCTACCTCTTCGGTAAGGTTGAACTTGTTGTTGTTATTATAGGTAGTGCGTACCAGGTTATTGTCCCGTTCATCTTTGGCGGTAAAATCAATCCTGCGCCAAAGCTGCACATCACGGCCATCTTTACGGAATTCAGCGTACACGCTTCTTCCTTCCAGCATGTTTTTCATCTGCTGGATATTATATCCCTGTTGTTTATACAGGAAAAAATCGTGGGTGAGTGGTTCCTGTCCTTTTTTTGTCAGCGTGGCAGCTACGTTATTTAAGAAATAATACTCCCCGCCGTTCTGTGCAAATTTGAAAGCGAACAGCATGGCTTCGTCCTTACCCTCCAGGTTGGCTTTGAGAACAAAATCGGGTTTGCCCAGTTCCATTGCTGCTTTGAGCGGCTTGTCAAAAACGCCTTCGAATCCCAGTTTAGTAAGGGAATCGGTTAAATACTGATAGTTTTTTAGTTCCATAAGATTTGTTTTAACATTATAAAATAAATTCTCTTCCCATTGTTTTAGTTACCGGTTTACTATTGTAAAGATGTGGCGGTGAAAAACCAATGTTTCCAAGTGGACTTCCAAGTCAGTAAAAATTTTTTTATCTGCTTATCATACTTTTAGGGTTACCGGTCTTCTTTTGATCCATTAAATGCTTTTTAAGATCGGGATGGCTATGGATTTTTTCCATTTCCGTTTCTATCATTTCTTTCACATCTTTTTTAATGCGGTAATAATTATCCATCACTTCCTCTTGTGTAATGGTTCTGATCACCGGCAGTTCTTTATAATTTTTCTCTTCCTCTGCTAATGCTTCATGGTCATTGATGATTGCCGCATGAAAAGCTTTGAGTTTAATTTTTGCCTGCGGATCATCCGCTACCGCCCCAACAAATTCACCGGAACTAAGGTTGGCAATCTTTGCAGGCGGGATAGCGACTTCCAGCTGGGTGGAATGGCTGACGGAAGTATCATTGGAATTGATGGAAACAGATTCCCGATCCTGCATGATTTTGCCAATACGTTCAGATAATTGCTTTGCAGTGTCACCAATCACCTGGCCTGAGATAATATTGCCGGCCACATTCATAATCACGTCTGCCTGTTCTTTACCATAATCTTTGCGTAGCTGGCTAAAATCCTGGATACCGAGCGTAGTAGCTACTTTGTTGCCCCTGGCTGTTGCAATCAGGGTATCAATGTTATTGACAAAGACAGTGGGGAATTCATCAAAAACAAGACTGGATTTGAGTTGACCTTTGCGGTTAACCAGTTTCAGCATCCTTTCAATATAAAGTGATAATACTGCACCATATATCTGTTGCTTACTTGGATTATTACCAACACAAACAATCTTCGGATGTGAAGGATTATTGACATCAAGCGTAAAATCGTTACCGCTTAGTACATAATAGAGTGAGGGCGAAGAAAGCCTTGCCAGCCCGATTTTTGCGCTTGCAATCTGCCCTTCAAGTTGTTCCATTGCCTTATGTATATAGGCTGAAACAAATGGATTGATCAATACTTCGATTTCGGTTTCCAAACTTAACACCGGGAAGAGTTTATCATATTCTACCTGCGCCAGTTCAATGGCATGTGGCAATGTACAATACTTGCCTTGCTTGTATTTTTTCAGATACCAAAAAATGGCTGTGGTAAAATTGATGGGTGATTCCACAAAAAAATCGCCCCCCTTCTTAATCCATTCCCGGTTTAGTGCCAGCATGATAGTTCGGCTGGATTCGGTGGCATCTGTAATATCCAGCAAACTATCCGGGTACAGCACATTGCAGCGATGCGTCCGGCTGAGATCATCAAAATTGATAAAATACATTTTCGGCGGCACTGTATAGTTTGTATGCTGTTCCAGCAAATGATTGTAAGCAATGCGCGACAGGTCAGGGAATTTAAAATCATAGATAAAAAAGCTGAATCCTTTTTTAATGTGCTGGGTGATCACATGGCGGATAACGAAATAAGATTTACCGCTACCCGGTGTTCCCATCACAAGCAAGGCACGAAATGGGTTAATGATATTTATCCATGATTTTTTGATTTTACCTTTTAAAGAATACTGCGCCGGTAGATTAATAGAATATTCATTCGTGAGCAATCTTTCTTCCTGCGGGAAGGTCTCATTGAGATCGTTGAAAATATCCTTGTTTAGGGTCAGGTATAATAACCTGGATAATCTGGAACCGCCCGCCAGTATTGACAGATAGCCGGTTACTGTGACAGATATATATAATTGTGTAAGTGTGGTTTGCTTTATGTTTAATTGAAGGAACAAGGAAGAAATGAAATACAATAACAAACCAATGATGATGTAATAGAGAATAGGTTTAAGCGTTAATTTCTCATCTTTCTTTCCTTTTATGCCCAACAGTGAAACGGCCAACAAAAGCAGTGCTGCAAGTTTAGGTTTGTTAATGCCTTGCAGAAACGTCATATTGTTTGACAGGTTGAAAATGATCTTATCAACGATGGCTGCGGTTAAATGATAAGTATTGAATGTTTCATAACAGGCACAATAGAAATGCACCAGCAATACTAAGACGCTGCCAAAACGCAGTAAGTCGAAGATGCGGCGTAATGCTTCGTGATTTTCACCTGTTTGCATAATCAGCGTTTTTTCTTTCTTTTCTTTTTGAAAAATTCAGGTGACAGGTCGGGGCCGCCATATTCCGGTTCCAGCAGTTTAGTTAAAATTGAGAGATTTAGCCCGCCTGGATACAATTCTGCATATTGTCTTGCTTCCAGGCTTTCCAACAGTTTTGGTGAAATGCCCAATTCCTCTACGCTACTCACCGTTTTATTGCGGTGATCGATGAATACCCATGTTTTGTTTCTATCATAAGCCAGATGAATCTTTTTGACCTCCAAAAGATTCATTAACTCTTTTTTATTTTTTGATCTGGTAAGTGCGAATTGAACGGCGCTGGCCGTATATTTCAGAGTTGCTATTTTTTTGATCTGATTGGCTGCAAATTTTTGTTCGATTCTTTTTAGTGTGGGACTGGTATAAATGGAACTGGCCTTGATGGGAACGCCAACTTTCTCACCCTTTGCATTCATCAAGGAATATTGCAGTCCACCATATTTTTGCATTCTTGTACCCGGTTTCCCTGCATCAGCTATTACATTAAACTGTTGCAGGATCAAATTGTATTCTTCCAAACTGGTGAACTTATAAGTATCTGCCACAGTGCGCACAATTTGTGAAATTGACTGCTTGGTTTCTGCTTTACCATATTGTACAGCTTTGAGGTCAATTTCTTTCAAACCTTCGCTTTGCTTTCTTCCTTCGGCTTTGATAAGCTGAAATGTTTCTTCAATGGATTTTCGCGCCGGTTCTGATTTTCGTTGCACAAGGTTGTGCAGGTTCATCGATCTGCCATTTGGTTTTATGGGTGTAGTTACAATATGTAAGTGCGGATGGTCCGTATCATCGTGGCGGTAAACTAAATAGGGTTGTTTTTCAAAACCGATCTGTTGCATATAATCCAGTACAATAGCCTGCATTTTCTCAGTATCCAGTTTTTCGCCTGGAGAAAAATTTAAAGAGATATGCACGGTATTATAACCGCTTCTGGTACAGTTATCATTCAAAACCGTAAAGCGCCTGAGTTTTTGCGAAAAGGATAAATCTGTGGCCTCGCAGCCAAAACGGGCAGCCAGGATCAGTTCCGCATTTCCGGCCCTGACCTTGGCTTCGTTGTAACTTAAAGCACCACGGATATTTTTACCGTTTTTCATTCGGACAACCATTTTTGCGCGAGTTGTTCCACTGTCGCTAAGAGCCTTTCAATATTGGCTTCTAAGCGTAAATATTTTTCATAACCCATTTTTGCATAAAACATTTTCACTTTTAATTCCGGGTGGGTATTAAACAGTTTAGCCATCTGGTTAATATTTACACCGATGGCCCTGATCTCTGCCCGGTTAGCCGCGAGTTCTTCCATCACCATATCCAGCGACTCATCATGCCTGAACACTTTAATCGGTTTATCATGTAAAATCTTTCGCACCAGGCTGCTGACCGTTTCGCCTTTTGACTGTGTAGCTAATTTTTCAAGTTCCCCATACTTGGCTTGGCTAATGCGTGTCATCACAGGTTTTGATAAACCCTGCTCTCCTTTCGTCTGTCCTCTGCGCATAGCTTTTACATTTTGGCGAACGTCAAAATTCCGGTGTTGATTACAACACTATATCTTGCTTTGTGCGGGCAACCGGCACAATCAAAAAAACGCCGAGGTTGGGATTACTTCGTATTTACCGGCAACTGCAAGAGTTTGTTCGGTGAGATGGTTTCTACTTTGACGGCACTTAAAATTTTACTGTTGTCATTTAATAAGGAGCCGAAGAGTTTTTTTAGGAGTTCCGTTTCCTCCACATTAAGCGGTCGGCTCTTGTTCGTCTTTACATCATAGAGTGACCAATTATCCGAAAAGCGGCAGATATAAAACATAGTTTACGATTTTATCAGTGAATGTTTTTATTGAAAAGCCAGGGCTGCGTTTTGATAGCTGAGAATATCCAGCCATGTGCGGCATTTTTCCATCTTTTGATCATTTCCCCTTTTTTCGTGCGCCATTGTCTTAATTGGTAGCATTGGAAAAAATGCTCCGCTTCCTTGTCATTCATCCCTTTTTGTGAAAAATACATTTTCACCTGGTCAAGACTTGGTGGCCACATGGTATCGGTAAAAAATTGTTGTTTTGCCATTTCTTCCAGTTTTTAGGTCTCTCATTTGATTTTCAAATTGCCATGTTTTTTGGATTGCAATAGTTTTTCGATGTCCCCCGGATCGTAATAATAAATACCGCCAAGCGGGCTATACGGCAGCGTTCCGTTGTTCCGCCAGGTAAGCAGGGTGTTGGAAGAGATACCGAGGAATTCTTCAACTTCATAAGACTTTAACCATTTTTTCACCGGCTGGTTTGCTGCTGCATCCAACAGCCGTTTAAAGCTGACCAGCAATTCCGTTTTAAAATCGCGTAAATCTTCGAGTGTCACCAATTGGTGTAAGAGCAACTGTTTATTACCTACTGTTTGCAATTCATGCACTTTGCTCATTGTTACCTTGGCTTTACAATAACGAATTTAGGATGGTGGAAACGGGGTGTTTCCAAGCGGAGGTCATAGTGAGGGAAGAAATATCAATAAGAACCGAAAAAGAAACTAAATTTTTTCAAAATCGTCTATGTTCTTTTCAATTTGAGAACATAATTTAATAACATCAATGGCATATGCAGAAATATCAGATGCGCTTATAATTTGTGTCACACCCCTTCCATGTGCATAGCTACCTCGATATTCAGCTAGTTTTTGAAGAGAATTCAAAAAAAGAGAATTTGGTATATCAATTCCAACCGGCACGAGCAAACGCAACAAATATTTCAAAGAAGCACCATGATTAGATTCAATATGACCTCTGAAAAATTCTCGCGTTTCTTTTAATATTTCCTTTGTATATGAATTTGTTTTTTTCGTCAGAGTTGCTAATTCATTCATAGTTGGAGAAATGCCTGCTTTATATATTTGAGTGACATCCTCTAATTTATTTTTAAATTTTTTCATTGTTTCTGAATTATCAGAAAAAATGCTAAAACTTGATGCTAATACTAAAGTTTCAATCAATTGAATAATTCCCAAATTTATCTTATCCAGTTCAGCGGCATTTATTGGAATTTTAGTGATGACAATTTTTGATTTATATTTCAAATAAGCCTTTTCCAATGTGTATTTGCATAATTTTTCTACAAATTCTTCAACTGCTGCATGAGCCAATACACAAAATGCTTTTACGCAATCTTCTTCTTCCGTGGTTGGAATTAGGGTTGGGGATTTTACATGGGTTTCCAATAAAGACTGGTAAAGTCGATAGAAATAATTTTTTAATAATGATGCTTCAGTCACTACTCCGGTACAATAATTTGAGGAAATTGTTTATCAAAAGAAATATTAACAGCTTGTCTAAATAGTTCAAAGCGAGTAAAAAAGTTCTTTTTGGTATTCGTTGCGGATGTTAGAGATTTTCTGAAATCTGAATTATTTTCAGACAATTTGTTAAACTCAGCTACAAATAAACCTCGGTTCTCATCTGTAAGATCAACAACATTTAATTGTGAAAAAAAATAAACTTCAACATCAAGCAAATTTCTAATAAATCTATTTTCACTATAATATTTTCCAATATTATCAATTCCAATAATTGTTGAAAGTAGCTTAATACCAGAATTAAATTGAGAAAAGAGTGACTCTACAGTTGCTTGTTGATTATTCCAATCTTTATTTAAAGAAACCATGGTATCATCTAAGAATTTTTTCAGATTCCCGGCATAATCGTTAAGCCCTAATCTGTTTGAGATATATTTCAAAACTATTTCTGCGTCTATCAACCTTTTATCAGGTTGAGTAAGGCCTAATACTTGGTGGAGGGGACCAATTGTTTCTGTACATTCCATGAGAAAATCAGAAAAGCCACCTTTTCTCAATGATTGGCGTAGCTCTTGCATTGATAAAGGAACTGCACCGGAATTTAATCTATAAAAAATTTCATACAGAATATCATCGGAAGATTGATTAAATACAACAGTACATCTTATGTCGGAGTTTTGAAAAGAACGATATTCATCTTTATTAACTTCCTGTGACAGAAGTTCAATTGTGAAATTATTCAGCTTTGGTTTTAGCTTTAGATCTTTTAAAACAGGTTTATCCCAGTAACCAAATTTTTCATTATTTATAAAACCAGCAATTGTTAATAATCTTTGTTTCCCATCTAATACAACAAATTTGTTTTTTTCAGTATGGCTTTCAGCCAAAACAACTTCTGGAACAGGTAATTTAAGAATTAATGATTCTATCAATCTACTTCTCTTTTCATCATTCCAAGCATTTCTCCTTTGAAATTTCGGATTTAAGTCGATGTTTCCTTGAATTATTTGGTTATATATTGTTTCAACCGTCCAATCTCTAGAGTAGGTTTTTATATTTTCCGAAAGAACTATTGAAATATCATCAACTATTTCCTGGTTTGAGTCAAGAATAATCGCGTCTAAATTCGGTTGATCTGACATATAAAAATAAGTTTTATGTAAATCTATTGTTTTTAAATGAAAAATTCATCTACTGATAGTCCAATAAATATTTAGGTACCCACAGGAAATTTGATCACAAATCATTACCTATTTTCTTGTATTTCAACATTTTAGAAGATTTTCTTCCTTTCTCTTCAACAACTGACAAAACGAGAGCTTTAGTAATTAAATTTATTGGTTGTGAAATATATTTGAAATAATCCAACATCATGATCTTGCACTGTCCCTGTTGTTCCATCACATAACCGATGTCAAAACAGAAATAATAATCGTACCCGTCCATGGTCTTGTGTTCCGTAGCGTACTTAAAATTAAACCCGCTTTCAATCAAATCTTGTTTGCTGGTAATATGGTATTTGCTTTTGGCCATAAAATCGGTAAGAATCCTGCGGTTCTTTTTCAGGATATTGATAACAGGCAGAATGAGATCATTTTCTATTTTCAACTGGCGGTTATTATTGGCACTTTTACAGAAAACATTGCAGAATTTCTGGTCTGCGCGTCCTTTTAGTTCTTTGCCGCATTCGAGGCATATGTCTTTAGTTGGTCTTGCTTGCATATTTAAGTATTTATCGTTTAATTGGAAAGGTTCAAACTAAGTGTGTCATTTCCTTAATCTTTAGCATTGAAACCTATCGCGCGGCGTGGTGGGTTTGGTGGATTCAATAACTGATTAAGGCATTCAAAAATCTGTTGGAACCGTTCATCATGTTCCTGCAACGTTCCACGCTGTTCCCTGTCGTTGCGTTGTAGTTCTTCAAGTTTCATCAAGATGTCTTTATGTGTCTGGAGCATTTCACGCATACGGGTAAAAATGCGTATTATCTGAATGTTTACATTGATTGCAATCTCACTATTCAAAACACTGGAAAGCATAGCCACACCCTGTTCAGTAAAGGCCATCGGAAAGTAACGTGTACCTCCCCAACTTGAGGTCACAAATTGTGACCTCAAGTTTTCAAATTCTTCTTCCGTTAATTTAAAGGAGAAATCTTCAGGAAATCGGTTTTTGTTCCTTTTGACTGCCTGATTGAATTTTTTCGTTTCTACTCCATATAATTCTGCCAAATCTCTATCCAGCATTACTTTTTGACCTCGAACCAAGTAAATCTTTGTAAGTATAATATCATCCGTAATGATTATTTTATTCGATTGCATATAGTGAATATTTAAATGTTATTAATGATTCAACCGATCTGCCCTATACTTGAAGTCGCATTTTGCGACTTCAAGATTTTAGAATGATGTGCTTGAGATACCAAATTGGCACTTCAAGCCAACCATTCACACTGCTATTAACTGATTTTTGTTCTTATGCAGTTTACTTTGCAACAATGCCATATCCATACTGAGTTTGGTTTTCACCACTTTCGCATAGAGCATGGTAGTAGTCAGCTTGGTGTGACCCAGCATTTTAGAAATAGATTCAATCGGTACACCATTACAAAGTGTGACAGTAGTGGCAAACGTGTGACGCGCTAAATGAAAAGTCAGGATTTTAGTAATACCGCAAACTTCTCCAATTACTTTTAAGCTTCGGTTCATTTCCTGGTTGGTGATATAAGGGAAGACTGTATCACGCGGAAGTTCGCCCTTCCTGTTTTTGAATTTTTCCCAAATAACTACGGCTTGCTCCAGTAAAGGCACATCCACCGCGACATCTGTTTTAGCACGATTGGTTTTGATCCACAGGAAACCGTCCAAACTGGATACGATATTGGCGGGTTTGAGGCCCATTACATCTACATAAGACAAACCCGTATAACAGCAGAAAACAAATAAGTCTTTCACATTTTCCCGCATTGGGTTCTCAAAATGATAATTTTCAATTATTTCCAGGTCTTGCTCGTTTAATATCTCCCGGTCGGCGTGTTTAAATTTCAGGGAATAGGCAGTAAACGGATTTTTGGGCATCCATTCGTTGTTCGTGGCCCAGGTAGCCATCTTTTTGATACGTTCCAGGTGTTTCATGGTGCCGTTGGTGGTGCAGGGGTCATTTGCTTTCAGAGGGGTTGTTCTGACATAAAACTCAAATGCGGTCAAAAAAGAATAGGTCAACTCTTTTAAAGCAATATCACCGGCTGGATATTTTTCTTTCAGGAATTTTTTGATATAGCGCTCAGTAGTGAAATAATTTTTCATGCTCCCTTTTTTCAGGACTTGTTGCATGACGGTATTGTGTTCTTTGACCAACCAAAGCAGTGTTTTTTCCTGCGTACATTCTTTCAGTATTTCGGGTGCATCAGCATCCATTCCGAGATAAGCGCTTTTGACAGCTTCGGCGCTCACGTTTTCCCCGTGTAAAATCAGTTCCTGGTAATGTGTCACCAATTTGGAACGTACTTCCTCCAGAAAAGAATTGAATTCTTTTAGCTGCTGGGTGTTGGATTTAGCAGCCCCTTTCCCATCGTTCCAATCTTTTTCGGGCAGCGATTTTTTCATCGACATTTCTACCCTGCTTTTGTTGACGATGATACGCGCATAAACAGGACATTGCCCGTCTGTGGCTTTGTGGCGGCGCAGTACAAAGTGTACGCCGAATGTGTTTGTGTTTTTCATTTGAAAATCATTTTTGTGGTTTGAAATCAAACTCACGATCCGATCAGACGAACCACGAAAAATGACACTATGAACAACTTTAAAACCTACAACCTTTACCCATAAAGAGTTTCAGCGTTCCGAGGTGACCTCAAGGTGACCTCAAAGATACAGTTCACCTTGAGGTCACCTTCCAGTTCACACGCTGGTTTGTTTCAAATGGGGTAAATTGATATAGAAAACAATAAAAAAACCCGAAAACATCACTGTTTTCGGGCCTTTGTGGGCGTTTGCCTAACTTTATGTCGGGAAGACAGGATTCGAACCTGCGACCCCCTGGTCCCAAACCAGGTGCGCTACCGGCCTGCGCTACTTCCCGAACGATACTCAACCAGCGGTGAAGGAGGGATTCGAACCCTCGGTACAGTTTAACCCGTACGGCAGTTTAGCAAACTACTGGTTTTAGCCACTCACCCACCTCACCATTCCTTCTCCTTTTGAAGAGGGCTGCAAAAATAGGTGGAGAAGGGGTAATTGCCAAAAAATTCATAGAGCTAAAAAATCAAAGCACCCCTGGCAATTGATTAATAATTACTAATTAATAATTAATAATTTTTTACATGGCTGCTAACTGCACTTTTTGTGTGAGTTCCATCACATTTTCGCGGAAAATAGAGTCAGTATCCATCAGATCCTTAACTGTTTGGCAGGAATGGATCACCGTGGTATGGTCGCGGCCACCAAAATGTTCACCAATGGTTTTTAGAGAGTTTTTGGTAAAGGCCTTGGCTAAATACATGGTAATCTGCCTTGCCTGAACAATTTCGCGTTTACGGGTTTTTTGTAATAATTTATCGTACGACACGTCAAAATATTCACATACCATCTTCTGGATAGCATCAATCGTAATTTCTTTACTACTGGTCTTCACAAAATTGCGAAGCACTTTCTTGGCCAGTTCTACATCAATTTCTTTCTTATTTAAGGAAGATTGTGCCAGTAAGGATATCAGCGCTCCTTCCAGTTCACGAACATTGGTATTAATATTATAAGCAACATATTTTACTACTTCTTTCGGCATATCCAGCCCGTCGTTCTTCATTTTCTTCTCCAATATCTCAATACGGGTTTCGTAATCAGGTATCTGCAGATCGGCACTCAGGCCCCAGCGAAAACGGCTCAATAATCTTTCCTGCATACCATCCAGGTCTTTGGGCGGCTTATCAGAAGTTAATACCAACTGTTTACCGCTTTGATGCAGGTGATTGAATATGGCAAAGAAGGCATCCTGGCTTTTTTCGGCCCGGCTAAAGAATTGTACGTCGTCAATGATCAACACATCAATCAACTGGTAAAAATGGATAAAGTCATTGATGGCATTGTTACGGCTATGGTCCTGGAACTGGTTAATGAATTTCTCACTGCTCACATAAAGGACCACTTTCCCGGGGTGTAATCTCTTTACATCATTACCAATAGCTTGTGCCAGATGGGTTTTACCCAATCCTACTCCGCCATAAATAACCAGTGGATTAAAAGAATTGGCGCCTGGTTTTTCTGCAACAGTCTTACCCGCGCGGCGGGCCACACGGTTACAGTCGCCTTCGATAAACGAATCGAAGATGTA
This sequence comes from Chitinophagaceae bacterium, assembly GCA_023229465.1. GTDB lineage: Bacteria > Bacteroidota > Bacteroidia > Chitinophagales > Chitinophagaceae > Sediminibacterium. Next base: position 32,109 of record JALNZE010000016.1, read on the forward strand.
CATATGATTCAGTTGCGGGTCTATCTGCATTTTCTTTAACCCGGGAATAACGAACGGATTCTTAACCGGATTATCAATCACCAGCGGAAAGTTCATCTCATTGTTATTGTATGTTTTCATGTTACTGGCAGGAATATCCATTGAACCATTGCGGCTATTTGAATTACCGCTATCCACCATAATACGGTATTCCAGCCTGGCTTCTTTCCCCAGTTCACGCTTTAAAGTTTTGGCTAGCAAGTTCACATAATGCTCTTCCAGGTATTCGAAAAAAAACTGGCTGGGCACCTGTATCAATAAAACATTGCCCTTCAATTCAACCGGGTTGATTGGTTCGAACCACGTTTTAAAATGTTGCCATTCTACGATGTCTTTGATAATCTTTAAACAATTGCTCCAGATAGATTCAGCGTTCTTAGCCATACAAAAAAAAGGATATTATAATGAGTTAGTTGTATTCTCTCTAAACCTTCAAGTTATCTCATTTTCTCCATTTGTGGAAATGTTGAAAAAAATAATTTGGGGTTGCGAATATGTAGACTTTATGTTGAAAAAAAAATTTTTTATTCCCTTGTTTTTTTGCGTATAACTACAGTATGGGCATTTGAGAGGCTTTTTTTCCGAAAACCCGTAAAATTATAGTCCAAACGACCCAATTGTATCCCTGCCCAGCCTACCTGGTTTACCACCACTTCTCCCCCATTCCGGTTTCTATATTTACGGGGTTCGGTAAAAAACCGGTGCGTATGCCCGCCAATAATAAGGTCCAGGTCAAAAGATTCTTTGGCCAATATTTCATCGCTGAGCGTATCATCCTCATATTTATCGCCCAGGTGTGATAAACAGATGACCATATCGCAGCCCTTTTTCCGAAGCAATTCAGCCGTTTGATTCGCTTTTTCAATAGGATTGAGATAAACTGTCTTCCCATATAAATTATCCGGAACCAATCCTTTCAGTTCAATACCCACCCCTAATACCCCAATTTTGAGTTCCCCTTTCTGAAATATTTTATAAGGTTGGAACATTGATTCCATGGGTGTTGCCGTAAAATCATAATTACAGACCAGTATTGGGAAACGGGCATGTTGTAATTGCAGGGCAAAATTCTCCAGGCCTGAATCAAAATCATGGTTACCCATAGTGGCAGCATCATAACCCATCATCGTCATGGCTTTAATTTCCGGTTCCCCTTTATAGGTATTAAAATAAGGGGTACCCTGAAAAATATCACCTGCATCTAATAATAAAACCTGGTCAGCTTCATTCCTGATCTCATTTATCAGCGCGGCCCTGGCTGCCACCCCACCCAATCCCTGGTTGCGGCTGCCATCCATCGGAAAGGGGTCCAGCCGGCTATGTACATCATTGGTATGTAAAATGGTGATTTGCCTGGTTACTGCCGCGGTAGCCTCAAAAGGCAATACCGTAGCTGCCGCGATCGCGGTACCGGCCATGGCGCCTTCCCTTAAAAATTTTCTTCGGTTAATCAACAACATATACAACCCGGTTTTCGATGGTATAATCAACAGGTATGCCCTGTTTGGTAAATGTGGTAACATAATCAATCAGCGCATCCCGCATTAAATATCCCTTGTCTTGCTTTGGTATGCGCCGAAGCATCTCACAATCACTCCCGCCATTGGCCACATAATCAGAATTGGCAATAATATAGGTTGCTTCCGGATCAATGGCCTTACCGCCTATCTGCACCTGTATCGCTTTCTTATTTTTGATACCCATGGTTACCCCAACAGAAACCGGCCAGCCGCCATCAGCGGCCGTCTTATCAAGGAATTGCTGTAAAATGGATCCTTTCAGTTCCTGCAATACCACCAGGTTATCGAAGGGCATCAATTCAAATATTTTTCCTACCGTAATATTTCCTTTGGATATGTAAGAACGGATGCCTCCCTGGTTTACAAAACCGGCATCTACTTTTTTACCGAATTTTTTTTCCGCCATCAGCTTTATCGCATCGGCCATAAAATTACCTAAGCCACTTTCAGGTTGTTTCGCAAATAAATTGCTGTTTGAAAAACCAATCACCTTATTCATGGTTATATTGAGGGTGGCCGCATAAGGTTGCAACATTTTAACTAAAGAAGAATCAGCCGCTGCACTTTTTTCAATCCGGTAACCCTCGTAAGTAAGTGTGGTTGCCTGGTAACTGGTGCCGCAGGAAACAGCAAAAAAAATGATGAGTAGCGTATATGGTGAATTCCTGCGCATAGTTGACTTTACTGGCTAATTGAAAGATACAATAATAATCAGCCTGGAAATATTTATTTTAGCCCCCAACAGGATTTTTAATGCTATTTTTGAACACTTTAAATAAATGAAATATGTCGTACGAAATTGTTGGCAAACTGGTAGCTGTTTTTGATATCGTTCAACGCACAGAAACCTTTAAAACACGTGAATTTGTGATTGAGAAAACCGAAGATATTGGGGGCAGGGTAATTACCAACTTTGTTAAGTTTCAATGTGTGCAGGATAAAACCGCTATGCCCGATCGGTATGCCATTGGGGATGAGGTAAAAGTGCAGTTCAACATCAAGGGAACCAAATGGGTGAAAGAAGGAAGAGAGAACTATATTACCAACCTTGACGCATGGCGGATGGAAACCGTTAAAATAGGACAAACCGGTAGCGGAGGCGATACCACTAATTATACGGATATGCCACCGGCAGCTGATGCGGTGGATGATTTGCCATTTTAGTTCTTAACCCTTCCTTCCAACTGCTTTTTAGGATAAGCCCTAACAGTATGCAAAAAGATATTTCGCTAAAACTCACACCCGGTGAAGCGGCTGATGATATGGCTATCAAACAATTGATTGCCCAGTCTCTGGGCAGCAAGGAATCAGCCATTACCGGTTTTTACCGGCTAAAACAATCGATCGATGCGCGCGGCAAACAGGTATGGATTAATCTTTCCGTAAAAGCCTTTATGGAAGAGCCTTTTCATCAAAGAGATTTTTCTCCGGTACATTTCAGGGAAGTAAGCAAATCAAAAACCCGGGTAATTATTATTGGCGCCGGTCCTGCCGGACTCTTTGCAGCCTTAAAATTGATGGAAGCCGGTATTCAGCCAATCGTACTGGAGAGGGGCAAAGATGTTAGGGCCCGCCGGCGCGATCTGGCCATACTTAATAAAGAAGGTATTGTTAACCCGGAAAGTAATTATTGTTTTGGTGAGGGAGGCGCCGGTACTTATAGTGATGGAAAATTATATACCAGGAGCAGTAAGCGGGGAGATATTCAACGCATCCTGCAAATTCTTCATCAATTTGGCGCACAGGAGGGTATACTTTACGAAGCACATCCGCATATTGGCACTAATAAATTACCAGAAATTATAACGGCTATCCGCGAACAGATCTTACAAAGCGGTGGACTATTTTTATTTAAGAAAAAAGTAATTGATTTTTTGATCAAGGATGGTACCCTGAAAGGGGTAACCACCGCGGATGGTGATACTATTTACGCGGATGCCGCTATTGTTGCTACCGGGCATTCGGCCAGGGATATTTTTCATTTATTTGATGCAAAGAAATTACAGATAGAAGCCAAGCCCTTTGCACTGGGCGTAAGAATAGAGCATCCGCAAACCCTTATCGATTCTATACAATACCATTGCCTGGTACGCGATGGGCATCTGCCACCCGCATCCTATGGGTTGGCAGAGCAGGTTGATGAACGGGGGGTATTCAGTTTTTGTATGTGCCCGGGTGGCATCATTGCCCCTGCTGCCACCCAGCCAAAAGAATTGGTGGTAAATGGATGGAGCCCCAGTAAACGAAACAATCCCTTTGCCAATAGTGGTATGGTGGTTCAGGTTACTGTAGCAGATGCCTTACACTATTTTGAGAAAGACAAAACCATCAAAAAAGATTCCCCCTTTCTGTTGATGCATTTTCAACAGGCTGTGGAACAATCCGCTTTTGCAGCAGGCGGGGGGCGCCTGGTAGCGCCTGCACAAAGAATGATCGATTTTTGTGAGAACAAAAATTCTACCGATCTGCCTGCCTGCAGTTATTTGCCCGGCATCAAATCAGTTGATATGGGTTCTGTTTTGCCTGGATTTATTGCCAATAGTCTGCGTAAAGGCTTTATGGCTTTTGGGAAAAAAATGAGGGGATACTATACCAATGAAGCGATTGTGGTAGCCACAGAAAGTCGAACCTCCTCACCCATTCGAATACCCAGGGATACCATTAATTTGGTACACCCGCAGGTAAATAACCTGTATCCCTGTGGAGAAGGGGCAGGGTATGCCGGTGGTATTGTAAGCGCCGCGATGGATGGAGAAAGAGTAGCAGACAGTATTATACAAAAATACCTATAACTGAACCAGCTCATTTTTGATGGCATATAATGCGATGCCCATTCTGGAATTTACATGTAATTTTTTAAATAGTGAATCACGGTAACCGTCAATGGTTCTCGGACTAACCCGCATTTCCTCGGCAATTTCTTTATGGCATTTTTCGGTACAGGCCCATCTAAAAAAAATAAGCTCCTGCTCACTAAACATTATTTTAGGCATAGCTGAATCCTCTCCGTCGCCGGCTTTCATTTTTGGGGTAATCAATTCATTGTAATAAAATCCTTTGTCATACACCTGGTGCAAAGCGGCCCGCAGTTCATCCGGCTCACAATCTTTAAGCATATACCCACGGGCGCCATTCTTAAGCATCCGGATAATGATAAAATCATTCTTGATCATACTTAAGGCAACTACTTTTATGGCCGGATGGTGTTGTTTGAGCCACCAGGCAGTTGCTACCCCATCCATAACCGGCATAGTAATATCCAGTAAAACAATATCAGGAATAGGTTTAACTTTTAATTGATCAATTAATTCGCTCCCGTTACCTGCCTCAAGAATAATTTCAAAATCTGCCAGCATTTCAATCAATATCCCCAGGCTTTTGCGAAAAATTACATGATCATCAACCAAAGCAATTTTAATTTTCTTCATTTTGCCTGAATACAAGTTTAACAATAGTGCCCGATTCTTTGTTACTTTGGATAGTAACAACTGCCCCAATCATAGTTGCCCTTTGCCGGATACTGCTCAACCCTATACCGGGCTTAAAATCCGGATGGGTACTATCAAATCCTTTCCCATTGTCCCGCAGTATGATGTTAATATCGTCATTTTCTTTTACAATTTGCACAGACACATGGTCTGCTGCCGAATGTTTAACCACATTGTGTAATATTTCCTGCACCATCCGGTGCAGGAAAATGACCTTGCTTTTATCGATAGATAAACTATCCAGTTCAGAATTAAATGACGTAGTGAACATACCGGTTTTTTCTAATTGTTGCAACTGGTGCTGAATAGCAACCAAAAAACCTTCTTCCACCAGCCGGTCCGCATAATACCCAGCACTCAGATCCCGTAATTCTGAAATAGCGCTGGTTACCATCGTCTTGATGGTATGTAGTTTCTCATCACTTTCATTTTCAAAAGTAAGTATGTTCAGATTAAGTTTAACGAGGCTCAGTATCTGCCCAACATTATCATGTATTTCCTGGCTTACGGTTCTAAAAGTATGCTCCTGCATTTCCAGTTGTGCCTGCAAAAGTTCCTGTTTATATTGCGCCTCACGAATTTTTTTCTCAATCAGTATTTTTCGTTTTCTTTTCACAAAATTGATTACAACAAGAAATGTAATCAGTCCGAAAAGTAACACAAAAAAAGTGCCGATCAGGATGGCTATGATAAAGTCCTCTTTTTCTCTTTGCATAGAATAATACTTATAGAAATACATAAATATAATATAACGCTTAATATTCTGGTGGTTACACTATACAACTTAACCCCAAATATGGATAGGTCATTTTTGAGAATAAAATCATATAAAGACAAGGAAATACTTACGCCGGAATAGAATAAACAAACGCCTACGGCAATCCAGAAACCCGGTTCCGCAAATAACAGCGCATCATCATCATCGGCAAATCTTTCATAGAGGTATGCCAGTGAAATGGTTGCCAAAAAAAAGCCTGTAATAATGATATTTGGAATAAAATAGGAAAAGTCTTTCCCGTAGAAAATAAAGCAGATAAAATAGCCGGCAACACTTACGGGAATAAAAAATAAAATCAGTTTTTTTAAGAGCCTCTTACGGGTTAACTGATAAAAAATATACCCATAAAAAACAGATTCAAGAATTCCAATCAGGTAATTAACAATCACGGTTATATTTAAAAAATTTTCAACTAATTCTCCAATAAAAACAAATCCCAGGAATGGCAGGAACCATTTCATGAAAGATTTTTTCAGGCAGGGGTAATAGTAAATGGCGACTATAAAGCCAAGTAATTCAAACAGGTTATGAATATAAGTTAGCATGGATCGTTCTTCAGAACAGTTTTTGTATTAATAAATAGCATGGGCCATTTCTCCATCCAGTTCCGAAAATAAAAAAACGATTGCTAACCAGCAACCGTTTTTACACCCTATTTTTAAGAACCTGAAAATAGTATTCTCCTTCTTTATTTTCCGTCTTTTTAGAAAGTAACTGCTTGTTTTCCAGTAGTTTATTCTCTTTACATGCGGTCAGTTCATTGATTAACCGGGCCTGTTCCGCATCGTTCCAGTTGGGGTAAGGAAACCCCAACCTCCCAAGCTTACCGGCATTATTACCCAACCAATCGTTACTGAACAATGCCTGATAAACCCCCTTTTAGTGCATTTTTATACATGAAAGGCAAATCTATCCATTTCGTTGGCCCCGTTTGTACTAAACAGGTGAATACGACCACTCATTTACCGGCACTAAAAAATATTACCCCGAAATCAGCCGGTAACTTACATTTGATAACAACCTTAGCCTTATGAGTACCATTCTTGCACTGCAGAACCTGAAAAAATATTATGCCACCCAGAAAGCGGTGGATGATATCAGTTTTTCCATCAACCAGGGCAGTATTTTTGGTTTACTGGGCCCTAACGGCGCCGGCAAAACCACTTTGCTGCGCATGATTACCGGCATATTTTACCCGGATAGCGGTCATATCCAGTTTGATGGTAAAACTTTTGATCCCTCCAACGATATTGTAAAGATTGGCTATATGCCCGAGGAGCGGGGCCTGTATAAAAAAATGAAGATTGGCGAGCAGGCATTATACCTGGCACAACTAAAAGGGTTGAGCAGGAGCGATGCCATGGCAAAGATTAAATTCTGGTTCCATCGACTGGAAATGGAAAGCTGGTGGAACAAGAAAGTAGAGGACCTGAGTAAGGGTATGAGCCAGAAACTCCAGTTTGTGATCACTGTATTACATGAACCTAAGCTGATTATTCTGGATGAACCCTTTAGCGGACTGGACCCGTTGAATGCCAGCCTGATTAAGGATGAAATTTATGGCCTTGCCCAGAGAGGCAGCACCATTATCTTCAGTACACACCGCATGGAACAGGTAGAAGAGATCTGTGACCATATTGTGCTGATGAACCTCGGGCAAAAAGTATTAGACGGCACGGTTGCCGATATTAAACAACAATTCAAGGAAAACAAATTCGGCATCAGGCTTAGCGAGGTACCTGCCAACCTTAATAGCCCTTTCTTTGACATTGCCGATCAAAAAGCGAATGTGTTAACGGTTAGAATTAAAGATGGTTACCGGAGTAATGATGTGTTGCAATATTTTTTACAACAAAACCTGAACATAGAATCGTTCAATGAAATATTACCATCACTCAATGAAATATTTATCAACCTGGTAGAAGGCACAAAAGCCACTACCAGGGCCTTTCAGCCGGTAAACGATTAATCAACCGAACACCCAAATTACTATCAAACTGTTTTTTATGAATAAGACTTTACTAATCATACAAAGAGAATACCTGTCGAGGGTAAAAAATAAAAGATTCCTGCTTACCACACTATTGATGCCCATTCTAATTGTTGTGCTCATCGCGGGTATTACTTTTTTATCTATCAAGGGAAAAGACGAACATAAAATAGCCGTAATAGATAATAATGGATTTTTTAAAGAGAATCTTAAAAATGCAAACGAAGTATTATTCGAGTTTCCTGAAGGAGTGGATACTTCGAACTACCTGAAAAAGGGATATACAGATATTATCCTGATTCCAAAATTTGATGGCACTGAAAAAACGAATTATTTGATCCGTTCCAAAAAACGGATCAGCATTATTACAGAAAGTATTATAGCCGAAAAGATTAACGCGGCTATTGAGGACAAAATGTTGCAGAATGCCGGTATCGATAAATTGCAATTGGATTCTATCCATAACCAATCACAATTTGCCGAATTAAAGGCGGTAGAAGAGAATGAGAGTGGTGGCAATACGAAAGAAAGCAATGCGGCCCTGTCCTATGGCATTGGTTTTGGCAGTGGCATGCTTATTTATATTACGATGTTTATTTATGGCGCCATGGTTATGCGTGGCGTAACGGAAGAAAAGACCAACCGTATTGCCGAGGTAATGGTAAGCAGCGTAAAACCTTTTCAACTCATGTCGGGCAAGATCATTGGCATTGGGGCGGTTGGGTTAACGCAATTTTTGATGTGGATCATATTGATTATCGGGCTTTCTGCTGTGGCACAGGCATTCATACCGCATGATGTGATGGAACAGGTAAAAAATTTACAGCAGGCCAATGGCCAATTACCAGGTGGATCCGCCATGAAAGCCGGAGATGCGGCACAGCAGATATATAAAGTGCAGCACACCATCAGTACTGCCAACTGGCCCTTAATCATTGGCCTTTTTATTTTTTATTTTCTGGGGGGCTATTTATTTTATGCGGCATTATTTGCCGCGGTAGGTAGCGTGGTTAGCGATGATCCGCAGGATGCACAGAGTTTGATGTTACCCATTACTATGCCCATTGTATTTTCATTCATCATCATGACCAATGCCGTGCAGGATCCCAGCACACCCATGGCTGTTTGGGCCAGTATCATACCCTTTAGTTCACCGATGGTAATGATGGCAAGAATCGCTTATGGCATTCCCGGCACCGTTCCATACTGGCAACTGGCAGCCAGCATGCTTTCATTGGTTGGCGGACTTGTTTTCACTACCTGGTTAAGCGGAAAAATTTACCGGACAGGAATACTCATGTATGGCAAGAAAGTAAACTGGAAAGAAATGGGGAAATGGCTGATGAGAAAAAACTAGAGAACTACTGTGCCAGTGAAATTCTGATGTTTACCCCTGCCCTGGTGTTGGTAATCGGCGCCGAAGTGGATATATACGGTATCACTTTTCGCTGATCAAAGAAGAATTTAATATTGATCCGGTTATTGATCACATAATCTATGGATGGCTGGATAGATATATCTTTTTGTCCGCCGGTTCCATAAGCATTCGACTGGTCAAGGCGGCTATTGCTGTTCGACACATCACGTACCGACACATCAAGTCTCATGGTAAGATCATTCTGTAATTTCTTTCCCTTTCCACCAGGCAGTGTAAAAGGCAGGTTAACGCCTTTCTTTCTGAACCCAATACCAAATACCCAGTCTGTACTCCTGCCCTCACTTAACTGGTAATCAATCAAACTTAAGCTGAGAGTACGGCTTTTACGGTATTCGAATTTCAGGTTGAGTTGATCAACTGTTGTTACATCAATCCCTATCAAGGGTTCAAACCCTTCTTTAACCGTAATATTCGGCACCAGGAAATAAGGAATATAGTTACCACTAACGGTATCGATAAAGCCGGGGGCGCTAAACCTAAACGGATCCTGGTACAGTAAGGCACTGTTAAAACTATTCATACTCAGCGTACCATTGTACCCATGGGTAATAATGATATTACTGAATATAGCAGCCATGGCTGGTGAACTGCTTAACCCTGTGTAGGTAAATTTCCAGTTAGGTCTTGGCAGAATACCTGCAAAAGGATTTGAGCTGATTTTGGTATTGGATTGTTTGATCAAAGCAATGTTATTAGGATCCTTACCTGTATAGGCTGCAATAAAAGCCGGCAGCAATACATCCTGCGCATAACGTCCATACCCCCTGGCAAAACCATCCGCAGAAAATTTTTGTCCGGCGGGCAATGTCTGCCAATAAGGGTTCTGCTCCGCAACCCGCTTAGAAACAATGAGCCTGTTATCCTGGAATGTTTGGAAGGTTGCAGATAATTCATTCGGATTATGCTTGCCAAACAGGGTATTAAAAGCAATGTAAGAAACGCTGAACCCTCCACTGGATAAGGGGTTCAGGTGATTAAGTCCGGAGCGCCCCGTAGTATCTTTAAAAATTTCGGAGTATTCTTTGGTGAATGATTTATCAAGGTGCAGGTCAATGGTAAATTCCCTGATGGGCTCTAACTGCGCGGTAATACTAAACCGCTGTTCAAAAGATTGTCTGAAAAGGAAATTGAAGGTGCTGTCGCGGGTAATCAATCCGGCCGATGCTTTTTTATTCAGCCACCCTGTATCCGGTTGTTTTCCAAAAACATAATCCAGGCCAGGGGCCATCGTACCCCAGTTCTGTCCAAGATATTGCGTACTGTCCATATACCCCGGTACCCGGCTTCTGTAATTTTCTGCATATTGAACATTCACATTTCGAACCATGGTCATTAATTTACCGGCAGCCCTGGTAAATCCTCCTAACTGAAGTGGTTCATTTGCCTTTGCTAATCTTTCGGCAATACGGGCATCCCTTTTTTGCATGCGCCATTTAGTAAGCGCCTCTTTTCTTTTTTTACCTTTTAATCCTTTTACCACTTCAGCTTTACTAAGGATAGTTGTTCCTAAGGCATTTTTATTCTTAGCATCTTTTACATCAACCGGGTTAGTAGCATTTGCTTTGGGTTTAGGAACGGGAATATCATCCAAAGCCCGCAGCCACTTGGATTTTGCATATAAAGTAGCAAAGTTAAATTGCGCGTTAAGATTATTTTCCTGGGAATTTTCTATGGTATTACCCAGGTTAATGGCTATACGGCTTGCACCCACCCAGTTATAAGAAGTACCATAACTGAAACGGGCATTGATCCAATCTGTTAATGGAAATTTATTGAAAGGTATATTGTAATTGAGCGTTACTTTTTGTTGGTATACCGTGTTACGCCCGCCTTTCAAAAAATTTTCCTGAACAGTATCTTTTTTAGCTTTGGTATCAATCCTGCCAAAAGGCTCATCAACTCTTGCATTATTGGTAGCATTGAAATCCAGGTTCAGGGAACGGGAAAGATCCCAGCGCATACCATAAAAACGATCGAAGGTAAAATACTTATCATAGGTAGTATCTACCCGTTCCACTCTGCTGTCTGCGGTATTTACAATTCTTGGAATGAACTCACCAAACTGCCGGTTAATATCAGCCCTGAAACTCAGGTAAGAAGGCTTCAGGTTAAAATTAAAATCCCTGAAAAGGGCCAACCAGGGTGTTCGTGTTTTGATGAAATTTTTAAAGGGTTCAATGTATGTATTCTGTCCTGCAAACGTGTACCCCAATCCACCCCGTTGTTTGGTTACTTTATTTTGTAATACCAGCGGACTGGTTTGTGATATTTGAGAATAGGCATAGCTAAAATCAAAATTGCTCAACCGCAATAAACCTGGTTTATTACTACCTGCCAATACCCTTACATTGGTAAAGTTGATGGTCTTAATAGTAGTTTGATCTACGGCCGCATTGCGGATAGAATCTCTTTTTTCTTTTGGTGAGGCATTCAGTTTCTCTTTGTATTTAACATCCATATCGTATGGATCGAATTGCGGTGTTAGCATGGTTTTATTAATACTGGCATAAACCGGCAGGGATAACCTGGCATTCCTGGGCAATAACTTACCGGCATCAATGGTTGCGGCGGCATCAAACTGAACAAGGTTATCTTTTACCCTTTCATTCACGCGCTGTTCAATGGTTCCAAATCCCTGTGTATGTGTATTGGCAGAAACAGAAATCGAACCAAGGTCTGCAAGTGTCAGGTCTACCCTGCCCAATGCGGCCCATCCGCCATTTTCATCCAGTTGTGATAAGCGCAGTTCATTCACCCAAACTTCTGTATTGATGATGGCTCCATCCGGCTTCCATGGGTTTTCTATCGCTACCATGATGCCTCTCACTTCTCCAAGATTAGGATTTCCCAGAATGGATACTGTTTTATTATCCAGTACCGACCGGTAAATAGCTGAAATGGGGGCGCCTGAATTATTTCTTTTCAGTTTAAGATCAATCAGGGAACGCAAACTGAAATCCAGGTTGTTTTCTGTGGGCCATACTTTATCTTCCTGCCCCCGGACATACCTGCCCGGCGCCGTGATCTTTAATGGAATTTTGATTTCATAGTAGTTATTCAGGAAGTCTTGTCCAATCCTGACTATCGCGTACATTTCATTATCCTTCAACGGTCGCTCACCCGTTATGGATTCGGCATGCAGGTACATAGATAATTTACCATATTGCCTGATATCCAGGTTGAGTGTTTTAAAAACACCTCTTGCATCACCACTGTACAGGTTTTTAATTTTTAAGCTCATCGCCTGCTCATTTTGTTGCAGGTTAACGCCATTATTACTCAATAACTGTACCCGTTCCACACCGGGGGGCATAATATAATTAACCGGTTGCCGGCTGCTGTTTTCTTCCAGGCTAACCGCCAGTGTATTCAAAACAGTGCCGCCGGTATTATTGATGGGTGTGTATGATCCTGTGGTATCAATGTTATAAGCAAACTGCCTCCATTGGTTTCTTACCAGGTCCAGCCTGGCCAAACGCAATACAACAGAATCTTCGAAATCCGTTAAATACATTCTTGCGAAACGGATAGATTTAAAATCCGGAATGCTGCCAATTTTTTTTGAATAGCCCCTAACAGGAACACGGAATAAAAACCAGTCTTCTGTTCTTCTAATACCATCCGGTGAGTTAACGGCTATTTTTCTTTTATCAGTGATATAAGGCGTTACACCCACATCCATTCCGGGTTTTAGCTGTATCTCATATTCATAATAGGTTTCAGATTCGTTCAATGTATTATCGCGGTTCAAGTCTTCATTATCCGGATACAAAGTAGCAGCGGACGTAAACTGGCCCCCTGTTGCAGCAAGGGGAGAATTGCCCTGCGGGTTATTAAAATTTTTATACCTGCCCAGTATACCGGTGCCTGATCCATCAAACACAGGATCGCGGTACCATTTATAATTATCATTAGACGGGTCGGCCAATGCTTTTTGATACAGCGGAGAACCGGCGCCAAAATTAGCGGCCAGTTTATCCAGTACATATCCCTTTTTTCTCCGTTCAGCGGCATCATCCAGGCCATCAAACCCAACATCCTGGTACGGCCTGTCATCGGGGTTATTACTAAATGCCTGCGTAATCTGTATCGGGTTCACCGGTGTTTTTCCCCAGGTATTGGTACTGTCTACCGCGGCAGGAATAGAGGGTGTATTCATCCCATTCTCATAAAAACGTCTTCCGTCTTTTAAAATATCTTCGCTTGTATTACCCAGGTTCAGGTACAGTTTTCCACCATTGCTGGCAGGATTTTTTATAAATGGATCCTGTATCCAAAATTCTATATACTCAATATTGCCCGTTTCAAAATCTGTCTGATCAATAGAACGCATCAGACCACCCCAGCGACTTGCGGGCCTTGTTAATTTTCCATTGGCATCCATTTCTGTTTTGCGTGATTCAAAATTATAGGGACCTCTTTCTGTTGGATAATAGGCGAGATCGAAAGTGGATGTTTGTACATCTGTAATATTCGTGGTACGCTGTGGAAATATTTCATTGGTAAAAACCTGTCTCACCCGCGGATCGCTTAATTCTGCCAGGTTTCTGCGTAGCGGATTGTTCGGGCTGTTCCTGTCCTGCAGGTTGGGTTCAATATTATACCAGGCCAGTTTGGCGCGGTTGAAATTATAGTCGATAGAATCGGTAAGGCTTGCTTCCGGAAATTTAGGGTTACCCTGGGGGGTAGAAGCCAATGCCCAGGCAACCAGCGGAAACCGCAGATCAATGCTGGTTCTGGTTCCCTCAAAATCATCTAAAAAGATCAGGCCCTGATCGCCGGCTCCAATCTGTGAGGGATGGCCGGGTTTAAGTACGGCAGCTTCACCATAGGCGGTTATAGACGACCTGGCCCTTGTTGAATAGAAAGGCAATTTATCAAGTAAACGGGTAAGGCCGGGCAGTTCCGACTGATACCTGAAATCAAGGCCATACATGGTATTTTTAATGGGGTCATCACCATAGGCCATTTTAGTAAAGAAGGGCCGCTCTGATAAACGAACCATTGACGCGCCCAGGGATAATTTTCTACTGGCCAGGTAATCAACCCGTAAACCCGTAAAATTTCTTTGCTGAATGCCAAAGCCCGCATTGTTTTCGAAGGATACTTTTACGGGCACATTGGAGCTGAGAATACCGGCATTTAATATTTTAACCGACCCCAGGTTATAATCAATCGTATAGTCTACCCCTTCCCGCAAAACCTGTCCGCCCGCGGTTACCGAAACGGAACCCGGTGGAATATTAAATGCATTCAGGTTTATTTCAGAACCGCCCGCACTGCCTTTTACCTGCCCCTGCATTACAAAGCGGTTCAGGTTGGCATAGGTTTGCGCGATGGCTTTGATAGAATCGTACAACTGGTAATACACATATTTTTTGCGCATGGCAAGTGGTTGCCCTGCAAAAGCAAGTGTATCCAGGTCACGCCCAAAGGGCTCGAGTACCGGAAAAATTACCCGGCCCATCTGCGATAAGATGGTGAAGCCTTCTATATAATCAAATACCCCATCCGGCTGCGGATCATTCCGGTTATTCAGCCTGTCGAGATTTAATATTCGCAATAACGATTTTCCATCCGCGGAGGGAGCCGTTTCCGGCAAATATCTTTTCAGTCCGCCGCTGGGTTCTTCATACAAAACATTCAGTTTAAAATCATCTTTCTGTATACCGCCAAACAGGTCCAGGGAATATACGTTTTTCATCATCCAGCCCCAGGTGGGCAGTTCAACCCTTTGAGAAGTGGCTTTTAATAATTTCAGGAACAATACTTTCTGAACGCCCCTGGTCGAATCCAGTGCCACATCCTGCGAAAATTCACCTACCTGGTAAACCCTGCCATTGTATGTGTACTGATAGGCCACAGCCAATACCTCATCTGATTGTAATTGTACATTGATCGAAACAAAACCAACCTGCGGATTAAAATAATATTCTGAAGGACTTAATTTTCTGGCAAAGGTTTTTTCATAATCATCCACAGGTCGCAGGCCCTTGGATAATAACAGTGTATTGATGAAGGCAGGGTTACGTGCATTGGAATTTCCAGCCAGTGATGCATACAAATCATTCGCGCCATTGGCGGGTAACGGATTGGTGGTAAGCGACTGAACCGCGGAGTTATAAGGTTTACTTTCAGCAAGATCCATTAAACCCACAATATCACGTGCATCGGTGGTGGCGCCTGTACGATTGGTAACCCATACTTCCATTCGCTGAATCTGCACCTGCGAGTTAACAACAGGCAGCCTGGCCATGGTAGTATTAAAATTATTACGGTAGTACTGTCCTAATAAAAAGTGACGGTTTTCTTCATAGTCATCCAGTTTTTTTTGAAAGTTGGTAGAGGCTGTACCGCCCTGCAGTCCAACTGATTGGCGGGTAGACCGTTGATTGGCGATGGCGCCGGTAATAAAAACTTTACCAAACTGTAATTGCGATTTAATACCGAATAAATTCTGCGCGCTGGGTATTAAGGTGCTCCTCGACTGGAAAGAGATATTTCCCGCTTCAAGGCTTTTGATGATCTCATCATCCATGCCTTTGTAATCCAGTTTTAGCTGATTATCGAATCCAAAATTGGTAAAAGTGCTGTAATTAATAGGGAACTTAAGCTTATCTCCAATATTGGCATTAACGTTCAGTTTGGCATCCATATTAAAATCAAAACCGCCATTTTTTCTGGCCCTTTCTGGTAAGGTAGGATTCTCAATATTCTGTCCCTGGTAACCCGCCATAATATTTACTTCACCCGATGGTCTGATATCTACTTTCAATCCATTACCGGTAATACCAAAAATGCGGTCGAATAATTTATCGTATACCCGCATTTTGGGACGTGGTGATTTTAAATTGATGGTGGTTAATGCATCCGATCTTTTCTTGAAATAATCTGTTTCCGCTTTTTTAGATTCCAGGCGCCAGAATTCATCATAAGTAAGCACAGCAGGAACCCGGTAATATTTGCCGCCTATTTTTTCTGTAATATAATATTGCTTCGTTTTTGGGTCGTATTGAATATCCCTTTTAATAAGTGAGTTATCGCGGATATCGAATGGATTTTTGCTTTGTGCCGACAATGGATCACCCCGCCTGTCGCTAATGGGATAGTGAAGGGAATCTTTCTGTTGTGCCCTGGCAGAGAAAGCCGATAGCAGCAGAAAGGCAATACTGATAAAATACCGGGGTAACTTCAAACAGTTAGTCTTGTTTAAGTAGATGTAAATGCGATAATAACAAATACTGGTTAAGTAGAAGTAGAACGATAGACTATAAGTTTTTGAGTGCCTGTTTAATGATATCCTCCAAAGATGCCTGATCTGTTACAGATGCCAGGGTTTTTTTTACCGACTGCTCTGCCATAGGTCTTGAAATGCCCAGGGCAATCAGCGCGTTCACCGCGTCTGAATCAACTGCCTGAAACCCGGGTAATCCCACCTGTGTATCCAATGACTGTTTACCCAGTTTATCCCTAAGTTCCACAATCAAACGTTCGGCCGATTTTTTCCCTATCCCTTTGATACTCTCCAACTGACGGGTGTTGCCCTGGATAATGGCCCTGGCTATTTCATCAGGGCGCATACCAGATAACATCATCCGGGCCGTTGAGGCGCCTACACCAGATACACTGATCAGGTGTAAAAACATTTCCTTTTCTGCCAGCTCCGCAAATCCAAATAAGGTTTGCGCATTTTCTGTGATATGCAGATACGTAAAGAGCTGACCACTCTCTTTATTACTGATGGCCGAATAGGTATGCAGGCTGATCTGGAGGTCATATCCAACACCATTCACATCTACCACCACACGGGAAGGTGTTTTAACGGCAAAATGTCCTCTTACAAAAGCGATCATAGCTTTCTCAAAAATAGACTTAAAAAAATACTATTTATACGTATCTTCGATAATATTTTATACGTATGCTAACAAAGCTAACCTTATCTATTGACGATACCGTTGTTTCCGAAGCAAAAGAATATGCCAGGGAATCCGGGAAAAGTTTGTCGAAGATGATAGAAGGGTATTTAAGGGGCTTACAGAATAAAAAAAAAGTACTCAAACAGGATGAAATTCCTCCCATTATTAAGCGCCTGCATGGCTGTATCAAAACAGGGGATAACAGGCCCCATAAAGAGGTCTATGCTGAATCCGTGAAAGAAAAATACCATTCATTATGAATGTATACCTGGATACAAACGTAGTGCTGGATCTGCTGCTGGCGAGAAAACCTTTTGACGCTGATGCGGAACAAATTTTCAGATTAATAACAGAAAAACAGATTATTGCACATATTTCCGCCATCAGTTACGGGCAGATTGGGTATTTTCTTGAAAAAAATCTGACTAAACCCAATTGCAGAAACCGGTTAAGAGATATACAGCAGTTGATGGAAACAATAGCGGTAAACGAAAAAATTATTGCAGCAGCCATTGCTGCCGACCATACCGATTTTGAAGATGCTATTCAATTTGCCTGCGCCATGGAAGTAAAAAATTTATACGCATTGATTACCGGTAATTACAAAAATTTTAAAAACAAAGAGATCCTGATTCTCACCCCAAAAGAATTTATAAACGACTATAATAATTAGTATGACGAAAATTAGAGCGGCCATTACAGCAGTAGGCGGATATGTTCCGGAAACCAAACTCACCAATTTTGACCTGGAAAAGATGGTAGATACCAATAACGAATGGATACTGTCGCGTACCGGTATTTCTGAAAGAAGAATCTTAAAAGAGGCCGGAAAAGGCAGTAGTGATATGGCTGTACCGGCTATACTGGAAATTCTTCGCAAAAAAAAGATAGACGCGACAGAAATTGATTGCCTGATATGCGCGACCGTAACACCGGATATGGTATTCCCAGCAACTGCCAATATTATTTGCGATAAAATTGGAGCCACCAATGCCTGGGGTTACGACATGAGCGCGGCCTGCAGCGGTTTTTTATTCGCATTAACCACCGGCGCCATGTACATTGAAAGTGGACGCTACAAAAAAGTAGTGGTGGTAGGCGTTGATAAAATGAGCGCCATTGTAGATTATACCGATCGCGCCACCTGTATTATTTTTGGGGATGGCGCGGGCGCCGTTTTACTGGAACCTTCTACAGATGAAACAGGTATACTTGATAGTATTTTAAGAACAGACGGCAGCGGCCGTCAATACCTGCACATGAAAGCCGGTGGTTCAGTAAAACCCGCTTCAGTAGAATCGGTATTGGCCAAAGAACATTATACTTACCAGGAGGGGCAACCCGTTTTTAAGTTCGCCGTAAAAGGTATGGCGGATGTGAGCGCCGAATTAATGGAACGCAATCACCTTACCGGAGAGGATATTGCCTGGCTGGTACCCCACCAGGCTAACCTGCGCATCATTGATGCTACTGCCAACCGTATGGGACTGGCTAAAGAAAAAGTAATGATCAATATTCAGAAATACGGAAACACAACCGCGGCCACTATTCCTCTGTGTTTGTGGGAATGGGAGAAACAATTGAATAAAGGTGATAATATTGTACTGTCTGCATTTGGCGGCGGGTTTACCTGGGGGGCAACCTGGGTTAAATGGGCCTACTAAAACTAACCAGAAATTCATTCTAAAAAAAAGCAACACAACTTATGAAAAATTCCTTTCCTCTAACAGGCATCAGTTCCGTAGCCATTCATGCTTCGGGGCATGATAACGCAAATTTTGCACACCTCACACCCATCTATGCCACGTCTACCTTTACTTTTGATACCGCTCAACAGGGGTGGGATCGTTTTGCGGGAGCTGATAAAACAACTATTTACAGCCGCTGGGGTAATCCAACTTTTACCACAGCAGAAGAAACCATTGCCGCCCTGGAAGCATTCGAACTAACGGGTGATGATGGTAAGCCCCTTCAACTAAAGGCTTTGTTACATGCCAGCGGACAGGCCGCTATGGCTACCCTTTTCCTTGGTACCTTACAAGCAGGTGATACTATCCTGTCGCACTTTTCTTTGTATGGCGGAACGCATGAACTGATGCTGAAAGTATTGGCAGATACCGGTATCAAAACTACCATTATTGATATGCGTAACCTGAACCTGGTAGAAGAGGCCATCAAAAAAGATCCTTCTATCAAGCTGGTTCATATTGAAACACCCGCCAATCCCACTATCCGGTGCGTAGACATAGAAGCGGTTACCCTATTGGCCAAACAAAAAGAACTACTCGTTTCTGTTGATAATACTTTCGCAACTCCGTACCTGCAACAACCTTTTAAATATGGTGTTGACTTTGTTTTTCATTCCACCACCAAATTTCTGAATGGCCATGGTACCGCCATTGGTGGTGTATTGTTGGGCAAAGACCTGGAGCTGATGCGAACTTCCATTTGGAAATGGCATGTACTTCTTGGTGGCAACAGCAACCCATTTGACGCGTTTTTATTAACGCAGGGTATGAAAACACTGGAACTTCGCATGGAGCGCCATTGCCATAACGCGATGGTAGTAGCCGAATTTCTGGCCAAACATCCTGCTATCCATCACGTAAATTATAATGGCCTGGACACACATCCCGACTATGCCATTTCCCAGAAACAAATGCGGCATCCGGGCGCTTTAATGAGTTATGAACTGAAAGGCGGACTGGAAGCGGGTCAACGTTTTATCGATGCTTTGCAAATGTGTGTAAGAGCTGTTTCCCTGGGTACAGTAGACACATTGGTTTCTCATCCTGCCAGCATGAGTCACGCCTCACTAAAAAAAGAAGAGCGCCTAACCTACGGCATTACAGATGGCCTGATCAGGATGAGTGTGGGCATTGAAAATATTGCCGATATCCTGACCGACCTGGAGCAGGCGCTCAAAAGAGTATAGGCTATTCATCATATTGTATTGTTTTTAGTCCGGTAAGTGTTTACATTTATCGGACTTATTATTTAAAACCGATTATATGAGAATGCCCATTTTCGCTATCCTGCTACTGTCAACCGCTTTTGCTCCTATGGCCCAAAAGAAAATGAAAACAGTAACGGAAACGGACCGTTTTGCCGGCCTGGATACAGCCTTTGAACGGGTGTTAAAAGACTGGCACGCCGCAGGCTTTGCCGTGGCGGTTATTGAAAAAGATAAAGTGGTATTCGCGAAAGGATTTGGTTATAAGGATATTGAAAAGAAAACGCCCGTTACACCCAATACCCTTTTCGCTATTGGCAGTTGTACCAAAGCATTTACTTCTTCACTGATGGGTTTATTACAAAAAGATGGCAAACTTGAATACGATAAACCTGTTCGTAATTACTTACCTGATCTGACATTTTATAATGATGCCATGAACAATACGATTATTGTGCGTGACCTGCTCACACACCGTACCGGATTACCCAGGCATGATTATTCATGGTATTCATTCCCTACTTCATCACGTGATAGTTTGGTGAAAAGAATACAATTCATGGAGCCCAGTTATGGTGTGCGTGTAAAATGGCAGTATAATAATTTCATGTTCCTATTACAAGGGGTAATTGCCGAAAAACTAAGTGGTAAAAGCTGGGAAGAAAATATCAGCGAAAAGATATTTAAACCATTGGGCATGACCCATTCCAATTTTACGATAAAAGATTTAGCTAAAAGTGAAGATGCCGCGACCGGATATGAATTGAAAAAAGACAGTATCATTAAAAAAAAGGATTACTACAATATTGATGCCATGGGGCCCGCGGGCAGCATAAACAGTAGTGTGTTAGATATGGCCAACTGGGTTAGCACCTGGATCAATGGCGGAAAATTTAATGGGAAAGAAATCTTACCGGCAGGATATATTTCAGAAGCCATGAGCTCACAAATGGTAGTGGGTGCGGCTTTACCTTCTAAAGAAAAACCTGATATCCATTTTGCTACCTACGGATTTGGCTGGATGATGGGCTCCTATAAAGGTCATTACCGCGTTGAACATGGGGGCAATATTGATGGCTTCTCTGCCAGTACCTGTTTCTTCCCGAGTGATAGTGTAGGTATTGTTGTATTAAGCAACCAAAATGGCTCGGCAGTTAACTCCATCGTGAGAAATCTGATTGCTGACAGACTGCTGAAATTACCTTATCACGATTGGAACTCAGATGTGAAAAAAACTTCTGACAAAGCAAAAGTATCCGCTAAAGAAGCTGAAAAAAGCAAAACCAGTAGTCAGAAAATAAATACAAAACCATCGCATACTTTAAAAGAATATGAAGGGCTTTACAATCATCCGGGCTATGGTACCATTGAAGTAAGCATGGTACATGATTCACTTTTCGCTAAATTAACAAAAGACAGATGGTGGCTGCGTCATTATCATTACGATGTGTTTGAACCCTTTGAAGCAGATCCTAAAGAAGGTATTGACACGGCAGACAAAGGTCCTTTGCATATTCAGTTCAATATGAATGAGTCGGGCGATATCAGCGAAGCAACCCTTGCCCTTGAACCAACCTTATCGCCATTACATTTTACTAAAACACCTAAAGCAAAAGAAATTACCAAAGAGGAACTGGCAAAATATGTAGGCGATTATGAAATTGGAGGTGCCATAGCAAAAGTGTATATCAAAGGAGAAAAAACATTGTATGTGTTAGTGCCAGGCCAGCCAGATTATGAATTAATACCGGTTGATAAAAACAAATTTTCGCTCAAAATACTGAGCGGCTATTATGTTCAATTTGACGTGACGGATAAAGGAGAATCCACTGGTCTTAATTTTTTACAACCGAATGGCAATTTTAAGGCGAAGAAAAAATAAAATCCGCTCATCAATCACTATTAAGCTATTTTCTATGCGTAACCTAATCTGCCTGCTGATTATTTGTGGTTCCATTATATCCTGCAACAACCATCCCTATGATACCATCATCCGTAATGGCTTGCTGTATGATGGCAATGGCGGCAGTCCGTTTAAAGCTGATATTGCCATCAACCAGGATACTATTGCGTTTATCGGCGATCTATCCAAAGAAATCGCCAGGCATGAAATTGATGCCAAAGGAATGGCCGTCTCTCCGGGTTTTATTAATATGCTAAGCTGGTCGCCCGTATCCCTGATTGAAGACGGAAGATCACAAGGTGAATTAAGAGAAGGGGTTACCCTCGAAGTATTCGGCGAAGGAGAAACGATGGGACCACTGAATGCAAAAATGAAAAAAGACCTGCAGGATGATCAACCCATGATCAAATACAAAGTGGATTGGACCAGCTTTGGTGAATACATGCGATACCTTGAGAAAAGAGGTATCAGTTGCAACATTGCTTCTTATGTTGGCGCCACTACCATCCGAACAAATGTAATAGGTGAAGAAAACCGTGACCCTACCCCCGCCGAACTGGATAGTATGAAAGCATTGGTTAAACAAGCAATGCTGGAGGGTGCACTCGGCGTTGGTTCTTCGTTAATTTATCCACCTGCCTTCTTTGCCAAAACAAATGAATTAATTGAGTTATGCAAAGCCGCCGCACCCTATGGTGGGGGATATATTTCGCATATGCGCAGCGAAGGAAATAAACTATATGAAGCGGTGGAAGAATTAATCACTATCGCAAAAGAAGCGAAAGTGCATGGAGAAATCTATCACCTGAAAGCCGCCGGTATCAATAACTGGCCCAAGATGGATAGTGTTATCAGAAGAGTGGAAAGGGCAAGGAAAGAAGGCATTGATATTGCCGCCAATATGTACACATATACCGCCGGCGCCACGGGTATGACAGCCGCTTTCCCCCCTTCTTTACAGGATGGTGGTTTTGGTAAACTATGGAAACGCTTACAAGTGCCTGCTATACGTGCCAGGATGAAAAAAGCCATGAAAACAAATGCTGCCGGCTGGGAGAATTTATACTACGGTGCAGGATCGGCAGACAAGGTTTTGTTATTGGGATTCAGGAGAGATTCCCTTTTCAAATATGCCGGCAAATCCTTAGCTGAAGTGGCCAGGATAAGAAATACCAGTCCTGAAGATGCTGCCATAGA
Source organism: Chitinophagaceae bacterium (assembly GCA_023229465.1). Taxonomy (GTDB): domain Bacteria; phylum Bacteroidota; class Bacteroidia; order Chitinophagales; family Chitinophagaceae; genus Sediminibacterium. The sequence goes on from JALNZE010000016.1 coordinate 55,331, forward strand.
CCTTATTATACAGGATAGCAGCCGGGTAGAAGTAGCTTATTTTTTAATGAGTGAAGAAAATGTAAAAAAGCAACTGGCGCTTCCCTGGGTAAGCTTTGGTTCTGATGCTGCTTCAATGGCAACAGAAGGAAAATTTATTAAACAAAGTTCCCATCCCCGTGCCTATGGAAATTTTACCAGGGTAATCGGGCATTACAGCAGGGATGAAAAAATAATTACCTTAGAAAAAGCCATTCAGAAATTAGCAAAAGTAGCTGCCACACATTTACATATCAGGAAAAGAGGAGAATTGAAATTGGGAAATTATGCAGACATACTGGTTTTTGATCCGGCAAAAATGGAGGATCATGCTACGTATGAAAAACCACATCAATATTCAACAGGTATGAAACATGTTTGGGTGAATGGCACACAGGTATTGAAGGATGGGGAACATACCAATGCGAAGCCGGGGAGGTTTGTGAAAGGAGAGGGAGGTGTAATTATTAATTAATAATTTACCTGTTTAAGTAAAAGGAGGTATTATATGGTTATATCAATCAGAAAAGCAGAGAAAAAAGATTGTGAAAGGTTATTGCAGTTGATCCGGGAATTGGCGGATTATGAAAAGGCGCCTGCCGAAGTTACTGTTACACTGGAACATTTTGAAGAAAGCGGGTTCGGCGAAAAGCCTGTATGGTGGGCCTTTGTAGCAGAATTTGATGAACGTGTTGAAGGCTTTGCCCTTTACTATATTCGCTATAGCACCTGGAAAGGACAATGCATCTACCTGGAAGATTTTTTAGTGACTGAAAAATTACGCGGCCAGGGAGCCGGCAAATTATTATTCGATCGTGTGATAGCGGCAGCCAAAGAAAAAGGTATGACACGCATAGTATGGCAGGTTCTTGAATGGAATGAACCGGCGCTTAATTTTTACAGAAAATACAATGCTGTTTTAGATCCTGAGTGGGTGAACGGGATACTGGACATATAAATTAACTAACCCCCTGCACTATCGCTTCCTTATAAATTTTCTGCACCAATCCCTGCAAAACTTTCCCCGGGCCACATTCGGTAAATTGTGTGGCACCATCTGCTACCATGCACTGTATCGTTTGCGTCCATCGAACAGCTCCTGTTAATTGATTTATCAGGTTCCTTTTTATTTCGGAAGGATCCATCACCGCCCTGGCAACTACGTTTTGGTATACCGGGCAGGAAGCTGTATGAAAAACAGTGGCTTCAATAGCAGCGGCCAATTCTTCTTTGGCAGGCGCCATCAATGGAGAATGAAAAGCGCCTCCCACCGGCAAAATCAATGCCCGCTTAGCTCCCGCGGCTTTCATCCTTTCACAGGCTAATTCAATTCCTTTTATAGAACCACTAATTACTAACTGGCCCGGGCAATTATAATTGGCTGCCACCACCACTTCGCCGGTTTCCGCGGTAATGGAAGCGCATATCTCTTCTACCTTCTCATCAGCCAATGCCAGAACCGCGGCCATAGCAGAGGGCTGTATTTCACAAGCTTTCTGCATGGCTTTCGCACGAATACTAACCAGCCGCAATGCATCTTCAAAGGTTAAAACTCCATTGGCTACCAGGGCAGAAAATTCACCCAGCGAATGGCCCGCAACCATATGAGGCCTGGCCCCCTCCAGCGTTTTATATACAATAACAGCATGCAGGAACACAGCAGGCTGCGTTACATTCGTCTGCTTCAACGCTTCATCAGTTCCACCAAACATCACATCACTAATGCGAAAACCGAGGATCGTATTTGCCTGCTCAAAAAGGTTTTTCGCGAAAGCATTTGTTTCGTATAGCTGTTTCCCCATACCACTGAACTGAGAGCCCTGGCCGGGGAATAGATAGGCGTGTTTCATTCATTAAAAATTTCCGCGAATGTAATCATAAACCTATTAACGGTATTGCCACAGTATAAAGTCAGTACCTGGGCACAGGCACATTGTATTTTGTGAGCATCAACCTGTATGCCGGCAACTGTTTCAACACCTCAAGGTCCCGGTCATTAACCAGGTGATCAAAATTATCATATCCTGCCACCAACGACTGCTCCAGATAGGCCATTGCTTTTGGCAGGTTGCCTGTTAAAGCATGTATGCAGGCAGCATTGTGCAACGCCCATTTTAAAAGCTCATTATCGGTACTTTCTTTGCTGAGCAAGGTTTCTATCACCCTTACCGCTTCCTGCTTGTCTCCTTTCACGGCTTTTGCATAGGCATAGCTTGAGGTCGTGTCTTTGAGAACAGACAGGCTGGCTGCCTTTTGCAGATTGATGACCGCAAGTTCCTGCTGTTTCATCGCTTCTTTAAAAAAACGGCCCAGTTCATAATAAGCGTTATAACTTGAGGCATCCAGTTCAACGGCTTTCTGCAGATCTTTCAGGCCACCTGCATAATCCTTCATCTTCGACTTTAACAGTCCCATCTCAATGTAAATACTCACAAGGCTGGTGGTATTGGTATCGCTACTGTACAGGTTAACCACTTTTTTATAGTCGTCCAGTGCATTGGCATATTCTTTTCTTAACCCGAACAGATACGCCCTGTTCCAAAGATAACTACGGTAATAAGGGTTCAGCCGGATAGCTTCATTAATATGCACCAGGGCCTGCCCGTACTCAAGTAATGATCTGTCTGCCCAATACAAATCAAAATAACAGGTCGCCCTGTCCAGCTCTTTTTTCATCAATGAAGTAGCCAGGAGGTAATAGGTCCTTGCTTCTTTGTACTTGTGGAGAGCGGCAAGCGTGCGTCCCATATTCCAGTTGGCATAGTCATAGTTGGGATTTTGATTAAGCGACTGCTCCAGGTCTGTCTTTGCTTCTTCATAATTACCCAGGTAATAGCGGTAAAGGCCCCTGTTGTTGTACAATACGGAAAGATCGTTCGAGCCGCCCGTACCGGCGGGTTCCAATAACCTGATGGCTGCAGTAAAATCACCTATCGCCAGTTCGTACTGTAATTTTTTTCCCCGGTAATACCCGCGCTGCCAGAACGCGTTCGTATACCGCGAATCATATTCAATGGCTTTTGAAAAATCGGCAATGGCATCATCATATTTATACAATGCCCCACTGGCATCGCCACGCTCTTTGTGCAGTTTGGCAAGGTCTGTATTTTGACTGGCGCTATTAATAGATAAGGTATACACATCAACCGCCTTCTGGTATTCACCACTGTTATAGTAAGCCGCCCCTTCGCTCCAGTAAATATGCATCCTTTTCCCGGAACCGTATGATAAAGACAATTCATAATCACTGATTGCCTCCTGGTACAAACGCTGTTTTCTTCTGCTATCGCCACGCCAGATATAGAGTTCTCCAAGAGACGAACGGTCGGAAGAATAATAGGAAAGGGCAGAGGTGAAATCAGTTATGGCATCCAAATAGTTTTCCAGGTAATACCTCGACATACCACGCCACCAGTAAGCTTCTCCATTGAGAGACGCGTTGAGTGAACGTGTTGCATAATCGATCGCGGTATAATAGTTCTTGTTTTCGTACTCCTTTTTGGCAAGATTATTATAATAAGTATGGTCCTGGGCATTTAGGGTGATATTGGCAAAAAGCGACAAAAGCATTAGTGCCGCAAGTACCATAAATAGCTTTTTCATAACCGGGATTTTAGCAAAACAAGTTACTGCTAAAAAAATGGATTGTCAATACCCCGCCGGAAATATTTGCTGTATTTAGTCAAGCTTGGCGCTGATCAGTTTCAAAAATTCACTCCTCGTTGTATTTTTCAAAAATTCACCATCAAAAGCTGATGTGGTGGTAACAGAGTTTTGCTTTTGTACGCCGCGCATCATCATACAGAGATGCTTGGCTTCTACTACAACTGCCACACCTAAAGGATTAAGCCCCTCCTTGATGGCTTCCAGTATTTGTGTAGTTAATCTTTCCTGAACCTGGAAGCGGCGTGAATACACATCCACTACCCTTGCCAGCTTACTCAGTCCGGTTATATAACCATTCGGAATATAAGCGATATGTGCCTTGCCAAAGAAGGGCAACATATGGTGTTCGCACATAGAATAGAGTTCTATATCTTTTACAATAATCATCTCACTTCCCTCTTCTTTAAATTTGGCAGAGTGAATGATCGCTTTCGGATCCATGGTATACCCCTGCGTCAGGTATTGCATGGCTTTTGCAACACGCTCAGGGGTTTTTACCAATCCCTCCCTCTCCGGATCCTCGCCCAATGATGACAATATTTCCTGATAATTTTTTATCAATCCTGATGTCACATCCTCATCATACTTCTCAATTTTAGAATAAGCCATTTTGCTGTATTTACTTTTTACTGATTTATGCCGGGTAGTCTACAAAATTTCTTTCTGTTTCATATAGCCTGATGCTCAGCGCAAGTTTGGCATCCAGTTTTGGCCGGAGCAGGTGATAGATAACAACCGCTATATTTTCTGCAGTAGGATTCAGCGATGCAAATTCAACTGTATCCAGGTTCAGGTTCTTATGATCAAACCTGTTCAAAATTTCTTCTTTCACCAAATTACTTAATAGTTTCAGGTCCATTACATAGCCGGTTTCCGGGTCGGGCTCCCCCACTAGTTTTACCACCAGGTCATAATTATGCCCGTGATAATTGGGGTTATTGCAAAGACCAAACACTGTATTATTCTTCTCCATGGTCCAGCCCGGATTATGCAGCCGATGGGCAGCATTAAAATGTTCTTTTCGGTAAACAGCTATTTTATTGCTCATGGTTGCTTTACTATTAACCTGCAGAGTGACTCATTTGTTCAAAAAAGAAGGAATAAGTATCAATCCCCAAAGTATTCAACGAATATGCGACTGGTTTCATACAATTTAATGCAATGCAAATTAACCTCCTCAGGTAAATGAGGGGCCAATTGTTGCCAGATGGCAATCGCCAGGTTTTCGGTACTGCACATGGTATCTTTCATGAAATCCACATCCAGGTTCAGGTTTTTATGGTCCAGCCTGTCTACCACCTGCGTTTTTACCAGCTTACTTAATTTTTTTACATCATATACAAAACCGGTATCCGCACTGGGTATCCCTTTAATGGTAACATACAAATCATAATTATGCCCATGCCAGTTCTCATTGGCACAAACGCCAAAAACCGCTTCATTTTGTTCAGCGGTCCATTTTGGATTGAACAGCTTATGTGCGGCGTTAAAATGTTCTAATCGGGTTAAATACACCATTCTCTACAAAAATTTTTGCAAAGGTAAGAATTGGGGCCGAAACCGGGGAACTGAGTAAAGTGCCGGTTTTTACCCAACTTTGTGCGCATGCGAATCATTATTACCGCCGCCACCGTAGCAGAATGGATGCCTTCCTTTCTGGAAATGAATAACCTGTATACCAGTGATAGCCATCGTTTCAAGGTACAGTTTCATCAAACAGGGGTAGGCATGCTGGCAACAGCCGTTTCGCTTACCAAACTGGCGCTTGATGAGAAACCAGACCTGGTGATACAGGCAGGTGTAGCAGGCTGCTTTGATACTGCTATAGCCCTGGGTAAGGTGATGGTGGTAAAGGAAGAATCACTTGCTGATACCGGTGTGGAAGAAGATGGCAAATGGAAAGATATTTTCGACCTGAAGCTGGAGAAAAGCAGTTATCCTCCTTTTGAAAGAAGAAAACTGCCCAACCCCTGGCTAACTAAATTCAACCTTTTGAAACTGCCTGAGGTAAGTGGTATCACCGTAAATGAAATCACCACTAACCCGGAAAGAATCCGGCAATTGGTAAAAAAATATGGGCCGGTAACGGAAAGCATGGAAGGCGCCGCCCTGCATTATGTATGCCGCCAGGCAAATATTCCCTTTATTCAGATCCGGTCAGTCTCCAATTATATTGGCGAAAGAAATAAAGCCAACTGGAAAATGAAAGAAGCTATCGGGAACCTGAATCAAACCCTCCTGCAATATATTGATACACTATACAAAATAAAATAACCTCCATTCTATCATTCACTCAATCTATCCTTCTCTCAATGAACCTCTCCCTCGGTTTCTCCCCCTGCCCCAACGATACTTTCATCTTTGATGCTTTGGTCAATCATAAGATTGATACGGAGGGCCTTTCATTTGATGTGGTGTTGGAAGATGTACAAACCCTGAACCAATGGGCAATAGCGGGTAAACTGGCTATTTCTAAAATCAGTTATGGTGTGCTGCCGCTGGTAATAGATCAATATGCTCTTTTAAACAGTGGTGGCGCATTGGGCATGGGTGTGGGCCCCTTGCTAATTACTAACCCCTCCACCATCAATAAACCACCATCCGAAAACCACCCACTGCAAACAAACGTAGCAGACATGACAATTGCCATCCCCGGAGAAAATACCACGGCTCATTTACTTTTTTCACTGGCCTTCCCCGAAGCAAAAAATAAAGTGTTCATGGTATTTCATGAAATTGAAGAGGCGGTATTGAGTGGCCGGGTGGATGCAGGGGTGATTATTCATGAGAACCGCTTTACCTATCAGCAGAAAGGATTGGAAAAACTGATGGACCTGGGCGCTTATTGGGAAGAAACTATCAAAGTACCCATACCCCTGGGAGGCATTGTTATTAAAAGATCTATTGACACAGCGCTGCAAAAGAAAATTGACCGGCTCATCAGGAAAAGCCTTGAACACGCTTTTTCAAATTACCCAATCATTTCATCTTATGTACAGCAGCATGCGCGGGAGATGAACGAATCCGTTATGCGGCGGCATATCGATCTTTATGTAAACAATTATTCACTGGAGCTGGGAGAAGAGGGAAAAAAAGCGGTGAAAAAATTAATGGATGTGTACCAACAGTTGAATGCTTCAATTATTTAAAGTTTGCACGAACTTCTTATGCAACAAAGAAGACAATTGATTGGTATACCCACTTTCTCCCAACTGCTTCACCCATTTTATTCCGTAAATGGCATTGCTGAGAAATATTTCTGAGGCTTGCAGGATGTCTTCTACCTGTAGTTGGGTTTCTTCTACCGGCATATTTTCTTCGCGCATAGAATGTACCAGGTGTCTGCGCATTACCCCATTTACAGCTCCTTCCGTTAAGGCAGGCGTTTTGATTAAACCATCTTTTACCATAAACACATTCGCAATGGTAGCATCTGCAATTCGGTCATAGGGATTTAGTAAAATGGCCTCATCCAGTTTTTGCTTTTGGGCCCATAAAGCTGCCATCACATTAGGAAGATAATTATTGGTTTTTAGTACGGAGAAACGATCGCATACCTTTCTTGCATCCCGGTAGATACCTATCATCAACCCATTTTCATTCAGCGTATTATTAGCCGGATTCAGTTCCCAGGTTTGTACCAGGTGGTGTGGAAAATGATTGGATATCTCATACAAACCCCCTTCTCCCCTGAAAATCGTTACCCGTATCCTTGCCAGTTTATGATGAAAATTTTTTTTGGCCAGTATCTCAACCTGCTCCCTCAAATAGGCAGGGGTAAAATAAACAGGCTGCTGAAACTGTAACAAATCCAATGAGGTAAACAAACGTTCAAAATGATAATCGGCCAGTTGGATCTTTCCATTTATCATTTTCATGGTTTCAAAAAAACCATCCCCATACCTGAATGACCTGTTGTCTGGCGAAATAAAGGTCTTGCCGGTTTTGCTGAGCTTACCATTATAAAAAAGAAAATTGGCCCCTCCCATAGTAACAAAGATAGTCTGAGTTAGAGGTTTAGCGCCTGGATTTGGGGTTTTGTGTTATTTTTAGCCGGTTTACAACTATCTCACCCTAAATACCGGTCCTATGCAACTAATTGATATGATAAGGGAGCTCGAAACCATTGCTCCATTAAGTTTGCAGGAACCTTATGACAATGCCGGCTTACTTACCGGTAGCAGTGATTGGGAATGCAAGGGTATTTTATGCACACTCGATGCCACAGAAGCAGTGATACTGGAAGCTAAAAAAAGGGGTTGCAACCTGGTGGTGGCCCATCACCCCATTATTTTTGGAGGATTAAAAAAGATTAATGGCAAGAATTATGTTGAAAAAACCATCATCGCCGCTATCAAAAATGACATAGCTATTTATGCCATCCATACCAATCTCGATAATGTAATCCATGGCGTAAATAACCGGATTGCCGACAGGATGGGTCTTATTAACCGACAAATTCTGCTTCCAAAAACTTTTCAGGAAAAGCTTCCTTTAGTGAATGAGATGAATGAGCCTGGCAGATTAGTTATTGATAATCAATCCATTGGAAGCGGATTACTGGGAGAATTACCGGAAGAACTGGATGAAACCGGTTTTTTATATATGCTAAAAACATCATTTGAACTTGCCCTGATTCGACACACCCCTTTATCGGGCAAAAAACTAAAAAAAGTAGCCCTTTGCGGGGGTTCAGGCAGCTTTTTAACTGAAAAAGCTATTGCGGCAGGGGCAGATGTATATGTAACTGCCGATATAAAGTACCACGAATTTTTTGATGCCAATGAGCGGCTACTCCTGGCAGACATTGGCCATTGGGAAAGCGAACAATATACAACTGAACTCCTGATTGAGATTTTACAGGCTAAATTCCCTACCTTTGCCGTCCTCAAATCAGGAATAATAACCAATCCGGTTAGGTATTTTTTGGGTTGAAGGGGGATGGTTTATACACTAAGTAAACCAGTAAACCAATAAATAAATAAACTACAAACTCCACATGGCAGCAGTTAAAGATTTCTCAGTTGAAGAAAAATTAGTAACTCTTTTGAGGTTGCAGAAGATTGACAGCAAACTGGATGAGATCCAGATTTTGAAGGGCGAGCTTCCGATGGAAGTAAGCGACCTGGAAGATGAGATTCAGGGCTTACAAAGCCGTCAAACACGCGTGGAAGAAGAGATCAATGGCATTACTGAGTTCATTGAAGAAAAGAAAAATACGATCAAAGAAAGTGAAGGCATGATCGCTAAATATGAAAAACAAAGCGAGAATGTTAAGAACAACCGCGAGTTTGAGGCCATCAATAAAGAGATTGAAATGCAGCAGCTCGAAATAAAGCTGGCAGAAAAGCATATCCGTGATGCCAATGAAGAACTGTCAGAAAAAATTAAAGCGCTGGAAATCGCTAAAAAACAGGTAGCTGTAAAAGAGGGTGTTTTAACACACAAAAAAGGCGAACTGCAAAAAATTATTGTAGATACAGAAAAAGAAGAGACCCATTTTAACAAACAAAGCGCCGATGCACGCAGTCATATAGACGACCGCTTATTATACAGTTACGACCGTATCCGCAAAAGTTATCGCAATGGCCTGTCTGTTGTACCGGTAGAAAGAGATGCCTGTGGGGGTTGCTTTAACTCTATCCCGCCTCAGCGCCAGAGCGAGATCCGTTTACATAAAAAAATTATTGTTTGTGAAAACTGTGGCCGTATTCTGGTAGATGCTGACCTGAATGATAGTGTAGAAGCCAAATAGCATTACTGATTACACCGATTACTTAGATAGGATTAATAGGATAACAGGATATTGAAGAAAGAAAGGGTTACCATTTGGTAGCCCTTTCTTATTTTCGGGGTATGATGAAACAACTCATTGTATGCGCTTTGCTGATCGGATTTTATTCGAAGGGCCATACACAGAAAGTATACGAGTTCAACAGCACCTGTCAGCAGGCCTACCAGGAGATTACCAAACTGAAAATAAATAGCGGTCTCATACTAATTCAAAAAGCCAAACAACAGAATCCTGATAACCTCATACCCCTCTTACTCGAAAGCTATGTAGATTTTTATATCCTTTTCCTGAATGAGGATCCAAAAGATTACCAATTACGCTATCCTGCCTTTGCAGAACGGTATGAACAATTAGAAGCCGGACCTAAAAGTTCCCCATTCTATAATTATTGCCTGGGTACTGTTCGGGTACACAGCGCCGCGTCAGCCATCAAGTTTGGTAAACTATGGGATGCCGGATGGGATTTCAGGAAAGCCTATCAACTCATCAAAGAAAATAAAAAACAGTTCCCCACTTTTACCCCTAACAACCTGATGTATGGCTCACTCCAGGCCGTGGTAGGTACCATTCCCCAGGGATATAAATGGATCGCCAGCCTGTTTGGCATGCGGGGTTCACTTACCGGGGGCATGAACATAGTAAGGGGTTTTATCAATAGTAATGATCCATGGGCCAGGCTATTATTTAATGAAGCCGCATTCATGTATCCCTATCTTATGTTTTATATAGAGAACAAACAGGAAGAGGCCCTTGCTTTTACACAACAAAGAAAACTAGACCTGGTGAACAATCATTTACACGCGTATATGGCCGCCAACCTGGGTATGAATAACAAGCAATCAGCGTATGCGGAGAATGTGATACTGAACAGGAACCAATCAGCCGAATACCTGAAAGTAAGCATCTGGGATTTTGAACTGGGATTCACCAAACTCTTTCACCTGGAAACACAGGAGGCGGCCGGGTACCTGGAAAATTTTCTGCATACTTTTAAAGGGAATTATTATGTAAAAGATGCTTACCAAAAATTAAGCTGGTGTTATTACCTGCAGGGAAATTATACAAAAGCGGCAGAAGCAAGACGGAATATACTATCCCGGGGTTCTACCGATTCAGACGCGGATAAACAGGCCCTGAGAGATGCCAAATCGGGCAAATGGCCCAATGTTTTATTGCTGAAAGTACGGTTATTGAGTGATGGGGGGTATCATGCGGATGCCATTGCCCTATTAAAGGGAAAAACGGAGAATGATTTTACCAAAGAAGAAGAAAAACTGGAATTTGCTTACCGGATGGCGCGCATTTATGATGACCTTGGCAGAGAGGATGATGCCATCCAATCTTATCTGCTTGCTATCAGGCTGGGTGAGTACCGTAAAGAATATTTCGCGGCCAGGGCTGCTGTACAAATTGGACAGATCTACGAAAAGAACGCACAAAAATCAATGGCCATCACTTATTACCAAAAATGCCTCGACATGGAAGAGCATGAATATAAAAATTCGCTCGACCAAAGAGCTAAATCAGGTATTGCAAGGTGCAAAGGGGAGTGAAATATGTTGATTATACTGCGTATTTGTTACAGGGATTTGTATTTGACTGAGGGGGAGATTAACTTGTGGGGAAGGGAAAAAGCAAAAGTGAATTGTGAGTCGTGAATCGTGTGTCGTGAGTAGTCAGTCGTGAGAAAAAATTAATAAACCATTAAATCTTTCGTCTCCCCATGCTTCGCAAACTTTTTATACAGAACTATGCCATTATTGATGAGATCGAAATTAATTTTTCGGGGGAGCTGACTATTATTACCGGGGAAACAGGCGCCGGTAAAAGTATTCTGATGGGGGCGCTGAGTTTGATATTGGGAGAGAGAGCAGACAGTTCGGTACTGGTAAACACACAGAAAAAATGTTTTATTGAAGGTTATTTTGCAGTGGGTGGCAAGAAAACGGTATTGGATTTCCTGGAACAGCATCATCTCGACAACGATGAAGAACTGGTATTAAGAAGAGAAATCGCTACCAATGGAAAATCCAGGGCCTTTATCAATGATACACCGGTTACCCTGCAGCAACTGAAAATGCTGGCTTCTTTACTGGTTGATCTTCACCAGCAATTTGATACACTTGAATTAGGCGATAGTGATTTTCAAAGAGAGGTACTGGATGCTTTGGCGAAGAATGAAATCAGGCTGGCTGCCTACCAGCAGGTATACCGGCAATGGATCGTCACAAATAAAGAACTGGCAAACTGGAGAGAACAGAAAATCGCTTTTAATAAAGAACTGGATTACTATCAATTCCTTTTCAATGAACTGGATGAACTGGCGCTTACAGAAAATGAACTGGAATACCTCGATACTGAATTAAAATTACTGAGCAATGCAGAAGCTATCAAAGCCACGTTAAACAAAACCTATACAGACCTGAAGGGAAGTGAGCAACCCATTGTTCAACAACTGAAACATCTCATAAACCAGTTACAAAGTTACACCGGTTTTCATCCCGGTCTGGGTACTGTGCTGGAACGTTTACAGAGTGCACAAATAGAATTACAGGATATATCAGAGGAAGTAGACCACATCAATCAATCTGTTCATTTTGATGAACAAAGAATTGAATGGATTAATCAAAGATTGATGGATGGTTTTAAACTGATCAGGAAACACGGCGTACAAAACACGAATCAATTACTGGAGATACAAAACGGATTGGCCACAAAACTCCAAACAGTATTAGATATGGATGAACAAATCCTTGCCAGGGAAAAAGAGGCGGGGCTTTTATATACCGAAGCCGGCTCAATAGCGGCAAGCATTTCAAAAGCAAGACATCAACAGGTAAACCCACTGGAAGAAAAAGTAAACCAATTACTGTTACAGGTTGGTATGCCCAATGCCCGTTTAAAAATTGAACTGACAAAAAATGAGTTAACCCTTACCGGAAAAGACCATATTGATTTTCTCTTTGATGCTAACCTCCCTGCAGGGCAGGCAGGCAAAAGCAACCGCTTCGAACCCATCCGAAAAGTGGCCAGTGGCGGAGAACTGAGCCGGTTAATGCTTTGCATCAAATCGCTTGTGGCAGAATCTATCGACCTGCCTACCCTGATCTTTGATGAAATTGACACCGGTATTTCGGGTGAGGCGGCCAAACAGGTGGGGGCTATTATGAAAGGACTGGCAACCGGCAGGCAAATCATCTGCATTACCCACCAGGCACAAATAGCGGGCAAAGCCAACGCCCATTTTTATGTATATAAGGAAATCAAAGAGGATGCGGTAAAAACCAATATCCGCTTATTAAACCGGGATGAACGCATCACCACTATTGCCCAAATGCTCAGCGGCGAGAAACCAACAGCGGCAGCATTGGAGAACGCGAGGGAGATGATAGCAGGGGGATGATAGTTGAGGATGTTTATCGTGAGACGTGAGAAGAGAACAGTGAAAAAAATATTAACTTTTAATGATTAATTTTTAATTACTTTCATAACAATCATCTATTAATCATAAAAATCATCACTATGCCCTGGATAGAATATGTAGGATTATTTGGCGCCTTTTTAAGTTCCATTACTTTTATTCCGCAGGTATGGCAGGCCTGGAAAACCAAAAGTGTGGGCGACCTGAGTCTGGGGATGTTACTCATTGTATTTACCAGCGTTATCGTGTGGCTGGTATATGGTTTTTACCTGAACCTGTTACCGGTAATTATAGCGAACGCTATTATTTTTTTATTGTCCATCCTCTTATTGTATTTCAAATTTACTTTTCCAAAAAAAGAAAATTAGTAGCATCTATCTATTACATAAGAAAGCCATTCACAAAAATGAATGGCTTTCTTATTACCAATACTATCTAAGCTGCCCCTACAGTGGTGTGGGGATTTTAATACTCATCTTCATTAAACATAAAATCTTCCTGGCTTGGATAATCGGGCCAGATATCTTCGATGCTCTCATATACTTCACCCTCGTCGTCGAGTTCCTGCAGGTTCTCTACCACTTCCAGTGGTGCGCCGCTACGGATAGAATAATCTATCAGCTCATCCTTACTAGCGGGCCAGGGGGCTTCTTCCAGGTAACTTGCTAATTCTAATGTCCAGAACATATTTTACCTTTTAATTTTTTGCAAATGTAGCCGTATAAACGAAACCACCAAACCTGAGTTTTTATCTTTCTATAAAGAAATGTTCAAAAAAAGGCCATTAAGGCCTGTCCTGTTGTAGGTTTGTAGCCAGAATTTAATCCTTACCCATGCTAAAAGCAGTAAATATTTCCAGGAATTACGGCAGTTTAACCGTACTAAAAGGGGTGGATATTGAGATTCATAAAGGCGAGATCGTTAGCATTGTGGGCTCCTCCGGCGCCGGCAAAAGCACCTTATTACACATTTTAGGTACCCTTGATAAGGCAGATGGGGGGCAAATTTGGCTTAATGGACAGCAAATTGACCAGCTTTCCGGAAAAAAACTGGCCGCATTCAGAAACAGTCAGATTGGTTTTGTTTTCCAGTTTCACCATCTTTTACCAGAATTTTCAGCGCTGGAAAATGTGAGCATCCCCGCATGGATTGCCGGGAAAAAGAAAAAAGAGGTGGCCGAAAGGGCAACGGAATTGTTAACAACTTTAGGACTGGCAAACAGGGTTCACCACAAACCGCAACAATTATCGGGTGGCGAGCAGCAGCGGGTGGCGGTGGCAAGGGCGCTGGTAAATAACCCCTCCATCGTATTTGCAGACGAACCTACGGGCAATCTTGACAGTATACACGCCAAAGAATTGCATGAGCTGTTTGTGCAGTTAAGGAATGATTTTCAGCAAACTTTTCTGATCGTTACCCATAATGAAGAACTCGCTGCCATGAGCGACAGAATACTGCATATGAAAGACGGAAAAATAGTAGGGTAATTTTAGCTAAGCCGGGGCTTCCACGGAATTTCCGCTACCTGTAACAGGTAACCCATATAACGCGACAGAACAAAGAGGTAATCACTCAAACGGTTCAGGTATTTAATCACCATGGGTTCAACAAACATTTCATTCTCCTGCATATTTACACAGCAACGTTCCGATCTTCTGCAAACACACCTGGCCACATGCGTAGTAGAAACCGCTATATGTCCACCTGGTAATAAAAAAGAACGCATAGCGGGTAACACCTCATTCATGGCATCGATCTCTCTTTCCAATAATGTAATATCCGCTTCTTTCAAATCCGGAATTTTCATCAATGGTTCTTTGTCAGGATCACAGGCCAAAGATGAACCAATGGTAAATAAACGGTCCTGAATTTCTTTGAGAAGTATTTTGGTATGCCCATCTGTTGCATAATCGCTCACCAACCCGATATAAGAATTGAGCTCATCCACTGTTCCATAGGAATCAATACGAATATGACTCTTGGGTACTTTGGTTCCTCCTATCAAAGAAGTCATCCCTAAATCGCCAATCTTAGTATATATTTTTTGTGCCATAAAAAAATTCAGGTTTGTTCCACTAATCACCCAAACAAAAGATAATAAAAATGGTTCACACACTCCTAACTCCTAATCATCGAAACCTCTCTCAAATGATCGCTCTCCACCATTCCATCCCGCAAACGAACCACCCGATGCGCGTATCGGGCAATATCTTCTTCGTGTGTTACCAGCACTACCGTATTACCACCCTGCTGAATCTTTCCGAATATCTCCATTACTTCAACTGACGTTTTAGAATCCAGGTTTCCGGTTGGTTCATCCGCCAGTAACAGGGAAGGATTATTTACCAGCGCACGGGCAATAGCTACCCGCTGTATCTGTCCACCACTCAGTTCATTGGATTTATGATGGCTCCTGTCTTCCAAACCCACTTTACGCAATGCTTCCATAGACCTTTCAATACGTTCTTTTTTATTAATACCGGCATAGATCAGGGGCAAAGCCACATTCTCCGCGGCAGTTAAACGGGGCAGGAGATTAAACTGCTGAAATACAAACCCAATTTCTGTGTTCCGTACTTCGGCCAGGTCATCATCAGCCATTTTACTTACATCTTTATTATTCAGGATATACCTGCCGCCGGTAGGCGAATCGAGGCAACCCAGAATATTCATCAGGGTACTTTTTCCACTTCCCGAAGGACCCATCAATGCCACATACTCATTTTTAAAAATATCCAGCGTAATGCCTTTCAGCGCGGAAATGGCCTGGTTACCCATAAAATAGCTTTTCTCGATTTCTTCCAAACGGATGATCGCTTCACTCATACAAACAGGTTTCGGTTAAGACTATTCAGTTTTATTATTTCCTGATCACTTTAGGCACTTTAAAAAAGACTGCATCGTTTACAGGCGAATTCAACAAAGCTTCGGAGCGGGAAACCGACCCCTGTACGGTATCTTCCCGAAACACATTGGCTGCATCACTGATAAAAAGCAAAGGTTCCACACCCATGGTATCCACTGTTTGCAGTTTTTCTACAAAAGCCACCATGCTTTCCATATCCGTACGAATGGACTCTCTCTCCGCATCATCAAACCGCAAGCGGGCAAGATGGGCCAGGGTGTCAACCATTTTAGCATCAATATTCATATCTAACAAAAATAACAGAAAGCGGGGCATTATCTATCGGTTATTTTTAAATGGCTATTAGAATGAAACAACGGTAATATTGGTGGTTTTTACCGCTATCCGGCTGATTTTAACCCCAAAAAATGCCGCATTTATTTTCAATTCCCCCACTTGCAAAAAAATATTTTAACCTACCTTCGATACAATTAGTTGCATAACTAACTAATTTTACGCAAAGCCTAAGAAATATGAAAAAAAGAGCCATTAAAAAAGTTGCTGTATTAGGTAGTGGTGTGATGGGTTCCCGTATTGCCTGTCATTTTGCAGGTATTGGTGTACAGGTATTGTTATTGGATATGGTATCCAAAGGCGCCGAAGCAAGTACCCAACCGGCAGAGAGAAACAAATTAGTGAACGATGCATTACTGTCTGCTATTAAAACCAATCCTTCCCCGGTGTTTACGAAAGACGTAGTCAAAAAAATTACTACCGGCAATTTTGATGATAACCTGAAAGAGATAGCCAACTACGACTGGATTATTGAAGTAGTAGTAGAGCGGCTGGATATCAAGCAAATGATCTACGAAAAAGTAGAGAAATTCAGAAAACCCGGAACGCTGGTTACTTCCAATACTTCCGGTATTCCCATACATATGATGGCGGAAGGACGTAGTGATGATTTTAAAAAGCATTTCTGCGGATCGCATTTTTTTAACCCGCCACGTTACCTGCGTTTACTCGAAATTATTCCTACCCCGCATACCGACCCGGCGGTGGTTGAATTTTTAATGGAATATGGCAACCTGTTTTTAGGCAAGACCACGGTTTTATGCAAAGACACGCCCGCTTTCATCGCCAACCGTATCGGTGTTTTCAGCATGATGAGCATTTTTCATATCATGAATAAACTCGGAATGGGAATTGATGAAGTGGATGCATTAACAGGTCCCATTATAGGCCGTCCTAAATCCGCTACCTTCAGAACAGGTGATGTGGTTGGTATTGATACCCTCGTTAAAGTTGCCAAAGGGGTGGCGGATAATTGTCCGGATGATGAGGCCAAAGCTATTTTTACCATACCCGCCTGGCTTGAAACGGTTGTAACCAATAACTGGCTGGGCGATAAAACCGGTCAGGGATTTTTCAAGAAAACCAAATCGGCCGCGGGCAAAGAAATACTTACCCTGAACCTGCAAACCATGGAATACGCGGCAAGGGTAAAACCTAAATTTGCCAGCCTGGAAGCGGCCAAATCCATAGATGATCTGAAGCAAAGAATTAAACTATTACACAACGCTTCTGATAAGGCCGGTGAGTTTTATACCTTATTTCACTATTCACTCTTCTCCTATATCTCTCACCGTATTCCCGAAATCAGTGATGAGGTATTTCGGGTAGATGATGCCATGATGGCCGGCTTTGGCTGGGAGATAGGCGCATTCGAAACATGGGATACACTGGGTGTGGCCAAAACAGCAGCAGCTATGAAAGCCGCGGGTTACCAGGTGGCAGGATGGGTAGATGAAATGATAGCAGGTGGAGCTACCGGTTTTTATAAAGTAGCGGACGGTAAACGTTTGTATTATGATGTGCCCACCAAATCATATAAAGTACTCCCCGGTGGAGAGGCATTCCTGATCCTGAATAATCATGCTGATAAACTGGTATGGAAAAGCAGTACCTGCCGTTTATATGATATAGGTGATGGAGTAGCCGGATTTGAATGGAGTACAAAGATGAATAGTATTGGAGGCGAGGTATTGGAAGGTCTGAATAAAGCCATCAATATAGCGGAAGAAAAATTCAAAGGCCTGGTAATCGCTAATGAGAGCGCTAACTTCAGCGCAGGGGCCAATGTGGGCATGATATTTATGCTGGCCATTGAACAGGAATATGATGAGCTGGATATGGCCATCCGCCTGTTTCAGAATAGTATGATGCGGGTTCGTTATTCTTCTGTTCCGGTAGTTACGGCGCCACACGGACTAACCCTGGGTGGTGGTTGCGAATTAAATTTACATGCCGATAAAATTTGTGCCGCCGCGGAAACCTATATTGGCCTGGTAGAATTGGGCGTGGGATTAATACCCGGCGGTGGGGGCACCAAAGAATTTGCATTACGTGCCGGTGATGACCTGCATGAGGATGAGCCCGAAACCGTAACCTTAAAAAAACGTTTCTTCGCCATTGCCACAGCCAAAGTGGCCACTTCGGCACAAGAGGCATTTGATATGGGTATTTTACGAAAAGGACAGGATGAAGTAGTGATGAATATTGGCAGAAGAATTGCTGAAGCAAAAAAATCAGTCATTGAAATATACGACCAGGGCTATGCAACACCGCAACCACGCAAAGATGTGAAAGTAATGGGGCGTTTAGGACTAGGCGCTATGCTGGCCGGCATTAATGGTATGTGGCGCGGAGGTTATGCAACAGATCATGATGCGCTGGTAGCCAGAAAATTAGCCTACGTAATGTGCGGCGGCGACCTAAGCGAACAAAGCCTTGTAAGTGAACAATATTTACTCGACCTTGAAAGAGAAGCATTCTTAAGTCTTTGCGGCGAAAAGAAAACACTCGAAAGAATACAGAGTGTTTTGAAGAGCGGAAGGCCGGTGAGGAATTAAGTTTTTCCCCTGCTACAACCTATGTTCCTTCCTAGTTCTTGTGTACTCATTGGTGTACGCTATTTTCATTTTATTGGAGAATACGGTAGTAAGGTTAAATCATTGATACTGTTCCTTTTCTACTAAGGTTCGCCGGAGCCGGTTTGAACGGCTTTTAAACTCGTTGGAAAATTTACTCATCGAAATTTACTACTTGTTATAAGACTATGCATTGCGGTTTATTTACCGCTAATATAGCAAGAAACGATGCTCATCAATATTGCCGCCATATCATCCATATCTGATTATCTTCGGGTTAACAACCAACCGTTTATTTATAAACCAAGTTATATGCAACCAGTTCTCTCACTAAATGGTATCTCCAAATCATACGGGCGCATCCATGCATTGAAAAATGTTTCTTTTGACGTGCCGGAGGGCGCCGTGTTTGGCCTTCTCGGCCCCAATGGCAGTGGTAAAACCACTATGCTCAGTATTATACTCGATATATTAAAAGCAGATACAGGCAGTTTTGCCTGGTTCGGTCTGCCGGGCGCCCCTGAAACAAGACAACGAATCGGATCCTTATTAGAAACACCCAATTTTTATCATTACCTGTCGGCAGTAGATAATCTTACTATCACCAGCGCCATCAGTAGCAGGGGCAACGCGGAGGATATTGACCGGGTGCTGGAAATTGTAAAATTATCAGAACGCAAAAAAAGTAAATTCAGCACCTATAGTCTTGGCATGAAACAACGCCTCGCGATTGGTGCAGCTCTCTTAGGAGATCCACAAGTGTTGGTTTTTGATGAGCCTACCAATGGCCTAGACCCCGTTGGTATTGCAGAAATCAGGGAACTGATTAAAGTACTGGCTAAGCGCGGAAAAACCATTATCATGGCCAGCCATTTACTGGATGAGGTTGAAAAAGTTTGTACACATGTGGCTATTCTGAAAAGAGGCCATTTACTCACTGCCGGTGAAGTAGATATCGTATTAGCCAACGAAGACATTGTGGAAGTTTCTTCCAATAACCTGGATCAATTGCTTTCCGTACTGGAAAAATTTCCCGGGCATACCCATATTAAACAGGATGGTAAACTGGTGCAACTATTTTTACCGGTAGGCACAGCCAGGCTGGAAGAGATTAACCGGTTCTGTTTTGAAAAAGGCATTACCCTCAATCTTTTATTGGTGAAAAAGAAAAGTCTCGAAACCAAATTCCTGGAATTAACCAACGACTAATTTTTAAAATACGCGTCATGCTTCCCTTACTAAAAATTGAATGGCTTAAAATAAAAAAATACCCGGCTTTCTGGTGGATGCTGGCTATTGTTGGTTTAACTTATCCAGGTGTGAATGGCATGACCTACTATGGTTACCTGAAAGCCACAACCGGTAAAGAGATCACGAATAATCTCGCCAAAATGTTTTTGGGTAACCCCTTTGCCTTTCCCGAAACCTGGCACTCAGTGGCCTATTTTTCTTCCTTCTTTATTTTACTGCCTTCCATACTCGTTATCATGCTGGTTACGAACGAATATACCTTCCGCACACACCGTCAGAATATTATTGATGGCTGGAGCAGGGCGCAGTTCATTACCAGTAAATTATTTGATGTACTGATTGTTTCTGCCATTGTTACCATAGTATATTTTATAGTAGCGGCGGGCTTCGGGGTATATGCGGATAGTACACTTACCCATCAATGGACCAAACAGTTACAGTATATTCCTTTATTCTTTTTACAAACCCTTGCACAGCTTTCCATTGCTTTTATGCTGGGTTACCTCATTAAAAAAGCTTTCATTGCTTTGGGAATATTTCTATTCTACTATTTAGTCATTGAAAATATCGCGGTAGGTTATGCAAGGTTCAAACTCAATGATATAGGCAGGTTCCTGCCATTTGAAATTTCCGACAGACTGATTCCGCCACCTGTTTTTTTTAGTCGCTTCGGTAAAGATGCCAAAGCTTCTTATGATCATGCCCTTTCTTTAATACCCGGGCATGTGATCTATACCATCCTTTTAACAGCGGCTACCTGGCTCATCTGTTATGCTGTTCACAAAAAAAGAGACTTATAAATCACTCTGTGAAACTCCCTACCTCCGTGCGCTCTGTGTTAAAAAAAATACTGCACATAAGGATATTTTTTTCAACACAGAGGCCACAGAATTACAGGGGGTACACAGAGAAGGGTGATTAATCTTTTAATAATTCTGATATAGCCTGCTCAACGTTTGGAAAGGAAAAATCGAAACCCGCTAACTGAATTTTACGGCAACTGACTGTTGCACTTTTGAGTACTTCAATACTCATTTCCCCCAACAGTATTTTTAAAACAAAAGAGGGAACATACACCGGAATATAAAATTTACCCCGCAACTGTTTTGCCAAAGCAATAATCAGGTATTGATTGGATACAGGATGAGGAGCCACTGCATTGTAAGCACCATACAATTCTTCCTTTTCCAAAGCATAGATAAACATACGGCAAAGATCATCTACCTGAATCCAGCTAATCACCTGCCTGCCAGGCCCGAGAATGCTTGCTATACCCGCTTTCAGCGGTTTTTTAAACTCAACAAAAGCGCCTCCTTCCTTACTCAGTACCATACCCGTTCTAAGTTTTACCAACCGGATACCCTGCTTCCTTACGGGTTCAATACTTTCTTCCCACAAACGACAGGTTTCACCAAGGTATTCAGAATCGGCAGGGGCTTCTTCTGTAAAACCCTGTTGTTTACTCTTCTCCGTATCCGCGCCATACCATCCAATGGCAGAAGAGCTAATCACTGATTTTACATGATTGGTATTCGCTGCCAGCTCTTTCACCAACAGCGCACTACTCTTAACCCGGCTATCCACTATCTCCTGTTTTCTTTCTTTACTCCATCGTTTATCCGCTACACCCGCACCGGCCAGATGAATAATATGGTCTGCTTTGGCAATGGCGCTCTTATCAATGGTCTGTTGGGCAATATCCCATTTCGCATAAGAAATGGTGGATGAGACTTTCGTTAATGGGGTTGCTCCGCGACTTAAAATAATTACATCGTATCCTTTATCAGTCAGTAACTGTGTAAGTCTTCTTCCAACCATACCTGTTCCTCCGGTAATTAATATGGTAGACATAAGGATTGCTCTTTATTCCCTGCCTTTACGCCAGTATGAAAATATGATTTCACCGGTAGCGACTGCAAGGTTAATTATCAATTTTTTTCAGTTCACCGGCACAAAGATGGGCTATTAAAGGATAATTTCAGCAAACAAAAACCCCCGACTCATCATCGGGGGCCACAACTAAAATCACCAAAACATATTAATGAGAGCATAATTTAGTGATACATTAAAATTTATTTTGTATCTTTATGAGATGATAATGATAAAAAAGCGAGGCAGCAAAGACAGCCAGGAAACAAAAAGGAAGTTGGCGGTAGATTTTCT
>JALNZE010000017.1 GCA_023229465.1 Chitinophagaceae bacterium
TTGTTCCCATTTGGTTTCCAGGCAAATGGACGGGTTTTTTAACTCTGGAAGTGGTACACTTTTCACCCGGAATTTGGTACACTTTTCAATCGGTATATACATAGGTGCTGTTAGCTGCAGTTTTTATAAGGATTAATCGATTCCATAAAGATGATATTCAGGTAGATTGATATTGTTTTCTTTAGCAATAGTTTTAAATGTTGTTAATATATCGATTAATTTTTGCTTATCATCAATTAGTTTATACTTGCTTTTTAATATTATGTAATCGGATTCTTTAACAAATGGATGAATAATGTCTAAAGATCTTTCAATATATCGAATAGCTTTTATTGTTGAAAGTTCTTTAATCAGCAAATCAGCATATACAAACTGAAGCGGTAATGATATGATCAAAATAAATAAAACAGCTCTTTTTTTTGTCTTAAATACAAATGCAAAAAACTTTGCAGAATTAGACACATTTGTTTTGGGAATCTCTGTATTTGCATAAAATTTTAATATCCGTAGTATTAGGAAAACTGGGGCAAAAGTGATTGATACAACTATAACTACAAATGGAATTATTTCTACGATGCTTCCTTTACCAATGTCTTTATATATATGGTCAGTGTAATTATTGTTAAAGAATGTCACAATTCTAACAAATGTATTTCCAAATTGGAAAAAGACTTTTTTTAGAAGTATATCCCACAAACCTGATCCAATAGCACCGATTACTATAACACTTAGAAGATTTTTTATTTTTTTTCCTTTTTTAACTTCTGTTGTATTCATGTGTGTTTATTAATTGCAGCTAACGGTTTGCGGCTTTGCGTTGTGGCGGTTTAGATGCACTAAACTGTCTAAACGCACACTGTTTATTAATTGCACAACTGTTTATATTCCCACGTCCCCCGCCATAACGCAAAACCGCTGTTAGCGGCTGGCATATTTTTTTGTTTTGTATTTAACTTGTTTAGTGGTAAGTGGAAATTGCTTTCCATATTGTCAATAATATTGTTGTCTATATTATCGTCAAATTTTCTAGCAAATAAATTATCGCCCTCTAAAAGGAATTTAATATCATCCTCTGTAAATGTTTTAGGTCGTAATTTAATATCTCCGTCTGGTATCCAAATTATTGCTCTTTTGTCGTCATTGATAAGTTTACCATCAAAAGAAGTATTCATAAGCACTGTTTGAAAAAATGATTCGTCAGCAATAAGAGTATTTAAGTAGTAATCCTCAAATTTTTTCACTTCTTCACTATTACAAATAAATTCACAACATCCTCTTGTCAAAATCATCCATTGTCCACCAATGTATGGAATAACATCCTTTAAATATGCCCTTTTATATGGGATACCTGAAAAACCATTATCGGTCTCTACGAAATAGTTTTCAATTCTGTTCATTGTCTCGGGTCTTACAGTTATTTGATTTGCAATTTTTATAAAATTACTTCCTTGGTTTTTGGTTAGATACTCTCGTATTATTTTTTGTGATTTTAAAGGGTAATCTTGTCCACTTAAATTGATAAAAAAGTCCCACGCAAGATTTAATTTTAACAAATACTTCATTCCGTTAAGTTCTGCCTGAACCATACTATACCCCCCCCAAATAACATTTTCACTTTCTAAAATGTAAGTGTTGGGGAAGTCGGTCAAAAAGTCTTCAATGTCTTCGTAAATGCTTACACCTGTTTTTTTGTCCAAATGAATTAAGTAATGATTTTCAGGGTGATAAAGTGCTTTAAAAAGGCGTTTAAATTGTTCGGGGAAACGGTGTACCAAAATAAAATATGCAATTGTTACTTGATTTGGAATAGCATTGTCTGCTTTTAATTCCGTTTGTTCTAAACTAATGTTGCTGTCTGTCATATTGTTGTTTTGTTAAATTTTATTTTGTTTTTAGTGTCGTCTGAATGCTTGCCGCTAACTCTCTTATACGCGCTACTCCAAATCTCCAAGCCAACAGAAAACCGTGGATAAGCGCGTATTTGTATCGGGTATTAAATGTAGTAAATAAATGCTATAAATCATCGAATGGAGTGGTTATATAAACGATAGCCCTCTCTTTCGATAAAAGCCGACTCATATTCAAAAGATTCAAAACAATTCATCCGACCAGAAAAGCCCTAAAAGCTGAATGGCTCTCTGAATCCAATATTCTTTGAATTACCTCTTTGCGAAGCAAGCCCCTCTGGCAAGAGAATACTAAACAGATTTGAGTATTTAAACAGAAAGGCTCTCACGGTTATTTTAAGACCCCATGAAGAGAGGCAAGCTTTAATTTGCATATTCCCTCTCACCCAAATTAAGGATGGCTGTTTCAGCTCCTTTACCACCTAACTACCAATAAGTAATATTACAAGGCATATTCAAAAATAAAAGAGGGGGGAGGGCAAGTTAAAACACTATGTTTGTGCAATAGATTCAAAAGGCTTTATCAGGTGTAAGTTCTATAACATACACCAATCACTACCCACTGTGGGTACTTTTAGTACTCGTTTAACAAATCGTTAACAACTTTTTTAACACCCTCACCCTTCTTCCTTTTGAAAAAAGTCGATTACTCTAATGTTTAGATAATAGAAAGCCCTGAGCGAAATCAGAAATTTCTAAAGCAATATCCTTTTTGTTACCACAAACCCAAAACAGCTTATCCTTAATCTTTTTGGGTAAAAATTCATTTACAGATTTTGTCAAACTACTCATTGAAGGAGTGCCTCCTTTTTCAGCCTTAATATAGAAAAACCGTCCTGTAGCCGCCTCATAAAGTATCCCTTCTTTCAAATCTGCCGTTTGGATATAAGCACAATTCAGTTTTTCATAAAAAGGCTCTTGTAAAGTCAGGTTAAAATACTCAACCTTCAATGAAGACTTTAATACTCCTTTTTTCAATTTACTTAAAAACGAGTTTATTACTTTTGAACTTTCTAAAGATGATAACTTTTGCATTTTAATATTTTTATTTTTTTGAATAATTAATCAATTTCTCAACATCGGACCGTTTGAATAAGACCTTACCGGTACTTATTGGATGTTTTAATAGTTTGCCCTGAGTTACCCAATTGTGTATGGTTGACCTACTTACACCCAATAGCAGTTCCAGTTCTTTCGAACTATAAAACTCTTTTGCCCGATTTGACAATTGACTCTTTAAATCATTAACCTCTGATCTCAATTCCTTTATTTCCCTCATAAAAGGCGAAATAGCATTATTGAGAAAAGCTGTGAATTGACTTTTATTGAGATTATCTATATGAGACATACCCTTCCGTTTTTTGATTTACTGAACTATCAATTTTAAATGAACTCCTATTCCAAAACTCATTCATTTTCATCAATTTAGCCTTTTCTGACACCTTCAGGTATTTTTTTAAAGTATCCCACTTCCTTATCCCTGTGATTTTCATGATCATTTCAATGTGCATGCCCTTTTCATGAGACAAGGTAATAAAGGTTCTTCTTCCAGTATGGGTGCTGACAAAAGCATATTTAGGCTTCGTTGTTACAATACTCTTCGAACCGCTAAACTTCTCAACCATGGTTAAATCGGTAATTCCTGCGATTTTGGCGGCTTCTTTGATATACTCATTGATCGTATGGTTGGCAAATGGCGGGGGTAAGGGTGAGTCTGGGTACTTGTTGCGATACTTGTCAAGAATCTCCCTCGCAAACACATTGATAGGCACAAACAGGATATCCTTTGTCTTCTTGGTTCTGATCTCGATCAGGTTCTCTTTAATGTTTTCAGTCTTTAATCTGGCTATATCAGAGAAACGTAACCCCGTAAAGCATTCCAGACAGAAATAGTCTTTGGCAATCTCCTGCGCAGGGGAAAGACTTTTACAATCATACAATTTGAATAACTCCTCCCATGTTAGCGCTATGATGTCTATATCCTCCTTAATGATTCTAAAGTCCTTAAAATTGTACTTAACATCTGTCATTCCGTTTCTCATGGCATAATTGAGAAATACCTTTAGCTCCTTGAACTGCCCCCCTATGGTATTATTCAAGAATTTTGCATCATTAATCATGTAATTATGAAAACTTACATAGAATGAGCTGTTTATGCTCTCAAAAAAGACTGCATACCCTGTCTTCTTCTCATACTTTAACAAAGTTCCTTTAAAGGTCTTATAGTGCTTTATTGTGCCTACCGTCTTGGTGGCTTTTGATTGTTCCACAAACTGGTCAAAAAAGTTATAAAACGGAGATTGTAAGGGTTTCTCAATATTCACATTGACCTCCTCAACATTTTCCCTGAATGGGTCAGTTTCTTTGATTCTTAGCCTAAACAGATTTTCAACTTCGGGAATTGAAAATTTGAGGCATTTAAGAATTCCTTCCTTTTCGATCTCTCGAATTACGTTTTCACAGGTATCCATTTTGTACTTTTCTTCAAAATCAGATAAACTGATTGGCTTGAATTTATTTTTCTGCCAATTTGGGTTCGAGGTGGTCACTTTCGTGAAAAAACGGAATTTCTTTCCTTTATCCTGATAGCACATCATGATCGGAAATAAATTTTTCTTACTTGCCCTCTGTAGATAAAATTTAAGCGTTGCCATATATGGTGTCAATTTTAGTGTCAAAAGCATGAAACATGCTTAAACATGATTCGACAACAAATATGTATCTACTAAAGCTGAAACCCTTATGAATAGTGAGTCTCCTGTGCAATGATGTACAAATGTGTCTAATGATGTTTAAGTCAATTAAGACACAAAAGCCACCCAGCGGGATCACCACTAAGGTTAAACCCTCTTATAAACATTGATTTATAGGAGGTTTTTTCGTTTTGGGGTAAAAACAAAGGGGAAATTTTTGCAAATGGACCTACCCTATTCATCTTAGGATAAATCATTAATTAACTCGGATACTTACTCAGCAGCGAAGCAAATCGTTTCGTTTTACAATTATTAAAGGTGATTACTTATTCCGTAGGTTGGAAGGATGAAAAGAGAATTCAGGAATGGATTTTACTAAATAAGAGGTTGATTAAATAGTAACCGAAATAGTTACAATGATCCGGCTACTAAAGGCAAGAAAGGGCAAAGAATGGCAAATGAAATCTACAGCTAATCAATGTAAACCGTAGAATACACATCTATCGTGCGCCGACTATTTCCCCTATATAAACTTAAAAGAGCGGAAGTGTTATATTTTTCACTATTTATCGGAAAAAATCCGATAAATAACATGAATATTTGCATTTTTATGTTTAATTTTATCAAGTATATCGGAAATAATCCGATATACAGTTAAAAAAATTACATAAATGCAGCTTCTGGAAGCCATACGGGATTATGCGGAACAGCCTATTACCAAACAGGTACTTCTTGATCTGCTCAAGGATTATAAAAGGCCCTATGATAAAATAACCGAACTGGTGAAACAAGGCATACTGGTACTGGTAAGAAGAGGTGTATATATACCCGGCCCCAATCTGAATATCGCCAAACCGGAAACTTTCCTTTTAGCCAATCATCTCTTAGGTCCAAGTTATGTTTCTTTAGAAACTGCATTGTCATATTGGGGATTCATCCCTGAAAAGGTTTATGAAACCAGTTCTGTAACCACACAAAAGAGCGCTGTATATAAAACGCCAGCCGGTAGATTCAGTTATACCCATATCCCTCTACCCTATTATTCTTTTGGTATTCAGCAGGTGGAATTAACAAAAAAGCAAAGGGTATTGATGGCCGCACCTGAGAAAGCATTATGTGATAAGATCGTTACTACTTCCGGTCTTTTGCTACGCAGTTCAAAGCAGGTTAAAGAATTACTGATGGACGATCTCAGGATAGAAAGAGGTATGCTGCAAAACCTGAATCATAAGGAGATCAGCACATGGATAATAGATGCACCGAAAAAAAGCAGTCTTGACATACTTATAAAAACACTGAAAGAATTATGATTAAACAATGGCTGGAAGAATATAAACCCAAAACCCAGGAAGAAGCAGAACAGGCCCTTCGGGAAATCATGCAGGAAATTGCACTGGCGGGCTTGCAAAGAAGCGGCTTCTTTGAGAAAGCTGCTTTTTATGGTGGTACTGCATTGCGCGTATTTTATGGGCTTGACAGGTTTTCAGAAGACCTGGATTTTTCTTTGCTTGAAGTGAATCCCAACTTCTCCCTGGAACCCTATCTGGAAGGAATCGTAACTGAGTTCAGTGCATTAGGTATGACCGTTAGTGTTAAGGAGAAAATCAAAACTCCCCAAACCAATATCGATTCTGCATTTCTGAAATCCGAAACAGCCTGGAAAGAATTAATACTGGAAAACATCATACCGCAGGCCGGCCTTAGTATGCGACCCAACATCAAGATCAAACTGGAAGTAGATACAAAACCTCCGCTAGGTTTTGAAACAGAAGAGAAATTGTTATTAAAGCCATTTTCTTTCTATGTAAAGTGTTTCAGTTTGCCGGATCTGTTTGCGGGAAAAATGCATGCGCTTCTTTTTCGCAAATGGAAACAACGGGTTAAAGGAAGGGACTGGTATGATATGGAATGGTATATAAAAAAGGGAGTGCCATTAAATCTTGATCATTTTCTTGTTCGTGCCCGCGATAGCGGAGACTGGAAAGCGAAAACTATTACCAAAACTCATTTTATACAACTGCTGAAAGATAAGATCACTACTATTTCTTTTAACAATGTGAGGGAAGATATTGTCCGGTTTATTCGTGACGACAAAGCGCTGGATATATGGTCTCCAAAATATTTCACTGATTTAGTGGGAAGAATTCAATTCAAATAAATCTGCTCAACTTTCATTTTCTCTTTCAATTAACAATTTACCTGGATCAGACTGAATAGGTCAAAAAGCACCATCTCACAACTGGTCAACGCAGGAAGATGGAAGGAAATCAAAAAAATATTGCTACAATATGAAACACTTATCAATCAACTGATATGATCATAGAATCCATCTGGCTCACAAAATTGTTGCTGTCTCACTTGTTGACTGATTTTATCCTGGTCTTAAATGCTCAATACTCCACAATTGGGCTATTGGTAACTGCCAAAAGCATCATTCCGTTTAACGAAAAGGACAGGTGGGAAACCAAGACAAAATACCTGGTTATAGGGATATTATTAAGCGTTGGTATGGTTGCAAAAGGCAACATTTTCCGGAATTATGTAACTTTTAAACCCCGGAATAGCTTTATTTTTACAAAACAATAATGACATCAAGCAGATTCATACAGTTCAAAGCGGCTTTCCTGCTGGTTGTATTCACCTTGAATATAATGGTAGGTTTTGCCTGTTCAATGGGTGTGGATATGGGTTTTAATGCATCTCATCACCGGGGAGATGCGGCAAGGGCTTCTGTACACATACATAAGGATGGCAAAAGGCATGAACACAAACCCGGAACCGTTAAAAAACACAACAGCGCAGATAAGGAAACAGCTTCCAATAAGGGCGACTGTTGCAAGGAAAAAGTTGTCCAATTACAAACTTCAGATAAAGTTCTTAATGCTGTTCAGGCAACTCTTCAGGCTCCGGTATTTAACCTAAGTTCTTTTTTAAAACGCTCCTTCATTAATACGGTTAAAGGTGTAATGCAAAAATATATTGCCTGCCAGTTTCATCCCCCTCCATGCGATATACGCATACAGATCCGAAGTTTTCAGATATGATATTGATGTAGCGTTTGATTCGTTATGGCTATACCATGCCTGTAACTATTTCTTGATACATCAAATTACCCGCGCTAAAGTAGCGCCAACATTATAAACATCCATCATTCACCATTAAACATTCAAAATGAAATACCTGATAATAAGCATGACCATTACCCTATCAACCCTTGCAGCCTGCAATAACAGCAGCAATAGCACTGCAGAAGACATAAAAAACAGTGATACCGGCCATACTGCAATGGCGACAGCCACAGCAGCAACAACAAATAGTACGGCTGCATCTGTAAAAGAGTTAGTCTCACATTACCTGCACATAAAAAATGCATTGGCAAATGATGATGGAAAAGAAGCCGCCAACGGAGGGAAAGCCATGGTAGAATCCTTTGCAAAATTCGATCAGTCTGCCCTAACAGCGGAGCAAAAGAAAACCTATGCTGATATTTCGGATGATGCCAGGGAACACGCGGAACATATCGGTATGAATGCCGATATGATCGCTCACCAGCGCGAACATTTTTCGACCCTCAGTAAAGATATATATGATCTTGTTAAAACCTTAGGCAGCGGTCAGACACTCTACCAGGATTATTGCCCGATGTATAACAATAATAAAGGGGCCACCTGGCTCAGTGAAACCAGGGAGATCAACAATCCCTATTTCGGCAAAAAAATGCCGGCCTGCGGTTCTATAAAAGAAACCTTACAATAGTAGCAGATGAGCCTGGCAAAAAAAACCGGATGGGGTATAATCGTTGCAGGGATTGCTATACAATTTATTCAACCTGCCCGCAATACAAGCGGGCAGGTATTGCCAACTGAAATTGCAAGCATTGCTCCGATTCCTGTAAATGTTCTGGCTTTACTGAAGTCGGCTTGCTATGATTGTCACAGCAACAATACCTATTATCCATGGTACGCAAATGTGCAACCTATAGGATGGATATTGAACAATCATATACAAACGGGCAAGAAGGAACTTAATTTCAGTGATTTTGGGTCCTATTCACTACGAAGGCAACAAAGTAAGCTAAAATCAATCGCAAGCCAGATCACTGATGGTGCGATGCCGCTAATATCATATACTTTACTACATAAAAATGCCCAGCTTACAAAAGATGACAAAGCATTAATTCTAAACTGGATACAACAATCTATAGACAGCGTTTTCACAAGAAACTAAGTTAAACCCCTTGTTATGGAACATCAGCAACATGCAGAAAAATACACCTGCCCCATGCACCCGCGGGTTGTACAGGATAAACCCGGCGCCTGTACCATTTGCGGAATGACCCTGGTATTACAAAAGAAAATCGAAAATACTACCATGGTTTCAGGTCATCAGCATGGCAGTAACCCATCAATGGGTATGGAAGGGCATAACCATCATGCCATGATGATCACTGATTTTAAAAAGCGGTTTTATGTGGTGTTGATACTTACTGTTCCCATTATGCTGTTATCAACTATGATACAGCAATTTATGGGAGTAAACTGGCAGTTTACAGGTTCTCCATATATTTTATTCGCATTGTCATCAATAGTATTTTTTTATGGCGGCCGGCCCTTTTTAAAGGGGTTGGTTGATGAGGTAAAAGCAAAAAATCCAGGCATGATGTTTTTAATTGGATTTGCCATAACAGTAGCTTACCTCTACAGTGTAGCGATTGTGTTTGGGTTAGAGGGTATGGACTTTTTCTGGGAACTGGCGACTTTAATACTTATTATGCTTTTAGGTCATTGGATAGAAATGAAATCAGTTGCAGGAGCATCAAAAGAATTGGAGTTACTGGTACAACTGATGCCATCTGATGCCCACTTGGTGATGCCTGATATGGTGCATGATGTAAAGACCGATACACTAAAAGAGAACGATATTATTTTGGTAAAACCCGGCGAAAAAGTAGCAGCCGATGGAATAATACTGGAGGGTGAAAGTTGGTTGAATGAATCCATGCTAACCGGTGAATCGAAACCGGTACAAAAAATAAAAGGCAATAAAGTAATTGCGGGGTCTATTAATGGAAACGGCTCTATTAAAATTATTGTATCCCATGCGGCAAAAGATTCTTACCTGTCACAGGTTGTAAAGTTGGTTGATGACGCACAAAAATCTAAATCTAAAACACAGTTGCTGGCGGATACCGCTGCAAAGTGGTTAACCATAATTGCCATTCTTGCAGGTATTGCAACATTTTTATATTGGTATGTAACAGGGCAGTCCCTGGCCTTCGCTATGGAAAGAATGGTTACCGTAATTGTAATTTGTTGCCCTCATGCTTTAGGATTGGCAGTGCCTTTGGTGGTGGCAAAATCAACAGCTTTATCAGCAAAAAATGGTTTGCTGATAAAGAACCGGACAGCATTTGAAAATGCAAGAAAGATCACCACCATTGTATTTGATAAAACAGGAACATTAACCGTTGGCAAATTTGAAGTGTCAAAAATCGTATCCCTGCAAAAAGGGCTGAATGAAAATGAAATCATTCGTTTGGCGTCTGCATTGGAACAAAAATCAGAGCATCCTATTGCAACAGGCATCCTGCAAAAAGCAAAGGATTTATCCATCCTTATTCCTTCAACAGAAAATTTTAACGCCATCACCGGCAAAGGTGTTGAAGCCACGATAGAAGGTAAAAAAGTATGGGTTGTTAGTCCGGGCTATTTGAAAGAAAATAATATTACTGTTCCTGATGGCTTCACAGCCAATGATACCGAAACTGTTGTGTTTATTATTGCCAACAATCAATTGGCGGGATATATTGCTTTGTCGGATGAGATACGACCGGAATCAGCCGAAGCGATTAAAACCCTAAAAGAAAACAACATCAAATCCATATTGCTCACGGGCGATAACAATAAAGTGGCCAAAAGTGTAAGTGAAACATTAGGTATGGATAGTTTTATTGCCGAAGTATTGCCCCATCAGAAATTAGAAAAGATAAAAGACCTGCAAAGCAAGGGTGAGTTTGTAGCCATGACAGGAGATGGTGTAAATGATGCGCCGGCTTTGGCAATTGCAGATGTTGGTATTGCGGTTGGAAGCGGTAGTGATATAGCAGCAGAAACCGCAGGTATTATTTTGGTAAATAGTAATCCAAAAGACATTGTTAGTTTAATCTTATTTGGTAAAGCCACTTACCGGAAAATGATTCAAAACTTAGTTTGGGCAACAGGCTATAATGTTGTGGCGCTACCATTAGCGGCAGGCATTTTGTATAACCAGGGCATTTTATTGAGCCCTGCCATAGGCGCTGTTTTGATGACGGTGAGTACCATTGTTGTAGCCATAAATGCAAGTATGCTAACTGTAAAAAAATAAACATATTTTTATAAAACAAATAGTCATCATTGTTTTCGGGTTGATGGTAATAGAAAGTCCCGTTTACATCTATCCAGCACTATTTAGCTAAAACGGCATACATCACCTTCCCATCATTCTCCCAGGCACATAAAGCCGAACCGGTAGCCGTCGATACTAATCTCGGATTGCCCCCGCTTCCCAGCTCTACTTCTTTCCCATCAGGCTTTTGGCAATAAACCTTACCATTATTCATATAAGCAATAAATGTGTTGCCATTATTACCCGCTATCACACACTGCTTACCTGTAGCAATCATATTTTCTGTTTTACCTGCTTCGCAACTATAAACCGTTCCCTGCCTGCGCCATACTGTTTGAATTGTATGATTACTATTCATAACCAGCCCGCCACCATCCATCGGGCAACCATTCAATTTCCAGCTTCCCTCCCCCAATTTTTGGGCTCTTCCGAAAGTCATACCACCATCATTGGATTGGATGATATGCAGGTCCCTGTTACCGTTAAGCCAGTTACGGAACATAACCACTACAGCCTGGCCCTTCATAGCCACAGAAGGTTTGCAGCATTCGCATACGGTACTGTCGGGTGATCTATAAATAATTTTGTTCTTTGACCATGTTCTTCCCGCATCTCCGCTTTTAGCGCCAACGATTTTATTTCTCTTATCATCCCGCAAGTCAAGCCATACAGCATAAACTTCTCCATTATTATTTGCCGCAAGAGATACAAAACATTCTTTAGCTATTTCCGGAACGTCATTTATTTTTTCGCCTTTCTGCCATTCAATGGCACCCTTCTTTTTTATAAAAGTAAAAATATTTCCCGCATTATCCGATGCAGCAATCAGCAACCGGTTCTTAACCGAAATAATCTGGGGCCCCCTGCCACCACCTACTCCAATTTTTGGCAATACTGCCGCTAATAACGGAATCGAAAAACGGTTCCCTTTGTCAGATATACAGTAAAAAATACTGTCGTGACTTGCAAATGCCATATACACTTTTCCTTCGCCGGCTGTAAGTGAAGGGGCTTCCCCCCTAATCGTTACTTTTTTCCTCTCTAACCCGATTCCAGTTGGAATTTGGATAAAAGACTGAGCCAAAAACAAAATAGCAATGGTTGGGAGAAAAATATTGTTTTTTGACATGGGTTCTTCTTTATGATATAAGAAAGTAAATATACAAAACCTTTCTCGTCAAGTATCCGGTTTAATAGAGTGCTCATTAGTTATCAACCTGGGTTCCCTGGTATTTCCTTTTTTCCATTAATCAAAAGAATGCAGGCTATTAACCAACAAATACGCATATACACTGAAGCTAACCTCATGACTTGCTTCAGTTATAGATAAAAAATTAATGATGGCCACTGCCACTTCCATTCATTTTTTGGATCTGGCCGCCTGAATGCATATTTTTTCCCTGCATACCCATTCCATATTTTCCCTGCATTTTTCTTTGAAACATACCCTGGGACCTGTATTTACTGCCATTCATATCCATACATTGACCATCCCGCAAACGTAACTGCTTTCCATTCTTTAATTGATAAGAACCATCCGGTTTGATCATCATGCCATTTTTTAATGTCATATCATGTTGCATCAGCATATCCTTACCATCCGTGGTATGTAACATTTTGCCATCCTTCATCACCAGGTATTCTACCTTTACAACAGCATTTTGCTGTATTTTCTGTTCTGCCTGTTGGTTTTGCGCAACAATAGTGCCTGTCATCATTATTAGTGACATGGGCACAAAAAATAATTTTTTCATATCGTATGTTTAAAAGTTAAAAAATATTTATCTGCTATTTATATACAGCTATTAAAAGAACCCGTTTAACGTATTATCAAAAATAATAACATTCCTGCCATCATTATTCCCATTCCAATGCCCATCCCCATTCCCATTGATGACATTTTGTGATGCTTGTCATTTTTTCCGGAAGCGTCAGATTTTTTTATCAGTGTCATTCCACATTTCGGACAGCTACCTGGTTGGTTGGATTGTATTTCGGGATGCATTGAACAGGTATAAAGTGCAGCATCTTTTTGGGTTGAATCAGTGGCTGTTTTATTCATTTCTGCGGAATTATTATTCTCCATATTTTCCATCCCGCTCCTATCACTCATTCCATTCATCATCTGATGCATCATTTTCATCTTGTGTTTTTTATTCCCTGATACTCCAGTTTTTTTTACTAAATCCATTCCACATTTTGGGCATTTGCCCGGTTGATTGAATTTTATTTCGGGATGCATGGTGCAGGTGTAAATAACGGTATCTTGTTTGGTGGTATCTGTTACACTTTTATTTTGACCCATTGCAGAAATTCCCGTAAACATTAAAATAGTTACTGTCAGTGCCATTAAACCCATTTTATTTGTTTTCATTTTCGTAAATTTTAGTTGTTATTATACTATGTATACAATAAGGTGGACATATATTTTGATGTTTATAAAAATTTAAAACTGACCCCCAGTAACCAGAAAAAATTATTAGAAATATCCTCTTTATAGGTAACCTGGTTATTGGTAATTGTTGCAGGATTTACCGGTATCGTAAAAACGGGCGTAAAAGAAAAGCGGAATTTTTTTATGGTATAGCTAATCGGCACACTCAATTCATAATCCAACACCTTAAATAATCCTCCGCTCATCATACCAGTTCCTACAGATTGTGAACTACCGCCTTCCAGCATGTGTCGCCCCAATCTGATGTTGTTATTATAATTAGTGTAATAGTTCTGCGTACCGGCATTCAGGTAAAAAGTGGGGATAATATTGAGATGATCATTGGCTGCATAAAAGTTATGGCTTAGCGCCAGACCTGAAATGAAATCGGATGTATTACCAAAATAGGTACTAACATCAATATAAACATCGACTATATCAAAATCATAGTCAGCATAAACACTAATATAGCCAGATATATCAGACTTTACAGTATAACTTTTTTTATCAAAAAAATATTTAGTTCCGGAAATTCCGGCGCTGAAATTTTTTAAATAGAAATCATAGCCGGTTGTTAATGCAACTAAATCAATTCTATTTACCCCTGAAACTGCCAGAAAAGACGCAGCACCATTAATAAATAAACCTGATTTATGATAATATCCTGCGGTAGTAGATAAATAAGGCGTCTTTGCAGAACTCTTGCGCCCTAAAAAAACAAGATCACTGCTATAATTAGCGCCAACTACGCCATAAGACTTTTTCTCCATCAGGCTCTCCTTTACGATAGAGTCTGATATACCTTTTTCCTGCGCAATAGATTGTAGCGGAATAGTAAGTAGCATAAGTAGAATAGAAGTAAGAAGATTTACTTTTTTCATTTTTTACTATTTTATGCGTTATGTGATGCAAATTCCAGTGGTCATTTTTTAAAACGTTACCTGTTAATGGAATACATGATTGTTTCAAATTACTATACCTGAATACCACCAGGTGCCGGGATGCCGGCAAGAAATTGTTTATTAAAAAATCAATAATAGACGTGTAGTATCAATCCTGCTTCCGTGTGTCAATGTAAATACTTTACAGCCGGAAATATTCAGCGGGAATACACGGAGATGCGGGTATTAAATACGAAATACCCTTATGAATAAGTAAATAGGCCAGGGGGAACTTCGCCTGACATTATTATAAAAATTATCAGGATCATGACTATCTCCCTGTAAAACCAGGTTGTGCAGGTTACTCACAGGAGGTAAATCGGGTGTAAATAAACTTGTATTGATAGTATAGGACTCTTGTACAGTTTTATGACTATCTACCTTTTGGCAAAGCAGTTCATCCTTACAACAGCCTTTTGGCATAGCATCCGGATTACAGGAGCAACCACTTTTACCGTCAAAATTTAAAAGTGAAACCTGGGCCAACTGACCGCTGCAATAGTGATAATTAATACTGAACGTTCCCAGAGCTGAACTGGTATAGATAATTAAAATAAATATGGTCAATATTTTTTTCACTTTATTCAGCATGTAAACGAGCATGAAAGTACTATCTACAATAGTATGAAAATATGATAGAAATCAGTTTTTCAGATTATTTTATTCATAATAGTGGTTTTTCCAACTAGTCAGCAGCATTTTCCCCGGAATCTATAGCCCTCACTGAAAGAAAAAGTTGCCCCCTCCTCCATCAAACCTGGGATTGACGAAGTTGTTTAGTTTGGATCCGAAACGATAAGATATCCCGAAGTAACTGAATAAATTAAAATTAGTAGAAATTTGCCGCTGACGGGTTAAAATATCCTGTTGGGTAGCCTGTCCTTTAGGTAAATATAACTGGTCCCTTAAAATGGAACCAAAGGTATACATATTGAAAGAGAGCCCGCCTGTGATACGAATATTCACGCCGCCCCCCAGTCCAATATTGTAATAGCTGGGATTGTTTAAATAATTATGATAGTTACCGGAAATATTGATGGTACCCCATTTTTGGTTATAGGTAAGCGCCACATCAATGCCATGCCCCAGCAATGTCTGCCGGGTTTTACCATAGAGCGTAGTATCGAAGAAACGGCTTGCAGATAAATCAATTCCGTAGCGGATTGTCAGCAGTTTATTGGTTACCATCTTATAAGGAAAGACATCATATTCTATCGCTGGTTTTATCACACCAAGGAATTGATAGTTATTAAACGTGCTTCGGGAAGCCGTCAGGTCATAACCAATGGACCAATGTTCGCTCAGACTTTTAACCAGTTGGTGATTAATCCGGTAATTTTCATTTTTTACCTCAATCTTATCGGTACCGCCTGCACCGTTATCAAATTCGTAGGTAGTTTTGTTCTTACCGAAATTAAAGTTAAAAGATACTTTTAGTTTATCTGTAACACGGTTCGCGGATATATTTCCGGAATACCGGAATCCTTTATAAACCTTATCAGCGTTAATGTTACCATTGGTACTGACGCGAAGTACCCAAAAATTCCAGGGATCTTTGGTTGCTATTGCAGTAACGGACCCGGAATCCGTAACCTGGTTTTCTTTCATCTGAATACTGATATTTTCAACCGATGTAGTCTTGCTGACAAAAGGAACGAGGCCGAGCTGCAAATATTTTACTAATATGGCCCTTGTTTCATAATCAGTATTGTTTGGTTTTGCATTGAAGCGGAGCGTATCTGATTGTCCCTCAAAATTATTTTGCCCGTAAAAAATGAGCTGGTACCAGCTACCGCCGCCGCCATTGGTTTGTTGGGTGATAAGTGCATGCACATCTGCCGCTTTATTATCCAGCACAAAATCTACATAGTTAACCTCTGTTTTAATGAAAGCGAGATCACACCAGGCGCCGGAACAGTCAACAAATAACTTTATTTTTTGGGAGTAGGAACTAACCAATAAAAATGTAAATACAATAAAGAGTACTATTTTTCTCATGATTATTGAGTTAGTGACTACTAATATATTTCAATTGGGCGTTAACAAAAACCCAAAATAATAACCGGGTATCCTCTTTGTTTGCAGAATCAGAACAAGTGGTACATACGGTAAGTATTTGCCGCTGCTTTTTAATGATAAATAATAGCCGGACTTACATTTTGATGATTTTTATCCCTTCTTTAATTTCTTCGCTTCCTTTTAGCAGTATTGTATCACCCGCCTGTAAATCTCCAAAAACTTCAATCAGGCTGTCTGCAGTTGTACCTGTTTGAACCGGTATGCGTTTGGTAATATTCTTTTCGGTTTTTATAACAAATAAGCCTGATTGCGCCTGAACTACGCTTGTTGCCGGAACCCATAGCGTTGGTTGTGCCCTCATTAACCGAATATTTACTTTCGCATATTGTCCTGCCCTGAGTCCTGTACCGGAATTTGGTATATCAAACTCTGCTATTACAGAACGGGATGCAACATCTAAAGCGCCACTGTTCCGGGATAAGGTGGCTGTAAATGTTTTGCCGGGGAAATCAACAACGGTAAAACCTGCCTTTGTACCAGGTGGTAAAGATTGGGCTTGTTTTTCCGGTATGGCTACGGTAAGCCTTAACTTGTCCTGTTGTGCTAACTGAAACAATGGTTCGCCTTTGGCTGTATTATCTCCAACAAGGGCGCCTTCTGATATAAATCTTCCGGTAATTACGCCACTGAATGGAGCTGTTATTCTTAGATAATTTTTTATTTGTCCGGATGCGGATGCCTCTGACCCGCTGCTTTTATAAGAAGCACTGTCGCCTAATAATTGGGCATACGCTCTTTCCAGTTCTATAGTAGCGACAGCGCCACTTTTATTCGATGCCTCTTTTAAGCGGTTATAAGATTGTTTACTGAAAAGATATTTTTGATAGGCTGTACCTGTTGCTGATTGCCTTGCGGAATATAGTTCTCCAATCTCCGGAGCTTCCAGTTCTGCCAGTAACTGCCCTTTGCTTACATAACTGCCCCTGTCAACATATATCTTCTTAATAAAGCCTTTTATTTTTGGATAGATATTTACCTGCTCATACGGAAGTAATTCGCCAGGTAATATAATAGAAAATTCAGGTTGCTCTGATATAACTGTTGCTACTTTAAATGAAGGGCCTGAACCTTGTTTTTTTGCAACTTCAGCTTGTCCTGTTTTCTCTTGTTTGCCTGAACAGCTATGCAATACAATCAGGCTTACTACAATTAGGGGATATATAAACGATCTCATTATATTTTGATTTTAGTTTTATAATCAGGAACTATTAATTCTTCAGCGGCATAACGGCTGGATGGGTCATCGGGGTCAAGAGAAATGCCTTGCAGGCTTGCTTTTTTACGAATAATGATAAACAGATGCGGCAGAACCAGGAGGGTTGTTAGTGTGGACATAATTAAACCCCCGATAACGGCTTGCCCCAGGGGCGCTACCTGCTCACCACCTTCACCCATGCCTGATGCCATTGGTATCATTCCCGCTATCATGGCAAGCGTGGTCATGATTATTGGACGAAGGCGGGAAGATGCAGCCAGCACTGCAGCTACTTTTACATTCATCTTATTTTTAAAGCGGCTCTTTTCTCCATGGTCCACCATTAAAAATGCATTGGAAACGGATACGCCAACCGACATGATTATTCCCATGTAAGATTGAAGATTCAGGGTACTCCCAAAAAATAAAAGCATCATTAAACTACCGGCAATTACCGCGGGAACAACGGACAGTATCATTGCTGATAAGGTAAATGATTGATAATACGCGGACAGCATTAAAAAGATTACTACAATGGCTATTACCAGTCCGGTTTGCAATCCATGTAAAGTATCAGCCAATAGCTGCAATTGCCCTTGTATAGAAACAATAACGCCTTTCGGTTTTTCTCCTGCTTCCGCAATTGCTTTTGATACTGCTTTGGATGCAGTGCCTAAATCCTTATCATGCACATTTGCAGCGATAGTAACATAGCGGTTTGCCCCCTGCCGGTTTACCTGTCCCGGTTCTTCTCCAAAAGAAAGCCTCGCCACATCGTCCAGGATGGGTCTTGACTGACCTGATTTTAATGGCAACATTTTTAAATCATCTGCAGCCTTCATGCTTGCTTCGGGAACCTGCATCTGCACCTGGAAAACAAGGCCCGATTTCGGGTCTCTCCAAAGTGATTTATTTACAAATCGTGTGGAAGAAGTTGCCATAGTTATCACTTGTGTGATATCCTGCATGGTAAGTCCAAATTGTGAGGCCCGTTCCCTGTCAACCTCAATCTGTAATGTGGGATAATGCAGAGGTTCTTCAATTCTGATGTCACGGAGAAATTCATTTTTTCTTAATCCCGCTTCAATTTTCTTAGCATAGTTTTCCGCCTGGGGTAACTGTCCTGCAGCAATTCTTATTTGTACCGGTGTATTGGTTCCCTGGCTCATAATTTTTTCTACCAGTTCAATTGGCTCGAAGGAGATTTGTAGTTCAGGATATTTCTCAAGTACTTTTTTACGGATGCTTTCTTTCAGTTGCTTCATTGATTGTGAAAGCACTTCTTTATTTATGGAAACCTGTAATACGGCTTCCTGTGAACCACTGGTAAAAAGAAAGATGGGGTTAATGGCGGTACCTGAAGGTTGCGTACCAACAAAAGCCGACGAAATTGCAATGCCATTATTTCCTGTTTCCCGGGCAATAACATCCGTAACCTGGTGGAGGTATTGTTCTGTTTTTTCAATGCGTGTTCCCTGCGGAGCAATAATTCTTACCTGTAAATCTCCTGTGCCGCTTGCAGGCATAATATCAGTTCCGATAAGCGAAAACCCTATAGCAACTAATACAATAACAACGGTTCCATAGATAGCCAGCACCCATATTGGTTTCTTTTGAAAAGAACGGGTAATAATCAAATACCTTTTTTTAAATTTTTCAAAACGTGATAATTCATGTTTGCCATTGTGGGTAAAGTGTGGCGTATGTTTTTTATTTTTCATTAACCAGTTAGCCACAACCGGCACAAAAGTTTGCGAAAAAATAAAGGAAGCAATCATGGAAAATCCCACAGCCAGTGATAGTGGTAAGAACATGTCCTTAGGAATGCCTGTCATTATAAAAGAAGGAATTAATACGGATAGAATACAGAGTAGTATCAATAGTTTGGGAACAGATATCTCCAGTAAGGCATCCAGTATTGCCCTTGATTTTTGTTTGCCCTTTTCAAAATGCTGATGTATGTTTTCTATGGTTACGGTAGCCTCATCTACTAAAATTCCAATAGCCAATGCAAGGCCACTCAGCGTCATCATATTAATGGTGTGGCCAAAGGCAAAAAGTAATAGCACAGCAGATAAAATGGATATTGGAATAGTGAACACAACAATGAGCGCTCCCCGTTTATCACCCAGAAAAAGTAAAACCATCAGTCCTGTCAGGATTGCCCCCAGTATTCCCTCGTGTACCAGGTTTTTGATGGACCGTTCTATATAAATAGATTGGTCAAAAACATAATCTATCTTAACATCATCAGGAAGAGCCTCCTTTAACATAGGAAGCGCTTCTTTCAGATTTTTCACCACTTTCAAAGTAGAGGCGTCTGCTTTTTTAATAACCGGTAAATACACTGAACGTCTGCCGTTAACAACCGCATAACCTGTAGTGAGGTCCGCCGCATCTTCTACCGTAGCAATATCTTTTACAAAAACAGTAGCCGTAGAGCTTACCCTGATTGGAAGATTTAAAAATTCATCAGTACCTTTTGCCAAGGAGTTAACAGGGCTCATAAAATTCTTATCTCCCATACGTATGTTGCCTGCGGGTGAAGGCAGGTTGTTTTTTGCAATGGCAGTCATTACTTCTTCTTCCGATAAGCCAAACGATTGCATGAGGTCTGGGTTAACCTTTATTATAATGGAGCGGATATTTCCGCCAAAAGGGGCAGGAGCTGTTATACCCGGAATAGTAACAAACATTGGGCGTATCCTTGTCAACACAAGATTCTGAATTTCGCTGATGGAACGTTTATTACTTTCAAATACCAACTGGCCAATTGGTAAAGAACTGCCATCAAAACGTACTACTTGCGGGGGTACGGAGCCAGGTGGTAAAAAGCCCATGGCACGGGATACCTGGGTAGAAACTTCTGCTGCTGACTGTGCCATGTCCGTTCCGGCATAAAAACTAAGCTTCATGAGCGTAAAACCCTGTATGCTTTTAAATTCTATGTCTTTAACGCCACTTACAAAAACCAGCACCTTCTGAAATTCGTTTGCCATAAAACCGTCCATGTAGGAAGGTGTTAACCCACCATAGGGCATGGCGATGTAAATGGCGGGGGATTCAATTTTCGGAAAAATGTCTACATTAATTTTTTTTACTACTAAAAACGAAAAATAGCCAATAGCCATAACCACCACCATTACCGCAATTGGTTTTCGAAGTGCAAAGCGAATAATATTCATACATGTTGAATTATAAATTAAGGGTTGATTTGAGACAGTAACAACGACAGGTTTCCTGCGCTTTCGCTTTGGTTTATCAGTTCATCCCAATAAGCGCCTGTAGCAGTTACATAATTAATTTCCGCATCCTGCAACGTTTTTTGCAGTTGCAATAATTCAATCAAATTGATTAATCCGTTTTCATACCTTGTTACATATAAATCGTATGCTTGTTTAGAAGCTTCAAGGGCAGTACGGGCATCTATTAGTCTTTCCCTTTGTTGTTTCCACCTGCTTACGGCGGTGTTATAGGAAGTTTTTAATTGAAGGTTTGCTTCTTCATAATCCGCTTTCGCGGATTGAATTTCCTTCTCTGCCATTTTTTGTTTTACCTTATTTTGATAAAGCGAAGAAAGATTCCATGTTGCGCCAACTCCTATAAGATAACCTGATGTATTACTTTTCCATGGCTCCGAAAAACCACTATTTGCTATTCCTGAACTATTAATACCGGAACCCCTGATACCTGTACCTGCTAATAAACCCGCAGAAGGATAAGGCAGGCGCTTAACCGCTTCTAACGATGCATTTGCATACAGGATGGTTGCTTTTAAATATTTCAGATAAGGATGGTTGTTCAGGCTGTCAGTAGAAGGTGATTCTCTAAAAACTTTATTAGCATTAAATAGGGAAGCATCTATTGCGAAGCTGTTTGCGTCTTCACCAATAAGGGCCGCTAAATGCATCCTTGCTGTTTCTAATATTGCCTGCCGCTCATTTACCTGCCCTTTAATTTGGTAATGGTTCGACTTTACCAATAAAGTATCTGCACCGGGGCGTAAACCTGCATTTGCCTGTGCTTTAGATAAGTCAAATAAATCTTCCAATCGTTTTGCATCTGCTACATTTATGGAGAGAAATGCGGTGCTCCTCAAAATAGTAAAGTATTGACGGGCAACAGCCGTTTGTAATCGCAATTCTT
The DNA here is from genome assembly GCA_023229465.1 of Chitinophagaceae bacterium. Classification (GTDB taxonomy): domain Bacteria; phylum Bacteroidota; class Bacteroidia; order Chitinophagales; family Chitinophagaceae; genus Sediminibacterium. Next base: position 21,783 of record JALNZE010000017.1, read on the forward strand.
CCTGTGTTAATGCCATTTTACTCAGTTGTATGGCTGCATCCGCAACATCCAGTTTCGTTCTTATCCTGCCAAACTGCACAAAATTCCATTGCAGCACGGCAGATGTATATAAATTAGAAACAGCGTTGTTTTTTCCATTCAGGCCTTTATCACTACCACTGGTATTGTAAATTCCGGCAAGAGGAAAAAAGGCACCCGGAACTCCCTGGTACGAACCATAACTCTGTTGTCCCTGAAAATTCACTTCTGGTAACCGTTCTTTTTTTATAAAGTCTTTATCCAGCTCCCGTTGCTCTATCCGGTATTTTTTTGATGCTAATGAAGGGTATTGCCGGAGTGTTTTTTGGCAAACTTCCTCTAATGAATACACTTTTTTCTGAGCGTAAACAACTTGGCTTGTTAGCAGGCACCAAAAGGCGGCTAACACAATTATTTTATGTATCATTGTTTCTTTCTGTGTAAATTGAATTATAGCCCTGAAGCGGATATAAAGCCGGCAGGCATTGCGATGGAATCAAAAAAGAAAAGGAAGAAAAAAATCAAATAAGTAACCTGCGATGTTGCAGAAAAAGGGGGGGTGCAGAAAGATCAGATGATACTAAGATACCATACCTATAACTTACTCCGCTTAAGAAATAATTTATATCAAAACCCGGATACCCGGTAATGTTCGACTGGTATATAGGAACCGGTAATTTACACTGTTGTGATAAATCCAATTTTACAAGAACAGTTTTTTTCTTAACCGCACAGCAATTAGCAGTAGCGATATGATCAGCGCCGGCACGCTGGTTAATATTTGTTAGATTAGTCTTTACTACAGATGAAGAATTGAAAACAAAGTTGTTTTGCAGTAACCGCTTTAAAGGGCATGAAACGATCAATAACATAACAGCAAACGCAAACATAAGGGCTGTATACATATTAACCTTACGGAATGAATAAATCCTATTTACGCCTGTGTTCATTTCAGCAAAAGTAGCTTTTTGTTTTTAAAAAATCTGGTGGTTGTGACAATTAAATGTTAATAAAAAAATCATATACTTCAATGCTTACAGAACAGATAGCCTATTATAAAACAAGTGTCTGGATTGCATGTGGTAAAATATCAACTACTGCCGCATTTGTTCCGATGCATAAGTTATACGTCAGCTTTTTATCACTTTGATTCATCACTATTACTGCCATTTTCCCGTCTTTGTTTTTAAAAGAAGTAGTCAGTAACTGGCTCCTGCTGGCTGAAGCGCCAATCCTTTTAGCGCCCGGACGGATGAATTTGGAAAAATGGCCAATATAGTAATAGGAATTGGTATAAATAAGATCGCCAGTTGAAGTATTGGCATGTACCGGCGCAAAACAAAAATTACCCACATGATTGGGCCCCCCTGTTTCATCCAGTAAAATATTCCAATCGGTCCATCCAACGGTTCCATTGTTAAAATCATTGATCATAGAACGTCCATATTCTTCGCCCAACCCCATGCATATTTGGCAGCTTCCGGATCGTCGAAAATCACGTTGGCCCTATGAAACATCAGATCCCTGTTATGATCCCATACAATAATTTTTTTATCGGCCAGACCCTCTCTACGCATGGTTGGTCCCAGAAAATTTTTCAGGAAATCCCTTTCCTCTTCTGCTGTAAAAATGCAAGACTCCCATTTCTGTGTAGCCATGGGTTCATTCTGTACAGTGATACCCCAAAGAGGAATACCTTCTTTTTCATAAGCTTTGATAAACCTGGTAAAATAGTTGGCCCAGCTTTGTGCAAATGCCTGATTTAGTTTACCGCCATGCAGCATTTCATGATTTGTTTTCATAAAAGCCGGAGGGCTCCATGGGCTGGCATATAAGGGCAGTTTCCCGCCTGCAGCGGCAATGACTCTTTTAATAAAAGGAATACGAAATTGTTTATCATGGTCAACGGAGAATGAAGTCAACTTGCTGTCCCCTTCCTTTACATAGGTATAACTACCACTACTGAAATCGCAGCTATGAATATTGGTTCTGGCCAGAGAATAGCCAATCCCTTTTTCTTTATCATAATAAGCCTGCAAAAATTCCTGTTGTTTTTTCCCGGGTAATTTTGCAAAAGTTTCAGCGCTGGCATCTGTTAGCGCGGCCCCGATCCCTAAAAAGGTCTGATAAGTCCTGGAAGGATCTACAAATACACTGATCTCACCCTCAACAGGCTGGGGCAGTTTTTTGAATACGGCTTTAGCGGTTTGTGTTAACCTGAGATTGGTGTTATCGGCAGTGGTATAAACGGTTACCGTTTTGCCCAAATAGCCGGCAGATACCTGTTTTTGATGCTGAGAAAAAGATACAATGGTTACTACTACGAGTAATACAGTGAAGGCGGCTTTCATAAATGGCGGGTTTTTAATCGTATATAATGATGTCTATCCATCAATGTTAATTGACGGATATAACAATCGTAACAGGTTAAATATAAAAAATAGTTTAGAAAAGGACCAGGCTTATTTATTGTCCCCATAACCTGCTAAATAATGTTGTTGGCAATTCCCTGGATATTACGGTTTTAGCTGATAATGTATGTTTTGTTTAAAAATCACCTCTTCCGCTACTTACCCCCCCCCTCCCATAATAGTATCAAACATACGTTTTTGATCCTTAACTTTAACCCACACGAATTGAGTACCTATCTTCCCTAACAATTGATCATTTATGAAAAAAATCTTTTTCTCCGGCGTATTGTTTATCTTTTTCTTTTCGGCCTCCGCGCAACCAACACAGAAACCTCCTTTGCATGGTAAAAACTGGATGGCCATTACCGGAAAACCGCTTGCCGCAACAGCAGGGTCTATGGTTTTTCAAAAAGGAGGTAATGCGGTTGATGCTGCCTGTGCCATGCTGGCCGCTACCTGTACCATGTGGGATGTACTGAGTTGGGGCGGTGAAACACAGGCCCTGATTTATAATCCAAAAACAAAAAAAGTAATCGCCATTAATGCCATGGGGGTAGCGCCCACCGGTGCAACGGTTGATTTTTTTACCGGTAAAGGCTACCATTTTCCACCTGAATACGGTCCATTAGCGGCCACCACACCCGGAACCGTTGGGGGCCTATGTTTGATGTTGGCCGACTATGGCACCATGAGCCTGAAAGAAGTGCTGGCGCCTGCCATGCAACTGGCAGCCGGCTACCCTATTGAAGCCCAAACTGCCAATAGCATGGAAAGGGGTAAAGAAATGATTAAACAATGGCCCTATTCAAAAGCGGTTTTCTTAACACATCCCAACGAAAAAAGAGAAGCGCCTGAGGCAGGAGAAATATTTGTACAAAAAGATTTACTGGCAACACTTTCCAAACTGGTAGAAGCTGAACAAAAAGCGCTGAAGAATAAGAAAAACCGTAAAGAAGCCATCATGGCCGCCTACGACCGTTTTTACAAAGGAGATATTGCAGCAGAATTTGTGAGAGGCAGTAAAGAACAGGGAGGATTAATTACGATGGAAGACCTTGCCAAATGGAAACCATTGGTGGAAGAACCCTTACAAACCAACTATAAAGGGATTGATGTATATAAATTGCAGCAGTGGACACAGGGGCCCATGCTTTTGCAATCGCTGAATATTTTAGAGAATTTCGACCTGAAATCAATGGGCTATAATAGCACCCAATACTTGCATACTTTATACCAAACATTGAATCTGACTTTTGCTGATCGTGATTTTTATTATGGCGATCCATACTTTCCTCCTGAAGAACCTATGAAAGGATTATTGAGTAAGGCTTATGCCAAAGAAAGAGCTGAACAAATTTTAGCGGACAGGAATGATGCCAAGGCAGGGCCAGGTGATCCTTATCCGTATGAAGGAAAAGTAAACCCATTTTTGGATTTGATCAAACAAAGAGAATCTTTACTGGATAGCGCTGGTAAATCAGGAACGGCCATTCCCAAACATGATCAGACAACTATTAATAGCACTGAAATCAATCAGGCATTAGCGAAAACGGATGAATTGTATATGGACAGGTTATGGCGTGGTACTACTTCAGTAGAAGCCGCCGATACTTCCGGCTGGGTTGTATCTATCACGCCCAGTGGCGGATGGCTGCCTGCCTGCATTGCAGGTAATACGGGTATCGGTATGAGTCAGCGTATGCAGAGCTTTGTATTAGATCCGGCCATTGATCCATTTAATGTGGTAGCCCCGGGAAAAAGACCCAGGGTTACTTTAACACCATCACTGGCGCTTAAAGATGGCAAACCGTTTTTATGTTTTGGTGTTCAGGGTGGCGATACGCAGGATCAGAATCTATTGCAGTTCTTTTTAAACATGGTAGAGTTCAATATGACGGTTCAGCAGGCTACAGAAGCGGCCAATTTTAATACCAATCAATTGTGGCTGTCTTTAGGGGGGAGTAAAACTATGGACAGAAAACCAAGGCCGGGCAATATTTTATTATCTAATAGTACACCTGAAGCCGTGCGCAATGAACTAAAGAAAATGGGCTACCACATTACACTTGGCAATCGAACCAGCGGGCCCATTAATGCCATTTATTTTGACTGGAAACATGGAAGCCTATGGGGTGGCAGCAGTAATAATGGGGAGGATTATGGGATCGGGTGGTGACATGATAATTAATTATTTAGTTTGACAAATCATCCATCAATCGGATAATCGTTACAGGCTATTCGCAATATTTCATTATAGCGGCAAATACCTGCTCTCTTATCGGATTTAGATTATAATATTCCTTGTTTTCTAATAATCCATTATTCTGGCGATTAATCATCAAAATAACAGAAATATCAAATTGGGGAATTACCGCGATGCTTGTTCCTGTAAATCCTGTATGACCAAAACTACCTTCACCGGCATTTTTCATGAACGGGTTCTGAGAATCCATCATCCAACCTAATCCATTATTAAATTTATCTTTTGTTAAAAATAAATTGATCGTATTTTTTGAAATGAATTGACGAGCCCCTGATTTTCCATCCTGTTTTAAAACATCAATTAATTTTTGTAAATCATCAATGGTAGAAAATAATCCGGCAGCGCCGGAAATTCCACCATTGGCATACCAGGTGATTCCGTCATTTACTTCTCCTTTTAGTGTATAATTCCGCCAACCAGTCCATTGGTCAGGATCAATACTACTAATTTTAAAACCAAGGGTCGAATCCGTCACCATTCTTCTTTCATAAGGGTTTCCATGTGATGTAGCCGCTATTTTATATCCACTTCCCTTTTCAAGTGGTTTAAACATCGTATGAATCATGTTAAGTGGATTAAAAATATTTTGTTGCATATATTGTTCCAAGGTAAGGCCGGATAGATTTTCAATAATTTTACCCAATAGTACAAATGCCAGGTCACTGTAACGTCTCTCTTTACCAACAGGAAACATCAGGGGAAGCTCTTCGATAAACTTATAGGACTCTTGTTTGTTCTTACAAAAATAATACAACGGGTACCATTCATAAAGCCCTGATGTATGTGTAAGCAGGTGCCTGATTGTTATTTCTTTTTTATATGGCGCATTAAATGCTTTGATATATTTAGACACAGGGTCATCTACCTTTAAAAGCCCGGCATCAACCAGTAGCATTATTGAGGTAGTAGTACCCACAACCTTGGTAAGTGATGCAATGTCGTAGAGGTGATTAACCGTTGTCTTTTCCGGATTAGTAATATGTAGTTCCGTGTAATCCTTTATTTGAGCATACCCAAACGCTTTTTTATACACCGTTTTTTGGCCCTGTTTGATTAAAATTACGGCACCGGGTATTTTCGATTGATCTACCTGGCTTTGTAAAATGGCATTAATACCGGAAATAAGCATTGCTTTTTTTTCTTTTTGTTGGGCAACAGAAAGAAAACTGGTAAAAAATAAGGCAATTAGTAAAATGGATACTTTTTTTGACATTTTGGTTACATTTTAATACACTATTACTGGCTACGAAGGACATATTTTGTGACGCTGGTTAAAATAGCCGCTCACAAAACAAAATTATTGTTCTATGTAACAAAAGTTACACTTCCCTGAAAATAAATATATACATTTGTGAGTGAATATTCACTAACTAACTAAAACTGCCCCCATGAATGGTAAAAATAAAATAGCTCCCGGGTTCTTAACAATGGGCGCTTGTATGACTTACGGATCGGTGCAACCAATAAAAATGTTAGCAAAATAGTTCCAAAAAAACAGTTTGGAGGTATTGGGTATTCTTGAATAAATAATCACCTGATACAGTAATAAGTACGGCATAGATGTGTAAACCAACTAAAATATTATAATGGAAATGAAAGTACGCCAATTTGAAATTATTGAAGCCGCCGGTAAAATCATTACGGAATACGGGCTGGCCGGGCTAACTACAAAAAAGCTTGCCGAAACGGTGGGTTTCGCAGAGAGCGCGCTATACCGTCATTTTAAAGGCAAAGCAGAAATTATCGATACAATGCTTCAATACCTTGCTGCCGATATGGACAAACGGCTTACTACCTGTGTTACAAAATTGGATGATCCTTTTGAAAAACTCAAGGCAATATTTAATGACCAGTTTGACTTTTTTGAAAAAAATCCTCATTTCCTGGTTGCTATCTTTTCAGAAGGGCTACTGGAGGAAAGTAAACAGATCAATGCGGCTATTATGCAAATAATGGCAACCAAAAAAAAACATCTCTTGCCCATTATTAAGCAGGGCCAACTGGAAGGAATTATTGGAACATCAGTACCCACAGAGGATATACTGCATATTATCATGGGCAGTTTCAGGCTGCACATGCTGCAATGGCGAATGACAGAATTTTCATTCGATGTGAAACTAAAGGGGAATAAACTCATGAAAAGCATTTTTACTTTAATAAAAGCTGATAAAAAATAAAATCCTTTCATCCAACTTATATTTTAGCGACTATTCACTTAATAAATAAATCATGAAACAACTGTTATTCACATTACTATTACTATCACTCCTCTTAGCGCCAGGCTACAGCCAGGTAATGAGCCTAAAGCAATGTATTGATTCGGCTATTCAAAATAATTATAACGCAAGAATAGCCGGGTATGAAGTACTGCAGGCACAGGAAAAAATAGCAGAAGCAAAAGGCAATCTGCTACCCAAAATAAATACAGCCATTGACTACCGCTATTATACCAATCTTCCTTACCAGTTATTACCGGCAGCAGTATTTGGAGGTCCGGCAGGTACTTACAAAGAAGCACAATTTGGTGTTCCACATAATATCAATGCCAATGTTCAGCTAACTTATCCACTATATAACCCGGTAATACAGGCCAATATAAAAACCATACAAACGGGGGAAGAGATGGCTGGTCTGCAAAAAATTAAATCGCAGGAAGAAATTGCAATGGAAGTTTCAAATATTTATTACAATGCACAGGTATTGATTAACCAGCTTGGATTTATCGACAGCAATATTGTAAATAGCAGGAAATTACTATCAGTTATGGATTTACTCTATCAGCAACAAATGGCAAAGGGAACTGATGTGGAGAAAATTAATTTACAGTTAGCTCAGTTACTTACACAAAAAGAAACAGTAGAGAGTCAATACAGCCAGGTAATGAATATTTTAAAGTTTCTGATAGGTAAATCTCAAGATGGTACCATTAGCATTGAAGCAAACAGGCGCAGCAATGAATATCCGGTAATAGACGACAATCCGCTTACAGAAATAAAATTGGTAGAAAAGCAGGTTAGTTTTTTACAAACAGAGAAATATGCCATGCAAAAATCAAGGCTTCCGGCAATTAACCTGAATGGTTTATATGGCACAACCGGCTTTGGCGCCAACGGTTCCAATAGCTTTTTAAAATTGTATCCATTGGGTTATGCCGGCATACAGGTTATTATGCCAATATACACCGGCAATCTAACCAGGCAGAAAATAAAAGGGAAAGAATTAGAAATAGAAAAAACAGGCATTAAACTACAAATGGTAAGAGAGAAATATAAGGTAGACAAATTGAATAATACCTACCAATTAAATATTATACACAAAAGCCTGATAACTATTCAGCAACAGGTAAAATTGGCCCAAACAATTTATGCGAAAACCATACTGCAACAAAAAGAAGGGATAGCCACAATTACTGATGTATTGCTGGCCGATAATGCGGTAAGGGAAGCCCAGCAAAATTATATCGCTTCATTGATTGCTTTAAGCAGGGCAGAAATAGAATTTAAAAAACTCACCGGAAATCTTTTAAATAAATAATTATGAAAAAACTATTGTACATCATCCCAATTATTGCCATTGCAGCGATTATAATTATAAAACTTAAAAGCAATAAGAATGAAGCTCAGAAAAAGGTTTACCACTTCAATAAAGAACAAACGATTACAGTACAGGCAGACACATTGAAATGGCAGTTAGCTAATACAGAGAATTTCTTTACAGGTACATTTGAGCCGAATAAGGAAACCAAATTAAGTGCAGAAACACAAGGTAAAATAAATACAATTTATGTGGATGCAGGTAGTTTTGTTCGAAGGGGACAACCCGTAATAAAATTAGATGATGCTTTACTAAAACTTCAACTTCAATCCATAGATGTACAAATTGAAGGTTTAGAAACAGATGTAAAAAGGTATACTATTCTTAGCAATGCCGATGCCATCCAGGGAGTACAATTGGAAAAAGCAGTATTGGGTTTAAAATCCGCCAAAGTTCAACGCAGCACCTTGCTTGAACAAATAAATAAATCGACTATAACCTCCCCTTTTGACGGAATAGTAACCATGAAACTTACTGAAATAGGCGCGTTTGCCGCCCCAGGCACCCCACTGCTTCAAATAACTGATATTCATCAGCTACGATTCACTGTAAATATGACTGAAAGTGATTTAAGTTTATTCAAAACCAATCAAACGTATTCTGTAAAGTCGGATGTATATCCTGACTTACATTTTCCCGGAAAAATAATTCTGATAGGGAGTAAGAGTAATGTGGCGAATAGTTATCCTGTTCAATTTTTAGTTGCCAATACCGCTGATCTTACCATAAAGTCCGGAATGTTTGGTAAAGTGCTGGTTAGTACAATAAAAAATAAAGAAAGTTTGATAATTAATTCTTCTGCCATTGTTGGGTCTGGCGTTCAACCACAGGTTTATTTGATAAAAGATGGGAAGGCTGTACTTCAAAATATCGTTATTTTAAACCGAATCCAAAATAAAGTAATAGTAAAAAGTGGGTTGAAAGAAGGAGATGTGATTATAACCAATGGCTTTATTAATCTTTTTGACGGAGCCAATGTATTCATTAAAAACTAATCACTAAAAGTCATGAATATTACAGAAATATCAATCAAACGTCCCTCACTGATCATCGTTCTTTTCAGTGTGCTTACTTTATTAGGATTTATTGGCTATAAAAATCTTAGTTATGAATTAATGCCCGATTTTAATCAACCGGTTGTAGTTATTAAAACGGTGTATCCCGGAGCCGAACCGGGTGAAGTAGAAACATCGGTATCAAGAAAAATTGAAGATGCATTATCCAATATGGAGGGGGTAGATTATTTAGTCACAAAATCATTGCCAAACGCATCCATCATCATCGCGAACCTCACATACGGAACAGACTTAGATAAATCAATGCAGGACGCGCAACGCTATATAGATAATATCCGGAAAGATCTGCCTGCGGATATTTTAAGTCCTGTAATGAGTAAGGTATCACCAAATGATTTACCGATAATGTCAATCAGCGCTACCAGTAATATGCCTGCAACAGAATTGTATCAAAAAATGAAAGATGAATACCTTCCTCAAATTCAGCAGTTGAGAGGTGTTGCCGAAATAACAATTCTGGGTGGAGAAGAAAGGGAAATTCAGGTAAAAGTAAACCAGGACAAGCTGTTACTCTTTAAAATTTCACTTTCACAAGTGGTAGATGCCATTAATCGTTCAGGATTGGATTTGCCTGCAGGTAAAGTGCAATCGGACAAAGAAAATAATTCTGTTAGATTAACGGGGAAGTTTACAAAAATAGAAGATATAAAGAATGTGCAGTTGGCAATGCCACTTCCAGGCAGTCCTGTGTATGTAAAAGATATAGCTACTGTAACTGATGGAATTAAAGAAATAACATCAATCAGTCGTTATAATGGCAAAAAAGGCATTGGACTACTGTTGAAAAAACAAGGGGATGCGAATGCGGTAGATGTTTCAAAATTGGTTCATAATAAGTTCAAAGCCATTGAAGAACAAAATTCAGGTACGCAAGTAAAGTTTATCATTGCAGACGACAGTACCGATAAGACAATTGCCGCTGTTAATTCAGTAGTTTTCGATTTAATTTTAGCGGTAATTTTAGTTTCATTGGTAATGCTTTTATTCTTGCGGAGTTTTAGAAATTCATTAATTGTAATCGTTGCCATTCCAACATCTTTAGTTACCGCTTTTGCGGTGATGTGGCTGTTGGGTTATACCCTTAATCTAATGACTTTGCTTGCAATGTCATTAATTATCGGGATACTGGTTGATGATGCTGTTGTGGTATTGGAAAATATTCAAAAGCATTTGGATAATGGAAAAGAAAAACGGGTTGCTTCGCTTGATGGCCGTATGGAAATAGGGTTTGCGGCTTTATCCATCACATTGGTAGATGTGGTTGTATTTTTGCCAATCCTGTTTTTACAGGTTTTTGTAGCGGATATGCTCAAACAATTTTCTGTTGTAGTAGTTACATCTACACTTACCAGTTTGTTGGTTGGCTTTACACTTACGCCATGGCTGGCATCACGAATTGGGATGAAGGAGGATTTGAAGCCAACCAATTTTTTTAATCGTTTCCTGCTTGGGTTTGAACATCAATTAGAAAAGTTTATAAATTGGTATGGCCGGCAATTAGAATGGGTTCTAAGCCACAAACTCATTTTTACAGGAATAGTAGTATTGCTTTTTGCAATGACACTGGGTATAATGAAGCAGGGAATCATTGGGAAAGAACTTATTTCAACAGGTGACCAGGGCAAATTTCGTTTGAATTTAGAGTTTGATAAAACAACAGCCATCCAACAAAATAGTTTAATAGCTCAACAGGTAGAAACCTATATTCTTAAGAAAAAAGAAGTTGCAACAGTATTTAGCAATGTAGGCGGACCCAGTACAGGTATAGGAAGTTTAGGTGTAGGCTCAGCCAATAAAACCGAATTGACGATTCAATTAAAATCTAAAAAAGAACTCAACAATGTAGCTACTGAAGAGTTTATGAAAGCACTTCGGGAAGATTTACAATTAAAGTACCCTTCCATAAATTATTCGATGGCAGCCCTGGGGCTAATTCCACGTTCCGCACCCATTGAAATTACTTTAAGCGGCAGTAGTGTAGATTTGGTAATGAGATCGGGCAACGCATTAAAATCTATTGTAGAAAAAATACCCGGCGCTGATAATGTCCGCTTATCAGTGGAAGCCGGAAGCCCTGAATACATCATAATTCCCGATAAAGATAAGATGCAACGATTAGGCTTAACAACCGCTTATGTAGGAACAAATATCAGAACGGCATTTACAGGTAATGATGATGCAACACTAACAAATAATGGAATAGAATATCCCGTAAGAATTTGGTTAGATGACTTTGAACGAAAGAATTATGATGATGTCAAACATTTATCTATTATAAACCCTATGGGTTTGCCAATAGAAGTTTCGCAATTTGCAAACGTTGAAAGAGATAATTCCCCTTCACTTTTAGAACGGAAGGACCGCCAACCCGCTATTACACTTACAGCCGATGCTTTAGGCAGACCTTCTGGCACGGTAGCGGATGAAGTAGTGGCTTACCTGAAAAAGAACCCATTGGCAGATGGAATTGAAATGACATGGGGAAGCGATATTAAAAGACAGAACGATAGTTTTGGAGCTTTGGGGTCTGTATTACTCATTTCATTTTTATTGATATATTTAATCATGGTGGCACTGTACGACAGTTTTGTATATCCTTTTGTTGCATTATTTTCCATTTTTACAGCTACTATTGGCGCTTTTCTTGCATTGAATTTGGCATTAAGCAATTTAAGTTTATTTGCCTTGCTTGGTTTGATAATGCTGATGGGACTGGTAGTTAAAAATGCTATTTTAATTGTTGATTTTACCAATCAATTAAAAGCACAGGGAATGTACTATAAAGATGCATTAATTAAAGCCGGCAAAGAACGAATGCGGCCAATACTAATGACTACATTGGCAATGGTATTTGGTATGCTACCTATTGCACTGGCAAAAGGAACAGCCAGTGAATGGAAAAACGGGCTTGCCTGGGTTATCATTGGCGGACTTATGTCATCATTAATATTGACCGTTTATTTGGTGCCGATGGTATATTACCTGGTGGATAGACTGAAAGAGAAATTTGGAACTACAGGGAGCCAACCAGTAAAATCGTAAATTACCAAATACTAATTATTCAGTTTAACAAATCCTCCATCAATCGGATAATCGTTGCCGGTTATGAAGGCGGCCTCATTACTGCATAGGTAGAGAGCCAGGGCTGCTATCTCATTGGTTGTGCCCATACGGCCAATGGGTTGTGAATTGGCTAATTTTTCAAACATTTCTTTCTCTTTACCGGGATAATTTTTTGCGATAAATCCATCTACAAAAGGGGTATGTACCCGGGCTGGAGAAATGGAGTTACAACGGATATGATCCGGAAGATAATCTTTGGCAACACTGAGCGTCATGGCATAGATGGCTCCCTTGCTCATACTGTAAGCAAACCTGTCCGGAATACCCACCAGGGCGGCAATGGATGCGATATTGAGGATGACACCACCCCCCTGTTTTTTCATTAATGGAATGGCTTCATGCAAACAGTTATAGGCGCCTTTTACATTAACATTGAATATCTTCTCAAAATCTTCAGTAGAGGTTGTATCCGCTTTGCCGATATGTGCAATACCTGCACTGTTTACAAGGATATCCAGTTTTCCGATTTGTTGAAATATGCCAGCTACCAATTCCTGCCGGCTCACATCGCCACGATACCAGTAGGCTTTACCACCGGCAGTTTCAATATCGGCAACAGTTTGACGGGCATTTTCTTCATTGAGGTCAATGATATGAACAACAGCCCCCTGTTTAGCAAATATTGCCGCAATGGCTTTACCGATACCACTTCCGGCACCTGTAATGGCTGCCTGTTTATTTTGTAATGAGAACATCATTGCTCAGTTGTTTAATGCTAACTTATAAAAAATCATTTTTCATATCGAAAATCTTATTCATTAACAGCCACTTCTCCCCGGGTTTGGCAAAAGGAAGTGCTTGTTGAAAATGCCACATCAGTTTCTCCCATTCCTGCACTTTCGGATTTACCGCATCCGCTTCAGATTTGGCCTCAAAACTAAATCCCTCCTTCACTTCCATTACCATCAACAACCGGTTGCCTACCCGGTATATCTCCACCTGCTCAATACCGGATGAGGTAATACTTTCAATAATTTCCGGCCAGACTTCTTTATGCCACTTTTCATACGAAGCAATCAATGCCTGATCATCCACCAGGTCCAGTGCCAGGTAATACTTATGCATGCGCTTCTGTTTTTATCACTTTATAGCCTTTTAGTCCGAATGCCAATACTACTATAAAACAAAGTAAGGGAACTATATACCCATACTGGATATTGCCTGTTACATCGCTGATCTGCGCCATGATGGGAGGAAGGATTGCACCACCTACTATTGCCATTACGATAAGGCTGCTGCCATATTTTGCATCGCCACCCAGGTCACGGATACCTAAAGAGAAAATAGTGGGAAACATGACGGACATGAAAAAAGCTATGCTTATCACGGCGTATATAGCAACCAATCCATGACTGAATATGGCGATAGCGCTGAGGATGATATTAAATAATGCGTACAGGGCAAGCAATTTGGCAGGTTCAATAAATTTCATAAAAAAGGTACCGGCAAAACGCCCGATCATAAATGCCATGCCACAACCCCAGCCAAGGTAATCAGCCGCTTTAATTTTATCTATCCCCGCTGCCGCTACCGCGTATAAAATAAAAAAACTAAACACGCAAACCTGGGCGCCTACATAAAAGAACTGTGCGATTATGGCCCATCGAAGATGACTGTGGCGAAATGCATGAAAAATATTTTTGTTCCCTGTATGATCCTCATCATCCCTGATCTCCGGTAATTTGATCAACGCAAACAAGAGGGCAATTACCAGGATAATTGTACCCAGAATCAGATAAGGTGTTTTTACGCTCGATGCTTCTGAAGCCAGCGCCACCTTTCTGGCAATAACTGACATTGCACTTAGTTCTTCATCCGAAAAGCCTTTGGTAAGAATAATCCTGGCCCCAATGATGGGGGCCAATGTTACGGCCAGGCCATTAAAAGACTGTGCAAAGTTTAAACGCTGCGTAGCCGTTGCGGGATCGCCGAGTAAGGATGCATAAGGGTTTGCCGCGGTTTCCAGGATGGTTAACCCACAGGCTATGATAAACAGTGCCAGTAAAAAGAAAAGATATTGTTGTGTATTGGCCGCGGGAATGAACAGAAAAGAACCTGTTGCAAATAATAATAACCCAGAAAGGATACCAGCCTTATACCCAAATTTTTTCATGAGGTACCCAGCCGGTAATGCCATTACAAAATAAGCTATGAATACGGCAGAGTCTACCAAAGAAGACTGGAGTGTTGTAAGGCTGAAAGATTTTTTCAGGTGCGGAATCAGGATAGGATCCAGGTTATGAACAAAACCCCACATAAAAAAAAGACTGGTAACCAGTATAAACGGGTACAAGAGTTCAGGTTTTAACTGTCTGGATGTTTTCATAAGCAGCGGAATCGTTGGAACAGATTAGCCATACTATATGATAGTATGCCATTCCCTAAGATTCTTTGAAACTAATATTTTTCATGAATAAAATCAAAAATGATCAAACCTGGCATAGAATCCGCTAAAATTCCATCTGGAAACCCCCGGATAACCTGGATCGTACTGCCAGCCGCTTCTTTGCAGAACCCAGTATCCATAAGGGTTTGAACCATCTGTAGCCTTTATACTACCTCCCAATAACTTAATTACTATTACAGCCTATTTGTATTTACTATCAGTACCCCTAAATTATCTCTATCATTTCTATCCTTTTTTCCCTACCGTTTTAGATTATTGTCCCTACTGCCAAACCGTTCAAAATGCTACTCATTTTACACGGTTTTGCTATCATTATTTCAATGTAGCTCTATTTCACAGGGGTATAGAATCTTTTCTCTTTGTACTGTCAAAAGGAATAAAATTCCAGACAACTGAAAAACGGATTTTATGAAACTACTACTCATTACCCCGGTAAAAAGAAACCTGCCACCAGTTGGCAAATTCATCCTTATCTGTATGGTTTCATTATTTCTTTTCGCTTGTCAAAAAGAAGTAGTTAATTCCGAAACAATAATAGCTGCCAGTGCAACCAACAGCGTTAAAAACTTCCAGGTTTCTGAATCAGGTGTAAAACTCTTACAGGGTAATGAAAACATGAGCGCCATCTATTTACGTTGGGAAGCGGGTACTCCCAATACTTATGCAACTTTTACCATTGAAGCTGCTCTTTCCGGGGCAAATTTTTCCGATATCATTGAACTGGGAACTACTGATCAGAAAAACATTACCCTTTCTGTTAAAGATTTTAACCATCAGATGTGCAGACTAATACCAACCGGCGCCACCGGAACTATTGAACTGAGAATTAAAGCGGTTTTTGGTAAAGAAGTTCCGGCATATTCTAATGCGGTTGCTTTACGGGTTACTACTTACCAGCATTTTACCGAGTATAACAAGACTCAGATTATGTATATACCCGGTAATTTTCAAAACTGGGATGTGGCAAGCGCTCCCAAGATTATTACCACTGAAAACAATGGTGAGTATGAAGGATATGTAAACTTCACTAATACCTATGCACAGTTCTTACTGGTAAAATCTGAGAAATGGGATCCGGTTAAAACATACACTTATATAGGCGCCGGCAAATTCGGATTCGGAGGTAGTGTTTTCAGCATCTTTGGTGGCGCCGGTATTTATCTTATGAAAGCAAGTACCAATACCAATACCTGGAATTATACCAAAATCAACACATGGGGCATTAATGGTACCGCTGTAGCTGCAAAAGGAACAACAGACCCTGAAATGAGTTATGATGCCGTTACCAAAACCTGGAACATCCAATTAGACCTGGTAAAAGGAGATTTCAGGATCAGGGCCAACAATACAAATGCCATCAGTTATGGTAACACCGTAAAAGATGGTTGTTTAGTGCCGGATAGCAAAGGAGAAAATTTCATCATCGAAAAGCCAGGTCATTACAACATCACAATCAATCTGTCATTGGCAGGCAATTATACCTGCAATGTGATAAAAAATGTAAGTCCAACAGGTACCAATTAAGTAGACCGGGTACCATTTAACATCCAATACCAACGTAAAAGAGCCCTCCGGGGCTCTTTGGTTTTAAATAAAGGTAAGGCTACCGGAGAATGGTTACTGAACCGCTGATAACAGCCCTTCCCCGTTTGGGCTGAATTACATAATAGTAAGTTCCAATGGGCAAAGGCGAACCATTAAAGGTTCCATCCCATGGTTTTGGAAACCCCTGTGTTTGATACACTCTTTGACCGGACCTGGTAAATACCTGAACAACACAATCCGGGTAATCATCCAGGTATTTAACTATCCAGGTATCATTGATATTATCGCCATTAGGAGAAAAAACATTGGGTACTTCAGGCGCCAATAAAACTTTTACAAAAACACTATCCATATTCGTGCAGGTATGCAGATCAGTTGCCCTGAAATAGTATATCATATCTTGTGTAGGGGTAACCCTTGGCGCCAGCGCCGTATCACTATCTAAAAAAGTGGACGGTGTCCACTTAAAACGGGAGGGATACCCCGTGGCGCTTGCATTAAATGAGGCACCGGCCCCTTCCAAAACAAATAAATTTGTTCCGGCATTAACCAATGGAGCAGGCCAAACTGTAATCGTTCTGTATGCTGAATCTTTACAACCATTATCAGCCATATAAGCATACTGTATCGAATAAATACCTGCACCGGCTTGTACCGGATCGAAAATGCCATTTACACTAATTGCCTTACCAGAAAAAGTAAATAACCCGCTAATATTCATATTTTCTAAAAGTGTTGCCGGTTTTATCTGAAAAGGAAATAGGTTATCGCAGGTAGCAGGGATACTGTCAAATACCAGTTTCGGGCTGGCTAATAACGCTATGGTTGTATCAAACTCCTTGAAACAACTAATCCCTGAATATGAAATATAACGGATCTGAACAGGCTTGGTGCCAGGTTTTGCAAAAGCGCTGTATTTATTAGCGTATTTTTTACCGGCATACGGATGATCATCCACCAGTTTATCAGTAAGGTTATTGGCCCTATCCCAATAAATTTCAACCCTGGTAATGGCGCCAAAATCAACTGATGACTGGTCCTGCAGAAAAATAGAATCATTGCCACATAGCAAACCGATCTGAGGTAACACAAAATGAGCTTTGGGGATGGCTCCATTCACAGTAAATAATTTTGTAAGGCTATCCACACAACCTTGCTGTGAGGTAACGGTCAGTTGCACCTGGTAATTGGCTGCTTTACTGTAAATATGTGATGCATGCTGATTAGAAGCTATATTGGGATTGGCAAGCGTTGCATTAGCAATATCCCCAAATTTCCATAGGTATTGAAATGGGTAACTACCGGGATCTTTGGATTGAGAACCATTGGTAAACTGCGCGGTAGCATCATTTAAACAGATAGCCGGCGTAAGAAAACTGATCGAAGGCCTGGGAAAAACAGTAACGGTAATACTGTCTTTCGAATAACAGCCAGGGTTATTGGCAAAAGCTGTTTGTACATAATATTTTGCTGTAATCAAACTATCTGTGGTATTATCCACTGTTAAGAAAGGATTTGAACCGGTAGCATTACTTAATCCCTGTGATGGCGACCATGCATACGTATAATTTGCATTATTGGTGGTACCAATTTGTGTGGGGGCATTCGGGCAAAATGAAACAGGTGAGGAACTACTGTTTGCTACAGAGGGGGGCATGTCTGTATAGATGATTACATTTCTGATGGAGTGATTATCATTGCGTCCGCCGGTACTTGCGGTAAAACCCAGATACCCTGAAAAGTTAAACTGCTGGTTACCGGTAACTACCTGCTTATTATTGATACTAACCGTTATGGTACCATTATCATATTCGATTTTCGCATGCGTATATAAAGAGGGACGTAAGGAGTCAAGATCGCCATTTACATTGAGTTTGGTTGGCTGACCTGCATTACATTCATCATAACCGGTGCCCCACCTGATTTCTACTTTTGGCATATCTTTCCTTACATCATTCTCGCAGTTATTATAGGTATCAAAACAAACTTTCAATCCATTGGCTGTAGCAGGTATGCCCAATCCACCGCCGGTAATGAACCCAACAGGTGGCACATCTAAAAAACAAAAGGCGATCCCATCCGCGGATGTTCCATCATTCATTCTGAAATCAAATTCCGCCTTCCATTTACTGCAGATAGAAAGATTAATAGGTTGATTGAAAAAGACGGCGCCACTTTTATTAGCGGATTTATCACAAAGAAGTATCTCACTGTTATCATTATACAGCAAATTCCTGATGGTTGCCGCTCCCTGAAAATTCCAACCGGCTGTATTAACAGGCGATCCATTTAATTGTGCAAAAACATAGGTCTGCGCGTTGGCGCTACTGTGAAAAAAAAGGATGCATATCAGTAGACGGATAGTAAGGGATACCGGATGGCGCATGATCAATACATTATTGAACCTGCCTGAAATTACCATATTAATACGCATCTCCCAAAGAAAATACTGGTTTCTCATACATCCATTTACCACCGGTAAAATCCGGGAACTCCACTGTCTGGTTACCTAACGCTATTGATCTTTCACTCAATGGCGTAATGGCGCTCCAGGTGGCAGCATCATATACGTTCATGGGCGTTTCCGTTTTGCGTTTGATAGATTCAATAAATGCATGAATCACAAAAAAATCCATCCCCCCATGACCGGCGCCCTCCGTATCCTTACTCCAGCGTTGCCAAAGAGGATGGTCATACTTATCCAGCCACTCTTTGGCCGTATCCCATTGATGTGGTTTGGCTGATTTATCCTGAATATAGATACCCTTGTTCAGATCCATCCACAACCCTTCTGTACCCTGTACCCGAAACCCCAGTGAATACGGACGGGGCAGGTTGGTATCATGCTGTAATAGAACAGTTTCTCCATTGGCACACTGGATATTGGTAGTGACCACATCACCCAGTTTGAAAATTACCTTCGCATTGGGATGATTTTCTCCACCCTGTTTCACGATATGATTGTGTAACCCCCTTGCTTTTGATGAAAAGGAACAGAGTGATAAAAAACGGTTACCCCTGTTTATATTGGCATAATGGGCAATCGGGCCAATGCCATGCGTTGGATACAGATCTCCGTTACGATGTACGGAATGTTCCGTACGCCAACTGGCTTCTGAAAAACCTTTTGCCCCATATTCAACACCATGGCCGTTGGGGTTCACACCATCATTGAATTTTACTTCGCGAAGGTCGTGCTGGTAGCCCCCCTGTAAGTGAATGATCTCGCCAAATAAACCCTGACGTACCATATTTAAAACCGCCATTACATCGCGGCGATAACATACATTTTCGAGCATCATCACCTGTGCCTTGTGCTGCTCAGCAGCTTTCACAACATCCCAGTGATCTTCCAGTGTGGTACCAATCATTACTTCTGATCCCACATATTCAACACCGGCTTCCAGAGATCCGATGATCATTAATTTATGCCATTCCCAGGGGGTGGCAATAATCACGCCATCTAATTGTATTTTTTCCAGCATCTGTTTCCAGGCAAACACATCACCCGTAAATATTTCAGGCATTTTTTTGCCACTTTTACGGATGATTTCTTTTGCCGAGGCCAGCATTCTTTCGCTGATATCGCAAATAGCTACTACTTCTACATCCTTTCTACGCAAAAGCAATTCCAGATGGTTCTGCCCGCGTAGTCCCACACCAATAATCCCGATTTTCACTTTCGTATCCGCCATTCCGGCAAATAAGTTGGCGGTGGGTACAACAGCAAACCCCGCTACCGCGATACCCGAGTTCTTAAGAAAATTTCTTCTTTGCATGTTTAATTTTTTGGTTGTCAGATGATACCACGGGATTACCCGATTAAACATTTAAGATAGCATAGAATTTTCAATAAAAAAAGAACGCCTGTTAATATACACGAATGGCAGTTCACTAACCTGTTCCGGATTTGTGAAGATCATGTATGCCTGTTTTTATGAAGCTGCGGCTATTATATAAAAAGCATATGAGCGCCAACACCTGCTCCCTGTTTGTAAAAATCACCAACAGTAATTACACCATCCAGATCGGCATACATATCTTCTTTTGTATAATGAAACATTTCCATCGCCAATTTACAGGCCCATAACTTAACACCAGATGCTTTCATAATGTCTAAAAATTCCCGGACACCGGGCATATCTAATTTTTCCATTTCCCTTTTCATCATAGAAGTAGCCAATGCTTCCATACCAGGCAACCCACCAATCATGGTAGGCATATGCATTGCCGGGTTTCCAACAGTAGCCACGTGCAGGTGTTCCATTTTCTTGTCATGTATGGCCTCTAACCCAAAAAAGGTAAAAAACATTTCGGCCTCAATGCCTTCCATTCTGGCGCCGTTAGCCAATACAAACGCTGCATATACATTTTCCAGGGAGGCCTTAGAAAGAATGATCATCATCTTTCTGATTTCGCCATTAAATTCGCTCATGATTACTATTTTTATGATTGATTATTAAATACAACTGGCGGGTTTAGGAACACCTGCAATTTTAGTAGCGGTTTTCAATGGTCCTGCCGGAAATAAAGCATAAAATTCTTTGATATCTACCACCCCGCTTTTACCTATTTTCCGGATACTTAAAGGTGATTCCCTTTTATACTCGCCCTGTATATAATCAATCACCTCCCAGTGTCTTGTGGTAAGCACAATATTGTGTTCACCCGCTAATTCATCTCCTATTTCCTTATTCCATTGTGTAAAGTCTGTGAGGTATCCTTCCTCATTTACCAGGACATTCATTTGTGCGATCATCTTTTCCATAAAATTGTTTTTTAGATTAGTTAATTTTTTTTCCAGCCGTACTCATATTGGATGAAACAAACGGGATGGCAATACCTTTTAATAATACATTCCAGTAAATCCATCGGAAAGCCAATTTTCCCCAATGGTTCATCCTGCTTTCTTTTAATAATTGTAAGGGCCCTATACCTGCAAAAGGAAAGGTACCTTCTACTGGCTCGGTTGTGTAGTTGAAATCAATTAATAATGCTTTGCTGTTACCGGTTTCAATAAAACAGTTGGCATGCCCATCAAATGTGGCTGTCAGGGATTCATCATTCACAAAATGCAGAATATTTTCGGTCAGGATTTCCGCCTCAAAATGCGCTACTGATCCGGCTTTTGAAGCCGGTATATCGGTTGCATCCCCAATCACAAAAACGTTTGCATAATTTTTTGACCGGAGTGTTTCTTTATTGGTAGCAACATAGTTCAGATCATCGCCCAATCCGGACCTTTCCATCAGTTCATCTCCTTTATTGGTGGGCACCGTTACTAACAGATCGAAGGGAATTTCTTTACCGCCATAGTCAACAATGGTTTTAGTTTCATTATTTACTTCCGCGATAGCAAAATCACTTTCAATGAATATATCTTTCTCGTGCAATAAATGCTCTAATGCCGCTGTTGATTTTGGCTTTGTAAAAGCGCCGCTTAATGGAGTTACATAAGTGATCTTAACTTTATCCCGCATTTTTTTATTCCTGAAAAAAGAATCGGCAAGAAATGCGAATTCCAGGGGGGCCACCGGACATTTAATCGGCATTTCAGTGATATGTACAACCAGGTTACCCCCCTCCCAGTTGCGAAGTTTATCGCGTAATGCCAGCGCCCCCTCATAGGTGTAAAAGTCAAATACTGACTGATACCATTCTTTTCCTTTCATCCCTTCTGTTTCTTCAGGGGCAATTTTTGCGCCGGTAGCTATAATAAGAAGGTCATAGGGCACTGTATCCCCGTCGGCCATTTGAATGAAGTTTTCACCGGCAACAATGCGATCAATTTTTTTGGTAATCAGATGTACATCAGACGGTACAAATTCTTTGATTGATTTTACAATATCCGCGGGCTGATAGATATCAAAGGGGAGGAATAAATAACCTGGCTGATAGTGATGTTCTGTTCTCTCATCAATTATATCAATCTCCCATTCTTTTCTGTTTAACTTATGATGTAAATGGTTTGCCATCGTTGTTCCGGCAGTACCCGCTCCTAGAATTACAAGACGTTTCATGTGATAATTTTAATGGTACGTTCTTAATTACAGCACAAAGTTCTACCCATTGAAACAACCCCTGTGTAACGTTGGTTACATTAAAATATGATTTATATCAGGAAATAAGAAAGATTCCGGCAATAACCGGAGTTCGAAATAAGTAGCTGCGGGGGCAGCATTAGAGGCTGGACTTTTTATTGTCTCTTTTAAATAATCCAAACACCAAAAAACCCATAAATGCACCATACAAAGTGCTATTAAGTGGTTTTGAGGTAATCATACAGGTACCGGAAGTGCATCCTATCTGCTGCCAATATAAATACCCTGCAATAGCGCCAACAATAGTTCCAATTAGAGAGAGTTTATTATTTTTTAGCCACTGTTTCATGTGAGTATTTTTATTGTTTTTTTGTTTTTTGACCACCCGAAATTCGCCTAATCATCATCCCGTTTGGTAATCAGGACTCTAAATTACAGGCTTTCCACGAAATATATCCGCCCGATAAATTATAAACCTCTTCATATCCATTCTGCCGCAGCATACGGTGAGCCAGGTAACCCCGCAGGCCCGCTTCACAATAAATGTATATTTTTTTATCCGGGGGCAATTCGGCTAACCGCTGCCTAATTTCATCAACCGGGATATTGATGGCATTTGTAATGTACCCGGCGTCAAATTCCGCGGCAGTTCTTACGTCCAGCAGGATACTATCAGCAGGAAGAGAAGCCACTTCATCATAATAAAAGACCTTTAACCTGTTAAGCAAAATATTTTCTGCAACATAACCCGACATGTTCACCGGATCCTTCGCTGATGAATAAGGGGGTGCATAGGCATGTTCAAATTCAGTAAGTTCATCAATCGTACCATTTCTACTGATAACAGAAGCCAAAACATCAATACGTTTATCCACCCCATCAAAGCCGGCAATCTGCGCACTGAACAATCGCCCGTCTTCAGGTGAAAATGCGATCTGTATGGCCATTTGTTTGGATCCCGGATAATAGCCGGCATGAGAACCACTATGCGTTGTGGAAACTATGTGTTTGATATTGGCCGTTTTTAAATGTTTGGAAGCTGTGCCTGAAGTGGCAATGGTCATATCAAACACCTGTACAATAGCCGTATTTACCGACCCCTTGTATTTGTATTGGTTGCCCAGTACCAGGTTATTGGCGCAAATACGTCCCTGTTTGTTGGCAGGACCTGCCAGATAGGTATTCATTGACTGCCCGGTAATGGGATTAGCGAATTCAATGGCATCTCCTACCGCATATATAGCAGGGTTGGAGGTTTGCAGGTATTCATTTACCCGGATTCCTTTTGCCGGGCCAAGTTGCAACCCGGCCATGGTAGCAAGTTTGGTATCCGGCCTTACACCGATGGATAATATGACGATATCGGCATTAATTGTTTTACCATCTTTCATTAACACTTTTACACCGTTTTGAATGGCTTCAAAACCGGTAACGGTAGCGCTTAACCGAAGGTCAACCCCTTTTGAACGGATATGCTGCTGAGCCAGTGAGGCAATTGGAAAATCAACAGGCGCCAGTATTTGATTACCCATCTCAATAATACTTACCTCCATACCGAGGTTATGCAGGTTTTCGGCCATTTCCAAACCGATAAAGCCGGCTCCGATAATTACGGCTTTCCCCGATGATCGTTGTGTAATAAAATTTTTAATGAGGTCAGTATCGGTAACATTACGCAAGGTAAATATACCTGGCAGGTGTATACCGGGTAGCGGCGGACGAATAGGTTCGGCACCCGGAGACAGAACCAGTTTATCGTATGACTCCTGGTATTCTGTATTGGAAAGCAGATTCCTGGCCGTTATCGTTTTTAAATTGGTATCAATTGCAATAACCTCCGTAGAAATGCGTACATCAATATTAAACCTTTGGTTAAAAGAGGTAGCCGTTTGTACGAAAAGTTTATTCCGGTCCTTAATCACATCACCAATATAATAAGGCAGACCACAATTAGCGTAAGAAATATATTCGCCTTTTTCAAAGATAACAATGTCAGCTTTTTCATCCATTCGCCTGAGCCTGGCGGCTGTACTGGCCCCCCCTGCTACAGCACCAATCACAATATATTTCATGGTATTTAACTAATTTCGTGTAAAGAGCTACAAAGGAAGAATTCTTCCAGGTATCTGATGGTAACATTTGTTACTTTAAGAGAAGCAAAGGTAGCCTTCGCTGACCAACCGATTCCATATATCAATTTCGGCCTTTTACCTACAAACACAAGCTCCGTCTAAGTAACAATTGTTACAGTACAGGCTTTTTGATGCACCTACTTTTGCGTCAAATAAAAATGAATGAGCAGAAAAAGATTTTTTATCACGAGGGTATTAACAGGTATCATCCTAATGAATACCGCGGTAATGTATGTATCGGCACAGGATAAGACAAAGGGGTTAAGCCTGGAGGAAGCCATTTCGGCTACCATCGATCATAACAAAACCCTGCAATTGGCTAACCTGGATGTAACCATTGCCACCGCTAATTTCAAACAAACAGAAGCCATTTACCTGCCTCAGATTGGACTATCCTATACCGGCATGAGTACCAATAACCCCCTCAACGCTTTTGGATTTAAAATGCAGCAGAAGTCAATCACTCAAAACGACTTCAATCCTGAGCTGTTAAACCATCCAGCTGGCACTCCCGATTTTACCACGAAGCTGGAACTAATGCAACCTTTGATCAATATGGATATGCTGTATATGAGAAAAGGCGCGGAGAAACAGGTAGAGGTATATCAATACAAAAAACAAAGAACCAAAGAGTATATCATATTTGAGGTACAGAAAGCGTTTCTTCAATTACAACTGGCCCATAAAGCTACCCTGGTGCTGGAAGAGGCATTGTTAACTTCAAAGGCGGTTTTCCAGTTTACAGAAAACCATTTTAAACAGGGGCTGATCCAAAAATCAGACCTGTTAAATGTACAGGTACAGATCGCATCTGTTGAAAACAACCTGGCCAAAGCCAAATCCAATATTCAGAATGTGTCTGACTACCTGGGTTTACTGATGGGTGTACCAGGTGGCAGCATTTATACAATAAAATCAACTACTGAA
This sequence comes from Chitinophagaceae bacterium, assembly GCA_023229465.1. Lineage (GTDB taxonomy): Bacteria > Bacteroidota > Bacteroidia > Chitinophagales > Chitinophagaceae > Sediminibacterium. The sequence continues at coordinate 47,320 of JALNZE010000017.1, forward strand.
ACCGGCAATCAGCGTTTTGACCTTTTACAGGAAATTCCATCAAACAGGGCTGATTTTGAGGCGATGAAAAAAGCAATTGAAGCAAGTGATCTTATGATCAAATCCAGTAAAATGAGTGACCTGCCCAAACTGAATGCATTCGGATCATACCAGTTAAATGATAGCCGGATGTTAGGATTCGGAGCCGGTGCATACCTCGCGGGCGTTAGCATATCCTGGAATATATTTAAAGGCAACCTGACTAAAAATAAAATGGCTACCCAAACATTGGAGCGCAATAAATTATCTGTTCAACTGGAACAGCAAAAAGAACAAAGCAATACAGATCTGAATAAAACAAGAAGGGAAATAGCGGATATTCAAGTTGAAATTTTGCAGCATACAAAAACAATTGAACAGGCTTCGGAAGCTTTGCGAATTCTTCAAAACAGGTATGAACAAGGATTGGTAAATACCACAGATGTTATGCAGTCGGCCACGCAACTTTCGCAACAAAAACTTGCTTTGGCCCAGGCTATGTTTACTCAGCAGGTAACCAATGCCTATCTGCAGTTTTTAACCACTTCTAACATTAAATAACTTTTTATCTATATGACTATGACTATTAAAAAACAAAAAACAGCAATATTATTACCGGTTTTTGCATTGGCAATGTTAACTGCCTGTTCATCCAATGAAAAAAAGGATGAAACCTTAGTGAACAAAGATTCTGCCATTACAGTAACTGTAGCAACGCCTGGTATGAATGAAGGCAATACAATCAGTATCAGTGGCCAGGTTGAAGCCTCTCAAACAGCTAATATCAGTACACGGGTAATGGGTTATATCACTAAGCTTACTGTTAAAGTGGGTGATCATGTTAAGGCGGGACAATTGATTGCCAGCATCAGCAATACCGATATCGTTGCAAAGCGGTCTCAGGCAGATGCCATGATTGCTGAGGCGGAAGCCGCTATGAAAAGTGCGCAGAAAGATTATGAGCGTTTTACCATCTTGTACAAACAGCAAAGCGCTTCAGCCAAAGAGCTGGACAATATAACCCTGCAATATAATGCCATGAAAGCTAAAACGGAGGCGGCCAGGCAAATGCGAAATGAAATAAACGCTATGCTGGCTTATACAAGTTTAACGGCACCTTTTGCGGGTATCGTTACGCAAAAACTGGCAGACGCGGGCAATATGGCCAGTCCGGGCATGCCTATTGTTACCATTGAACAAAGTGGTACCTATCAGCTATCCGCAGCAGTGCCCGAAACAGATATTAAACAAATTAAATTGGGAGAAGCCGTAACCGTTACTATTAAGTCTATCAATAAAACATTTAAAGGCAAAATTTCACAAATCAATGAATCCTCGCAGTTTACAGGCGGGCAGTACCTGGTTAAAATAAGTATTCCTGAAAATGAGAAAAAGGGTTTGTACGCGGGCATGTATGCGAATATCTCGGTATTGTCTTTGCAGAAAACGGAAGGAACCACTATATCAGAGGCTGTATTGGTTCCACTGTCAGCGATTGTAAACAAAGACCAGCTAACCGGCATATACACCATCAGTTCAAATAATACCGCCTTATTACGTTGGGTTCGTTTGGGCAAAACCTACGGCGATAAAGTAGAAGTGATTAGCGGGCTTGGAAAGAACGAGCCCTATATCCTTAGCGCTGAAGGAAAGTTATATAACAGTGTTCCTGTGAAAGAAAAGAAATAATAAACAGATTTTAGTGAAACTGAATTGGGATTAATCTATCAATATACATAAACTTATGCAACAAGGATTTTCCGGAAAAATAGCCAGCGCTTTCATCAGGTCTAAACTGACCATTCTCTTAATGATCGCATTTTTATTGATTGGCGGGTACAGTACCTTCTTAATTCCGCGTGAAGAAGAACCGCAGATAGAAGTGCCCATTGCCGATATTATGATTGGCTTCCCCGGTGCGGAACCAAAAGAAGTTGAGAGCAAAGTAACGGCGCCATTGGAGAAAATTATTTCCAATATCAAAGGCGTGGAATATGTGTATTCTACTACGCTGAAAGGTCAGGCGATGTTGATTGTGCAGTTTTATGTTGGGGAAGATATAGAACGATCCCTGGTGAAGCTGTATAATGAGATCATGAAGAACATGGATAAAATGCCCCAGGGTGTAACCCTGCCATTGGTAAAAACAAGGGCTATTGATGATGTTCCGGTTTTGGGCCTTACCTTATGGAGTGAGAAATATGATGACTACGCATTAAAACAATTAGGCGAATCCTTAACCAATGAAATTAAAAAGATACCGGATGTGGCAGCCATAAACATTATTGGTGGCCGTAGCCGGGAAGTAAAAGTGATCCTGGATAAGGATAAGATGGCGCAGAACCATCTCGACTTTATCAGTATCAGCAAACAAATGCAAGGCAGTAATGCTCAGTTGGCTTCAGGTAACCTGCTTAACCGGGATACTGTTTTTGCAGTACAAACCGGCAATTTTTTAACCAGCGCGGAAGATGTGGCGAACCTGGTTGTAGGCGCTAACCAAATGCAGCCTGTTTATTTAAAACAGATCGCGAAAGTGGTAGATGGCCCGGAAACCCCTAATCAATATGGTTACTTTGGATATGGTAAAGCAGATACGGCTCAATCCAATCATTTTAAATTAGAGTATCCTGCCGTTACTTTATCGATTGCCAAAAAGAAAGGAGCCGATGCCATGAAGATTTCAGGCAAGATTCTTGACAAGGTAAATCACCTGAAAAAAGACCTGATACCTTCTGATGTTAACCTTACCACTACCCGTAATTACGGTGAAACAGCATCTGAGAAAGTAGCTGAATTACTTTTCCACTTATTTATCGCCATCGTAGTTGTTACCCTGTTTGTAATGCTGGCAATGGGCTGGAGAGGAGGTTTGGTAGTATTCTTATCGGTTCCGGTAACTTTTGCCTTAACCCTGTTTTCGTATTACTTCATGGATTATACCTTAAACCGCATCACTTTATTTGCCCTGGTATTCATTACCGGTATTGTGGTGGATGATTCCATCATTATCGCGGAAAATATGCACAGGCATTTTAAGATGAAGCGGCTTCCCTTTTTACAAGCGGCCCTCTATGCCATTAATGAAGTGGGTAACCCTACCATCCTGGCAACCTTCACCGTTATCGCCGCTGTATTACCAATGGCTTTTGTGTCTGGCTTAATGGGGCCTTATATGAGTCCGATGCCAATAGGCGCATCTATAGCTATGATGCTCTCTCTCATTGTTGCGTTAACCCTTACCCCTTACCTGGGCTATATTTTTCTTAGAGAAAAAGAAAAACCAGGTAAAGAAAAAGAACCCGTGTTACTTGAAAAAACGGGCATCTATAAAATTTATAAATCTTCTATTGAGCCCATGCTGGAAACCCGTTGGAAACGCTGGGCATTCATTGTAAGTATTGTAATTATTCTGCTTGGTTCAATGAGTTTATTTTATACTAAAACGGTAGCCGTTAAAATGCTGCCCTTCGATAACAAAAATGAATTCCAGGTAATCATTGATATGCCGGAAGGAACCACACTGGAAAAAACGGCGGCAGTTACCAAAGAAATTTCAGAATATATTTCACATGAACCCATGGTGGTTAATTACCAGGGCTATATAGGTACCGCGGGGCCCATCAGCTTTAATGGACTGGTAAGGCACTATGATATGAGAAGAGGAGATAATATCGCAGACATACAGGTGAACCTGATTAGTAAAGAAGAACGTACCCTGCAGAGCCATGCCATTGCCAAATCAATGAGACCCGGTATTCAAACGATAGCCAAAAAATATAATGCCAATGTGAAACTGGTGGAAGTTCCACCCGGGCCACCCGTGCTGTCTACTTTGGTAGCGGAAGTGTATGGCCCTGACCACGACCAACAGGTAAAAGTAGCGGAACAAATCAAAAATTTATTTACCACAACAGATGATGTGGTAGATGTAGACTGGAGAGTAGAGCGTGATCAGCCTGAATACAACGTAGAAGTAGATAAAGAAAAAGCTATGCGCTTTGGAGTAGCTCCTGCACAGATAGTTGCCACTGTACATGCGGCTTTATCCGGACAGAACGTGGGAACTTTACACAGCGCCAGTTCATTCAATACAGTAAACATCAATCTTCAATTGAATGATGCCGATAAAACAGTTGTTGCTGACATCAAAAATCTGAAAGTTATTAATCAGCAGGGCAATGCTGTTCCTATTGGAGATCTTGTGACGATACATAAAGGGATTAAAGAAAAAAGTATTTACAGAAAGAATCAAAAAAGGGTGGTTTATGTTACAGCGGATATGGCAGGAAAACTGGAAAGTCCTTCCTATGCCATGAGTAAGATTTCAGACAGGTTAAAAGAAGTAAAACTGCCGGCCGGATATGATTTGAAAGAAGAATACACCCAACAACCGGAGATGGAAGACAATTTCACGTTGAAATGGGATGGTGAATGGCAGATAACCTATGAAGTATTCCGTGATCTGGGTATTGCCTTCCTGGTTGTTATCCTTATCATATACATGCTGATAGTTGGATGGTTTCAGAACTTTACGGTACCCATTATTATGCTGGCCGCTATTCCTTTATCATTGATAGGCATTATTATTGGTCACTGGATGCTGGGGGCATTTTTTACCGCCACTTCAATGATTGGCTTTATTGCCCTGGCAGGCGTAATGGTACGGAATTCGGTATTGCTGATCGACTTTATCAATATCCGTTTAAAGGAAGGTATCCCACTCAAGCAATCTATTATAGAAGCGGGAGCGGTGCGTACCACTCCTATCCTGCTTACAGCAGGCGCGGTTGCGCTGGGCGCCATTGTAATTCTTTCCGACCCTATTTTTCAGGGCTTAGCCATATCACTCATTGGTGGAACGATTACTTCTACCTTCCTTACTTTATTGGTAGTTCCTTTACTATACTATAAAATGATGCGTAATAAATATCCGACAAAATAAAAAAAATACAATTATGAAAATACTCATACTTACCAGTATAAAAGAAGATATGCAGGCAGTGACTGATATTTTCGAAAAAGCTGAGATACCCGTATTTAGTGTATCTGACACCATTGGCCATAAAGCGGCCCACCATGATTATTTACTGAGTAATTGGTTTGGAAGAAGCAATGAAGCAACGGATGCATTACTATTTTTCAGCTTTACTGATGATGATAAAGCATACAAAGGGCTGGAATTGGTAAAGCAGTTAAATGAAGCAAAACAGAGTCCATTTCCCGTAAGGGCCTTTATATTACCGGTTGAAGCAGCCGGATTCTAAATTTTTAAAAAAAAATGATGAGAGAAAGAATTGTACGAGCCGTAGCGGGAACTTTTATGTTGGCAAGCGTTGTGCTTACCTATTTTGTAAGCATCAACTGGTTATGGCTGGGTGTTTTTGTGGGCCTGAACCTGCTGCAGTCATCCTTTACCAGGTTTTGCCCCCTGGAAAAGATACTAGATGCTTTGGGTGTTGAATCATCCGAATCCAAATGCTGTTAATTCAGTTTAGAGATTAATTTGCTGCACACCGCCGGTTAATGGAACTGATTTACCTTTCCAAACAAATTCACCGGTAAGTTTTGCGGGCAAATTAATCTGGGCTTCAATTCCATTCCCGCCTTTACGCGTTAAAGTAACACTGATATTCCCATCAGGATGAGGCATGGTAGCATTTACCTGTGTGAGTTCTCCCAAAGCCGGTTCTATGCGAACCGCTGAAAATCCGGGAGCAGATGGAACAATACCGCAGATAGTGGCAAAAAAATCGTAGTTGGGGCTAGAACTCCAGGCATGGCAGTCTGAACGGGTAGGATCGGGATTTTCCGCGAAGGTGGTTAATCCATTATTAATCATCCCTCGCCAGGGGTTGAGTTGCGCATAATAATTATCTGCCATACCCGCTTTTTTTAAGGCCCGGTTCAGATAGAAGCGGTAATAAAAAGTAGCCTGGCTAAGTGAAGTATCATACAATACTTTTTGCATGGCCATTTTCATGTCGCTGGCAGGTATACAACCAGTGAGTACGGCCATGATGCCTGCGTGCTGACTAAAAGATTTTTTTGCAGGTGTATTAGCCATCAGTCCTTTGGATGTGTCATAACATTGGCGATAGGTAGCTTTGCTTAATTCATCTGCCAATTGTTTGTAATGTGCCCCTTCATTCGCTTTCCCGAAATATTGAAAGATATCCCTGGCCTGCTGCAATGTTTGTATGTATTGAAGGGTTATTACCGAAGAATTACCATCCGTGGCGCCATCAGGTACCCCATTGGGGAAGGCATGGTTCCAGTCAACAAAGCCCCACCATTTCATCGGCCCGAGCATTTTTGTTAGGGGGTCAATATTTTTTTCGTACCAATCCAACACACCCATCATAGGTATTAAAAAGGGAGCAATAAATTTTGTGTCCTTTCGATGCATCCAATAATCGTAAATCATCGATACCCAGTACAAAGAAAATGGAGGAATCACTTGTAAACGATTACTGGGGTAACGTCCCTGTGTTAATCCTTCCGGTACGCGTGAATGATAAAAATCAAGAATGGCTTTGCGCATCAGGCGGTCGTCACCGGTAACATATAAGGATATCAGCGCTTGAATTCTGGTATCACCTTCATACTGCAACTGCTCATAATAGGGGCAATCAAAATAAGTTTCTCCCGCGCACAATTGTGCCGTACGCCAACCGATATCCCATATTTTTTGTAATGAAGTATCGTTACTGGTAAATGAGGCTTTTACTTCAAAAGGATAACCGGTAGCCGAACCATAGAGATCATCAATAACCAACGGTTCACTGCCGGTTGTGATATCGAGTTGCATATACCGATAGGTTCTGAACCAGAGCGGACGAAACTGTCTTTTCAAACCACCATCCGGAAAAAATACATCATAATTACCCATGATCTCTTTCCCATCAATTTCATTACGGTTCCCTTTTTTTCTTTCTTTGGTAAACAAAGCTTCCGCATAGGTAAGTTTAACAGAAGCGCCTTTTCCTTTACTCACGATTAATTCGGGATAAGCAACGGTATTGAATGTTTGATCCAATAAAATACTTACCGTGGTTTTAGCAGGAATGATCAATGGCCGGGTTCCCAACAAAAAATCACTGTCAATAGGCATACCTGATACGCGTCGAACGGAAGGTATGCGTTGCTGTTTTTCAAAAAGTAACGGGATATTTCTTGGTTTCAATGACCAGAGATTATCGGTACCATAACCAACTGCAATCGGATTGCCGATTTTTTTAGGAACCAGCCATCCGGTTGTATCAGCAAAGCCGGGCTGCTCCCATCCCCAGGGATATTTGGCTGCATCCACCTGGTCGCCGGGCCCGATTACCATATAAGTCCATAAACGGGCGCCATTATCTGTTGAACAGGGTGAGTAAGCTGTATCCTGGTATACTTTCCATCCATCTGAGGTATTCACTATTTTTTCCGCCTCACTATTTCCCTGCATTACAAATGCGGTTTGATTAGATACCTGTGCCACAGGTGCATGCACACCCATATTCCAAACAAGCGCCGCTATTGTATTATTTCCTTTGTGTAAAAAAGGAGCTATATCAATGGTTTCAAAATACCAGTTATATAAATCGCCCCTGGCCGGACCACTGCAAACAGCTTTTCCGTTTACAAATAACCGGTAACGGTTATCGGCGGTAACGTGTACTATGTATTTGACAGGCGCTTTATCCAGTATAAAAGATTTACGAAAATGATATACGCCATACTCACGCTGTGGTATACCAGGACAGGTTATCCATGAAGCGGGCCATTGATGGTTGAGCAGGGAGGGATTGATTTGCTCAACTATCTGGGCATTTACTGTTACCGATATAAAATAAAAAATGAGTATTACTATTCTTTGCATGGTTGTATGGTTGTATGATTGTGTATATGCCAGTATCTGTAGCGCTATACGGGGTTCATTATTTTTTTATCGAAAAATGGTACAGTCCCGAACCTACCGTTAGTATCACATAGCCATCTCCCGTTTTAATTACCTGTATATCTTTTGCCGCTGCCAATGGTACTTCACTTTCAGTAATAGCCTCTACACTGCCTGCCGGTACAAATACAGTAGCCGTAGTATTGGCAGGTATCTCAATATCCATCAAAACCTTATCGGGCGCTACTTTCCAGCCACTGCCCAGTTTGCCGTAATAGGTTTCTAAAGAAGCAGACGCGTTTGTAAATCCGCCACCAATATGCGGTTGTATTTTAATATGCTTATAGCCCGGACCATCTTCATAGGTATCCAGTCCCACCATCACACGATACATCCAGTCGCCGATAGCTCCATAGGAATAGTGATTATATGAATTCATAGAAGGCACCTGGAATGAGCCATCAGGTTTAATACCATCCCATCTTTCCCAGATGGTGGTAGCGCCCATTTTTACGGGGTATAACCAGGAGGGATATTTTTCCTGTAATAACAAAGTGTAGGCTATATCAGTATATCCATAACGGGTTAACACATGACAGAGATAAGGTGTACCCAGGAAACCTGTGGTTAGGTGGTTGCCATAATTTTTGATATTGTCGGCCAACCTGTCTGCCGCCTGTTGCCTGAGTGATTCAGGAAGCATATCAAAATTCAGCGACAACACATAGGCTGTTTGTGTGCCTGATACCAGCCTGCCATTAGCGGTAAGGTATTCTTTAACAAAGGCATTTTTAATTTGTTGAAGTAAGGCTTCATAGCCGGTTACATCATCCTGCTTTCCCAATACCTTAGCCGCATTAATCAGTAATTGCGTTGAATTCGCATAAAAACATTGTGCAATCAGGTATTTGTCTGTAACCGCAGACCGTCCATCATTATCATCATCCGGTCGGTAGAATAACCAATCACCAAAATGAAAACCGGTGTTCCACAAATCATTTTTACTGTTAGCCTGCATATACCCTACCCAGGCTTTCATACTGCTGTATTGATCTTCCAGTATTTTTTTATCTCCATAAGCGAGGTAAATGTTCCATGGAATAATATTGGCCACATCGGCCCAACCGGTTGAGCCGGTTGCACGTTCACCTAACACATTCGGCACCACGAATGGTACACTACCATTGGGTAACTGATCCGCGGCCACATCCTTCATCCATTTGGAAAAGAAATTATGCACGTTCATATTAAAGGCAGCCGTTCTGGAAAAAACCTGTGCATCACCCGTCCAGCCCAACCGTTCATCGCGCTGCGGGCAGTCGGTTGGCACATCCACAAAATTTCCTTTTTGTCCCCACTCAATATTATGCTGCAACTTATTTACCAAAGTATTGGATGATATAAAACTACCGGTTGGCGGCATATCAGAATACATAGCAACTGCTTCAAAATTTTCTGCTTTCAGTTCACCGGGATAACCCTCCAGTCTGATAAACTGAAACCCATGCCAGGTAAAATGAGGTTCTACTGTTTCTTCTCCTCCCTTCAGGATATAAGTATCCATAGCTTTAGCTGCCCGAAGATTGGTTATGTAAAAATTTCCTTCTTTATCCAATACCTCCGCATGTGATACTACCAGCTTATCACCGGCGCTGCCTTTCACTTTGATGCTTACCCATCCAACAAGGTTCTGTCCGAAATCTATTACCTGTTCGCCTTTGGGTGTTTTGAAAATTCTAAGGGGTAAAAATTTTTCTTTCTTTTTAACCAATTCATTAAAGGTGGCAACCAATACTTCTTTGGAATGATTGGCCGTTTTAACGCTACTCCATTTCGAATCATTATAACCGGGCAGGGTCCATCCCGTTTTTTCTTCACGTGTATCAACGGTTTCACCATTGTATATTTCAGCATACCGAATAGCGCCTGTTGTTGATTTCCAGGTATCATCAGAAATCACTAATTCAGTACTGCCATCACTATACAAGATAGCCAGTTGAAAAAGCAGGGATATATCTTTCCCGTATGCATTACGATTATTAGAAAACCCAATAACGCCCCTGTACCAGCCACTGCCCAGGGTAATACCAATGGCATTACTTCCTCTGTTTAGCAGATCAGTAACATCATACATCTGGTATTGCAGGCGTTTGTTATAGGCTGTCCATCCGGGCGTAAAATAAGCATCTCCTACCCTTTTGCCATTGATCTCCGCTTCATACAAACCATGTGCAGTTATGTATGCGGTAGCCGAAACAATTTTTTTATGGGTATCAAATTGCTTACGGAACATGGGGCTGGGGCGCAGCACACTGTCTTCCGTATAACCGGGTTCTATCCATTGTGCTTTCCAGTCGCTCACCTGCAACAAAGCCATTTGAAAAGAGGCCGTTTCACTTTTGGCGGAAGCATTACCACTATTATCCCAAACCTGCACCTGCCAGGTATATTTTTTACCGGTTTGTAAAGGAGTACCGGCATAAGGTATAAATACAGACTGGGAAGAGATTACTTTACCCGAATTCCATACAGGATTCTTTTTATTATCAGCGGCATACAATTGAATGGCATACGCTGTTTGTAGCGTATTTCTTTTTTCACTGATCACCTGCCAGCTAAAGCGGGGAGTGATCACATCCACACCAAGCGGATTGGGTTTATTTTCAGTTAATAATTGTTGAACGGAAAGTTGCGCAAGAATTTGCGAAAGGATAAGTTGCATGGCAAAGACCAGGCATAGTATTTTCTTCATGGCAGGAAGGGTTTGGGAGATCAATTTAAGCTAAATTGGCTGAAAAGGTGAAAGGGATTACATAAAACCATCCGCTTCGCGATAGGCCTTAATCAAAGCCAGCTCACCTTCTTTTCCCGGTTTGGCATTACCATGCTCCATCCCTAAAATACCATTATATCCTTTTGCATGAATATGCCCGAAGATATTTCTATAATTCAGTTCCCCGGTACCCGGTTCATTTCTTCCCGGATTATCACCTATCTGCAGATACCCGATTTCATCCCAGGCCTTATCCATATTGGCTATTACATTTCCTTCATTTCGTTGCATATGGTAAATATCGAAAAGTATTTTACAGGATGGGCTGTTCACCGCTTTACAGATAGCATAAGTCTGATCTGAATACCTGAGAAAAAGATCAGGCGTATCACTAAGCGGTTCCATCACAATAACCAAACCATGGGGTTCAAATATTTCAGCGCCACGTCGCATCGCTTCTATCACATTGGCTGTTTGATAACCCATAGGCAGATTTCTTTCATAATTGCCCGGAACAACTGTCATCCATTTGGCATTGCAGCGTTTGGCAACTTCTACAGCCTCCTTACAAGATTGTACAAATTTATCTTTCCATTCCTTTTTATTACCTGTTAGTGATGTGGATAGCGGCCATTTATCAAATTCAACAACAAAAACGCCCATCAACATACCCAGTTTTGCTAATGTATCACCAATTTTTTTCTGTTGCTCAGGGGTACGGCTCATCATACCATTATCTTCAATTGCCCGAAAACCCGCATTGTATGCGAATTGTATCTGGTTCGTAAAATCAGGCCCTGCATGACTTCTGAACATGCCATCATGAATGGCATACGATAAATGAAAGGGCCCGTTATCTTCAGTGGGAACATTTGTTTGCTTATTGGCAAAGGCGCCTGAAGCGGTAAGCAATGTGCCACCGGCCAATAAACTTTGCCGCATAAATTTTCTTCTTTGCATGGAGGTATTTTTTTGTTGCTTAAATTTACTGCTAACCGTTTATAATACAGACATTTTGTACAAAACAATTGCTTTCTTCTTTTTCGCGGCGCTTTCTATCCCCAGCAGTTATGCCCAGGAGAAGAAATACTATTTCTCCGAAGCCAAAATGGGCTCTCCTTTTAGTATCATACTGGTTTCCGGTGACTCACTGAAAGCCGCCGTATTGGCACATGAAGCGTATGCTTTGATCGATTCCTTTAATACCTTATTCAGCGATTATGATACTTCCAGTGAACTTAGCAGACTGAACGCGGCTGCCGGAAAAGGTAAAGTCAGCATATCTCCCTCATTATGGAATATGATAAGCTATTCAAAAATGGCTTATGAAAAAAGTGAAGGGGCTTTTGATATCACCATTGGACCTTTAAGTCATTTGTGGCGTGTGGCAAGAAAAGAAAAACGATTTCCCGACAGCCTATCAGTTAATGTTAAAAGAAAAATGGTGGGTTTTTATCATATTCGAACTGATAGCACGAATAGAGAAATTACACTACCTGTCACCGGCATGAAACTGGACCTTGGCGGTATTGCCAAAGGATATATTGCGCAACAGGTAATCGAGTTTCTGAAAAGCAGGGGCATAACGCGGGCATTGGCAGATGCCGGTGGCGATATAGTAATGAGTGGGGCGCCACCCGGAACAAAGGGTTGGCTAATTGGTGTTAATATGCCTGAAACCACTGATAAACTTTTGCCAAAGAAACTACTACTAAAAAATATGGCGGTGGCTACTTCCGGCGATGCCTATCAATACCTGGAACATAATGGTATCAGGTATTCACATATCGTTGACCCGAGAACAGGGTACGGTATTTCCTCGCAACGAAATGTGACCGTAATTGCAAATAGCGGTACCGATGCCGACTGGTTAGCTACCGCCTGCAGCATCCTGCCGATCGCTTCCGCAAAAAAGCTGGTATTGGCCTTGCAGGCAGAAGTCCTGATCACAGAACTGGTTAACGGAAAGATCATTTATCATAGCACAAAAGGATTTAGCCGATACCTGGAATAGCAATTTCTATTGATTAATATCTTACCTTGAATTATTCAAATAATACTCAGTGAAACAAGTAGTCTTCTCCCTCCTGCTAATTCATTCCATTCTATTTTGTACCGCGCAAATTGCGATTGATCATTTTAAAAGTTACGAACAAAATTTACCGGCCGGTACCCTACGTTTTAAAATGGTTCCCATTCAAAGTGGTGAATTTGTTTTAGGCAGTCCCGCTAACAAAAAAAACAGGGAGGCAGATGAGGCTCCCCAACAAAAAATTAAATTATCCGCTTTCTGGATGGGCGCTTACGAAGTAACGCGTGATGAGTTTGATATTTTCTATAAAGATGAAACTACCAGTGAGAATAATCAGGTTGATGCCATTACCAGGCCAAGCCCGCAATATGTGGATCTGAGTTGGGGAATGGGAAAAAAAGGCGGATACCCGGTGAATAGCCTCTCCCAATTTGCCGCATTAATGTACTGCCACTGGCTCTATCAAAAAACCGGAATATTTTACAGGTTACCCACAGAAGCGGAATGGGAATATGCCTGCAGGGCAGGCAGTAATACCACGTATTTTTTCGGCAACGATAGTACCCAATTGGATCAATATGCCTGGTATAAGAATAACAGTGATGAAAAATTTCATAAAGTCGGGCAGAAATTGCCCAATGCCTGGGGCTTATATGATATGCTGGGTAATGTTATGGAGTGGACGCTTGATCATTATGATGTGAATGCTTATGCTAACATTACGGAACTGACAGATCCTATACCTGCACCCAATCCTGCCAGATACCCCAAAGCCTTGCGAGGCGGGAGCTTTACTGAATCGGCAGGCAACCTGAGAGTTGCCAATCGCTTTAAATCTGAGCCCATCTGGAACCGCAGAGATCCCCAGATACCCAAAAGTAAATGGTGGCTGACAGAAGCCAGTTGGGTTGGGTTTCGCCTGTTACGCCCGGTGCGGCAACCAACACCGGAAGAGGTCAATCTTTTTTTCAAAAAATATCTTGGTCGATAACCTTTAAAAAAAAATGATATGTACAACGATGCTTCCAACAAACCCTCCCGAAGAGATTTTGTAAAACAAAGTTCTTTACTTGCCGGCGGACTGATTGCAGCTCCTTTATTTGGCGCCGCCAATTATTTTTCAGGTTCGGATGATGTAATTAAAGTAGCCCTTGTCGGTTGCGGTGGCCGTGGTACCGGCGCGGCCATGCAGGCTCTCTTAAGTAAACAGAATGTAAAACTGGTTGCTATGGCTGATGCTTTCCGCGACAACCTGGATAGTTGTTATAAGGAACTGACTACTGATGATGGATCAGATACTGCCATGGCTGGAGTAATAAAACGGATTGATGTTCCGGAAGAAAGAAAATTTACGGGCTTTGATGGCTATCAGAAAGCCATTCCATTCGCTGATGTAGTCATACTTACCACACCTCCCGGTTTCAGACCTATCCATTTTGAAGAAGCCATCAAACAGGGTAAACATGTATTCATGGAAAAGCCCGTAGCCACTGATCCTGCCGGCATACAAAAAGTATTGGCTACTGCCGCCATCGCAAAAGAAAAGAAATTAAATGTGGTGGTTGGTTTACAAAGACATTATCAGAACTCTTACCGTGAACTGTATAAAAGAAAAGACCTTATCGGAGAAATTACTTCTGCGCAGGCCTGGTGGAATAATGATGGTGTATGGGTAAGACCCCGCAAATACAACCAGACAGAAATGGAATACCAGATGCGCAACTGGTATTATTTTAACTGGTTATGCGGTGATCATATCACCGAACAACATATCCATAATATTGATGTGATTAACTGGTTCAAAGATGCTTACCCTGTAAAGGCCCAGGGCATGGGCGGACGTCAGGTTCGGAAAGGGAAGGACCATGGTGAGATATTCGACCATCACTATGTGGAGTTTACTTATGCGGATGGTTCTATCTTAAACAGCCAGTGCCGGCATATTCCAGGCACCATGAGCAAAGTAGATGAACTGCTGGTAGGTACCAAAGGAAAAATCTATTGCGGCGCCGCGAATATCACGGATGCATCCGGCAAAGTAATGTATCATTTTGATACCAAAGGAGAACCCAACCCCTATCAAACAGAACACGATGAATTATTTGCGGCCATCGCAAAAGGAGAATACAAATTTGCCGATACCGAAAACGGAGCCAAAAGCACCATGACTTCCATACTTGGCCGAATGGCCACTTATAGTGGACAGGTGGTTGACTGGAACAAGGCCATCAATTCAGGTATTGATATCCAACCGAAAATATATAACTGGGATGCATTACCCCCAATCGTTCCTAATGCAGATGGTTATTATCCAATAGCAATACCGGGTATTACCAAATATGTTTAATAGGTAAACACTTTACCTCCGGCTAATACTTCCTGTGTTTTTTCATCGAAGGTTACTTTATGACCGGTGCGACATGCCGCATTGGTCATAATAGTAGCTATCGAATGGTTATAACCCGCTTCAACAGGTGCATTGGGTTGTTTGCGGCTACGAATACATTCCATCCAGTTATGTACATGTGCCGTTGTTAATGTATCGCCCCCGGTATTGGCCCCGGCTTCTACTTTTACTACTAAATCCGTTAAATTTAATTCAGGTAACAGGTTAGGTTGCATTTTCATGGCAGCGGCAGCATTGGCACGCAACCCACCTTTGGGTGAAACCTTGTTATTCATCAGATTTAATTCACCACCATTGGAATAATAAATTTCACTGGGGTTCTCATCGCCATTGTGCATGCGCGACATAAAGACAACCTGAAATCCTGTTGACGGATCATTGATTGGGCCATATTCGAAAACAGCGGTGGTGGTGTCCCAGTTTTTTCTTCCGTCTTTCCACTGGTATATTCCCCCGTTAGCGGTTACGCTTCTCGGATGGTTTAAACTAGAGAACCAATGCACCGTATCTATCTGATGACTCATCCACTGGCCGGGCATACCGGATGAATAGGGCCAGAATAAACGGTATTCTAAATATTTTCGTGGATCAAAATTTTCAAAGGGCCGGTTGAGGAGGTAACGTTTCCAGTCAATATCCTCTTCTTTACACTGTGCCACCAGGTCGGGCCTTCTCCAGCGGCCGGGTTGGTTTACGTTCCAGGTAAGCTCTACCATGGTAATGGGTCCGAATTTACCCTCCTGAATAAAATCAGCCGCTGCCTTATAATTTGTTCCGCTTCTGCGCTGAGAGCCAATCTGGACAATACTTTTAGAGGCTTTCACGGCATGTAAGGCAGCACGATTATCCTGCATGGTTTCGGCGAAAGGTTTCTCACAATACACATCACAACCCGCATTTACCGCTTCAATGGTATGCAAGGCATGCTGAAAATCCGCGGTGCTGATGAAAACAGCATCTACTGTTTTGGAGGCATAGAGTTCCTCATTATTTCTGTATACATTAATATCATGCCCCATTTTATCTTTTAGAAAAGCGCCACCCTCCTCTCTTCTTTTTTTCCAGATATCAGAAACGGAAACGATATCGAAATTCATTTCCTTATAAAATTTCATAAAAGGCGGAATATGTGAGCTACGGTGTCTATCGGAAAATCCGATCACACCTACCCTTACTCTATCATTGGCGCCAATAATTCTGCCATAACTTTTTGCACTAAATCCTAAGGAAGCAATATAGGTACCTGCTGCCACCTGTGCGGATTGTTTGATAAAATTTCTTCTGGTATTTGACATAAAGCAATTATTATTTATGAAAGAATTATTTTAGCTCTTTGATTTTAATACTCCGGTACCCTACCTGTGTTCCATGTTCCTGTAATAAGATATGTCCTTTTACAGCCATTCCGAAACCAGGTATATTGGCGAACTTGCTTTTGGCAACCAATGCATAAAAATACTGTGTACCACGCTGATATTCCAATACTTTCCAGCCATTCAGCCAATGCTCCACACGACCATCCGGATACACGATGATACGGCCACGGTTCCACTCACCGATTGGTAATTTTTCTCTGCCTGTTTTCTTAGCGGGAATCAGATCATACAAAGAAGCCAACGTTCTGTTGCCGATAGAACCCAGTTTGGCATCCGGGTGTTTATCATCGTCTAATACCTGGTATTCCAGCCCTATAGCGGAACCGGAAGTCTTTTCTTTTTCTGTTACAAAATATTTTACACCCGAATTGGCCGTATCAGAAAGCAGAAAATCAAATTGCAAATCAAAAGCACTGAACTCCTCATTGGTTACAATATCTCCACCATTTTGCGACTCAGCGCTTTTCCCTTTGGTTACCCAGAGTACTCCATCTTTAATTGCCCAGGTTTTTTCAGGGAAACCAGATGTATGCGCTCCTCTCCAACCATCAGTGGTTTTACCATCCCATAATAAACGTACCCCCATTCTATTTTCATCAGCAGAAATATTGTTAACAAGGGTATTCACAACAAACACATCATCCGCGGGTGTGGGTTTTAAATTTTTCGTTTGTATTCTAACGTTTTTCCAACGTATTTCTTCGCCTGCATTTTTAGCATCATAAATAGCATGTACCTGCAAAGCAATAAAGCCTTTAGGTGTCATATCATCTATCAGATGTGCACAGGCAATGCCATTTACCCAGGTGCGGATACTGGTACCGATACATTCTATGCGATAATGGTTCCACTGGTTGTTTTTAAACGCATTTTTAGCCGATGGATTATTTTCCATCGAATAAAGCCAACCCCGCCTTGCTTCATCATAAATGCCACCACTCCAGGCTCTTGCAGCCGGATCAATCTCCATTTGATAGCCATGCACCCTCTCCGGGGTATGCTTGTCTGTTACATTACAATGATCAGTAGTGCTATTTATTTCACTTCTAAACTGGATCCCAGAATTCATATTGTCATTTACCTTGAAATCCACTTCAAAAATAAAATCGCCATAGTCTTTTTCAGTGGCCAGGAAACTATTGGGCTCTTTCAATACGGTGGTTCCTACTATTTCCCCGTTCTGCACTGTATACTTTGCCTTGCCGTTTAACTGTTTAAAGCCTTTCAGATCCTTACCATTAAAGAGGTATTCCCATTGACCCGGTTTTTGCTGCGCGCTAACCCAGCTTAGCTGGGCGAACAAAATAAAACACAAATAAAAAGTCTGCTTCATTGCTATCGTTTTAAATTTTGAAATATTCCTTTGCATTATAATAAGCAATATTTTTTAGTATACCACCTATCCACTCTTCATCATTGGGCAGCAAGCCCTTCTCCATTTCATCACCAAATAAGTTACAGATAATTCTTCTGAAATATTCGTGTCTTGGAAAAGAGAGAAAGCTTCTGCTATCGGTGATCATCCCAATAAATGTGCTGATCAATCCCATATTTGATAAAGCATTGAGTTGTTTTTCCATACCATCCTTCTGATCCAGGAACCACCAGCCGGAACCGAATTGCATTTTCCCTTTGATACTTCCGTCATTAAAATTACCGATCATACTGGCAAAAACTTCATTATCGGAAGGATTGCTATTATAGATAACCGTTTTAGCCAGTTGATCCGTTTTATCTAACTGATCAAGGAACAAAGAAAGTTGCATGGCCCGCGAAAAATCGCCAATTGAATCAAAACCGCTATCAGCACCTAATCGTTGATTGAGTCGGGTATTATTATTACGGATTGCACCCAAATGAAATTGTTGCACCCAATCTTTCTTATGATACATTTTACTCAATTCAATCAGGATATAACCCATAAATGCTTCCGGATCAGAAAAATGTCCATTACGGTTGATCATTAGAGAAGTAAACTCACGTTCCAATTGCGACGAAAATTGAAAATTATCAGGCAATTGCATAAATCCATGGTCTGATACCCTGCATCCATTTGCATGAAAGAAATCAATACGGTTTTGTAATGCCTCTAACAGAGAAACAATATCCTTTACTACAATGCCACTTGCTATCTCTAACAAACTAAGGCATTTGAAAAAAGATTCCGTTTGATCAATCATCAATAGTTTTTCAGGCCGGAAAGAAGGAGCCATTCGAATAGTATTATTCGCTACTGCGAATTTTTTGTGATGTTCCAGATTATCCCATGGTTCATCGGTAGTACCAACATAAGCTACATTAAAAGAATGCAAAATGGATTGTGTGGCAAAAGCAGGTGTTTGCAATTTAGCGTTACACCGCTCATAAACAGACTCAGCATTCTTTTCATTCAGGTATTCAGTTATACCAAATACATTTTTCAATTCCAGGTGTGTCCAGTGAAACAAAGGATTTCGAACAGTTTGCGGGACTACTTTGGCCCAGGCTAAAAATTTTTCTTTATCGGAGGCATTGCCAGTTATGAGTTCTTCGGATATACCCAAAGAACGTAAAGCGCGCCATTTGTAGTGATCACCTTTTAACCAAATATCTGTCAAATTTTTAAACTGCTGGTCATCGGCTATAGCCTGTGGGGATAAATGACAATGATAGTCAATAACAGGCATGTTCTTCATGTAATCATGGTACAATCTTTGGGCAATTTTACCCTGCAATAAAAAATTCTCTGTAAAAATGTATTCGGTCATTATTAATATATTAAAGCTTATACCCCACTATATACTGTAAAACCCCCATCAACTCCTATCTGCATACCTGTTACAAATTTTGAAGCATCACTTAACAGATAAATCAAAGCGCCAACTAGTTCTTCAGGTTTACCAAATCTTTTGAAGGGTGTATTTTGTATGACCAGGTTTCCACGTAGTGTAAAGGATCCATCAGGTTGTGTTAATAAGGTTCTGTTTTGTTCTGTTAGAAAAAATCCGGGCATGATCGCATTCACCCGAATAGCATCCCCAAAACGGTTAGCTACTTCTACAGCAAACCATTGATTATAACAATCCACAGAAGCCTTACCCATACTATATCCTAACACTTTCGTAACTACCTGTTTAGAGGTTACGGAAGAAATATTTACAATACTACCTTTCCCTTTTGCTGCCATCACTTTGCCAAAAACCTGGGTAGGAATGATGGTACCCCATAGATTCAGTTCCATGGCTTTTTTCATACCATCCATATTCATAGAAAAAATATCAGCATCAGGCTGCAGGACTCCTTCGGGTAAATTACCACCGGCGCCATTTACCAAGCCATCAATGGTTCCATATTTTTCGAGAATACTATTTTTTGCCTTTACCAGTTCTGTTTCGTCCAGCACATTCGAAACAACAGCCATTGCTTTACCACCATTGTCAATAATTTCTTTGGCCCTTTGTTCTGCTACAGCTGCATTTCTTCCGAGAATAACAGGTATACCACCGGCATTGGCAATCCCTTTTACAAATGCTCCCCCTAAAACACCGGTTCCGCCGGTAACGATGATTACTTTATCCTGTAAAGAGAATAAATCATTCGAAGCCATAGTAATTATTTGATCGTGAATTTAGATTTTTATTGTCAATATCCTGAGAAAGGCCTGCCATCATCATTTACCTATCATCAAATAATAAACCCATAGAGCTTTCAGACTTGATCATTTGTTCGTGTCGCTCAATAACCAGCGTTCTGTGGAAAGGCAGTAGCACCCCCTTCAGTAAGATCTATCTGGCTTTGTGGTATCGGCCGCAGTATATGAAAGTCTTTAATACCAGGAGCTGCTTCTACGTTATATTTTTTTACTCTTTCAAACAATTTACCAGTCCTGGTTAAATCAAACCAGCGCAGTTGCTCACCCAATAATTCTCTGTCTCTTTCATCCAGTATAAAATCGATAGTAAGATCAACAGGTGTAATTTCCATCAGCAGTTCCTTGCCAGGGTAGGCAGCCCTTCTGCGTACTTTATTTACATAACCGGCAGCTTCCGCAAGATTTCCAATATACATGGAAGCTTCCGCCGCAATCAGGTAAGTTTCAGCCAACCGGAAAGCTAAGAAATCCCTTGATCCTTCAAAAGTTGTTTTATCCGGCCGCAATGGGTCCAGAAATTTTGTCAGGGATGGGTATAATTTCGGTGTGTATTTGCTTGGTGGTATCACCTGGTAGTTTTTACCGGCAATAACGCTTGCGGATAGTTCAACCCCTGGTAACCAGATAGCGGTATCACCTGATGCCAGTGTAACAGTTTTTCCATTGATTGAATAGGTTCCTGGTTTATTACAGTAAAAAACCGACTTAAAATTCTTATCATACCGTGAATCATTGTTTCGATCCCATAAGCCCAGTGTGAAATTGGTAGGTCGGAAGCGTTTGAATGGGCGGCCATTTGCCACATCCCGCTGCATACCGGGTTGCACATCGTATTCCATTAGAAAAAACACGTGTGCGTTGTTGCCTGTGCTATTTGTTAATGGGTCGCTGGTGTACTGAACAGACCAGATCACTTCGTCATTAGTTTCACCGGCCCCTTGTTCGAATACCTTGGCATAATCCGGCAAAAGACGGAAATTATAATTGTTAATTACATTTTTGGCATATTGGGCAGCTTTACTATAATCATCGGTTTCTTTTGCAGAAGAAGTGGCACGTGTTAAATATACTTTTGCCAGCAAATGTTCCGCGGCGGGTTTGGTAGCCCTGCCATAATCCGTTTTCTTAATATCCGGTTCGAGTTTTGAAACAGCAAATTCAAGGTCAGCAATAATTGCTTTATAAATATCAGCAATGGGAGTCCTGCTTGCCGTGGATATCGCGGCAGTGTTTTCCTGCAAAGTAAGGTGAACAGGCCCAAACATTTGAACCAATATAAAGTAGTATTGTGCCCTTAGAAAACGGGCTTCGGCTACTCTTTTGTCCTTCAAAACAGGATCAAAACCTACAACTTTATCAGCACGTCCCACGACTGCATTCGCGGTATTGATTGCTTTATAGAATTCGTTCCATACTTCTGTAACGATGCCGGTTCGGGCATCTAACTGCGATGTATAGTCATTTACAAATTTCCAACTTCCATCGGAACCGCGGGTGTAAGAATCAGTTCCGAAAACAGTTAAAGACATTCCTCTTTCGGATCCATAAAAGTTACGGAGAGAGGAATAGGTGGCTTTTACCGCATCTTCAAAACCCGCTTTGGAATTCAGGTATTGGTCGTTAACAGTTGATACCAGTTTTTCATCCAGCAACTTCTTACAGGAAGAAACCGCAAACAGGGTGAGACAAACTATTATAAAATTTATTTTTTTCATACCGATTATTTTATGGTGATTGTTGAAACCCATTTCGAGATGATACTTTTTTTGAAATTAAAATTTAGCATTTATTCCAAAAGTAAATAGGCTGGTAGCAGGCGTATCACCATTCAATTGTCTGTCGCCTTCCGGATCAATTCCTTTGTATTTACTTCTATAGATAGCAAAAATGAAGGGCTGTTGCACATTCAGGTAGAGCCGAAAAGATTGCATCTTCATTTTTGAAGCTGCTTCTTTAGTGAAATTATAGCCCAGCGAAACGTTCCTGACTTTTATAAATGTGCCCTCAAAATAGGAAAGTGTTGATCCGTAAATAGGGAATTCCTGGTTCTGATTAGGTCTTGGAAAATCATTAGTGGGATTGTTAGGGGTCCAGTAATTTATATTCAGGTTATTATAGCGGCCGAACAAAGTATTATTGTTATCATGAAACCGGCTACGAATCATAGAGCCAATGCGTGCATAAATAAATACAGATAAATCGAATCCTTTGTACTCAAACCGATTAGTAATACCACCTGACCATTTCGGTACATCGCTTCCCAAAATAATCCTATCTGTAGAAGTAATTTTGCCATCACCATTTTGATCCTTCACTCTAATCTCTCCTGGTTTTTGAGAAAATGTTATTGCTGCATCTTTATCACTAGTTTGCCAGATACCAATTTTCTGATAATCATAATAAACTGTAAGCGGCTTGCCAATAAACCATGCATTTCCTACATCATCATTTTTGCCATTATATAATTCAACAATCTCCTCTTTATTGGCAAATACATTGAAATCGGTGGTCCATTTAAACCCTTTTTTATTTCTGAAATTAACAGTAGAAATATTTACCTCAATACCTTGATTTCGGGTAGCTCCTATATTTTCTGTAATACTGGCAAACCCACCTGTAATAGGAAGTTGCCTGGATAAAAGTAAGTCTCTTGTATTAGTTCTGTACATTTCAACAGACCCATTGATGAGGTTATTGAATAAACTAAAATCAAGGCCAATATTTGCAGTACCAGATTTCTCCCATTTCAGATTGGGGTTGGGTATCTCATTCGGACGATAACCAAAAGCGCCACTGGTTCCAAAAGCATAAGTGGTTCTGGATAAAGAGCCCAGGGTTTGATAAGGAAGAATTGCCTGGTTGCCGGTATTCCCGTAGCTTACTCTTAACTTCAGTTTATCTACAAAAGCAACATGGCTCATGAATTTTTCACTGGAAATATTCCAACCAAATGCTACGGATGGGAAGAAACTGTATTGATTACCAGCCGCCAATCGGGATGATCCATCTGATCTACCCGTTAAAGTGAGTAAATATTTTTCTTTCAGTCCATAGTTGATTCTTCCCATAAATGATTGTAAGCCCCATTCGGTCAAATTACTGCCTACTCCTCCTACAATGGTGGCTGCACCGATATTATAAAAAGCCTGTGGTTCGGCGGGTACACCATTTACCCTCGCATCATAATATTCATCCCTGTTAGACTGTATGGAATGTAATACAGTAATATCAAGTGAATGAATTTGACTGAACACTTTTTTATAGTTCAGGATATTCTCCCATGTATAATTAAAGTTGGAGGAATTCTGGGTTCTGGCAGTTGGATTTCCGCCACGGCGGTCATTTGTTTGGCTTCCAGTAAACTGTCCATACCGTTCATTGGTAAAATCAGGACCAAAATTCAGGCGGTAAGTTAACCCTTTTGCAATTTTAACTTCTGTATACAGGCTGGTAAAGACACGGATTCTTTTTCTTTCATCAATAATGGCGCCAGGAACTATTTCTGCCAATGGATTAGTACGTAACCCATCTGTGGTGGGAAGAAAGAGGAGGTTCCCGTTATTATCATAAGGAATACCCAGGGGATTTTCCTGTAAGGCGCCTCCTATCGGATTAAAATTCGGTCCATTATGAAGGCTGTTTGCTACCATCATAGACGCGCCGATTTTTATAAATTCATTGATCTGGTGATCTAAATTCAAACGCAATGTATACCTGGTAAAATCCTGGTTATACACAATGCCCTTTTCATTAAAGACATTGGCCGAAATGGCAAACTGTGTTTTTTCAGCGCCACCCATCAAACTGACCTGGTGACTTTGCTGCAAGCTGTTCTGAAGTAGTAAAGCCTGGTAATTTGTAGTACGGCCCAGCTTTATGGATTCTAATTCTACCGCTTCAAACAATTTTTTATCCGCATCTTCTGTAGCAATATCAGGATAATTACCTGTAGCCCGGCGAGATTCCCGTTTGAATTCAGCGTATTGTGGCCCATTCATCATGTCTATTTGGCCAAGTGACCGGGCTACACCCGCATAAGCATCATAACTAAAAACGCTCTTCCCGTTTTTACCTCTTTTAGTAGTAACAATAATAACACCATTAGCTCCACGCGACCCATAGATAGCTGATGCAGATGCGTCTTTTAGTACCTCAATTGATTGAATGTCTTGTGGGTTGACATCTCCAATTCCGCCGCCCAACGGTATTCCATCCACTACGTATAATGGATCATTACCGGCATTAAAAGAACGTCTTCCCCTGATGGTTACTTTGGGTTCAGCACCAGGTCTGTTACTGGAATTAATGACATCCATACCGGCAACCCTGCCCTGTAAGGCTTGCTGCGTACTCGAAATTGGCAGTTCCGAAATTTCTTTAGCGGATATAGAAGAAATGGCTCCGGTCAACTGGCTTTTTCGTTGGGTTCCGTAACCCACAACTACCACATCCGTTAATCCGGCATCAACTTGTTTAAGTTGCACATTGAATACCATTTGGTTTTTAATTTCTATTTCTTTTATTTCATGCCCAACATAGGATACAACAAGGATTCCACTTGAATTTGGCGGCACGCTGATTGAAAACAAACCTCTGGCATCGGTTGCGGTATATACTTTGGTTCCTTTTACATTAATGGTGGCGCCATTAACAGGCAATCCCGCGGGATCGGTAATTTTACCGGAAACCCTTTGCTGGGCCCGGGAGGCGTTAAAAGTAAAAAGCAGTAAAATGGCTAAGCAGATTTTTGGCAATTGCATGGCATGCAGTTAGAGTGTTAGAAAAATTTATAAGCTTCCAACGCCAGCACCACAAACAGTACCCGGGTAAGTATAAACGAAATATTTATTGGCGAAGCATTGTATCTGTTTGTGAAGATCTAAAAAAAAATAATGATTCCCATCATTCTAT
The DNA here is from genome assembly GCA_023229465.1 of Chitinophagaceae bacterium. GTDB lineage: Bacteria > Bacteroidota > Bacteroidia > Chitinophagales > Chitinophagaceae > Sediminibacterium. Next base: position 72,353 of record JALNZE010000017.1, read on the forward strand.
TTGGTTTATCTACGAAAACGATTTCGTATGGAATTGCAAGTTCCTGTTACTTCTTCAGATATTTTGTCCGGGTAAATGACAATAATTTTGATTCATTTTGGATCATAATGCTTTTACCTTCCATAGGTATGGATTTATCCAGAATAAGTTTATTAATGAATCTGAAATAGTTTCATAAGTTGTTCCTAATATGGAAAGCAGATTTAGATGAAACAGAATGAATTATGACAGGCATAGGTATTTTACGAAATCATTTTCGTCTATTTTCGTAAAAATTGTACCTTGGATGTTCTATTACCTACACTACTGCTTTTTATTTATTGAACTGATATTTTCTTTTATGAGTGAAATTAACTTAAAAAAATTATCAGAAGAACTGGGGCTTTCTATTTCGTCTGTATCCAAAGCGTTGCATGACAGCTATGAGATCAGTACTGAAACAAAAAAACGGGTGTTGGCAATGGCTGAAAAACTGAATTACCAGCCAAATCCATTTGCCAGGGGGTTACGAAAAAATAAAAGCAACACCATTGCTGTTGTGATACCAGAGATAGCCAACAACTTTTTTTCACTTGTTATTGATGGTATTCAACTAGTGGCCCAGCAGAAGGAATACCATGTTTTAACGTATTTAACACACGAAGATTATATAAATGAAGTTTCTACCATTAACCATCTACAGTGTGGAAGGGTTGATGGCGTATTGATTTCACTTTGTGGCGAAACAGCCAGTGTGGATCATCTTATAAACTTGCAACATACGGGTGTACCTATCATCTTTTTTGACAGAATTCCAGAAACAATGGAGTGCTCAACAGTAACCACTGATGATTATGAAAGTAGCTTTAAAGCAACCGAGCACCTGATGCTGGCAGGTTGTAAAAAAATAGCTTTTTTATGTGTATCCAGATTTTTATCAATCACACAGAAAAGGATGTTGGGCTATCAAGCTGCCCTGCAAAAATATAAAATAGCATTTGATCCGAAACTGATTATTCAATGCAATAATGACAATATTTCCAATCAGGCTATACTAAAAAAATTACTTTCCAGAAAGGTACGGCCTGATGGCATTTTCGCATCCGTTGAAAAACTGGCTATTTCAACCTATTATGTGTGTAATGATCTCAAAATAAAAATACCTCAGCAATTGAAAATAATAAGCTTTTCAAATTTACGAACGGCCTCATTGCTTTCTCCCTCATTAACTACGATCACTCAACCAGCGTTTGAGATTGGAAAAGAATCAGCAGAATTATTGTTTCGGATGATCAAGAAAAAAAATTTGGGAGGCTATATGAATAAAATTGTTTTACAAAGCAGTTTAATAGAGCGAAATAGCACAGTAAAATAAACTACCAAAAATAGGTAGCCACTGCTCCTGCATTCAATTCCATATTGACCATTTTCCCTTTGTATTGTAGTGTAAAACTTCTTTTTTGATTCGCTTTATTCAAAATAATGAGTACCATTTTTCCATCAGGCCTGCGAAAGGCTACATTGGGCAGCCCTGCCGGCAAATTTGATGCTATCCGAACGGAACCTGGCCGAACCCATTTAGAAGCATGTGCTATAATATAGTAGGCAGGGTTTCGGATTACCTTATTTTTATCAATAGTGATGGCACCCAGGCAACTGCTGCAACCACCACGATCTGTATAAGGTTTATAATCCGGGGCGGATGCCAGGTTCCATTCCAACACTATCCTGCACCAGTTACGCGTGGCGCCGATAACCAGGTTTTCAACATGCCAGGGTATATCACCCGCGAAACTACCAGGGGCGCCAATCCATTGCTCAGTAAAATACAGGTTCCTGTCTGGATGCGCCGCATGCACCTCAGACAACGCTTCAATTTTACCGCCATACAAATGAAAAGCAGATCCATCGATATATTTTTTTGCAGCAGGATCATTTAATATCGAGATAGGATAATCAGGCCGGTCGGCATTATGATCATAAATAATGATCTTAGTATCAATCCCAGCCTTTTTAAAAGCAGGACCCAACTGATTCTTTACAAAATTTCCCTGATCAGGCGCCAGCATTTGTAAGCTTGGATTATTACCGGGATGCAGGGGTTCATTCTGAACGGTTACCGCATCAATCCGGATACCTTTTTTTCGCATCTCCAAAATATACTTTACAAAATAGCGGGCATATACCCCATAATATTCAGGCAGCAGGTTACCACCGCGGAAGTCCTTATTATTTTTCATCCATACCGGTGGCGACCAGGGAGACCCCATTATTTTTATTTTTGGATTAACTGCCAGTATCTCTTTTAATATTGGTATCACATCCTTTTTATCAGGACCAAGGTTAAAATGAACAAGGCCAGTATCGGTTTGTCCTTCAGGAATATCATCATAAGAAAAAGCATGATCACTCAAATCAGAAGCGCCAATACTTATTCGCAGATAACTGGTTCCGATATTATTTTTTTCTGTGCCAAACAATTCAGTTAGCAATACATGCCTGCTCTCTTTGCTCATCTTCATCAAATGCTGCGCACTGCCACCGGTTAAGGTAAACCCAAAACCATCAATGGTTTGATATTGCTTAGCCTCATTAATCAGGATGTAAAATTTACCGGCAGTATCCCGTTTAGCCGCGAAGTATTGTTCAGGCTGTTGCTGAAAATAAACAGCTGTAGCCGGATCAGTAAGCCAAACACTGATTGATTGTTTATGCTGGGCATGAGCACCCAATGCAAGCAATAAACTAAAAACAGGCAGGCAACCTTTTTTATATACTGAAAACATTCAAAATAATTTACTGATACAAAAAAAATACCCTGTTTATATAGTAACTGATCATCCATGTTACTATTTTTATTGGCGCATATCCGAATTACTGATAAAAGCGATTCGTTTACTATCCGGCGACCAGGAAGGTGTATTGATGGACCCCTGCCCCCCATACACATAGGCCAGCACTTTTGAAACGCCTCCATTAACAGGTTGTAGCCTGATATACACATGCTGATAAGGCGGATGAATACCCGGCTCCACTTCTTCCTGTAAAAAAGACAGATAAACCATCCATTTGCCATCGGGTGAGATATGGGGAAACCAGTTATTGAAGGTATCATTGGTTACCTGTTCCTGTTGGGTTCCATCGGGCCTCATACGCCAAACCTGCATCAGGCCGGAACGTACCGAATTAAAATAAATATATTTTCCATCGGGAGTATATTCCGGACCATCATCCAGGCCTTGTGCATCTGTTAACCGAATTTCATTTCCCCCTTCAGCAGGTATTTTGTACACATCATAATTACCATTTCTTTCGGCACAGTAAACAAGGTCCTTACTATCAGGCGACCATCCGTGAAGATAAGAAGGGCCCTTAGGGGTAATTTGTTTGGGTATTCCCCCCTCAATGGGAACCGTATAAATGATAGATCCGCCCAGTTCCTTCACATTGGAACTCAGGCCAAGCATTTTACTATCAAATGAGAGAACATGATCATTATTATTATTGGTAACTGTACCCGTATTCAATAAAGTAGCCTTGTGGGTATCGAGCGAAAAAGTATAGATCATCCCTTTACTATCATTATACAAAAGGGTTTTCCCATCCTGCAGCCAGTTAGGCGCCTGAATGGAATTGGTTTGTGTATAAACGATTTCTCTCTTTCCTGATGCGATGTCTAACAGTTCGAGGTTACTACCCAAAACCATGGGGGTCCGCTGGTCCGCTATACCCGGATAGGGAATAGAAACCGAAACATCAGAGAACAAAGCTGTTTCGGAAACATCCGCGTTATGAGAGCCCACAAACAAGCCCACATACACTTCATTGCCCATTTCAATATCAGCCACCTGTTCGGTTACAAATGGTTCACCATATTTGGCTATACGCATGGTATATACATTTCCCTTTCTTTCTAATTGAATGATAGTAGCTTTCTTCAGACCTGATTTTTTTTCTTCTGTTTGGGCACCGGTTATTTTCCTGTATTGAAGGGCAGCTAAACCATCTCCATGCACTGCAGCAGAAATATGCGGGGCATTGGCATCAAGGTTTTTCCGTATCATCCAGCCTAATTTACGGTGAGGATCAACCCCTTCAGACCCAGCGAATGCCGCACGTGCATATAAAATAAAATTACCCGTTATCCGCTTCCAGGCATAGTGGAACTCATCTTTTTCGAACCATATATTGTAACCGGCGCCTGTAAGTATATATTGCTGTTCTGAAGAAAGATACGTGGCTGATCCCGGCCGGATAGCGTTTCCTACATTGCTTTGCCCATCAAAAATGCCCAATGGCTGCTGCTGCGAATAAGCATTCAAACAAATCAGCAGCATAGCAAAACAAATACCGCCTATGGCAACATTTATTTTTATTACATGGCAAAACTTGCTAATCTTTTGGTAGAACATAAATGACTTTTTATTAGTGTAAACGAAATTATCTAAAGTTCGGAAGTTAAATTAAACAATAATATAATCATAGCGTCCAAGAATCATGTCACCCCTTCGGGGTTTGTTATTGCTTTTCCCATTGTATTCTATAATCATGTCACCCCTTCGGGGTTTGTTATTGCTTTTCCCATTGTATTCTATAATCATATCACCCCTTCGGGGTTTGTTATTGCTTTTCCCATTGTATTCTATGAATCATATCACCCCTTCGGGGTTTGTTATTGCTTTTCCCATTGTATTCTATGAATCATGTCACCCCTTCGGGGTTTGTTATTGCTTTTCCCATTGTATTCTATGAATCATATCACCCCTTCGGGGTTTGTTATT